>NZ_CP109427.1:2443708-3665562 GCF_036250695.1 Streptomyces sp. NBC_01497 | reverse complement strand
CGCTGCGCCAGGCCGGCAAGCCCGCGATCACGAACGTACCGCTGTCGAACCAGGCCGATGTGACGGCGGCCCTCGGCAAGGCCACGAGCGTCGGCGCGGTGGCCAAACTCGCCCTCCAGCTGGAGGACCAGGCCGCGCAGACCTACCTCGTGGCGGTCTCCACCGTCACCAGCAAGGCGGCCATCGAGACGGCGGCGACGATCGCGCCGGTCGAGGCCATGCACGCGTCGATCCTGCACTTCGTGCTCGGGCAGTACCCGGTGCCGGACTCGTTCCTGCCGACCGACAAGGCCGCGAGCCCGGCACTGCTGACGGTCTGATCCGCAGCACGCAGCACGCAGCACGCAGCACGCAGCACGCAGCACGCAGCACGCAGCACGCAGCACGCACCACGCAGCACGCACCACGCCGCGCGTCCTCGGCGCGCAGCACGGTGCGTGCCGCGGGTGCGCGTCCCTGGCGGCCCGCAGGGCCCGGAGCCGGTCGCGGGAGGAGCCCGTCGCCCGTTCCGCCCGCACCCGCCGCCCGCACCCGTTCGCCCGCACCCCTCAGTCGCGCGCGGCGCGGTCCTCGGCGCGGCGGACCAGGTCGAAGCAGAGGACCGCCGCGGCGCTGGACACGTTCAGCGACTCCACTCCGCCCGCCATCGGGATGTGCAGCGACCGGTCGACCCAGCGCTCCGCCTCGTCGGAGATGCCCTCGGTCTCGTTGCCCAGCACGAAGGCGACGTCCTCCGGGAACCGCTCGGTGTAGAAGGAGCCCTCGGCCTCCCCCGAGAGACCGTAGATCCGGTATCCGGCCCGCGACAGGTCCTCCAGGCCCTCGGCCGCCGTACGGCAGCGCAGGATCGGTGCGTGGAAGGCGACTCCGGCCGACGCCTTGATCACCAGTGGGTCCACGCTCGGTGAGCCCACCCGGGGCAGGACCACGCCGGCGAGCCCTGCGGCCGTCGCCGTGCGCAGGATCATGCCGACGTTGGACGGGTTGTTCACGCCGTCCAGCACCAGGATTCCCCGGCCCTGCGCCGCGCGGTCGGTGGCCGGCTGGTCCAGGAACTCCGCCAGCGGCGCCATCCGGGGAGCCACCACGTCCGCGATGATGCCCTGGTCGTGCTTGCCGTTACCGGCCAGCACCTTCACCCGGTGGGCGCTCGCCTCCCTGACCGGTACGCCGCGCCGGGACGCGAGCCGGAGGATGCGGTCCAGGTTGTCGCCGCGTGCGTTGTCCGCGACGACCAGCTTGTCCACCCGCAGCGCCGTGTCCTGAAGGACTTCGAGGACCGGCATGCGCCCGTAGACGGTGATGAACGTGTCCTTCGGGGAACGGCCGGCGGGCGTGCCGCCGGTCGTGTGGGCGGGGGTGGTCCTCGGGGAGGAGTGGGAGCCGTTCATGGGGGGATTCTTTCGCACCCGGGGCGGAGCGCCCGCCACGGGCGTCGGCCGCCGCCCGTGGGCCGCCGCCATGGGCCGCCGGTGGCGGTGACAGTGGCGGTGTCACGGCCTCGGCCCCGTCGTGGACGGTGTTCTTCGCGGCGGGGGCGCCGGCGTGCTCATCCGCGACGCCGGAGGAGCCGCTGTCCGGGAGATGCGGGAGAAGCCGCTGTCGCGGGAGACGCGGGAGATCGCGGATGGCAGGGGGGAGGCACCGGAGGGCCGGGCCGTGCCGACGGACACGCGTCCGGCGGGGGCGCCCCCGGCCGGGCTGCCCGGCGTCCCGTGTCCTCGCCCCGCGTCCCCGCCCGGCGCCCCGTGTCCCCGCCCCGACACCGGACGCGGGTGGTGCCCGCCGGGTCCGTCCCCGCGGGCACCACCGTCCTTCACGGCGCGTCGGTCGGCTCAGTAGCCGACCGCCACCTCCAGCCACTGCGCGTTGCCGTGCGAGACGTACGAGGACTGGCCGGCCACGTCGTCGTACGGGAAGCCGTAGGCCAGGCCGTTGAGGGCGTGGTCGTGCCAGAACTTGGCGTAGTAGTTGGCCGGGCCCGCCTTGTAGAACTGGCCGGGATCCGACTGCTGGGCCGCGGGCAGGGTCGCCACGTGGCGGTTGAGCGCGGCGCACGTGTTCGGATCGCCCGCAAGGCTGCCGGCACAGCCGAAGATGTGCTGCGTGGTCTCGTTCACGCCGACGGACTGGGCGTACGCGGTGTAGTAGTTGGCGTTCACGCCGCCGGGCTGGAAGCTCGGGTCGCTGCCGGGCGCGATGATCCGGTACGGGGCCTGGGAGCGGGCCAGCACCTGGAACTGCTGCGGCACGGCGGCCACGAAGTCCGTGAAGACCTGGTCGCGCGACTCGTCGAACAGCGACTGGGTGTCGCCGACCTGGACGTCGTACCCGTCGCTCGCGTGCAGCCGCATCGCGAGGGGCAGGCCCCAGGCGTCGACCCGGGTCGTGTTGCCGTTGAACACGCCCCCGCCGACGGTGAATTCGATGAAGTCCTGGTACTGACTGGTCGGCGAGCCGACGTAGAAGTACATACGGCCGGAGGAGTTGGCCGGCATGTCGAGGTAGGGCTGCTCGGCGATGGAGTGCGTCTGCCCGTTGAAGCTCCAGTAGACCTGGCTGTCCGGGTAGGCGCCGTTGGTGCGGTTGAGGACCTTCACCTCGATCATGTTGTGGGCGGCCGGGATGGAGCTCGTGTCGCCCCAGAAGGCGTCGCCTGTCGGGTTGGTGCCGCCACCGCCGGGCGGGGTGCCGCCGCCGCTGCCGCCGGTGCCGTACACCTGGAACTCGTAGAGCGAATAGCCGTACGGGGTGGCCCGCTTGGTGCCGTACACGCGGATGTAGCGGCCGGAGCCCGTGACGTTGAGCGTCTGGACGCCGCCGGTGGCGGTGGTGGTGGAGTAGATCGACGTCCAGTTGGTGCCGTCGGTGGACGTCTGGATCTGGAAGGCGGTGGCGTACGCGGCTTCCCAGTTGAGGACGACCTGGCTGATCTGGGAGGTGGAGCCGAGGTCGACCTGCAGCCACTGCGGGTCGGAGAAGGCGCTCGACCAGCGGCTCGTGGTGTCTCCGTCGACCGCCGCCGACGCGGGCGTGCCGGGGGCCTCGGTGGAGGAGGAGGTGGCGGGCTTGTTCTGCGAGAGCAGGGTGCCCGCCGCGTGGGCGGGCGCCTGCGTGAGTGCCAGGAGGCATGCCGCGACGAGGGCGGCCAGGGCGATGATGGCGACAAGGGGTCTGGGCCGGTGCCGTGGGGGCTGCCGGTGCACGAGTGCGCCGGTGCTGCTGCTCGACATGGGTGTCTCCTCGGAGGGGAGTGGGGGCCAGTTGAGCCTCGGCCTGCCGGGAGCGGTCTGAGAGCGCTCTCAGCGGGGCGACTGTTTATATGCCGTCGGCGCGGCGCCCGTCAACGGTTCTGTCAAAGGATCAAGTTCTCTGTCCTGTACGGGAGTTGAGCGGTTTCGGGGGCGGCATACCGGCGGGTCCCGACCGCCGTCCGGGTGCTGCGTGAGCTCACCTGCGGCGACCCGTCCCCCCCGGGCCCTCCCGTCCTCCCCGGCCTTGCTTCGGGGCCCGCCAGGTCCTCGGCCGGTCGCGTGCATGCGCTCCACTGGGCCCTCCGCCCACCTCGCCCGGCGCCCCACCCGGCCGTCCGCCGGGCTCACTTCGGCCTCCGCACTTCGGCCCCGCACTTCGGGCTCCGCGGCCGTGCTCCGCTCCGCCGTCCGTCCGGCCCTCCCGGGGCGCGTGCGGTCGTGGCCTTCCCGGGGGTTTCGGTGTGTGTGGTGGAGCTGTGGCGGATTCGTGGGGGTGGACGCCGGATATCGGACGCCGTCCCCGGGGCGCTCGGGGGTCCGCTGGGCGCGTCGGAGGAGGAGCGGCGGCCGGACGGGAGGGAAAGGGGTGCGATCCGGTGACGGTTGGGGCGTGTTGCCGGTCCGGGACTCCGGGGAAGCGGGGCCCGATGAGCATGGAGTGGAAAATTCCGCTTGTGTGGGTTGGAGTCGACGCCCGTCCGTTGAGAGGCATTTGTCGAGATTGCACCTTCCCCTCTGTCACAGCTTTGCTTCAACAACACATAGTCATGGTGTGTTTTCCGCAGGCCACTTGTGTCACGTGCGTGCTGTTGCGGCATACTCGTTTCCCCGGCCATCAGGCACGGACCATCAACTACCTCGGCGGCGGCAGCTCCTCGTCGACCCGGGCGCGACACAAGGCCCGCGGCGCGGCGTGCTGGGCACGTGAGCACTGCTCGGAACCGGTCACCGCCACGTATTCAGGAGTACCGAAGTGCAGAGTTCATTCGCCAGACGTCTGATAGGTGCTGCCGGAGTCGGTTCCATGGCTGCGGCGCTGACCCTCGCCGGCGTGGGTTCCGCGTCCGCCCACGACAAGGGCGGTCAGGGCCAGGGCCACTGCGGCGCCGTCCAGCTGAAGTTCTCCACCGACGGTGGCAACAGCTGGACCACCAACGACACGATCGGTTCTGCTCCCAGCAGCATCCAGGTCAAGCTCACGGGCAACGTCACCAAGGGCTGCGACTACCCGGTCTCGCTCGCGGCGTACAAGGCCGACGGTCCCAGCTGGGAGTCCTCCGGCACCCAGGTCTTCCTGGGCGTCGACCAGGCCACCCTGTCCAAGGGCACCAAGCAGGCCACCCTCCAGGTCAAGGGCATCGACAAGTCGGACTGCTTCGGCCAGATCGACCTGTACGGCAACAACAAGGTCTACGACGGCAAGAGCGGCGCCCTGCCGCACTACCCCGACTCGTACACCCCGACCGACCTGATCGCGCACTGGAACGGCGCCTTCGACAAGTGCGACCAGGGCGGCGGCTCCACCCCGCCGTCGAGCCCCCCGGCCACGCCGCCGACGTCCCCGCCGGCCACCCCGCCGTCGAGCCCGCCGGTCAGCGACACCCCGTCGCCGTCCACCTCGGACTCGACCTCCCCGAGCCCGTCCACCTCGGACTCGACCGCGCCGTCCGCCTCGCCGAGCAGCAGCGCCCCGGCCGTCGCTGACACCGCCGCCCCGTCCGGCACCCCGGTCGCCCAGCCCGTGTCGAGCACGCCGACCCTGGCCGAGACCGGTAGCAACAGCTCGCAGACCACCACCTTCGTCGCCGCGGGTGCCGCCCTCGTCGTCATCGGCGCCGGCGCCGTCGTCTTCACCCGCCGCCGGAACCGCACGCAGGCCTGATCCCGCGTAGGCGCGTCGCCCCGGGTGGCGCGCCACCCGGGCCCGGCGCGCCGCCCGAGCACCGGGCGGCACTGAGCACGGCGCACGGACAACGACGAACCGGCCAGACCGCATCCAGCGGTCCGGCCGGTTCGTCGTTGTGGCACGTGGGCCGACGTTCGCGCGCCGCCGGATCGGGGCCGTGGCTCCGGGCCCTGGTCCACCGTGCTCCCGTAGCCCCGTAGCCCCGTAGCCCCGTAGCCCCGAGCCCCCGTAGCCCCGTGGCCTTGTCGCGGCGGGTCGACGGGTCTGCGATGCGGCGGGTCGGCAGGTCGCCGGTGCGGCGGCGCGCGAACGGTCGTCAGCGGTAGGTGTTGTTGCTCGTGTGGTCGCCGGCCAGCCAGCTCTTCAGGTCGTCGTGCGCGCTGCGGCGCCGCTCCGCGTCCGAGGTCTCGATGCCGGGCGCGTCGAGGGTGAACTCCAGCAGCAGCCCGTTGGGGTCGCGCGTGTAGAGCGAGCGGCAGTAGCCGTGCTCCAGTACGTACGTCTCCTCCGGCTCCCAGTCCGCCTCCTTCAGGCGGGCGGCGATGCCGTCCTGCACCTCCGCCGTGACCTTCAGCGCGATGTGCTGGAACGGCGAGTGCGGCATCTTCGGGCCGAACTGCCGCTGGTCGTCCTCCTCGGCGAACTGGAAGAAGGCCAGCGCGCTGCCGTCGCCGAGGCCGTAGAACGTGTGGCAGTACGTGCGGACCTTGCCGAACAGCTCGTCCGACTCCTTCCACGTGGCGATCAGGGGCAGGCCCACGAGATCCTCGTAGAAGGCCCTGGTCGCCTCCTGGTCCGTGGTCACATAGGCGTTGTGGTGCAGGCGGCTCGGCAGGGCCTCGGTCATCGTCGTCGCTCCCTTGGGACGGGCTTCCCCGGTGAGGGGGTCAGGTGGCCCGCCGGTCTTGCGGACATCTGTCCGCACGCCGGTCAGGCGATCCGACAATTGTCCCTGTCGGGTACGTTGTCAAGGTCTTGCGGCCCACCTGCAGGGGCCGTCCGCCAGCGAAGAGGAGCCGCACCATGGCGCGCGAGGGGACCACGCCGGACTTCATCGAGGCCCTGGCCCGGGGCCTTGAGGTGATCGCGGCGTTCTCGGCGCGCTGCCCCGAGATGTCGCTGAGCCAGGTGGCGGAGGCGACCGGCCTGGCCCGGCCGACGGCCCGCCGGATCCTGCTGACGCTCCAGGAGCTGGGCTACGTGCGCACCGGCACCGGCACGGGCGCCGGCCGGTACGCGCTGACACCGCGCGTGCTCGACCTCGGCGTCGCGTACGTACGCTCCTCGGGCCTGTGGGAGGTGGCGCGGCCGCACATGGAGCGGCTGGTGGGGCAGACCCGCGAGTCCTGCTCGATCGCCCAGCTGGACGGCTCCGACATCGTCTACGTCGCGCGCGTGGCGGTCCCGAAGATCGTGACTCTGGCGGTGCAGATCGGCACCCGCTTCCCGGCGCCGCAGACCTCGCTCGGCAAGGTGCTGCTGGCCGCGCTCGGCCCCGGCGAGCTGGCGCGGGTGCTCGCCGAGCCGTCCCGCTCGGGCGTCGTGATCACCCGGCCGACCGGCCCCGAGGCGCTCGCCGGGGAGCTTCGCGAGGTGCGGGCTCGGGGCTGGGCGCTCGCGGACGAGGAGCTGGCGCCGGGTATCCGGTCGGTGTCGGCGCCGCTGCGCGACGGCGAGGGCCGGGTGATCGCCGCGCTGAACGTCAACGCGCACGCGGCGGAGACCTCGGTGGACCGGCTGGTGGAGCACCATCTGCCGCTGCTGCTGCAGGCGGCGGGTGAGATCGGCGCCGACTTCGCACGGCTGGCCGCCGTACCCCAGGTGACCGTCGGGGCGTGAGGCCCGGCGCCCGCTTCCCGGCGGGCGTGGGGCCCGGGTCCCCGGGGCGCAGGGGCCTGGTCCTGGCAGGGCCCTGCGCGGTCGGGGCCTCGTGCGGGCCCGGGCGTGCTCCGGCGCGGAGCCCGCTTCCGAAAGTCCGCTCCCGGAGGTCGGGGCCGGGGGCCGGCGGCCGCGGCGTGTCTTGACGCGGATGCCGGGCGCGGTGTCATATCGCCCTGGCGGACAATTGTCCGCTGACCGGACAGGAGGGTGGCGCCGAGATGCAGGACAGCAGCGCGGACACAGCGGGGCCCGACGATCCACCGCTGACGGGAATCCTGGTCGCCGACTTCTCCCGCGTCCTCGCGGGCCCCTACGCCACCATGCTGCTGGCCGACATGGGCGCCACCGTCGTCAAGGTCGAGAGCCCGGCGGGCGACGAGACCCGCACCTGGCAGCCGCCCGTACGCGACGGGGTGTCGACGTACTACCTCGGCGTCAACCGCGGCAAGCGCTCCGTCGCCCTCGACCTGCGCGATCCCGGTGACCTCACCGCCGCCCGCGAACTCGCGCGCCGGGCCGACGTGGTGATCGAGAACCTCAAGCCCGGCGGCATGGCCAAGTACGGCCTCGACCACGAGACGGTCGCCGCGGCCAACCCCGGTGTCGTCTACGCCTCCATCAGCGGCTTCGGTTCCGGCGCCGGACGCCATGTGCCCGGCTACGACCTGATGGTGCAGGCCGTCTCCGGGCTGATGAGCCTGACCGGCGACCCGGACGGCTCCCCGTACCGGGCGGGCATCTCCGTCTTCGACGTGATGGCGGGCAACCACGCCGTCATCGGCATCCTCGCCGCGCTCCGGCACCGCGACGCGACGGGCCGGGGCCAGCACGTGGAGGTCAACCTGCTGTCGTCGGCACTGACCGGGCTGGTCAACCACTCCTCGGCGTACGTGGCGGGCGGCGTCGTCCCGTACCGCATGGGCAACGCGCACCCGAGCGTCTTCCCCTACGAGCCGCTGCCGACGGCGGACCGCGACCTGATCGTCGCGGCGGCCAACGACGGCCAGTTCCGCGCTCTGTGCGAGGTCCTGGGCAGCCCCGGGATCGCGGACGACCCGCGCTTCGCGCACAACGCGGACCGCACCGCGCACCGCGAGGAGCTGCGGCCGGTGCTGGTCGCCCTGCTCGCCGAGCGCGGCGCCACGGAATGGTTCGAGCTGCTGGTCGCGGCCGGGGTGCCGTGCGGGCCGATCAACACCATCGACGGCGGCTTCGCGATGGCCGAACGGTTCGGCCTGGAACCGGTCGTGGAGGTGGGGAGCGGCGATCGCGCCCTGCCCACCACCCGGCACCCGATCACCTTCTCCGCGACTCCGGCACGGTACGAGCTGCCGCCACCGGAACTCGACGAGCACGGCGCCGAGGTGCGCGCGTGGCTGGCGGCCCCCGAGCAGCCCGCGCGCGAACGGAGCGGGCCACCCGACCCGGCAGGGCCCGCGGACCGCGGCACGCCGGGCGGGACGGGGGAGGACGCATGACGCGCCCCGGCCCCGGCAGGCCCGACGCCACCCCCGGGCAGGGCGAGCGGGACGGCGCGGGAGACGGCCGCCCCGGCTACCCCACCGCCCTCGGCGCCTCGTCGCCCACCGCGATCACCCTGCTCGGTCATGACCTCGCCGCCGACGTCATGGGTGAGGTCGGCTTCGGCGAACTCGCCTACTGGCTGGCCACCCAGCGCCGTCCGAGCCCCGGTCAGGTCCGGGTCTTCGAGGCGGTGCTGGCCGCCCTCGCCGACCACGGCTTCACGCCCACCGCGATCGTCACGCGCCTGACCTACCTGTCCGCGCCCGACTCGGTGCAGGGCGCGCTCGCGGCCGGCCTGCTCGGCGGGGGTTCCCGCTTCCTCGGCGTCACCGAGGACACCGGACTCTTCCTGCACGACGTGCTGGACGCGCACGAGGGCCCGCTGCCCACCGACGAGGCGGGGTGGGACGCCCTCGCGCTCGCCACCGTCACGGCCCGGCGCGAGAGCGGCCGGTTCGTACCGGGGCTCGGCCACCATGTGCACAAGCAGGGCGACCCGCGCACACCCCGGCTGATGGCGATCGCCCGCGAGGAGGGTGTATTCGGTCCGCACCTGGAACTGTTCGCCGCGGTCGGCCGCGTCCATCCGCGCGTGCTGGGCCGGACGCTGCCGCTCAACGGCGCGGGTGTCTGCGGCGCCGCCCTCGCGGACCTCGATCTGCCGCTGCCGCTCCTGCGCGGCTTCGCGCTGCTGGCCCGTACGGCGGGGCTGATCGGGCAACTGGCCGAGGAACTGCGGCACCCGGTCGCGAACGACGTGTTCCTCTCCGTCGACCGCAACAACCGCCCGGTGGACCCCGATCCGTACCCGGCCGGGGAGTTCGGCGGCGGGAGCGCCCCGGGACCCCGGCCGTGAGGGAGCCGGTGCTCGTGCTGGTGCACGGCGCACACCATGACGGCGGCTGCTGGGCCCCCGTGGTCGAGCGGCTGGCCCGGCGCGGGCTGCGGGCGCTCGCCGTGGATCTGCCGCTGACCTCGTACGAGGACGACACCGAGGCCGTACGCGCGGCGGTGCGGGACGCCGCGGCAGGCGGGCGCCCCGTGGTGCTCGTCGCGCACAGTTACGGCGGGCTGCCCGTCTCGGCGGGCGGCCACGGCGCCGACCGGCTGGTGTACGTCGCGGCGCGGATGCCGCTGCCGGGCCACTCGCCCGCCGCGCTGAGCCCCGAGTGGGGGTATCCCGCGTTCCGCGCCGCCTCGGACGTACGGGAGGACGGCGCGGTGGTGCTGCGCCCCGAGGCGCGCGAGGTGCTGTACTCGGGTTCGCCCGAGGCGGCGGCCGAGGAGGCCGCGCGCCGCTGGCGCCCGATGTGGAGCGCCGTACCGGACCGTCCGGTACCGGATCCGGCCTGGTGCGGGCGGCCGACGCTGTACGTGGTGTGCGCGCGGGACCGTACGGTACGGGTCGAGGCGCAGCGCGCCTGTGCGGCCGAGGCCATGGCGAGCGCCGAACTCGACTGCGACCACTCGCCGTTCCTCTCCGCGCCGGACGCCCTCACGTCGCTCCTCGCGGACCAGGCGGCGTGGGCGGCCCGTGCGGCGGGAGCCGGCCGTGCCGCGGGGCGTGCGCCGCGGAGCCGCGAGGGCTGAACGCGGCGCCGGACGGCGGGCAGCTCCTCCGCGCCGGAGGCGACAGCGGGTACCCGGGGCGCCGGGACCCCGAAGCCCCGGCGCCCCTGGCGCGCTCGGAGCTCAGCGCGCGGCGGACATCGCCAGCAGGAACCACGCCGAGTGCGGGATCCACTGCTCGGTCCAGCGCCAGCCGTTGCCGGTGGCGCGGTGGTGCTCGGGCATGAAGGCGATGTCGTGCTCGTCCTCGAAGCCGCCGGTGATGCCGTTGAGGATGCCGCCGGGGACGTTCGGGTAATCCGGCTTGTACTCGATGTTGTTGCGTCCCACGCCCTTGATCATCGAGGAGTCGAAGGGGTTGAGGCCGGTCACCCAGTGCAGCTGGTCCTCCGCGAGGGTGCGCAGCCGTTCCCGCAACGGCTCGTCGCAGCCGTCCTGTTCGGAGGCGAGCCAGGCGGCGTAGGCGAGGGAGCAGATGGTGGCGTTCTCGCCCTGCCACCAGTAGCCGGTCTCGTTGTCGTGCGGGTAGAAGAAGCTGGTGCGCGGCTCGGCGCCGGTGGACTGCACGTACTGGCGTGCGCAGCCGAAGGGGTTGGCGACCTCGTCGGCGAGGAACGCCGCGTCGGCCATCAGCGCGAGCGCCGTCGTCCTGGCCTGACCGGCGGTGGGGGAGGACGCGCAGACCTCCGCGTACCGCAGCAGCGCCACGACGGGCAGGCCGGACTCGGCGGCGTGGAAGAAGGGGCGGCCCTCGATGTCGCCGACGAGGTGGTGGAAGCCGTGGCCGGAGTCGGTGCGGCGGTCCATGAGCTGCCGGGCGCGGCGCTCGGCGGCGGCGGTCAGGGCCGGGTCGGCGTCCGGGGTGGCGCGGACCAGTTCGACGGCGGCCATCAGGGCGCAGTAGTCGTCGATGACGGATTCCTCGCCGTCGTACAGGTACTCCTTGTTGTGCGCCTCCAGGTGGTCGAATCCCCGGCGGGCGGCGGCGAGGTACTCGGCGGAGGTGAAGTCGCCGTGGTCGTCGAGGGTCGAAGCGCGGGCGAGCGCGGCGATGGCGAAGCCGCCGCCCTGGCGGTAGGCGGCCTGCCAGCGCTGGGTGCGCACCGAGTCCTGCAGGGGCGCGTTGATGACGCGTTCGTCCAGGTTCTTGGTCAGTGCGTCGAAGATCGCCGTGTAGAAGTAGCCCTCGGGGGACTGGAACCGTACGAGGAAGTCCGCGCCGAACAGGGCCTCGTCGCGCAGCCGGTCCCCGAGAGCCTTGAGCAACTGCGGGGTGCGGCGCGTCAGGGTGTCCCGTGCTTCCATGAACGCCCAAGCGCACAGGGGAAGTTGCTGCGGGTTCATCATGCGTGTGTAGTTGAGGTGACTGAGGAACTTGCTGTAGTCACCGGATGCGTCGAGCCAGCCGCCGCGCGCGTCGACCGTGGTGCCGGAGTCGTCGTGGTAGAAGCCGGCGGTGCGGTCCTTGCGCTCGATGGCGCCGCTGGAGCGCACCGACTTGAAGTAGTACAGGATGTCGGAGAGCGTGCTCTGCTGGAGGACGCGTCCGCCGATGCGGAACGGCTCGGAGCGCTCGTCCCCGTAGACGATGCGGAAGACGCCCTCGTCGCGCACGTGGCTGAAGTCGATGACCCGGAACGTGCCCACCGTCCAGCGGTCCACCGCCTGTTGCGCGCCGACGGCCAGGGGTGTGTCGACGCCGTCGCCCACCAGCCGCGCCGCGCCCGCGGGTTCGGCGCCGGCCGGGCGGTCCGGGGCCGGACCCGTCAGCAGGACTACCGCCTTCTTGCTGCCGGCCGTGTTGTAGCCGATGTGGTTGGTCAGGATCGTCGCCATCGTCGGGACTCCTCCGGAGACAAAGTGGTCTTACGTGGTCTGGTGTAGACAGTCCGTCGTGTTCGCTCGAAGTCGCTCGAAGTCGCCCGAAGTCGCTCGTGGTTGCTCGCCCGGGTCTTCGCGGCTCGCTCCAGGGAGGCACGGAACAGCTCCATAGCGGGGGTTTTGCGACTTCATCAAGGCTCTGTGCAGGACCAGTTGGGCTGTCGAGAGAGCCGGTGTCGGGCTCGCGCGGTGTGCTGCGGATTGCAGCGAGGTTACTTGTTGTATTGCTTTGGTTCAACTGGTACGTTCCCTGCATTCTTTGGTATCTGATCAGTCCGGCGCGCCGTGACGCGACGAGACGCGATGAGAGGTGCGCATGGCTGTCAACCAAGCGCTGCCCCGGGCTCTGAGATCACTCGGGGGTGGCCGCCGCTCCCCGAAGCCCCCGGACGCACCCGCGACCCACGAACCGCCCCTGCGCCGGGCGACATCACTGCTGACCCGGCTGCGCCAGGACTCGCCCCTGCTGTTCATGACCGCCCCCGCGGCCATCGTCCTGCTGCTGTTCACCTATGTGCCGCTGCTCGGCAGCGTCGTCGCGTGGATGGACTACGTGCCGTTCCTCGGCTTCACCCACTCCGAATGGGTCGGCTGGGACAACTTCTCCGCGCTCTTCGAGGACTCCGCGTTCTGGTCGGCACTGTCCAACACCTTCCAGATCACCTTCCTCCAGCTCGTCCTCTTCTTCCCCGTCCCGATCCTGCTGGCCGTGCTGTTCAACGCGGTGGCCATGCCGATGGCGAAGAAGTTCGCGCAGTCGGTCATCTACCTGCCGCACTTCCTGTCCTGGGTCATCATCGTCGCGCTGTTCCAGCAGGTCCTCGGCGGCGGCGGGGTGATCAGCCGGATCCTCGCGACCCACGGCCACAAGGGGCTCGACATCATGTCGGACCCCTCCACCTTCAAGCTGCTGCTCACCGCGCAGGGCATCTGGAAGGACGCCGGCTGGGGCACGATCATCTTCCTGGCCGCCATCGCCGCCATCGACAACCAGCTCTACGAGTCGGCGACCGTGGACGGGGCCGGCGCCTGGGGCAGGTTCTGGCACGTCACCCTGCCCGGCATGCGCCCGATCATCGTCCTGATGCTCATCCTGCGCCTCGGCGACTCGCTCACCGTCGGCTTCGAGCAGATCCTCCTCCAGCGCGACGCGGTCGGTCCGGGCGCCGCCGAAGTCCTCGACACCTACGTGTACTTCAACGGCGTGGTGGACGGGAACTGGGGCGTGGCCACGGCCGCGGGCCTCCTGAAGGGCGTCGTCAGCCTGCTGCTCGTACTCGCCGCGAACAAGCTGGCCCACCGCCTCGGCGAGGAAGGGATCTACCAGCGATGAGCAGCAGTTACGGCAGGCCGGCGTGGCTCGGCAAGCCCAAGCCGGTCGCCGTCGCCCTCAGGGGCCTGGCGCTTGTCCTGATATGCGCCGTGGTGATCTTCCCGTTCCTGACAGTCGTCTCCACCAGCCTCGCCACCAACCGGCAGATCAACGCCAACGGCGGCTACGTGCTGTGGCCCGACTCGGTGTCGTTCGCCGCGTACCGCGAGGTCTTCGACGGCACCCAGGTGGGCCGCTCCCTCGTGATCAGTCTGCTGGTCACGGTCGTCGGCACCGCCTTCAGTCTGCTGTGCACCGTGCTGGCCGCGTACGGGCTGAGCCGGCGCGGCAGCCTCTTCCAGCGCGGACTGCTTGGCTACGTCCTGATCACCCTGCTGTTCGCGCCCGGCATCATCCCCGTGTACCTGATGGTCAAGCAGACCCATCTCCTCAACAGCTACTGGGCGTTGATCATCCCTACGGCAGTCAGCGCGTTCAACATCGTCATCGTGCGCGGCTTCATCCAGAACATCCCGCGGGAACTCTTCGACGCGGCCCGCATCGACGGCGCGGGGGAGTGGCGGATCTTCTTCTCCGTGGCGCTCCCGCTGTCGAAGGCCGTCATCGCCGTCGTCGGCCTGTTCATCGCGGTGGGGTACTGGAACAACTACTTCGGCCCGCTGCTGTACCTCAACGACACCAGCAAGTGGCCCCTCCAGCTGGTGATGCGCTCGTTCGTCCTCCAGAACAGTGTCACCACCACCTCCAGCACCCTGCCCGGACAGGCGACTGTGCCCGCCCAGTCCGTCCAGATGGCGCTCGTCGTCATCGCCACCATCCCGATCCTGTGCGCGTACCCCTTCCTCTCCAAGCACATGTCCAAGGGGATGCTCACCGGGGCCATCAAGGGCTGAACCCGCGCGTTCAGCCCCCTCCTTCACGGAGTGACATGACTCAGTCCCAGCTTCCGCACCTTCCAAAGCTCCCCCAGCTCAGCCGGCGCAGCCTGTTCAAGGGCGCGGCCATCGCGGCCGTCAGCGGCGGTGCCCTGTCCTCCCTCACCGCCTGCGGCGACGGCGGCTCCGCCGGTGGCGGCGGCGGTGGCGCCCCGGGCACCGGCAAGTCCGCCGCCATGCCGACGTACGTACGGCCGAACGCGCCGAAGCCCACCTACGCGGGCACCCCGACCGGTGTGATGGACGTCTACGCGTCGTTCCCGCTGGACGGCAAGCGCAGTGTGCACACCGAGGTCGGCGACGGCAAGGACTTCGAGTTCCTCGCGATGACGTACGGCCAGCCCGCGCCGCCCGTCTCGGGCAACGCGTACTGGCAGCTCCTGAACAAGGAGATGAAGCTCAACATCAAGGGCACGCTCATCCCCTCGGGCGACTTCCAGACGAAGTTCCCGGCCCTGGTCGCCGGCAACGACCTGCCCGAGGTCGTGTCCGTGCCCATGTACGTGCAGCTGTCCCGGCTCCCGCAGCTCGTCGAGAGCGAGTTCACCGACCTGAGCGAGCACCTCGCGGGCGACGCGGTGAAGAAGTACCCGAACCTCGCGGGCATCCAGGAGAGCGGCTGGGCCAACGCCTACTTCGACGGGCGCATCTACGGTGTGCCGCGCTCCGACCCGATATTCCAGACGCTGATCTACACCAAGACCGATGTGATCGCGAAGGCGGGCGCCGACGCGCAGCCGAAGAACCTGGCGGAGTTCACGGCCCTCGCGAAGGCCGTCACCGACCACCGCGCGGGTGTCTACGCCTTCGGCGGCACGGACAGCGGGGTGCCGCTCGCCAACACCCTGATGATGATGTTCGGCGTCCCCAACAAGTGGACGAAGAGGAGCGACGGCTCGTTCGTCGCGTACTTCGAGCACGAGCAGTTCATCCCGTCCATGGACGCGATCGCGAAGCTGTTCAAGGCGGGGTACTTCCACCCGGACGCGCCGACCATGAGCAAGACGCAGCACGACGCGCTCTTCCGTGCGGGCAAGCTCGTCCTCATGGAGGAGGGCAACCGCGCCTACGGCGTCGTCGCCGACGACCACGACCTCGAATTCGGGATGATGGTGCCGTTCGAGAAGGACGGCGGCAAGCCGCTGTACTGGGAGAACTCCGGCGCCTACGCGGTCACCATGATCAAGAAGGACGCGCCGAAGGCCCGCGTCGAGCGGTTCCTGCGCGCCATGGACTACCTGTCCGCGCCGTTCGGCAGCTACGAGTCGCTCGTCATCAACTACGGGCAGAAGGGCCCCGACTACACCGTCCGGAGCGGCACGCCCGTCGTCAGCACCCGCGGGCAGCGCGAGATGGACCTCAGTATCCAGTTCACCGTCGGCGGCCCGCAGGTCCTGTGCTATCCGCAGGGCACCCCCGGCGGCGACAAGCTCAACTGGGACTGGCAGACGAAGGTCGCGCCGATGTTCCTGAAGGACCCGGCCGTGCACCTGTACTCGCCGACGTACGACACCAAGGGCGCCTCGCTCAGCCAGCACATGAACGACGCCATGAAAGCCGTGGTGTTCGGCCGCGCGCCCGCGTCGTCCCTCAAGGACGCCGTGCGCACCTGGAAACAGGGCGGCGGTGACCAGATGGCGCGCGAGTACGCGGAGTCCGCGAAGAAGTCATGACGGGACGACCCGTTTTACGAACGTGCCGCGCGCGGCCCGGCCGGCTCCCTGGCGACGTGCCGGCCGCCGCGCGCACAAGAGGACCGAGAGGACCCCGATGAAACTGCGAGGCTCAGCCTCGGCCCTGGTCGTGGTGGAGGGCACCGACCTCCACCACGACCTGATCGGCGCCGCCCTGGCGCTCCAGGAGATCGTCCTGGAGGCGGGCGTGCCGGCCGGACGGGCGGTGGGCGTGGACCGTTTCACCGACCCGCTGCCCGCGACCGCCGAGGCCGACGTGTACGTGCTCTACCGCTCGTCGACGACGTTCGCACCGGCGCAGCAGCGGGCGCTGTCCGACCTGGTGGCGGCGGGCAAGGGCGTCGTGGCCCTGCACGCCAGCAACCTGTTCGGGTTCGGCCCCGGCGGCCTGGACGCGGACGCGGCGGCGCACCGGCTGATCGGTTCCCGGTACCTCTCGCACGGCGCGAACGGCTCGGAGGGCCGCTTCGACGTCCGCGTCACGGCCGCCCATCCGGTGACCCGGCACCTCGACGACTTCGCCATCGACGACGAGTTCTACGTCCTTCAGTACGCCGACGACGTCCGTGTCCTCGCCGAGCGGGAGCGTGCCGACGGCAGCACGGAACCCCTCGTCTACGTGCGCGAGCACGGCGCGGGCCGAGTCGTCTACAGCGCCCTCGGCCACGACCCGCGCGCCTGGGGCAACCCCGGTTTCCGGCAGCTCGTGCGCCAGGCCGTGCTGTGGGCGGCGGGCCTTGACGACGAGAGCGAGGTGGACAGCTGGTCGACGCGGTGGCCGCTGGGCAACGCCCGGACGATCGGCTCGCCGACGGCGCGCGCCACTGCACCCGTTCGTCCGGCGGCGGCCGCGACACCGTCCCACGAGGAGGGCGAAGGCACATGACCCCCTCACCGACACCGACACCGACACCGGCGTCCGCACCCGCGTCCCCGCCGCCGATCGCGGCCCAGCTGTGGTCGCTGCATGACGAGGCGTCCCGGGACCTGTTCGGCGTCCTTGCGAAGGTGGCCGCGCTCGGCTACCCGGCCGTCGAGACCATCAGCCTCTACGGGCACGCCCCCGGCGCGGTCCGCGACCGGCTCGCCGCCCTCGGGCTGGTCCTGTGCAGTGCGCACGCGCCGTTCCCCGCGGGCAAGGACGCCGACGCCATCCTCGACACCTACGAGGAGGCGGGCGCCGACACCCTCGTATGGAGCCTGGAACCCGAGGAGTTCACCGACCGCGCCACCATGCTGCGCGGCCTGGAACGCGTCAACGAAGGCGCCGCGAACGCCGCCGCGCGGTCCCTGCGCGTCTCCTACCACAACCACTTCGCCGAGTTCCGGGCCGTGTTCGACGGCAGGACGGCCTACGACGTGCTGCTCGAAGCGCTCGACCCGGCCGTCAGGATCGAACTCGACACCTACTGGGCGCACACCGGCGGCGCGGACCCGGCAGCCGTCGCCGCCGGTCTCGGCGCGCGCCTGGAGTCCGTCCACCTGAAGGACGGGCCCGCGCTCGGCATGGGCGACTACATGGTGCCCTTCGGCGAAGGCGTCGTCGACGTCGACGCCGCCGCCCGCGCCAACCCCCACGTGCGCTGGAACATCGTGGAGATGGACCGCTCGCACCACGACATGTACGACCTGCTCGGCCGCGCCTACGACCATCTCGTCGGCCGGGGCCTTGCCCGAGGAGAGGTGTGATCCCCATGCGTGTACTCCTGCTCGGCGGTACCGGGGTGATCTCCGCCGCCGTCGTGCGCGAACTCGTCGCCACCGACGCGGAGGTGACGGTCCTCGTCCGGGGCACCGCCACCGGCCGCCCGGTGCCCGACGGTGTCCAGGTCCTCCACGCCGACCTGCGCGACGACGCGGCCGTGCGTGCCGTGCTCGGCGACGAGACGTTCGACGTGGCCGTCAACTTCATCGGCTACCACCCCGACCATGTCGCCGCCGACGTGGCCCGCTTCACCGGTCGCGTCGGACAGTACGTGTTCATCTCCACCGGTTCCGTCTACGCGCGCCCCGCGCCCCGGCTGCCTCTCGACGAGTCGTCCGCCCGCCGCGCCGGTGACTTCGACTACCCCCGGCTGAAACTGGAGTGCGAGGTCGCCGTCGAGGCCGCGTACCGGGACGGCTTCCCGGCCACGATCGTGCGCGCCGCGCACGTCTACGACGAGAGCGTGGTGCCCGTACTCGCCGGATGGACCGTCGTCGACCGCTGGCGGCGCGGCCTGCCCGTCGTCGTGCACGGTGACGGCACCTCGCTGTGGAACCTCCTGCACGCACGCGACTTCGCGCGCGCCCTGTGCGCGGTCCTCGGCGACGACCGCCTCACCGGCGAGTCCTTGCACATCACCCACGACACCCCGATGACCTGGGACGCCATCCACATCGCCTTGGCCCGCGCCGCCGGTGTCGAGCCGCTGCTCGTCCACCGTTCGAGTGAGGACATCGGACGCGAGATCGCCTGGATGGGGCCCGTACTGACCGAGGACTTCCGGCACTCCCTTGTGTACGACAACAGCAAGCTGCACCGCCTCGCCCCCGGCCTGCCCGCCGCCGTCCCGTTCGCGCGCGGCGCCGATGAGATACTCCGGTGGTACGGGGCCGACCCGGCGCGCCGGCGCGTCAACAAGGACGTCGACGCCGCGTTCGACCGGCTGGCCGGGGATCACCGTGACTGAGCCCCACGGGTGCGCGCGTGGTGGAAAAATGGACCGTGGCGCGGCACGACGGCGCCGACGGCGGCAGGGAAGGAACGGTCAGCGGTGAACACGACGCCCGAAGGCACGGCGCCCCTCACCGTGGACCACCACGAACCCCTGTGGGTGCAGGCCGCCGCCGTCATCGAGCAGCGCGTCGCGGACGGCACGCTGCCACCCGGCCGCAGGCTGCCCGCCGAGCGGGAGCTGTGCGCCCAGCTCGACATCAGCCGGGTCACCCTGCGCCGCGCCCTGACGCACCTCGGCGAGCAGGGCGTACTGCGCAACTCGCACGGACGCGGCTGGTACGCGGCGGGCGAATCGGCACGCCAGGACCGCGCGGCCGGGGCCGAGCGCGCCGACCGCGAGTGGCCCAACTCCCTGGAGTCGTTCACGGAGACGGCGCGCCGCAAGGGGCTGGTCCCTTCGTCGCGCGTGCTGCGCTCGGCCACCGGGCCCGCGAGCCTGGACGAGGCCGACGAGTTCGGGGTCGCCGCGGGCACCGAACTGTTCCGCCTCGACCGGGTCAGGCTGCTGGACGGCCTGCCCATCGGCATCGACGCGTCGCGGGTGGTACTGGGCCTCGCGCCGCACCTGACGGAGACCGACTTCTCCCGCTCCTCGATGCTCGCCGAGCTGACGGCGGCGGGCTGCGAACCGGTCAACGCCGAGTCGATGATCGAGGCGCGCGGCTGTCCCGAGGACCTGGCGGAGCACCTCGGGCTGGGGCCAGGCGACCCGGTCCTCGTGATGCAGCAGACGATGGCGGACGCGGGCGGCCGGACCGTCCTCGTCACCACGATCACCTACCGGGGAGACCGGTACCGGCTGCGGACGGCCTTCGTCCGCGGCGGTTCCCTCTGACCGGGCCCGCCACCCGCTGACCCGGCCCGGCCACGCCGCCGGGCCGGGCCGTCCCGGGCCGGACCCGCCACCCTCGGTGCCCGGCTCCGAACCGGCCGGGGCGGTGTCCGCGCCGGGGCGGTCACCTACGGCCGCCGGCGTACCGGCGCCCGTACGCCGTGCCGGCCCCTCGCCGGCTGCCCGCCGCCGTCCCGCCCCGACCGTTCCTCCGTACGCACCGTCCCTCCCGTACACCGGTGCCACAACGCACCGCGCCACCTCCCACCAACGCATCGGGACCGGTCCGCCCGCCGCCACGGCCGACCCCGCGCGCGACCCGCGCCCGGGACACGGCCGGCGGCGAAACGTCCGCCCGTGAAAGGAACTCCCCCGTGTCCGTAGTGCCCGAAGGGACCATTCCCTACCTGGAAGGCCGCGCGTCACAGCCCGCGGCTCTCGAACGTGTCACCGCCCGCGTCGCCGAGCGGATCGCCGCACTCGGCGCCCCGCTCGACGCGCTGCGGCCCCTGTTCGTGGGCATCGGCGCGAGTCACGCCGCGCTCGCCCTGCCCGTACGGCTGCTCGCCGAACACGGCGTCCCCGCGCGCCGCGCGCTCGCCGGCGACCTCGGCCCGCGGCCCGCCACCGACGACGCGGACCTGGTGGTCGGGGTCTCGCAGTCCGGGCGCAGCACCGAGACGCTCGACGCGCTCGGCCACGTCGGCCGGGAGCGGAGCGTGGCGCTCGTCAACACGGCGCCGTCGCCGCTCGCCGCCGCCGCGGGCCGGGTGATCGACCTCGGCAGCGAGCCCGACTCCTACGCCTCGACCATCGGCTACACCGGCACCCTCATCGGACTGACGCTGATCGCGGAGGCCCTCGCGGGGGTGCCGCTCGCCACCGCGAGCGCCGCGTGGGCGGGCATCGGCGAGCGCCTTCAACGGTACGAGGCAGGTGTCGGCGCGGTCGTCGACGACATCGCGGGCCGGGCGTCGTGCGCAGTGGCCGCGGACCTCGTCGGCGCGGGCGCGGCGCGGTCCGTCGCCGAGGAGGGCGCCCTGCTGCTGCGCGAGGTGTGCCGGGTCCCGGCGGCGGCCATGGTCACCCGCAACTACCTGCACGGCGCGATGGAGTCGGCGGGCCGCACCCTGCACGTCGTCGTCGGGGACGGCCGGGAGGTACGGCTCGCCCGCACGCTCGCCGCCGCGGGTCACCTCACCCTCGCGGTGACGGCCGTGCCGCTGTCGGCGAAGGACGTGCCGGGCGGTTCGCTGTTCGTCGCGCCCGTACCGGACGACGTGCCGCTCGCCGTGCGCACCGTCCTGGAGACGGCGGTCGTACAGCGCCTCGCCGGGGCGCTGGCGGCGAGCAGGGGCGTCGAGATCGAGGAGTTCGTCTTCGAGAGCGACGACACCAAGACCGAACAGACGCTCGCATGAGCGGCCGGGCGACGGCGGACGGAGCGGCCCCCTCGGGCGCCCCACTCGTCGTGGGGGTCGACACCGGCGGTACGAAGACGGCCTTCGCCCTCGCCGACGCGGTGAGCGGCGCGGTGCTTGACGAGCGCACGGTGTCGAGCGACGGCTGGCAGACCCGGTCGTTGCGGGACGCCGCCGCGTGGCTGGGCTCCCGGGTCCGCGAGGTGACCGCCGGCGCGGGCCGGCCGGTGGCGGCGGTCACGGTCGGTGCCCACGGGTGCGAGTCGCCCGAACAGTGCGGCCGGCTCGCGGAGTCGCTAAGGGCGCTCCTCGACGTCCCGGTCGCGGTCCTCAACGACGCCGAACTGCTCGTCCCCGCAGCCGGGTTCGCGCACGGCGTCGGTGTCGTCGCGGGCACGGGCTCGATCGCCGTGGGACGCCACGCCGAGACGGGCGCGTACCTGAAGGCGGGCGGCTGGGGCTGGGTGCTCGGCGACGAGGGCTCGGGCTCCGCGCTCGTACGGGACGCGGCGCGCTCGGTGCTCCGTGCGGCGGACGCGGCCGGGCCACCCGGCGACGCGCCCGGCGACGGTGGCGGTGACGGGGCGGGCCGGGGTGACGTCGATCCGCTCGCTGCCGTGCTGCTCGCGTCGTTCGCGCAGCCCGGCCTCGACGAACTCGCCGCCGCGATGAGCTGGGACGGCGGCGTCGAGACCTGGGGCGCGCACGCGCCCGCCGTGTTCGCGGCGGCCGACGCCGGTTCCCCGCTCGCGCGCGGGGTGATCGCGGACGGCGGGCGCGCACTTGCCCGGCTCGTGGCCCGGCTGGCCGAGCGGGGCGCCCGGGTGGACGCCGTCGTCGCAGCGGGCGGCGTCATCGGCCGCCAGCCCCGCCTGTATGACGCGTTCGCCGCGAGCCTCGGGGAACTTCTTCCCGGCGTTGCCCCCGTACTGCTGGAAGCCGCCCCGGTGCGCGGGGCGATCGCGCTCGCCCTGCCCCTCGCCCTGCCCCTCGTCCGCTCCGGAGGTCGTTGACATGCGCTGGTCCCACGTGGTGTCCGCCCGTACGAGCGAGACGGTGGAGGTGCCCGACGCCCCGCCGGGCCCCGGCGAGGTCACCGTACGCACCGTGGTCTCCGGCATCTGCTCGTCCGAACTTCCCGCGTGGAAGGGCCACAAGGGAGGTGCGCCCACCCGACTCGGCCACGAACTGTCCGGCGAGATAACGGCGTTGGGTAGCGGCGTGTACGGCTGGCGGGTGGGCGAGGCGGTCACCGGGTTCGCCTCCGGGGCGTACGCGGACTCCGTGAACGTACCGGCCGACGCACTGCTGCCCGTACCCGCGAACGTGGCGGTCGACGAGGTGCTCGGCGAGCCCGTGGCCTGCGTGCTGGAGGCCCTGTCGCGCAGCGGACTGCGTCCCGGGCAGCGGGTCGCCGTGGTCGGGCTCGGCTTCATGGGGCTCATCGCGCTGCAGGCCGCGGCCACCCACGCACCGGCCCGGCTGGTGGGCGTGGACCCCGTACCCGCCGCGCGGGAGCTCGCCGCGTCCCTCGGCGCACACGAAGTCTGTGCGCCCGAGGACGCGGAGGAGAGGTCGTTCGACGTGGTCGTCGAGTTCACCGGCGCGGCGTCCGGCCTGCGTCGGGCCGGTCAACTCGCCTCTGCACACGCCACGTTGTGCATCGGTGGCTACCACCACAGCGGCCCGCGCGAGCTGGAAGTCGAGCTGTGGTACCGCGGTGTGACGCTGGTCAACGGCTTCACCCCGCAGCGCCACCGTCACCTCGCGGCCCTGTCCGAGGGCCTCGGCTTGATCTCTGCACGACGGCTGACGCTGGCCCCGCTGATCACCCACCGGGTCGCCCTGGACGAGGTGGACCGGGGCTTCGGGCTGATGGTGGACCGGGCGCCGGGGTTCGTGAAGTGCGTGGTGGTGGGGGAGAGCGGCTGACGCGGCTGTTTCCGGGGTGCCGCCGGCCTGTTCCCCTGCCGGCCTGTCCCCCGCCGGCAGGGGCGGGCCGGCCGGGGCCGGGTTCCCCCGCGAAGACCCGTCGCCGCCGGCGAGCACGCCGATACGGCGGTACGGCGGCTGCGGCGGTACGTGCTGCGGGCTACGGCGGTACGCGGCGGCGCGAGCCCCTTCGTTGTGCGTGCCGACCGTACGTACACCGCGCTCGGAGCCGCGCGCGACGGACGGCCCGGAGTGGTGGTGGGCGCGGTGGTGACCGGACGGGACAGCGGCACGACATGGCGGCGGCCGAGGCAGGTGGGACGTGACGCGGCGCGGCCTGCGCGGTGGGCCTGCGCGCTGGCTTGACGCGGGGGTGGGGTAAACCGAACCACCGACTTCCGTGCTGGCACGATCGAACCGGGAGCCCCGGGCCGGGAACCTTGAGGCATGGAGAACATCACGCAGAACCCGACCCGCACCCGTTCGTCTCGTCCCGCTCGTCCCGCTCGACCGGGCTCCTCCGAGGTGGGCCGCACCGGCGACCGGACTCCCGCGCAGGCCTTCGGAGGGATCCTCGTGCGGATCCTCAAGGAGCCTTTCCGCGCCGCGACCTGGCGCCGGTTCGCCTATCTCGTGCTCGCCCTGCCGGTGGGCCTGCTGTGCGTGCCGCTCGCGCTGGTCGGCGGCCCCGCCGGGCGCCTGCAGCGCGGGCTGGCGCGCTCCCTGCTCGGTGCGGAGGTGCCGGAGCCCGGGCGGACGGGGCCGCTCGCCTTCGTGCACGCCGTGCTGAGCGCCCCGCTGAATCTGGTGGCTGTCGTCGTATCCGGCTACTTCTGGACGGTCGTCGTCATGAACATCGGCTATCCACTGCGGCCCGACACCACTGCCGCGAGTCTCGCCCACTCGTGGGGCGGGCCGTCGCTCGCGGGGGCGTGGGCCGTGCACGGGCTGGGCGGAGGGGTGCCGTTCCTCTTCCTCACACCGTGGGTGATGCGCGGATTCACGGCGCTGCAGACCCAGTTGGTCCGCGCGCTCCTCAGCGGGCCGGCGTCCGGGTTCCGTCCCGGGCCCGACGCGGGCCCCTCCGTCCCGGACTCCGCCGCTCCCTCCGCCCCTGTCTCCGGCTCCGCTCCCGCAGCCGGTTCCGGCACCATGGACCTCCACCGAGGGCGGGCCGTCGCCCTGGCCCTCGGGGTGTCTGCGGTGTGCGCGGTGCTGTCCATACCCGTCATCCACCAGCTGTGAAGGCCGCCCCGAGGCCCCTGCACGGTCCGGGCGTCGCGGCCTAGGGTGAATCCCATGCAGCCTTTCCGTCGACTGCTCCCGCCCCGCCGGACAGCTCCCCGCGTGGGGGTCCTCGCCAGGGCGGCGGCGTTGCTCTACGCCGTCCTCGCCCTCCCGTTGGCCGTCATTGGAGCGCTGGCCGTTCTCACGGCCCTGCTGCTGGGCGGGGCACTGTCGTGGACCGCGCTCGGCACGTGGGTCATCGCGGCCGGCGTCCGTGTGGCGCTCGCGCTCGGTGATGTCCAACGAGCCCTGACGGGAGGGTTGCTGGGGGTGCGGATCGAGGCGGCGGGCCGACGGGGGCGGCCGAGCGGCGGGCGAGGCCGTGGCGAGGGGCCGCAGGAGGCCCGAGATGAGGGCGGCGCGTTCGCCTGGCGGCGGTCGCTGCTGGGCGGCCGGGCGGGCTGGCGCGCGGTGGGGTGCGCGCTGCTCGCCCCCGTGACGTGCCTGCTGCCGCCGGTGGCCGTGGTCATCGGCTATGTGCACGGGACGCTGCTCGTGTTCATGCCCGTCATCCGGAGGTGGGACTACATCACGGTGCGGTCGGGGGACGGTTCGGTGCGGCATGTGGGGCTCATGGTGGAAGGTGTGGTGTTCGACGACTGGCCCCTGGCGGCCGTGCCGACGGTGGTGGGCGTGCTGCTGCTTCTCTCGGCCCGGTGGCTCGTGGCGAACGCGCTGGTCCCGCACCGGCTGCTGCTGGCCTCGCTGCTCGGCCCGGACCGGGCGGATCTGCGGATCCGCACCCTGGAGGAGACCCGAGCTCTCGCGGTGGACGACGCGGCGGCCACACTCCGCAGGATCGAGCGGGATCTCCATGACGGCACGCAGGCCCGGTTGGTCGGGCTCGGAATGCATCTGACCATGATCAGGGAGCTGGTGACCGGGGGCGCGGACAGCGAGCAGGTGCTGCGGGTCGTCGAGACGGCCCAGGGCAATGCGAAGCAGGCCGTCGCCGACCTGCGCCACCTCGTGAAGGGCATTCACCCGCCGGTGCTCGACCAGGGGTTGGAGACCGCCCTCGCCACGCTCGCCGCTGACTGCGGAGTGCCGGTGGAACTGGACACAGGTCTGGAGGGCAGGCCCACGCCGGCCATCGAGTCCATCGCGTACTTCTGCGCGGCCGAAGCGCTCGCCAACACGGTCAAGCACAGCGGCGCGACCGCCGTGTCGATCAGGATGTTCGGGGCGGCGGGGGCGCTGCTGATGAGCGTGGAGGACAACGGACGCGGCGGGGCCGAGGTGGGCGCGGGCAGTGGACTGAGCGGGCTGCTCGCCCGGGTGCGGACGGTGGACGGCACATTGCGCTGCGACAGCCCTGTCGGTGGGCCTACGGTGGTCACCGTTCTGCTCCCCTACCGCTGACAAGGAGGACCGCCGGGATGCGTGTGGTCATCGCGGAGGACTCCGCGATCCTGCGGGACGGGCTCGCCCAGCTCCTCGCCCTGCGCGGCGTGGAAGTGGTGGCGGCGGTGGCGGACGCGACGGCCCTGCTCGCCGCCGTCGCGGAACACCGCCCGGACGCGGCGGTGGTGGACATCCGGCTGCCGCCGACGCAGACCGACGAGGGGCTGCGAGCGGCAGTGGAGATCCGGCGCACGGCACCCGGCACGGGCGTGCTGATCTTCTCGCAGTACGTGGAGACGAAGTACGCGGCGCAGCTCATCGGCGACGGCGGGGCGGGGGTCGGCTACCTGTTGAAGGAACGGGTCGTGGACATCGGTGAGTTCGTCCTCGCGCTGGAGCGGGTAGCGGCGGGAGGCACCGCGCTCGACGCGGAGGTGGTGGCGCAGCTGTTCGG
Organism: Streptomyces sp. NBC_01497; assembly: GCF_036250695.1. Classification (NCBI taxonomy): domain Bacteria; kingdom Bacillati; phylum Actinomycetota; class Actinomycetes; order Kitasatosporales; family Streptomycetaceae; genus Streptomyces; species Streptomyces sp. NBC_01497. The sequence goes on along the minus strand of NZ_CP109427.1, from coordinate 3,639,596 downwards.
CGCGAGCCGCCGCGCCTCGGAACTGGACGCGCTCACCCCGCGCGAGCGCGAGGTGCTGTCGCTGATGGCGGAGGGCAGATCCAACCTCTCCATCGCGACCGAGTTCACCGTGTCGGAACGCGCGGTGGAGAAACACATCGCGAACATCTTCACCAAGCTGGGCCTCACACCGTCGGAGCCCGGTCACCGCAGGGTCCTCGCCGTCCTGCGGTACCTGGACCACCAGTAGGCGCGGGGAGCGGCGACCACAGCCAAGGAGCGCGGAGATGTCCCTGATCCGCCCCGATGCCGACGCGTCCGTCGTGGTGCGCGACGCGGACGCGGAAGTGGTCGGCAAGGCGCCCACCGCGATCCGGCTGCTCGCCGACGCGAGCAGCACCGGCGGAGCCCTGTCCACGCAGCGCGTCACACTCGGGCAGGGCGCGCCCGGGCCACCCCGCACCGGCACGCGAACTCGGCCGAGCTGTTCTACCTGCTCGACGGGACCGCGCAGTTGCGCTCCGGCGAGCAGATCGTGACAGCGCGAAAGGGAGATCTCGTCGTGGTCCCCCCGGGCGTCCCGCACACCTTCGGCGCCGCGCCCGGCGAGATCGCGGACCTCCTCATCGTCATCACCCCCGGCGTGGAGCGTTTCGCGTACTTCCGGCACCTGGAGCGCGTCGCCTACGGGGAGGTCGCGCCGGAGAGTCTGCTCGATGTGCAGGAGATCTACGACACCTCCTTCCTGCACAGTCCGGCGTGGGAGGGGGCCCGGTCCAGACCGGCCGGAGAGCGGCCCCGGACGGCCGGGGGGACGGCCGGGGGACGGCCGGGGGACGGCCGGGGGACGGCCGGGGGACGGCCGGGGGACGGCCGGGGGACGGCCCCGTCGGCCCCGGATCCCCGTGGTGCCAGGATGGACGGCATGACGACGATCGAGGGGCATGTCGCGGCCGGCTTCGAGCCCGTGCGTGCGGCGTTCGAGGCCAACTTCGCGCGGCACGCGGACGTCGGCGCGGCCGTGTGCGTGTACCAGCACGGGCTGCCGGTGGTGGACCTGTGGGGCGGGATCGCCGACCCCGATGCCGGGAGGCCGTGGGAGCGGGACACGCTTCAGCTGGTCTACTCCGCCACGAAGGGCGCGACGGCGACCGCCGCACATCTGCTGGTGCAGCGCGGGGAGCTGGATCCGGACGCTCCCGTGGCCTCCTACTGGCCGGAGTTCGCCGCGAACGGCAAGGCCGGGATCACGGTGCGCCAGTTGCTGTCCCACCGGGCGGGCCTGGTGGCCCTCGACCAACCGGTTCCGGTGGAGCAGGCGTTGGCCTGGCAGCCGATGGTTGACGCGCTGGCCGCGCAGCGACCGCAGTGGGCTCCGGGTACCGCGCACGGTTACCACGGCCGGACCTTCGGATGGCTCGTCGGCGAGGTGATCCACCGGGTGTCCGGCCGTACGCCGGGCCGTTTCTTCGCCGAGGAGATCGCCGCTCCGCTCGGGCTGGACTTCTTCATCGGCCTGCCGGACAGCGAGCGCGGCCGGGTCAGCCGCATGGTGTACGAGCAGCCGGCCGTTGACCTCGCCACGGTGCCCCTCGATCTGGTGCCCGAGGAGTTCCGCGCGATGGTCGCCGCGCTGCGTGACCCGGCGTCCCTGAGCACGAGGGCGTTCGCGTTGACCGACCCGGCCGCGATCGACTTCAACGCGCCCGAGGTGCAGGCCGCCGAGATCCCGGCCTCCAACGGCATCGGGACCGCGCGCGGCCTGGCGCGCCTGTACGCCGGGCTGATCGGTGAGGTGGACGGCGTACGCCTGCTCACCTCGGAAACGGTCGCCGCGGCGACCGAGGAGCAGTCACACGGCGACGACTTGGTGATCATGTTGCCGAGCCGGTTCGGCTCCGGATACATGCTGCCCACCGAGGCGAGCCCGCTGACCGGCCCGAGCGCTTTCGGCCACCCCGGCCGGGGCGGTTCGCTCGCCTTCGCCGACCCGGGGCACGGCATCGCCTTCGGCTACGTCATGAACAACATCGTCGAGGGGGCCGACGACGTGCGTGCGGCGTCGTTGGTCGAGGCGGTGCGCAAGGCGCTGGGCTAGAGGCGCTGCGGCAGGGGCCGGGGGCCAGGGGCCAGGGGCCCGGGTGCCGGGGCACGGGGCAGGGCCGGTCGGGCGGCGCCCGTGCGTCGTTCATCCCGCGCACGAGGCGGCCCGCTCCCCGCCGGACCCGTGGACCCGGAAACCCGTGGAGTCGTGGACTTGTGGCCCGGTGAACCGGTGGGCCCGGTCGACGCGGTGTCCTCGCGCCGTAGGACACGCTGAGCTGCGGAGCCGCCGGGGACGCCGCCCCGTTCGGCGTGCCGGACAGGCGGGCCTGTGCCGGCCCGCAGGAGACGCGGACGCGCAGGACCGTCGACACCACGGAACGGTTCCCCTGCCACGCTCGGCCGGTGCGGGTACGGTCGGGTGTCATGCCGCCGCGTGTCCTCGCCTCCGCCACCGTCCCCCGACAGCGTGGCGGTGGCGTCCGGCCGGCCCGCGAGGCGGTTCCCGGGCGGTGGTGGACGGGGCCGTGGGCCACGGCGCTGGGGCCTGCGCTGCTCGCGTCCGGGCTCGGGCTGTGGGGTGTCACGCGGCAGGGTTCGATGTGGCGCGACGAGTCGGTGACCTACCAGGTGGCGCACCGCAGCGTCCGGCAGATCGGGCGGATGCTGGCCCATGTCGACGCGGTGCACGGCGTCTACTACCTGCTGATGCACGCGCTGTTCCAGATGTGGGACGGCGGGCTGACGGTGCTGCGGCTGCCGTCCGTCGTGGCGACCGCCGCCGCGGCTGCCCTGGTGGCGCTGACGGGGCGCCGGCTCGCCGGCCATCGCGCCGGGCTGGCGAGCGGAGTGGTGTTCGCCCTGGCGCCGCTGGTGCAGATGTACGCGCAGGAGGGCCGGTCGTACGCGTCGGTGGGCGCGCTGGTCGCGCTGGCGACGTACCTCCTCGTGCGGGCGCTCGACGGCGGCGGGCGGTGGTCGTGGGCCGGGTACGCGGCGGCGGCGGCCGCCGCGGCCTGGCTGCACGAGTTCGCCCTCCTGGCGCTCGTCGCGCACGGCATCACCGTGCTGAGCGCCGGTGTGCCGCGCGCGGTACGGCGCGCGTGGTGCGTCGCGGTGGGGGCGGCGGTCCTCGCGGTCGCGCCGCTCGCCGTGTTCAGTACCGGCCAGTCGGACCAGGTGTCCTGGATCGCGGGCCCGGATGTCGCGCAGTGGGCCGGGATCGCGGGGGTCACCGCGCTGGGCGTCGGCTGCGCGTACGGGGTCGCGCGGGCGGCGGGGGCGGACGCGGCGGGTGCGGGGCCGGTGTCGCCCGCCCGGCTCGGGCTGCCGTTGCTGATCGCGCCCACGGCGCTGCTGCTGGCCGCCGCCGCGTACCGGCCCATGTACGTGGACCGGTACGTCCTGTACTCGTACGTCGGTCTCGCGCTCGTCGTGGGGCGGGCGCTCGACCTGCTGCTGGCGTACCGCCCGGCGCGGGATACTCCCCGGGCGCGGCGGTGGTCCCGGCTCGGGGTGCGGGCCGGGGTGGCGCTCGCGGTCCTCGCGCTGCTGCCGGTGTCGTTGGAGATGCGGACGCCGGACAGCCGGAAGGACGACGTCGCGGCCGTCGCGTACACGGTGCGGCGGATGACGGCGCACGGTGAGGCGGACGGCATGCTGTTCATGCCGGCCAGGCGGCGCGAGTGGCGGCTCTCGTATCCGGGCGCCTACCGGGGCCTGCGGGATCTGGCGCTGCGGCGGGGCCCGGTGCGCTCGCGCACGCTGGAGGGCGTGGAACTGCCCGCGCCGGTGATCCGGCAGCGCGTGCTGGGGGCCCGGCGGATCGTGGCGCTCACCGATCCCGGGGACCAGCCGCTCGACATGTCCCGCCAGGAGGCCGTGAAGCGGGAGGTGCTGGGGCGCTTCTTCGTTCAGTGCGCGCGGGTGCCGGTCCAGGGTGCCCAGGTGGTGCTGTACGCGCGCCGCGGCGACTGTCCCGCCCGGCGGCCCGGCCCGGGCCCGGGCCGGATGGCGCCCTGACCGTCTCCCGTACGACCGCGCTGCTCGACGGGCTCGACGCGCTCGATGCGCTCGACGGGCCGCCTGATCGCGGGCCCCGCGCGGTCGGCGTCCGTCTTTGCGTCGCACCGGGCGGCCGATCGGCCCGGCCGGCCGCCCGCCCCGCGTCCGCGCCGAGCCCGGCCGGCCGCCCTGCGTCCCCGCCGAGCCCCGCCCGTCGACCGCCGGGGTCCGTCGACCGCCCGGGTCCGTCGGTGCTGTCAGTTCTCCTGGGCCGCGTTCAGCACGGACAGTGCCGCCTGCTGGCAGCCGTGCCCCTGCGCGTACAGCGCGAACGGGCCGTTCCAGTGCGGGCCGTACTGGTCGAGCGTGTTGCGGTCGTGCGCCTGCGCCGCATCGGCCTGATGGTCCAGGTAGGCGCTGTACGGGTGGTCGGACAGCGTGCTGTTGAGCGCCGCGAGACCGCGTACGTAGGGGCCCTTGAAGGTGGCGCCGTCCGAGGAGCAGTCGTTCGCCTCGCCGATGTCGCTGAGGACGCCGGAGGGGTTGAGGGCGGCCGACGTGGTGGACGCCGTCGCGAGCGTCCGCGCCGTGTTCAGCAGGGAGGTGTCGCCGGTCGCGCGGTACAGCTCGTCGAGCCCGCCCAGGACCACGCCCTGGTTGTACGTGTACGTCTGGCCGGTGGGCGCGCAGGTGCCCGAGCTGAGGCCGTCGGCGATCAGGTGGGCACCGTTGATCATGCCGCTGCCCTGGAACCAGGACCACTCCGCGCGGGCCCGCCCGAGGTACGTCGTGTCGCCGGCGATGCGGTTGTGCAGGGCGGCGTCGAGTTCCAGGTAGAGCTCGTTGGTGACGGCGTTCTTGTAGCGCTTGTCGGTGTCCGAGCTCCACCACACGCCGCCGCCGCAGGAGCCGGTGTCCCAGTACGCGTTCATGTGGTCGGCGTCGGCGCGGGCCGTGTCGAGGTAGCGGCTGTCGCCCGTGAGGTCGTACGCGTCGATCCAGGCCATGCCCCACCAGCCCGTGTCGTCCAGGTAGTTGTTGGTGAAGTTGCCGCCCTGGGCGTTCTTGTTGAGGTCGTACGTCGTGGAGATGGCGTACCGGTAGCTGCCCATGCCGCTGACGCGGCTGTTGTCGATGATCGCGGTGAGCGCGTTGGCGCCGGTCCACCAGCCGTTGGACTCGAACAGGCCGGTCTTGTTGTCGTAGAGCATCATCAGCGCGGTGGCGGCGGCGGTGCTGGGGGTGGCGGCGTTGCGGTTGACCCGGGCCCACTGCGTGCAGGCGATGGCCGTTCCGCCGGCTGCCTGGCCGCAGGCGCGCAGGGCGCCGACACCCGCGTTGACCCAGTCGTCCACGTTGTACATCTGGCTGCGCCAGCCGGCCGAGCCGGCCGGGGTGCTGGTGTCGCCGAGCTTGCTGCCCGATGCCCACGTCCGGCCGCCGTCGAAGGAGCGGTCGAGCCAGACCTCGTCTCCCTGGCCGCCGTTCCCGATGGTGGCCCAGCCCATGACATCGTTGTCCGACAGCATCAGCGTGATGGTCCTGCCGCCGACCGTGGCGGTGGCGGCGGTGCGCTGGCTCGTGGCGTTCGACGGGTCGCGCGCGTCGCAGTAGAGGTCGCAGATGCCGGCGGCCGCGGTGGCTTCCCGCGCCGGCGCCGGTGCCGCGGTGGCCTGTCGCGTCCGGGCGGGGGCTGCCGCCGCCCGGCCGGGCAGCGCGAGGAACGACGTGAGCAGGCACAGGGCCAGGGTCGTGAGGAGCGTCAGATGTCTCCCGCGCGTGATGGCGGTCCGTACGGATGTGGGGTGCACGGCTGTCCTCTCCGGTCGCGGTGCGCGGCCGTCGTCGTGGGGGAGCGCGCGCCGGACGGGAAGCGCGGCCACCCCCAGGGGAGCGCTCTGGGCGCGGACACGTCAAGGGGGCCCTCCGCCAAGTCTCCGTCGCGTCATCCGCCGAGCCTTCGCCGAGCAGCTGTCGGGTCTCCGCCAAGCCACCCGCCGAGTCTCCGCCGAGCATCTGTCGAGTCTCTGTACAGCGGTCGATCACCGGTATACCGTCACGCTTGACCTTGACGTTTGAAACGTTTCATCCCTCGCTTTCCTCCGTGCGAAAGGCCGCGAAACCATGACCTCAAGGCAGCACGACGACGCCCCGAGCCCCGGACGCCCCGCCTCCGCGCAGCGTTCCGGTCCCGCCCGGCGGACCGTCCTCGCAGCCGGCGCCGCGGGCGTCGCCGCAGGCGCCGTCTCGTTCGGCCCGCTGTCCGGCACCGCCTTCGCCACGCCGCCCGCGCACGCCACCGGGCCTGCCGCGGCGGGCAGTTGGCACCGTTACGTACAGGGGCCCTCGTCCCGTACCGTCCGCCCCGTCCGGATCCTGTCCGGCTCCGTCACCGGGGACGTGAGAGACCCCGAGGGCCTGCTCGCACCCGGCGGCCGGCCCACCGTCCTGACCAGAGCCCGCCCCACCGCGCCGCCCGCCTGGCCCGACGGCACCACCGCGCAGGCGTCCTCCGCGCACGGGCCGAACAACGGCAACGACGGCAACCCCCGTACGTACGACGCGAAGAACGCGATCGACGGCGACCCCGGCACCTTCTGGAACGACGACACCCAGGGCGTCTATCCCGACATCCTCACGGTGACCATGCCGGCGGCCCGCGCGCTGCCCGGCGTGACCGTGCTGTCCAACCAGGACGGCGTGCCCACCGCGTTCACCGTCGAGACCTGGGACGGTTCCGTCTGGCAGAGTGCCGCGAGCGTCACGGGCAACACCGCCGTGCAGCGGCCCGTGCCGTTCGACGCGCCCGTCACGACCACCTCCGTCCGCATCACGGTGACCGCCGACCAGAGCACCCCCGCGGGCGAGTTCACCCGCGTCAACGAGGTCTGGCCCGATGTCGTACCGGTCATCGAACCGGCCGGTGTCACCCTCGACTTCGGCAAGGTCGTCGTGGGCTACCCGCGGGTCCGGTTCGCCTACGCCTCCGACAACAGCCCGGGCGTCCGGCTCGCGTTCTCCGAGTCGACACAGTTCCTGTCCACCCGTTCCGACTTCACCCGGGGCGACCAGGCGGGCGACCCCGGCCAGGGCACCGACCAGTTCGCGGTGCCCGTCCGGGGTGCCGACTGGCACGACGACAGGCGCGGGTACGGGGCGGGCGACGACCCGTCGGCCCCCGACAAGGTCTACGCGGACGGGCTGCACGGTTTCCGCTACCTGAAGATCACCCTGGACGCCCTGGCGTCCGACGCGCCCGCCGCGCAGCCCTGGGGCACGGTCGCCGTCGACTCGGTGGAACTCGACTTCACGGCGTACGTCGGCACGCCCGGCAGCTACCGGGGCTACTTCCAGTGCTCCGACGACGAACTGAACCGCTACTGGTACGCCGCCGCGTACACCAACGAGCTGGTCACCGACCACTTCCGGCGCGACGACGTCGACCCGCGCGACGCGTTCTCGCCCACGCTCGACGGCAAACTCGTGCTGCACGACGGCGCGAAGCGCGACCGGGACCCGTACGTCGGGGACCTCGCGGTCTCTGCCCGTACGCTCTACCTGACACACGACGACGCGGCCGAGGCCGCGCGCAACGTGCTGGCCGACCTCGCCGACCACCAGCGTGCCGACGGCTGGATACCGCCCGCGTCCATCAACAACTACACACTCCCGCTGTTCGACTATCCGCTGTGGTGGGTGACGTGCAGTTGGGACTACGTGCTGTACACCGGCGACCGGGCCTACGCGGCCCGCTACTACCCGCAGCTGGTGAAGCTCCTCGACACCTGGTACCCGAGCGTCACGGACAGCGCGGGCCTGCTGAGCAAGGGCCTCAACGGCACGGACGGATACGGCGATTACGCGTTCCTCGGCCGCACGGGGCGCGTCACGTACTACAACGTGAACTACGTGCAGGCGCTCAAGGACGCGGCGGCGTTCGCGACGTACCTCGGCCACGGCGCCGACGCGGACCGGTGGACGCGACGCGCGGACGCGGTCGCGAAGGCCGTCAACACCCTGCTGTGGGACGAGGCGGCCGGCGCCTATCTCGACTCCGCCACCGGCGCCGTGCGCCACGCCCAGGACGGCAACGCCATCGCCATCACCGCGGGCGTCGCCGGGCCGGACCGCGCGCTCGCCGCGCTCGACCACCTCGATGCCACGACGAAGACCCGTTACGGCAACGCGTTCATGGACAACGACACCCTGTTCGGCGGCGCCTCGCAGCGGGTCTACGCCTTCACGTCGTACCCGGAGTTCGTGGCCCGCTTCGAGAGCGGGCGCGCCGACTCGGCCATCGACCAGATCCGCCGCACCTACGGATGGATGGCCGGCCACGACCCGGGCATCACCCACTGGGAGGGCGTCGGCCCGAACGGCTCGCTGTACGAGGACGCGTACACGAGCTGCGCCCACGGCTGGTCCACGGGCGTGCTGCCGGCGCTCACCAACCAGTTGCTGGGCGCCATGCCCACCGCCCCCGGCTTCGCCGAGTGGGCCGTACGCCCCTGCCCGGACACCTCGGTGACCTGGGCGCAGGGTCAACTGCCCACACCGCACGGACCGCTGGCCGTCCGATGGGAGCGGGGCCACGGTGCTGCCCTCACCGTGTCGGTTGACGCCCCGCACGGCACCCGCGGCTCGGTGGCGCTGCCGAAGGGCGAGGGCCGGCTGGTCGTCCGTTCGGGCCGCAGCGTCCTGTGGGACGGCCGCGGGGCCCGCGCGAAGGGCGTCACCGAGGACGCCACGCACATCACGGTCACCGGTCTCGGCGCGGGCTCGCACACGTTCACGACGGCCGCGAAGTAGTACCGCACACGGACGGGCCGTTTCCCCTCGTCGCAACGGCGACGAGGGGAAACGGCCCGTCCTGGTATGAGCTGTCCGGCCCCGCTCAGTGTGTGCTGAGGGTGTGGTGGCCCGGCCCGACGTCGTCGATGAGGACGTGGGTGCCGTCGGCGGTGGCGTGGGCGCCCGGGGCGGCATGCGTGCCGGTCCAGACGGTGCGGCCGTCGAGGGTCACCCTCACGTGCTTGCCGCCCGTGGGGACGGAGAGCCGGCCACGGGTGCCGCGGGGTGCGTCGGTGGTGAGGGTGAAGCCGTGTGCCGTGGCCTGCCAGGACGCGGTGATCCTGCCGTGCGGGGTCGGCACCGCGCCCTGCGCCCAGTGCAGGTCCCCGGGCACCGGAGCGATCTCGTACGACGAGAAGCCGGGACCGGTCGGGGTCACGCCGAGCACCTGGTTGGTGAGACTGACCGTCGGGCCCGACGCCCAGCCGTGAGCCAGGCTGGTGAACTGCGCGATGCCCGGGTTCCCGGCCAGGTCGGCCTTCTCCCAGAACGTGCCGCCCGGGTCGCCCGCGAGCTGGTGTCCCCAGAAGGTGCGGATCAGATCGAGCCCGAGGTCCTGCTGCGCCCCGCTCGGGTCGGCGAGCGACAGCCGGGCGCTCGCCTCGAAGCCGCTGGGCAGCGGTTCGTAGAACGGGGAGACGGACGGGTTCGGTGTGCTGGGCGCGACGGTCAGGGCGCCGTACGTGCTCCAGCTGGAGCGGTGCAGGTAGTCCAGGGCGCGGGTGGCCTGGTCCTGGTCCGCGACACCGGTCAGCACGGCCGTCGCGTTGGCGTCCTGCGGGTAGGCGTCCGGTGTCTCGCGGGAGAGGCGGTAGGCACCGGTGGCCGGGTCCCACAGCTGGGTGTTGATGTCCGCCGCGACCTCCCCGGCCCGCGCGGCGTAGGTGCCGGACGCGCTCTTGTCCCCTTCGGCGGAGGCGAGTTGCGCCATGCCGCGCAGGTTGCGGACGTACAGCGCGTTGACGTACGTCTCGTGCCCGCAGTCGCTGTAGCCGTAGTGCCCGCAGGAGCCGGCGTCGCCGAACGCGATGAGGCCCTGGGGGTCCTGCCGCCGGACCGATTCGAGCCAGGCGGTGGCGCGGGTCAGGGCGGGCCACCACTTCTTCAGGTACGCGGTGTCGCCGGTGTAGAGCCAGTGCTCGTAGTGGTTGTACAGGAACCACGTGACGTACTCGCCGTACGTGCGGATCTCGTCCTGGTTGTGCTGCCCGACGAGGCTCTCCGCGGGCACGAAGCCGTCCGCGAGCTGCTGACCCGCCAGGGACGACAGGGAGTTGTCGACGGCGTCGGTGTCGCCGGTGGTCAGGTACGTGACGGGCCCCTGGACGGCCAGGTCGCCCTGCCACACGACCCGGTCGCGTTTGGCACCGTCGAGGATGACCTCCTTGCCGGGGTCCGCGCCGGGGATCACCGCGTCGGCCTGGTCGGGCTCGCCGGGTGTGTACGGCCAGCTCTTGGCGGTGTCCGGCATCCAGGTGTCCATCTGGACGGTGTAGGCGCCCGCGTACCAGATCTTGTTGAGGTCGTTGTCGCTGGAGAGGAACCAGCCCTTGTACGCGGCCGGGTCCTGCTGCTTGGGCGCCGCGTCGAACTGCAGCGAGGCGGCGCCGAGGTCGATGTGGCCGGGGCCGTCGAGGAAGAGGGTCGCGTACCGGAAGCCGCCCCGGTCCTGCCCGTCGGTGAGCGTCGCGGGCAGGTGCTTCGGGTCGAACGTGAGGGTGTGGCTGTCGGAGTCGTACGTGTACGGCTGTCCCGGGTAGCCGTTCCAGATGTTGGCGGTGTCGCAGCCGGGCGCGTACGCGGCCTCGCCGCTGTTCGCGGTGGGGGTCGTCGCCGCGTACTGCAGGGACTCACTGAAGCAGACGTGCAGTTGGGGCGGGGTGGGTGAGCTGCCCGCCACGTGGATGCGGATCTTTCCGCCGACCTCCTTGCCGAAGTCGAGCGTGACGAGAGGGGAGGAGGTGCGCGCGCCGTCGGGGGCGTTCGTCAGGCGCAGGGTGCGGCCCTTCGCGCCGGTCAGCGCGGCCGGGTCGCCGGCGATCGTGCCGCCGCGCGGGTCGCTGGAGCTGACGCGCGTGGGGGTGACGGTGTGGTGGGTCGGTGCGAGGACGTAGGGCTTCCAGTCACCGGGGCGCGGTGTGTACGCGGCGGCCGACCAGGGACCGCCGCCAGCCGGGTGCGCACCGGCGGTCGGCGCGGGTGCGGCGGTGGCCGGCGCGGTGGCCGGCAGCAGCGCGAGCAGCGCCGCACCGGCCGCCGCGGCGGCGAGCGGACCGCGCGCGGCGCGGTGGCGGGCCGTGGGGTGCGGCCGGGAGCTTCGGTTTTTCCGCGTCATGGTCAGTGCCTCCCGCCCCGCCGCACGGCCAGGCGGTGGGTCCCGCCGGCCAGGCCGCGCAGCCGCACGTACCCGTCCGTGCAACGAGTCCCGGACGCACGGGACGTCGTGTCCCACACCGTTCTGCCGTCCAGCGTCACGACCCAGCCGCGGCCGCCGTCCGGCACCGGTACGCCCACCTCGGTGACCGCGCCGCGCGGCGCGGCGAGCGTCAGGTCGAACGAGCCGTGGCCCTCCCTGCCCGCCACCCAGGACGCGTCGATGACACCGTCCGCCGTACTCAGCCTGCCCTCGGCCGACGTCAGGCCGCCGGGGTGCGGTACGACGGTGTGGCCCGCCCCGCCGTCCTCGGCCGGCGCGATGCCGAGCAGCCGGTAGGTCAGGGCCGAGGTGGGGCCGGTGGACCAGCCGTGCGCCGCGCTCATGTACGAGCCGCCGTAGTCGGAGGTGCCGTCGGTGCGGTAGCCCTCCCAGAAGGTGCTGGCCGTGCCCTGCGGTGCGGTCAGCATGTAACCCCACTCGCGGCGTATCAGCTCCAGCGCGGTGGCGTCCCGGCCGGCCGCGAAGTGCCCGTGCACCTCCATGCCGCCGGGGAACGGGTGCACCGACGCGTCGCCCTTCTCCGGGGTGAGTGCGCCGACCGGCGTCCAACGCGCCGCGAGAGCCGCGCTGATGGCGGCGGCGCGCGCGGGGTCGTCGACGAGGCCGAACCACAGCGCGAGGGAGTTGCCGTCCTGCGGATACAGCGAGGCACCCGCCCCGGAGGGCTTGTCGCGGTAGAGCCCCGCCGTCTCGTCCCAGTAACCACCGTTCGCCAGAGCCGCCTTGAGAGCGGCGGCGCGGTCCGACCAGTCGGCGGCCGACGTGGCGTCGCCGACGGCACGGGCCAGGGCCGCCGCGGTGGTCAGCGCCCGGTACATGATGGCGTTGGCTTCGAGGTTCTTGCCGTCCGCGTCGGTGCGGGCCCAGTCCGCGGCGGCGGTCACGTTCAGCAGCCCGTCGCTGTCGAGCTTCGCCGTGGAGAAGCGGACTGCCTTGACGAAGGCGGGATAGATCGAGCGGCCCCAGCCGACGTCCCCGGAGAGCTGCACATAACCGGCCGTGCCGATGAGCGTCCACAGGTGGTAGGCGTCGGAGTTGCCGATGAAGTCGACGGCGGGCCCGGCGTAGGGCAGAGCGCCGGACGAGCTGTCCTGGTGGTTGTAGAGCGTCCGCAGCGAGTTGCGGACGGTGTCGAGGTCGCCGAGGGAGACGTAGTCGGTGAGCACGGAGATGCCGAGGTCGCCCGGCCACACCGTACGGTCCCGCTTGGCGCCGTCCACGAGCACGGTGTCACCGGACTCGCCCACGGGCGCGCTGTTGTTCCAGCCGAGGTCCGGCGGGCCCCAGACGCGACCCTGGTCGCGGGCGACGATGTTGGTCTGGACGGTGTAGGCACCCGCGTACCAGACCCGGTTGAGCAGGTCGTCGGAGCAGTGGAAGTAGTTGGGGTACGCGCGCAGGTCCGCCGCGTTCGGGGCGAACGTGACGCTCACCGACACGTCCGTGAGCGCGAGGGTGCCGCCGCTCTCGTTGACCACGGTCAGATAGCGGAAGCCGCCCCGCAGTTGGGAGAGCGGATCAGCCGCCGCCGCGTCGCTCGCCCCGGCGACGGGATGGTCCCGGCGGGTGCTGATCGTACCGCCGGGGGTGACGGCGTAGCGCACGGGCGGCTCGTTGTTCGAGCCGCCGTTGGACCCGTCGCTGGAGGTGGTGCTCACATACGTCGACAGTTCGGAGTAGGTGATCCCGACGACCTGGTCGGGGTCGGTGGAGGCGGCGAAGGCGAGGGTGACGAAACCACCGGTCTCCTGGCCGAAGTCGAAGGTGACGGACGATCCCTGACCGTGCAGCACCGTGGGCGCGCCGGGTCTCGGATGGGTGGCGACGGGCCGGACCGTCCGGCTCCGGGGCGAGAGATTGAACCGATCCCAAGGCCCGGCCGGTGCCTTGCGGCCCCCCGGTCCCGGGCGCGTGGACGGGGCCGCGACCGCTTGCGCCGCGTCCAGTCCGACCGTGCTGAGCAGGGCGGATGTCATGGCACCCGCGATGACGGTGCGACGACGGGGGCCGTGTGCTGCTGCGCGAGTCATCATGCTCCCGGTGAGGTGGGTTATAACGTTTCAACCATCACGACTGCCGAGCAGGTTACGGCGATGGCCACGAGGGAGTCCAGAGGCGTGCACGGTCGCGTCTCGGCGACGCGATGGCGGAAGCCGGGCCGGGCGGGGCATGCGGATGGGGACCGGAAGGCGAGCCCGACACGAAAGGCCCGGTGCCCCCGGCGCGGTGTGCGCGCCGGGGGCACCGGGCCCGGGGACGAACACCGGAGCCGCCGCCCCGAGGACGGGACAGCGGCTCCGGATCAGGCTTCAGCTCGACTCAGCCCTGACGTCGCGTACGTCAGAGAACCGAGGTGTAGCTGTTCCAGCCGGCCGTGCCGATCTCGACACGCGCCTTGAACGTGCTCGTGCCGGTGTGGCCGGTGGCCGAGTAGCGGTAGAGCTGGCCACCGGAGGTGACGGCGACGATGTCGGCGCGGCCGTCACCGTCGAGGTCGCCGGGCGCGGCGAGCTTGGTGAAGGTGTTCCAGCCCGGGCCGACCAGCGACTTGGCCTTGAACGGCGCGGTCGCCGAACCGGTGCCCGCGTAGAAGTACAGCTGGCCCGAGGAGTTACGGGCCACGATGTCGGCGTAGCCGTCACCGTTGATGTCACCCGCGCCGACGAGCTGGTTGTACGCGTTCCAGCCGGTGCCGACCTTCTTCTTGGCGCTGAAGTTGCCGTCACCCTTGCCGGGGTAGAGCCACAGCGTGCCGCCGGTGTCACGGGCGAGCAGGTCGCTGTTGCCGTCACCGGTCAGGTCGCCGGGGCCCGCGAGCAGGTTGTAGCTCCCGAAACCGGTGGTGCTCACGTTCTCGAAGCCGGGCGTGCCGTTGTAGAGGGTGCCCTGGTAGACGTACAGCATCGGCTCCTCGTCGGCGCTGGTCAGCGAGACCGGAGCGACGACCTTGAGGCCCTTGAAGCCGGAACCGGCCGACTGGCGCGAACTGAGCCCGCCGGAGCCGGGTCCGTAGTAGTAGAAGACGTCGCCCCCGGACGTGACGCCGAAGAGGTTGTTCTTGCCCCAGACCGGGGTGCTGCCCTGGCCGCCGATCAGCGTGCTGTTGTAGCCCGAGCCGAGGAAGAATCGCGCGGTCAGGGTGCTGGTCCCGCTGCCGCCTGCCGCGCCGGTGTAGTAGTACAGGTCGCCACCGACCTTGCGGCCGAGGATGCCGCCCTGCTGCGTCTCGTCGTCGCCGTAGCCGACGATCTGGCTGTACGTGTTCCAGCCGGTGCCGATCTTGACCCGGGCCGCGAGCGGCGAGGACGCCGTGCCGTCCAGCTTGTAGTACCAGAGGTCGCCGTTGAGGTCGCGGGCCACCAGGGACTCGTAACCGGTGCCGGTGATGTCGCCGGCGCCGATCAGCTGGTCGTAGATGCCGAAGCCGTGGCCGACGTCGACCTTGGCACTGAACGGGCTGGACGCGTTGCCCGTGCCCTTGTACAGGTACAGCTCGCCGGTGTGGGTGCGGGCGAGCAGGTCGCCCTGGCCGTCACCGTTGATGTCGCCGACCGCGACGACCTTGTTGTACGTGTTCCAGCCGGAGCCGGTCCACAGCGGGCTGCCTTGCGGGAAGCTGGACAGGTCCCACAGCGACAGCTTGCCGGTCGTGGTGAGCGACAGGACCTGGGTGTCCGCGGAGGTCTCGTGGCCGGGCGTGAGGATGTCCAGGTACTGCTGCTGGGTCTGGCCGAGATCGGTGCCCTCGCCGCTGGCTCCGTCCATCACCCCGACACTGTTGCCCCCTTCGAGCAGCACGTCGGCGATGCCGTCGCCGTTCGTGTCGAAGCGGGGTGTGGTAAGCGGCGCGCCTGCGGCGGACTTGGCCAGCGACCGGGCCCGCTTCGTGGGTGTCGTGGCCTTCTTCGGAAGGCTGAACGTCGGCGTCCCGGTGTTCTTGGGTGCGACCGGCGCGATGGTGTGCGGAGCGCCGGAGCCGGTGTCGGCCTGGGCGACGGCGGCCGGACCGAGCGCGAAGGCGCCCGCGGCGAGGATCCCGGATGTGCAGACCGCGATCAGGCGGCCGGAACGGCGCGTGCGAATGCGCGCCGAAGAGGAATGCGACACAACCCCCCCAAGGGATGTGAAAGACGCGCGTCGGATGTGTCCACGCGCGTGAAAAGTGAAAGACCCCATCGTCAATGTGACCGACTCGGGCACATCACTATAGCCCCAGCGACCTCACGGAAACATCGGAATTTACGCGGGGGCCGATCCGAGGTCCCTTCCGAAGTCCCTGGTGGAGAAGGCGGGATGAGGCGTGCTCCGCGCGGACGAGTGTGAGGGTGCGCGGACGAGCGGACCGGTGGTGGTGGCCCGGCCGGAAGGGCCGCGAAACGCGTGAAGGGGCGCCGCCGGACCGGCGCCGCCCCTTCGTCGATGTGCGGCGCGTGCCGCACGTCGGGTACCGCGGTGTTACGAGGCGCGTCGGCGCTGACGGATCGCCGCGCCGCCGCCGATCGCGACCAGGACGGCGACGCCCGCCACGACCGGCACAGTCACGGACGACGAGTCGGAGGCCTGCGAGGCGAGCCCGGAGCCGTCGAGACCGCCGCCCATCGGGCCGGTGATCTTGACGTCCTTCGCCGGCTTCGGGGCCTTCTTCGGGATGGACTTGATGCTGGAGACAGCGCCCTTCTTGTCGAGGAGCACCTCGACGTTGTTGGGCTTCTTGAAGTTGAAGAAGTTGTTCATCGTGCCGGCGCGCGTGTCGAAGGACGCGTCACCGACCTTCTTCGTGGACCAGTTGTCCTCGACGAAGCGCGTGATCGAGGCCTGCTCGGTCAGCGTGTGGTCGACCGCGTTGGTCTTCGCGTAGGGCGAGATGACCATCATGGGCAGGCGCGGGCCGGGGCCGCAGCGGTCGGCGTAGCCGCCCTTGGCCTTCGGGCCCTGCTGACAGGCGACGGCGTCCGTGGTCTTGCCGTTGGAGCCGAGCGTGGTGTCCTTCGAGCCGTTGAGCACGGGCGGCGAGACGTGGTCGTACCAGCCGTCCGAGTCGTCGTACGCGAGGACGATCGCGGTGGACTTCCAGTCCGCGGACTTCTGGATCTTGTTGATCTCGCCGACGAGCCAGTTCTGCTCGTCGGTCGGGTCCGAGTTGCCGGGGTGGCCGTCCTGGTACTGCGCGGCCTTCAGGAACGACACGGCGGGGAGCTTCTGCGCGGAGAGCGCGGCGTCGAAGTCCGTCAGGTCGTAGTTGTGGTTCGCGCGGCCGCTGTGGCCGATCTCGTTCACACTGGCGGGCGCCAGGTGGTGCGGGTTCGACGTCGACTTGTAGTACTCGAACGGCGAGTGGTGCGGGCTGTAGTCGACGACCGAGGTGCCACCGACGTTCTTGTGCGTCGCGCCGCAGGCGGCGTAGGTGCCCTTCGTGCCGTCCCACGCGGTGGTCGGGCGGAAGCCGCCCTGGAACCAGCCCCAGGACACGTTCTTGGCGTTGAGCAGGTCACCGATGTTCTGGCCCTGCATCGCCGCCAGCGGCGTGGTGGAGGTGTGGTTCGTGTCGGCGCAGTCGTCGTACGCGGGGTCGGGGTCGCCGATGACCGTGCCGACGCCCTTCTTGTCCGGCGAGGCCAGCACGGCGGAGCTGGGCGTCGCCGTCTGCTTCGGCTTCTCGGTGCCCGTGGTCGGGTCGACCGAGATGACCCCGTGGGTCTGGCCGGAGACCAGGTTCAGCGCGCCGGGAGTCGACGGGCCGAAGTTGGAGTCGTAGGAGTTGTCGCTCAGCGTGTAGTGCTGGGCGTAGTTCCACAGCGCCGTGGTGGTGTTGCCGTCGAAGTAGTCCATCGACAGGCCGGGCTCACCGAACAGGCCGCCGGAGCAGGTGTCCGTCTCGGTGTTCTCGACGAACTTGTTGGCCTTGCCGTTGTTGTAGGCGAGCTGCTCGGGCCCGTAGTTGTGGTTCTGCGAGCAGGTCTGGGCCTCGGCCGGGCTCAGGCGCTTCGGCGCGTACTGGTTCGGGTTCTTCTTCAGCAGCCCGGCGCTCGCCAGGTTGTCGACCTTGGGCGTCTTGCTCGACGCGGTGAAGGGCGTGCCGTCCGTGTTGGCGGCCTTCGGGTACGTCGCGAAGTAGTGGTCGAAGGACTCGTTCTCGTCGAAGATGACCACCACGTGCTTGATCGGTGTGGTCGTCTTCGCGCTGTTGTCCTTCGCTTTGGGGGCAGCGGAGGCCGGGGCCACCGAACCCCCGAGCGCGACGAGCGCGGCGGCCGCGAGCAGCGCCGCGGCCTTCCCCGCGCCGCGCCGGCCCGGCGCCGTCATGGCTCTTGCACTGAACATCTGTCACCTATCCATGCCTGCGCACCGGCCACTCCCCCCACGGGCGTGTCGTCATGCGCTGTCGGATTTCGATAAGCATGGTCCGTGAGCCATACATCCGGGCGCATGGCTCGAACCTGGCCTCACGGTGAATGGTTGGTCAGCAAATACCCATGAATCCCTTGTGAAACGACAGAGAGCACTGTTCGCAGTCACAAATGGGATATGGGTCACGTGGGGGCGTGGGGGCGTGGGGGCGTGGGGGCGTGGGGGTCGGCGTGCGCGCGGGCTCCGGGGTTCCCTCGGGGGCATGACGCGGCCGCCCCTCGCGGTGTTCGCGGGGGCGTACCCCCGGTGACCCGTACGTCGCGCAGGTGATCGCTGTCGCGGGCGTGGCACCTGAGGGGACGGGCCGGACCGCACCGTGGAGGGACTGCTCGGCGGCACCCCGGCGGCTGGCTTTTCGAGCACATCACCGGCGCGAGAACGGTGCATGGCCGAGAGGAGAACCGCTCATGCACGGCAAGGCGTTCGCCCCCCGGGTATCAGGGTGCCGTGGGGGAGGCCCCGGGAGTGAACGCGTCGTACGAAGATGTGCTCGCGACTGCGAATCGCCCGGCGGGCGAGGCCACCACGCCGCTGGGCAGGGCGCGCGCCCTGCCGGCCGTCGCCGAGGCGCATCGGCTCGGTGCGCCTCGCCGAGGCGGGTGCCGCCTGGCGGGCCGGCTACCGCGCGGCGCGGGACGGCGGGGACCCGGCCGTGATGGCGTGGATGCTGTGGAGCGGCGGCGCGCTCGCCCGGCAGTGCGGGCCGCGCGCTCGCGCGGCGGCTGCTGGAGAGGGCCGCGGCCCTGGCCGAGGCGGGCGACGACCCTACCGTCCGGGGCTACGCGCTCGCCGGTCTGGCCGAGACGGGCCGTATACAGGGGGACTACGCGGCATACAGGGGGACTACGCGGCGGTCGCCCCTCTGCACGAGGAACTGCTCAGGGAGGCCCGCCGGCACGGGGAGGCCCGCCACATCGTGTGGGCGATGTGACGGGCATCGCCCAGATGTGCCGCAACACTGGTGCCACGACCGGGCGCTGGAACTGTTCGAGGAGTCCGCCGCGACGGCGGCCGAGGCCGAGGAGAGGACCACGGCGGCCGGGCGTGGTCCCTGCGCGGGCTCGCGGACCTCCTGTCCCTGCGCGGCGAGTGCGAACGGGCGCTGGTCCTGCTGGCGCGGGCCGAGCGTACGTGCCGGGAGATGCGGCCGGCGTCCGTGCCGGCCTACCACCACACGATGCGCGGCAACGTCTTCTTCCGGGCCGGCCGTTACGAGGAGGCCCGGCACCGGTACGCGCTCGCGCTGAGCGAGTTGCGCGCGATGGACGAACCGCGTGGCCGCGCCCTGGCCCGGCTCGGCCCGGTCGAGTCCCTCGCCCGGCTGGGCCGCCAGGCCGGCGCCACCTGCGCCGATCTCGACGTGCTGGAGGTTGAGTTCGACCGGATCGGGCTCACGTACGCGCGCCGGGCGGTCGCGGAGTTCCGCGGGGAACTGCTGCCGGCGGCGCTCGCGTGAGCCGGCGCGGGCGGCCGGGGACGCGCGCTCATGCCGGGGCGCGCAGGCCCCGCAGCACGATGTCCAGGTAGAGACCCGGTTCGGGAGCAGGGGCGGGGGCAGGGGCCGGCTGCAGCGGCGCCCCGGGGCCGGTCTTGGGCAGGGCGGCGACCACGGTCAGGACCTGGAGCGCGCTCACGTCGGGGCGTACCAGCCCCTCCCGCCGGGGCCGCCGTCGACACGGCGGGTGACGGCCGGCGGCATCACACGTACGGGGACGGAAGGGGCGCCGTGAAGGGGCGGAACGCGGACAGAGAGGCGCTGGTGGCCGTGGTCACCGGTGCGAGCCGGGGAGCCGGCAAGGGCATCGCCGAGGCCCTGGGCGCCGCCGGCGCCACGGTGTACGTCACCGGCCGCAGCGGCTCGGCGGGAGATTCGCCCTACGGGGGCACCGTCCACGAGACGGCGCGCCTCGTGGACGAGGCCGGCGGCCACGGGGTGCCCCTGCTGGTCGACCATGGGGACGACGCGGCCGTGGGGCGGCTGTTCGAGACGGTGCGTCGCGATCACGGCCGGCTCGACATCCTCGTCAACAACGCCGCCACGCTGGTCGGCACGACCCTGCCCGTCGGTTTCTGGGAGAAGCCGCTCCAGGCGGCCGACCTCCTGACCGTGGGGCTGCGCTCCCACTACGTGGCGAGCTTCCACGCCGCGCCCCTGATGATCGGCGGCGGCCGGGGACTCATCGTCAACACCGGTCACTACGGCGCCGTCTCGTACTACCACGGCCCCGCGTACGGCGCTCAGAAGGCGGGTGCGGACAAGATGGCCGCGGACATGGCCAAGGAACTGCGCCCGTACGGCGTCGCCGCGGTCTCCCTGTGGATGGGGGGACTGGACACCGAGCGCGCCCGCGCCCACCTCGCGTCCCTGCCGCCGGGCGGGGCGCCCACGGCGAAGCGCGAGTCCCCTCTGTTCACGGGGCGTGTGATCGCCGCGCTGTACGCGTCGGAGGAGTTGCCTGCCTTCTCGGGCCGGGCCCTGATCGGTGCCGAACTCGGCGCGTACTTCGGGGTCACGGACGTGGACGGCACGGCGCCGCGCTCGCTGCGCCACACGTTGGGCGGCCCCCCGGAGCCGCACCCGAGCCTGCGGTAGCGGGCCCGGGTCGGGGCCGGACGAGACGCTAGCGGCGCGCGCCGTCGAAGGCGTCCCGTGCCCGGTCGATGTCCTCGGTGTGGCCCGCCGCCCAGTCCAGCAGGGGCCCCACCGCCACCAGCAGTCCCGCGCCCATCTCCGTGAGCGCGTAGTCGACGCGGGGCGGCACCACCGGATGCACGGTACGGGTGACGATGCCGTCCCGCTCCAGTGTGCGCAGGGTGACCGTGAGGACGCGGTGGCTGATGCCGTTGCCGTCGCGCTGCAAGGCGCTGAAGCGCTTGGTCCCTTCGCCGAGCCGGGCGACGACGTAGAGCGACCACTTGTCGCCGACGCGGTCGAGCATGTCCCGCACCCGCAGCCCCGCCGGGTCGCCCGCGCGGACGGTGGTGCAGACGGCGATCGCCGAGGCCGGGGCGGCCTCACCGGACCCGGTGGACACGGCAGACGCGATGGACACGGTTATCTCCCGGTAACTGGGGCAGCAAAAAGTGCCTTCTTGCGCCCGTCGGGGCAGCGTTGGGACGCTGGGCGGGCTTCCTTTGAGGAAGTGGCTGACCTTCCCTCAGTCCCACACTTTTCGCACTCCAGGAGACACCATGACGGCGGAGCTTGTCGAGATCCCTGGTTACATCGCGGGCACCTGGACCATCGACGCGGTCCACTCGGACGTGTCCTTCGTGGTGCGTCACATGATGGTGAGCAAGGTGCGCGGGAGCTTCGGCGCCTTCGAGGGCGAGTTCGTGACGGGAGCCGACCCACTCCAGTCGCAGGTCACGGCCACGGTGGACCTCTCCTCGATCAACACCAACAACGCGCAGCGCGACGAGCACATCAGGTCGGCCGACTTCTTCGAGACCGAGAAGTACCCGACGATGACGTACCGCTCCACGGGCGTCCGCAGGGAAGGCGACGACTTCTACCTGGACGGCGAACTCACGCTCAAGGACGTGACGAAGCACGTGCCGCTGAAGCTGGAGATCGGCGGATTCGGCCCGGACGGATACCTGCCGGACCCGGCGTCCGGGGCGCGTGCCGGTTTCACGGCCACAGGCGAGATCAACCGGATCGACTTCAACGTCACGTTCAACAGCCCGATCCCGGGTGGCGTCGCGCTGAGCGAGAAGGTCCAGCTGATCCTGGAGATCGAGGGCGCGCTCAAGGAGCGTGCCTGACCCGGGGGTCGAGCATCGGCGGCCGTCCTCCCCGGTGGCGCCCGGGGGGACGGACGGGCACGTCACCCGCGCGGCACGCACGCGAGGGATGCGGCAGGTACGCGAGCGGCGCGGCAGGCACGCGAGGGAGGCGGCCCGCACGTCACCGGCGCGGCAGGCACGCGAGGGATGCGGCCCGCACGCGACCAACGCGGCACGCACACCACCCGCGCCGCGCGGGCGGGAGAAGGCTCCCCGTGCGCGTGTCGCGCGCCGTCGTGGCTCCCCTGCCCCCCTGTGGCGGGGGAACCACGACGACGCGTTTCCCCGGACCGGGTCACGCGCTCCCGGGCCGGGTGCTCCCGGGCTCAGGCGCCGTCGGCCGCCGCCCTGAGCGCCACCAGGTCCAGCTTCTTCATACCGAGCATGGCCTTCATCGCCCGGTCGGCCCTGGCCGGGTCCGGGTCGGCGATCAGCTCGGCCATGGCCTCGGGCACGACCTGCCAGGACAGCCCGTACTTGTCCTTCAGCCACCCGCAGGGCCCCTCCTGGCCGCCGTCACCGACCAGCCGGTCCCAGTACGCGTCGATCTCGGCCTGGTCGGCACAGTTGATCAGGAACGACACGGCCTCGTCGAATGTGAACTGCGGGCCGCCGTTGATGATCGTGTACGGCTGGCCGTCCAGCTCGAAGTCGACGGTCAGGACGGCGCCCGCCGGGCCCGGACCTGCCTCGCCGTAGTGCGAGACGTGATTGATCCGCGAGTTCGGGAAGACGGACACGTAGTACTCGGCCGCCTCCATGCCGTTCGAGTCGAACCAGAGGTTCGGGGTGAGCTTCGGCATCGTGTCCTCCTGGTACCGCCGTGATGGGTGGGGCAGCCGATACGGATGCGGGCGGCCGGTCGGTGGCGCCCGCATCGGCCGTCGAGGGCCTGTTTACGGTGATGAGACCCGCGCCACGGTCAAAACTCATCGAAATTCGCGGCGCGAATCGGAGATGTCGGAACACCCCGGCACCACCGCCGCCATCATCCGGGACAATTGCCCTTTCGGATGAGCAGCGCGAGCGGGACGCGGCTTTTTTCGCGTCCTCGCGTGGGGGAGGGGCGTGGCCGATGAGTCGAGGTGCGGGCGGGCTGGCGGGGAGCTGGGCCCAGGCGCAGCGCCAGCAGCAGCGCCAGTACGAGGCGCAGCAGCGGGAGCGGAACGCCTACCAGCGCGAACAGAGCCGGCAGCGGCAGGCGGCGACGCGCGCCGACCGTGAGCGGCAGACGCAGTACAAGCGGGAGCGCGAGAGCGAGGCGCAGCGCCGCACGGCCGAGCTGGACGGGCAGGTCGCGGAGCTGTCGGGGCTGCTGGTGAAGGGCTGCGGCGTCGAGCCGTTCCGGGCGGCCTCGCTGCTGCGCACGCAGGGGCCGCTGGAGCCGTTCGCACCGGGCGCGCTGGCGCAGCCCGTCCGCATGCCGGATCCGGCGCGCTACCAGCCGGAGGGGCGCGGCTGGTCGCACGCGCGCCGGCAGGCCGCGCGGGAGGAGGCGCGGCAGCGGTACGCGCACGACCTGCACGCCGCCCGGCACGCGGAGGCGCAGCGCACGCGGCAACTGGACGCCTACCGGCGCCAGTACGACGACTGGGCGGCCGGGGTACGGGCCGAGACGGCGGCCCACAACGACGCGGTCCGCGCCATGACGGCGGGCCTGCGCGACGGTGACGCCGCGACGGTCGTGGAGTACTTCACCGCCGCGCTGTACGCGTCGACGGCGTGGCCGGACGACTTCCCGCGCCAGGTGAGCGCCGCGTACGACCGGGGCGCCGGCGAACTGGTGCTGGAGTGGGAGCTGCCGCCGTTCGAGGCGGTCCCCGAGATCAAGTCCGTACGGTACGTGGCGGGAGCCGACGAGGAGCGCGAGGTGGCGCGGCCGGTGACGCAGCGGCGCGCGCTGTACCGGGAAGCCCTCGCGCAGTGCGTGCTGCTGGTGCTGCGGGACGTCTTCGCGGCCGACGAGTTCCGTACGGTCCGCGCCGTCGCGCTCAACGGTTTCGTCGACGGGCCCGACCCGGCGACGGGCCGGCCGACGCGCGTCCGCCTGGCGTCCGTGGCCGTACGGCGCGCCGACTTCGACGCGATCAACCTGGCACTGGTCAGCCCGGTGGACTGCCTGGTCGACGGGTTGCGCGGGCAGTTGTCCGCGCGGCCCGACCACCTGGCCCCGGTCGGGCCCGTACGGCTGCCGGACGAGGTCGGCACGAGCGTCGTGGTCTCGCACGGCGGCGGGGACGAACCGGACCTCTTCGAGATGGACCCGCTGGAGTTCGAGGAGCTCGTCGCCGACCTGTTCCGGGCGCGCGGGATGCGGGCGCTGACGACTGTCAGATCAGGTGACGGCGGGGTGGACGTGGACGCCCTCGACCCCGACCCGATCAGCGGCGGCAAGATCGTGGTCCAGGTGAAGCGGTACCGCAACACGGTCCCGCCGACGGCGGTGCGCGATCTGTACGGCACGGTGCAGGACCAGGGCGCGAACAAGGGCCTGCTGGTGACGACGTCGGGGTTCGGCAACGGCTCACGCGCCTTCGCCAACGGCAAGCCGCTGCAACTCGTCTCGGGCCCCGAACTGGTGGAGCTCCTGCACCGGTACGGCCTGCGCGGGCGTCTCGGCCCCCGCACCGCCGTCCCCGAGCAGCGGCAGGGCGGCGCGGGCGACACCCTCGTCGACGCGTCGGCCGACCCGGACGCGAACACGCTCGGCATGACCTGGGTGGGGGATGTGGCCCTCGACGTGTGCGCGCTGGTCTGCCGGGGCACGCGCGTGCTCAGCGACGACCACTTCGTGTTCTACAACAACCCCCGCACACCAGACGGTTCGGTCGCGATGG
This sequence comes from Streptomyces sp. NBC_01497, assembly GCF_036250695.1. Taxonomy (NCBI): domain Bacteria; kingdom Bacillati; phylum Actinomycetota; class Actinomycetes; order Kitasatosporales; family Streptomycetaceae; genus Streptomyces; species Streptomyces sp. NBC_01497. Next base: position 3,615,248 of record NZ_CP109427.1, on the reverse strand, counting down.
TCGAGGCCTTCGCGGGTGACCGCGCGGCGATACGCGTCGGCTTCGACGGCCTGCCGCCGGGCGCCGACCGGCTGGTCCTGGTCGCGGCGGTGGATCCGGTCGCCAACCCGGAGTCCGACCTGTCGGGCTTCACCGAGGCGGGCATCCGCCTGCGCGACGCGTCGGGCACCGAGCTGGACCGCCTGGACGTGTCGGACGGCAGACCGGGCGAAACGGCCCTGGTCCTGGGCTCGTTCCGGCGTCGCGCGGGCGGGGACTGGGACTTCGTGGTCGGCGGCAAGGGCTACCGGGGCGGCCTGGAGGCGCTGGTGGAGGACTTCGGGATAGAGGTGGAGTAGGCGCCGGGAGGGGTGCGGGGCGGCCGGCGCGACGCGGTGCGGATCGTCCCGCCGCGCGTCCCGCGTCCGGTGCTGCGGTGTGCCGGTTCCGGGCCGCGTCGCGGGCCGCGAGGTGTCAGTGTCCCGTGATCCGGTTCGCCGCGCGGGCGATCGCGTGGGTGTCGGCCGAGTGGCCCCGGGACTCGCGGCGGTCCGCCTCGCGGTAGGCCGCGTACATGCCCTGCACGCCCAGCCAGCGCAGCGGCTCCGGTTCCCACTTGCGGACCTTGTGGCCCACCCAGGGCAGGGTGGTCAGGTCCGTCGGCCCGGCCTGGCCGGAGTCCCCCAGGACCAGGTCCCGCAGGGTCCGTCCGGCCAGGTTCGTCGTCGCCACGCCCGAGCCGACGTAGCCGCCGGCCCAGCCGAGGCCGGTGGAGCGGTCCAGGGTCACCGTCGCGCACCAGTCGCGCGGTACGCCGAGCACGCCCGACCAGGCGTGGGCGATCCCGACCCCCGCCGTGGACGGGAAGAGGCGCACCAGGATGTCCCGCAGCGCGGTGACCGTCGCCGCCTGCGTGCGCCCGTCGTTGTCGGTCTTCGAGCCGAAGCGGTACGGGGCGCCCCGCCCGCCGAGGGCGATCCGGCCGTCGGCCGTGCGCTGTGCGTACATGTACGCGTGGGCCATGTCGCCGAGCGTCTCCAGGCCCTGCCAGCCGATGGCGTCCCACACGGAGTCCGGCAGCGGCTCGGTCGCGATCATCGAGGAGTTCATCGGCAGCCAGGTGCGCCGGGCGCCCTTCAGGCCCGCCGTGAACCCCTCCGTGCAGCGCAGGACGTACGGCGCGCGCACGGTGCCGTACGGGGTGACCGCGTGCTTCGGCCGGATCTCGGTGACCGGCGTCGACTCGTGGATCACCACGCCCAGGTTCTCGACGGCGCGGGCCAGGCCCTTCACCAGCTTCGCCGGGTGCAGCCGTGCGCCGTGCGGGGTCCAGGTCGAGCCGACGGCGCCCGCGACGTGGATCCGTTCGGCCGTCTCGCGGGCGCCGCGCAGCACGCGATCGGTCTCGCCGAACGCGAGCTCCCTGGTGTGGAACTCCCGCAGGCGCGTCAACTGTGCCGGTGTGTAGGCGACTTCGAGCACGCCACCCTGGTGGATGTCCGCCTCGATCCGCTCCTCGGCAGCCACGGCGACGACCTCGTCCACGGTTTCGTCCATCGCCTTCTGCAGGCGTACGGCGGCGTCGTGGCCGTGGTCCTTCGCATAGGTGTCGCGGCCGGCGATGCCGTTGTACAGCCAGCCGCCGTTGCGGCCGGACGCGCCGTAACCGCAGAACTTCGCCTCCAGCAGCGTGATGTTGAGGAACGGTGCCGCCTTCTTCAGGTAGTACGCCGTCCACAGTCCGGTGAACCCTCCGCCGACGATGCACACGTCGGCGGACACGTCCCCGCCGAGCGGCTCCCTGGGGAGGGGCACGCCGTCCTGCGCGTACCAGAAGGAGATGCCGCCGTTGACCGTGACCGTGCTGCTCATGGGCTCGATTCGTACACCTGCCCGGTCGGCTCTGTCCAGACATCTCCGCTTCGGCGGCGGCCGGGGGCCCGCGCGGTTACGCTCGCCGGATGATCGAGGTACCCGCCGCGCTCGCGCGGGCGCAGGCGAAGTACGAGGGCGACGCGGGGCGCGCGTTCGTCGCCGCGCTGCCCGGGCACGCGGCGGATTTCCTGGCCCGCTGGCGGCTGCGCCGCACCGGGCCCGCGCGGCACGGCATGACCGCGCTGGTCCTGCCCGTCGTACGGGAGAGGGACGGGACGCCCGCCGCGCTCAAACTCCAGCTGCTGACCGCCGAGTCCGAGGGCGAGGCGGCGGCGCTCGCGGCCTGGGCGGGCGACGGCGCGGTACGGCTGCTCGCGCACGGCGAGGCCGACGGTACCGGTGTGCTGCTGCTGGAGGCCGCCGACCCGGCCGCCGACCTGGACGGGCTGCCCGCGCGGCGCGCCGTCGAGATCATCGCGCGGCTGCTGGCCCGGCTGACGTCCCGGTCGGCCCCGGCGGGCGTACGCTCCCTCGCCGACGGCACGGCCCGCATGCTGGCCGGGATCGGGGACGTACCGCCCGCTTTCCCGCACGCGCCGCTGCTGCGGGAGTGCGCCGCCGTCGTACGGGAGGTCGTCGACGAGCCCGGCGACCGGCTGCTCCACTGGGACCTGCACTTCCGCAACGTCCTGGGCTCCCGCAGGCCCACCGGCGACGGGGGCGAGGACGCGTGGCTCGCGATCGACCCCAAGCCGCTCGCGGGACACCCCGGCTTCGACCTCTTCCCCGCGCTGCGCAACCGCTTCGACCCCGACGACGTGGCCGCGCGGTTCGACCTGATGACCGGGATCCTCGGCCTGGACCGGGCCCGGGCCCGCGCCTGGACGCTGGCCCGTGTACTCCAGCAGGGCCTGTGGGCATGGCGGGACGGCGAGCCCCTCGGCGAGGATGAGGCGTTCGTGGGGCGGACGCTGCTGGCGCGCGGGGCGGTGTCCGGGCAGGGTGGTGGACATGATTCGTAGTGCGACCCCCGACGACGTGCCCGAGATCCATGCGATGGTCCGCGAACTCGCGGAGTACGAGAAGGCGCTGCCCGAGGCCCGCGCCACCGAGGCGGAGCTCCATGAGGCCCTGTTCGGCGACCGGCCCGCCGTGTACGCCCACCTGGCCGTGGATGACGAGACCGGCGGCGCGGTCGGCTTCGCGCTGTGGTTCCTCAACTTCTCCACCTGGCGCGGTGTGCACGGCATCCACCTGGAGGACCTGTACGTACGCCCCGACCGCCGGGGCGCGGGCCACGGCAAGGCGCTGCTCGGGGAACTGGCGCGGATCTGCGGGGAACGCGGCTACGGGCGCCTGGAGTGGTCCGTCCTCGACTGGAACGAACCGTCGATCGCCTTCTACCGCGCCCTGGGCGCCCTCCCGCAGGACGGGTGGACGGTCTACCGCCTGACGGACGACGCGCTCACGGCGCTGGGCGGCGCGCGGGGGCCGGGCGCGTAGAGGCCGGGGAACGCGCCACGGTCCCGTGGACCGCGCGGCAGGTCCCGCGGCGCGGTGCGTGTGCCGCGTGAGCGTCAGGTGGTGCGGTCGGCCATCGGGCCCGGCGTCCGCGGGGCGCCCGGCGGCGGCTCGGCGTCGACCCCCCTGCTCCCGGGCTTCGCGTTGATCAGCAGGAAGGCCAGGACGGCCGCCGCCAGCATGATCAGGGCGGCCACGGCGATGGCGACGGTGAAGCCGTGCGTGACGCCCGCGTTGGTGAGGGAGCGGCGCTGGGCCTCGGTCAGCCGGCCGCCGTGCTGCGCCGCCGCGGCCGGCAGGTGCGAGGCCAGCCAGGTGCTGGTGACCGTCGCGGCGATGGTGTTCAGCAGCGCCGTACCGATCGAACCGCCCACCTGCTGAGCCGTGTTGACGGTCGCGGAGGTCACACCCGCGTCGCGCGGGGCGACACCCGATGTCGCCGTGGCGATGGCGGGCACGAAGACCAGGCCGAGGCCGAGACCGAGCAGGAGTGTGCCCGGCAGGATGTGGCCCACGTAGGAGGAGTGGATGTCGAGGAACGTCAGGATGTACAGGCCGCCGGCCGCCATCAGCAGGCCGGGCCCGATCAGCAGGCGTGCCTGGACGCGGTTGAGCAGCCTCGCGGAGATCTGCGTCGACCCGAGAATGATCATTCCGGACATCGGGAGGAACGCGAGACCGGCCCGCAACGCGGAGTAGCCCAGGACGTTCTGCAGGTAGAACGTCATGAACAGGAACACACCGAACAGGCCGATGGTCGACAGGCACGTGGTCATCACCGCGCCGCCGCGTGAGCGGTCACCGATGATGTGCAGCGGCAGCAGGGGGTGTGCCGCCCGGTTCTGCCACACGGCGAACGCCGCGAGCAGCGCGACCCCGCCGATGAGGAGCCCCAGCACGACGGGGGACGACCAGCCGCGCGACTCCGCCTCGTTCAGCCCGTACACGATCGCGACCAGGCCGCCGCAGCCGAGGACCACACCGGGGATGTCCAGCCGTGCCTCGCGGTGCCCCTGCCTGTCGTGCAGCAGGGCGATCGCGCCGGCCATGGCGATCGCGGCGATCACGACGTTCACGTAGAGGCACCAGCGCCAGTCCAGATACTCGGTGAGCACACCGCCGAGCAGCAGTCCGATCGCGGCGCCGCCACCCGCGATCGCGCCGTAGATGCCGAACGCCTTCGAGCTCTCCTTGCTGTCGGTGAAGGTCGTGGTGAGCAGCGAGAGCGCGGACGGCGCCAGGAGCGCGGCGAACACACCCTGGAGCGCGCGGGCGCCGAAGAGCATGGCCGAGTTCTGCGCGGCACCGCCGAGGGCCGAGGCGATCGCGAATCCGACGAGGCCGATCATGAACGTGCGCTTCCGGCCGACGAGGTCGGCGATCCGGCCGCCCAGCAGCAGGAGCCCGCCGAAGGCCAGGGTGTACGCGGTGATGACCCACTGCCGGTTCCCGGTGCTGAGCCCCAGGTCGCGCTGGGCGGACGGCAGGGCGATGTTCACGATGGTCGCGTCCAGGACGACCATCAGCTGGGCGAGCGCGATGACCGCGAGGGCCCACCAGCGGTGCGCGTCCTGCTCTTCTGGCTGCTGGGCCGCCGGCGCGTCGTGGGAGGGGCCCGGGGTGCCGGACGGGGACGAGGGTTTCGCCGGATTGCTCATCGAGCGACGTCCTAACAGGAGGATCGCGACGGGGACCCCGGAGGGACCTCCGTACCGGAATATTCATGGTGTCATGAATTAATCGGCCCCGGGCACGTTTTCCGGCGCCTCCGGTACTTCCGGTGTCTTTCGGCGCCCCCGGCGGTCCCGAGTTCCCTTGTGCCGTGGGTGTTCTCCGGTGGTTCCGGGGCCTGGCCCGTCCTCCGGCGCGACCCGTGGGTCCGGGCCGGTGCCGGCGCTTCGCCGGGGCCGGTGTGTCCGGCGCTCACACGGGAGGCACCCCCGCCGCCTGCGCGGGAGGTGCCGCCTTCGTGGCCATCGCCACCGCTCGGGTGGACCGTTGTGTTGTTGTCCGTCCCTGTCCTGGCATGAGGACGACCTTTCCCATGGTCGCCCGCGTCTCCGGGCGACGGTGCGCGACGGCCGCGTCGGCCGGCGCCACGCGCTGTACCGCGGGCCGCGGCCGCCCGGCGGCGGCCTCGGCGAGCGCGCGGTTCTCCGGGGTGCGGATCCCGCCCGCCGATTCGAGCATGACAGCACCGAGCACGGCCTGCGAGGCGATGCCCCCGGCGCCCGGCACCGGCGCGGGTCCGGGACCTGCCGCCGGCCGCGGGTCCGGTCCCTCGCCCGGCCGCCCGAAGACCAGGTGCTTGCCGTCCCGCTCCAGGAAGCCGGCGAGCGTGCGGGCGACCCCGGGTCCGTGCCGGGCGGCGGACCCGGGCGCGGCACGTTGTCGGTGGGGTGCGCCAGGATGGGGGGATGGCAGCGAGGGCGCGGAAGACGACGGCGGGCGCGGGGCGGGGCGAGGACCGGGTGGCGGCCGCGAGGCGGCCCGAGGTGCGGCTGCCGCCGCTGACGCCGTACACGGGAGAGCTGGAGGCGGACGGGGACTTCGACGGGCTGGAGTTCCTGGGCGCGGACCTGGCACACCAGCAGGGACCCGGCGCGCGCTTCATGGACTGCGCGCTGACGGACTGCGTCCTGGACGAGGCGGATCTGGGCCACGCGCGGTTCATCGACTCGGTGCTGACGCGGATCCGGGGAGTGGGGACGGATCTGGGCGGCGCGGCGCTGCGGGACGTGGAGATCGTCGACGCCCGGCTCGGCGGTACCCAGTTGCACGGGGCCGGACTCGAACGGGTGGTGTTCAGGGGCGGCAAGATCGACTACCTGAACCTGCGGCAGGCGCGGCTCACGGACGTCGTCTTCGAGGGCTGCGTGCTGGCGGAGCCCGACTTCGGGGGCGCGCAGCTCACGCGCGTCGAGTTCCGCGACTGCGCGCTGCGCCGGGCGGACCTGACGGGCGTGACGATGAAGGACGTCGACCTGCGCGCGGTGGGTGAACTCGATGTCGCGAAGGGGCTGGACCGGCTGGCGGGCGCGGTGATCAGCACGACTCAACTGCTGGATCTGGCGCCGGCCTTCGCCGCGCATCTGGGCGTACGGGTGGCGGACTGAGGGGGGATCGCCCCGCAGGGCGCCGGCATCCGGACATTTTGAAGGCCCCGGTCTGGGGGGGTGACCGGGGCCTTCACAGTGCTCCGGAGCGAACCCCTGATGTGGGGGGAGGAAGCGCGTCGGACTCCGCTTCCCGGGGCGCTGCACCGGCAGCTCATCGTCTGCCCTTGCCGCCCGGATGTATGTGTTCTTCCTCAAAAAAGAATGAGAGGAAACGGTGACCGACTGGTAACGCGCCGCTGACCTGCGGTTTTCAGTGCCCCGGCGAGCCGGGCTTCGCGACGGTGGCCGTGAGGACGGGCTGGAAGAAACCGGGTGTTCCCGATGAAGCCGACGGGTCCGACGAGTCGGTTCCGTTCGTGATGTCCCGAACATCCGGCCCGCCGCGATCCACCGCCGGGCCGGGCTCGCCCCGCCCGGCCGGATCGCCGTCGCCCGGCGCACGGCGGCCGTGCTGGTCCCCGTGCCCGCCCTGTCCGTCGTCACGACCGGGGGCGCCGGGCCGGCCGTGTCCGTCGTCGGGGGAGGCGGGGCCGTCGGGGTCGTCCCATCGCACGTCCGTGAAGCCCGCCCGCAGGACGAGGTCCGTCAGCTGCTGCCGCGAGATCGCCCAGTAGGTGGCGCGCCGGACCGCCAGCCGCCAGTCGTCCGTGTCCCGCGTACCACCGGAGCGGTGCGGGCTGTCCGTGCCGCGCGTGCCGTCAGTGTCGTGCGGCCTGTCCGTGCCGCGCGTGCCGTCAGTGTCGTGCGGCCTGTCCGTGCCGCGCGTGCCGTCAGTGTCGTGCGGCCTGTCCGTGCCGCGCGTGCCGTCAGTGTCGTGCGGGATCAACTGGAAGTGTTCGAGGTCGTAGTGCTCGCCGTCGTCGTGCCAGTGCCACAGCTGGAAGGTGACGGCCCGCCGTCCGTCGGGCAGCGTCGATGTGCGGGGCGCAGTGGAGCCGGGGCGCTCGCGCAGGATCGCGTCGTACGGCCGGACGGTCAGGACGAGCACGCCGCCGGGCCGCAGGACGTGCCGCATCCCCCTCAGCGCGGTGAGCACGTCGTCCTCGGTGAGGAGGTGGGGGAGCGAGTTGTCCGCACAGATGACGGCATCGAACGACGCCTCCCTGAAGGGGAGTTGCCGCATGTCCGCCACGGCGGCCACCCGGAGCGCCACCCCACGGGAACGGGCCTCGCCTCTCGCGCGGGTCACGGCGGCGGCGCTGATGTCGCCGGCGCAGACCTGGTGGCCGCGCCGTGCCAGTCCGATGGCCTGGGTACCGATGCCGCAGGAGCAGTCGAGCAGATCGAGCGCGTCGGACGCAGGGGGCGCGTCCGACGCCTGGGGCGCCGCCGCGTCTTGGCCGTACGCGTCGAGCCGGCCGAACTCGCCGACGCGGCCGTTCCGGCCGGGCCGCTCCCGGACGATCCGCGCCCGCAGGAGACGGTCGAGCGCGGCGCCCTGACGGTCGATCGCCGCGGCCCAGTCCGCGTACACGAGGTTGTAGTCGGCGGCCAGTTCGTCGTAGAAGCGGGCGACGGAGTGCGCGGTGGCGGTCATGCGCCGCAGGGTAGGGCAGGGCGGGCAGGCGCTCGACGGGTTTTCGCCGGGCGGGCGCGGTGGCATGGCACCGTGGGCCCATGGACTCTTCGCCCTCGTCCGCCTCTTCCCCCTCCGCCTCTCCCGGGCCCCGTCCCGCCCGGGGGCCGGAAGCGGACCATGTGCGTGACACGCGGTCCGGCTACGACGCCATCGCCGAGGACTACGCGGCGCACTTCAGGGCGGTCCTCGACGAACAAGCCCTGGACCGCGCGGTGCTGGGCGCGTTCGCCGAGATGGTGGCGCCACAGGGCCGGGTCCTGGACGTCGGGAGCGGGCCCGGCCGCGTCACCGCGTACCTGCACGGCCTGGGCGTGCGGGTGCGCGGGGTCGACCTGTCGCCCGCGATGGTGGCGCTCGCCACCCGGACGTTCCCCGCGGTGCCCTGTACGCAGGGCGAGATGACGGCCCTGGCCGAGGCGGACGGGGCACTGGCGGGGCTCGTCGCCTGGTACTCGGTCATCCATGTACCGCCGACGCGGCACCCGGAGGTCTTCGCGGAGTTCCACCGGGTGCTGGCCGAGGGCGGGTTGCTGCTGCTGGCCTTCCAGTTGCAGTCGGAAGACGGCGAAGTCCTGCACTTCGACGAGGCGTTCGGGCATGCGGTGCGGCTGGACTTCCACCGGCTGTCCATGGACCGGGTGTGCGGACAGTTGGCACGGGCCGGCTTCACGGTCCAGGCGCGGACGGTGCGGGAACCCGCGGCGGGCGAGAGCCAGGTCCGACAGGGGACGGTCATGGCGCGCAGAACGGGCGCGTAGCCGCGGACGGGAGGGGCGCGTACGTGCCGGGGCGCGGTACGCCCACGCCGACGCGGCCCGCACTCCACTCACCTGCTCCACGCGGGGGACGGCGGGGGACGGCGGGGTACGGCGGCGCCAAGTCCTCCCGCTCCCCTCTGCGGCCCGGGGGTGCCCGGCCGCGCTCGACGGGGGATACGGCACCGGGACGGTGCCGCACCGCGCCCGGGAGCGCGGTCGTACGGGGCGGGGACCACCCCTCGGCGACGACCACGGTGACGGTGGTCGTCGCCGAGGCTGTGGGCCGGCCGGCCGCGCCCCCCGCTGGGAGGTGGCGCGGCCGGGACGGTTCAGGGGCGGCTCACCCCTGGACACCTCCCGTCACACGTCGGTCAGCCGCGCAGTGGCACGTTCGTCGAGAGCGCCGTGACCTGGACCGTCCCGCTGTCCACCTGCTGCTTGAACGGGAGGGTCAGGTGCGTGGTCGAGGCGGGCGGAGTGATCTCCAGGTACGAGGCGTCGCCCGCGCCGCTGCCGGTGTGCGTCCACGACAGCACCGCCTGGGCCTGCCCGCCCGGAGCGAGGGCCAGTGTCGAGACGCCCGGATTGGACGCGTACCAGGTGGAACCCCACTGTGCCTTCGTGGGCAGTGTCCGGTGACCGGCGCCCTCCAGGCCGAGGCCCGGGTAGCCGCGCAGGGCGCACGTGCGGTGGCCGGTGTTGGTGAGCACGAGCTTGTTGCCCGCGTGGTTCATGCCACCCGCCAGCGGCTGGGTGAGTTTCGCGCTCAGGTCCGCCGTACGACAGGTGGGGGCCTTCGCCACGGCAGGAGTCGCCGAAGCGGTGGCCGCGGACGTCCCGGCCAGCAGCAGTGCACCCGTCGCCGCGGCGGCGACGGTACGGCTCGTGCGACGCATCGTCCGCACTTCCCTTCGTCGAGGTTCGTCGTTCCCGTAGGTCCCGCGGTGCCCGTCGTCCCCTGGTCCTGATCGGGCGGGTCCCGTGGGTCCCGTGGGTCCAGCAGGTCTCATGGGTCTCGTCGTGGGTCCCGCACGGACGAGAAGCGCCACGAGTACCGGTACGGATACCGCCCGTACGCGCTCTGTTCGCACAGATGCGTCTGCCCCCACCTGTTCGGGTGAACGCCCCGGCCCAGGAGCCACGAGAAGGCGGAGCGATTCGGGAGGGGAGAGATGCGAGCGGGGAGGAGAGATGCGAGCGGGAAGGAGAGATACGAGCGGCACGTACGGGATACACGTACGGGACGACCGATCGAGGAGGACGCACATGCCCACGCCGCAGATCAAGGACGAGGAGACCTACCAGGCACTGCGCCGCGAGGGCGCGAGCGAGGAGAAGGCCGCGCGCATCGCCAACAGCGCCGCCCGTGGCTCCCGCAGCGCGGTCGGTGCGCGGGGCGGCGCCGCCGGGGCCTACGAGCGGCGTTCCCGTGACGACCTGTACGCGGAGGCGAAGAAGATCGGTATCGAGGGGCGGTCGAAGATGACCAAGGACGAACTGATCAAGGCACTCCGCAACCACTGAGCGCGACCCCCGGCAGGGCGCCCACGCGGGCCCGCAGCGGAGCGCCCGCAGCGGACCGCCCGGAATCCGGGACGCACGGAATCCGGCGCCCGGAACCCGGATCGCCCGGAATCGCGGAACCCGGATCGCCTGGAATCCGGATCGCCCGGAATCGCGGGCCCCTGCGGCTGGCCGTCGGCGCGCCGCGGGGGCACGCTGGTAACGGACCGGGAACCGCGACCAGGGGCGTGCATGGAAGATCAGGGGAGCGAGCGGCCACCTGAGGCAGCGCCGGACATCGCGCCGGAGGACGTGCCGCAGGCGGGCCTGCCGCCGGACAGTCGGCCCGTCGGCGGTGACTGGGAGGCCTCGGACGAGGCGCAGTTCCGCGCGGTCGAAGCGACGCTGGAGGCCGAGGGGCTACGCCGCGAGGTGGACGGGCTGCGGCATGCGCTGGAGTCCCATCCCGTGATCGACATGGCGCGAGGGCTGGTCATGGCCGCGGGCAGATGCACCCCCGACGAGGCGTGGCGGGTGCTGGTCGAGGTGTCGCAGCACACGAACATCAAGCTGCGCGAGATCGCGCAGAGCCTCGTCGAAGGGGTTGACGGAGCGCCCCCCGACCCGCCGGTGCGCGAGGCGCTGAACGCGTCGCTGCGTCGACTGGACGAGGAGCGGCGGGAGCCCGGGTAACCGGAGTACCCGAGTAGTCGGGGTACCCCAGTAGCCCGGATACCGGATACCGGGCGGGCGGTCCCAATGCCCACGCCTCACCCCGGCCACGGACGGACTCGGCCGACGGCCACCGGCGCCGTCCCGGTCGCCACCGCCCCGGTCGTGTGAACGCCGGTTCCCCCCGTCCGTACGACCGCCGGTTCTCCGGGCTTGGCTGCCGCCCTCGCTCGCACCCACGCACCGGGACCCGCACCCTCGCACCGGCCGACCGGCCTGAGGCGCCCTGAGGCACGGTGACCGAGTGCCGAGCGGCGGTCCCATTTCCTGGCGTCCCGGCCGGGACGCGCTTCCCTGACGCCAGGACCGCACGTCACCCGTCGCGCGCGGTCCTGGCGTCCAGGACCGTCTGTCCCCACCGCGTCCACGAAGTGCCGTGGTCAACGTGGTCCACGGCATCCCGCGGTCAGCGTGCCGTGGACCGGTCTTCCGTCAGCCCTGTGCCGCCGTCTCCCGGCTCCGTCGTGTGCGGCCACCTCAGCAGCGCCCCGAGTCCGCCGATCGGGCCCCGGAGGCGGCGCGCGCGCTCGTCCTCGGCCAGCGTCCCGTCCTCGTCGATGGCCGCCTGGTCGGACAGCGCGGAGCCGGATGCGGAGCCTGCCTCCTGGCCGGCGCCGTTGCCGTTGGCGCTCCCGTTTCCGGCGCGGGATCCGATCCCGTCGCCCCGCTCGTCCGGCGCGGGTTCCACGAGGACGACGTCGGCGCCCGTCATCGTCGCGGAGCGGATCAGGGCGTCGTCCGCGCGCGTGGCGAACGGCTCGGGGACGCCCAGGTAGCGGGTGTCCGTGCGGCGCGTCGCGAGCTGGTCCGGGGCCGCTCCGGCCCAGACCTCGCGATTCGCGTCCGAACCCTGCGGTTGCACGAACAGCGTCCCGATGCGGTGCTCCCGGGCCGCCTCGACGAGTGCGGGCACCCCCTCCGCGGCGTCGGGGCGGACCCCGGAGATGGTGCTTCCGGCGCGGAAGCGGTCGAGCGCGTCGGACGTCCGGTCGACCGCGAACAGGCGCATGGCCTCCATCACGTCCTCGTCCAGCAGCCTGTTGTCCGCGCCCCGCGCCCGGCCGCCGTGCGGCGTCTCGACGACGGTGGCGTTCAACTGCCGTGGCAGGTGGACGCGTACGGTCCGCCGCTCGCGGTCGTCGCCCGCGAGGACCACCAGCCCGGCGCCGGTCTCGGCGAGTTTCGCCGTGAGTGCCTCGGCGGTGTTCCTGGCGTTCGCCTCCCAGGTGTTCTCGACGGTCATCTGGAAGTGGCGGTCGTCGCCCTGCTCGGGCGCCGTCGTGACGTGGACGGGGAAGTCGTCGCCGTCCTCGCCGTCGACGCTGCCCGCCGGGCGGTTGCCGCCGGAGGGCGTGCGCAGCTCGAAGTCCGCGCCGACGCGGTCGATGTACGCGACGAGGCAGAGCGGCTCCGGGGGCGCCAGCTGTAGCAGCGGCGCGACATGCGGGAGCGGCCCCCAGCTGGTGGCCGTCTCGGTGGGCGGGGCGATGGTCAGGGCGGGTTCGAGTACCACCTCGCCGTGCGCGGCGAAGATCGCCCGGCCGCCCGTGCTGACCCGGCCGCTCGCGCCGCCGCCCTGAACGTCCTCCGCGACCGCGTCGCCCGGCAGGCGCGGGTCGCTCGCGTACGCGTCGAGCGCGTCGCCCACGGCCTTGCAGGTGGCCTCGTCCGCGCCCTGTGCCGCGAGGTCCGCGCAGACCTGCCGGCTGAGCAGCGCGTGCCGGCCGCTCGGGGCCTGATCGGCGGCGGAGGTGTCGACGTAGACGGAGGCCCAGGGGCCGGGACGTTCGTAGAGGGGCGCGAGGGGTGCGAGGTTCATTTGCTCCTCCGGTGGTAGCCAGGAGTTGCCGTTACCGGCGCATGTGCGCCTGGAACGGCGCGAGTACCCGACGACGCTGCCCCTATACCTCCCTGTGAGCGCCCTCACCCGCCGGCGATAAAAAAGATTTTCGTCATTTGTGATGTTTTATCCGTTTCCTACCGGGGATGAATCAGTCGTGCTTCGGACCGGAGGCATGTCCGTGGGAGCGGCAACCCGCTTCCGGGCGTGTGGTGCGTCTGGTCCCGAGAAGTCGCCCTCCGCGGTGGGGTTCCGAACCGTTCGAGGATGGGTGAGCACAGATGGCTACGAGCGTGTCTTCCCGTACGGGCGCAGGGCGGTCGCGCACCGCGCCGAAACATCCGCACGACGACGCGCCGGACACCTCGGAGGACTTCGCGCGACTCGCGCGGCTGACCGGTGAAGGCCCGGGGACCGAGGCCGAGAGGGAGCGCATACGTCAGGCGGTGGTCACGGCCTGGCTGCCGCTCGCCCACCGCATGGCATGGCGCTATCGCAACCGCGGTGAGGCGCTGGAGGACCTGCGGCAGGTCGCCGCACTCGGCCTGGTGAAGGCGGTCCGCCGCTACGATCCCTCGCGCGGCGTCGCGTTCGAGAGCTATGCCGTCCCGACGGTCGACGGCGAGCTGAAGCGCCACTTCCGGGACTACATGTGGACGGTGCACGTGCCGCGCCGCGTGCAGGACCTGCGCGGCCGTATCCGCAAGGCGCGCCAGGAACTCTCCCAGACGGGCGAGGTCTCCGGGCACTCCCCGACGACCGCGGAGATCGCGGCGCACGCGGGCCTCACGGAGCAGGAGGTCACGGACGGCATGGAGGCCATGGAAAGCTTCACCTCGCTCTCCCTGGACGCCCAGTTCCACGGCCCCGCCGACAGCTACGCGCCCGCCCTCGCCGACACCCTCGGCGAGCCCGACCCCGCGATCGACGTCGTGATCGACCGGGAGGCCGTCAAGCCCCGGCTGTGCGAACTCCCGGCCCGCGAACGCAAGGTGCTCTATCTCCGGTTCTTCCAGGACATGACGCAGAGCAAGATCGCCGAGGATCTGGGCGTCTCGCAGATGCACGTGTCCCGCCTGCTGAGCCGCTCGTGCTCCCGCATCAGGGAAGAGGTCCTCGCGGACCGCGGCTGAGGGCAGGCGTGCCCCGGACCCTGGCACCGCGTACGGGCTCCGGGCACGGCGGAGCCGCGAGCCCGACCCCTGGACGCTGAGCAGGCGTCCGTCGCACCGGTCAACGGACGCACCGGTCGCCCGTCGTCCGTCGTACCCGTCGTCCGTCGTACCCGTCAGCCGTCGTACCCGTCAGCCGACGTACCCGTCAGCCGTCGCCACGGTCGTCCGACGCACCTGTCAGCTGTCGCCACCCGTCGTCCGTCAGCCGGTCGGAGCCGTCAGTCCTCCAGGAACGTCGGGTCCACGTGGCGCAGGCGCTCGGGGGAGGCCTGGATGTCGATCTCCACGATCCGGCCGCCGCTGACGGTGAAGCCGAGCACCGAGTGCAGCTCACCGTCCTTCGTGGTCACGACCCCGATCGCACCGTTGACGAGCGCGATCCGGGACCGCATCCGCCCTCCGGCGGTCCGGCTGAACAGCGACGCCTGGCCGGCGACCTTGTGCGCACCGCGCAGGTAGCGGTTGACGGACGCGGGGACCGGCGTCGACGTGGGGCTGTGCTCGCTGCGCAGGACCACGTCCGGGTCGAGGACCGCGACGAGCGCGTCGAAGTCGCCGGCCCGGGACGCCAGCAGGAACGCCTCCACCACCGCGCGCTGCCGCGGCAGGTCCGCGTCAGGGGTCGGCGCGGAGCCCCGCACCCGGCGCCGGGCCCGGCTCGCGAGCTGCCGTGTCGCGGCGGGCGTACGGTCCACGACCGGCGCGATCTCCTCGAACGGCATCCCGAACATGTCGTGCAGCACGAACGCCAGCCGCTCCGCGGGCGTCAGGGCCTCCAGCACCACCAGCAGCGCGAGCCCCACCGAGTCGGCCGTCAGGGCCTGGTGTTCGGGGTCGGCCGGGCCGTGCCGGTCGACCATCGGCTCGGGCACGTAGGCCTCGGCGTCGTAGGAGTCCTCGCGCCGCGCGGCCCGTGACCTCAGCATGTCGAGGCAGACCCGGCTGACGACCGTCGTCAGCCACCCGGACAGGTTGTCGATCGCGTCGGTGTCGGCGCGGCTCAGCCGCAGCCACGACTCCTGGATCGCGTCGTCGGCCTCGCTGAGCGAGCCGAGCATGCGGTACGCGACGGCGCGCAGATGGCCCGTGTCCTGCGCGAACCGTTCCGCCAGCCATGTGTTGCCGTCCACCGGTCACATCCTTCGGTCGGGATTCGTCACAGCCCTGACGGATCGGGGGCGCCCGGTGTGACGGGGGAACGCCGTTCGCCGCGCCCCGTCTTCCCGTGGACCGCCGTACGGCGACGCTCCGCGTGACGACCGGCCGCGAGCTGTCCCCGGGACGGGGCACCGCCGCCGGTCCGTGTCCCCGGCCCGCCTTCGGGGGGAGGCGGGCCGGGGGACTCACCCTCCGGCGGTGGTGGTCGCGGCGAGCCAGCTCGCGATCAGGTCCAGCTCCTCGGGACGCGGGTCACCGGTGAGGGTCAGCACGTCCCCGCGGGGGCCGGTCAGGATCGCCTCTCGGTGCGGTGACCTGCCGATCCAGCTCATGGTGAGCCGTACCGCCTCGGACACCACGCCCGCGGGGACCTCCGCCGCGAAGCCGGCGGTGTCACCGTCGGCGCGCAGGGGGTCCGTACCGCGGCCGGCCGGCTGCAGTTCGGCGAGGCCGCGCAGAAGATCCTCGGTGGACTCCTCCCACCAGGCCCCGGGCTCGCTCGCCGTATCGTCCCTGGCCGCGTCGGCGGCTCTCAGCTCGTACGTGATCCGTACCTGTCGTGCTGCGCACATGGTGTCCCCCGTGGCCCCGAGGCCATGGCCGTCATGATGGCTGCCGCACCCCTGCGGCCTCCGTGGCCCGCCAGTATGGCCATGGAGGCGGCGGAAACGGAGGCGGCGCTACCGGAGTGCTGTGCTTGGTCGACGGCTGCCCGGTCCTCGCGGTGGCCGGGCCGGCCCGGCAGGGGTCGTCCCGGGCGTCGTTGTCCGCTGCTCCCGTCGCGGCTCCCGACCGGGCTCCCGGCGACGGTCCGCGGCCGTTCCCGGCGTTTGTTCGCGGCGGAAGAGGGGCGGGAACGGGCTCCGTGCACGGAGCCCGCACCGTGGCCACCCGGGGCGCCCCGAGCACACGCCCTTTCCCTGCCCCGCGTGCGGCCCTCGCCGCACACCGCTCCAGTCCCGCGTGCGGCCCCCGGCTCCACGTTCCGTCTGGGGGTCCCGCCGCTCTACGCGCCGCGCGCCGAACGCGACGCGGACGCCGGGCCGGACAGGGAAGGCGAGGGGGCCGGTGCCGGGCGCGGTTCGCTACGGTGATCGCCCTCCCGTGCCAGATGGGCCAGCAGCTCCAGCTTCTCGTGCGACTCGGTGCCCGCCCGCGCGTGGTACGTGACGAGGACCTGGCCCGGCGCGTTCGGCAGAGCGAGCTTCTCGTAGCTCAACTCCATCGCACCCACCTGGGGATGGTGGAAGCGGGACGAGCCGCTCGTCTTGAGCCGGACGTCCTGCCGGGCCCACAGGGTCCTGAACCGCTCGCTGCGCAGGCTGAGCTCGCCGACGACCTCGACCAGGCGCGCGTCGTCCGTCCCTGCGCCGACCACGGAACGCAGGTACGCCACGACCTTCGCGGTCATGCCCTCCCAGTCCTCGTACAGCTCTCGCATCTCGGGTTCGAGGAACGCCGCCCGCAGGGTGTTCACACCCGGTGCGAAGTACGGGCTGAGCGCGACGGCCACCGGGTTCGCGGCCAGTGTGGTCATGGACCGGCCCTGCACCAGCGCGGGCGTCGCGGGCCAGCTGTCGATCAGGCTCCGCACACCCGGACTCACCCGCTCGGGCCGCGCGGTGCGCCGGCGCCGGGCGGGCGGGGCGGGCCGGCCCAGGTCGTAGAGGTAGCGCTCGGCGTCCTCGTCGAGCTGGAGTGCGCCGGCGAGGGCGGTCAGTACCTGGTCGGAGGGGTGCTTGTCGCGGCCCTGCTCCAGGCGCAGGTAGTACTCGACGCTGATGCCCGCCAACAGCGCGACCTCCTCCCGCCGCAGACCGGGCACGCGCCGCCGGGTCCCGCCCGGCAGTCCCGCGTCCTGCGGGCGCAGCCGCTCCCGGCGTACCCGCAGGTAGCCGCCGAGTGTCGTGGTCGCCATGCGTCCACCGTACGACCGCGGGGTCGCCGCAGCCTGTCCCCGCCGGTACCAGGGTCGGCGGGGCATACCGTGCGGCGCCGCGGGCGTCGCACCCTGACCGTATGAACACCACGCACACCATGAACGCAGGCGGCGCCACCACGACCTCACCCGCCCGTCTGACCACACCCTTCGGCTTCGCGTCCACCGCCGACGAGGTCCTCGCGGGCGTCGACCTCACCGGCCGCCGGGCCCTGGTCACCGGCGCCACGTCCGGCGTCGGTACGGAGACGGCCCGCGCGCTCGCGGCGGCCGGCGCGCGGGTGGTCCTCGGCGTGCGGAACACGGCCGCCGGGGCGGACACCGCGGCCCGCATCACCGCGGCCACCGGCAACCCGCACGTCGCGGTACGCCGCCTCGACCTGGCCGACCTGCCCTCCGTGCGGGCCTTCACCGAAGCGTGGCCCGCCGAGGAGCCGCTGCACATCCTCGTCAACAACGCCGGAATCATGGCGCTGCCGGAACTGACCCGTACGCCCGAGGGCCACGAGAAGCAGTTCGCGGTCAACTTCCTCGCACACCACGCCCTGACCATCGGCCTGCACCGGGCCCTCGCCCGCGCCGACGGCGCGCGGATCGTCTCCCTCAGTTCGAACGCCCACCTCGGGGCCCCGGTGGTCTTCGACGACCTGGACTACCGATTCCGCCCCTACGTGCCGATCCTCGCGTACGGCGAGTCGAAGACGGCGGACGTACTGCTGGCGGTCGAGGCGACGCGCCGCTGGGCCGACGACGGGATCCTCGCCAACGCGGTCCACCCCGGCGCGATCGCCACCAACCTCCAGCAGCACACCGGCGGCCTGCAGACCCCGGTCGAACGGCGCAAGACGGTGCGTCAGGGGGCGGCGACATCCGTCCTCGTCGCCGCCTCGCCCCTGCTGGAGGGCGTGGGCGGACGCTACTTCGACGACTGCGACGAGGCCGTGATCCTCACGGAGCGCCCGCCGCTGTTCGGCGGCGGCGTCGCCCCCTTCGCCCTCGACCCGGCCAACGCCCACCGCCTGTGGGAGACGGCCGCGAGCCTGACGGGGGCGGGCGCCTGAGCGCTGTCGCCGCCGTCGTCGTCGCAGGTCACATGCCTCACGAATGCGGCCCGGACCGGCCGCCCCGACCCGTCCGCCGGGCCCGGGAGGTGGGGCGGGGGGCGAGGCGCAGGTGGGGCGGAGGCAGGGGCGCGGGCGGGTCAGGCCACCCGCAGGTCCGCTATCGCCTCCTCGTTCCAGGTGATGCCGAGCCCGGGCGTCTCCGGGGGTATCACCGCGCCGTCCTCGATCACCAGCTCGCTGGTGGTGATCGCGCCGAGCTGCGGAATGTGCTCCACGTACATCCCCGCCGGTACCGCGCACGCGAGGCTCGCGTGGAGTTCCATCAGGAAGTGCGGCGCCACCTTGACGTTGAACGCCTCCGCCGCGTGCGCGACCTTCAGCCAGGGCGTGATGCCGCCGACGCGGGCCACGTCGACCTGGACGATGCCGGCGGCCCCCGCACGCAGGTACTCCGCGAAGTGCCCGACGCTGTACATCGATTCGCCGACCGCGATCGGCACCGACGTGGAGCGGGCGAGGCGCTCGTGGCCGGCGATGTCCTCCGCCGGCAGGGGCTCCTCGAACCACGCGATGTCGAGCGGTTCGTAGGTACGGGCCCGGCGGACGGCCTCCGCGCCGGTCAGCGACTGGTTGGCGTCGACCATCAGCTCGAACGCGGGCCCGACCGCGGCGCGCACCGCCGTGAGGCGTTCCGCGTCCTCCCCGGCCGTGGGCTTGCCGACTTTCAACTTCGCGCCGCGCAGGCCCCGTTCCTTCGCCGCGCGGACGTTCTCGACGAGCGCGTCGGTCGGCAGGTGCAGCCAGCCGCCCTCCGTGTCGTACACCGGCAGCCGGTCGTGCGCGCCGCCCGCGAGCCGCCACAGCGGTTCGCCGGCGCGCAGGCACCGCAGGTCCCACAGCGCGGTGTCGACGGCGGCGAGCGCGAGGGAGGTCAGAACGCCGAAGGCGGTGGCGCGTGTGGAGGCGAGCATCCGGCCCCAGATGCCCTCGATGTCGCGCGCGTCCCGGCCGATCAGTCCGGCCTCCAGATGATCGCGCAGCAGTGCGACGACCGACGAACCGCCGCTGCCGATCGTGTACGAGTAGCCGGTGCCGCGCAGGCCGTCCCCGGTCTCGATGGTGACGAGGATCGTCTCCTGGCGTACGAACGTCTGGGACGCGTCGGTGCGCAGCGTCTCCGGTTCGATGTTGACCAGCCTGGTTTCTATCCTCTTGATCGTCGTACCGGCCGCTCCGGCCGTCGCGGTCCTCGCGTGCGTCGAACTGGGCATGACCCGCCTTCTCGCTTCCCGTGTTCCGTGCGGTGTGTTCTGTGCGGTGGTTCTGTGCTGTGTGCTGTGTGCTGTGTGCTGTGTGTCGCGTGTCGCGTGTTCTGGGCCGGTGTTCCACAGGGTCCCCGCGCCGGACTGTCGCCGCCCCGCGTCCGCCTGTTGTGGGGGCGCGCGCCCATGTTGGTTCCGCGGGGAAGGCCGCGAGCACGGGCTCCGGATGGGGCGCGTGCGGCGGAGCCGGGCGCCGGCTAGGCGGCCGTCGTCGCGGCCACCGGGCGCTTGTCCCTGCGTCGCCAGTCCTCCTCGATGTCCTCCAGCGAGCGGCCCGCGGTCTCCGGCACGCAGGTGAGGACGAAGACGAGTCCGGCCGCCGACAGGACGCCGTAGATCCCGAAGATCCAGAAGTGGATCGCGCCGAGGATGTCCGGGAACGTCAGCGAGAACAGGAAGTTGAAGAGGTACTGCGTGAACGTCACCACGCCCATGCCGAGCGCGCGGGCCCGCAGCGGCAGGATCTCCGGGATGTACAGCCAGAACACCGGGCCGAGTCCGAAGCCGAACGCGAAGGTGAAGACGAAGACGCAGATGATGTCGAGCACGGTCACGTGCGGGAACAGCGCCAGCAGGAGCAGCGGCACGACCTGGCCGCCGAGGCTCAGTGCCAGCAGTTTCCGCCGGCCCATGCGGTCGATCAGCGGCAGCGAGAGTGCGGTGGAGACGACGAGCGCGCCCCCCACGCTGTAGTTGGCGATGATGCCGGTGTCGGTGGCGCCGCCGGTCGCGGAGGCGAACACCGTCGGCGCGTAGTAGACGACACCGTTGATGCCGGTGAAGACCTGGAAGAACGTCAGGACGAGACCGATGCCGATCGCGGGCCGGTAGCTGTGGAACAACTCGCGCAGCCCGGCGCCCTGCCGGCCGAGGCTGCCCCGGATCTCGCGGGACTCGCCGTCCGCCTCGGCGGTGGTGGCCCGCAGCCGTACGAGGACGTCGTGGGCCTCCTTGTCCCGGCCGCGCAGGATGAGCCAGCGGGGGCTGTTGGGGCTGAAGCACATGCCGACGAAGAACAGCAGCGCGGGGATCGCGCCCAGGCCGAGCATCCACTGCCAGGCGCCGGAACCGCGCAGCGCGTCGCCGACGCCGTACGCGACGAGGATGCCGACGTTCACGCTCAGCTGGTACAGCGCGCTGATCAGGCCGCGGGTCCGCTTGGGCGCCAGCTCGGTCAGGTAGATCAGGCCGAACATGTTGGCCAGGCCGACGCCGAGGCCGAGGACGAAGCGGAACGTCAGCAGCACGGCCACGTTGCCCGACAGGGCGCAGCCGATCGAGCCGACGACGAAGATGAGGCCGGCCACCAGCAGCAGGTGGCGGCGGTCGAAGCGCTTCGCGGCGAGCGAACCGGCCACGATCGCGGGCAGGGCGCCGAGCAGGATCAGGCTGGTGACCAGTCCCTGTTCGGTGGACGACAGGCCGAAGGTCTTCGTCGCGAACGGGAGCGCGGTGGCGATGGCGCCCGAGTCGTAGCCGTAGAGCAGGCCCGCCATTCCACCGAGGACGGCGACTGCCTTGACGAACAGGGGGAGCGGCGGGGCCGGCGAGGTGGGGTCTGCCATGACGCCTCCAAGGACAGTCAGAATTTTCCTATAGGAAATTTGGGAACGCCTGGAGGTTACGCAGGAGTGTCAGCGGCACGTCAAGGGTTTGAGCGGTAATTCTTGGTGGGCGGCCGGAGAAATCGCTCGTCGTTCTCGGGGAGCTCCGAGGGAGGAGGGTTCTCCTTTTTGGGTTGTTCCTATAGGTTCTGAACTGAAGACATCGGACAGCTGAGAGCGCCGGAGACCGGGGTCGGGTGAGCGGAAGCGAGCCGGCCGGACGGGCACGGCAGGGCTCGGCGGCGTGAGCTCGGAGCGGAGCGGATCGTGCGGCGCATCGCGCAAGTGATCAGGGTGAAGCCGGAGAAGCGGGACGAGTACCGCGAACTCCACCGCGCGGTCCCGGAGCCGGTCCTGGCCAGGCTCCGCGCCAGCCACATCGCCAACTACTCGATCCACCTGCTGGGCGACCGGCTGTTCAGCTACTTCGAGTACCACGGCGACGACCTGGCCGCCGATCTCGCGGCCATCGGTGCCGACGAGGCCAGCCAGGCGTGGTGGAAACTCACGGACCCCTGCCAGGAAGCCGTCCCGGAGGCGGGCCCCGGTGAGTGGTGGGCGTCGACGGAGCAGGTCTTCCTGATGGAGTGAGCCGCCCCGGTGCCGGTTCCCGCCGCGAACACCACTGCGGCGGTGCGGAAGCAACGGCACGACCGTGCCCGGCCGGTTGACGACAGGTCGGCGGAGCGTGACAGCACGGATCGACGCGGGAGACCGCGCTCACCGTGGCAGCACGGAACGACGCGGGGACGCCCGCACAGCGTGACAGCACGGCAACGACGCGGGAGACCGCGCTCACCGTGGCAGCACGGAACGACACGGGGACGCCCGCACAGCGTGACAGCACGGCAACGACGCGGGACACCCCGCAGAGCGTGACACCGAGAAGGACGGCGAACAGCACATGACTCAGACTTCCGACCTCCCCCGCGCCGGCGAGTTCCGCGGCCTCGTGGCCGCCGTCACGGGCGGGGCGTCCGGCATCGGCCTGGCCACCGCACGCGAACTGGCCGCGCGCGGCGCCGAGGTGTGCGTACTCGACCTGAACGCCGAGGCCGCCCCCGCCGCCCTGCACGGCTTCACCTGCGACGTTACCGACCGCGCCTCCGTGAACGCCGCATTCGCGGCGATCGGCGAGCGCTTCGGGCGGCTCGACGTGCTGGTCAACAACGCGGGCATCGGCGCCCAGGGCACCGTCGAGGACAACGACGACGCGGAGTGGACGCGCGTCCTGGACGTGAACGTCGTCGGCATGGCCCGGGTGGCCGCCGCCGCGCTGCCGCTGCTGCGCGAGGGTGCCGCCGCCCGGACGGCGGGCCAGTCGCCGACCACCGCGATCGTGAACACGTGCTCCATCGCCGCCACCGCGGGGCTCCCGCAGCGCGCGCTGTACTCGGCGAGCAAGGGCGCGGTCCTCGGCCTGACCCGGGCCATGGCCGCCGACCACATCCGTGAGGGCGTACGGGTCAACTGCGTGAACCCCGGCACCGTCGACACCCCCTGGGTCGGCCGCCTCCTCGACTCCGCGGCGGACCCGGCCGCCGAGCGCGCCGCGCTGAGCGCACGCCAGCCCACCGGGCGCCTGGTCTCCGCGGAAGAGGTCGCCGCGGCGGTCTGCTACCTGGCGGGCCCGTACGCGGGGGCCACCACCGGGACCGACCTGGCCGTCGACGGCGGCATGCAGGGGCTCAGGCTGCGACCGGCCGAGCCGGCGGCGTCGGCCGGGACCGCCGGCGGCGCGGAGTGACGCCCGCACGCGACGGGCGGCCCGGGGAGGGCTCCGTACGCAACGACGCGGCCGGTGCGGCGCTGCCCACCGAGCCCTTCGGCCGCTCGGGGCTGCCCGTGACGGCGCTCGGTTTCGGCGCGGCGACCCTCGGCGGCCTGTTCGCGCCGATTTCCGACGAGGACGCGCACGCCGCGCTCCAGGCCGCATGGGACGCGGGCATCCGCTACTTCGACACGGCACCGCACTACGGGGTCGGCCTCTCGGAGGAGCGCGTCGGCCGCTTCCTCGCGGACAAGCCGCGCGACGCGTACGTGCTGTCCACCAAGGTCGGCAGGCTGCTGGTCCCCGGCGCGGGGGCCGGGCAGGACGTGCAGGGCGCCGACGGTTTCCACGGCACGCCGAACCGGGTGCGTGTGCGCGACTACAGCGCGGACGGCGTGCGCCGCTCGCTCGACGAGAGCCTGGGACGCCTCGGTCTCGACCGGATCGACATCGCCTTCATCCACGACCCCGACGAGCAGGCCGACCAGGCGCTCACCGAGGCGTACCCGGCGCTCGCGGCACTGCGTGACCAGGGCGTCCTCGGGTCGGTCGGCGTGGGCATGAACCAGGTCGCGATCCCCACCCGGTTCGTCCGGGAGAGCGACATCGACTGCCTCATCGTCGCCGGCCGCTACACCCTGCTCGACGGGGAGGCCGCCACCGAACTGCTCCCGCTGTGCGCGGAGCGCGGGGTGGACGTCGTGGGCGCGGGGGTCTTCAACAGCGGGCTGCTCGCCACGCCGGACGAGAACCCGACGTTCGACTACGCCGCGGCCCCGGAGCCGCTCGTCGCGCGCGCCCGCGCCATCGCCACGGTCTGCGCCCGGCACGGCGTGCCGCTGCCGGTGGCCGCGCTGGCCTTCGTACGGGCCCACCCGGCCGTGCGTACGGTGCTCGCGGGGATGCGGAACGCGGCGGAGGTACGGCAGAACGTCACCTCCGTCACCACCGACGTGCCCCAGGCGCTCTGGGACGACCTGCGCGCCGAGGAACTGCTGCCGGAGGGCGCGGTCCTGCCGGGGCTCTGACACGGGTGACCGCCCCGTACGCGTATCCCCAGATCCTATAGAATCTGCTGATCCGGGTACGGGGCGAGCGGCGGAGGAGGCCCACTGATGGCGGACGACGACGGCCGCACCCACGCGGCGGCACAGGACGGGCCCGCGGGACCGCCGCGCCAGGTACTGGCCGACAGCGTGTACGAGGCCGTGAAGGCCAAGGTCATGGACCACGAGATCCAGCCGGGGGCCCGCGTCGGCATCGAGGCCCTGGCCCGCGCGCTCGACGTGTCCCCGACCCCGGTACGCGAAGCTCTCGCCCGGCTCGAATCGGAGGGGCTCGTCACCAAACGCTCGCTGGCCGGCTACCGCGCCACCGAACTCCTCACCCGCGCCGGGCTGGACGAACTCTTCGAAATGCGGCTTCTGTTGGAACCCCGCGCGGCGGAGCTCGCCGCACAGAACGCCGACGACACGCAACTCGACGCGATCGAGAACCTCGTCGAGGAGATGCGCCGGCACCCCAGGACGGGTGACCGGTACGCCGTCTACCGCGACTTCGCCGCACTCGACCAGCGCTTCCACGACACGATCGCCCGGGCGTCCGACCGCCCCCTGCTCGCCGACGCCGTGGGCCGGCTCCACTCCCACCTGCACATCTTCCGCCTGGGCAGCATCGCGGGCGGCGGCCCGCTCACCCTCGCGGAACACGACCGCATCCTGCGCGCGGTCCTGCGCCGCAGCCCCGGCCGGGCGGCCGAAGCCATGCGCGACCACCTGACCGCGAGCCTGCGGCGACAGCACGGACGGGACACGCCGCAGGCGGGGTGAGTTCGCTCCGTCGAGAAGGCCGCCCGGGCTCCGCGGGGCGTCGCCTGTCCCGTCCCTACCGCCCGGCGTCTGCGGGCGCGGCGCGTCCGGCGCGCGTAGGGTGCCCGGATGATCGAGGTACCGGAGGCGTTCGTACGGGGCACCGTGGATCGCGAAGGTGAGCCCGGAGCGGCGTGGATCGACGAACTTCCCGCGACAGTGGCACAGTTGATGGAGCGCTGGGAATGCGTGCCGGACGGGGATGTGACGCACGGCGGCGTCGGGGTCGTCGTCCCGGTGCGACGGCGGTCCGAGGGGACCGCCGTGCTGAAGGTGTCGTTCCCGCACCCCGGCAACATCCACGAGCCCGACACGTTCGCGGCGTGGGACGGGCGCGGAGCCGTGCTGCTGCACGAGCGTCACGACGATCGTTTCGCGATGCTGCTGGAACGGGTACGGATGTCGACCCTGGCGGAAGTCGAGGACAGCGACGAGGTGATCACGGTCGCAGGGCGGATCAATCGCCGGCTGGCTGTCCCCGCGCCGCGCGGTCTGCCCCGGCTGCGGGAACAGGCTGACATCTGGGCGGATCAACTGCGGCGGGAAGCGGCGGAGTTCGCGGGAACGATGTCGCGACGGGTGGTGGACTCCGCCGTGTCGACCATGCATGAGCTGGGCCACGACCAGCCGGACCTGCTCGTCCACGGAGACCTCCATGCCAGGAACATCCTGCGGGCCGACCGTGAGCCCTGGTTGGCCGTCGACCCCAAGGGATACGCGGGCGATCCCGCATACGACGGCGGCACACTGCTCAAGTCCCGCGCGCTGAAGCTCCTGGAGGCGGACGACCTGCCGAGAGCCGTTCATCGCGTGCTGGATGTCTTCGCCGAGGCGGCCGAGATCGATCGCGAACGCGTAAGGCGCTGGGCCCAGTTCCACGCCGTACGGGCCGCCCACTGGGGCCGCCGCCATGGGTTCCGGGTCGCCCGCGGCGGATCACGGCTGGAACGGCTCACCGCCTTCATGGACCACTTGGCGGAGTTGCTCACGGAACCTCTGTGACGCCGGAGCGAGATGAGTCCTGTCGGGGCGCGCGATTACGCGGAGGCCCTACTTCGCGTCCGAGTACCGCTCCACCACCGCGGTCGTGAACGCGAAGCGCACCGGTGTCGGGCCGAAGGCCGCGGTGCCGGCCGTGTCCGCCGCCGACTGGATCGCCTTCGCGACGGCCTCCGTCTCGTCGGCAGGGCAGTGCACGATCACCTCGTCGTGCTGGAAGAACACCAGCTCCGCGCGCATCCCTGTCAGGGCTCCGCGCAGCCCCGCCAGCATCAGCAGCGCCCACTCGGCCGCGCTGCCCTGCACCACGAAGTTGCGTGTGAAGCGGCCCCAGGCCCGCGCCGTGGAGCCCGCCGACGAGGGGCCGCCCGGTGTGGTGTCGTCCTGGAGGACGCCTGCCTCGTCGTCGTCCGGTGCGCCCGCCGGTCGCGGGCTCGTACGGCCGAGCCAGGTGCGCACGAGGCGGCCCTCCTCGCCCGCGCGCGCCGCGTCGTCCACGTACGCGACGGCGCGCGGGAAGCGGCGCCGCAGTGCCGCGAGGTTCTTCAGGCCGTCGCCGGAGGTCTGGCCGTAGATCGCGCCGAGCAGCGCGAGTTTGGCCTTGGCGCGGTCGCCGGCGAAGCCCCGGTCCGACAGCGCCGTGTACAGGTCGCCCGCGTGGCCCGAAGCCTCCATCAGCCCCGGGTCGCGGGAGATGGCGGCGAGCACGCGCGGCTCCATCTGTGCCGCGTCCGCGACGACCAGCCGCCAGCCGGCGTCGGCGACAACGGCACGCCTCAGTACCCGGGGGATCTGCAGGGCGCCGCCGCCGTTGGTCGTCCAACGGCCGGTGACCGTGCCGCCCGGCTGGTACTCCGGGCGGAACCGGCCGTCCCGCACCCAGTCCTGCAGCCAGGTCCAGCCGTTCGCCGTCCAGATCCGGTACAGCTTCTTGTACTGGATCAGTGGCTCCACCGCCGGGTGGTCCACCTTCTCCAGCTCCCACCGCCGGGTGGACTTGATCTGCACGCCCGCCCGGGCGAACGCCTTCACCACCTCCGCGGGGAGGTCGGGCCGCACCCGGTGGCCGAACGCCTCCGAGACCGCGTCCGCCAGCTCCGCGAGGCGGCGCGGCTCCCCGCCGCCCGGGTAGCGCTCGCCGAGCAGCTCGTCCAGCACGGCCCGGTGCAGGTCGGCCCGCCACGGCAGGCCCGCGGCGCGCAAGTCGCCGGCGACGAGCATGCCCGCGGACTCGGATGCCGTCAGCAGTCGCATCCTGCCCGGATGTTCGGCGAGGCCGTGGCGGCGCTGCTGCTCCTCGTAGACCGCGAGGAGGCCGTCGAAGGGCACGTCGGAACCGGCCTTCGGCTCGAACAGGGAGGACTGTGAGCCGGGCTCCGCCGACCGCGGCAACGGATCCGGCGGTACGGGCGCCCTCCGCAGCCGCGCCCACGCGGCCGCCGCTGAGCGGGGCTCGCCCAGCCTCCCTTCGTGCCCGAGGAGCAGCTGCTCGGCCGCCTCGATGTCGTAGCACCGCTCGACGCGCACGCCCGCGGCGCGCAGCCGGGGGTAGACCTCGGGCGTGGAGCGCCACACCCATCGCGCCACACCGGGCCGCGACCGCACTGCCGCGACGAGGTCCGGCTCCCGCACCACGGGCCCGACGGCGGAGCCGTCGGCGGCGAGCGGCGCGAGCAGCGCGCCCCCGTCGTCCAGCGGTGCCAGCGCCCAGCGCGCGGTGGGTTCGGTCATGGGATCGAGTCTCGCAGCAGGGTCTGACAAAGCTCCGGCGGCGAACCGGGAACAAAGCCGCCGGACCAAAACTTGATACTTCAAGTGAGCCGTCGGGCCTTCGGGGCCGCAGGCTGGTAGTGAGGACAACGCAGTGACGCACATCCCTACGGAACAACGCGATACGCGGAGGTCACGATGAAGGCGACTGTGTACGAGGAGTTCGGCGGTCCCGAGGTGCTGCACCAGGGGGAAGTCGACACGCCGCACCCCGGCCCCGGCCAGATCCGCATCGCGGTCAAGGCGGCCGGCGTCAATCCGATGGACTGGAAGATCCGCCACGGATGGATGCAGCAGATGATCCCGACCGAGCTCCCCGCGATCCCGGGCCTGGAGGCCGCGGGCGTGGTGGACGAGGTCGGCGAGGGTGTCACCGACTTCGCGGTGGGCGACGAGGTGGTCGGCTGGGCTTCCGGTGCGTACGCGGAGCACGCCGTCATGACCAACGCGACCAAGAAGCCCGCGGGCGTCCCGTGGACCGAGGCCGTCGCGGTCCCGGTCGCCGGGGAGACCGCGCGCCGCGTCCTCGGGGAACTCGACGTCAAGAGCGGCGAGACGCTCCTCATCCACGGCGCGGCCGGCGCGGTCGGTTCCGTCGCCGTACAGCTCGCGGTGGCTCTCGGCGCGACGGTCGTCGGCACGGCCTCGCCCGCCAACCACGCCTATGTGCGGGAGATCGGCGCCACGCCCGTCGCGTACGGGGAAGGGCAGGTCGAGCGCGTACGGGAGGCGGCGCCGAAGGGGGTGGACGCGGTGTTCGACACCGCGGGCAAGGGTGATCTGCCGGACGCCATCGAGTTGCGTGGCGGCACCACGGACCGGGTCGTCACCATCGCCGACATGGACGCGCAGAAGCTGGGCGTGCCCTTCTCCGCAGGCGGCGGAACGCCGGAGCAGCAGCGCGCCAACCTCGCCGCGAACCTGGCCCTCGTCGCGGACGGCAAGCTGCGCCTGCGCATCGCCCGTACGTTCGGGCTGGACGAGAGCGGCGAGGCGCAGCGCGAGAGCGAGGACGGCCACGCGCCCGGCAAGCTGGTGATCGTTCCGTAGGACCTCCCCGTAGCGGTCCTGCAGGTCCGGCCGGTCCGGCCGGGCCGCCCGCAGGGCCCCTGCCGGTCCGTCACGTCGCCGGGGCTGGGTCCGGACCCTGTGGCCCGCGTGGTTCCCGCGGGTCCGGCCGGTCCTTGAGGACGGGGCGGGAAGGCGGCTCTCGTCGAGCCGGGGCGGCCTGACCGCCCCGAAGACGCCTCGTACGGCGGTGGCACATCCGCATCACTCTCGGGCACCATGGGTTGCTTTCCGTGACCTATCGATGTCCGAGAGTGACGATGCTCACCGACAGTGGACTTGTGCACGACGTGTTTCACCCGGAGCGGCCCTGGCTGCCGCTGACCCGGCTGCCCCTGCCGCACAAGCCGGAGGCGGTCTTCCGGGCGCGAAGACACGCGCGGGAGACCCTGGCGGCGCGCGGTGTGGAGAGTGACCTCGCGGCGACCGTCGAGCTGGCGGTCAGCGAACTGGTCACCAACGCCGTCCGCCACGGGGTCTGCCCCTGCGGCTGCACCCGCGGTGCCGTCTCGCTGGCCCTGCTCGGGGCGGGGGAGCGACTGCGGGTCGAGGTCGGGGACCCCTCCCGTACACCTCCGTGCTGGCCGACGGGGATCGAGTCGGTCGACGCGGAGGCGGTTCAGGGGCGGGGGCTGCTGCTCGTCACGGGGCTCGCGGCGGACTGGGGGGACTGTGCGCGCGGGCGGCGCGGCAAGGTCGTGTGGTGCGAGTTCGCGCCGGTGGCCGTCGTTCCCGCGACCCGGGCGGGCGAGCTCACAGCTCCCGGACGATCCGGGCCGGATTGCCGACCGCCAGCACCCCGGCCGGAAGGTCCTTGGTGACCACGGAGCCGGCGCCGACCACGGTGTTCTCGCCGATGGTCACGCCCGGGCAGACGATCACACCGCCACCGAGCCAGACGTTGTCGCCGATCGTGATGGGCGTCCCGTTCTCCCAGCCAGCCCGGCGGCGCTCCGTGTCCAGTTCATGGCCGGGCGTCAGGAGCTGCACATGGGGGCCGAATTGGCAGTCGGCGCCGATGGTGATGGGGGCCACATCCAGGAAGACGGCGTTGAAGTTGACGAACGTCCGGGCCCCGATGGAGATGTACGAGCCGTAGTCGCACTGGAACGGCGGCCGGATCGCCACGCCTTCGCCCACCGAGCCGAGCAACTGCTCCAGGGCGCCCCGGCGCTCCGCGTCGGTCGCCGTCACGTCGTTGTACGCCGCGCAGAGTTCGAAGCGCCGCCGGTTGTCCTCGGCGAGTTCGTCGTCGTCCGCGATGTACCAGTCGCCCGCCAGCATCCGCTGCTTGTTCTCGCCCATGGTCCTCCTGTCGCTTTGTCCACAGCCTGTGGACAACAAAACGTGTCCGCCCGGATCCCGGCGCCGGAGGGCGGTCGCCACAGGCGTCCCGCCCGCCCTCGCGCGGCGCGGGGGCAAGGGGTGGGGGCACCCGGCGGCGCGGATCCCGCCCCGCGTACTGAGGGGCTACGGCAGTGACGGGCCCGCCGAGGGCAGGCTGCCCGACGGCAGCCCGCCGCCCGGGAGCGAGGGCATCACCGAGGGGGCCTTGGACGGGACGGCCCGCGCCTTCTTGAGCGTGTCCCGCTTGGTGTCCCCCCAGGCGATGACCGCGGTCCTGCCGTCGTTGGACTGCACGATGCCCATCACGCGGTTCTTGTCGCCGTCCGTGCACGTCATCGCCAGCATGGGTACGCCCATGTCCTGGATCGTGCCCTGGCAGACGTGGCCGTCGGCGATCACCACCGCCTGCACGCCCTTGACCGCCAGCGTGACGATGCTGCCGTCCGTCTCGCCCTGCCAGCTGCCCGCGAGCCGGGCTGAAACCTGCGCGACGGTCGCGGAGCCGGGGCCCGAACCTGCCGCGGGGGACGGCGGATGGGTACTCGGCGGCGCCATGGATGAGGACCCGCCCGTGCCGGTGCTCGTGCCCGTGCCCGTGCCGGCGTCTGTGCCTGTGCCGGTGCTCGGGGGCGTGCTCGCAGCGCTCGCGCCCCCGCTGTGAGCCGTCGCCCCACCGTCGTTCGAGCCGCCGCCACCGCATCCCGTCAGCAGCAGAGCCGCAAGAGCCGTCCCGGCCGCGGCGACAGCCGCGGTGCCTGTGAACCTGCGCACGATCACGCCCCCTGAGAGTCACCTGAGGGTCACCGGCTCGCTCAAGAGTGACCGGATCGCCGGATCATCGGATCGCCGAACGACCGCCAAGCTACCAGGACGACTTGAAGTCGCCAGGCAGAGAACCGGGCACGGCGGCCTGCCCGCTGCCCGCTGCCCGCTGCCCGCTGCCCGATGGCGCGTCCGCGTGAGCGTGCGGATCTCCTGAGGCGGCCACGCGGGCAGAGGCGGCCACGCGCGGCACCGGTCCGCCCCGCGGGCACCTGCCCGCCCCGCTTCCGTCCGGTGCGCGAGTGCGCGAGTGCGCGGGAACGCGGGAATGCGGGTGGGGGATTGCGCGGGTGGCTGCGGGGGTGGGCGGCTCCGCAGGTGGCGGCGGCTTTCCGGGGCGCCGCCCGGCCGCCCGGGGCGCCCCGGGGCGTCCACCCGTCGCCTCGACTTCCGCACGAGAAAAGCGTGCCGCTCGCTATCCGCGCCGCGCCAATCGACGGGAACAGGCGGGGAATTATGTATATCGACAGCAAAGATACTGATCTACTACGGGGAGTTCCTTTCCGATCAGGGAAAGGAGCGCGGCCGTCGGGGCCGCCCGGATGGGTGCGCGGCGCGTGCGTCAACCCGCGAGAGCGACACGTGCGTGGCAGGCGGCTTTGCTGTCGTACCGCTTCGCAGTGCAGCGGCGGAGTCGCAATCCGTGACGTCGTCGCAGCCCGGACGCTCGGACGCTCTGTTCACTCAGCGCACCGGAAGAGTTTCTTAGCGTTTGTAATCATGAGAATACGGCCTGTGCACGTGCATCCGCACATGCAGCGGCACGTGAACCCCGCTATGATCCGCCTCAGTTGTCAGCCCTACCTTGCAACTCCGGGGAGATATCCGTGCATCACGCATACAACGGCATGGCGGCGGCCGAACTGACCGATGCCGCCTGGCAGAAGAGCGGTTTCAGCAACTCGCAGGGAACCTGCGTCGAGTTCGCGAAACTGCCCGGCGGCCAGGTGGCCGTACGCAATTCCCGCTTCCCCGAAGGCCCGGCGCTCGTGTACACGCCGGCGGAGATCGAGGCCATGCTCCTCGGTATCAAGGCGGGCGAATTCGACCACCTGTCCGCCGCGATCTGACGGCGCGGCAGCGCGCGCGCCCGCGTGACCGGCGCGGCGCGCGCATGTGGGAACGCCCCGCACCCTTCAGGAAGACGACCGCGGACCCGCCCCTGGGCGGGCCCGCGGTCGTCTTCGTGCCGTGGGGCCGCAGGCGCGGGCCGTGGCGAGCGCGGTGGCCGTCAGTCCTCCACCGGCAGGGCGGGCCCCGGCAGGGCTCCCGCCGGCACTTCGGGGGTGCGCAGGAAGAACACGGCCCACACGACCTTGCCGCTGAGTGTTCCCTCAAGCGGGTGCCAGCCCCAGGTGTCGCTGAACGATTCGACGAGGAACAGCCCGCGACCCGACTCGGCCGCGCAGGCGGCGTCAGGTTCCTGTGCCTCGGGGCTGACCCGGCTCGGGTCGCGCACGGCGCACACCAACCGGGTGGCCCACCGCATCAGATGGAGTCGTACCGGGCGGTCCCGGCCCGTGGGTGCCGCGTCGGGCACCGCGTGCCGCAGGGCGTTGGTGACGAGTTCGGAGACCACGAGAGCGACATCGTCGAACCGGTCGTCGAGCATCCACTGTCCGAGCGTCGTACGGGTGAACTCCCGCGCCGAGCGCACGGCCTCGTAGCGCGCGGGGAGCGAGCACGAGGCCGCTCCGGCCGCGCCGGAGGGATCGATCGGCGGTAGGCCCTGCCGTAACGGCGCGAGCACGGTCGATCCATTCGTCCCCATACGAGGCTCCCGGGATTCGGCGGCCGTGTCCACACATCAGTGACACGGGCCACACGTGGTACTTGCGCAGAGGTCTGCGCCAGCCATGGTTGCGAATGCAGCCGATGGATGCAAGGGCAGATGCACGTGCACATGACTGCTATCGACCAGTACGCCCGGTTAACTCACCTTTATTGGTGTGTACCGTTCCGGTGGCTTCCTCAAGGATTGCTCTTTCCGTAACCACATGAGTACGCGGCGAAGCGTTTTGATGGCAGAATCCGGCAGTCGGGGCCGGGGGTACTCCGCCGGACCGCATGGGATGGGGAGGGTTGACAACGTGACCGCAACCGAATCGGGCGGTTCCGTGGTGCGGCGCATCTTGCTCGGCTCACAGTTGAGGCGGCTGCGCGAGTCGCGGGGAATTTCGCGCGAAGCTGCCGGCTACTCGATCCGCGCATCCGAATCGAAGATCAGTCGCATGGAGTTGGGGCGCGTCAGCTTCAAGACGCGCGACATCGAGGATCTTCTGACGCTGTACGGAGTCACCGGGGAACTGGAGCGCGAGGGTCTTCTCGGTCTCGCGAAAGAGGCCAACATGGCCGGCTGGTGGCACAGCTTCAACGGCGTCGTGCCCAACTGGTTCCCGACGTACGTCGGTCTGGAGGCCGCCGCCTCGGTGATCAAGGTGTTCGAGGTGCAGTTCGTGCACGGGCTGCTGCAGACGGAGGCGTACGCGCAGGCCGTCGTCACGCGGGGCATGCGCGATCCCGAGGGCAGGCGCGACGAGATCGACAGCAAGGTCGCGCTGCGCCTGGAGCGGCAGAAGAAGCTGGTGTCCGAACACCCCCCGCGGCTGCACGCCGTCCTCGACGAGGGCGCGCTGCATCGCCCGTACGGGGGAAACGACGTCATGCGCGCCCAGTTGGAACACCTCATAGAGATGTCCGAACGTCCTCACGTCACCATTCAGGTGATGCCGTTCAGTTATGGCGGTCACACGGCGGACACCGGTGCATTCTCCGTACTGACGTTCCCAGAACCCGATCTTGCGGACATCGTCTATACCGAACAACTGACCAGCGCGCTCTACATGGACAAGGCCGAAGAGGTCGGTCAGTACACCGCTGTCATGGATTCTCTGATCAGTGACTGTCCCGGCCGGGATGCGAGCCGCGAGATCCTTCGCGAGTTGCTTCAACGGTATTGATGGATCAGTACTATGAGGCCCACTCAGGAGCCCGAACCCCACAGCGACTGCCCTGACAGACAGCAAAGGGATCACATGTCCTACTTCACCGAACTGGGCCATCAGTTCATAGACGGAGAGTGGCGAGCCGGGAGCGGTTCGTGGGACATCATCGATTTCAACCCGTACAACGGCGAGAAGCTCGCTGCCATCACGGTCGCCACGGTGAAAGAGGTCGACGCCGCCTATGAGGCGGCTGCCCGCGCGCAGCTCGTGTGGGCCGACACCGATCCGTACGAACGCAGACGGGTGTTCGAGCGTGCGGTGCGGGCCATCGAGGAGCACGCGACCGAGTTCGCCGAGGTGATCACCGACGAACTGGGCGGTAACCGGGCGAAGTCGGCGATCGAACTCGCCTCCGCCGTCGAACACCTGCGGCAGGCCATGGTGACGACGGTGGCGGACGAGACGGTGTCCGCGCCCTCGCCGGAACCGGGCCGTCACAACCAGGTGTTCCGCAGGCCCATCGGTGTCGTCACGGTCATCAGCCCGTACAACTTCCCCCTGGCCACGGCGATGATGTCGGTGGCGCCCGCGCTGGCGCTGGGCAACGCGGTGGTGCTCAAGCCCAATCAGAACTCCCCGGTGTCCGGGGGCGGTCTGGTCGCGAAGGTCCTCGACGAGGCCGGGCTGCCCGCCGGAGTGCTCAACGTGCTGGTCACCGACATCGCGGAGATCGGGGACGCGCTGATCGAGCACCCCGTGCCGAAGGTGATCTCGTTCTCCGGCTCGGAGGAGGTCGGCCGGCACGTCGCCGAGGTCGCGGCGAAGAACCTGAAACGGGCCGTGCTCCAACTCAGCAACAACGCCGCGTTCCTCGTCCTCGACGACGTACGGGGCGAGCGCCTCGACTATGCCGTACGGGCCGCCGTCAGCAGCCGGTTCGTCTTCCAGGGCCAGGTCTGCATGGCGGCCAACAGGATCCTGGTCGACCGTTCGATCGCGGACGAGTTCACGGAGAAGTTCGTGAAGGCCGTACGCGAACTCAAGGTCGGCGATCCGAGGGACCCGGGGACCCATATCGGTCCGCTGATCAATTCCCTCCATGTCGAGGCCATGCAGACGATAATCAAACAGGCATTGGAGGAAGGGGCGACGGCGCTCGTCCACGGTGCCTCGTACGACAACTTCGTGGAGCCGACGGTGCTGACCGGCCTGCCGGAGAACTCGCCGATACTGCGGCAGGAGATCTTCGGTCCTGTGGCGCTCCTCGCCTCGTTCGACGGTGAGGAGGACGGCATCCGCATGGCGAACGACACGCCCTACGGGCTCACCGCCGCCGTCCACACCCCCGACCTGGAACGCGGCGCTCGCGTCGCGCGCCGCATAGGAGCGGGGATGGTGCACGTCAACAGCACCACCAACCTCCAGGACGTCACGGTCATGTTCGGCGGCGACGGCCGTTCGGGCCTCGGCCGGCTCAACGGCAGGCACGCCATAGACCTGTTCTCCACGGAGCAGTGGGTCTCGATAAGGAGCGACATGCCGGAGGTCCCGCTCTAGAGTCTCCGGTGCCGTGCCCCGGACAGCCGTCGATCAGGCCGTCCGACCCCGGTCACGGCACCGGTACGACCGAGGGCTCGACGCACCCCTCGTCGCCGCCCATGACGGTGGCGCCCTCGCCCCACGGGCCCCCTCACTACACGGGCCCCCTTGCTCCACGGTCCACCGGCCGATGGGCCGGCCGGCGCCACACCGACGAGATCCCGGAGCGCTACGACGAGATCGCCGCTCCGGCCCCGGTGCGCCGGGGCGATCAGGACACCTGGATTCCGACGCGAAGGGCCGGGAAAGACGCGAAGGGCCGGGAAAGCGGGAACTCGCCGAGCGGAGCCCAGAACCCGGGACCCCTGACCCCAGATCCCCAGACCCCGGGCGCCGTGTTCGAGCCGTTCGCGGGCGCCGGCCACCCGTACAGGAGGACGCCCCCGGCGAGTCGGCCGGGGCCTTCAGCGCCTTCCTGCCGTATGCGCACTGACGGGAGCGGGAGCCACTGACATGGTCTTCCGCCCGGCGTCGTACGCTCCCGCCCGGCGTGGTCCGGGCGCCGTCGCTCGCGGGCGCCGTCAGTGGTGGAACGCCGTCGCCTTCGCCTTGTCGCGCACCAACGGGTGCTCCTGCTCGCGCAGTTCCGGCAGCAGCCGCTCCAGGTCGTCGAGCAGCAGGGCCCCCAGGTCGGCGGAGAAGCCGTTGCGGCAGACGACGCGCAGCACCGCCAGGTCCTCCCGGTTCTTGGGGAAGGTGTACGCGGGCACCAGCCAGCCGCGCTCGCGCAGCCGCCGGGACACGTCGAACACGTCGAAGGCCGTGACGTGGTCGGCCGTCGTGAAGGCGAAGACCGGCAGCTCGTCGCCCTTCGTCAGCAGCCGGAAGTCGCCGAACTGGTCGATCTTGCGCGCGAGACCCGTCGCGATGTCCCGCGTCGTCTGCTGCACGGCGCGGAAACCGTCCCTGCCCAGCCGCAGGAATGTGTAGTACTGCGCGACGACCTGCGCGCCGGGCCGGGAGAAGTTCAGCGCGAAGGTCGGCATCTCGCCGCCCAGGTAGTTCACCCGGAACACCAGCTCCTCCGGCAGCGCCTCCGCCGACCGCCACAGTGCCCAGCCGACCCCCGGGTAGACCAACCCGTACTTGTGGCCCGAGGTATTGATCGAAGCGACCCGTGGCTGCCGGAAGTCCCAGAGCAGGTCCTCGTCCAGGAAGGGTGCGATCATCGCGCCGGACGCACCGTCGACATGGACGGGGATGTCGAGCCCGGTGCGCGACTGGAGGTCGTCCAGCGCGGCGCACAACTCGGCCACCGGCTCGTAGGACCCGTCGAACGTCGACCCGAGCACGGCGATCACGCCGATGGTGTTCTCGTCGCACAGTTCCGCCGCGGCCGCCGGGTCGAGATGGAAGCGCTCGCCGTCCATGGGCACTTGGCGCATCTCCACCTCCCAGAAGTCGCAGAACTTCTCCCAGCACACCTGCACGTTGATGCCCATCACCAGATTGGGCCGCGCGGTGGCGGGGTAGCGGTCGGCGTTGCGCTTCGCCCACCGTCGCTTGAGCGCCATCCCCGCGAGCATGCACGCCTCGCTCGATCCGGTGGTGGAGCAGCCCACCGCGGTCAGCGGGTCCGGCGCGTGCCACAGGTCGGCGAGCATCGTCACGCAGCGGCGCTCCAGCTCGGCGGTGCGCGGGTACTCGTCCTTGTCGATCATGTTCTTGTCACGGCACTCGTTCATCAGGACGTCGGCCTGGGGCTCCATCCAGGTGGTGACGAACGTGGCGAGGTTCAGGCGGGAGTTGCCGTCGAGCATCAACTCGTCGTGCACCAGCTGGTACGCGGTCGCGGGCGGCATGGGGCCCGCGGGCAACTCGTGCGTGGGCGGAGCGGAGTTCATCGCGCTGACGGGGTCGGCGTCCCCGAAGAAGGGGTTGAGGGACAGCCGCCTCATCTCCTCGCTGTCCTCTTCGGCCTCACGGCGTGCGCGGGTGTTCTCGTTGCCCTGGTGCAGAGACATCTACGGCTCTCCTCGGCTGTTCGCGGGTGCTGCTGTTCGCGGGGTGGAGCCGTGCCGGCGACGCTGCGGCCGCGGCCCCGACCGTCGGGTCACGGGTACGGCCACGGGTCCGGTCGCCGGTACGGGTAGGGGTACGGATACGGGCAGGGCCACGCGTACGGGCAGCGGTTCCGGGTGCGGGCCCGGCTACGGGTACGCGTACGGGGCGAGCATACGAACGCCGCCGGGCCTCCGCCGGGGGCGACGCTCCAGCGTTTTGCGACCACCGTGCGAGGTGTGCCGTGCGGCCCGGGGCGGTCCCGGTCGCCCGGCGCTGAGCGGCGCCGGCGCCCCGGTCCGTCCCCCGCGCTCACCGCCGCGCCGCCCCGTCGTCGTCCAGCTGCATCAGCGGCCGGCCCGTCACCAGCAGCCACGCGGGCAGCGTCGCGACACAGAGCAGCGGCAGCACATCGGTGTCCGCCGCCAGCACCGCGGCGGTGAACAGGCTCAGCCAGCCCTGCCGGGTCACCGCGAGCAGTACGCCGAGGACCGCGCAGACGACTCCCAGCGTCAGGTTCACCTGCGAGACGAGCGCGTGGGCGCAGAGGCCGAGCGCGACGCCGGCGAAGATCGAGGGGAAGATGCGCCCGCCCCGGAACCCGCCCGCCGTGGCGATCACCACGGCCGCCAACTTCACGACGGCCATCAGCGCGAAACCGCCCGCCGACCAGCCGGTCGGATCGTCGGCGAGCGTCTTCACCTCGTTCAGGCCCTTGAACAGCGTGAGATGACCGCCGAGCGCGCCCAGCGCCCCGAGCAGCACCCCGCCCGCGCCGAGAGCCACCACGGGGCGCCAGGACCCGCCCGGCAGCAGTCGGAAGGCCCGGTGCGCGTACGGGAGTCCGTACACGGCCGCCATCCCGAGGACGGCGCCCGCCGACGCGACGACGATCGCGGTCAGCAGGTCGCCCCAGCCCGGATCGTGGAAGCGCGGCAGGCCCAGGTCGAAGCTGGGCTTCGCGATCAGGTTGCTGGTGAGTGCGCCCGCGCCGCCCGCGATGAGCGGCCCGAACAGCTTGTCCCACAGTGAGCCGGGCCCGGGCCGTGCGGCGATGGTCTCCGTGAGGATCAGCGCGGCGGCGACGGGCGTGCCGAAGAGGGCGCCGATGGTGCCGGCGGCCGCGAGCGACAGCCACAGGTCGGCGGGCGCGCGAGGGGCGACCCGGCGGCCGAACCAGGAGGCGAGTGCGATGTTCGTGGCGGTGATCGGGTTCTCCGGGCCGAGACTCACGCCGCCCGCGAGCGCCAGGACGGTCGCCACCAGCAGTCCCGGCAGGACGCGTGGTGTCAGGGGCGGGTCGACCAGCCCGGTGGTGGCCGGATCGGGGCCTGCGTGCCCGGGTGCGAACCGTACGACGAGTCCGATCGCGAGACCGGTGGCCGTCAGCATCACCACCATCCACGCCACGGAGTACCGGCCGATGCCGAGCGCACCGGGCAGCGACGTCCACAGCACGTGCTCGAACTGCTCGGCGAGGTCGCTCACCCCGATCAGGACGAGACTCGCGAGCACCCCGATGAGGAGCGAGGGCAGCACGAGGGGGAGCAGGGTGCGTGGGGAGGGCGAATCGGTGACCACGCGCGACACCGTAAGGGAGGAAGCTCGCCGAAACCGGGCTTAAACCGTCAAGTCCGGCGGTGCGGCGGTGCGGCAGTTCGTCGGTCCCGCGGTCCCGCGGTCCCGCGGTCCGGCAGTTCGTCGGTCCTTCGGTTCGTCGGTTCGGCAGTCCCGGGGTCCGGCGGACCGGCAGCCCAGTGGGCCGGGGCCTGCGGTTCGGTACCGGCGGGCCTGCCTTCGGCGGCCCGGTCGGTTCGGCGGGCCTGCGATTCGGCGGCCTGGGCGATCCCGTCGGCCCGGACTGCTTGCACCTCACGCGACGGGAGGCCCGACGCTGGGCAGCGGCCTCACCCGCAGGGCGAGGAGAGGGGAAAGCGATGAGCCACTACGCGGTGGGACAGGTCTCGGCGCTGGCCGGCGTGACGGTCCGCACCCTGCACCACTACGACGAGATCGGCCTGCTCTCGCCGGACACCCGCAACCACGCCGGGCACCGGCTGTACGGGGAGGCCGGCCTCGACCGTCTGCAGCGGATCCTGTTCTACCGGGAGCTCGGCTTCCCCCTGGAGGAGGTCGCCGCGCGCCCTGTCGGCATCCCCCCGCACCGGTCCGCGTTCCCGCCCCTCGTACCAGCGCTTGCCCCGCGCCCGTGGGCGGAACCACCGGTTGGACGGAGGCGTTGATAGCTTGGAGGTCCGGCGACGCCCGAAGACGCTCAGTGCGGAGCCCGTACGGTGAATCGCCGCAGACGCGCCGGCGCGCAGGACCGGTTACGTAGGATCGCCGCCGACGCTCGACCGACTACCGACTCAGGAGTCCGGAACCCGTGTACACCCTTGCTCTCGGACCCAGCTGGATGGATCCGGATCATCTGATCTCGACCTTCGGCATAGTCGGTCTCCTGATCGTCATCTTCGCCGAGTCGGGCCTGCTCATCGGGTTCTTCCTGCCGGGCGACTCGTTGCTGTTCACCGCGGGTCTGCTGGTCACGGCCGGCAAGCTCGGCACCCCGCTGTGGCTGCTGTGCCTGCTCGTGTGGATCGCGGCGGCCCTCGGCGACCAGGTGGGCTTTCTCTTCGGCCGCAAGGTCGGCCCTTCGCTGTTCAACCGGCCCGACTCCAAGCTGTTCAAGCAGGAGAACGTGGAGAAGGCCCACGCCTTCTTCGAGAAGCACGGCCCGAAGTCGCTGGTGCTCGCCCGCTTCGTGCCGATCGTGCGGACGTTCACGCCGATCATCGCGGGCGTCAGCCGCATGGACTACCGCTCGTTCCTGATCTACAACGTGATCGGCGGCGGCCTCTGGGGCATCGGCGTCTCGGTGCTGGGTGCGGCGCTCGGCAAGGTCGCGTTCGTGAACGCGCACATCGAGCTGATCCTCGTGGCGATCGTGCTGGTCTCGGTCGTGCCGGTCGCGATCGAGTACCTGCGCGCGCGGGGCAAGGCCGCTGAGGAGACGGGCGCGGAGCCGCAGCCGGCCGCGCCCGGCGGACCGTACCCGGATTCGCGGGGGCCGGGCGACCCGACCTCCACCATGCCCATGCCCGCGCTGTCGGACGACGACGACCCGGCCGGTCCGCCGTCCGCCCCCGGTGGCTCCGGCCGCGGGAACGGGAACGGCGGGAGCGACGGCCGGCCGTACGGGCAGGGCCCGTACGGCCACCAGGGAGCCCCCGCCGCCGCGCCGCACCCGTACCAGCAGGCCCAGCAGGCCCAGCAGGCCCAGCAGGCCCAGCAGCAAGGGAACCAACAGCAGCCCCAGCAGTACGGCGCGTACGCCCAGGCACAGCAGGCACAGCACCCCGAGCAGCCACAGCACCCCGAGCAGCCGCAGCAGTACGAGGGCGGGCAGCCGTACGGGTACGGGAACGATGCCTACGGGCAGCAGCAGGGCCGGCAGTTCCCGCAGTCTCAGCAGCATCCCCAGGCTCAGCCGCAGTACCAGCCGCAACAGGCGCAGGGACAGCAGCAGCCGCAGCAGGCCCACCCGTATCAGCAGCAGCAGTACCAGCAGCCGTACAACTACCCCCAGGGTCAGCAGCAGCCCCAGCAGCCCCAGCACCAGGCGGCGTATCCGCAGCAGGACGGGCCGTACCAGCAGCCCCAGCAGCAGCCGGGACAACAGCAGTACCAGCAGCCCCAGCAGCAGCCGGGGCAGCCGCAGTATCAGCAGCACCCGGCGCCGTATCCGCAGCAGGCCGGGCCGTACCAGCAGCCCCAGCAGCAGCCGGAGCAGCCCTACGGCTACCCCTCGCAGGACCCGCGGCAGGGGCCTCACCAGGACCCGCGGCAGAGTCCTCAGCAGGGTCCACAGCAGGGGCGTCGTCGTCGGCCCCCCCAGGATCCCGAGGCCGACGGCAACGCTGTCGACCCCCGGGACGAGCGCCGGTACTGACAAGCGGGCCGTTGGGGCGAAGAAGCCGACGGGGGAGCGCCCGGCCGCGCCGCCCGACGGCCACGGAGGGCGGGACGTGGCCGGGCGCGGCCGGATCAGCCTCCGAAGGGCCGGTGCGCAACCCTGACGGGTGAATGGCGGGTCAGAACCCGCGGGTGCGCTTCGCCGCGCGCCGTGCCGATCCGCGCGTCGCCCCCGGGGCCTTCAGGAACAGCCGGGAGATCTCGCCTCCGAGGTTCACGCCGACCGCGATCGCCAGCGCGAGCGCGACCGCCTTGGACAGGGAGGCGAGGCCGTGGTCCAGTTCGTTCTGCGCGATGCCGAGCAGACCGAAGTACGTGGCGGAACCGGGCAGCAGCGGTCCGATCGCCGCCGTCACGTACGGCAGCGAACTGGAGAACTGGTAGCGCGAGAACAGCTGCCCGAACAGGCCCACGAGCCCGGCCGCGACCGCCGTGGAGGCGACCGGCGAGATGTGCGCCGTGAAGTGCATCGCCCCGTAGACGACCCAGGCGACGCCGCCGTTCAGGGACACCATCAGCACCGTCCGGCGCTCCTGTTGCAGCAGGACCGCGAACGCGAGGCTCAGCGACACCGACACCAGGATCTGGACCACCGGCCGCTGCCCGCTGACGGGAGCGCTGTCCGGGTTCAGCGGGGCGCCGAGCTGTACGCCCAGATAGAGCACGATCAGCACGCCGATGACGATCGCGATGAAGAAGTACATGACTTCGAGCAGGCGCGCCGCGGCGGTGATGTAGTAGCCCGTCAGGCCGTCCTGCACGCCCGCGACCAGCGCCCGCCCCGGCAGCAGCGCGAACAGCCCACCGGTGATCACCGCGGACGGCTTGCCGTCCCAGGACAGGGCCGAACCCGCCACCGTCAGCGCCACCCCCATCGCGGCGGGCGGCATGGCCGCCACCACGAACTGGTAGAACTCCGGCAGCCCGCGCCCCGCACACAGCCAGGCCAGCCGGTCGCCGAG
Source organism: Streptomyces sp. NBC_01497 (assembly GCF_036250695.1). Lineage (NCBI taxonomy): Bacteria > Bacillati > Actinomycetota > Actinomycetes > Kitasatosporales > Streptomycetaceae > Streptomyces > Streptomyces sp. NBC_01497. The sequence continues at coordinate 3,572,953 of NZ_CP109427.1, read as the reverse complement.
CATCGCGCCGGTCATCGCCGCGAGGAACACCACGAAGTCACCGCCGACGAGTACGGAGGCGGAGCCCGCCAGCACGCCGCTGGCGGCCGTCAGGGCCCAGCCGGGGTAGGGGTGGCGGTTGCGTCGGATCGCGGCGAGGCGGCGGTACGCCTCCTCCAGCGTGACGTCCTCGTCCTCGTTGGTGATGTCGTCCACGAGGTCGAACACGGCCGACAGGCGGGTGTAGTCGGTGCCGCGCCGCCGCACCACCCGGCTCGCCGTCACCGGGTCCTCCACCAGCGAGGGCTGGTGGGAGATCGAGATGAGCGTGAAGGTCACGTTCGGTTCGCAGCGCTCCAGGCCGTACGCGTGGCTCACGGCGAACATGGCCGCTTCGACGTCCTCGGCGCCCTCGCCGCCCGCCAGCAGCAGTTCGCCGATGCGCAGCGTCAGGTCGAGCACCCGGGGTACGGCCGGACCGGTGACGTCGTGCCGCTGTACGACCTCCGGCAGCGGCCGGTCGCCGACCGGCATGCGCAGCAGCGTGCGCATCCGGTCCTGCCACGGCGTCTCCTTGGTGAGCCGCAGCATGGGCACACCCTCGGCGGGGGTGAAGGCGGGCAGCGACACGGTCTGCACGTACGACGGCGTGGGCGCCGGTGCCTCCGTCCGCACGCCATCGGGCAGCGCGAACTCCGAGGTGGGGTGCTCGTCCTCGGGCACCGGCGGCTGCGGCACCCCGAGCGGCGGTGTGAAGGCGCTGTGCGCCTCGTCCGAGGGAGGCTTCCTGTCCTCGGGACCGTCAGACTCGGCCACTCGTCACGCCTCGTTCCTTGCTCGCACGGCCTCCTGCCGCGTCTGCCCAGTATGGCCACGCTCATGGCCGCGGACACGCCGACAATGCGCTCGCGGCACGCGAACGGGCGGCGCGCCGTACTCCGGCGTGCCGCCCGTTCGGGGTGTCTGCTCACAGCATGCTGTGACCGGTGCGGGACGCGTGCGGCGTGCGCCCCGGCGCACGGTCAGTGGTGCGCGCCGCTTCCCGGTGGGGATCCGGTCAGTGGTGCGCGCCGCCCTGCGCCTCAAGGCGCTTGCGGGACGCCTCGATCTCGGCCTCGGCCTCGGCGCGGCCCACCCAGTCGGCGCCCTCGACGGACTTGCCGGGCTCCAGGTCCTTGTAGACCTCGAAGAAGTGCTGGATCTCCAGGCGGTCGAACTCGGAGACGTGGTGGATGTCGCGCAGGTGCTCCACGCGCGGGTCCGACGCCGGGACGCACAGCAGCTTGTCGTCGCCGCCGGCCTCGTCCGTCATGCGGAACATGCCGATGGTGCGGCACTTGATGAGGCAGCCGGGGAACGTCGGGTCGTCCAGGAGCACCAGGGCGTCCAGCGGGTCGCCGTCGGCGCCGAGGGTGTTCTCGACGAAGCCGTAGTCGGCCGGGTAGCTGGTCGAGGTGAAGAGGCGACGGTCGAGGCGGATCCGGCCGGTCTCGTGGTCCACCTCGTACTTGTTCCGCGATCCCTTGGGGATCTCGATGGTGACGTCGAACTCCACGGGTGGTTCCTCCAAGATCAAGACATGCGGTTGTGACGTGACGCTGCCGGCGGAGCGCGTCCACCACCCGGACAGGGGCAACGAGCGCGCCGCGTGACGCAGTGATTAAGTGTCCCCCACGAGGTCATGTGATCGCGAAAGGGGCTGGTCAGCCGTGCTCGATCAGAAAGCCTGGCAGGTCACGGCGGGTTCCGTCGTCCTCGGCCTGCTGGTCGCCGCGGGCGCCGTCGCGGTCGCCGGCCCCTGGGACGACGGTCAGCGTAAGGCCGAAAGGACCTGGGCCGCTGGGCGGGACCGGACGGGCGGCGCTCATCCCGGCGCGCCCGCGCCCGTCCGCGCGCCCGCGCGCGCGCCTCGGCCGGCCCCGAGTGCGGGCCCCGTCCTGTCCGCGCTCGGCGCGGACGCGGACGACTCGCCCGCGGACAGCGGGACCGTGGACGGCTCCGGCGCCGCGGGCCGATCCCACACCGGGACCAGGGCCGAGGCGGGCGAGGCGCCGATCAACCTCGCGAAGACACTCGGCCCGCTGCTCTCACGCCCCGCGCTCGGCTCGGTCACGGCGGGCTCGGTCGTGGACGTCGAGACCGGCAGGCAGCTGTACGCGAAGAACGCGAAGCGCCCCATGACCCCCGCGTCCACCGTGAAACTCGCGACCATGACGGCGGCGCTCTCGGCCGTCGGTCCCGACCATCGCATCCCGACCACCGTGGTGGCGGACGAGGACGGCAAGAGGATCACCCTCGTCGGCGGGGGCGACCCCAGCCTCGACACGCGGGCGCTCGGCAAGCTCGCCGACGACACCGCGCGGGCGCTGAGGAAGAAGGGCGTCAAGAAGGTCGCGCTCGGCTACGACGTCTCGCTCTACTCGGGCCCCCGGCAGCACCCGATCGGCCCCAACGACAACATCGCCCCCGTCGTGGCCCTCACGCTCGACGAGGGCCGCCTCAACACCACCACCAGTGGCCCCGCCCCGCGCAGCGGCGACCCGGCCGGCGACACCGCCGAGGAGTTCGGGCACCTGCTGCACGCGCGGGGCGTCACCGCCACCAAGGCGGCGGCTCCGGCGAAGGCGCCGAAGGACGCGAAGCGCCTCGCGGTCACGTACTCGGCGCCGGTCTCCGACCTGATCGAGCGCGCGCTGACGGAGAGCGACAACGACATCGCCGAGGCCATGGCCCGGCAGACCGCCCTGGCCGGGCACCAGCCGGCCAGCTTCGCGGGCGGCGCGAAGGCCGTGAAGGAGCAGCTCTCCAAGCTCGGCATGCCGCTGGGCGGCACGGTGTTCACCGACGGCAGCGGCCTCAACCGCAAGGACAAGGTCACCGCCGGCCTGCTGACCTCCCTGCTGGCCCGGGACGGGGACCCGGCCCACCCGGAACTGCGGCCGGTGCTGACGGGCCTGCCCGTCGCGGGTTTCAGCGGCACGCTGCTCGACCGGTACAGCGGCCGGGGCGAAGGCCCCGCGGACGGTCTGATCCGCGCCAAGACCGGCACCCTGACGGGAGTCAACACCCTGGCGGGCACGGTCGTGGACGCCAACGGCCGGCTGCTCGCGTTCGCCTTCATGGCCGACGGGACGGCGTCCCCCACCGAGGCCGAACAGGCCCTGGACCAGGCATCGACGGCACTTCTGCCCTGACTCGCGCGCGCTGGGCGGGAGACCGGCCCTTCCACGGGTCTCGCGCCGTCGGACCCACCGGCTCTCGCGCCGGCGCCCAGGCGCCCGCCCGTCGCACGCGCCCGCGCGGCCGCCGGGCTCCCGGCAACCGCGCACGCCGGGGCGCGCGGGTCGTCCTTACGGCGCCGAGCCTCGCGCGGACGGCCCGGGAGCACACCCACGCCTCGCGCGGACGGCTCGGGAGCCCGTACGCCCTGCCCCTGCCCCCGCCCCCGTACGCCCGGGAGCCCGCCACGCGGGCGCCGGAGTCCCGCCGCGCGGGCCGGGCGCCCCCGGGCCGTCGCACAAGCCTCAGGCCGCCACCGGAGCCACCGTGCCCGCCGCGTCCACCACCCGCACGCCGTCGCGCCAGACGCCGCGTACGCGGGAGGCCAGATCCGCCAGGTCGGAGGGCTCCGTGACCGTGCCCTCCACCAGCACCAGGTCCGCGCGGTGGCCGGGAGCCAGGCGGCCGAGTTCGTCGCCCAGGCCCAGCAGGCCGGCCGCCGAGGAGGTGGTCGCCGCGAGGACCTGCGGCACGCTCATGCCGCATTCCGCCAGCAGCCGCAGCTCCTCCAGGTTGGTGCCGTGCGGGCCGATGCCGCTGTCGGTACCCATCGCGATCTTCACGCCCGCCGCGATCGCCCGTGTCACCGACTCCGAGTGCACCTCGATGACCTCCTTCGTCTTGCGCACGACGGCGTCCGGCAGCTCCATGCCGAGCTCCACCGCGCGCAGCACGCTGACCGGCGCGAGGAGCGTGGGCACCAGCCAGGTGCCGTGCTGGAGCATCAGCTCGATCGCCTCGTCGTCCAGGTAGATGCCGTGCTCGACGGAGCGGACGCCCGCGCGGACCGCGTTCTTGATGCCGTCCGTGCCCTGCGCGTGCGCCATCACGTACCGGCCCTGCATCCGTGCCTCGGTGACGAGCACATCCAGTTCCCCGGGCGTGAACTGCGCGTGCTTCGGGTCGTCGCCCGGCGAGATCACCCCACCGGTCGTACAGACCTTGAGTACGTCGGCGCCGGCCCGCAGCAGGGTCCGCGCCGCCTTGCGCATCTCGTCGGGGCCGTCGACGACGGCCTCGGGACGGCCGGGGTGTTCGCCGAAGATCGGCGCGGACAGGCCGGACGGCAGCCAGTGGTCGCCGTGGCCTCCCGTGGTGCTGATGATGTTGACGGAGATCCGCAGGCGGGGGCCCTGGATCAGCCCGTCCTCGACGGCCTGCTTGACCCCGAGGTCCGCGCCGCCCGCGTCCCGGACTGTGGTGATGCCGAGCGCCAGGGTCCGCCGCAGGTTCCGCGCCGCCTGGTAGAAGGGGTACGAGAACGGGGTGAGGAACCGCTTCGACAGGCTCAGGTCGCTCGCCATGATGTGCACGTGGGAGTCGATGAGACCGGGCAGGACCGTCCGCCCCGCGCAGTCGACCCGCTCGTCCCCGTCGAGGCCGGGTCCCACCTCGACGACCCGGCCGTCCTCGATCACCACGTCCGCGGCCGACGGCGCGTCGCCCGAGCCGTCGAATACCTGACCTCCGCTGAAGACCGTACGGGTCATGGCGCGACCACCTCACTCTTCCGGCTGCTTTGGTCCGCCCCGCGTCCCGCGCGGCGGATCTCGTCCCGTAGACGATCTCAGGGGCGGATGTCAGGGAGGAATCCGGGCAGCCGAAGCACACCGGACGCGGGCTCCACCACGTACGGTTGACGCATGACGAGCATCGGTGGTGCCGAGATGGTCGACTGGAATCTCGCGGTGGCTACCGCGAACCGCCTCATGAGGCCGGGTCCCGAGGTGACCAGGGACGAGGCGCGCGAGATCGTCGCCGAGCTGCGGCGGCACGCCAAGGCGGCCGAGGAGCATGTGCGCGGTTACACGCGCATGGTCCCTGAGGACCACGCGCCCGCGGACACGCCGGTGCTCGTGGTGGACCGGCCCGGCTGGGTGAAGGCCAACGTGGAGGGTTTCCGCGAGCTGCTCAAGCCCCTCTTCGAGAAGGTCCAGGAGCGTCGCGCCGACACTCCCGGCGGCGCGGTCTTCGGCGCCGTCGGCGGCAAGGTCACCGGCGTCGAACTGGGGATGCTGCTGTCGTTCATGGCGTCGCGCGTCCTCGGGCAGTACGAGACGTTCGCACCGGCCGGGCGGGACCTGCCCGCGGGGGAGAACGGTGGGGGGCGGCTGCTGCTCGTCGCGCCGAACATCGTCCACGTCGAGCGTGAACTGGACGTCGATCCCCATGACTTCCGCCTCTGGGTGACCCTGCACGAGGAGACCCACCGCACCCAGTTCACCGGCGTGCCGTGGCTCAAGGACCACCTCCAGGGGGAGATCCAGTCCTTCCTGAGCGAGACGGACATCGACCCGACGACGGTGCTGGAACGGCTCCGCGAGGCCGCTCAGTCGCTCACGGGCAACCGCCCCGACGCGGACGGCGAGGGACAGGGCGAGGCGCCGAGCATCGTCGAGCTGGTGCAGACGCCGGGGCAGCGCGAGGTCCTCGGCCGGCTGACCGCGGTCATGTCGCTGCTTGAGGGCCACGCGGACTACGTGATGGACGGCGTGGGCCCGCAGGTCGTGCCGAGCGTCGCCGAGATCAGGGAGAAGTTCCAGCAGCGCAGGGCGCGCGGCGCGAGCCGCCTCGACCAGGCGCTGCGCAGGCTCCTCGGCCTCGACGCGAAGCTGCGTCAGTACCGCGACGGCGAGCGGTTCGTGCGTGCCGTGGTGGACGAGGTGGGCATGGACGGCTTCAACCGCGTCTGGACCTCGCCGAACACCCTGCCCACGAAGGCCGAGATCGCCAAGCCGGCCGAGTGGGTGGCGCGGGTGCACCAGGCATAACCGCCTGGCACACACGGGGAGTCCCGTGGCAGATGCACGCCTCAGCTATCACCCGTCCGAGGGACCGTACGGGCTGGCTGGGCGTGCGATGCTCGGGTATTGGCTCGGTTCTGTCACCATCGACGCACTCTGAGTGACGAACCCGTGTCCCGGCCTTGCGCGCGGGACGCAACCGAGCCACTCCCTCCCCGTAGACATATTCACGAAGGGCACCGGACATGGGTCCCCATCCTGCGGTCGCGGCGATACGCCTGGCGGTCCGCCGCGTACTCCACGACATCCTCACCGACCACTCGGCGTTCGCCACGCCCGCCGGCGCCGGTGCGCGCGGTGCCACAGGCGCGCCCGCCGCCTCCCGGCCCCTCCATCCGGGCGGCCACCCCGCCCCCCTCGTGCTGGTCGCCTGCTCCGGCGGCGCCGACTCGATGGGCCTCGCCTCCGCCCTCGCCTTCGAAGCGCCCAAGCTCGGCGTCCGGGCGGGCGGCGTCACCGTCGACCACGGCCTCCAGGCCGGGTCCGACATCCGCGCCGCCGAGGTCGTCGCCCGGCTCACCGCCATGAAGCTCGACCCCGTCGAGGCGGTCGCCGTCGCCGTCGGCCGTGACGGTGGCCCCGAGGCCGCCGCGCGGGACGCGCGGTACGCGGCGCTCGACTCCGTCGCGCAGGCGCACGGCGCCGCCGCGGTGCTGCTCGCCCACACCCGTGACGACCAGGCCGAGACGGTCCTCCTCGGCCTCGCCAGGGGCTCCGGCATCCGCTCGCTGTCCGGCATGGCCGCCGTGTCCGGCGCGGACCGCCGCTACCGCCGTCCGTTCCTCCAGCTCGACCGGCAGACGGTCCGCACGGCATGTCTCGCGCAGGCCATCCCCGTCTGGGACGACCCGCACAACGTCGACCCCGCCTACACCCGTTCGCGGCTGCGCCAGGAGGGCCTGCCCGCCCTGGAGAAAGCCCTCGGGAAGGGGGTCGTCCAGGCCCTGGCCCGTACGGCGCAGCTGTCGCGCGACGACGCCGACGCGCTCGACGCGTGGGCCGCGGACGCCGAGGCGAGCGTCCGGGACGACGCGGGGCAACTGGAGGTGGCGAAGCTCTGCAAACTGCCGCCCGCGGTGCGCCGCCGGGTGCTGCGCAAGGCGGCCATCACGGCGGGCGCGCCCGCCGGTTCGCTGTTCGCGCGGCACATCGAGGAGGTGGACCGCCTGATCACGGGCTGGCGGGGCCAGTCGGGCATCAACCTGCCCGGGCGCGTCGAGGCGCTGAGGCAGGGTGGCAGACTGGTGATCCGGCAGGGCTGAACAGAGCCGGCCAGCGGACGCCGGACGACGAAAGTGACTGTGGTGGACCACAAGGACCTGGGCACCGACCTCCAGTCGGTGCTCATCACCAAGGAAGAGATCGACGCGAAGCTCGCCGAGCTGGCCGCGAAGATCGACGCGGAGTACGCGGGCAAGGACCTCCTTCTGGTCGGAGTGCTCAAGGGCGCCGTGATGGTGATGGCGGATCTGGCGCGCGCGCTGGCCACGCCGGTCACGATGGACTGGATGGCGGTGTCCTCGTACGGCGCGGGCACCCAGTCCTCGGGCGTCGTCCGGATCCTGAAGGACCTGGACACGGACATCAAGGGCAAGCACGTCCTGATCGTCGAGGACATCATCGACTCGGGCCTCACGCTGTCGTGGCTGCTGTCCAACCTGGGCTCGCGGGAGCCGGCCTCGCTGGAGGTCTGCACCCTGCTGCGTAAGCCGGATGCCGCAAAGGTCGCCATCGACGTGAAGTGGATCGGGTTCGACATTCCGAGCGCCTTCGTCGTCGGATACGGCCTCGACTACGGTGAGAAGTACCGCAACATGCCCTTCGTGGGGACGCTCGCGCCCCACGTCTACGGTGGCTGACCAGGCGCGGAGCGATACTCCGCGGTCGCGTTGGCCCCTTCGGGGGACTGATGCGGACACATCATTGTTGACCCGGGAACCACTCCACCCCTCTCCGCGTTGGAGCAGAGGAGGACGGGTTCGTCACCAGCACCGTGCGGCCGTGAGTGCCGACGCTGGGGTACCGTCCGAAGAACAGTCTTTTCTCACAGCAGCATTTACCTACGGGCAGGAGGGACGGGGCGTCACCGCCTCGTATGGATGGACGTGAAGCGATACTTCCGTGGGCCGGTCATGTGGATCGTGCTGGCCGTCCTCGCCGTGGTCGTGTTGATGAATGTCGTCTCCACAGGAGGCGGCTACAAGACGGTGGACACCGGCCAGGTCGTTCAGGCGATCGACAAGAACCAGGCCGAGCAGGCCAAGCTGACCACTGGCGACGATCAAGTCATCAAGGTTGATCTCAAGAACGGCCAGAAGGTCGCGGGCAGCGACAAGATCCAGGCCAGCTACATCGGCAGCCAGGGCTCCGCGCTCGCGAAGGAACTCCAGCAGAAGTTCAACGCCGGTCACATCAGCAAGGGATACACGGTCTCGCCCTCGAAGCAGAGCCCGTTCCTCTCGGTGGTGCTGTCACTGCTGCCGTTCGTGCTGCTGGTCGTGGTGTTCCTCTTCCTGATGAACAACATGCAGGGCGGCGGCTCCCGCGTCATGCAGTTCGGGAAGTCCAAGGCCAAGCTCATCACCAAGGACACCCCGAAGACGACGTTCTCGGACGTCGCCGGCGCTGACGAGGCTGTCGAGGAGCTCCAGGAGATCAAGGAGTTCCTCCAGGAGCCCGCCAAGTTCCAGGCCGTGGGCGCCAAGATCCCCAAGGGCGTGCTGCTGTACGGCCCGCCGGGAACGGGCAAGACGCTCCTCGCGCGCGCTGTAGCGGGCGAGGCGGGCGTGCCGTTCTACTCGATCTCCGGTTCCGACTTCGTCGAGATGTTCGTCGGTGTCGGTGCCTCCCGAGTGCGCGACCTCTTCGAGCAGGCCAAGGCGAACGCTCCGGCGATCGTCTTCGTCGACGAGATCGACGCCGTCGGCCGGCACCGCGGTGCGGGTCTCGGCGGCGGCCACGACGAGCGCGAGCAGACGCTGAACCAGCTGCTCGTGGAGATGGACGGCTTCGACGTGAAGGGCGGGGTCATCCTGATCGCCGCCACGAACCGGCCGGACATCCTCGACCCGGCGCTGCTGCGGCCAGGCCGCTTCGACCGGCAGATCGCCGTCGACCGCCCGGACATGCTGGGCCGGCTGGCGATCCTGAAGGTCCACCAGAAGGGCAAGCCGGTCGCGCCCGACGTCGACCTCAGCGCTGTCGCACGTCGTACGCCCGGCTTCACGGGCGCCGACCTGGCGAACGTGCTGAACGAGGCGGCGCTGCTGACGGCCCGCTCGGACCAGAAGCTGGTGAACAACCACTTCCTGGACGAGGCGATCGACCGTGTCGTGGCGGGCCCGCAGAAGCGGACCCGGATCATGTCCGAGAAGGAGAAGAAGATCACCGCGTACCACGAGGGCGGACACGCCCTGGTCGCGGCGGCTTCCCCCAACTCGGACCCGGTCCACAAGATCACGATCCTGTCGAGAGGCCGTGCCCTCGGCTACACCATGGTCCTGCCGGACGAGGACAAGTACTCCACCACGCGCAACGAGATGCTCGACCAGCTGGCGTACATGCTGGGCGGGCGCGCGGCTGAGGAGCTCGTCTTCCACGACCCGACCACCGGTGCCGCCAACGACATCGAGAAGGCCACCTCCACGGCCAGGTCGATGGTCACGCAGTACGGCATGACCGAGCGTCTCGGCGCGATCAAGTTCGGCGGCGACAACAGCGAGCCGTTCCTTGGCCGTGAGATGGGCCACCAGCGCGACTACTCGGAAGAGGTCGCGGCGCTCGTCGACGAAGAGGTCAAGAAGCTCATCGAGACGGCGCACAACGAGGCGTGGGAGATCCTGGTCGAGAACCGGGACGTCCTGGACAACCTCGTGCTGGCCCTGCTGGAGAAGGAGACGCTGGGCAAGGAGGAGATCGCACAGATCTTCACCACCATCGTCAAGCGCCCCATGCGGCCGGCCTGGACGGGTTCCTCGCGGCGCACGCCGTCGACCCGCCCGCCGGTGCTCTCGCCGAAGGAGCTCGCGCTGACCAACGGCGCGTCCGGCACCAACGGTGCCGCGTCGCTGACGAAGGGCACGGACACCCCGACGGAGCAGATCCCGGAGGACCGGCCCGACAACAGCTGACGGCTGCGGGACCGGCCCCGTCCGGTCCGGAATGTCTGCCGCGCCCCCCAGGTTCTATGGTCTACGGCCTAGCCTGGGGGGCGCGGCATTTTCTTGCACGAGGAACGAGGAAGACATGACGGACCCGGTGACGCTCGACGGCGATGGCCAGATCGGTGAGTTCGATGAGAAGCGCGCCGAGAACGCCGTACGGGAGCTGCTCCTCGCGATAGGCGAGGACCCGGACCGGGAGGGGCTGCTCGCGACACCCGGCCGGGTGGCCCGTGCGTACAAGGAGATCCTGGCCGGTCTGTGGCTGGAGCCCGAGGATGTTCTGACGACGACGTTCGACCTCGGCCACGACGAGATGGTGCTCGTCAAGGACATCGAGATCGTCTCGCTGTGCGAGCACCACCTGCTGCCGTTCCACGGTGTCGCGCACGTCGGCTACATCCCGGCGGTGAGCGGCAAGATCACGGGGCTGTCGAAGCTGGCCCGGCTGGTGGATGTCTTCGCCCGCCGTCCCCAGGTGCAGGAACGCCTGACGACGCAGGTCGCGGACTCCCTGGTACGGATCCTCGACGCGCGGGGCGCGATCGTCGTGATCGAGGCCGAGCACATGTGCATGTCGGTGCGCGGGATCCGCAAGCCCGGCTCGAAGACGATCACCTCGGCTGTTCGCGGCCAGCTGCGTGACGCGACGACACGCGCCGAAGCCATGAGCCTGATCCTGACGCGCTGACGCTCAGGGGCCGTGGCCGGCGCGGCCGGCGGCTGTCGCGTGGACAGCCGCCCGTCGCGTGGACAGCCGCCCGTGCGTCCGGCCGGCCGCCGCGTCGTCCTCCGGCCCCGGGTCGTACGGGAGTCCGTGGTGGCCCGGGCGGATGCGCGCCGCCCCCACGAAGCCGGGCGGGCTCACGGCTCAGGCGCTCGCGCCGTTGTGGTGGTCGTCGTCCTTGTCGTCCGGCAGCTTGCAGACGCGCTCCAGGAAGACCGCCGCGGCGATGACCGCGATGCCCGCGAGCAGCGAGAACCCCGCGTAGATCGCCTGGTCGCGGCGCGCCGGGATGGACAGCTGGGTGAGCAGGAACACGCAGGTGCCCCCGTACATGCCCGCCACCAGTGCGGCCACCAGCGCCGCGGCCTGGCCGAAAACCACCGCACGGGCCGCGACGAGCGGATCCACACCCTTGGCCTCCGGGCGCCGCTCGCGCTGGGCGCGCAACCTGGCCCGGATCGACAGCGCCGTGGCCACGAGGATCACCGCGATCGCCGCCAGCACGATGGGGGCGCCCGCGGGGACGCTGGGCAGGGTGCCCAGCGAGTCCCACAGGCGGGCGCCGCCCCACGCGAGTACGCCGACCGTCACGAGTAGCCCGGCCAGGACGCCGATCCGCAACTGCCTCACCCGGAAAGCCGCCCTTCGAGAAATATGCCGCCAGGTCCCTGCCGAGCCTAACGACTATTCCGGCAGACGGAGTTCCAGGTCGACCCGGGCCATCACGCCGTCCTGCCCCACGACCGTCAGCAGTTCCGTGACGGCGCCGCGGCCCGGCACCTGCGCCTCCGGCTCCACGTCGTGCCACGGCGCGAGGACGAAGGCGCGCTGGTGCACCCTCGGGTGCGGCAGCGTCAGCACCGGGTCGTCCGAGACGACGTCCCCGTACGCGAGGATGTCGACGTCGATCGTGCGCGGGCCCCACCGCTCCTCGCGCACCCGGTCGAACGCCTCCTCGATGGCCTGGCCGCGCTCCAGCAGGGACGACGGCGGCAGTGTCGTCTTCACGAGGACGACCGCGTTGAAGTACGACGGCTGGCTCCCCGGCTCGACGCCCCACGGCTCGGTCTCGTAGACCGGCGAGACCGCCTTGACCCGGACGCCGGGAGTGTCCTCCAGGGCGTCCACCGCGCCCTGGAGCGTCTCCAGGCGGTTGCCGAGGTTCGACCCCAGCGCGATCACCGCGCGTTTGGGGTTCGACAGCGTCACGTCCGCCGCGTCCACCTGGGCGATCACGGAGGCGGGAACCGGCTGCACGGTCGGGTCGCTCGCCGCCCCGCCCACGCCGTACGCGTCATGCTTGCTCATACTCGGCTCCGGGTGATGGTGATGGTCACATCGTCGAAGGGCACGGTGATCGGCGCGTCCGGTTTGTGGACCGTCACCTCCACCTCCCGTACGCCGTCGTGCTTCAGGCACTGCTGGGCGATGCGCTCGGCCAGCGTTTCGATCAGGTCGACCGGGTCGCCCTGGACGACCTCCACGACTTCCTCGGCGACGATCCCGTAGTGCACGGTCTTCGCCAGATCGTCCTCAGCCGCGGCCGGGCGGGTGTCGAGGCCGAGCACGACGTCGACGATGAAGGTCTGGCCCTCCTCCCGCTCCCGGGGAAAGACACCGTGGTGTCCACGGGCCCTGAGGCCGCGCAGCGCGACACGATCCACGCGAATCACTCCTGCTGTCGTCGGTCATGGGCACCGGCCGCATGCGGGCGGGCCGGGCACCCACGTTCGAATCTACCGTCGGGCCCGGACAGCTCCCGCTCGCGGGGCCCGTCGGTAGCCGGGGGTAGCGGCGCCCCTACCCCGTGTCCAGGGCAGCCAACCCCTCGTAGCCGCCTACCCACTCAGGCGGGTGGCTCGTCCGACTCGTCCTGGTCGGTTTCGGCCAGCACGGGTGACGCGTGGTGCGACCACAGTTTCCAGCCACCGTCCGTGCGGCGGAACACGTTCGTCGCCACGACCAGCTGGCCCACCAGGGGGCCGAGGTCGGAGCCCTCCTCGGCGGGGGCGCCGCTCAGGATGTTCTCCGTGCAGGTGACGAGAGCCGTCGGGCCGGCCACCGCGATGGCGACGTCCGTCAGGAAGAACTGGATGTACTCGGTGTTCGCCATGATCAGCGCGTACGAGCGCAGCACCTCGCCGCGCCCCGTCAGCACCGGCCAGCCGGGGTGCACGCACGACGGGGTCACGTCCTCCGCGCCGTCGTCACCCTCACCGAGCCAGAGTGCCGACAGGGCCTCCAGGTCGCCGCGCTCCATCGCCTCGTAGAAGGCGGTGTTCGCCCGGTCGACGAGTTCGCTGTCCTCGGACGGTGCCCCGCTGTCCTCACTCACCTGGCCGCACCCTCGATCGCACGGGCGACCCGTACCGCGTCGGCCGTCGCCCTCACCTCGTGCACCCGCACCGCCCAGGCGCCGTTCGAGGCGGCGATCGCGGAGACCGCGGCCGTCGCCGCGTCGCGTTCCCTCGCGGGCGGCGGCGCGCCCTCGTCCCCGGCGAGCACCCGGCCGAGGAACCGCTTGCGGGAGGCGGCGACGAGGAGGGGCCGGCCGAGGGCGCGCAGTTCGTCCTGGCGGGCCAGCAGCTCCAGGTCGTGCCCGGCCTGCTTGGCGAAGCCGAGGCCGGGATCGAGGATCAGCAGGTCGGGGCTGATCCCACCGTCGACCACCGCGTCCATCCGGGCGCGCAGTTCGGTGACGACCTCGCCGGCGACGTCCTCGTACACGGCGCGGCTGTTCATGCCCTCGCTGAAGCCCCGCCAGTGCATGACGACGAACGGGACGGCCGCCGCCGCGACCACGGGCACCATCGCCGGGTCCGCGAGGCCGCCGCTGACATCGTTGACGAGGACGGCGCCGGCCTCGACGGCCCGCTCCGCGACGCTCGCGCGCATGGTGTCGACGGAGACGGTGACGCCCTCGGAGGCCAGGCCCCGCACGACGGGCAGGACGCGCCGCAGCTCCTCGTCCTCGTCGACCCTGCTGGCGCCCGGCCGGGTCGACTCGCCGCCGACGTCGACCAGGTCGGCGCCCTGTGCCACAAGTTCCATGCCGTGCTTGACGGCGAGTGTCGTGTCGAAGAACCGGCCGCCGTCGGAGAAGGAATCGGGGGTGACGTTGACGACGCCCATGACGGCGCACCGGTCCCAGTCGGGCAGCCCCTGGACCGTGCCGCGTCCGCGCGTCGTCGTCTTCCTCATGCGTCCCACCCTAGAGGAGGGGGCGGCACGCCTCTCTTCGCAGCTCCGGGCGGGACGCACCGCTCCCTGGCCCGGCGCGGCCCGGGCCGGGGCGGTCAGTCCCGGGGGCGCCCCTGCTGCCTCGGGCGGCGGGCCGGGGGTGTCCGGTCCGTGGGCCCGGCGGGCACGGGGACATCGCGAGCCGGACCGTCCTGGGGCTCCGCGCGGCCCCCGGGTCCGGCCGGGACGTCGTCGTCGGCCCGGCGTGTCGCGTGGGAGCACGGCTCCGCCTCCGCCACCCGGGCGAATCCGCGCGGCGGCAGCGTGAGGAAGCCCTCCGCCTGCATCGCGGCGAAGCCGATCCTCGGCAGGTCGCGGCTCGTGGGGAACACCAGGAAACGGGGCTCCCAGCGGGGCTGGAACTTCGCGTTGAAGCGGTACAGCGACTCGATCTGGAACCAGCGCGAGAGGAACACCAGCGTGCCCCGCCAACTGCGCAGCACGGGGCCGGCGCCGATCCGTTCGCCGCGCGCGAGGACCGAGCGGAACATCGCGAAGTTCAGTGAGGCGCGCCGCACCCCGAGCCCGTCGGCGGCCTGGAGCGTCGCCACGATCAGCAGCTCATTGAGTCCCGGGTCGGCGCTGCGGTCGCGGCGCATCAGGTCGAGGGAGATGCCGTCGTCGCCCCACGGCACGAAGTGCAGGACGCCCTTCAGGTCGCCGTACGGTTCCGGCGCGGCGGGCACCGGTCCGGTCGCGGACCCGCTCGCGTCCCCGTCACTCGCCTGCACGGGTGCGCGCCGGTGCGCGGTGGCGATCACCGCGTCGCCGTCGCCCGGGTCGCCGATCCGGCCGAGCGCCATGGAGAAGCCGCGCTCCGTACCGCTGCCCCGCCAGTCCGCCGAGGCCTTCCTGATCGCATCGAGCTCCGGCTCCGGCACGTCCCGTACGCGGCGCACGCGCGTCTCGTAGCCGGCGCGCTCCACCCGCTTGACCATCTGCCGTACGTTGCGCATCGCGCGCCCGCCCAGCGAGAAGTCGGCGACCTCGACGATCGCCTCGTCGCCGAGTTCCAGCGCGTCCAGACCGCTCACCCGCGTCCAGACCTCGCCGCCGGTCTCGCTGCACCCCATCACGGCCGGGATCCACGAGTGCGCCTCGGCCATCCGCAGGAACCGCTCGATCGCGCCGGGCCAGGCCTCCACATCGCCGATCGGGTCGCCGCTCGCGAGCATCACCGCCGAGACCACCCGGTAGCAGACCGCGGCCTTGCCGCTGGCGGAGAAGACGACGCCCTTGTCGCGCCGGAGGGCGAAGTGGCCGAGCGAGTCCCGTCCGCCGTGCCGGGCCAGCAGCTCCCGCAGCCGCAGCTCGTCGTCGGCGGTGAGCCGGGCCGTCGGCTGTTCGGGGCGCAGCGCCAGGTAGATGGTGGTCAGCGCGGTGAGCAGGCCGAGCGAGCCGAGCGTGTACGCGACGATGTTGTCCGTCGGGCCCCGGTAGGCGACCGGCCCCTCGAAACCGACCAGCCCGAACAGGACGTGCTCCAGGCGTTCGAGGAAGCTCGGGCTGCCGACCGTACGGTGCGGATGCGCGCTGACGACGATCATGCCGAGCCCGAGGGAACCCAGGCTCATCAGTACGAAGTTCGTCACGGCCGTCCACCGGCCGCGCGGGTCGGGCAGCGCGGCGAACTGCGTCCGGTGCGCGATCAGCGGGGCGAGCAGCAGCAGCGAGAGCAGGGCGCCCAGCAGCGAGTGCCGGTAGACGAGCTGCGCGAGCGCGCCGGCCGGGAGCAGCACCACGGCGGCCCGCCAGGCCCGCCGTTTGCGCCGCTTGAGGCCGTGCGCGAGGAACAGGAGCAGCACGCCGACGCTCACCGCGAGCGCGGCGGCGAACGGGCCGAGGGCGCCCGGCAGGACCTCGGCGACCGCGTGTATCCGGCTGTGCCGGAACCGGGGGAAGATGCCGGCCCCGAGGTCGACCAGCGCGATGAGCGTGCAGGCCGTGCCGGTCAGGGACGGGACCGTCCGGGGCGCGGGCCAGGGTGCCCAGCGCCGTGCCGTGCGGGTGGAGGCCCGGCTGCCCGTCGCACCGGCCGCGCCGTGGGTGCCCGCCGTGCGCTGCGTGGCGCTGCGCGCGCCGGGAGCGCCGTCAGGCGCCTTGCCGCTGCCGGCTCGGGCCGTCCCGGACTCCTCGCGTGGAACCAATACTGATTTGTCCCCATCTACCGGCACAGCCATCGCTTCCCAAAGTCGCCCGGTGATCGTGATGCTCAGTCCTCCGCCACCGAGCGGCGACCGGGACTGCATGCGTTTTCTATGACGGAGCTTTGAAGGAGCAGGTTCAGTCGACGGGGAAGTTCACCGAGGAGGGAACCTCAGACCATGGGTTTGACGAGCCACAAAGTCCTGGCCATCGCGGTATTGGCGGCCGTCGTGCTGTTCGCGGTCACCGTGTGGCGGTGGCCGCGTCTGGCGCGGCGCGGATGGAGACCTGTGTTCGGGCGGGTAGGACTGTTGTTCGCGACCCAGGCGGCGGTCTTCGCCGCCGTGGCCCTCTTCGCGAATCGGTCCTTCCTCTT
The DNA here is from genome assembly GCF_036250695.1 of Streptomyces sp. NBC_01497. Taxonomy (NCBI): domain Bacteria; kingdom Bacillati; phylum Actinomycetota; class Actinomycetes; order Kitasatosporales; family Streptomycetaceae; genus Streptomyces; species Streptomyces sp. NBC_01497. The sequence goes on along the minus strand of NZ_CP109427.1, from coordinate 3,556,243 downwards.
CTACTCCTCCTGGGACGACCTGCTCGGGCGCGAAACGGGAATGGGCACCGTACTCGTGCACGACACGAATCCGTCGGGCGTGGTCGTCGCGTCGCAGCGCCCGGTCAGTGCCGACATACCGCGGGGATCTGATCCGGCGCGGAACGGTCTCGTACGGGAGACCGCCATCGCGGGCCCGAAAAGTCACATCGTCAGCTCGGCCTATGTGTACCTGCCGCCCCAGTACTTCCAGCCGGAATACGCGCACCACCTCTTCCCCGCCACGATCGTGCTGACCGGCTATCCGGGCGCGGCCAAGGCGCTGGTGTCCCGCCTCGACTACCCGGCCATCGCCAGGGCGCAGGCCGCGGCGCACCACATGGCGCCGATGGTGCTGATCATGCTTCGCCCGACCGTCGCGCCGCCGCGGGACACCGAGTGCGTCGACGTGCCGCACGGACCGCAGACGGAGACGTACTTCGCCCACGACATCCCGGACGTGATCACGCACTCGTACCGCGTCGGCCCGGGCCTGACGCACTGGGGGATCATGGGGGACTCCACGGGTGGCTACTGCGCGCTCAAGATCGCCATGCACCACCCCAACGACTTCGGCGCCGCCGTCGGACTGGCCGCGGACTACAAGGCGGCCGAAGACCCCACGACGGGCGACTTGTTCCACGGGGACGAGGCGCTCCGCCACCACGCGGACCTGGTGTGGCTGCTCCGGCACGAGACGCCGCCGTCGACGTCGATGCTCGTGACGAGCACACTGCACGGGGAGCGGAACCTGCCGGAGACACGGCGCTTCATCAAGGCCGTGAAGGCGCCCGCGCGCGTGTCGTCGATGATCCTTCCGAACGGCGGTCACAACTACAACACCTGGAAGCGCGAGATCCCCGCCGCGCTGGTGTGGCTCGGCCGGCGCGTGGGCTGAGGCGGGGTGAACGGGGCGGTGACGCGTGGCGGTGGCGTGTGGCGACCCGGCGGGGTGAAGAACTCCCGTCCGGGTGCGCGGAAAGCCCGTACGGGGAAATCCGGAAGTCGCGTTCCGCTGACTGCGGGACGTGCGTTGCGAGGTGGGGGGACACGCGTTTTCGCGGTGCGCGGGACGTGCGTTCCGAGGCGCGCGGGACATGCGTTCTCGCGGTGCGTGGGGACTTCCGCGACGGGGTGCCGGAGAGTTCGGTGCCTGCGGACTGGAGGGTTGTGCGCGGCGGGACGCGGGAATCGGGGCGCGGGCGTGCGGAGGAGTTCGCGAGGGCTCGGGTGAAGGTCCCGAAAACGGACCGGCAAAGTTGTCACTCCTTACACCCGTTCGGCCCATCGGGGGGGTAAATTTCGAGCCATGCCACGTGGACGCCACCGCCATTCCCCGCCCCTCCACAAACTCCTCCCCCCGAGCGCCGTCGCCGCGGTCGCCGTCGTGTGCGCGGGTGGCGTCTGGGCCGTCGACGATCCGCTCCTGCTGCGCGGACTCGCGGTGGTGGCCGGTGTCGCGGCCCTGACCGGCGCGGTGCTCATGCGCGGCTGGGACCGCGACGCGGGCCACCGGGTCGCGGAACTGACGCGCGCGCGGGAGAGCGACCAGTGGAAGACGGACGAGCGGGTCGCCGAACTGGAGGCCGACGTCGACGAGGCGCGGGAGATCCGCACCCGGCTCGACGGCAAGCTGCGGGCGAAGCGCGTCGAACTGGCCCGGCTGCGGGGCGAGCACGCGGCACTGCTGCGCCGGTACGCGACCGCGGAGACGGAGCGTGCGAGCGCCCTCGAAGGCCGCCGCAGGCTCGCGATCGCGGCCACGGTGACGCCCAGGGCCCTCGCGGCGGGCGGCACGCTCACACCGTCGGCGTACCTCATGGCGAGCAGGGCGCTGGACGAACTCGCGGCGAACGGCGCCCGGCAGACGGCACTTCCCGCTCCTCGCGAGCGGCTCGCGGTGGAGAGCGCCGCCCGGCGGGCGGACGACGCTCCGGCGGCCGGCGGAACAGACGCGGCGTCCCCGGCACCGGCCTCGGGGCAGCGGTCCGTGGAGCGCGCCGTGGCGGAGCCGGCCGAGCGGAGGACGGACGCCGGGCCGGCGGCCGAGGCTCAGGACCCGGCCGAGGGGCGGCCCGCGCTGCCCGCGCGGCGCGCCACGAGCCCGTCCGCGATCGTGCCGTACGCGCGCCGTACGCAGCACCGGCCGGAACAGCGGCCCGGTGGTAAGGGGTTCGACTTCTTCGGCATGCAGCACGGCGGCCGGGTACCTCCCGAGGGCTCCCCGGAAGCGGGCAGGGAGCATGCGGAGGCGCCGGAAGCGGACGACCGGCCGGACGCGGACGCGGGCGGCCTGCTGGACTCCGGCGCTCAGCGGGACGTGGACGCTCAGCGGGACCTGGGCGAGCAGCGGGACGTGGACGCTCAGCGGGACCTGGGCGAGCAGCGGGACGTCGACGATCAGAAGCGCGCCCTGGCCGATCGGCGGGGCCTCTCCGGTCAGCGGGACGCGGGCGACGGCGACGGCGGGCACGGGGACACCGGGTCCGAGGTCATCGACCTGACCGAGCACGACGACACCGAGCGCCTCGAAGTGCACGGCCTGCGCAGCGCGCTGGGCTCCTGAGCGGCCCGCCCAGGCGGACGGTCGCGGCCGAGGACGGCGGTCCGCCGGGCCGCTCCCGGTCCGACCCGTCCGCCGGGCCGGTGGCGGCCCGCTACTTGTCGATGTCGCCGACGACGAAGAACAGTGATCCGAGGATCGCCACCATGTCCGCGACCTGCGTGCCCGGCAGCAGTTCCGTCAGGGCCTGGATGTTGTTGAAGGAAGCCGAGCGGAGTTTCAGCCGGTAGGGCGTCTTCTCCCCCTTGGACACCAGGTAGTAGCCGTTGACGCCGAGCGGGTTCTCCGTCCAGGCGTACGTATGGCCCTCAGGAGCCTTGAGCACCTTCGGCAGCCGCTGGTTGATGGGTCCGGGCGGCAGGTCGGCGAGCCGGTCCAGACAGGCGTCCGCGAGCGCGAGCGCGTTGTGGGTCTGTTCCAGCAGGCACTCGAAGCGGGCGAGGCAGTCGCCCTCCTGCCGGGTCACCACCGTCAGGACGTCGCGCAGTTCGCCGTACGCGAGGTACGGCTCGTCGCGGCGCAGGTCGAAGTCGACGCCCGACGCGCGCGCGATGGGCCCCGTCACGCCGTACGCGCGCACGGTGCCGGGTGCGAGGACGCCGACGTCCCGCGTCCGGCCGCGGAAGATCTCGTTGCCGAGGACCAGGCGGTCGAAGACGTCCATCCGCGACCGTACGGCGGCGATCGCGTGGCGGGCCCGGCCCGACCAGCCCGCGGGCAGGTCCTCCTTCAGGCCGCCGACCCGGTTGAACATGTAGTGCATACGGCCGCCGGAGACCTCCTCCATCACGTTCTGGAGCTCCTCCCGCTCCCTGAAGGCGTGGAAGACCGGTGTGATGCCGCCGAGTTCGAGCGGATAGGAGCCGAGGAACATCAGGTGGTTGAGCACCCTGTTCAACTCGGCCAGCAGTGTGCGCGTCCAGACGGCGCGCTCGGGCACCTCCATGCCGAGCATCCGCTCGACGGCCATGACGACGCCCAGCTCGTTGGAGAACGCCGACAGCCAGTCGTGCCGGTTGGCGAGCATGATGATCTGCCGGTAGTCGCGCGCCTCGAAGAGTTTCTCCGCGCCCCGGTGCATGTAGCCGATGACCGGCTCCGCCTGGCGGATGACCTCCCCGTCGAGGACGAGCCGCAGCCGCAGCACGCCGTGCGTGGAGGGGTGCTGGGGGCCGATGTTGAGCACCATGTCGGTGCTCTCGGCGGCCCCGCCGATCCCGACGGTGGTGGTGGCGCCGGAGCTGTCGGTCATGCCCACAGTCTCGCAGAGCACGAGCTGAACCCGGGATTCAGGGGACGGACGCCGAGAGCCGCCGCCGGGTGGCGCCGCGCGCGCCTGCCGCGCGAGGCGACGCGGACCCGGGGACGGCCCGGGGACGCCCGCGACGGCCCGGCCCGTGCGGGCGGGTGCCTCCTGCCGGTCCGGAATGGTTCAGCCGGCTCCGTTCGGCCCGGCGGGTCCTGCCGGTTCGGTGCGTGCGATGCGGGTCGGGGCGCCCTGCCGGCCCGGCGGGTCCTGCCGGTCCGCGGTGGTTCAGCCGGCTCCGTCCGGGGCGCGGGGGCCGATGGGTCCGGACGGTTCGGCGAGTTCGGCGGTTTCCGCGAGATCGGCGAGTTCGGGGATGTCGGTGAGGTCGATACCGACCGGCTGGAGCAGCCAGGTGAAGTCGCCGAGGCCGCCGCGCGCGGTCAGCTCGGCCGCCTCGCCCGCGTCCGACAGCGCCCGCAGGTACCCGGCGGGGTCGGTGCGCGCGAGCGCGAGCGGCGGGCGGTCGCCGGTGACACCGAGGGCGCGCAGGGCCGTGCGCTGCGTCACGCGAACACTGCCCGGCGCGATCGCGTCCATTGCCACGTGCGAGGTCAGGTCGCACCCGCCGTCCGGTACGGGCCGCACCTCCCGGCCGTCGCGGAAGCCCGTCAGCGTGCCGTACGGCGGACGCGACGCGCGCACGTGCCCGTAGTCGACGGCGACCGCGAGACCCCGCGTGAGCGAGCCGGCCGCCCGCCGCCACGCCTCGTCGCGGGGCCGGCCGATCTCGGCGCGCGTACCCGGCCGGGCACCCGCGATCGGCCACCAGCGCGCCAGCCAGCGGGCGTCCGCCCCGGTCACGGGGGCGCCCGGTTCCTCGGTGCCGTCGCGCCGCACCCGTACGTACCGGGGCACGCCCTCCGCGTCGGTCTCGGCGACGTCCACGGGCACGTTGTCCAGCCATTCGTTCGCGAACAGCAGACCGGTCACGCCGGCCGGTGGTTCGGCGAGCCAGGCGACGCGGGGATCGAGTCCGGTGGGCGCGGGTGCCCGCTCGACGGCGTAGGTACGTACCGCCGTCCCGTACGGCGCCCACGACCCGACGGCATCGGTGGGTCCTGCCGTACCGGCGCCACCTGCCGAGCCGCCGGCCCCTTCCGTATCGGCCGCACCTGCCGTGCCAGTGGCTTCCGCTGTACCACTGGCCCCGCCGCGACCAGGGCCCCCGGTGAGCCCTTTTGCACGGGGCGCTCCCGCCGTCGGCCCGGTCACGTCCGTCGCTTCCGCCACCGCTGTGGCCAGTTCCCCGCGCCCGGCGGCCATGTCCACGAAGGCCGCTTCGGGGCTGCCGAGCGCGCGGGCCGTCGCGGCGAGCAGGCGCGTGACGGCGGCCGCGAACAGGGGGGACGCGTGCACCGAGGTACGGAAGTGGGCGGCGGGACGGGAGCGCAGGTAGAAGCCACCGGGCCCGTACAGCGCGTCCTCCGTCGCCTCGCGCCAGCCGCGCGCTCGGCCCTTGCGCATGTCCTCCGTCACGCGCCAAGTCTCCACCTTGGGGAGTACGCTTCCGCCGACCGGATCGACCCTCCGGTTGACCCCCTCGCCTCGTCCGCCTCCCTACGCTGGGTCACGTGCAGCGCCTCTACGATTTCGTCCGCAGACACCCCATGGGCGTCGACAGCTTCTGGGCTGTCGTCCTCCTCGGGGCCTCTCTGCTGTGGGCGGTGCAGGAGCAGACAGGGGTGGGCCCCCGGCTCTCCGCGATGCTGCTCGCCCTGCTGTTCGGGGTGGCGGTGGCGCTGCGGCGGGTGGCCGCCGGGGCGATGCTCGTGCTCGTCGCCGTGCTGGGCGTCGCACAACTCCTGCTGGACGTGCGGCCGGGGGTCGCGGATTTCGCCATGCTCGTCGCGATCTACACCGTGGTCGCGCAGGGCGGCCGGCGGTGGGCGTCGCGACTGGCGCTCGTCGGCGGGGTCGTCGCCGCGCCGATGTCACAGGTGCGCTGGCCGACGGAGGGCGTCAGCACTCCCGGCCGGGTCTTCTTCACGCTCGTCCTGACCGTCCCGTTCGTGCTCGCCTGGGTGCTCGGGGACTCGATGCGTACCCGTCGTGCCTACTTCGACCAACTCGTGGAGCGCGCGGCCCGGCTGGAGAAGGAGCGGGAGGCGCAGGCGAAGGTCGCCGTCGCGGCGGAACGCGCCCGCATCGCCCGCGAGCTGCACGACGTCGTCGCCCACAACGTCTCCGTGATGGTCGTCCAGGCGGACGGGGCCGCCTATGTGCTCGACGCGGCCCCGGACCAGGCCAAGCAGGCGCTGGAGACCATCTCCGGCACGGGCAGGCAGGCGCTCGCCGAGATGCGCCGGCTGCTCGGCGTCCTGCGGACCGGCGACGGCCAGGAGAGCGGCGAGTACGTGCCGCAGCCGGACGTCGAACAGATCGAGGTCCTGGTCGAGCAGGTGCGGCAGGCCGGGATCACCGTCGACTTCAAGGTCGAGGGCACTCCGCGCCCGCTCCCGACCGGCGTGGAGCTCACCGCGTACCGGATCGTGCAGGAGGCGCTGACCAACAGCCGCAAGCACGGCGGACCCGATGTGGGTGCGAGCGTCCGGCTGGTCTACTTCGACGACGGCCTCGGGCTGCTCGTCGAGGACGACGGCCGGGGCGCGGCGCTCGCGATGCAGGAGGACCGGGGCGCCGACGGACACGGGCAGGGGCTGATCGGCATGCGGGAGCGGGTCGGCATGGTCGGCGGCACGCTGGACGCGGGGCCGAGACCGGGCGGGGGGTTCCGCATCAGCGCCCTGCTGCCGCTGAAACCCGCGCATTGAAGCAGCGCGCCGGACCCGGGCGCCGGACCCGCGGAATCGGACTCGCGCGCCGGACCCGCGTGCGTCGGCCGGGCCCGGTCACCGGGATCCGCGTACCGCCGGGAAGCCCGGAAACCGCACACGGCGCACCGTGTACGGGGAGGCGGGGCAAGGCGAGGCGGTGCCGGGCCGGATCGCCCACCGAGACCTCGCAGACCTCACCGGTCTCGTGAACCTCACCGGCCTCGCACGACGACCGCACGACGACCTCGTCACGACGAGCCCGAAACGACCGCACCGAGAACGACGAGCCCGAAACGACCGCACCGAGAATGGGGACACCGCAGATGCCGCAGATGTCGGAGACACCGATCCGCGTGATGCTCGTGGACGACCAGGCGCTGCTGCGCACCGGTTTTCGTATGGTGCTCGCCGCCCAGCCGGACATGGAGGTCGTCGCGGAGGCCGGTGACGGCGCGGAGGCGGTCGAGATCCTGCGGACGACCACGGCCGACGTCGTCCTGATGGACGTGCGCATGCCGCGCCTGGACGGGGTCGAGGCGACCCGGCGGATCTGCGCCGGGGGACCGGACGCCCCGAAGGTACTCATCCTGACCACGTTCGACCTGGACGAGTACGCGTTCTCCGGCCTCAAGGCGGGCGCGAGCGGTTTCATGCTGAAGGACGTGCCGCCGGGCGAGCTGCTGAACGCGATCCGCTCCGTGCACAGCGGCGACGCGGTGGTCGCACCCTCCACCACGCGCCGGCTGCTCGACCGCTTCTCGCCGATGCTGCCGAGTGGCACCGCGGAACCCGAGCGCAAGGAGGTCGGGCGGCTGACCGAGCGCGAGCGCGAGGTGCTGCTGCTGGTCGCGCAGGGCCTGTCGAACGGCGAGATCGCCGGCCGGCTGTTCGTCTCGGAGGCGACGGTCAAGACCCATGTGGGGCGCATCCTCACCAAGCTGGGACTGCGCGACCGCGTGCAGGTGGTCGTCCTCGCGTACGAGACGGGGCTGGTCCGCGCGGGCGGCGGCGCGACGGGCTGAGCGAACCGGCCCCGGCCGGCCGCGCTGCCCCTGCTCACCCACTCACCCACTCACGCGCCGCCGTGCCCTGCCCGTTATGCACCCGGGCCCGGGCCGGCCGCGCGCCGCGCGAACTCCGTGGCCGCCTCCTTGACCTCGTCGGCGGTCCAGGTCAGGGCCGGGGCGCCCAACGAGACCTCCGTCATCGACACCCCGGGCGCGCCGCCGCCGGGCGACCACGCTCCGAACAGCGCGATCCCGGTGTCCTCGGCCTGGCTCACGGCGGCCTCCGTCAGCGTCTCCGCCTCGAAGGGGAGCCACACCTGGAACTCCTGCGTGTGCGGCGGCTCCGGATGTACGCGGAACCAGGGGATGCCGGGGGCCGCCGTGAACGCCTCCGCGATCGCCGAGGCGACCAGGCGCGCGTGCGCCACGTACAGCGGCAGCCGCGGCAGTACGTCGTCCAGCCCGGCCAGGGCGGACAGCGCGGCCGGAAACTGCTGGTAGAGGTTGCCGCCGTACCGGTGCCGCCAGGAGCGGGCCTCGGCGACCATGCTCCCGGGACCGGCGAGCACCGCACCGGACAGGCCCCCCAGGGACTTGTAGAACGACACGTAGACGCTGTCCGCGAGGCCCGCGATCTCGTGCAGGGGACGGCCGAAATGGGTGGTGGTCTCCCACAGGCGCGCGCCGTCGAAGTGCACCACCGCGTCCCGCTCGCGTGCCGCGTCCACGACGGCGGTCAGTTCGTCCCAGGACGGCAGGACGAAGCCCGCGTCGCGCAACGGCAGTTCCAGCATCAGGGTCCCGAAGGGTTCGCCGAAGGTCCGCACCTCCTCGGCGGTCGGCAGCCGGCGCTCGGTCGTGGGGTGGACCGTGCGCAGCCCGCTCACGGCGGACAGGGCGCCCTCCTCGTGCACCTCGGGGTGCGCGAGCGGGTGCAGCGCGACGACGGGGTTGCCGGTGCGGCCGGCCCAGGAGCGCAGGGCGGCCTGCTGGGCCATGGTGCCCGTCGGGAAGAACGCGGCGTCCGGGAAGCCGAGCAGCTCCGCCACGCGCGCCTCCAGCGCGGCGACGACGCCGTCCCCGTAGATGTCGGTGAAGTCGTCCAGGTCGTGGACGGTCTCCGCCGTCCGCGCCAGTTCGGCCATCCGTTCCCGCACAGTGGTGCCCCAGCCCTGGCGCAGCGTCCGCCGGGCGCCCGCGAAGGCAGCCCGCCGGCGGGCCCGGGCCGCCGCGTCGTCCGCGGGTCCCGAAGGGCCGCCGGGCGGGCCCTCACCGGGCGCCTCGGGAGCGGTCCCGGAAGCGGCTCCGGAGGGACCCTCCAACGGACCGCCCCCAGCGGCCGGGGAAAGGCCCGATGTACGGTCTGCCTGCTCGTTCTCGTCTGCCATGGAGCGCATCATCACCCGCCGGCCAAGGGCAGGCCAAGGCTTTTCCGGGGCCCGGGGTGGCCGCTTCGGCTGGCGTAGCATGGCCGGAAAACGTCCGGTACCCCCCGCGGACTGGAACGGAAGGCCCCTACGCGTGAATCCCACAGCACCGAAGGAACCCCTCGATCCCAGGGACCGCCCCGCCCGCCTGACGGTGGGCGTCGTCGGCGCGGGCCGCGTGGGCCCCGCGCTCGCCGCGTCCCTCGCCATGGCGGGGCATCGCCCGGTCGCCGTGTCGGGTGTGTCCGACGCCTCCCGGCGGCGCGCCGAGGAGCTGCTGCCCGGGGTGCCGCTCGTGACCCCCGCCGATGTGCTCGCCCGCGCCGAACTGGTCCTGCTGACCGTGCCGGACGACACCCTGCCGGGCCTCGTCGAGGGACTGGCCGAGACCGGTGCCGTACGCCCGGGGCAGCTGCTCGTGCACACCTCGGGGCGGTACGGGGCCAGGGTGCTCGACCCGGCGCTCCGCGCGGGCGCGCTGCCTCTCGCGCTGCACCCGGCGATGACGTTCACGGGCACCTCGGTGGACGTGCAGCGGCTGGCGGGCTGCTCGTTCGGGGTCACCGCGCCCGAGGAGCTGCGCCTCGCGGCGCAGGCGCTGGTGATCGAGATGGGCGGCGAGCCGGAGTGGATCGCCGAGGAGTCCCGTCCGCTGTACCACGCGGCGCTCGCGATCGGTTCGAACTACCTGGTGACGCTGGTCGCCCAGGCGATGGAGCTGCTGGACGCGGCCGGGGTGGCGGCGCCGGACAAGATGCTCGGCCCGCTGCTCGGCGCGGCCCTCGACAACGCCCTGCGCTCGGGGGACGCGGCCCTGACGGGCCCGGTCGCCAGGGGCGACGCCGGCACGGTCGCGGCGCACGTGGCGGAGCTGCGCAGGCACGCACCGGGCGCGGTCGCGGGTTACCTGGCGATGGCCCGTACGACGGCGGACCGCGCCCTCGCCAGCGGCCTGCTGAAAGCCGAGTCGGCGGAGGACCTGCTCGTGGTTCTCGCGGACGGCGGCAGGGCCCCCGGCGGTCCCGGCCTCAGCGGCCCGGGGCGGAACGGGCCGGGCGGTGGCCCGGGGTCCGGTGGCCCGGAATCCGATGGCCCGGGGTCCGGGGGTTCCGGAGAGGAAGACGGAAACAGTGGTTCCGGGGACGGGAGCGCGTGATGAGCGGCGACGGTGAAGTGATGGCTCGCGGCGGGCGGGAAACGGCCGGCGGGGGTCCGGGAGCGGACGCCCTCCCGGACCCCGGAGGCGCGAGCGGCGGCGGGCGCCCTTTCGAGCTCGCCCCCACCAGGGACGACCTGGACCGGCTGCTCAAGCGGCGCGGCCCCGGCCGGCGTGTGGCCGTCGTCATGACGATGGGCGCCCTGCACGAAGGGCACGCGAGCCTGATACGCGCGGCCCGCGCACGGGTCGGCCGCGAGGGCTTCGTCGTCACGACGGTCTTCGTCAATCCGTTGCAGTTCGGCGCGGGCGAGGACCTCGACCGCTACCCGCGCACCCTCGACGCCGACCTGCGCACCGCGCGGTCCGCCGGCGCGGACACGGTCTTCGCGCCGTCCGTCGACGAGGTGTATCCCGGCGGTGACCCCCGGGTCACGATCGCCGCGGGAGCGATGGGCCGGCGTTTCGAGGGCGCCTCACGCCCCGGGCACTTCGACGGGATGCTCACCGTCGTCGCGAAGCTCCTCCACCTCACGTCGGCCGACGTCGCGTTCTTCGGCCAGAAGGACGCCCAGCAGCTCGCGCTGATCCGCCGGATGGTCACCGACCTGAACTTCCCGGTCGAGATCGCCGGCGTGCCGACCGTACGGGAGGACGACGGGCTCGCGCTCTCCAGCCGCAACCGCTACCTCTCCGCCACCGACAGGCGCACCGCACTGCTGCTGTCCCGTGCGCTGTTCGCGGCCCGTGACCGGCTCGGCGCGCAGCACGCGCTGCGCGCGCGGGCCGAGTCGGCCCCGGCCTCGGGGGCGCGTGCGGCGGGTCTCTCCGCGCTCGGCGAGCCGCGACTCGCGGCCGACGCGCACGCGGTGGCCTGCGCGGGCGGACCGGCACTCCCCGGCGGGGCGGCCTCCGCCGGCGCGGACGCCGTCCGGGCGGCGGCACTGGGCGTGCTGGATCTCGGCGCGCGTACGGATCCGCCCCTCGCGCTCGACTACCTGGCGCTGATCGACCCGGCCGACTTCACCGAAGTGCCCGACGACTTCACGGGCGAGGCGGTGCTCGCCGTCGCCGCGCGGGTCGGTACGACGCGGCTGATCGACAACATCCCCCTGACGTTCGGAGCGACGAGCGGATGAGCACCGGCAGCGGCACCGAAAGCAACGGCCGGACCGGGGGCCGCGACAGCGGCGGTACCGGTGGTGGGCACGGCAGCGGCGGCATACGGCTCGCGGCGCCCGCGCCCGGCTGGTCGATCGACGCGGACGTCGTCGTGGTGGGTTCCGGCGTCGCGGGCCTCACGGCCGCGCTGCGCTGCTCCGCCGCGGGGCTGCGTACGGTCGTCGTCACCAAGGCACGGCTGGATGACGGCTCGACGCGCTGGGCCCAGGGCGGCATCGCCGCGACGCTCGGCGAAGGCGACACACCGGAGCAGCACCGCGACGACACCCTGGTCGCGGGCGCGGGCCTGTGCGACGAGGCGGCCGTGCGGGCCCTGGTGACCCAGGGCGCCGCGGCGGTGCGGCGGCTGATCGCGACGGGCGCCACGTTCGACCGCGCCGCCGACGGCGAACTCGAACTCGGGCGCGAGGGCGGCCACCACCGGCGCCGTATCGCGCACGCGGGCGGTGACGCGACGGGCGCCGAGGTGGCGCGCGCGCTGGGTGCGGCGGTACGGCGCACGGCGGTGCGGACGATCGAGAACGCGCTCGTGCTGGACCTGCTGAAGGACACCGCGGGACGCGCGGCGGGCGTCACCCTGCATGTGATGGGCGAGGGCCAGCACGACGGCGTCGGCGCGGTCACCGCACCGGCGGTGGTGCTGGCGACCGGCGGCATGGGCCAGGTCTTCGCCGCGACGACGAACCCGGCGGTGTCGACGGGCGACGGCGTCGCTCTCGCCCTGCGCGCGGGCGCGGGCGTCTCCGACGTCGAATTCGTCCAGTTCCATCCGACGGTGCTGTTCCTCGGCGCGGGCTCGGAGGGCCAGCAGCCGCTGGTGTCCGAAGCGGTACGCGGCGAGGGCGCGCACCTCGTGGACGCCGACGGCGTCCGCTTCATGCTCGGGCAGCACGAACTGGCGGAGCTCGCGCCCCGGGACATCGTCGCCAAGGCGATCATGCGGCGGATGCGGGAGCAGGGCGCCGAGCACATGTACCTCGACGGCCGCCATTTCGGCCGGGAGATGTGGGAGACCCGCTTCCCGACGATCCTGGCGGCCTGCCGCGCGCACGGCATCGACCCGGTGACCGCCCCGATGCCGGTGGCACCGGCCGCGCACTACGCGTCGGGCGGCGTGCGGACCGACCTCCTCGGCCGGACGGACGTGCCGGGGCTGTACGCGTGCGGCGAGGTCGCCTGCACCGGCGTGCACGGTGCGAACCGTCTGGCCTCGAACTCGCTGCTGGAGGGCCTGGTCTTCGCGGAACGGATCGCGGAGGACATCACGGCCTCGCGGCCCTCCACGCCGTCGGGGGGCGGCGGGCCGTCCCGCACGGCCGTGTCCTCCTCGGCCGACGGGTCGTCCCGTGGCGGCGGGGCGTCCGAGGCCGCGGAAAGGACCGGCGTCCTCTCCGGCGGCGCGGCGTCCGGTGGTGGTGCCGCCCCGGCGGGTGCCGCCGCCCCGGCGGGCGTCGTCGGCCTCATCGACCCCTCGGCCCGCACCGGCATCCAGCGCGCGATGTCGGCGGGGGCGGGCGTCCTCAGATCCGCCGAGAGCCTGCGCCGTGCCGCCGCCGTGCTGCAAGCCGTACACCCGGAGCCGAAACCCGCGGAGCCGGGAGTGGAGGCGTGGGAGACCACGAACCTGCTCACCGTCGCCCGCGCGCTCGTCACCGCCGCGCTGCGGCGCGAGGAGACGCGCGGCTGCCACTGGCGCGAGGACTTCCCGGACCGTGACGATGCCCACTGGCGGCACCATCTCGTCCTGGGCCTCACCCCCGACCTCTCGTTCACGGTGGCCGGCACCGGCACCGCGGACCTCCACCAGGACCACCACCCCGAGTCGATCCGTTCCCAGGGAGCAGCAACGTGAGCACGCCCGAAGACACCCCGCGTCCCGAGCCGGTGGCCGTGCCGCTGATCCACATCGGCGCGCCCGCCGCCGACAGCTGCGGCCCCGACGGCTGCGCCTGCGGCGACGAGTCGGAGGACCTGGAGTGCGGGCTCGACCCCGCGCTCGCGGCCCTCCTCGCGGACCTCGGCCTCGACCCCGTACAGGTCGAGGACGTCGCGCACGTCGCGGTCCAGGAGGACCTGGACGGCGGGATCGACGTGACGACGGCCGCGACCGTGCCCGAGGACGCCGTGGCCACCGGCGACTTCACGGCGCGCGAGGACGGCGTCGTGGCGGGCCTGCACGTCGCGGAAGCGGTGCTCTCGGTCGTGAGCACCGCCGACTTCGAGGTCGAACGGCACGTGCTGGACGGCGACCGGGTCACCGCGGGCCAGAAGCTGCTGAGTGTCACGGGGCGCACCCGCGACCTGCTGACGGCGGAGCGCAGCGCGCTGAACATCCTGTGCAGGCTGTCGGGCATCGCGACGGCAACACGCGAGTGGGCCGACGCGCTCGACGGCACGAAGGCGAAGGTGCGCGACACCCGCAAGACGACCCCGGGTCTGCGGGCCCTGGAGAAGTACGCGGTCCGCTGCGGCGGCGGCGTGAACCACCGCATGTCGCTGTCGGACGCGGCGCTGGTGAAGGACAACCACGTGGTCGCGGCGGGCGGTGTGGCCGCGGCCTTCGCGGCGGTACGGGAGCGGTTCCCCGACCTCGCGATCGAGGTGGAGGTCGACACCCTGCACCAGCTCCGTGAGGTGCTGGACGCAGGCGCCGACCTCATCCTGCTGGACAACCTCACGCCCGACGAGACGTCGGAGGCCGTGGGGATCGTCAACGGCCGGGCGTTCCTGGAGTCGTCCGGGCGCCTCACGCTCGACAACGCGCGCGCTTACGCGGAGACGGGCGTCGACTTCCTGTCGGTGGGCGCGCTGACGCACTCGCCGCGCATCCTCGACATCGGCCTGGACCTGCGCGAGGCGGACGAGCCGGGAGCGGACGCCTGATGCTGCTGACCATCGACGTCGGCAACACCCACACCGTGCTGGGCCTCTTCGACGGCCAGGAGATCGTCGAGCACTGGCGGATCTCGACGGACGCGCGCCGCACGGCCGACGAACTGGCCGTGCTGCTCCAGGGGCTGATGGGCATGCACCCGCTGCTCGGTGTGGAACTGGGCGAGGGGATCGAGGGCATCGCGATCTGCTCGACCGTGCCCTCGGTCCTGCACGAACTGCGCGAGGTGACGCGGCGGTACTACGGCGACGTGCCCGCCGTGCTCGTCGAGCCCGGTATCAAGACGGGTGTGCCGATCCTCATGGACAACCCGAAGGAGGTCGGCGCGGACCGCATCATCAACGCGGTGGCGGCCGTCGAGCTCTACGGCGGCCCGGCGATCGTCGTCGACTTCGGTACGGCGACGACGTTCGACGCGGTCAGCGCGCGCGGCGAATACACGGGCGGGGTGATCGCGCCGGGCATCGAGATCTCCGTGGAGGCGCTCGGCGTCAAGGGCGCGCAGCTGCGGAAGATCGAGCTGGCGCGGCCCCGGAGCGTCATCGGGAAGAACACGGTCGAGGCCATGCAGGCGGGCATCCTGTACGGCTTCGCGGGCCAGGTGGACGGCGTCGTGACCCGCATGGCCCGCGAACTCGCCGAGGACCCGAAGGACGTGACCGTCATCGCGACGGGCGGTCTGGCGCCGATGGTGCTGGGCGAGGCGTCCGTGATCGACGAACACGAGCCGTGGCTGACCCTGATCGGCCTGCGCCTCGTCTACGAACGCAACGTCGCGCGTATGTAGCCGGCCCCCGGGTGGGGCCCGGGTGGCCGGGCCGGGAGCGCCCCGTCCTGCCACCGGCGGGGCGGCCCGCGCACGGGCACCGCGTACGGGCACCGCGCACGCACTGCGACCGATCAGGCACCGCGCACGACCACCGCGACCGGGCACCGCACAGACCACCGCGACCGGGCGCCGCGACGGCACTGCGACCAGGCACCGCACAGACCACCGCGACCGGGCACCGCGACGGCACCGCGCACAGGCACCCGACCGGGCACCGCGACACCACCGCGATCAGGCACCGCGCACGACCACCGCGACAGCACCGCGCACGACCGCCCCGTCCTGCCACCGGCGGGGCGGCCCGCGCACGGGCACCGCGTACGGGCACCGCGCACGCACTGCGACCGATCAGGCACCGCGCACGACCACCGCGACCGGGCACCGCACAGACCACCGCGACCGGGCGCCGCGACGGCACTGCGACCAGGCACCGCACAGACCACCGCGACCGGGCACCGCGACGGCACCGCGCACAGGCACCCGACCGGGCACCGCGACACCACCGCGATCAGGCACCGCGCACGACCACCGCGATCAGGCGCCGGGAAGACCGGGAAGTGACCGGGACCGTGGAACGGCGTGCGGGAACGGCCTCCGCGAACGGTCGGCCCGGACGACGGCGTGCGCGAACCGGCAGCGCCGCACGGCGCCCGTCCACGGCGCCAGGAAGGCGGGCGAGGGCGGTACGCCACCGCTCCGCCACGGCCCCGGGCTCCCCGCGTCCTGTGCCCGTCGCGGGCACCTACCCGACGGGGCGCCGCCGCGCCCGGTGCGCCACCCCCGACGCGATGCTATTTCGCGCCTTTTGTCCGTCTTGGCGCGTATGGTCGAGGCATGCCCACGCCATACGGACCCCGAGGCGGCATGGCGTTCAGCGCTGACGAGCTGCGTGTGCTCCGACGTGCCCTGGCCGCCGTCCTGCACCCCGACCAGATCCCGGACGAGGACATCCGGGCCTGTCTCGCGCTGGCTGAATCCGTGGACGAGGCCGTTTCCGAGGCCGGCCGGCTGCGCGCGTTCCTGCTGGCCGATCTCGCTCGCTACCGGTCGGCCCTGCCCGGCTCGCTCACCGGCTATCTGGAGCTCCTCCAGGACGCGCTCGCCGCCGGTCATGTGCCCGGGCCCGACGACCTGGCCGCGCTGCGCGCGCTGCGGGGCCATCCCGTCGCCGCCGCGCTGCTCGAACGCTGCGGGCGGATCGCCGAGCGCTCCGTACGGGAGCGGCTGGCGGGGCGGGTGCCGGCCGCGGCGACCGCACCCCCGGCGCAGCGCACCCGCCTGCTGACCCTGGTCGGCGCGGCGGACAAGGACGAGCCGCGCCCGGCGAAGAAACCCGCCGCGGCGCCCCCGAGGCCGCCGGGCGAGCGGCCCGTGCCCAAGCCGTCCGAGGTGTTCCCGCCTCGCAGGAAACCGTCGCCCGCCACGCCGCCCCCGCCGCGGGAGCGGGCAGTGGGGTAGCTAATCTGGCGGCTATGGAATACGTATCCGCGCTTGTGCCCCCCGTGGTGATGGCAGCCTTCTTCTTCTTTCTGGTGCGGCTGATCATCAAGACCCAGGGTGGAACCAACAAGGGTAAGGAAGACGCCGCCGTCGACGCCGCGATCGCGCGCGCCGAAGCCGCCGCCCGGGCCTCCGCCGCCGAGACGCACGGCGCCTGAACCCGGCGGGCCCGCGGTGCCGGGCCCCGCGGCCGGAAGGCCGCACGAGCGCCGAAGGGCGCACGACCCTTATGGTCGTGCGCCCTTTTCGCTGCGTAAATAACCGGCCTTTCCGACATTACGGACTAAGCTCGTGAGCGTGCCCCGTCAATTGGGAGACCTCGAAGACGCCGTGATGACGCGCGTCTGGCAATGGAACCGTCCGGTGACCGTCAGGGAAGTCCTCGAAGACCTCCAGCAAGAACGCTCCATCGCGTACACGACCGTCATGACGGTAATGGACAATCTCCATCAGAAGGGCTGGGTACGCAGGGAAGTCGAGGGCCGCGCCTATCGATATCGCGCGGTGTCCACCCGGGCCGCCTACGCCGCCGCTCTCATGAACGAGGCCTGGTCCAAGAGTGACAACCAGGCTGCGGCACTGGTCGCGTTCTTCGGGATGATGTCGCCGGAGCAACGCGAGTCCCTGGAAGACGCGGTACGTATCGTTCAAGGCACCCGGACCGAGACGGCGGACGGAGAACGGGCCGCGCCGGAAGCCCCCGCACCCGCGCCCGCCGCGGAACGGGCCGTGGTTCGCGAAGAGAACGCCGGCGAAGAGACCGGACCCGAAGAGTCGGCATCCACGAAGACGGCATCCACGAAGACGGCATCGGAACAGACGGCATCCGAACAGAGCGCGGCCGAAGAAGCCGAACCGGGCGAAGAAGCCGCGCCCTCCGACAAACGCCGGCGCCAGGAAAACGGACCGGGGCGCGCCGGAACCGGTGATGCCCGCAGGACCGTCAGGCCCGCTGCCGGCCGCTCACCGGCGGCGGACGAGTCCCAGGGCGCCGACGCCTCTTCGGAGTCGGGGCGATAGCGTCCCGCACATGTCTTCCGCGCAGCCGCTTCCTCATGACGATCCCGAGAGCCGGAACCAGGTCACTGTCCGACGTGCCAGGACGCGGGACGTCACGGTGGTGCGACGCCTCGTGGGGCGATACGCGGGCGCGGGGATCCTGCTCGACAAAGCACCGGTGACGCTTTACGAGGACATCCAGGAGTTCTGGGTCGCGGAACGCGCGTCCGACGGAGCGGTCATCGGCTGCGGCGCGCTCCATCCCCTGTGGGAAGACCTCGCCGAAGTGCGCACACTCGCCGTGGACCCTTCGGCGAAGGGTGCGGGAGTCGGGCACAAGCTCCTCGCGAAGCTGCTGGACGCCGCGCGTGAGCTCGGCGTGAGCCGCGTATTCTGCTTGACCTTCGAAGTCGACTTCTTCACGAAGCACGGGTTCGTGGAGATCGATGGGACACCTGTCGACCGAGATGTGTACAGAGAGCTGTTGCGTTCCTATGACGAGGGCGTTGCCGAGTTCCTCGGTCTCGAACGGGTGAAGCCGAACACCCTGGGCAACAGCCGCATGCTTCTGCACCTGTGACGCGCGGGAAGATGTCCGAATCGCGTGCGTTTCCCGTTTGTTGAACCACTCAACCTCTCCCAGGGGTTTGTGTTTTCCCGGGAAAAGGGGTTTCCTTTCCGCGTACTGCATTTTCGATGAAAGGAAATCCGGTGGCACAGAAGGTTCAGGTCCTTCTTGTCGACGACCTCGACGGCGGCGAGGCGGACGAGACCGTCACGTTCGCGCTCGACGGGAAGACGTACGAGATCGACCTCACGACCGCCAATGCCGACAAGCTCCGCGGCCTGCTCGACCCGTACACCAAGAGCGGGCGCCGTACCGGCGGCCGTGGTGCGACCGGTCGTGGCAAGGGACGCGTTGTCACCGGCGGCAACAAGGACACCGCGGAAATCCGCAAGTGGGCCAAGGACAACGGCTACAACGTGAACGACCGCGGCCGCGTTCCGGCCGAGATCCGCGAGGCCTACGAGAAGGCCAACGGCTGAGGATTCGCACCCGCGGCAATTCCTCGCGCGAGTCCGCGAGCGAGGCGGATCCGGTGGCACTCCGCCGCTGCCGCGTCCACGAGCCGTACGAGATCGGGGGCATCCCCACCGCTGCCCCCGGTGCCGATTTCCGTGGTGCCGATTCCTCCTGCGCCGCCGCACAGTCGCAGTGCCGGTAGTCCGGACGGCGCCGGCCGTGCGGAGCGGGACGCGCCGCCATCGGATTCCTCGTCGAGGTGACCGCCGCACCGACCGCCGCGCACACGTCCGGGGGGCCGCAGCCACACGGCGGCCCCCTGCGTGGCGAGTACGGGCCACCGGGGCGGTACCGGAGCCGGGACGCTCCGCCCCGCACCGAGGGCGTCGAGGTCCAGGGCGATACCGCCCCACTCCAGCCAGTCGAGCAGCCCGGGCACCTCGTCGGCGCTGCCGGGCGCCAGCAGTACCCACATCCTCGACCGGTCGGCGCTCAGCGCCACCGGGCCGGTGACCGGCCCGGTCGGCCCGGCAGGGCATCCGGCGCGGTCGGCGCGAGCCGCTTCGTCGAGGCGGTCGACCACCGCACGCCCCGCACGCGCCGGCAGTTCCAGGGCGTCGAAGACGACCCCGGTCGCCAGTCGTGCCGGGCCGTCCGGCTCCTCCCGCTGCACGGGCCAGCCGAGGTCCTCCTCGTAGAAGCGGGCGATCCGCTCCCGCAGGAGCCCGCGTGCGGGGTCGTGCGAGCGGGGGGCCCGTGGGCCGGGGACGGGGAGCGGCATGAAAGGCCAACGGTCGAACGGCCACCGGGGTTACGCTGGGCGCTGTTTTGATCACGCTGGGTGCCCGGTGTGTCCGGCCCCGGCGTGGGCCGCTGTTCGCCCGTAGCTGAGGGGAGGGGGGAACGCGGCATGGACCGCCGGTGTGCGCGGGTAAGACATCCCTAGTGGGGAGGGGCGCCACGCGGGTCCGGGCGTTTTCCGTTCGCCATCGGCGTAGTGATGACGGCGGTATCTGCTTGGCCTGGGGGAACATCGTCTCGCACCATCGGGTTGGAGCGTTCGTCAGCAGTCCAGGAGGGATGCTGCTCCCCGTGGATGCGGGGATGGACCCGAGCGGTCCCCGCTTGCGGGACTAAGCTGCGGAAGGACAGAGAGGGGACCGACCCCTTTTACTGCCTGACCGCTCTGAGGAGCGATAACGATGTTCGAGAGGTTCACCGACCGCGCGCGGCGGGTTGTCGTCCTGGCTCAGGAAGAAGCCCGGATGCTCAACCACAACTACATCGGCACCGAGCACATTCTCCTGGGACTGATCCACGAGGGTGAGGGTGTCGCCGCTAAGGCCCTGGAGAGCCTCGGGATTTCGCTCGAGGCGGTTCGCCAGCAGGTGGAGGAGATCATCGGCCAGGGCCAGCAGGCCCCGTCCGGCCACATCCCCTTCACTCCTCGTGCGAAGAAGGTCCTGGAGCTGTCGCTCCGCGAGGCCCTTCAGCTGGGCCACAACTACATCGGCACCGAGCACATCCTGCTCGGCCTCATCCGCGAGGGCGAGGGCGTCGCCGCCCAGGTCCTCGTGAAGCTGGGCGCCGACCTCAACCGGGTGCGGCAGCAGGTCATCCAGCTGCTGTCCGGCTACCAGACGAAGGAGTCCGCCACCGCCGGCGGCCCCCAGGAGGGCACGCCCTCCACGTCGCTGGTCCTCGACCAGTTCGGCCGGAACCTCACCCAGGCGGCCCGCGAGTCCAAGCTCGACCCGGTCATCGGGCGCGAGAAGGAAATCGAGCGGGTCATGCAGGTCCTGTCCCGACGCACGAAGAACAACCCGGTGCTCATCGGTGAGCCCGGCGTCGGCAAGACGGCGGTCGTCGAGGGCCTGGCCCAGGCGATCGTCAAGGGCGAGGTGCCCGAGACCCTCAAGGACAAGCACCTCTACACCCTGGACCTCGGTGCCCTGGTCGCCGGCTCCCGCTACCGCGGTGACTTCGAGGAGCGCCTGAAGAAGGTCCTCAAGGAGATCCGCACCCGCGGCGACATCATCCTGTTCATCGACGAGCTCCACACCCTCGTGGGTGCGGGCGCCGCCGAGGGCGCGATCGACGCCGCGAGCATCCTCAAGCCGATGCTGGCCCGCGGTGAGCTCCAGACCATCGGTGCGACGACGCTGGAGGAGTACCGGAAGTACCTGGAGAAGGACGCGGCCCTTGAGCGCCGCTTCCAGCCCATCCAGGTCGCCGAGCCCTCCCTGCCGCACACCATCGAGATCCTCAAGGGTCTCCGTGACCGGTACGAGGCCCACCACCGCGTCTCCATCACCGACTCGGCGCTCGTCGCGGCGGCCACCCTGGCCGACCGCTACATCTCGGACCGCTTCCTGCCGGACAAGGCGATCGACCTGATCGACGAGGCCGGTTCCCGGATGCGCATCCGCCGGATGACCGCGCCGCCGGACCTGCGCGAGTTCGACGAGAAGATCGCCGGTGTCCGCCGCGAGAAGGAGTCGGCCATCGACTCCCAGGACTTCGAGAAGGCAGCGTCCCTCCGCGACAAGGAGAAGCAGCTGCTGGCCGCGAAGACCAAGCGGGAGAAGGAGTGGAAGGCCGGCGACATGGACGTCGTCGCCGAGGTCGACGAGGACCTGATCGCCGAGGTTCTGGCCACGGCCACCGGCATCCCGGTCTTCAAGCTCACCGAGGAGGAGTCCTCGCGTCTGCTGCGCATGGAGGACGAGCTGCACCGGCGCGTCATCGGCCAGGTGGACGCCGTCGCGGCGCTCTCCCGGGCGATCCGGCGTACGCGAGCGGGTCTGAAGGACCCGAAGCGTCCCGGTGGCTCGTTCATCTTCGCCGGCCCGTCCGGTGTCGGTAAGACGGAGCTGTCCAAGGCGCTCGCGGAATTCCTCTTCGGCGACGAGGACGCGCTGATCTCCCTCGACATGTCGGAGTTCAGCGAGAAGCACACGGTTTCCCGTCTCTTCGGTTCTCCCCCCGGATACGTGGGTTACGAGGAGGGCGGCCAGCTCACCGAGAAGGTCCGCAGGAAGCCGTTCTCCGTCGTCCTCTTCGACGAGGTCGAGAAGGCCCACCCCGATATCTTCAATTCCCTTCTCCAGATCCTGGAGGACGGTCGTCTGACCGACTCCCAGGGCCGGGTCGTGGACTTCAAGAACACGGTCATCATCATGACGACCAACCTCGGGACCCGGGACATCTCGAAGGGCTTCAACCTGGGCTTCGCGGCTCAGGGCGACACGAAGTCGAACTACGAGCGGATGAAGGCGAAGGTCAGCGACGAGCTGAAGCAGCACTTCCGCCCCGAGTTCCTCAACCGTGTCGACGAGGTCATCGTCTTCCCGCAGCTCACGCCGGCGGACATCCTCAAGATCGTGGACCTGCGGGTGCACGAGATGGACGAGCGCCTCAGGGACCGGGACATGGGCATCGAGCTCAGCCAGGCCGCGAAGGACCTGCTCGCCAAGCGGGGTTACGACCCGGTGATGGGCGCCCGGCCGCTGCGCCGGACGATCCAGCGCGAGGTCGAGGACGCACTGTCGGAGAAGATCCTCTTCGGCGAGCTGCGCCCGGGCCACATCGTGGTCGTCGGCACCGAGGGTGAGGGTGAAGAGGAGAAGTTCACCTTCCGTGGCGAGGAGAAGGCGGCGCTGCCGGACGCTCCTCCCATCGAGCAGGCGGCGGGCGGCGGCCCGAACCTGACGAAGGAAGCGTGACCTTCCGCGCTTAGCGCGTGGCGCGCGTCGGTGCGCGCCACCGTGACAGGCGACAAGGGGCCGGGCCCCGGACCGATGAATCGGTCCGGGGCCCGGCCCTTTCGCATGCCCGTACGGACGGGTCGCCGTGCGTGGGCCCGCTCACCCGTACGCGGCCCGGCCGGTGTACGGACGCCCGGCGGACGCCCGGCGGGCGCCGGGCGGCGCGGGCCGGGCCCAGCGGGTGGCGGCCCCGGCGGGCTCCTCCGGCGGGTCCGGGGCCCGTCGGCGGCGCCCCCGCCCCGGCGTCGCGCAGGACGCGTTCGACGCGGAACGGCCCCCACCCGCTACGGCACGGAGCGGCCCGACGCCCTGCGGTCGGCCCTGGACAGGCAGGGAGCGGCCTACCTCTGAGGCGGCAGGGACCGGCCTCGCCCGGACCGCTGCGGAGCGCTCCCTCCCCGGACCGGCCGCCTGAGGGCGCGGGCAGCGGCGCGGGGAGGCGGCCGGACGTACGCGTGAACGCCTGCGCGGGGACCTCGGACTCCGGGCCCGGTCACAGATGGCACGGCGGACAGCACGGGGACAGCACGGGGACGGGGGACGGCCGAGCGGCTGAGCACACGGACAGCTGCGGGACGGCCCGGGACGGGCCGGGGAGGCCGGGGGAGCCTCAGGACCGGTGGTGCCCTCCGGGCACGGGGACGGGGGGACTGCCGAGCGGCTGAGCAACGGACAGCTCCGGGACAGCTCCGGGACGGCCGGGGGCGGCCCGAGGAGGCCCACGGTGCCTCCCGGGACGGCCCAGGGAGCCTCAGGACCGGTGATGCCCTCCGGGTCCGTCCGCCGTTCGTCCACCGACGTACCGACGTACCGACGTACCGACGCACCGACGCACCGACGCACCGACGCACCGGGGCAGTGCCTCGGTCCGTCCGCCGTTCGTCCACCGACGTACCGGGGCAGTGCCTCGGCCGTCCGTCGTCCGTCGTCGCGGCACCCGATCCGGGCGCCGGGGGTGGGGGTCGATGGCCCCCGGGACCCCAGGAAAGGTCCCCGGGAGAGGCCGGAAAGGTCCTGCCCGGGTCCCGGTGGGACCAGGGCCTTGGTCCCGAACCGGACAGTCCTTCGGCCCACCGCCCGTGACAAGGCGCACAGGCCATTTCGGCACTACTAGGTGAGTTCGTTGGAATACCGGATAGATGACGGTTAAATTGCCCGATATGCGTGGATAAGTTCCGAGGAGAGCGGCTTGTCCCCTGCCGTCAAGGGACTTTCGGCCATGGGCGCCCTACGAGGTGATGTCGTAGATGAGGCATTTGAGGTGAGATGCCAGGTCGGGTTACCAAGGTGGAGCAAGCCCGGTGCATGAGCGCCGGGTCCGCTTACGTCCGGAGGTTTCCCGCATGCCGCAGCGCTCGAAGTTCCGCACCCCGAACATCACCGTCCGTCGTGGTCGTGCCGCCGTAGTGGCCGCCGGACTCGGTGTGTCGCTGGTGGCCGGGGCCGGGGCCGCGTTCGCCGCGACCGGCGACACCGGCGCCCAGGCGCCCGTCACCCAGCACACCGCCACCGTCGCGTCCGCCACCGCCGTGCACGACCAGGCGGCCGCGCAGGCCAAGGCCGCCCCGCACGCCGAGCAGACCGCCGCGCACGCCCAGCAGATCAAGGCCGCGCACGCCAAGGCGGTCAAGGCCGCGGCCACGAAGAAGGCCGTGTCCTGGATCGACCCCGTGCAGCACTACAAGCTGACTGCCGGCTTCGACGACTCCGGCAGCCACTGGATCCACAAGCACTCCGGCCAGGACTTCGCCGTACCGATCGGCACCGACGTCCACGCCGCGCACAGCGGCACCGTCGTCAAGGCGGGCCCGCACGGCGCCGGTGACGGTGACGCGTACGGCAACGCCATCGTGATCCAGCACTCCGACGGCAAGTTCTCGCAGTACGCGCACCTCTCGAAGATCGAGGTGCACGTGGGCGAGAACGTGAAGACCGGCGAGGAGATCGCGAAGTCCGGCAACACCGGCAACACGACCGGCCCGCACCTGCACTTCGAGATCCGCGACACGCCGAACTACGGCTCGGCCATCAACCCCGTCACGTTCCTGCACGAGATGGGCGTGAAGGTCTGACCCGGCCGATCGGTCCCGAGGGCCTCGGGACCGCGCGGTCCGGCCCGACCGGCCGGGCCGCCTGATCCCACCCGACCGGTCCGGCTCCACGCGATCCGGGCCGATCCGATCCTTGCCTGATCCGATCAGCCTGATGGATCAGCCCGATCCGGCCTGCCCGGTCCGGCCCCACCGGTCCGACTTCGCGGACCGTGCGGATCCGGGAGCCCGCCCGACCGTGCCCGATTCCCCCACGGGTGCCGTCAGGCGTCCTGGCCGGGGCCCCCTTCGTGGGCCGCGGCCAGCAGCTCGAAGGAGACTTCGAGGAGAGCGTCGTACTTCTCCTCGGGGTCTCCTTCGACGTCTTTCAGGGCGAACATCCCGACGTGCAGGGAGAACAGCGCGGTCGTGGTGCGTACCCGGTCCGAGAGCGAGGGGTCGGGGGTGAGCAGCAGTTCCACCGTCGTCTCGATGCGGCTCCGGAACGTCTCGCCGACCTTCAGGTCGCGCAGTTCGGCCTGGTTCTCCTGGGCGAAGCGGAACAGCCGGGACGCGCCCTTGAGCTGCTCGGCGTAGCGCCGCAGGAACTCCTTCTTGGACTCCAGCGTGTTCGGCTGGGCCTCGCCCCAGGCGATGAGGTCGTCGAGCGGTCCTGCCCGGTCCGCGAACAGGCTGACCAGGATGTCTTCCTTGGTCTTGAAGTGGTAGTACAGGGCGGCCTTGGTGACGTCCAGCCGCTCGGCGATCTCCCGCAGTGACGTCTTCTCGTAGCCGTGTTCGACGAAGAGGTCGAGGGCGACGTCCTGAATCCGCTGCCGGGTGTCGCTGCGGCGCGGGGTTCCCGTGCTGGCCATGGCGCGCTCTCGTCTCTCTCGTGCGGATCTCTCGTCCGCGGGTTCGGCCCGCCGCCGACGGCCCGGTCGCCCGGGGTGGGGCCGGTCGGGCGGAGCCTCCGCTTCCCATTGTACGTACTAGCCGGGCGGCAAGTAAGTCGTCCGTCCTCCGGGTCCGCACGGGGCGGCAAGGAGCCCCGGAGTCCACGCAGGACACGGGCCCCCCACGGGGCCGTCCGGTACCCGCGCGGGCCGCCACGGGAGGTTACGGGACGCGCGCCACGGCCGCGTAGACGTCCGACATCTCGTCGTCCGGCGGCGGGGTGTCCTTGTACCAGAGCGGGGCCGTGACGAGCCCCGGCTCGACGAAGTCCAGTCCTTCGAGGAAGCGCGCCGCCTCGCCGCGGGTGCGCGGTCGCGCGATCCCGCTCCGGCCGGGCGTCGCGCAGCCGTGCGTGCTCCCGCGGGTGGCCTCGGCCCCGGGGGCGAAGTCGGACGTGCCGTGCGCGAGGACGAGGTGCGCGCCCGAGGGCATCGCCCCGACGAGCGTCCGGGCGATGCCGTACGGGTCCTGGTCGTCCGGCAGGACGTGCAGCAGCCCGATCAGCGACAGCGCCACCGGCCGTCCGAAGTCCAGCAGGGCGCGGGCCTGCTCCAGCAGGTCGGCCGGGTCGCGTACGTCGGCCTGGACGTAGTGCGTGGCACCCTGCGGGGAGCCGGTGAGGCGGGCCTGTGCGTGCCGCAGGACGACGGGGTCGTTGTCGGTGTAGACGATCCGGCAGGCCGGCCGGACGCGCTGGACGATCTGGTGGAGGTTCGGCTCCGTCGGGATGCCGCTGCCGACGTCCAGGTACTGCTCGACACCGATGCTGGCGAGCCAGCCCACGGCCCGGTGCATGAACGCCCTGTTCTGCCGGGCGGTCCTGGCCGCCTCCTCGGGGAGCTCCCCGGCGGCCCGCCGGTCGGCCGGGTAGTTGTTCCGTCCGCCCAGCAGGAAGTCGTGGACGCGCGCCGGGTGCGGTCTGGAGGTGTCGACCGGCGGCTTGGAATATGCCATCGGCCCATTCTGGCACAGCGCCGTCAAGTCACCTACGGGCGTTGCGAGTTGACGTTCAGTCAGGACATCAGGTGGAGCGGCCGAGCGGCCGGGGCGCCCGGACGGGAGAGCGGGGCCGAGTGCGCGCCCGGCGGAACATGTCGCGGCCGTCGAGCGGGACGGGGGCGGTTCCGCCGCGGTGAGGGCTCTGTCAGGACTGCCCGGGGAGCGCGATGACGGGGAAACTGCCCGTCGTCGTCGGCGCGTGTTCCGGCAGCCACAGCACCGCCACCGCGCCGCCCGTCCCGTCCGCCCCGGCGTTTCTGAACGTGAGCCGCGCTCCCAGCACCCGCGCCTGGCCCGCCGCGATGGTCAGGCCGAGGCCGTGACCCTGGCCCGCACGGTCGGAGGCACCGGTGCGGAACCGGCTAGGGCCGTCCCGCAGCAGTTCCTCGGGGAAGCCGGGGCCGTGGTCCCTGACCCGCAGCACCCGTCCCTCGACGGTCACCTCGACGGGGGAGCCGCCGTGCTTCTTGGCGTTCGCCAGGAGGTTGCCGAGGATGCGTTCCAGCCGCCGCGGATCCGTGTTGACCCACGACTCCCGTACGACCGAGATCCCGGCCTCCTGGTCGAGCGCCAGGACCCGCCGCTCCACGAACTCGCCGAGCGCGATCTCCTGGAGTTCCGCCCGCTCCGACGCGCTGTCCAGGCGCGCCACCTCCAGCACGTCCTCCACCAGCGTGCGCATCGCCTGCGCCCGGTCCCGTACGAGCTCGCTCGGCCGGCCGGGCGGCAGCAGTTCGGCGGCGGTGAGCAGGCCGGTGACCGGGGTACGGAGTTCGTGCGCGATGTCCGCCGTGACACGGCGCTCCGCCTCGATGCGCTCGCCGAGCGCGTCGGTCAGCGCGTCGATCGCGCGCGCGAGTTCGTCGGTCTCGTCCCGTACGACTCCGCCGATGGCCGTGCCGACCCGTACGTCCGTGTGGCCCTGCGCGACCCGTCCCGCGGCGGCGGCGGCCTTGCGCAGCCGGCGTGAGATCTGGCCGCCGATCAGGATGCCGAGCGCGGAGCCGCCGACGACCACGGCGGCCGAGCCCACGAGCAGCGCGCGGTCCAGGTCCTCGATGATCATGAGGGAGTGTTCGGCGAGCCGGCTGTGGCTGGAGAGCACGGTGCCGTTGCCGAGCGGCACGGCCGCCCAGATGTCCGGCACCCCGCCGCCCTCCACCAGGGTGGCGCGCCGGCCCTCCTTGGTCTTGGAGCGCAGCGGACCGGGGAGCGCGGGGTCGTTGATCTTCGTGCCGAGCTTGGCCTCCTTGGTGGTGTCGTACATCCGCTCCGCGAACAGCGTCTGCGAGAGCTGCACCTCGCGCGCGTTGTCGAGCATGGAGACGCGGGCGGCGTTGTGGACGACGAGGCTCAGCGCCACCGCGATCAGCGCGCCGACCGCGGCGATCGCGATGCTGATCTTCCACCGGATGCCGGTGCGCAGAGCGATGCGCCTCATGGGTTAGCTCGCACCCACCGCGGTCGCACGCACCGCGGTCGCACGCACCGCGGTCGCACGCACCGCGCTCGCGCACGGGTCGGCCGGGACCGCGAGGAGCGTCACCAGGGCCGCGGGGAGCGCCGTCACGGGCGTGCCGGTCCTCGTGCGCATGCCGTCGCTCCCGTCCGCTCCCGTACCTGTGCCGCGTTTGCCGCCGCGCGTACCCGTGCCGCGCGTACGGGTGCCTGCGCCGCCCGTACCCGTACCCGTGCCGTCCGTGCCTGCGCCGCCCGTACCCGTGCCGCCCGTACCCATGCCGCCCGTCCTCGTGCTGGTGGCGGCGTGCCTGGTCCGCGTGGTCACCCCTGTGCCCGTGCCCGCTGCGGCATCCGGGCACGCGTCGGGGGCCGGCCCGCTCCTGTCCTTCATGCCTTGAGCTTGTACCCGAAACCGCGGACCGTCTCGATCCTGTCCTGGCCGATCTTCGTCCGCAGCCGCTGCACATGGACGTCCACGACCCGGGTGTCCCCGCCCCAGCCGTAGTCCCAGACCCGCTCCAGCAGCTTGTCCCGCGACAGGACGGTCCCCGGCGACGTGGAGAACTCCAGCAGCAGCCGCATCTCGGTCGGGGTCAGCGAGACCGCCGCGCCCGCGCGGCGCACCTCCATGCCCTCGGTGTCGACCTCCACGTCGCCGAACGTCAGCACGGCGGACCGGCCGCCGGTGCCTCCTCGCCCGCCCGGCTCGCCCTCCGCGGTGTTCCCGGAACCCGCGGCGTGACCGAAGCGGCGCAGCACCGCGCGGATCCGCGCGACCAGCACCGCGCCGTCGAAGGGTTTGGTCACGTAGTCGTCGGCACCGGCCTCCAGGCCGAGGACGACGTCGATGGAGTCGGCGCGCGCCGAAAGCATGATCACGGGGACGGTCGACTCGTCGCGGATGCGCCGGCACAGGCTCACCCCGTCGAGGCCGGGCACCATCACGTCCAGCAGCGCGATGTCGGGCCGGTCGGCGCGGAACGCCTCCAGGCCGGACAGGCCGTCGGGCATGGCGGTCACGGCGAAGCCGTCGCGCTCCAGCGCGAGCTGGGTGGCCTCGCGGATGACGTCGTCGTCCTCGACGAAGAGCACGTGGGTGTCGGCCATCCGGTCGCTCTCAGCCTTTCTCTCCGCGTCTGTTCCTGCGTTGCGTGCCCGGTCAGTTCGACGCGGTCACGGTGGGCGCGGGCGCGCCCAGGTCGTCGTCGTTGCCGTTCGACTTGCTGTACGTGTTGCGCACCCGGTAGCGCTCGGTGAACTTCGACTTCGTCCAGTCGTATGTGACGACGTCCTCGCCCGACGGGTAGGCCACCGAGTCGCCCTTCGTGTAGACCTGCTGCGTCACGACCAGCTCGCCCCGGTCTATCGTCCCGTAGACGGACGGCTCCTCGGACGCGAAGACGTTCTCGTACTTCCCCGGCAGCGGTTTCACCTGCGGTGTCGGCCCGGACACGTCGACCCCCGCGCCCTCGTAGGGGACGGGGCGCGTGTCCATGACCGCGCTCGGGGTGGCGCTGAGCGACCCCCCCGCGGCGGCCGTGCCGGTCCCGCCCGGGGTACGGGTCGACGTCGTGCTCGCACCGGACTTCGCGGAGGCCGCGGCGCTGTCCGCCAGGCGGTAGACGTACGTACCGATGCCGATGGAGTCCTTGCACGTCGTCACGTTGATCACGATGTCGGGCCGGGAGCCGCCCGTGAGGTCGCCGTAGGACGTGTTCACCGGGTACGAGTCGGTGCCGCAGGGCTTCAGGCTGCGCTTGACCCGCGTGCTGACCTGCGGGTCGGCGCGCAGCAGGGACACCGGGTCGACGCTCGTGGGCTGCTGCTCCGGCGTCTCGGACGGGGTGGGCATGGTCCTTTCGACGGGCGCGGGGACCGCGGGGCCCTCGTCGCGCATGCCGGTGCCGCCCGCGGAGCAGCCACCGGCGAGCAGGCCGATGGTGGCGAGGCCGGCCAGCCCGGCGACGGCCGATCCGCCGGCGGCGAAGATCCGGCCGGTGCGATGCGTCGCAAGCATCCGGCCCGAGTGGTCGGGGCGGCCCGAGTGGTCGGGATAGCCCGAGTGGTCGTGATGGTCCGAGCGGTCGGGACGGTCCGCGCCGGAAGAAGCCGCAGCCGCAGCCGCGGCCCGGTCCGAAGCCGGCCTCGGACCGGCGCCCCGGGCCGGCCCCGGCCCCCGCGGCTCCGAGGAGTCGCCGGGGGCAGGCGGAGCCGGCGGCCCGGCCCCGTGGGCCGCCGCGGATCTGCCCCTGCCGTCGCCGTCCCCCCGGGGGGACGGCCCATGGGACCTCAGGCCGCGCACCGCTGCCGCCCCCGCTCCTGGTCTGGACCCTCACGCCGGCCTGTGTACCGGCTCTCCGCACGCTCCCCGGCCCTGGCTTCGGACTCGCGGGTCTCCAGCTCCTCGCGGAGCCGGGCCAGGGCGCGGTGCAGTGTGCTTTTCACCGTACCCGCAGACATTCCGAGCGCGGCAGCGGTCTCCTCCGTACTCATCTGCTCCCAGTGCCGCAGCACGACGACACTGCGCTGCTTCGGGGCGAGCACGGACAGTACGTCCATCAGCAGGGCGCGGTTGGCCCGCTGCTCCGCGCCGTCCTCGACGCACGGCTCGGGCAGCTGCTCGGTGGGCACCTCTTCCAGCTTGCGCGCGCGCCACCACTCCGTACGGGTGTTGATCATGACGCGGCGCAGGTAGGCGTCGGCAAGGGACTTGTCGGCGATGCCTTCCCAGCGGCGGTACGTACGGGCCAGGGCGGTCTGCAGCAGGTCCTGCGCGTCGACGGGGTCGGGCACGAGCCGCCGGGCACTGCGGAGCAGGGCGTCCTGCCGGGTCCGTACGTACTCCTCGAATTCGAGTACCTCGCCGACGTATGCCATGCCTGACCGCCTCCGACCCCGTGTTCCACGCGCTGTGCGTCTTCCACAGAAATTACGGAGCGCTTGTCACGGGGCTGTCCGGGGCGCCCGTAGGAGGGCGCACGGCTGCCCATCGGTTGTGTAACGGGACGACATATCGGGCACCACGTGGGCGGGTCAGCTCAGCGGCAGGCGGTAGCGCTCGCCACTGAGGGGTTCCACGAGACCGTCGGCGACCAGACCGTCGAGCGCGCGGGCCCGTTGCACCGGTTCGTCCCACGCCGCGTCGAGTCGCGCTCGCGCCACCGGCTCCGTGGCCTCGCGCAGGACGGCGAGGAGCCGGCCGCGCACCTGCCGGTCCGTTCCGGCGTAGGTCTGGCCCCGGCGTACGGGTCCCTCGTGGGCGGGTTTGCCCGTCAGCCGCCACGCGCAGCTCGCCGCGAGCGGGCAGGCGCCGCACGCCTCGCTCCTGGCGGTGCACACGAGTGCGCCCAACTCCATGGAGGCGGCGGCCCATCGGGCGGCTGTCGCCTCGTCGTCGGGCAGCAGCGCGCGGGCGAGCCTGCGCTCGGCCGCCGTGGTGGCGTTCGGCGGGTACTGGACTCCGGTGACCGCGCGGGCGAGGACCCGGCGCACATTGGTGTCGAGGACCGCGTGCCGCCCGCCGTACGCGAACGACGCGATCGCCGCCGCCGTGTACTCGCCGACCCCGGGCAGTGCCAGCAACTGCGCGTGATCGCGCGGCACATCGCCGTCGTACCGCTCCGCTATCGCCCGCGCGGCGGCGTGCAGGCGCAGCGCGCGGCGCGGGTAACCGAGCCTGCCCCAGGCGCGCACGGCCTCGCCCGGGGGCTCCGCGGCCAGGTCGGCGGGGCGCGGCCAGCGCGCGAGCCACTGTTCGTAGACGGGCAGGACGCGGCTGACGGGCGTCTGCTGGAGCATGAACTCGCTGACCATGACGCCCCAGGCGCCCGCTTCGGGACGGCGCCAGGGGAGGTCGCGGGCGTGGGCTTCGAACCAGGCGATGACGGCGGTGTGCAGGGCCGCGGGGTTTTGTTCGGTGACAGTCATGACAGACCGATGGTCGCACGGCTCGCCGGACGGACATGCGGGAACGTCTCCGTGATGATCATCCGTAAAACTTGCGGGAGGAGCGGCATGTGGGGCCTGAGTTGCCACTGATCTCTCGTAGAGTTCGGCGCGTGGGTTCTCTGCGTAATCCTGTCGGGCCGCTTCCCTCCTCGATCTACTGGCGAAGGAGGTCCGTGGCAGCCGTCCTGATCGTGCTGGCAGCCGCGCTGATCGCCTGGATCGTCACCTCGGGCGGCGGTGGCGTAGGCAAGAAACACGACGACCGTGGCTCGGGGCCCGCGCCCGCTACGTCGATCACACCGGGACCGAACGGCTCCGGCCCCACGATCGGCGGGGAACCGGGCGGCCGGGACGGGTCGGGCGGTGGTTCCGACGGCGGTTCGGGCGGCGACGACGACGGCGGGAAGAACGGCGACACGGCCGGCTCCGGCGGCGCGGGCGGCGCCGACGGCTCGGGTGCCACGGCTGGTTCGGCGGGATCGGCCGGTACGGCGGGATCGGCCGGTTCGGGCGGCTCCGCGGGCGGCGCGGGTTCCACCGGTACGGGCGGAACGGCGGGCACGGCCGGCGCGGCCGGGGGCTCCGGCGCGGCGGGTATCCCCACCGGGCGGCAGGTACCGGCCAGTTCCTCGCTGCCGACCTGCGGCAAGGGATCGCTCAAGGTCTCCCTGACGACTACGAAGGCGGCCTACGAGCCGGACGAGAAACCGCAGTTCAAGCTGGTGGTGACGAACAGCTCCGGCACCACGTGCAAGGTGAACCTGGGGCCGAAGTCGATGGTCCTCACGATCACGGACACGGAGGACACCCGGATCTGGACGTCCAAGGACTGCCCGAAGACCGTCACCCTGTACTTCGAGGTGCCCGCCCACTCGGCCATCGCGCACACGGTGACGTGGGACCGACGGCACTCCACCACGAAGTGCTCGTCGGCCACACCGCCCGCCGCGGGCGCGGGCACCTACCTCGCACAGATCTCGACGGGCGTGGCCACGATCCCGCAGGCGCAGTCCGAGAAGTCGGTACGCCTGGACCAGGACTGACCAGGGCGCCCACGGGCCCTACGGGTCTCGCGGGCCGCACGAATCTCGCGGGTTCCTCGGGGCCCACCGGTCCACCGGCCCAGCCGTCCACAGGCCCCACGGACTCCACGGGTCCCCGGGTCCTCGGGAGTCCCCGGAGTCCCTGGGGTCACGCCGCCCACGGGAGTGGACACACGAAGGGCCGGGCGGACCGCCCGGCCCTTCGGTGCCTGGTCACCCGGGGCGTCCACGGATGAGCGGTGCGTGACGACCGGGTGTGTTCATGTGCGGCAGCCGGGCGTGATCGCTCGCGGCCTGCCTGCCGGGAAGCCGGTGCGCAGGAGTGCGGAAGCGCAGGAGCAGCCACCGGCCGTGCGGCGGCACCGGTCAGACGTACCGCTCCAGGATGGACGACTCCGCCAGCCTCGACAGGCCCTCGCGGACACTGCGGGCCCTCGCTTCGCCGACGCCGTCCACCGCCTGGAGGTCGTCCACGCTCGCGGCCAGCAGCTTCTGCAGGCCGCCGAAGTGTTCCACCAGGCGCTCGATGATCGCGCCCGGCAGCCTCGGCACCTTCGCGAGCAGGCGGTAACCGCGCGGGGAGACAGCCGAGTCCAGCGTCTCGGGCGAGCCGCTGTAGCCGAGCGCCCGCGCCACCATGGGCAGTTCGAGCAGCTCGGTGTGGGTGAGCGCGTTCAGCTCGTCCAGCGCCTCGGCGACCGTGCGGGAGCGTTTCGCCGTCGGCTCCGGCACGTAGTCCCGTACGACCAGCTCACGCTCGGGCTCGACGCCCGCGATCAGCTCGTCGAGCTGGAGCGTCAGCAGCCGGCCGTCCGTGCCGAGCTCCACCACGTACTCGGCGATCTCGGTGGCGATCCGGCGCACCATCTCCAGGCGCTGCGCGACGGCGGTGACGTCCCGGACCGTCACCAGGTCCTCGATCTCCAGCGCCGACAGCGTGCCCGCGACCTCGTCCAGGCGCAGCTTGTAGCGCTCCAGCGTCGCGAGTGCCTGGTTGGCGCGGGACAGGATCGCCGCGGACTCCTCCAGGACGCGCCGCTCGCCGTTGACGTACAGCGCGATCAGCCGCATCGACTGGGAGACCGAGATGACGGGGAAGCCGCACTGCTTGGACACCCGGTCGGCGGTGCGGTGGCGGGTGCCCGTCTCCTCGGTGGGGATCGACGCGTCCGGCACCAGCTGGACGCCCGCCCGCAGGATCTTGGTGATGTCCTTGTCCAGGATCAGGGCGCCGTCGAGCTTGCACAGCTCCCGCAGCCGCGTCGACGTGAACTCCACGTCGAGGACGAAGCCGCCCGTGCACATCGATTCGACCGTTTTGTCCATGCCGAGGACGATGAGGCCACCGGTGTTGCCGCGCAGGATCCTCTCCAGACCGTCGCGCAGCGTCGTCCCCGGCGCGACGGCGCTCAGGGACGACCGCATGAGCGATTCAGCACCGGAACCGCCGGAGCCCGCGCCGGACTTTCCGGGTGTTGACCCCCGGTCGCCTGCTGCCACTGCATTCCTCCGGCTCGTACGGATGGGCGAGACCAGGGCAAAGTCTACCGGCGCACATCCTCGCCCTGCGGGGCGTCCGCGCGAGCCCGGCGCGGCAGGACACGCAGCGCGTCGCCCATGTCGGCCACTTCCGTGACCTTCATACCGGCCGGGACCTTGCCCGGGTCGGTCGGCACGAGTGCGTGCGTGAAGCCCAGTCGGTGTGCTTCCGCCAGTCTGCGCTGCACTCCGGTGACCCGCCTGACCTCGCCCGCGAGCCCGACCTCGCCGATCGCCACGAGATTCTTCGGCAGCGGGGTGTCGCTCGCCGCCGACGCCAGCGCCAGCGCCACCGCGAGGTCCGCCGCGGGTTCCGTCAGCCGGACCCCGCCGACCGTTGCGGTGTAGATGTCGCGTTTGCCGAGCGCGGAGATCCGGCCCCGCTGCTCCAGCACCGCCAGCATCATCGACACGCGCGAGGTCTCCAGGCCCGAGGTCGTGCGGCGCGGCGACGGGATCTGCGAGTCGACGGTCAGTGCCTGGACCTCGGCGACCAGCGGGCGGCGGCCCTCCAGTGTGACCGTCAGGCAGGTGCCGGGCACCGGCTCGTCGCGCCGCGTCAGGAACAGGCCCGACGGGTCCGCGAGGCCCGTGATGCCCTCGTCGTGCAGCTCGAAGCAGCCGACCTCGTCCGTCGTCCCGTAGCGGTTCTTGACGCCCCGCACCAGCCGCAGCCGGGCGTGCCGGTCGCCCTCGAACTGGAGCACGACATCCACCAGGTGCTCCAGCAGGCGCGGCCCCGCGATCGCGCCGTCCTTCGTGACGTGGCCGACCAGGATCGTCGCCATGCCGCGCTCCTTCGACGCCCGGATCAGCGCGCCCGCGACCTCCCGCACCTGCGCCATACCGCCGGGCGCGCCGTCGATCTCGGGGGAGGCCACCGTCTGCACCGAGTCGAGGACCAACAGGGACGGCTTCACCGCGTCGAGATGGCCGAGGACCGACGACAGGTTCGTCTCCGCGGCCAGGTACAGGTCGTCGTGGAGGGCCTTGATGCGGTCGGCGCGCAGCCGCACCTGACTCGCCGACTCCTCACCCGTGACGTAGAGCGTGCGGTGCTCCGCACTCGCCGCCTTCGCCGCCACGTCCAGCAGCAGCGTCGACTTGCCGACGCCCGGCTCCCCGGCCAGCAGTACCACCGCGCCGGGTACGAGACCGCCGCCCAGCACCCGGTCCAGCTCGGGCACACCCGTGGAGCGTGCCGTCGCGTGCCGGACGTCCACCTCACCGATGGGCACGGCCGCCGCCGTGACGCGGCCCGCCGCCGTCGTCCGCACGGCGGGCGCGCCGTACTCCTCGACGGTGCCCCACGCCTGGCACTCGGGGCAGCGGCCCAGCCACTTGGCGGTCGTCCAGCCGCACTCGGTGCAGCGGTAGGACGGCCTGTCCCTGGCGGTCTTCGTACGGGTGGTGGCCATGCCGCTCACCGTATAGCCCCCCACCGACAGCCCCGGCGGGCCCTGCCCCGGGCGTTCGCGCCCGAGGAGGTGCGGCGACGGATACGTGGGGCTGCGCGCGGGACGCCGGCGGGAGTGCGCGGGGACGCGGACTTCAACGGGCGCGGGTGCCACGCGTGCGGCCTGACCGGGACCGGCGCGCGGGCGCCCGGGTTCACCGGCGCGCGGGCGCCCGGGTTCTACGGGTGTGGGCTGCGCGGACGCGGGGCCGGGTCCCCGAGGAGCGGGGCCGTGCCGTCGAGAAGCCGCTGCGGGCCGAACTCGAAGAGTGCGTCGAGGTCGAAGTCGTACCCCTCGGCCATCATCTCCCTGAACGCGGGGAAGCTGTTCTCCGCGGTGGACCCCCGTATCGACCTCGACGGCTGGTACCTCGCCCACAACGCCCCCGGCGGGCTGGTGGCCTCCGCGCGGCCGGGGCGGGGGCCCGGGGAGATCAAGGCGCCGCTGAGCTTCCGCTCCGGGCCGCTCGCCGTCGCCCGGGGGGACCAGGCCGCGCAGCGCGCGCTGCTGCGCGAACGGTTCGCCGGGCTCGGCTGGGAGGTGCCCCGGCTGCTCGAAGCCCTGCCCGGCGCAGAGGAGTTCTCACTCGACTGGATGGGCCAGGTGCGGATGGACCGCTG
The DNA here is from genome assembly GCF_036250695.1 of Streptomyces sp. NBC_01497. Classification (NCBI taxonomy): domain Bacteria; kingdom Bacillati; phylum Actinomycetota; class Actinomycetes; order Kitasatosporales; family Streptomycetaceae; genus Streptomyces; species Streptomyces sp. NBC_01497. The sequence goes on along the minus strand of NZ_CP109427.1, from coordinate 3,519,741 downwards.
GACGAGTGGGCGCACCGCGCTGCTCGGCGACGCCGGGTACTGCCCGACCCCGCTGACCGGCCTCGGCACGAGTCTGTCGCTCGTCGGCGCGTACGTACTGGCCGGGGAGCTGGCGGCGGCCGGCGGCGAGCACCGCGCGGCGTTCGCCGCGTACGACTCCGTCATGCGGCCGTACGTACGGCAGGCTCAGGAACTCCCGCCGGGCGGCGCCCGCGGATACGCGCCGCGCAGCCGGACGGGGATCGCGCTGCGTGACATGTCGATGCGCTCGATGCGCCACTGGCCGATGGCGAGGATCATGGCAGCGCAGTTCGCCAAGGCGGCGGCCGTCCGGCTGCCGGACTACGCGGCCCTGCGCGAAGGGCGGCCCGGTCACCGGTCGGTGGCCTGAGCCGGGCGTGTGCCGGACGTGGGCGCGTCCCGCGCCGCACCCGAGGGGGCGGGCCGCCGGTGACCGGTGGCGGACAACCAGGGGAGGGTGGCGCGCGGATGACGGCGACGGGACCGGACGCGGGAGCGGGCAACGGTACGGGCACGGACGGGGGAGCGGCTGCCGGGACGGGCCGAACGGCAGCAGCCGTCGTGGTCGGTGCCGGGCCGGCCGGGCCGGTTTCGGCAGTGGCGGGCGCCGGGCCGGCGCCGACCGCGTTCGACGCGGCGGAACGGCGGATCTGGGCCGGCCGCGCGGCGGCGTACGCGGACAGCTTCGCCAAACTCTGCGCCCACCCGGTGCCGATGCTGCTGGACGCGGCGGGTGTCGCGGCGGGCACCGCCGTGCTCGACGTGGGCACCGGTCCTGGCACGGTGGCCGCCGCCGCGCACGGGCGCGGTGCCCGGGTGTCCGCCGTGGACGCGGAGCCGGGCATGGTCGCGCTCGCCGCGCTGGCGCTGCCGGGTGCGGACGTACGGCCCGGGGCGCTGCCGGACCTTCCCTACGACGACGCGTCGTTCGACGCGGTCGTCGCCAACTTCGTGCTCAACCACGTCGGTCGCCCGGGCGCCGCGGCGGCCGAGCTGTGCCGCCTCACGCGGCCCGGCGGCCGGGTCGCGCTGACGATCTGGAGCGCCGCAGGATCGCCGGGACGGGCTCTGCTGGGCCGCGCCGTGGAGGCGGCGGGCGCCCGCAGGCCGGGCCATCTGCCCATGCTGGAGGGCGCGTTCGACTTCCCCCGCACCGAGGAGGGGCTGGCGGCCCTGCTGACGGCGGCGGGTCTCACCGACGTCGTGTGCGCGTCCGTGGAGTGGAAGCACCGCACGACCCGCGAGGAGTGGTGGGGCGGCGCGGCGAACGGGGTGGCGGCCATCGGGCAGACCGTGGCCGGCCAGCCGCCCGGGACGATCGCGGAGATCAGGCGCCATTACGACGTCCTGTGCGGGGAGTTCACCGAGGAGGACGGGTCGCTGGCGCTGCCGCACATCGCGCTGCTGGCGCACGGGCGGCGCACCGCGCGATGACCCCGGCGCGCGTCCGGGACGGCTGTCAGGATGGTTCAACCGTTTACGACAGTCGTAAGTGAAGTGACGATTCTTGTCCCCTTTCAGAGGGTTCATTCACCCGTACGGATTAAATGCGCTCAAGAGGTGCGAAGGGCACACGCTCAGGTGTCTACCGTCGCCAGGTGACCAGCAGCAGCCCCGATACCTCCCTGCACAGCAGCGGCGCGCACCACGCGCCCCATCGTGCGCCCCGGGTGGCGGCGCCGAGGCCGCCCGCGCGCTACGAGCCCTATCTGGACGGCCTGTTCACCTACTGCCTCTCCGTGCTCTGCGAGCACGCGGCGGCCATGCAGGTGTTGGGTGAGGTGCTGGCCATCTCCGAGCGGCAGTACGGACGTTCGCCGACCGCCGAGGCCGAGCGCAAGGCGTGGCTCTACGCGCTGGCGCGCTGGGCGTGCCTGCGCAGACTCGCCAGGCAGCGCGCGGGCCGCCACGTCGACCAGGGCGGCAGCCGTGGCGGGACGCACGCGCAGGCGGCGGCCGGCGCGGCGTCGCGCACCGGCGGCCCCGGCATCCGGTCCGGGCACCGGGCGGTGCGGAAGGCGCAGGCCCCCCTGCCCGGCGCGGTGCCGGCCGGGCAGGCGGACCCGGCCGCCGAGGAACTCCAGCGGCGTGAACTGGCCTTGCTCGCCTGGCCGGAGGCCGCGGGCACGACGCCCGAACAGCGCGAGGTCCTGGAACTCGCGGTCCGCCACCAGCTCGGCCCGCAGGGCGTCGCGGCCGTCCTGTCCATGGAACCGACCGCCGCCCGGGGGCTGTTGTCCACGGCCGCCATCGAGGTCGAGCGGACCCGCGCCGCGCTCGCCGTGGTCGAGACGGGCGCCTGCCCGTCCGTGGCCCGCCTGACCGCTGACAGCGGGGCGCTGCTCTCGGCGACCCTGCGGCGGGAACTCGTCCGGCACGTCGACGACTGCCCGCGCTGCCGGCACACGGCGGAGCGGGTGGAGGCGGCCGGACCCTGGCCGGGCACGACCCCGCGGGCCGGGCGCAGGGCGCCCGCCGTCCTGCCGCTCGTGGAGGTCGACCGGGCCGTCGCGTACGCGGCGATGCTGCACGCGCCGACGACCAGGGCCACCGCGCCGCGCTTCGGGCGCGACGGTTTTCCGCTGGACCCCAGGGACCGGGCGGCCCGCCGCGACCGCCTCAGGTCGCGCGCCGTGACGACGACCGTCGTGGCGACCGTGATCGCGGCGCCGGTGTTCGCCATGTGGGCCGCGTACAGGGGAGCGCCCGACACCGGTGAGGGGCACGGCGGCCCGTCGGTCAGCGCGGGCGATCCGGGCGAGCCGTCGTCGCACGACGGCAAGGGGTACGACCGCTTCGAGAACGCGGGCAGCGCGAGCGAGCGCACGGGCGCCCGGCGGGCGGACGGCGGCCACGGCGCCCAGGGCTCCGACGTCTCCGTCAAGGTCGTCAGCAACGGCACCGGCCTGCCCGCGGGCCGTCCGGGTGCCGTCGCTCCCGGGGCGCTCGGCATCGTGGCGGAGACGTCGTCGGGCCGTACGACGATCACTCTCACCGCCTCCGGCGCGCCCGTCGCCTGGGCGGCGAGCGTCGGCGCCGGCTGGATCTCCCTCAGCCGGTCGTCGGGCACGCTCGCGCCGGGCCGCTCGGTGACGCTGTACGTGAGCGTCGACCACGCGCGTGAGCCGGTGGGCCCGTGGAGCGTGCGGATCGCGCTGCACCCGACCGGCGCGGTGGTGCTGGTGGACGGCTACGGATACCCACAGGACCCGCCGGGCGGCGGTTCCGGGGGTGGTGGCGGCCGCCCCGGCCGATCCGGCGGTCACGGGGGCCACGGCGGCGGTCATCACGGCGGAGGCGGTACGGGGCCTGGCCGGCCGGGCGGTTCCTCCGGCAGCCCCGGTTCCCCGAGCAGCCCCGGCGGCACCGGAGATCCCGGCACGGGCGGGACGCCGTCCGATCCGGGCACCCCCTCGGGCGGTACGGGCAGCGGTACGGGCGGGAGCGGCGGCGGCTCGGGTACGGGGGGCACCGGGACGACCGATCCCACGTCGCCCGCCTCGGGCGGCACCACCCCGGACCCGCCGGCCACACCGCCCTCCACCACCGACGACCCCGGCACGCCGCCACCGTCCGCGAGCTGACACGCCGCCACCGTCCGCGAGCTGAGCGCCCGGCGCCTGTGCGGTCCCGTCGAGGCCCCGGACCGGGCGGCCCCAACCGGGACGGCACGGGTGGCAGGGCACGGGGGGAACGGCCCCGGACCGGGCGGTCGCGACCGGGACGGCACGGGTGGCACGGCGCGGTGGGGACGGTCCCGGGAGTTTCCGGCGGACCCGTGGCGTTCCCGCGGACCCGTGGCGTCCAGTCGCTCCCGGCGCGAAAGTGCCGGAGCGTCAGCGGACCGCCGGGTCCGCGGGGTGCGGGGCGACCAGCGGGAGTTCGCTCGCCGTGCGGCGCTCGCACAGCTGGGTCAGCACGTCGTACGCCTCCTTGCCCATCAGCTCCGTCAGCTCGGGGCGGTACGAGACGTACACCGGGTCACCCGCGCCGTGCGCCGACGTCGCAGACGTGCACCACCAGTGCAGGTCGTGGCCGCCGGGGCCCCAGCCGCGGCGGTCGTACTCGCCGATCGACACCCGCAGCACCCGCGTGTCGTCCGGCCGCTCGATCCAGTCGTACGTCCGCCGCACCGGGAGCTGCCAGCACACGTCCGGCTTCGTCTCCAGCGGCTCCCGGCCCTCCCGCAGCGCCAGGATGTGCAGCGCGCAGCCCGCGCCGCCGGCGAAACCGGGCCGGTTCTGGAAGATGCACGAGCCGTTGAAGACACGGGTCTGCCGCTCTCCGTCGTCCTCGTCCTCCTGCGTCCAGCCGGCGCTCCCCGTGCCCTCGTCGTGGAACTGCCAGACGTCCGGGGTCAGGCGCGCCACGTGCCCCGCCACCCGCTCCTCGTCCTCCTCGTCGGAGAAGTGCGCGCCCAGGGTGCAGCAGCCGTCGTCGGCGCGGCCCGCCTGGATGCCCTGGCACCCGCTGCCGAAGATGCAGGTCCACTTCGACGTCAGCCAGGTCAGGTCGCAGCGGAAGATCTGCTCGTCGTCGGCCGGATCCGGGAACTCCACCCAGGCGCGCGCGAAATCGAGGCCCTGCTCGTCACCGGTGCGGGCGGCGGCGCCGGCGGGCGGGGCGACGGCGCTCACGGCGTCCGCCTTCTGCTTCTTCGACTTCTTCCGGTCCTTCGCCTGCTCGGCTTTGCCCGGCTTCGTCTTGTTCGTCTTAGGCACGGGCCCAAGGGTAAGTCCGCCGCCGCGGGTACGGTTCCGCTCATGAGACTCGGAGTCCTCGATGTCGGTTCGAACACCGTGCATCTGCTCGCGGTCGACGCCCATCGGGGTGCCAGGCCGCTGCCGGCTTTTTCCCACAAGGCGGAGCTGCGGCTCGCCGAGCTCCTCGACGAGGACGGCGCGATAGGACCCGAGGGCGTCGACCGGCTCGTCGCGACCATCGCCGACGCGGTCCAGGCCGCCGAGGACAAGGGGTGCGAGGACGTCCTGGCCTTCGCCACCTCGGCCGTGCGCGAGGCCACGAACGCCGACCACGTCCTCGCCAGGGTCCGCGCGGAGACGGGCGCCGACCTCCAGGTCCTCACCGGCGCCGAGGAGGCCCGTCTGACCTTCCTCGCCGCCCGCCGCTGGTTCGGCTGGTCCGCGGGCAGGCTCCTCGTGCTCGACATCGGCGGCGGCTCACTGGAGATCGCGTACGGGCTCGACGAGGCGCCCGACGCCGCCGTCTCGCTGCCCCTCGGCGCGGGCCGCCTCACCGCGGGCCGGCTGCCCGGCGACCCGCCCGACGCCACGGACGTACGGGCGCTGCGCCGTCACGTACGGGCCGAGATCGCCCGTACGGTCGGCGAGTTCAGCCGTCTGGGTGGCCCGGATCACACCGTCGCCACCTCCAAGACGTTCCGGCAGCTCGCGCGCATCGGTGGCGCCGCGCGCTCCGCCGACGGCCCCTATGTGCAGCGCCAGCTGAGTCGTTCGTCACTGGAGGAATGGGTGCCGAAACTGGCGGCCATGACCACGGAACAGCGCGCGGACCTGCCCGGCGTCTCCGACGGCCGCGCGCCGCAACTGCTCGCGGGCGCGCTGGTCGCGGAGGCTGCGATGGACCTGTTCGACGTCGAGGTGCTGGAGATCTGCCCCTGGGCGCTGCGGGAGGGTGTGATCCTGCGCCGCCTGGACCGGATGCCGGCGACCTGAGCGGATGCCGGCGACGTGAGCGGCGGCCCCCGGTGAGCGGCCCCCGGTGACGTGAGCGGCCCCCGGCAGCGTCAGCGCCCCGGTGGCGTCAGTGCTCCGGGGCGGCCTGGGCGCCCCGGAGCCGGCCGCTCGTGTGCTGCCGGGACCGGTCGCCCCCGCGTGCGGCGGTCATGCCCGGACGTCCTGGCTGCCCCGCTCGGCGCGTGCGTGTCCGGCCCGTCCGACGGGTGTTCGCCGCGCGGTGTTTTTCCCACCCCTTCTTCCCGTTCGGCCTGTTCGGCTCATGTCCCGCGCGGGGAGGCCCGGCGCGGGACCCCGGGCACCGGGCCGTGCCCGCCCGGGCGGGCCCGTACTCTGGCTGGGTGGCTAATCCAGCGGCAGATCCAGCGATGCGCGTCTCGGACGCGAAGGTCGCCCTGTCCACGGCCTCGGTCTATCCGGAGTCGACCGCGACGGCTTTCGAGATGGCGGGACGCCTCGGTTACGACGGCGTCGAGGTCATGGTCTGGACGGACCCCGTCAGCCAGGACATCGACGCGCTGCGCGGGCTCTCCGACTATCACGAGGTGCCGATTCTCGCCGTCCACGCGCCGTGTCTGCTGATCACGCAGCGCGTGTGGTCCAGCGACCCGTGGACGAAGCTCCAGCGCGCCAGAGCGGCGGCGGAGAAGCTGGGCGCCTCCGCCGTCGTCGTGCACCCGCCGTTTCGCTGGCAGCGCCAGTACGCCCGGGACTTCGTCTCCGGAATCTGGCGCATGGCGGACGAGACCGATGTGAGATTCGCGGTCGAGAACATGTACCCGTGGCGCTACCGGGACCGCGAGATGCTGGCGTACGCGCCCGACTGGGACGTCACCAAGGACGACTACCGGCACTTCACCGTCGACCTCTCGCACACGGCGACCGCGCGCACGGACACCCTGGCGATGGTCGACCGGATGGGCGACCGGCTCGGGCACGTGCACCTCGCGGACGGCAAGGGTTCGGCGAAGGACGAGCACCTGGTCCCCGGGCGCGGAGACCAGCCGTGCGCACAGCTGCTGCACCGCCTGGCCGCGAGCGGCTTCGACGGCCATGTGGTGATCGAGGTGAACACGCGCCGCGCGATGTCCGGCGCGGAGCGCGAGGCGGACCTCGCGGAGGCGCTCGCGTTCGCCCGGCACCACCTCAGGGGCGCCGGCGCCGCCGCGTTCGTGGCGAAGGACCCGGGGGCCGGCGGTACGGGCCCCGCCGCCGCCCCGCGCGCACGCGGGGCGGCCCAGGCCGACGCCTCCCCCGGCACCTCGCGTACGGGGCGCGGCCCGCGCGCCGGCCGTGCGGGCCGGGGTGGTCGTACGGGCCGCATCGGCGGCTCCGCGTGACCGGTTCCACGCCCACGCCCGCGCCCTCACCCGGCCGGCGAGGCCGGGGCCGCCCCGCCCGGGCCGCCACCGAGGCGGGGCCCGGCGCCCGGGAGCGCATCCTCGGCGCGGCACGCGGAGAGTTCGCGGAGCACGGCTACGACAGGACGTCCGTGCGCGGCATCGCCAAGGCGGCCGACGTGGACCCGGCGCTGGTGCACCACTACTTCGGTACGAAGGAGCAGGTCTTCGGCGCCGCGATCGCGGTCTCCTTCGAGCCGGCCGCCGGTGTCTCCGGCGTCCTCGGCGGTGACCGGGACACCATCGGGGAGCGGCTGACCCGGTACTTCGTCGGGGTGTGGGAGAACGAGGAGACCAGGGCGCCGCTGCTCGCGGTGGTGCGCTCGGCGCTCACGAACGAGACGGCCGGGGAGATGCTGCGGCTGTTCGTGGTGCGCGAACTGCTGGAGCCGATCGCCCGGGCGCTGGACGTGCCGGACCCGACGCTGAGCGCGGAGCTCGCGGCCTCGCAGATGGTCGGCATCGCGATGCTCCGCTACGTCCTGCGCGCGGAGCCGCTGGCGAGCGCCGACGCGGAGGAGATCGTCCGCAAGGTGGCCCCCACGCTGCAGCGGTACCTGACGGAGCACTGAGCGCGCGCGGAGCGGTCCTGGGTGGGGCGCGCCCCGGTTGCTGCGGGTGGGGGCGCCCCCCGAACCACCCGCGTCGCGCATGAGGTGGTCTGCCCACCGGCGGATCGGCGCCCGTCCCCGGCCCGCGGGACCGAGGACCTGCCGTCCCGCATTCCGGACGGCGTGTCCGGATCTTGGAGGCGGCGCGTACGCTCGACCGAAGCCATTGCTGTTGACGCATCTGCTGAAGGAGCGAGCGACGATGCCCGAGCTGAGGTCCCGCACAGTCACCCACGGCCGCAACATGGCGGGCGCGCGCGCCCTTATGCGGGCGTCGGGCGTAGCGAGCGAGGACATCGGCAAGCCGATCATCGCCGTGGCCAACTCGTTCACGGAGTTCGTGCCCGGGCACACGCACCTCGCACCGGTCGGCCGGATCGTCTCGGAGGCCATCAAGGCGGCGGGCGCGGTGCCCCGCGAGTTCAACACGATCGCCGTGGACGACGGCATCGCGATGGGTCACGGCGGCATGCTCTACTCGCTGCCCTCGCGTGATCTGATCGCCGACTCCGTCGAGTACATGGTCGAGGCGCACTGCGCGGACGCGCTCATCTGCATCTCCAACTGCGACAAGATCACGCCGGGCATGCTGATGGCCGCGATGCGCCTCAACATCCCCACGATCTTCGTCTCCGGCGGCCCCATGGAGGCCGGCCGGGCCACGCTGGTGGACGGCACCGTCCGCAAGCTCGACCTGATCAACGCCATGTCTGACGCGGTGGACGAGTCGGTCTCCGACGCGGACATGCTCCGGATCGAGGAGAACGCCTGCCCCACCTGCGGCTCCTGTTCCGGCATGTTCACCGCCAACTCGATGAACTGCCTTGCCGAGGCCATCGGCCTCGCCCTGCCGGGCAACGGCTCGGTCCTCGCCACGCACACCGCGCGCCGCGGCCTGTACGAGCGGGCCGGCGCGACCGTCGTCGAGCTGGCGAAGCGGTACTACGAGCAGGACGACGACTCGGTCCTGCCGCGCAGCATCGTCACGCACGCGGCGTTCGAGAACGCGATGGCGCTGGACATCGCCATGGGCGGCTCCACGAACACGATCCTGCACCTGCTCGCCGCCGCGCAGGAGGCGGGCGTGGACTACGGCCTGGACGACATCGACGCGGTGTCCCGCCGGGTGCCGTGCCTCGCGAAGGTCGCGCCGAACGTGGCGCCCGGCGGCACGTACTACATGGAGGACGTGCACCGCGCGGGCGGCATCCCCGCGATCCTCGGCGAGCTGTACCGGGGCGGCCTCCTCAACGAGGACGTGCACACGGTCCACGCGCCGAGCATCAAGGCCTGGCTGGAGACCTGGGACGTGCGCGGCGGCTCCCCCTCCGACGAGGCCCTCGACCTGTGGCACGCGGCGCCGGGCTGCGTCCGCTCCGCCGAGGCGTTCTCGCAGTCCGAGCGGTGGGACTCGCTGGACACCGACGCGGCCGGCGGCTGCATCCGCGATGTGGCGCACGCGTACAGCAAGGACGGCGGCCTCGGTGTGCTGCGCGGCAACATCGCCGTCGACGGCTGTGTCGTGAAGACCGCCGGCGTCGACGAGTCCATCTGGACGTTCGAGGGTCCCGCGGTCGTCTGCGAGTCGCAGGAGGAGGCCGTCGAGAAGATCCTCCGCAAGGAGATCACCGACGGCGACGTCGTCGTCATCCGCTACGAGGGCCCCAGGGGCGGCCCCGGCATGCAGGAGATGCTCTACCCGACCTCGTACCTGAAGGGCCGGGGCCTCGGCAAGAGCTGCGCGCTCATCACCGACGGCCGTTTCTCCGGCGGCACGTCGGGCCTCTCGATCGGCCATGTGTCACCGGAGGCGGCGTCGGGCGGCACGATCGCGCTGGTGCGCGACGGCGACCGCATCCGCATCGACATCCCGGCGCGCGCGATCGACCTGCTGGTGAGTGACGAGGAACTGGCCACGCGGCGCGATGAGTTGAACGGCGTCTACGCGCCCAAGGCCCGCGAGCGCAAGGTGTCGGCGGCGCTGCGGGCCTACGCGGCGATGGCGACGAGCGCGGACCGCGGCGCCGTGCGCGACGTCTCCCGCCTGGGCTGAACACCGCGCGGCCCGGGGCACACGCCCGGACGACGCCCCTCGGACTACCAGTCCGAGGGGCGTCGCGCGTCCACCGCGAAGACCGAGCCGTCCGGGGCGGAGGCGACCACTTCGGCCCCGCCCGCCGTGACGAACGGCGCGGGCAGCGCCGCCGCCACGGTGGACCGCTGCGCGCCGAGCCGGGGCGCCGTCTGCGCGAGGAGCGTGCCGCGCCGGGCGTCGACGGCGAGCAGCCGTCCGTCGCCCGCCATCACGTACACGTGGCCGTCACCGTCGGCGGTGGGCCGGGACGCGCGGGTCACGGCCGTCTCCAGCGTCCACAGCACGGGCCGCGGCACCCCGGCGCGGGTGTCGAGGGCGGTCAGCGTTCCGGCGTACGACATGACGTAGGCGATCCCGCCGGTGACGGTGGCCTGCGCCTGGTCCACCGGGTCCGGCAGGCGCACCCGCCGGACGGTCGGGCCGGACGCTCCGGCGCGGGTTCCGGTGGCGCCGTCCGCGCGCCCGCCGGCCCGTTCGCCCGCCGAGGGTGCCTGCGCGCCGCCGGCGTCGATCCGTACCACTGAGTCCGTTGTCCCGTCGGCCCGTTGGGACAGGGCCCACAGGGTCCCGCCGCTCTCGCGCACCGGGCTGAGCGCGCCCTCGACCCGGGCGGACCAGGTGACCGAGCCGGTGGCCGGGTCCAGCACGCTCAGCGTCGACGCCGTCCCGTCCGGGGCCGGCGCCACCGAGTACAGGGCGCGTCCCGCACCGTCCGGGTCGGCCCACACCGTGCTCCGCGCCGCGAGCGGCCGCGTCCAGCGCACAGCGCCCGTCGCACCGTCCAGCGAGCGGACCCTCCGGCCGTCGGCGGAGACGAGCAGGACGGCGCCCGGGGTGTGCCGCACGGTCGGGAAACCGGCGACGGAGGTGGACCAGCGCACGTGGCCGGTGGCCGGATCCAGCGCTTCGAGCCGCTCCCCGCCCGTCGCGGAGGTGACGTACAGCAGCCCGCCGGAGATGACGGGAGCGGTGTCGCCGGCGACGGTGTCGGCCGTCGCGCGCCCGCGCACCGACCAGGTGAGGTGTCCGTCGGCGGGGTTCAGCCGGGCCGCGAGGACGCCGGGGGCCGAGCAGTACAGGGCGCCGGAGGGGGCCGGGCCGGCCGCGCAGACCGGCGTGCGGCTGGTGCCGGTGCCGGTGCGCAGCGCCGTGTGCCACGGGTGGAAGGCGTGGGCGGCCGATCCGCCGCCCGTGGCGCCGCCGGGTTCGGCGTCGGCCGTCCGCAGTCCCGCGTAACCGGCCGCGGCCACCGCGAGGGCCAGCAGGCCGGCCAGTGCGAGGACGCCCCGCCGGACCGTGCGCGGCCGTCGCGCCACCCGGCCCGCCGCGCCCGCGAGGGGGCGTTCGGCGCGCGGGTGGGTGGCCGCGTCGGCGGCGGGCGCGGCGCCGTCCACCGTCCGGGCGGGCGACGCGTGCGGTGCGTCCGCCGCCCGGGGGGATCGCCCAGCGCCGTGCGGGACGCGGGTCTGCTCGGAGTCCGGCGCTTCCGGCGTGTGCCGCGGTGGGGGAGGAGCCTGCGGTGCGTGCGGTACGAGGGAGGTCGACGCGGTGCGCACCGGGCGCAGTTCGGCCATCACCTCGTCCGGTGTCGGCCGGTGACCGGGATCCTTCGCGAGGCAGCGGCGGACGAGCGGCACGAGCGCGGCGGGCACCCCGCTCAGGTCGGGCTCGTCGTGCACGACCTGGTAGGCGACGACATAGGGACTCTCCGAGTCGAACGGGCCCCGCCCCGTCGCGGCGTGCACCAGCACCGCCGCCATCGCGAACACGTCGGCGGGCGGACCGACCTCGCGCGGGCGCTGGAACTGCTCGGGTGCCATGAACGGCGGCGTACCGATCAACTTGCCGGTCTCGGTGCGCAGATCGCTGTCGGCCGCGCGGGAGATGCCGAAGTCGATGACGCGCGGCCCGTCTGGCGCGAGCAGCACATTGCTCGGCTTGAGGTCGCGGTGGACGACCCCGGCACGGTGGATGTCCCGCAGCCCCTCGGCGAGTCCGGCGCCGAGCCGCGCCAACTCCCCGGCTCCCAGGGGGCCGTCCCGCTTCACCCGGTCCGCCAGTGTCGGCCCGTCGATGAACAGCGTGGCCATCCAGGGCCGTTCCGCGTCCGGGTCCGCGTCCACGACGGGCGCGGTGAACGCGCCGCTGACCCGACGGGCCGCGGCGATCTCCTGCCGGAAACGGGCCCGGAACTCCGGGTCGGAGGCGTACTGCGCGTGGACGACCTTCACCGCGAGGCGCAGACCGGAGCCGGAGGTGGCCAGATGGACCACTCCCATGCCGCCACTGCCGAGCACGGATTCCAGCGGGTAGCGGCCCGCGTAGTCGGGATGTCCCTGCGCAGGGGCAAGGCGCGTGGGGTCAGCGGCGTGGGGCAGCGGTTGCATACCCACCCCCGTAGGTTGGTGCGCTGCGCGACGCACCGACCATAGTCGATGACGCATGCGATCCAGCCACCGGTTGCTAGCGTGCCGAGCAGGAAGTGAGCACGGTCAAGGAGGGGGAGCACGATGACACTTGGGGAAGCGGAGAAGCCGCTCACGGAGGCGGTCGCGGACACCGGGACGGGCCCGGAACCGGCGGCCGGGGCGGCGACGGCGGACCCGGTCGAGGCGCCGGCGGTGCACGCACTGGCGGTGGTGGCCACGCACTACCCGATCGCGCCCGGCTACAGCGTCAACGTCCGCAGCGGCCCCGGCACCAACCACGGCGTTGTCCGGATACTGCCGGTGGGGGCGTCGGTCTCGGTCAACTGCCAGATGTACGGGACGACGGAGACCGGCCCGTACGGCACGACCCGGATCTGGGACAACATCGCCAACGGCCAGTTCGTGTCGGACGCGTACGTGCACACGGGGAGCGACGGCTTCATCGCGCCGCGCTGCGACTGAGCCGGTCTCCCGCCGCCCCGGTGGCGCCCGGATGGCGCTCCGGCGGCGGGTCCTGCGGGAGCCGCCGCCGAAAGCGGCGGGCCGGGCGGGGATAATCGAGGTGTGAGCGAGCAGCAGCGCCCCGAGGCGCCGGACGAGCGGAGCGCGCGGAGTGCGCGGGACCGGACCGCGCCCGGGCCCCTGCCCGAGGGACTGCGGTTCTTCGGGACGACCTGGGTCGGCCACGACGGCGGGTACGGGGCGCGGCGGGTCGCCGCTGCGGCCGGCTCGCTGCTCGCCGCCGCCGCGTCGTGCGCCGTCCTGCGGTTCGCGTACGACGGGATCGCGCTGGCCGACGTCGGCTCCTTCGTGGGCGTGCTCGTCGTCGTGATGTTCGCGGTGTGCGGCTTCGTCGCGTTCCGCAGGACCTGGGCCGGTTTCTCGGTTCGCCCGGCCGATCCCGCACGCGAGGAGTCGCTGCGCGGCCTGAAGGCGATCGGCTTCATCGGTTCCCTCCTCGCCTACTTCGTCCGCTCGCTCACCGAGGCGCCCGGCGAAGGGCTGCGACGCCGTGAGTACGAGGCGGCCGTCGCCGCGTACGAGAAGCGGCACACCACGCGCGGCGGCCCGGGCGTGAAGGGCCACAAGAAGCGCGCGGCGAACGCGCCGGCCGTGCCGGTCCGCGACGCTGAAGCCGGCGCCACCGCCACCCACCGCGGGAAGACGGGCGGGAAGCCGGGCGCGAAGACGAGACGCACCTGAGAGGCGGGGCGCACCGCGCTCCCGAACACGTGCGTCCCCGGGCATGACGCGCAGGCCACCCGCCCGGTACGGAGGCGTAAGGCCCCGACCCGAACCCCGCCCGTACGAGGCACACGTCCCTCCACCCGCAGGAAAGGAACGCCCGTGACCGCCCGTGCTCTCTCCTTCGACGCCGTCGCCGAGTTGTACGACACCTCGCGGCCGGGCTACCCGCCCGCCCTCTTCGACGCGGTCGAGGAGGCCGGTGGGCGGCCCTTCGCCGGTTCCGTGACCGTCGACGTCGGGGCCGGTACGGGCATCGCCACCCGTTCACTGCTCGCGCGCGGCGCGCGGGTGACGGCCGTGGAGCCCGGTCCCGGCATGGCCGGGCGGCTGCACAGTGTGCTGCCGGACGTGCCGCTCGTCCGGGCCCTCGGCGACGCGCTGCCGCTCGTGGACGAGTCCGCGGACTTCGTCACGTACGCCCAGTCCTGGCACTGGACCGACCGGGCGCGCGCCTTCGGCGAGGCGATGCGCGTCCTGCGGCCGGGCGGTGCGCTGGCCCTGTTCTGGAACGTCTCGGACCACTCCGTCCCGTGGGTCGCCGCCCAGGACGCGCGGCTGCGCGCGCACGGCGGTGACGGCGGCCACGGCATCCACGGTGCGCGGGAGCAGGGGCCGCTGCTGCCGGAAGGCGTCGAGTTCGAGGGGCGCCGGGTGCCCTGGAGCAGGACGGTGACGCTGGACGCGCACCTCGACAACTTCGCCAGCCACAGCGTCTTCCGGGTCCTCGGCGAGAGCTCGACGGCGGCGTTCCTGGCGGCCGAGCGCGCCGAACTGCTGAAGGTCTTCCCGGACGGGGCGGTCGAGGAGTCGTACGTGAGCGACCTGGTGGTCGTGAGGCGCCCGGTGTGAACACGCGCCCCGTGTGAGCGCGCGCTCGCGCGGCGTCGGGACGCGTCGGGACACGGACGCGCGGAACGTCTACGGCGCGGAACCTCTACGGCGCGGGACGGCTCCGGCGCGGGACACGAGTGTCGCGCGGCACATCCCGTCTCCCGCGGCGCGCCCCGGCAGTGCGGAGGAGCGTCAGGGGCTCAGGCCCCGGCGGGCAGGGCCGCGGGAGCCGACGCCAGCGGGATCCCCGCCTCTTCGATGGCCCGCACCAGCGGCGCCAGCTCGGGGTTGCGCGCGGCTTCCGCCAGCGCGTCGCGCAGCGCGGCGTCGTTGGTGGGGCGGGCACGCTCCAGCAGCGCGAGGCCGTCGGACGTGACGTCCGTGTAGATGCCGCGACGGTCGGTCGGGCACAGGTAGCGGGACAGCAGACCCCGGTCCTCCAGCCGGCTGACCAGGCGCGTGGTGGCGCTCTGGCTCAGCACGACCGCGTCCGCGACCTGCTTCATCTGCAGGTGGCCGCCGTCGCCGTCGTGCTGCCTGCTGAGGGTGTTGAGCAGGGAGTACTCCCGTACGCTCAGCCCGTGTCCGGCCTGGAGAAGCCGCTCGATGTGCGACTCGATCTTGCCGTGGAGCACCGAGAGCGCCGACCAGCCCTGGGCGAGGGCGGTGAGTGCCGGGTCGGTCGCGGTCATGTGGAGACCTCCCTGTTGCGCGTGCTGCTTCCTGCGGTCCGCTGCGTGCGGGAACGGTCAGCTGTCCGCGGCCTCGGGTGGGCGCGTCTGCGCGTTCCGCAATCCTCTCCCGTACTCCTTCCAGGGTAGTCGACACGTGAAATATTCCGCGCGTGCAAGTAAATACTGAGCGGACCGCTCCGACCAGGGGTGATAACGCACACGACTGGTCATGAGACGCCCGAGGACTTGGACGTCGGGCCCGAAGAACGAAAAACTCGTGAGGCGGGACACATCAGCGCGCAGCACCACAGCATCCGGGAGCCGATCCATGGCCGATCCAGCGGTATTCGAGCAGGAGCGGGACCGCCTCTGGGGCATCGCGTACCGGATCACCGGCTCGGTGGCCGACGCCGACGACGCCCTCCAGGACACCTGGCTGCGCTGGGAACCCCTCGCGGACGACGAGGCCAGGACCCCGCACGCGTACCTCACCACCGTGGTCAGCCGGATCTGTTACGACCGGCTGACCTCCGCGCGCGCCCGCAGGGAGGCCTACGTCGGCACCTGGCTGCCCGAGCCGCTGGTCACGGAGGTGGGCCCGGAGGACCGGGTCACCCTGGACGAGTCCGTCGGTACGGCCATGCTCTTCGTCCTGGAGCGGCTCACGCCGGCCGAGCGGACGGCGTTCATCCTCCACGACGTCTTCTCGGTGCCGTTCACGGACATCGCGGAGGTCGTGGGCCGCAGCGCCGACTCCGTACGGCAACTCGCCTCGCGGGGCAGGCGCCGGGTACGCGCGGAGGCCCCGCGCAGGTCCGTGGACCGGCGGGAGAGCCGCCGGGCGGTCGACGCGTTCCTCAAGGCCGTCATGGCCGGTGACTTCGACGCGCTGCTCGAAGTGCTCGACCCCGACGCGGTGCTGCGCTCGGACGGCGGCGGCAAGGTCATCGCGGCGCGGCTGCCGGTGATAGGCGCCGAGAAGGTCGCCACGTTCATGAACCGCGTCCTGCGCAACTTCGACCCCGAGCGGATGCGCCTCGTCGCGCGGGACGTCAACGGAGCGCCCGGCGCGCTGCTGTACGACGTCGTGACGGGACCCGTCGCCGTGTACGCGTTCACGGTGGGGGAGAGCCGGATCAGGACCATCGACGGGGTCCTCAACCCGGACAAGCTCGGGCACGTACGCGCCGAGGGGCGCCCGGAGGACGACGCCTACCGGCTGACGGCGGCCCCCGGGCCGTCCTGAGTCCGCCGCGCGTGAGGTGCGCGCCCGTGACCCCTGATGCGTGCATGCCCCTGATAGGTGCATGACCCCTGACGTGGGCCGATCCGTTCCTCAGCCTCCCGTCGCGCGCTCGACGACCCCCGGTGTCCGCTCGATCGCGGCCCGGACGAAGGCCCGCGCCAGTTCACCGCGCCGGGTCCGCCACGGCTCGCGCGCCGGCCGGGGGTCGGCGTCGTAGCGCAGGGCCCGCACCTCCTCCACGACGGCGGACGGCGCCCCCATGCGGCCGAGTTCGGCCAGCGCCTCCCGCTTGGTGACGAGCCGGTCCTCGCGCAGCAGGACGCTCGCGCGGGCCAGGGTGAGCAGGCCGAGCGTGACCCAGATGTCCGCGCCCCACAGCGCCGGCTCCGCCGTGCGCGCGTACCAGTACGCCCGCAGGTCACGGCGGACGAACTCCGCCAGCTCCCCCGCCCGCAGCGGCGGCAGGAGGGTGTCGGGGGCCGCCCCGCGCAGGACCCGCCCCGCGTCGAGGAGTTCGCGCCGGGACACCGGCGTGACGGGCCGCTCGAAGGGCTCACCATGGGCCCAGGTGAGGTGGTCGAGGGAGGCGTCCGCGAGCCGCCCGGCGACCAGGTACGAGCAGTGCAGCCCCTCGGCCAGGGGTTCCTCGCGCACCAGCACCCGGTGCAGCTCCACGAGTTCCTCGCGCCGCGCCTCGTCCAGGACGGCGCCGGGAGCGAGCACCGCGACCAGGTCGAGATCGCTGCGCCCCTCCTGGTAGTCGCCCATGGCCAGGGAGCCGTGCGCCCACAGATGGGACACGTACGGGGGCAGCGCGGTGGTGAACCGCGCGAGCAGCCGCTCGGTGCCGCCCCCGGCGGGCCCGCGAGCGGGCCCCGGCTGCTGCGAGGGGGTCCCGGACGCTGCGGAGTCAGGTGTCATGGATGTCAGGATGGCCGGTACGAACCCCGTACGAAACCGTACGCACCATCCGCACGGCGAGGTGACCGAATTGACCGGTACGAACCAGGCCCGCTCGAACAGGACCGTCGCGGTCCTCGGCACGGGAAAGATCGGCGAGGCACTGCTCAGCGGCATGATCCGCGCGGGCTGGCGGCCGGAGAACCTGCTCGTCACGACCCGGCGCCCGGAGCACGGCGCGAAACTCCGTGACCGGTACGGGGTCGAACACGTCAACAACGCGGAGGCGGCCGAGCGCGCCGACACCCTCATCCTCGCGGTGAAACCCCAGGACATGGGCAAGCTGCTGGACGAACTGGCCCCGCACACCACCACCGACCGCCTGGTGATCAGCGCGGCGGCGGGCATCACGACGGCGTACATCGAGGAGCGGCTCGCGTCCGGGGTCCCGGTGGTCCGCGTCATGCCGAACACGCCGGTCGTCGTCGACGAGGGCATGTCGGTCATCTCGGCGGGCAGCCACGCGGTCGCGGAACACCTCGCGCACACCGAGGAGATCTTCGGCGGTGTCGGCAAGACCCTGCGGGTCCCGGAGTCCCAGCAGGACGCGGCGACCGCCCTGTCGGGTTCGGGCCCCGCGTACTTCTACTTCCTGGTCGAGGCGATGACGGACGCGGGCATCCTCCTCGGCGTCCCCCGCGCGCAGGCTCACGACCTGATCGTGCAGTCCGCGATCGGCGCCGCGGTGATGCTGCGGGACAGCGGCGAACATCCGGTGAAACTCCGCGAGGCGGTCACCTCGCCGGCAGGCACGACGATCAACGCGATCCGCGAACTGGAGGACCACGGTGTACGCGCCGCACTGATCGCCGCCATCGAAGCCGCCAGGAACCGCAGCCGCGAACTCGCCACCGGCAACGGCTGACGGCCGCCGCCGGGGCGGCGGGCGGCGGCGGCCGCAGGATGCCCGCCGTCCCCGCGCCCTCACCAAGAGGACGTCGGGGACGGCGAGCACGGAGCCTGTCCACGGAGGAGCCGTCCACGGACGAGGCGTCCCACGGGGAGCCGTCCCACGGGGAGCCGTCCCACGGACGAGGCGTCGCCACGAAGGTGTGGCCCCCGCCCCGGCGGACCACGCCTCCGTGTCCTCAGACCGCCGGCAGCAGCCCGATCGCGGCATAGGCGGCGTCGACGACCGGCCGGGCCACGGACCGGGCCCGCCCGGCGCCGGCCCGCAGCACTCCCTCGACTTCACCGGGATCGGCCGCCAGCTTCGCGTGCCGTTCCTGCAGGGGCCGCAGCACCTCGATCACGGCCTCGGCCGTGTCCCGCTTGAGCGCTCCGTAAGAGTCGTACGAAGCGGCCAGCGCGGCCGGATCGCCGCCCCCGCCGCACGCGGCCAGGATGTCCAGCAGGTTGGCCACCCCGGGCCGCTCCGCCCGGTCGTACACGACGTCGCGGCCGCTGTCGGTGACGGCCCGCATGATCTTCTTCCGCACGGCGGCGAGGTCGTCCAGCAGATAGATGACCCCCGAGCCGTCGGCGTGCGACTTGCCCATCTTGCCCGTGGGGTCCTGGAGATCCATGACGCGCGCGCCCACCTGGGGCGCGACGGCACGGGGCACCGTGAACGTCTGCCCGTAGCGGTGGTTGAACCGCACCGCCAGATCGCGCGCGAGCTCCACGTGCTGCCTCTGGTCCTCACCCACCGGGACCTCGTCCGTCCGGTACGCGAGGATGTCCGCCGCCATCAGGGCCGGGTACGACAGCAGCGAGAACCGCACGCTCTCCCCGGACTTCGCGGCCCGTGCGCTCTTCTCCCTGTACTGGATCATGCGCCGCAGCTCGCCGTCCGTGGCGACGCACTCCATCAGGAAGGACAGCCGCGCGTGCTCGTCCACGTGGCTCTGCACGAACAGTGTGCAGACATCGGGGTCCAGTCCGGCCGCCAGCAGCAGTGTCGCCGTCTGCCTGCTGAGTCTGCGCACCCGCGCCGGGTCGTGCTCCACGGTGAGGGCGTGCAGGTCGACGACGGAGAAGAGGGCGTCCGCCCGGTGCTGGTCGATCCCGACCCACCGGGAGACGGCCCCTAGATAGTTGCCGAGCGTCAGATGCCCGGTCGGCTTGATCCCACTGAAGATCGTGGTCATGAGCTGTCTCCTGCTTCTCTCCTGCGAGGGCCACCGCCTGTCCGGCGGTGTGGCCCCGGCCCCAGGAGGACCTGGAGCGGAGGGAAACAGGAACGGCCGCCGGGAAGCGGCGGCCGTGGGGTTCGTGCGTGTACCGGCCGCCGTCAGGCGGCCCACCACTGATGGGTGCGGGGAGTACGTACACACGAGGTCATGGGCGACAGAGTACGCGCGCTACCCCCGAGTTGACAGGGCAAACGCCGATCCGTAACGTACTCCGGGTTGTTCGACGTGAGCGCCGATCCAGGTCGGTCCCCGGACAGCCACTCCGCAGGAACCATCAAGAGCAGGCGACTTTTCGTCGCACTGTTCCGCGTGCGATTTCGACGGGGTGGGGAAGCAGGAATCCGCGTTCGAAAGAACCGGAAGCCCCGATTAGCGTCGGAGCCCCTGAACCCGCTAAAGTCTCACTCGTCGGAACGGCCGAGCGAAAGGGCCGGAAAGACAAAGGCAGGACCCCTTCCGACGGGGAATCGGACGAAACAGAGTCTGATAGAGTCGGAAACGCAGGACAGCGAGACGGAAACACAGTAGGACAAAGAAATACCGAAGGGAAAGCCCGGAGGAGCCCCGGAAGGGAATCCAAAGGAAGCGTCCGTTCCTTGAGAACTCAACAGCGTGCTAAAAGTCAACGCCAGATATGTTGATACCCCGTCCATTATGCCGGGCGATCCGAATCTTCGGATGGTTCCGGTGGACGAGGTTCCTTTGAAGTAACACAACACAGCGAGGACGCTGTGAACCGCAGGGATTATTCCTTCCTGTGGTTCCGCTCCGAGTGGTGTCACCCCGTTTACGGGGAAAGCATTCACGGAGAGTTTGATCCTGGCTCAGGACGAACGCTGGCGGCGTGCTTAACACATGCAAGTCGAACGATGAAGCCTTTCGGGGTGGATTAGTGGCGAACGGGTGAGTAACACGTGGGCAATCTGCCCTGCACTCTGGGACAAGCCCTGGAAACGGGGTCTAATACCGGATATTGACGCACTCCTGCATGGGATGTGCGTGGAAAGCTCCGGCGGTGCAGGATGAGCCCGCGGCCTATCAGCTAGTTGGTGGGGTAATGGCCTACCAAGGCGACGACGGGTAGCCGGCCTGAGAGGGCGACCGGCCACACTGGGACTGAGACACGGCCCAGACTCCTACGGGAGGCAGCAGTGGGGAATATTGCACAATGGGCGAAAGCCTGATGCAGCGACGCCGCGTGAGGGATGACGGCCTTCGGGTTGTAAACCTCTTTCAGCAGGGAAGAAGCGAAAGTGACGGTACCTGCAGAAGAAGCGCCGGCTAACTACGTGCCAGCAGCCGCGGTAATACGTAGGGCGCAAGCGTTGTCCGGAATTATTGGGCGTAAAGAGCTCGTAGGCGGTTTGTCACGTCGGATGTGAAAGCCCGGGGCTTAACCCCGGGTCTGCATTCGATACGGGCAGACTAGAGTGTGGTAGGGGAGATCGGAATTCCTGGTGTAGCGGTGAAATGCGCAGATATCAGGAGGAACACCGGTGGCGAAGGCGGATCTCTGGGCCATTACTGACGCTGAGGAGCGAAAGCGTGGGGAGCGAACAGGATTAGATACCCTGGTAGTCCACGCCGTAAACGTTGGGAACTAGGTGTGGGTCACATTCCACGTGGTCCGCGCCGCAGCTAACGCATTAAGTTCCCCGCCTGGGGAGTACGGCCGCAAGGCTAAAACTCAAAGGAATTGACGGGGGCCCGCACAAGCGGCGGAGCATGTGGCTTAATTCGACGCAACGCGAAGAACCTTACCAAGGCTTGACATACACCGGAAAGCATCAGAGATGGTGCCCCCCTTGTGGTCGGTGTACAGGTGGTGCATGGCTGTCGTCAGCTCGTGTCGTGAGATGTTGGGTTAAGTCCCGCAACGAGCGCAACCCTTGTCCCGTGTTGCCAGCAGGCCCTTGTGGTGCTGGGGACTCACGGGAGACCGCCGGGGTCAACTCGGAGGAAGGTGGGGACGACGTCAAGTCATCATGCCCCTTATGTCTTGGGCTGCACACGTGCTACAATGGCCGGTACAATGAGCTGCGATACCGCGAGGTGGAGCGAATCTCAAAAAGCCGGTCTCAGTTCGGATTGGGGTCTGCAACTCGACCCCATGAAGTCGGAGTCGCTAGTAATCGCAGATCAGCATTGCTGCGGTGAATACGTTCCCGGGCCTTGTACACACCGCCCGTCACGTCACGAAAGTCGGTAACACCCGAAGCCGGTGGCCTAACCCTTGTGGAGGGAGCTGTCGAAGGTGGGACTGGCGATTGGGACGAAGTCGTAACAAGGTAGCCGTACCGGAAGGTGCGGCTGGATCACCTCCTTTCTAAGGAGCATTTCTTACCGGGTCCTTCGGGGTCCGGTCAGAGGCCGGTTCATCAGCGAATGTCTGGTGCCGGTTGCTCAAGGGTGGAACGTTGACTATTCGGCAGATCACGGATCATTGCTGCTAGTACTGTCCTTCGGGGCGTGGAATGCAGGGGTGGACGGGATGTGTCGGGCACGCTGTTGGGTGTCTGAGGGCATGGGCGAAAGCTTGGTGTCTTCGGGTTGCCGGCCCCAGTGAACTCGCCTGTTTGGGTGGGGTGATGGGTGGCTGGTCGTTGTTTGAGAACTGCACAGTGGACGCGAGCATCTGTGGCCAAGTTTTTAAGGGCGCACGGTGGATGCCTTGGTACCAGGAACCGATGAAGGACGTGGGAGGCCGCGATAGGCCCCGGGGAGCTGTCAACCGAGCTTTGATCCGGGGGTGTCCGAATGGGGAAACCCGGCAGTCGTCATGGGCTGTCACCCGCACCTGAACTCATAGGGTGTGTGGAGGGAACGAGGGGAAGTGAAACATCTCAGTACCCTCAGGAAGAGAAAACAATAGTGATTCCGGGAGTAGCGGCGAGCGAAACTGGATCAGGCTAAACCGTTCACGTGTGATACCCGGCAGGGGTTGCGTGGGCGGGGTCGTGGGAGTGGACTTTCATTGTCTGCCGGCAGTGAGGCGAGTCAGAAACCGTATGGATAGGCGAAGGGCATGCGAAAGGCCCGGCGTAGAGGGTAAGACCCCCGTAGCTGAAATCTGTACGGCTCGTTTGTTTATTTCCCAAGTAGCACGGGCCTCGAGAAATCCTGTGTGAATCTGGCGGGACCACCCGCTAAGCCTAAATATTCCCTGGTGACCGATAGCGGATAGTACCGTGAGGGAATGGTGAAAAGTACCGCGGGAGCGGAGTGAAATAGTACCTGAAACCGTGTGCCTACAAGCCGTGGGAGCGTCGCATGCAAGCTTGCTTGCATGTCGTGACTGCGTGCCTTTTGAAGAATGAGCCTGCGAGTTTGCGGTGTGTTGCGAGGTTAACCCGTGTGGGGGAGCCGTAGCGAAAGCGAGTCCGAATAGGGCGATTTAGTAGCGCGCTCAAGACCCGAAGCGGAGTGATCTAGCCATGGGCAGGTTGAAGCGGCTGTAAGAGGTCGTGGAGGACCGAACCCACCAGGGTTGAAAACCTGGGGGATGACCTGTGGTTAGGGGTGAAAGGCCAATCAAACTCCGTGATAGCTGGTTCTCCCCGAAATGCATTTAGGTGCAGCGTCGTGTGTTTCTTACCGGAGGTAGAGCACTGGATAGGCGATGGGCCTTACCGGGTTACTGACCTTAGCCAAACTCCGAATGCCGGTAAGTGAGAGCACGGCAGTGAGACTGTGGGGGATAAGCTCCATGGTCGAGAGGGAAACAGCCCAGAGCATCGACTAAGGCCCCTAAGCGTGCGCTAAGTGGGAAAGGATGTGGAGTCGCAGAGACAACCAGGAGGTTGGCTTAGAAGCAGCCACCCTTGAAAGAGTGCGTAATAGCTCACTGGTCTAGTGATTCCGCGCCGACAATGTAGCGGGGCTCAAGCGTACCGCCGAAGTCGTGTCAATCCAGCGTATAGCCCCAACGGGTGCTGGGTTGGGTAGGGGAGCGTCGTGTGCCGGGTGAAGCCGCGCCGGAAGGCAGTGGTGGACGGTTCACGAGTGAGAATGCAGGCATGAGTAGCGATTCACACGTGAGAAACGTGTGCGCCGATTGACTAAGGGTTCCTGGGTCAAGCTGATCTGCCCAGGGTAAGTCGGGACCTAAGGCGAGGCCGACAGGCGTAGTCGATGGATAACCGGTTGATATTCCGGTACCCGCTGTAGAGCGTCCAGTATCGAATCCTCTGATGCTAAGGCCGTGAAGCCGCCCTGATCTCTTCGGAGTTGAGGGGAGTGGTGGAGCCGCTGGTCCAAGGTGGTAGTAGGTAAGTGATGGGGTGACGCAGGAAGGTAGTCCATCCCGGGCGGTGGTTGTCCCGGGGTAAGGGTGTAGGACGTGTGGTAGGTAAATCCGCCATGCATGTGTCTGAGACCTGATGCCGAGCCGATTGTGGTGAAGTGGATGATCCTATGCTGTCGAGAAAAGCCTCTAGCGAGTTTTATGGCGGCCCGTACCCTAAACCGACTCAGGTGGTCTGGTAGAGAATACCGAGGCGTTCGGGTGAACTATGGTTAAGGAACTCGGCAAAATGCCCCCGTAACTTCGGGAGAAGGGGGGCCATTCTTGGTGATCTGTCTTGCACAGTGAGCTGGGGGTGGCCGCAGAGACCAGCGAGAAGCGACTGTTTACTAAAAACACAGGTCCGTGCGAAGCCGTAAGGCGATGTATACGGACTGACGCCTGCCCGGTGCTGGAACGTTAAGGGGACCGGTTAGTCACATTTCGGTGTGGCGAAGCTGAGAACTTAAGCGCCAGTAAACGGCGGTGGTAACTATAACCATCCTAAGGTAGCGAAATTCCTTGTCGGGTAAGTTCCGACCTGCACGAATGGCGTAACGACTTCTCGACTGTCTCGACCATAGGCCCGGTGAAATTGCAGTACGAGTAAAGATGCTCGTTTCGCGCAGCAGGACGGAAAGACCCCGGGACCTTTACTATAGTTTGATATTGGTGTTCGGTTCGGCTTGTGTAGGATAGGTGGGAGACTGTGAAGCTTGGACGCCAGTTCAGGTGGAGTCATTGTTGAAATACCACTCTGGTCGTGCTGGATGTCTAACCTGGGTCCGTGATCCGGATCAGGGACAGTGTCTGATGGGTAGTTTAACTGGGGCGGTTGCCTCCCAAAGGGTAACGGAGGCGCCCAAAGGTTCCCTCAGCCTGGTTGGTAATCAGGTGGTGAGTGTAAGTGCACAAGGGAGCTTGACTGTGAGACTGACGGGTCGAGCAGGGACGAAAGTCGGGACTAGTGATCCGGCGGTGGCTTGTGGAAGCGCCGTCGCTCAACGGATAAAAGGTACCCCGGGGATAACAGGCTGATCTTCCCCAAGAGTCCATATCGACGGGATGGTTTGGCACCTCGATGTCGGCTCGTCGCATCCTGGGGCTGGAGTCGGTCCCAAGGGTTGGGCTGTTCGCCCATTAAAGCGGTACGCGAGCTGGGTTTAGAACGTCGTGAGACAGTTCGGTCCCTATCCGCTGCGCGCGCAGGAGTCTTGAGAAGGGCTGTCCCTAGTACGAGAGGACCGGGACGGACGAACCTCTGGTGTGCCAGTTGTCCTGCCAAGGGCATGGCTGGTTGGCTACGTTCGGGAGGGATAACCGCTGAAAGCATCTAAGCGGGAAGCCTGCTTCGAGATGAGGACTCCCACCCACTTGATGGGGTAAGGCTCCCAGTAGACGACTGGGTTGATAGGCCGGAGATGGAAGCCAGGTGACTGGTGGAGTTGACCGGTACTAATAGGCCGAGGGCTTGTCCATAGATGCTCGCGTCCACTGTGTTGGTTCTGAAACCACGAACAGCTGTGTTTATTCCGGTTGTGTTGATTGTTTCATAGTGTTTCGGTGGTTATAGCGTAGGGGAAACGCCCGGTTACATTCCGAACCCGGAAGCTAAGCCTTACCGCGCCGATGGTACTGCAGGGGGGACCCTGTGGGAGAGTAGGTCGCTGCCGAACAATTTTTAAATGGGGAAGGGCCCGCACATGGTGCGGGCCCTTTTCGCGTTCCCGGACCCTTTTTCGCGTCGTTCGCCGCTCGTCGTTCGCGACGCGGCCGAATGCCGAATGTCGAAAACCGTTTCCGGCCGGGGCCGGCATGCGGGCCCTCTTCGCGTCCACTGTGCCCCTGACCGGGGGACGCCGGGGAACCCGGGCATGTTCGCCCCGGCGGCGCATACCAGCAGCGGTCCCGACGTCGCGGCGGCGGGTCGCGCTGGTCGGCCCACAGCCGCCGCCCCGTCCGGGGCGGGTGCGGCCGAGGGGCACCTCTAGGGTCGTGAGCATGCGCTATGACCTGATCATCTTCGACAACGACGGGGTCCTCGTCGACAGCGAGCCGATCTCCAACACGATCCTGGCCGCGTACCTCACCGAGCTGGGCCATCCCACCACCTACGAGGAGTCGGTCCGGGACTTCATGGGGGCTGCCCTGCACCGCGTGCACGATCTGGTCGGGGAGCGCACCGGGCAGGCGCTGCCGGACGATTTCGACGACACCCTGCACGCGCGGGTGTTCGCGGCGTTCGAGCGTGAACTCGAACCGGTGGCGGGGGTGTCGGAGGTCCTGAAGGGGCTGCGTGCGGACGGTGTCGCCTACTGTGTGGCGTCCTCGGGCAGCCACGAGCGGATCCGGGTCGGGCACCGCAGGACGGGGCTCGACCGGTGGTTTCGTGAGGACACCGTCTTCAGCGCGGAGGATGTCGGGCGCGGCAAGCCGGCGCCCGACCTCTTCCTGCACGCGGCCCGCCGCATGGGCGTCGCCCCCGAGCGGTGTGCCGTGGTCGAGGACAGCCCGCTGGGGCTCGCCGCGGGGCGGGCCGCCGGGATGGACGTGTACGCCTTCACCGCGATGACACCGGTCGCCGAACTTGCGGGTGCCGGTGGGTACTTCTCCGTGATGGAGGAGCTCCCGGCGCTGCTCGCGTAGCCCTCGCCGATTGGGTGTGTGCTTTCTCTACCCAGCGGTAGCCACGCGTTCTACGCTGTCGCGCCATGACGGATGCGCGGCTGCGGCGGGGCCGGATCTCCCTCGGTGTGGGCTTCTTCGCCCAGGGGGTGACGTTCGCCCTGCTGGTGACCCGTATCCCGGCGATCCAGGACCGGTACGGGATTTCCGACGGGCTGCTGCCGGTGTTCCTGGCGGCCGTGCCCGTCCTCGCCGGTGCCGGGAGTGTGCTGACCGAACGGATCGTGGCGCGGGCGCGGCCCGCGGTGGTGCTGCGGTGCCTGCAGCCGGTGGTGATGCTGGCGCTCCTGGGGGTCGGCGCGGGCAGCGAGGTGTGGCAGGTCGCCGTGTCGCTCGGGGCGTTCGGGCTCGCGGTGGGCGGCCTCGACGCGTCGATGAACATGCTGGGAGTGAGCCTTCAGCGGACGTACGGGCGGAGCATCATGCTGGGCTTCCACGCCGTGTACAGCCTCGGTGGGATCCTCGGGGCGTCGCTGGCCTGGGTCGGTGCGCACGGGAACCTGTCGCTGTTCGTCTCGTACCTGCCGGCGGTGGTGGTGCTGCTGCCCGTGGCGCTGGTCGGCAGCCGCTGGTACGTGGACGCCGACGCGCCGGATGCCGTGGGCGGGCCTGTGGTGGTCGCGCGGGAGCCGGGAGGCGGTGCGGCGGGCGGTGCTCCGCGTGTGGTGTTCCGGGCGCTGCTGCCGCTGTGCCTGGTGATGGCGTTCGCGTACATCGGGGACTCGACCGTTTCCAACTGGTCGGCGAAGTACCTGCAGGACACTTTGGGCAGTTCCGCGGAGCTCGCGACCGTCCCGTACAACGCGTACATGGTCACGACGCTGATCGGGCGGGCCCTGGGGGACTTCGGGGTGCGGCGGTTCGGTCCTGTGCTCGTGGTGCGCTGCGGGTCGCTGCTGGCGGCGCTGGGGTTCGCGGTGGTGGCGGTGGCGCCCGGTCCGTGGTCCGGCATTCTCGGCTTCACGCTGCTGGGGTTCGGTCTGTGTGTGCTGGTGCCGCAGTGTTTCGCGGCGGCGGGCCGGTTGTTCCCCGGCGCGAGCGACGCGGCCGTCGCGCGCCTCAACATCTTCAACTATGTCGGTTTTCTGGTCGGTTCGCCGCTGGTGGGTGCCTTGGGCGATGCGTGGAGTTATCGGGGCGCGATGCTCGTGCCGATGGTGATGGTGGTGGCGACGTCGGCCTACGCCCGCTCGTTCGCCCGGGTGCCCGACGGATACGGTGGCGGGCATGACGGGCAAGAACGGCCGCGCACTGCTGATGTGGGATGACGCGGTCACGACGTACAGGTTCAGCGGGTCGCACCCGATGGACCCGGTGCGGCTCGCGCTGACCATGGCACTGGTACGGGCGTACGGGCTGGACGAGGAAGCCGAAGTTCGGTCGGCGCCACCGGCCGGGGACTCCACGCTGGGGCTCGTGCACCGGCAGGACTACGTGGACGCGGTACGGGCGGTGTCGGCGGACCCGCGTTCCGCGGACGGTTCGTACGGGCTCGGTACGGAGGACGACCCGGCGTTCGCGGGGATGCACGAGGCGTCGGCGCTGATCGCGGGCCTCTCGGTGGCGGCGGCCGAGGCGGTGTGGGCCGGGGAGGCCGCGCACGCGGTCAACTTCACGGGGGGACTGCACCACGCGATGCCCGCCGAGGCGTCCGGGTTCTGCGTCTACAACGACGCGGCTCTCGCGATCGCGCGGATGCTGGAGCTGGGTGCGGAGCGCGTCGCGTACATCGACACGGACGTGCACCACGGGGACGGTGTCCAGGCCGCGTTCTGGGAGGACCCGCGGGTCCTGACGATCTCGGTGCACGAGCATCCGCGGACGTTGTTCCCGGGTACGGGCTGGCCGACGGAGACCGGGTACGGCGCGGGTGAGGGCGGCGCGGTGAACGTGGCGCTTCCGGCGGGCACGGGCGACGCGGGCTGGCTGCGGGCGTTCCACGCGGTGGTGCCGGAGCTGCTTGCCGGGTTCCGGCCGCAGGTGGTGGTCTCGCAGCACGGCGCCGACACCCACTTCGAGGACCCGCTGGGGCACCTGGCGGTGTCCCTGGACGCGCAGCGCGCGGTGCAGTCCGCCTGTCATGACCTGGCGCACGAGTTCGCGGACGAGGGCCGGTGGCTGGCGCTCGGCGGCGGCGGGTACGCGGTGGTGGACGTGGTACCCCGGTCGTGGACGCATCTGGTGGGGATCGCGGCGCACCGCCCGGTCGGTCCCGAGTCAGTGCTCCCGGCGTCGTGGCGGGACGAAGTGTACGCACGGACACGGCAGTTGGGGCCGGGCCGGATGACGGACGGCGGGACGCCGGGGTGGCAGGCGTGGGAGACGGGTTACGACCCGGCGGACCGGCTGGACCAGGCGATCAGGGCGACCCGGCAGGCGGTGTTCCCGCTGCGGGGGCTGCTGCCGTAGCAGTGCGGACGGGCGTGGGGCTGCCGGCGTGGCGGCGCCGGCGGGTGCCGGTGGTGCTGCCGCAGCCGTGCCGCGAGGTGTCGGGCTGCCGCGCCGGCCCCGCTGTTACGTCTCGGGTGTTACGTCTCGGGCTGCCTGCGGCTGCTCCCGTGGCCGGGCTTCCGGGTGCCGGGCTGTCGTCGTGCTGCGGGTTGTCGCCGTGCTCCGGGCCCGGCGGGTGGCTGCCGTGCTTCGGGCGGCCGTGCGGGCACGTCGTACGACCGGGGGACACGCCCGGGGTGGGGCCCGGGGTCCGACCGGACGGGACGCGCCGTGCCGGCGGAGGCGTACCGTTCGTACAGGCGTGTGTTACGCCAACCGTGGGGCATCCCCGGGGATTGAGGGCGGCGGTCCGTGCGGTGCGGAAGCATCGGCCGGGTGCTGACTACCGGGGCGCTTCGGGCGCATTTGCTGGCGGCCCGTCTCGCCGGGCCCGTGGCCACCTCCCGGGAGGCGAGTCTGCTCGCCTACCGGCTGTTCGCCGCGCGGGATCCGCGGGTCACGCTGGGGCTCGCGCCCGAGCGGGGCTGGCAGGAGCGGGATCTGCTGCGGCTGATGGCGGACCGGTGCGGGGTGTCCGCCGATCCCCGCCAGGTGACCGGGGCCGATGTGATCGACCCGGAACGGACGTTGGACGCCCTGGACGCGTTCGCGCGGCGCCTCGCGGCGGCTGTGTCGCGTGGGGCGGCCGTGCTGTTCGGGACGGGGCATCCGGACCGGCTGCTGGGGTTCTACGGCGAACTCGCAGACGCTCTGTCGACGGCAGGATGTGAAGTCCTCATGCCGGCGCAGGGCAGGTGTGTCGACATAGCGACCCGGTTCGGTCTACGCACGTACCGCCTGGATTACGTCCGGGGTGTGGCGTTGGTGCGTGAGGAGGGAGTGCGGTGCGCCGGGAGTGAGACCGGCGCACATTCCCATTCGCCGCTGCCCGTACGGGTGGTCCTGGAGGCCGCGGCGGCCTCCGGCGGGCGGCTTCCCGAGCTGGTCGTGGGGGACCACGGGTGGGTCTGCGGCGCAGGTCAGCTCGGTGTCGAGGCGATCGCCCTGGCGGACACCGACGACCCGGCGGTGTTCGTCGGCGAAGCGGAGGGCAGGGTGTCCGTGGCGGTGCCGCTGGACGACGGTGCGCGCCCCGCCTACTACCGTCCGCTGGTGCGGTATGTACTCAATCGGGCCTGTCTGTCACAGTAATCAGCTGTGGGGTGCTCCTCTTCCCCACTCGTATCACCCGCCCCTACCCTGGTAGTGAGCGCACAGCGACGAAGAGTCACCGGAGGGGAAGCCGGGGGCCGTTGCAGTGCGGAAGGTACAGGTGGGTCATGGCTGCTGACAGCGAGAGGCCTCTCAACGAGGTCAAGTTCCTTACCGTGGCGGAAGTCGCCTCGGTGATGAGAGTGTCGAAGATGACCGTGTACCGCTTGGTGCACAGCGGTCATCTGCCGGCGATCCGGGTGGGCAGGTCTTTCCGGGTCCCGGAGCAAGCGGTTCACGAGTACCTCCGGGAGTCCTACGTGGGGGTGGAATCAGCCTGACGCAGACCCCCGGATCCCCTCGGATTACGTCCGGCACTCGGCGGCGGGTAGGCTGGCCCGACGTAGGTCGTGTGGGCCCAGACGCCCCGCACCGAGTGAGAAGAAGTGAGCGAGGGTAGTCGTGGGCTCTGTTATCAAGAAGCGGCGCAAGCGGATGGCCAAGAAGAAGCACCGCAAGCTGCTCAAGCGCACGCGCGTTCAGCGTCGCAACAAGAAGTGAGTCAGTCCCCGCGTACGCGGGGACGATGCCGGAAACGGCACGCTGTACGCAGTGGCGGCCCCTCTCACCGGTAACGGTGGAGGGGCCGCCATGTCGCATGTCCTGAACCTGTGCGTTCGTGAACCGGTCGGTTCGTGATCCGTTGAGGAAAGGCGCTGTCCGTGGGCAGAGTGGTGCTCGTCACTGGAGCCGCCCGGCAGCTCGGGGGCCGTCTCGTACGGCACCTGCGGCGTGAGCCGGGTGTGGAACGGGTCGTCGCGGTGGACGCGGTCGATCCGGGCCACGCACTGGACGGCGCGGTGTTCGTCCGTGCCGACATCCGCAGGCCGGCGATAGCGCGGGTGCTGGCGGAGCACCGGGTGGACACGGTCGTCCACATGGATGTGACGGGCACTCCGCTCGGCGGCGGCAGCCGCGCCTCCGTCAAGGAGAGCAATGTGATCGGCACCATGCAGCTGCTCGGTGCCTGCCAGAAATCCCCCGCCGTACGCCGGCTCGTCGTGAAGTCGAGCACGAGCGTGTACGGGTCGGCGCCGCGCGATCCCGCCGTCTTCACGGAGACGATGCCGCCGAAGTCCCTGCCGAGCGGCGGCTTCGCGAAGGACGCGGTCGAGGTCGAGGGGTACGTACGGGGCTTCGCGCGCCGGCGGCCCGATGTCGCGGTGTCCGTGCTGCGGTTCGCCAACATCCTCGGTCCTACGGCGGACACGCCGCTCGGCGAGTACTTCTCGCTGCCGCTGCTGCCCACGGTGTTCGGTTACGACCCGCGGCTCCAGTTCGTGCACGAGGACGACGTGATCGGCATCCTGCTGCTCGTGGCCGACGAGGAGCGCAGCGGATCGCGGAGCAGCGGCACGTTCAACGTGGCCGGTGACGGGGTGCTGCTGCTGTCGCAGTGCGCGCGCCGGCTCGGCAGGCCGACGGTGCCGGTGCTGCTGCCCGCGGTGACCTGGATGGGCTCCGCGCTGCGCACGACGGGCATGACGGACTTCGCGCCGGAACAGATCAGGCTGCTCACGCACGGCCGGGTCGTGAGTACGGACCAGATGCGCGAGACGCTGGGGTTCGCTCCCGCGTACACGACGGCCGGTGCCTTCGAGGCGTTCGCGCGGGGCCGGGGTGCGGGCCTGCTGCCGCCGGAGACGGCCGGGGCGCTCGTGGACCGCCTGTCGGCGGTGGCGGGCCGGGCGACGGGGTACGCCGCGGACCGGTTCGGTGACTTCCTGGAGTACGACGGCGGTGACGGCGGCCGCGCCGGTGCGCGGGGCGCGGGCGACGGTGTGAGCGGCGACGCGGGCAAGGAGCGCGACTGACATGGCCGATGCCAAGGTGATCCCGTTCGGTGACGGGAGCGGTAAGCGTCCGCGCGGGCGGGGAACGGGGCGCGGCGGGGGGCACGAACGGCCGGCGGGCGCGGGACGTCCCCCGTTGCGGCCGGTGCCGGAGCCGGGGGCCGGTGGCGGCTCCGGCCCCGCGGACGGCTCCGGTGCGGGCTCGGGTGGCTCCTTCGACGCGGGCGGTGCCCGCCCCGGCGACGGCGGGGGCCGGCCCGAGGACGGCCGGCCGGGCTGGGAGGAGCGGATCGCGAGCGGGCTCGCGTTCCTGCGGCGCCGGGTGACGGGCGAGTACGAGGTCGACGACTTCGGCTATGACAAGGACCTCACCGACCAGGTGCTGATGTCGTTGATCAGGCCCGTGTACGAGAACTACTTCCGGGTCGAGGTCAAAGGCATCGAGAACATCCCGTCGGAGGGCGGCGCGCTGGTGGTGGCGAACCACTCGGGGACGCTGCCGCTGGACGGGCTGATGATGCAGGTCGCCGTGCACGACCACCACCCGGCGGACCGGCACCTGCGGCTGCTCGCGGCGGACCTGGTGTTCATGCTGCCGGTCGTCAACGAGCTGGCCCGCAAGGCGGGTCACACGCTGGCGTGCGCGGAGGACGCGGAGGAGCTCCTCGGCCGGGGCGAGGTCGTCGGCGTGATGCCGGAGGGATTCAAGGGGCTCGGCAAGCCGTTCGCGGAGCGCTACAAGCTCCAGCGGTTCGGGCGGGGCGGCTTCGTGTCGACGGCGCTGCGGGCGGGCGTGCCGATCGTGCCGTGCTCGATCGTCGGGGCGGAGGAGATCTACCCGATGCTGGGCAACTCGAAGACGCTGGCGCGGCTGCTGGGAATCCCGTACTTCCCGCTGACGCCGACCTTCCCCTGGCTGGGGCCGCTCGGGGTGGTGCCGCTGCCGACGAAATGGACGATCCAGTTCGGTGCGCCGATCGCGACGGACGGGTATCCGCCGGAGGCGGTGGAGGACCCGATGCTGATGTTCAACCTCACGGACCAGGTGCGGGAGCAGATCCAGCACACGTTGTACAAGCTGCTGGTGCAGCGCAGGTCGGTGTTCTTCTGAGGCGTGCGCGACCGCGTCGTGCGTGACGTGCGACCGCAGGCGTGAGGGGGGTGGTTCCCTGGCGGGGAACCACCCCCCTCACGGTGTGCGTGCGGTGCGCCCTACTGCCCCTCGTCCGCGTCGTGCTCGTCGATGCCGAGACCGGGCAGCAGCCCGGGCAGCAGCGGCGGGAGCGTGACGTCGGGCGCGGGGGCACCCGGGACCTGGTCCTCCGGCGGGGCCGCCGGGTCGGAGGCGGGTCCCGACGGCGGGTCGACGAGGCCGCCCGCGGCGCCGCCGATCAGGCCGCCCTGGTGGGACGAGTTCGCCGAACCGCCGTCCGTACCGGACGGGGAGGGTGAGCCGTGTCCCTGGCCGGAGCCGTTCTGGCCGTGGCTCTCGCCCGCGCTCGGGGCGGCGGGCGAGGGCTTGCGGTGCTTGCCGGTACCGGGCGTCCCGGCGCTCTGGGTGGCGTCGGGCGCGGAGCCGGACTGGGTGCTGTCGGGCCCCGGGAGCTTCGACTTCAGCGGGGCGACGTCCTGGTCTATGGCCGCGAAGACCGAGTTGACCTCGTTGCCGACGTCGGTGAGCTGCACCGGAAGGCGCCCGCGCAGCCCGTCCCACGCCTGCCGGTGCGAGGCGGCGAACGACGACAGGGTCGCCATCGGCGCCAGCGAGCCGTTCTTCTCGTAGGCCGCGTGGAGCAGGCGGTGGCCCTCCGAGGCGTCGTCCTTCATCCCCGTGAGGGTGCGGCGGATCTCGGTCAGGGACTCGTGGTCGAGGTGCCCGGTGCGGTCCCGTTCCATGAGTCTTCGCGCCTCGGCGAGCCGGGTGGACGCGTGGTCGAGATAGAGGCCGCCGCGTGCGGAGTCGTTGTCCGCCAGGTCGATTCTGATGTCCTCCATGCCGCGTTTGAGCCCGTAGAGCGAGTCACCGGGCAGTGCGTCGGAGCTGGCAGCGGCGACTCCGCTGAAGGCGCCCGCCGCCACACCGACCGTGAGGCCACCTGCGGCGAGGCTCTTCGACCAGCGGGACCTCGGCCGCAGCCGGCCGAGGGGGGACGCCCGGTGGGCGCCCTTCGATGTGCGCTGCTCGGGCACGGTAGGGCCCGGGGATCCCTGACCGGCCGTGCCTTCCTGCAGCATGGCCTCCATGGCGGCCACGAGCTGTGCCCGTTGCACCACTTTGACCTCGGGGTCCAGCATGGGCTTCGGCATTTCGCCGAGGCTGTTCGCCAGGCCCAACAGCCGCCTCTGGTCGGCTGGTTCGGCATGTTCGGCGGCCGGCTCGGCCGACTGCGCCGTCGCCGAGCCCGGGTCGCTCCTGTCGTCCAGGGTCTGGGCGAAGGCGTTCGCCCGCCGGTGTGCCGAGACGTTCGCGATCACTGGCGGCACCTCCTCTCGTCATGACGGTCGACTCCCCTGGGGGTCCGATGAGGATCGACCCGCGTGCGCGGGGGACACAGGGAGCCTGCATCCCGCACAACGAGCGGTGCCGCACTTGGGTTACGCGCGGACGGCGATCGGACCACAGTGTCACCACTCTGTCAACGCAGCGTGATGGAGAGGGGGTTGAGGACTGGTCTGCGTGGGGGGTGCTCAGAGCCGCCCGGCGTGGGCCGGGCGGCCGTAAAGGAGGGTGCTGTCAGCGCGCGTCGTCGGGCAGCAGCCGGGCGAGCGTGCGTACGGCGCGGTACTGGAGGGTCTTGATCGCGCCCTCGTTCTTCCCCATGACGCGGGCGGTCTCGGCGACCGAGAGGCCCTGGAGGAAGCGGAGCGTGACGCACTCCTGCTGCTGCGGGTTGAGTTTGCGTACGGCTTCGAGCAGCGCGGCGTTGGAGAGGGACTCCAGGACGGAGTCCTCCGGGCTGCGCTCGACCTCGTTGGCGTCCAGCATTTCGCCGGTGGTCACTTCGAGCCGGAACCTGCTCGACTTGAAGTGGTCGGCGACCAGGTTGCGGGCGATGGTGACGAGCCAGGCGCCGAAGTCACGGCCCTGCCAGGTGAAGGTGGAGATCCTGCGCAGGGCGCGCAGGAAGGTCTCGCTGGTGAGGTCCTCAGCGGTGGCCCGCCCGCCCACCCGGTAGTAGATGTAGCGGTAGACGGTGTCGCTGTACTGGTCGTACAGCCGGCCGAAGGCGTCGGCCTCGCCGGCCTGGGCGCGCTCGACCAGGTCCATCATCCGCGCGCTGTCGCTGTCGGCGGTGGGGCGGCGTGCGGTGGTCGGGGTGGAGCCGGTCGCGCCCCTGGCGCGGCCGCTCCTCCTGCCGACCGCCGCCCCACCGCTCGCCAGGGCATAGCAAGGACCGATAGGGCCGCTCACGGCAGGGGCCGGTGCGGCGAGTGCGGGTACGGCGTACGCGGTGGCGACAAGACCGCGCAAGTGGTCCAGGACCGTTGCGCGCAGCGTAGCCAGGCCCGAGGCGTCAACCCCGACGTGTGAGTACACGGGTCTCCCAGAGGCAGAGCTTCCATCACGTGCAGTGCGGGACCCCTTACTCGTTGTCGCGAGCTGGGGTCCGGTATGCGTCTGAGGAGAATAACGCTTCGTACAGGCGGTGCTACACCGAGTTGCTCAAATCATCGATTACGTCGCTTCAGTGACGGCTCATCGATGGTTCAAGTAGCGGATGGTGACCGGTTGCTGATCGGATTGCG
Organism: Streptomyces sp. NBC_01497; assembly: GCF_036250695.1. Taxonomy (NCBI): domain Bacteria; kingdom Bacillati; phylum Actinomycetota; class Actinomycetes; order Kitasatosporales; family Streptomycetaceae; genus Streptomyces; species Streptomyces sp. NBC_01497. Next base: position 3,484,165 of record NZ_CP109427.1, on the reverse strand, counting down.
TCAAGATCTGATCACCAGCACGGCGGCCCGGGGGACTGCCGGCAGGCGGCGAATCGGACACACCAACGACATTCGTACGAGTGACATCACGCTGGGCACGCGCGTGGTGCGGATCGCGTGGTCGGGTGGGGTCCGGTGCCGGGGGCGGGGTCGCTCCCACGGGTACGCACCGTGTTCGTGCGGAGCGTGAGGGCGTCCCGGCGTGGTCGTCACACAGCGCAGCCGGACCGGCCCCGCGCGGCGGCGTCCGGCGGGGGCCGGAGAGGGAGGCCAGAGCGAGAGACGGAGCGGGAGCCGGGGCCGGAGCGAGGGTGCCGGGGCCGGACGGAGAGCACCGGACCGACAGCCGGGAGCCGGGAGACAGGCGCTTCGGGGGCGCCAGGAGACGGGTGCGGGAGGGCGGGGAGGCGGAGTCGAACGGCGGAGGCTGTGCGGGGCCCGTCCGGGTCAGCGGCGGCGGCGGTGCAGGGCGACGGCCGCCGCGGTGCCGCCCGCGAGCGCGCCGAAGCCCGCCGCGGCCGGGATGCCGACCTTCACGGCCTTGCGGCCGGTGCGGTAGTCGCGCAGCCGCCAGCCGCGTTCGCGGGCGTGCTTGCGGAGCTTGGCGTCGGGGTTGATCGCGTGCGGGTGGCCCACCAGGGACAGCATCGGGATGTCGTTGTGCGAGTCGCTGTACGCGGCGCAGCGCGGCAGGTCGAAGCCCTCGGCCGCGGCGAGTGCCCGTACGGCCTCGGCCTTCGCGGGGCCGTGCAGCGGCTCTCCGACGAGACGGCCGGTGTAGACGCCGTCCACGGATTCGGCGACGGTGCCGAGCGCGCCGGTCAGGCCGAGCCTGCGGGCGATGATCGTCGCGGTCTCGACGGGCGCGGCCGTCACGAGCCAGACCTGCTGGCCCGCGTCGAGGTGGGCCTGGGCGAGGGCACGGGTGCCGGCCCAGATGCGGTCGGCCATGTACTCGTCGTAGATCTCGTCGCTGATCGACATCAGTTCGGCGACGCGGTGGCCCTTGACGATGGACAGTGCGGAATCCCGTACGTCCTGCATGTGGTCGGGGTCCTCGACGCCCGCGAGCCGGAACCAGGCCTGCTGCCACGCGAAGCGGGCCAGCTCGCGGCGCTGGAAGAACTTCCTCTTGTACAGGCCCCTGCTGAGGTGGAAGATCGCGGCGCCCTGCATGACGGTGTTGTCGAGGTCGAAGAACGCGGCGGCGCGTACGTCGCCGAAGACCGGGAAGTCGGGTACCACTTCCGCCGGGACGCCGGGCTCCTCGCCCGGGCGCCCGTCGCGGTCGACGAGGCCGACGTCCGCGGTGGACCTGCGGGCGGCCTCGGCTGCGGCCTCGCCCGCCAGGACGCTCCTGGGTGTGGCGGAGCGCCTGCGCGGAGTGAGCCATCCGAGTGCGGCCATGTGGTGAGCATAACCAGTCCCGTTCGGCCTTCCTGCCGCGAAGGGGCGCCCCGGGTGTGAACACTCGCCGACCGATGTGTTAATCGGCACACATGATGATCGATGGGGGGCCCTGGACAACGGGCGGTCCCCGTCGGCGCGGAGGCGGAGAATGGCAGGCATGACCCCTCTGCTGCGGCGTACGAAGAAGGACGGGGCGGCCACCGGCCGGGAGCGCGGCCCGCGGGCGGGCGGCGCTGATCCCGCGCCCCCGCGCTGCGTGACACTCATCTCCAAGCCGGGCTGCCATCTGTGCGACGACGCCCGCGTGGTGGTGGAGCGGGTCTGCGCCCAGGCCGGCGCGGTCTTCGAGGAGAAGGACATCACCACCGACGACGCGCTGCGTGACGCGTACTGGGAGCAGATCCCCGTGGTCCTCGTCGACGGCGAGCAGCACACCTTCTGGCGGGTGGACGAGGAGCGGCTCCTGCGCGCACTCGCGCCCTGAGCCCGGCCGCGCGATCCGCGATCCCCGTCCCCCCGCGGGCGGGGATCCTGAGGAAGGGCGGGTCTCCTGGGAAAGGCGGTTACGATCGCGGGTGCTTCGCCGGTGCGCCGTGCCGGCGTCGATCCGACGGGGGCGTCCGGGTGAGAGGTGTGGCCGGCATGCGCCCTGGTCCGAGGCAACGGTCCGACCTCGTGGTTGGTTCCGCCGTTACGCGATCCGAGCGCGTGACCCCGGTCACTTTGGTCAGACAAAACGGACACCATCTTTGTGCACGCGTTCACAAAGACATAGCCTGCACTCGACGGGGCGGCCACGAAACGCACGACCGCCTGCAACCCCGCTCATCCCGCAGGAGCACCGTGGCAACTGGCCGAACGCACCGACCGGCGACTCGCAGCCGAGGCATTCCCGAGGCCACCGTCGCCAGGCTCCCGCTCTATCTGCGGGCGCTCACCGGCCTCTCCGAGCGCTCGGTGCCCACGGTCTCCTCCGAGGAGCTCGCCGCCGCCGCCGGGGTCAACTCGGCGAAGCTGCGCAAGGACTTCTCGTACCTCGGCTCCTACGGCACCCGCGGTGTCGGCTACGACGTCGAGTACCTCGTCTACCAGATCTCCCGCGAGCTCGGCCTGACCCAGGACTGGCCCGTCGTGATCGTCGGTATCGGCAACCTCGGCGCCGCGCTCGCCAACTACGGCGGGTTCGCCTCCCGGGGGTTCCGGGTCGCCGCCCTGATAGACGCCGACCCGGCCATGGCGGGCAAGCCCGTCGCCGGGATCCCCGTGCGCCACTCCGACCAGCTCGAAGACATCATCCGGGACAACGGTGTGTCCATCGGTGTCATCGCCACCCCGGCGGGAGCGGCCCAGCAGGTCTGCGACCGGCTCGTGGCCGCCGGGGTCACCTCGATCCTCAACTTCGCGCCGACCGTGCTGACCGTCCCGGACGGGGTGGACGTGCGGAAGGTCGACCTGTCCATCGAGCTGCAGATCCTCGCGTTCCACGAGCAGCGCAAGGCCGGTGAGGACATGCCGGACGTACCGCCGCCACCGCCGACGACCGTCGCGCAGGACGGCGCCGCGCACACCGCCGCCGGGGCGGGTACCGCGCCCGCCGGCGGCGGCACCGCGCCCACCGCGGGCCGCGGCCGCAAGGGACCCGAAGGCGAGCTGCCCGCGGTGATGCCGGCATGAGCCTCCTGGTCGTGGGCCTCAGCCACCGCAGCGCACCCGTCAGCGTGCTGGAGCGGGCCTCGCTCCCCGCCGACGCGCAGGTCAAGCTGTTGCAGGACAGCCTGGCGACGGAACCCGCCACCGAGGCGGCGGTTCTCGCCACCTGCAACCGCATCGAGCTGTACGCCGACGTCGACAAGTTCCACGCGGGCGTCGCCGAGCTGTCCACACTCCTCGGCCGGCACAGCGGCGTCGGGCTCGACGAGCTCACCCCGTACCTCTATGTGCACTACGAGGACCGGGCCGTCCACCACCTGCTCTCGGTGGCCTGCGGCCTGGACTCGATGGTCATAGGGGAGGGGCAGATCCTCGGACAGATCAAGGACGCCCTCGCCCTCGGCCAGGACCTGCACACCGCGGGCCGCCTGCTGAACGACCTGTTCCAGCAGGCGCTGCGGGTCGGCAAGCGCGCCCACAGCGAGACCGGCATCGACCGGGCGGGCCAGTCCCTCGTCACCTTCGGCCTCCAGCAGCTCGCCGGCGCCGACGGCGTCGACACCTGGGCCAAGGGCAAGCGGGCCCTCGTCATCGGCGCCGGGTCCATGTCCTCGCTCGCCGCCGCCACCCTCGCCAGGGCGGGCGTCGCCGAGATAGTGATCGCCAACCGCACGGCCGCCCGCGCCGAGAGGCTGGTGGAGATCCTCCAGCAGCCCGGCGGCACCGGGGTGCGGGCCCGCGCCGTCGGAATGGGCGCCGTCGACAGTGAGCTGAGCGCCGCCGACATCGCCGTGTCCTGTACCGGCGCCACCGGCCTCGTGCTGAGCGGCGACGCGGTCCGCGCCGCCGTGCACGGCCGGCCGGACGGCGCGCGGCTCGCGCTCCTCGACCTCGCGATGCCCCGTGACATCGACGCCGACGCCCACCGGGTGGACGGCGTCACCTTCGCCGACATCGAGACCCTCGCCGACGCGTCCGCCGACGCGCCGATGGCCGCCGACGTGGACAAGGTCCGCGCGATCGTCTCCGAAGAGGTCGCCGCGTTCGGTGCCGCGCAGCGCGCGGCGCACATCACGCCGACGGTCGTCGCGCTGCGCGCCATGGCCGCCGACGTCGTCGCCGGGGAGATCGCCCGGCTCGACAGCAGACTTCCCGGCCTGGACGAGAAGGAGCGTGCCGAGATCACGCGTACCGTGCGGCGCGTCGTCGACAAGCTCCTTCATGCGCCGACCGTGCGCGTCAAGCAGCTCGCCGCCGAGCCCGGCGGCGCCGGATACGCGGACGCGCTGCGTGAGCTGTTCGACCTGGACCCGCAGACGGTCGCCGCCGTCAGCCGTGCCGACCGGGGCCGGGCATGAACGCCCCCGCGGCGTCCCCGCCCGCCGGCCTGCCCGCCCGGCCACTGCGCCTGGGCACCCGTCGCAGCCCCCTCGCGAAGGCGCAGTCCCAGCAGATCGCCGACGCCGTCGCCGAACTGTCCGGCCGCCCCGTCGAGCTGGTCGAGATCACCACGTACGGGGACACCTCCCGCGAGCGCCTCGCGCAGATCGGCGGCAGCGGCGTCTTCGCCACCGCCCTGCGCGACGCGCTGCTGCTCGGTGACGTCGACCTCGCGGTGCACTCGCTCAAGGACCTGCCGACGGCGCAGCCCGACGGCCTCGTCATCGCCGCCGTCCCGCCCCGCGAGGACCCGCGCGACGTGCTCGTCGCCCGCGACGGGCTCACGTTCGCCGGACTCCCGGACGGCGCCCGCGTCGGCACGGGCTCCGCGCGCCGTTCCGCGCAGCTCCTCGCCCATGCCCGCGGCCACGGCCGCGCCCTTCAGATCGTGCCGGTCCGGGGAAACGTAGACACCCGGATCGGGTACGTCCACGACGGGGAGCTCGACGCTGTCGTGCTCGCCGCCGCGGGCCTCAACCGCCTCGGCAGGAGCGGGGAGGTCACCGACATCCTGTCGGCCGACACCGTCCTGCCCGCTCCCGGCCAGGGAGCGCTCGCTGTAGAGTGCGCGGCGGTCAACGTAGACCTCGCCACTTTGCTCGCCGAGCTCGACGACCCGGACACCCGGGCCGCCGTGACCGCCGAGCGGTCCCTGCTCGCCGCCCTGGAGGCCGGCTGCAGCGCTCCCGTGGGAGCCCTCGCCGACCTGCTGGCCGACGGGCAGATTGTCAACGAAATGCGCCTGCGTGGCGTCGTCGGTACCGCCGACGGCTCGACGCTGGTGCAGCTGTCCACCACCGGTCCCGTACCCGCGTCGCACCAGCACGCTCTCGCGCTCGGGCGCGAACTCGCGTCCGAGATGCTTGCCAAAGGTGCGGCCGGTCTTATGGGGGAGCGAGCACTTTGAGCCCCACCACCACTGACCATCCGGCCCACTCCGCATCGGGGTACGTCACCTTTCTCGGTGCCGGACCCGGAGACCCGGGTTTGCTGACGCTGCGCGCCGTCGAGGCGCTCGCGGGGGCGGACGTACTGATTGCCGAGCCCGAAGTGCTCGACGTCGTACGCACGCATGCCCGCGACAGTGTGAGCACGCCCGCGCTGACGGTCGTTGATGACGCGTCAACAGCCGCCGGTATCCCCGCGATCAGGGATGCCGCCAATCTTGTCATGGAGGCCGCGCGGGGCGGCAAGCGGGTCGTCCGTGCGGTCACCGGGGATCCGGGACTGGACGGCGACGCCGGCCGCGAGATGCTCGCCTGCGCCTCCGCGGGGATCCGTTTCGAGGTCGTGCCCGGCATCGCCGCCGCCGTCGGGGTGCCCGCTTACGCGGGCGTTCCCCTGCGGGACGCGCAAGGCACCGACGTACGGTTCGTCGACGCGCGCACCGCGAGCGAGCGCTGCTGGGGCGAGGTCGGAGCGAGCGACGGCACCGCCGTCGTCTCCACGACACTCGACACGGTCGTCGCCACGGCGGGCGAACTCGTCGCGGCCGGCCGCAAACCGGACACCCCGATCACCGTCACCGCCGCCGGCACGACGACGCGCCAGCGCACCTGGACGGCGACCCTCGGCACCATCGCGGGCACCCTCAAACAGGCGAAGGTGCTGCCGTCGCCCGACGGGCACCAGTCCGTCATAGCCGTCGTCGGCGAGCGCAGCTCCGCCGCGCAGCGCGAGCAACTCGCCTGGTTCGAGTCCAAGCCGCTGTTCGGCTGGAAGGTGCTCGTGCCGCGCACCAAGGAGCAGTCGGCGTCGCTGTCCGACCAGCTCAGGTCGTACGGCGCCGTGCCGCACGAGGTACCGACCATCGCGGTGGAACCGCCGCGCACGCCCCAGCAGATGGAACGTGCGGTCAAGGGTCTCGTCACCGGCCGGTACGAGTGGATCGCCTTCACGTCCGTCAACGCCGTCAAGGCCGTGCGCGAGAAGTTCGAGGAGTACGGGCTCGACGCCCGCGCGTTCGCGGGCATCAAGGTCGCCGCGGTCGGCGAGGCCACCGCCGCTTCGCTCATCGACTTCGGCGTCAAGCCGGACCTCGTGCCGAGCGGTGAGCAGTCCGCGGCCGGACTGCTGGAGGACTGGCCGCCGTACGACCCGGTCTTCGACCCGATCGACCGGGTGTTCCTGCCGCGGGCCGACATCGCCACGGAGACGCTGGTCGCCGGGCTGATCGAACTGGGCTGGGAGGTCGACGACGTCACCGCCTACCGGACGGTGCGCGCGTCGCCGCCGCCGGCCGAGACCCGTGAGGCGATCAAGGGCGGCGGGTTCGACGCCGTGCTGTTCACGTCGTCCTCCACGGTGCGCAACCTCGTCGGTATCGCGGGCAAGCCGCACAACGTGACGGTGATCGCGTGTATCGGCCCCGCCACGGCGAAGACGGCGGAGGAACACGGCCTGCGGGTCGACGTCCTCGCCCCCGAGCCGTCGGTGCACAGGCTGGCCGAGGCGCTGGCGGCGTTCGGCACGGCGCGGCGCACGGCCGCGCTGGAGGCGGGCGACCCGGTCACCCGGCCCAGCGAGCGCAGGCCCGGCGCGCGTCGGCGGCGCACCACCTGACGCGAACGGGCTGGGACAGGCGCTGAGCACGGGCGCGGGACACGAACACGTCCCGCGCCCGTCGGCGTACGGTCCGCCGCCGGTCCCGGTGCTGCGCCGGTCCCGCGGGTACGGTCCAGCACGGCACCGGCTCCCGCGCCCCGCGCGGTCGCCCCCGGACCTGCTCCCTCGCCCAGGCAGGGCCCGCCCCCGGACCGTCTCCCGCGCCGACGCCTCGTCGGCAAATGACCCCTCCGGCCGGGCGTAGCGTGGAGAGGACGGCCCCGGCCCGCGCACATCGCGGGGCGCCGTCCGGGCCGCTGCCCACCCGCACCCGGCCGCTCCATCCGACGCGACTTCGCACGAGGCGACTTCTCATGACTGTGTACGGATCGTTCCCCGGCGCCCGCCCCCGGCGGCTGCGCACCACGCCCGCGATGCGGCGGATGGTCGCCGAGACGCGGCTGCACGCGGCCGACCTGATCCTGCCCGCGTTCGTACGGGAGGGCATCGACGCGCCCGTACCACTCGCCACCATGCCCGGTGTCGTGCAGCACACCCTGGACACCATCCGGAAGGCCGCGGTCGAGGCCGTGGCGGCGGGGGTGTCGGGGATCATGCTGTTCGGCGTGCCCGAGGACGCGAAGAAGGACGCCGCCGGTACCGCGGGCACCGACCCCGACGGGATCCTGCAGCAGGCGATCCGCGCGGTGAAGGCCGAGACCGGCGACGACCTCATCGTGATGTCCGACCTGTGCCTCGACGAGTACACCGACCACGGGCACTGCGGTGTGCTGACCTCCGACGGCCGCGTCGACAACGACGCCACGCTGGAGCGGTACGCGGAGATGGCGCAGGTGCAGGCCGACGCGGGCGTCCACGTCGTGGGCCCCAGCGGCATGATGGACGGCCAGGTCGGTGTGGTCCGCGACGCGCTGGACACCATCGGCAAGGAAGACGTGTCGATCCTCGCCTACACCGCGAAGTACTCCTCCGCCTTCTACGGGCCGTTCCGTGAGGCCGTCGGCTCGTCGCTGCGGGGCGACCGCAAGACGTACCAGCAGGACCCGGCGAACGTCCGCGAGTCGCTGCGCGAGCTGGCGCTCGACCTGGAGGAGGGCGCCGACATGGTGATGGTCAAGCCCGCCCTCCCGTACCTGGACGTCCTCGCGCGGGTCGCCGACGAGGTGGACGTGCCGGTCTGCGCGTACCAGATCAGCGGCGAGTTCGCGATGGTCGAGGCGGCGGCGGAGAAGGGCTGGATCGACCGGGACGCGGCGATCCTGGAGACCCTGACCAGCATCAAGCGGGCCGGCGCCGGGATGATCCTGACGTACTGGGCGAGCGAGGTCGCGGGGAAGCTGGCGCGCTGAGCGTGCGTGCCCGGACGCGGTGAGCGTTCGTACGGGGATGCGCTGAGTGGTTCGTACGGGGATGCGCTGAGCGTTTTGTGCGCGGACGCGCTGAGCGGTTCGTACGGGGATGCGCTGAGCGTTTGGTACGCGGACGCGCGTGCCGGCTGTCCGGCCCGAGGCGCGGTCCGGACCGGGCCGCACGGCGCTCCGGCCGGCCCGGCCCGGGGGGCGGGTCACGCCGGGGTGTCGGGGACGAGGACGATCCGGCCGGTGAGCGAGCGGTTCTCCATCCGTTCGTGCGCGGTCGCCGCCTCGGAGAAGGGCAGCACCTCGATCTCCATCTCGCCCAGTCCCGCCGTGAGCGCGGTGCGGGCCGCTTCGAGCGCGGGACGGATCGCGTCGGGGTGCGAGGGCAGGTAGGCGGCGGAGTTGAAGCCCGAGACGGTGACGCTGCGCTGCCACAGGTCGTTGCTGGGGAACGCGTGGTCCCAATCGCCACCGGCGTTTCCGCCGACCAGCAGCCGGCTGCCGGGCCCCATCAGATCCAGGCTCCGGGTGCGGACGTCCCCGCCCACCGGATCGATGACGATGTCGAACGTCTCTCCCGCCAGGGCCTCGGTCATCGCGGCGGAGTCGACGATCCGGTCATACGGCAGCCGGCTGCGCCCCGCCTCCTCCAGCCTGCCCGCACGTACCGTCCCGACGACCCGGGAGGCGCCGAGCTGCGTGGCGATGCCCGGGAACGCGGCGGAGAACCCGCCGAGCGCGCCGTGCACCAGGACGCTCTCGCCCTTCGCCAGGTGGGCGACGCGCGTGAGGGCGACATGGGCCATGGCCGCGTTGGGAAGCACGGAGACCGCGAGCGCGGAGTCGACGTCGAAGCCGTCGAGCGAGACGACGAGCGCCGGGTCCGTCAGGTAGACGGACGCGTACCCGCCCGTGCCGATGGCGGCCGACATGGAGACGACCCGCTCTCCCACCGTGAAGCCGGTCACCCCCTCGCCGAGTTCGCGGACGGTGCCGGCGACTTCGAGACCGGGGACGAAGGGCGCCTGCGGCATGCCCGGACGGTCCTTGTAGAGCCCCTGCCGCAGGAAGACGTCCACGAGGCCGACGGCGGCATGGGTGACGTCGATGGTCATCCGGCCCGGTCCGGGCTCGGGCGCCGCCACTTCCGTGACGCCGAGTACCGACGGGGCTCCGAACGCGGCGGCTTGTACGGCCTGCATGGATCTCACTCCTCAACGAACACGCGATTTTTAACGCACCTCGTGATGCGCTAACCACGCTACACCTCGCGGGGGCGTAGCGCATCTTCGAGTGCGTTAAAGTTGATGTATGCAGCAGAGAGCCCGCTCCGTCGAGGACAAGGCGCGCCGCACGGAGGATCTCCTGGCGGCCGCCGAGGCAGAAGCCCGCGCCCGGGGCGGAGTCCGCTTCGTCACGCTGGCGTCCGTCACCGAGCGGGCAGGGATGCACCGCACCGGCGTGCGGCGCTACTTCGCGAGCAGGGAGGAACTCCTGCTCGCCCTCGCGGAGGACGGCTGGCGGCGGTGGAGCGCGTCCGTACGCGAACAGTGCCGCGCCGGCACGCGTCTGTCACCGGAAGCCGCCGGGCTGCTGCTCGCCGACACCCTCGCGGAACAGCCGGTCTTCTGCGATCTCCTGACCCATGTCGCGCTCAGCCTCGAAGGGGACGTCTCCAAGGAACGCGCACGTCAGTACAAGACCCACGCCTTCGAGGCGCACGACGCGCTCGTGACCGCCCTGGAGACGGTGAGCGGCATGACGACCGCGCAGCTGGGCGCCCTGGTCGCGTCGGCGCTCTCGTTCGCCGGCAGCTTCTGGCAGATCTCCCACCCGACCCCGACGCTCGCCGCCCTCTACGACGAGGTCCCGGAATGGGGCCATGTCGCCCTGGACTTCACGCCGAGGCTCCGGCTCCTGCTCCGCTCGACCGCCCTGGGGCTCGTCACCACGCTGCCGGGCGGGGAGGGTTGAGCCTCGTGCGGTGTGGCGTGCGCCGTCGACCGTACGGGTTCCCCCGCAGTCTCGTGTCCCGGCCGTCGTGACGGGGCCGCGCCGGGCGGTGGTCAGTCGCCCGGCGCGGCGGTACGAAGCGGCGGCGGTTACCAGATAAGCGCGTCGGCCGCGTTGCTCTGCCAGTAGCTGACCTGGGCGTCGTCGTCGGTGTACGTGTTCTTCGGCAGCGCCGGGTGCGCGGCCGGGCCGACCGAGCCCTGGTCCTGGGCGCGCGGCATGAACCACACCTCCAGCTTCTTCGCGATGTGGCCGTGGGCCTTCGCCTTGGCGCGGTCCCCGCTGAGCGTGACCGACGCGTACGCCGACTGGCCCGGCTTCAGCACGACCACGGACTGCGGAATGCTGTCCTCTTCGATCTGCGTCGCGGACTGGGCGGCGTCGAAGCGCAGTGCCGGGGCGTAGTACGCGGCGCAGGTGGTCGTGCCGGTGTTCTTCGCCGTCAGCAGCAGGTGGTTGATCGGGCGGCTGACAGCGGACGCGGTCACCTTCGTGTGGGCTCCGGTGCAGGGCGCGATCACGGTGGTCTTCGTCGCCTTCGCCTTCACGGCGTGCGGGGCGCCGGTGGTCGCCGAGGCGGTGCCCGCGAGGGCGAGGACGGCGGCGAGCGCGGAGCCCGTGGCGAGGGCGGCGAAGCGGTTGCGGGCGCTGAAGCGGGACATGGGTGGAGTTCCCCGTTCGTTCGGTGGTGGTCGGTGGCCGGGCACCGACCGGGTGCTCCGGCCGGTGCTCCACCACCGTGCGGCCCGGCCCCACACCGGGACAACGGGCAACGCCGCATCCGGGACGCTGGAACGCTGGGATGGCCCCTGAGCTGCGGGAAACGTGATCGTCTGGAACGCGTCCTGGGACGGGTCGACGAGAGGAAACGCCGGTGGCGCCGCCAACGTGAGCTGATGCCCCACACCGGACCGGTCGGGCGGCGCCCGGCACGGCACGCTCCGGGCCGACCCACTGTCGGGCGCCCCGGGCGGGGCGCCCAGGGCCTGTGCGGCAACGCCCTTGCGCGCCACTGTGGTTGCCGTGACGATTTCCTGGTGCCGAAGATCCGGGGGACGAGGCCAGAGCGGGACGCGATACGTGGTGGCAGGGGCGCTGCCCGGGCCACCCCGGGTGATGTCCGGTGAGCAGACCGGCCGACGACGGGGGGCCGGCGCAGTCGATCGACCTCTATCCGGACGACCTGAACTTCGCCTCAGGGGAGTTCGCTTCGGGGCAGTCGCGTCTCGACTCGATCGCGAGCGCGCTCAACACCGCCCTCCAGGGCGCCGCGGGGATGGCGGGCAACGACGCGTACGGCCAGAAGTTCGGCGCGAAGTACGACCCGGCGGCAGGCGCCCTCTTCACCACGTTCTCCGCCGCCGTGCGTGCCATAGGCCAGGCGTCCGGCGCTCTGGTGACGACGGCGAACAACTACCTCAAGGCCGACCACCACTCCAACCCGAAGAAGGGCAAGGGGGCCCCGGTCCTCTACCCGGCGCCGACTGTCTTCACGGACATCATGTATCCGGACGCGGCCTCGGCGATCGGCGCGGGCAGTTCGTCCATGCCGTCGGTGCTGGCGAAGTACTGGCCCAACGGCCATCAGGACAAGCTCCGCGACGCGGCCACCGCCTACAGGACCGCATCCACCGGGCTCGACACGCTGGGCCACGACCTGCACGGACAGGTGCAGGCGTTGACCGACAACAACTCCGACGACTCCGTGCACGCGATGGCCGCGTTTTGGGCCAGGGTCTGGCAGGACGGCGGCGGTGCGAAGAGCGCACCCCTGTCGGCCGCCAAGGACGCGTGCGACAAACTCGCGGCTGCCTGTGACACGTTCGCCTCCGCGATCGACGAGGCCCACAGCAGCACGGAGCACAAGCTTGCCGGAGCGGGTATCGCGCTCGGCCTGACGACTGCCGTCGGCATCATCCTCACCCCCTTCACCGGCGGCGCCTCGGACGTGGGCGCTGCCGCGCTGGACGGTGCGGAGGCGGCGGGGATACTCGGTGGCGTCGAAGTCGCCCTGGACGCCGCCGTCACCGATATCAGCGTCGACATGATCGCGGACATCGAGACCTATCTTCAGGCCGCCGCCGAAGGCGTCCCGGAGATAGAGGCGGTCGACGCCGAGACGACCGAGGTCACTCAGGCCCTGGACCGCGAACTCGCCGAGACGGAGGCCCGCGAGCCGGCGGGGGTGGGGGGACGGGGCGGATCGGGCGGTGGGGGACGCGGTGGGGGTGGCGGCGGGGACGAACCGCCGACCGGCGGGGGAGACGAGGATCCGCCCCCTGACGAGCCCGCACCGGACGAGCAGGCGAGATTCTCCGAGGCGGCGGACAACACCCCCGAGCCGGTCCCCGAGGGCTGGGAACCGCGGACCGCGGACAACGGTAAGGGCGTCGTGTTTCAACGTCCGGGTGCGGAAGGAAATGCGGACATGATTAGAGTCATGGACCCGACCCCCCGGTATCCCGACGGGTATATTCGAGCGTACAACGACCTCGGTCAACCCGTGGACATAGCAGGAAAGCCGGGACCGAAGTCTGCCACACATATACCTGTCGGAACTTCATGGAGCTGGTGGCCGAAATGAGTGAAGCGGAATTGTTCGATGCCGGAGATTATTGGAGTCTCCCGGTTGAGGACTGCACCGTGGCGCGCGTCAGCTTCGATTGGGCGATCTCTTTGGTCATCGGCTCCCCCGATACGTCGTTCGAGGTGCGTATCGAAGAACACATCAGAATGGCGGCCATGGACGGAGCCGGCTTGACGATCGATCCGGAAGGAGATGCGCAGCAGCTCGCCCCCATTCTGTCATTGCTTCATCAGGAAGTTCGATACCTGCACGCCCTGAAAACCGGAGATTTGCAGATCTGTCTGGAAGGTGGAACCTCCCTCCACGTTTCCGCATCTGACGATTACGAACCCTGGGAGATCACCGGCCCGCAGGAAGTCCGCATTGTTTCCACCCCGGGCGGGAGCCTGGCAACCTGGGGCATCCCCCCTGCCCGGGCCGGGCACGAGGACAAGGGTCGCCAGGGGGATGGGCGGCCGGTGTCCGAATCCCCGTGACCGCGTTCGGCGGCGCCGTGGCACGATCGGGCGCGGTACGTGCGGTGTCGCGCACCTACCCGGGCCGCCGCCGGTACGCGCACGGGTCGCCCGGCCGTGAACGGACGAGGAGCCCGCGTGACCCGACCCGATCCCGATCCTTCCCGAGGCGCCGACTCCGGCCCGGGGCCCGGTTCCTCCACCGTCACCGGGCTGCCGGAACCGCCGTCCGCGCCTCTCCTTCCGCCGCTCCCGCCCCGCTTCCCCGGCCCGGACGAGCCGGTGCGGGTCGCCGGTGAGGGACTCGTCCTGCGGGAGTGGACCCGGGCGGACGTGCCGGCGATGACCGCGCTCTTCGACGATCCGGATGTGGCCCGTTTCACGCCGCTGGCCTCGCCGTTCGACGAGGCGGCGGCCCGCGCCTACCTGACCCGGGGGGAAGAGGCGCGGGCGGAGGGGCACAAGGTCCAGTGGGCGGTCACCACGGACGGGGACACCCCGCTCGGTGAGGTCCTGCTGTTCACGACGCCGGAGAACCGTTTCGACATCGAGGCGGGGTACGTGATCGGCCCGCGCCACCGGGGGCAGGGCCTCGCGGTGCGCGCGCTGCGGATCGTCACGGCGTACGCGTACGACACGCTGGGCGCGCGCCGCGTGCTGCTGCGCATCGTGGCGGAGAACGCGGCGAGTGCGGCGGTCGCCCGGTCGGCGGGCTTCGGCCGCGCGGACCTGCCACCGATCCGCTCGGGTGAGGCCCTGCTGGACACCTGGCAGCACGGCGGGGTGCCGGATGACGGACGAGCGTGATCTGAGCGAACGCGCCCAGGAGTTGTGGGCGGGGCTGGCCTCGGGAACGGCTTCCCCGGTTCCCGCCGGCTCCGTGCCGTCCCCGCACGCTGCCCGCGTACCGTCCCCGCCCGCCGCGTTCGGACCGGCGGGATCGGTACGGGTGGTGGTGGCGCCGTCCTCGCTGCTGTGCCCGCCCGGGTGGCTCGGCCTGGTGGTGATCGGCGGGGCGGGTCTGGTGACCGCACCGGACGGGGAGCGAGCTCGGGCCGTGCGCACGGCGGTCGCCGGTGGCCTCACGGCCGGGGGCCTCGCCGACGCGGAGACCGTACGGCGCGCCCTGCCGCTGCGGACGGGCGCGGTCCTCGGTCCTGCGGCGCTGGCGTACGTGTCGGAGGCGGCCTTCCGCCGTCCGGCCGGGGGAACGGTGGCTGCGACCGCGTGCGAGGAGGCCGAGGGCTTGCGGGAGTTGTGGTCCGCCTGCACCGAGGAGGAGATCGACGAGTCCGGGCTGCGGGAGATCACTTCGCCCGCCTTCGTCGTGCGGGAGGGTGGCGGCGCGGGGGACCGGATCGTGGCCGCCGCCGGGTACCGGCGCTGGCCGGGGGCCGCCGCGCATCTCTGCGTGCTGACCGCTCCGGCCGCCCGGGGTCGGGGCCTGGCCCGCGTCAGCGGCGCGGCGGCAGTGGCGCACGCCCTCGCGGCGGGGCTGCTCCCGCAGTGGCGGGCGCGGCCCGTGGCCTCCCGGCGGGTCGCTGCCGCCCTCGGCTTCCGCGAGCTCGGCACGCAGGTGAGCATCGAGGTGGCCGGGCCGCAGGGCGGCTGAGTACCGAGGTGGTCGGGGCGGCAGAGCGGGGCGCCGGCGAACGGTCCCGGGCCGGTCGCCTCGGCTTTCCGCTGTCTCAAGACCGCACGCCGTCCCGGGGCTTGAGCCCCGGGTTCCGGGCGCCGGGTCCCGAGCCCTCTTCAGTGGAGTGGGTGGGTTGGTGGAAACCACCCTTCCCCCCGACCCCCGCTGACGAGCGGGGATGGCTTTGCGTGACCGAGTTGCGGCGGAGCGTGTTGACCGTTTACCGTTCGCAGCATTAAGCAGCCCCGGCCGGTGCTACCAACACCGAACGGGGCCTGACCAGCACATCGACGAAACAGGAATCGATCGTGGCTTGCGACAAGTTTAGTGCTGTCCTGCCCGCGCGCGCACATCCCACGGCCAAGCCGGGATACGGCAAGCGCAGCGCCCCCGACCAACGCCCACGCGGCGACGCAGATTTCGCACACCTGCGCACGAGGGAAGCGGCCGTCGCCGCATACGTCGACCGGCTGCCCGAGGGCGCGGCCATCGGCTACAAGGCCCTTGCCGCGAACCTGGCCGACCACGGCCAGCAGGCCTGCGGAAAGGCGCTCAACTTCCTTTCCGAAGCGGGCCACTTGCGCCGGATCAAGGAGCATCTCCAGCTCGACGACAACACGTTCCGCTGGGTGACCCACACGTTCTTCTCGCGCACGCCGAGGGCGGACGACTGGTGGCGGGCCTTCGTCGAGAGCATGTGCGGGATCGACCTCACCGAGCGCGCCCGGCGGGCGCGGGAATCGGCGGCGCACGAAGCGCCCGGTGTCCGCGAGGCAGAGCCGGGAGATTCCGGTGTGCAACCGCCGGCCGCAGCAGCGGCGTTGGCCCGAGCGGCCGAGCCGGCCCCGGCAGCTCCATGGGACGTCGCAGCAGAGCCGGACCCGGCGGCCCCGTGGGACGCGCCGGTCGAGCAGGCCCCGGCCGCAGCGCCCGCCCCGTGGCCCGCGCCGACCGCGTCCTCTGCGGCCCCCGCCCCCATCCCCTCCGACGCCTACCGGGCGCTCCAGCGGCTCGGCCGGGCGGAGCCCCGCATGACGCTGTCCGCCGCCGAGTGCGCGGCCCTGGAGCCCCTGGCCGCACGGTGGTTCGAGCGCGGCGCCACTCCGGAACACCTCACGCGTTCACTGACCGAGGGTCTGCCGCACCCGCTGCACAGCCCCGCTGCGATCGCCCGTACCCGACTGGAGAAGAAGATGCCGCCCGAGCCCGTCGAAGAACGCGCCTACGTGAGGCGCGTGATGATGGTCTGTGTCACCTGCGACGTACCTGACAACGTCAGTCCGCTGATCAACGGCGTCTGCGTCGAGTGCCGTGAGGAGATGACCGCCTACGACGCGGCCGAGGAGGCGGGCGTGGTCATCGACCGCGTACCCGACACGTTCCGCCGCGTCCCCGCGCAGGTGGACGTGGCACGCCGGGCCGACGAACTGCGTGCGGCAGCGGGAATGAAGGCCCGCCCGCACGCGCAGCCGACCCAGGGATCGCTCGCGCGGGGCGAGACACGCTGAGCCGGGGGCTCACGTCTTGAGGGGCGCGCCGCACGCGTCAGGAAGAGGACAAGGGGCCCTGCCGGACTGCCCCGACGAACGCGGAGAAGGCGCTCGGGCGGAAGACGAGCACCGGGCCGGCCGGGTCCTTGGAATCACGCACGGGGACGACGCCGGGGACGTGGTCGGCGACCTGGACGCACTCTCCGCCGTTGCTGCCGCTGTACGTTGACGCCCGCCATGCCGCGTCCGGTATCCGGGCCGATGTGGTCACGAGAAGCAATCCTTAAGGATCGAGTCGATCAGCGGGGCGGACTCGTCGGGCGGTAGGGCAACTGCCGTGAGCAGATCATAGGCAGTTGTCGCCGCTGCCACATCCTCCGCTTCCGCGAGAACGTAGCCCTTGGGGAAACCGTCCACGTGGACGACGTCCCGGCCATCGCTGAAGGACAGGAGTCCGAACGGCGCACCCGATCCGGGGTAGGCCGCGATCCTGCTCGGAATGATCTGGACGACGTGGGGTGGCGAGTCCGCCAGGGCCCGGAGGCGTTCGAGTTGCTTCCGCATGACGGACGCGCCGCCGACGGCCCTTCTGAGGACCCCCTCGTCCAGGACGAGCCACAGGCGCGGCGGGGTGTCCCGGGTCAGGATGCGTTGTCGTTCCATGCGGGCGGTGACCAGGTCGTCGAGCCCGGTGGGACGGCCGGTCCGCAGGATCTCGTGGGCGTACTCCTGCGTCTGTACCAGACCGGGCAGGAGCAGCGGGTGGAACATGCGGATGGCGGTGGCCGACCATTCGAGCTCCACGTACCGCCGGAACCACGGCGGGAACGCGTACCGCAGGGCCAGCGGCCACAGCCGTACGAAACGGCCGCCCGCGTGCGGGAACACCCGGTCGCAGGTCTCCGCGAAGTCCAGGGAGGGCACCCGCTCGCCGGACTCGATCTTCGCGATGAGGGAGTAGCCGCAGCAGGCCTCCTTGCCCAGTTCCGCACGTGACATGCCCAGACGCTCGCGCTCCAGGCGCACTTCGGCGCCGAAGTGGGTGAGCGGTGACGCGGTCGCGGCCACGGTTTCCGCGTTCTCGTCCTCGACGCTCATGCGAATCCTCCGGCCGGTCCGCTGGACAGATGGGCGTGTCCAAGCCGCCTGTCTGGTGAGCACGAGCGGCTCCGCCGATTCTAGATGCACGGACAGTGAGGGCGGAGGGACGGAGAGGTAGCGGGCTCGTGTGTGAACGTGGATCGGGCGGGATGGAAGAGGACCGGGCGGCGGAGCGTCAGGTCGTCGTCCACGGCGGGGGGTTCTGGCGCCTGGTGCCGGGCCATGTCCCCCGCAGGTACGACCTGCCGACAAGACAGCTGATGGAGCGGGTACTTCACGGACTGGGACGGCTGCCGGAATGAAGGACACCGAGAAGGTGGGCGGGGAGGCTCCGGTCGCCTGGCACCTGGAGCCCGTCCCCACGGACGGTTGTGCCGTGTGCGTCGCGCTGGGGAGGCAACGTGAGGAGGCGCGAAGCGCTCGTACGCGGTGGTCTGTTGAGGACTGCAACGAGGAACTGCTGAACCACCGGAACGGGCAGGTCACGGGTCCGCCGGGGGAGCATTCCGGGCGAGACCGGCCCCGTCGCCGGGGAGGCGGCGGGCTTTGAGGTCAAACCGCGACTGAATTTCCTTGTCCTGCACGGTGGTTGTGGTGATCCTGGAGACCGTCGAACGAGACGGGGGCTCTCAGTGAGGTACGACGGACTCAGGACGGCACGTGGGACCAGCCACAGCCGGACGTCCATCGGGCACGGCCGTACGGGGAGTGGCCGGTGAGCCGCCCGGCGGACGATGGTGGTGGGGGCGGAAGCCAGTCGATCGATCTGTATCCGGATGATCTGAACGCGGTGGCGGGGAAGTTCGCCACGGGGCAGAACGATCTCGACACGGCGGCGAGTGCGCTGAACGCGGCGTTGCAGAGCGCGGCGGGTATGGCGGGCAACGACGATTACGGCCATAACTTCGCGCGGAAGTACGATCCGGCGGCCAAGGCGCTGTTCCACACGCTGTCCGCGGGTATCCGTGCGATCGGGCAGGCCTCGGAAGCGCTGGTGACGACGGCCAACAACTATCTCAAGGCCGATCACCACTCGAATGCCGCCAAGGGCAAGGGCGCGCCGAAGCTGTATCCGTGGCCGTTGGTGGTCACCGACATCATGTATCCGGACCCGGCGTCGGCGGTCGGGCCGGGGCATTCGTCGGTGCCCTCGGTCATCGCGAAGTACTGGCCGAACGGGCATCAGGACAAGCTCAGGGATGCTGCCACCGCCTATCGGACGGCGTCCACGGCGATCCAGGGGATCGGTCGGTCCCTGCACGGGCAGGTGCAGTCGCTGACGGACAACAACTCGGATGATTCCGTGCGTGCGATGGCCGGTTTCTGGGCCAAGATCTGGCAGGACGGCGGGAACACGGGGAAGGCGCCGCTGTCGGCGGCGCATGACGCGTGCGACAAGTTGGCGTCGGCGTGTGACAAGTTCGCGCATGCCATTGATGAGGCGCACAGCAGTACGGAGGAGAAGCTGGCCGGGGCGGGTATCGCGGTCGGTCTGACGACGGCGGTCGGCGTGCTCCTGACGGTGGTCACGGCTGGTGCTTCGGACGCGGGTGCGGCTGCCCTGGACGGGGCGGAGGCCGGTGCGATCCTCGGTGGTGTCGAGGCGACGGCGGAAGCGGCGATCGCGGAGATCGACACCGCTGTCATCGCGGATGTCGGCACGGAGTTGGAGGCGGCTGCCGAGGCCGTGCCCGAGATCGAAGCCGTCGACGCGGAGACCACCGAGGTCGACGAGGCACTCGACCGCGAGCTCACCGAGACCGAGACCCGCGAACCGGCGGAGGGCGGAGCCGACGGGGACACCACCCAGCCGTCGAACGAACCCGACCCGGACGCGAAGCCCTCAGGCCGCCGCACGTCCACGAGCCCCAAGGACGACGCGGAGACCCTGCGGGCCCTGGGCAGGGAGAACGAGTCGGCGGACATCCTGTCGCGGGAGGGGTACGACGTCGAGCAGAACCCGGACGTGCCCGGGGCGAAGAACCCGGACTACCGCGTCGAGGGCGAGGTGTTCGACAACTACGCCCCGTCCGGCAGCAACGCACGTAACATCGCGCGAGAGATGGCCAAGAAGGTCGAGAAGGGACAGACGGACCGTATCGTCCTGAACCTGAAGGACAGTGCCGTCGACATGGCGAAGATGAGGAGCCAGCTGCAGGACTGGCCCATCGACGGGCTCAAGGAAGTCCTGGTGATCGACGGCGACGGAAACGTCGTGAACTTCTACCCGTAAGCAACCATCGCAGAGGAATGTCAGTGGCAATCTCCTACGACTTCGAGATCGCGGCGACGCTGCCGGCGCGCCAGGTCGCCGAAATCCTCGACCACGCCGCCCGGGAAGCCGGTCTCCTCGACGTGCCCGTCTCAGCGCAGGAATGGATGGAGAAGGGCGTCACGACGCATCGTGGCACCTTTGTCCAGGTGTTCGAGGAACACCCGCAACCGTGGCACCCCGTCATCACCGATCTCGGATTCACCCCGACCGTGTCGGTGTCGTTCCGCCTCGACAAGTTCACGGACGTACGGGCCCAGCAGGACGACATGATCCGGGCCGTGGACGCGCTCCTCGCCGCGATCCCGGGCGACGCGCTGCTGGAGTACCAGTCGGAGGTCATCTGGCTGCTGCGCCGTACCGGTGTTCTGGATCTGAGCGAGGACGACGAGCTGTGGCCCCAGGACCGGCTGGCCCTGGTGCGCCGGCCGTATCGCCGGGCGACGCACACCTTCAGCGAGGACTGACCCGGCCCGGGCGCCCGGCCTCGCTGTGCGGGGAGCGCCGGCGCGCGCCTGCCGCCCCGGCCCGGCCCCGGACCTGCGCCGACGGGCCCCCGGACCCGGCCGGGGCCGGGGGACCGGGCCGCTCAGAGCCGCTCGGGCGCCTTGATGCCCAGCAGGGACAGGCCCTGCTCCAGCGTGCGGGCCGTGACCGCGCACAGCAGCAGCCGGTTCTCGACCTGCTCGGGGCTTTCGGCCTTCAGCACCGGGCACTGGTCGTAGAACGTCGTGAACAGGGACGCCAGCTGGTAGAGGTACGAGGCCAGCTTGTGCGGCTCGTACCCCTCCGCGACCTCCGCGAGCGTCTCGCCGAAGCGGTCCACGTGCAGGCCGAGCGCGCGCTCCGCCGGGGCGAGCGTCAGCTCGGGGTGCGGCGCGGGGGAGGCGGTGCCGTCGGCCCTGCGCAGGATGGACCGGATGCGCGCGTACGCGTACTGGAGGTACACGGACGTGTCGCCGCTGAGCGAGACCATCTGGTCGAGGTCGAACTTGTAGTCCCGGACGGCGGACGTCGACAGGTCGGCGTACTTGACCGCGCCGATGCCGACGTACCGGCCGTTCTCCTCGATCTCCGGCTCGCCCAGTCCGGCCTTCTCGGCCTTCTCGCGGACGACGGCCGTGGCCCGGTCGACCGCCTCGTCCAGCAGGTCCACCAGCCGTACCGTCTCGCCCTCACGGGTCTTGAACGGCTTGCCGTCCTTGCCGAGGACCGTGCCGAAGGCGAGCTGGACGGCCTCGACCTCGTCGCCGAGCCAGCCGGCCCGGCGCGCGGTCTCGAAGACCATCTTGAAGTGCAGGGACTGCCGGGTGTCCACGACGTACAGCAGGGTGTCGGCGCCGAGGTTGCGCACCCGGTCGCGGATCGCGGACAGGTCGGTCGCCGCGTACCCGAAGCCGCCGTTGGACTTCTGGACGATCAGCGGGACCTGGTTGCCGTCCGGGCCCTTCACGTCGTCGAAGAACACGCACAGCGCGCCCTCGGAGCGCACGGCGACGCCGGTCTCCTCCAGGATCCGGCAGGTCTCCGCCAGCATGTCGTTGTATCCGGACTCGCCGACGATGTCGGCGTCGTGGATCTCCAGGTCGAGCTTGCCGAAGACGGAGTAGAAGTAGACCTTCGACTCGTCCACGAACCGCTGCCACAGCGCCGTCGTCTCCGCGTCGCCCGCCTGGAGCGCCACCACCCGGTCCCGGGCCCGCGCCTTGAACTCCTCATCGGAGTCGAACACGGCCCGCGAGGCCTTGTAGAGGCGGTTCAGGTTGGACATGGCGGCCTCGCCTGCCTCGTCCGAGGGGGCGGCCTCCACGGCTTCGGGGCCGGGAGCCGTTGCGCCCCGGTCCAGCTCGTGCGGGTGCTCGATCAGGTACTGGATGAGCATGCCGAACTGGGTGCCCCAGTCGCCGATGTGGTGGCGCCTGATCACCTTCTCGCCCATGAACTCCAGGATCTCCACCATGGCCGCGCCGATGACGGCGGACCGCAGGTGGCCGACGTGCATCTCCTTGGCCACGTTCGGCTGGGCGTAGTCGATCACCGTCGTCCCGGCGTGCTCCGCGAGCGGCACGCCGAGCCGCTCGTCCGCGAGGCGGGCCGCGAGGGTCTCGATGATCGCCCGGTCCGCGACGGTGATGTTGAGGAAGCCGGGTCCCGAGACCTCGACGTCCGCGATCACGCCGGGCGCGGTGAGCTCGCCGACGACCCGCGTCGCCAGCTCCCTGGGGTTGCCCTTGAGCTTCTTGGCGAGCGCCAGGATGCCGTTGGCCTGGAAGTCCGCCCGGTCGCTGCGTCGCAGCAGGACATCGGCCGCACCGGCTTCCGGCAGGGCGGCCGAGAGGGCGGAGGCGATGCGCTGGTCGACGGTCGAGGCGAGGGAAGGAACCGGGGCCATGGGCTGGCTGCCATTTCTGTTGGGTGTCGGCGCTGCCGTGTTGCAGGTCTTGATCTCCATTGTCCCATGGGGCGACAAGCCGTTTTCGCGCTGCCGTACGTACCTGGGACAATGGCGTACGCCGCTTCACCCGAGCGCCCAGCAGAAAGAAGGACGTGCCGACCGTGGCTCAGAGCACCGAGACCGACTGGGTCTCCCGTTTCGCCGACGACGTCATCGCCGAGTCGGAACGGCGTGCGCCGGGCAAACCGGTCGTCGTCGCGTCCGGGCTGTCCCCGTCCGGCCCCATCCACCTGGGCAATCTCCGCGAGGTCATGACCCCGCACCTGGTCGCGGACGAGATCCGCCGTCGCGGGTACGAGACGCGCCACCTGATCTCCTGGGACGACTACGACCGCTACCGCAAGGTGCCGAACGGCGTCCCCGGGGTCGACGCGTCCTGGGCCGAGCACATCGGCAAGCCGCTGACCGCGGTGCCCGCCCCGGCCGGGTCCCCGTACCCGAACTGGGCCGAGCACTTCAAGGCCGCGATGAGCGAGGCGCTGGCCGAGCTGGGCGTCGAGTACGACGGCATCAGCCAGACCGCGCAGTACACCTCGGGCACCTATCGCGAGCAGATCCTGCACGCGATGCGGCACCGGGGCGACATCGACGCGATCCTCGACCGCTACCGCACCAAGGACAAGGGCAAGCCGCAGGGCGGCGCGGGCGGCCAGGGCAAGCAGGGCCAGAAGCAGCAGAAGCCCGTCGATGCGGCCGAGGTCGAGGCCGCTGAGGGCTCCGGCGCGGCCGACGAGGACGACGGCGGCGGCTCCGGTGGCTACTACCCGTACAAGCCGTACTGCGGACAGTGCGGCACGGACCTGACCACCGTCACCGCGTACGACGACGCGACGACCGAGCTCACCTACACCTGCACGGGGTGCGGGTTCGGCGAGACGGTGCTGCTCAGCGAGTTCAACCGGGGCAAGCTGGTGTGGAAGGTCGACTGGCCGATGCGCTGGGCCTACGAAGGCGTGATCTTCGAGCCGTCCGGCGTCGACCACTCCTCGCCGGGCTCCTCGTACGTCGTGGGCGGCCAGATCGTCCGCGAGATCTTCGACGGCGTGCAGCCCATCGGCCCGATGTACGCCTTCGTCGGCATCTCCGGCATGGCCAAGATGTCCAGCAGCAAGGGCGGCGTGCCGACGCCCGCCGACGCGCTGAAGATCATGGAGGCGCCGCTGCTGCGCTGGCTGTACGCCCGCCGCCGGCCCAACCAGTCCTTCAAGATCGCCTTCGACCAGGAGATCCAGCGCCTCTACGACGAGTGGGACGCGCTCGCGCGGAAGGTCGCGGACGAGACGGCGCTGCCCGCCGACGTCGCCGCGCACTCCCGCGCCGTCCGCACGGCGGCCGGTGAACTGCCCAGTACTCCACGCCCGTTGCCCTACCGGACGCTGGCGTCCGTCGCGGACATCACGGCGGGCGCCGAGGAGCAGACGCTGCGCATCCTCAGCGAACTGGACCCGTCGCACCCGCTCACCTCGCTGGACGAGGCCCGGCCCCGGCTGGACCGCGCCGAGCAGTGGATCAGCAGCCAGGTCCCGGCCGAGGCGCGCACGGTCGTGCGCACAGAGCCCGACAAGGAACTGCTGGGTTCGCTGGACGAGGAGGCCCGCGCGTCGCTGCGGCTGCTAGCGGAGGGCCTGGACTCGCACTGGTCCCTCGACGGTCTGACCACCCTCGTGTACGGCGTGCCGAAGATGCTCGCGGGCCTGGAGCCGGACGCCAAGCCGACGCCCGAGCTCAAGGTCGCGCAGCGCTCGTTCTTCGCGCTGCTCTACCGCCTGCTGGTCAGCCGCGACACCGGCCCCCGGCTGCCGACGCTGCTGCTGGCCGTGGGCCAGGACCGGGTGCGGACGCTGCTGGGGGTCTGACCCCGCGGTGACCGGTCGCCGCGGCCCCGGGGACGCTTGGGCGTTCCCGGGGCCGCGGGGCGTACGGGGTGTGTGGGGCGTACGTGGTGCGAGGGGCACGGCTCGCGCCGCGCCGGTGACCGGAAGCGGTAGCGGTAGCGGTAAGGGCTAGGCGATGTGCTCGGAGTCCAGGTCCTCCTGGAACCTGCGCTGCGCCTCGCGCAGCGGCGCCCGCAGCGTGCTCTCGCTCAGCGGGCCGCCGGAACGGCCCCGGAAGTTGTACATCTCCTGCAGGTAGCGGCCGAACTGCCGCTCGTTGGGCATGTCCTGGTACTCGCTTATGTACTTGCGGAGGGCGTTGTAGTACGCCTCCTCGCGGGGCAGTTCGTCGCCCCCGGCGCGCTCGTCGAGCGGGGCGGGGCCGGACTGCGCACCGGGCTGCGGCGCCGCTTCGGCTTCCCGCGCGGGCTGCCGCCCGCTCCGCTGCCCGGCCCGCTGCTCGTGGTCCTGCGGCTGCTCGTACTCGGGTCCCTGCTCGTACGCCTGGCCCTGTTCGTACTCCGGGCCACCCTGCTCGTACTCCGGGCCCTGCTCGTAGGCCTGACCCTGCGCGTACGCCTGGTCCTGAGCGAGGCCCTGTTCGTACGCCTGGCCCTGGTCGGGGCCCTGGGGCTGCTCGTGGTCGAGCCGCTGCGCGTACTCGGGCCGCTGCTGCCGCTGCGCCGGTATGCCCGGGCCGCCCTGGGGGCGGACCCGGCCGGGTCCGGTCGGCTGCAGCACCGGGGTCGGTTCGAGGCCCTCCACGTACGTGGGGTTGTACGCGCCCTCGTAGGCGCCCTCGGGGATGTTGGGCGCCGCGAACCAGGGGCTGACGTCCGGCTCGGGCTGCCCCTGCTGTTCGGCCCACTCCTGCTGCTGCTGGAGCTGCTGCTCCGTCAGGTCACCCTGCTGCGGGTGCTGTTGGGGGATCTGCCCACCGTAGGGGCCCGGGCCCTGCCCCTGCCCCTGTGACGGCCGGTCGTGCGGTTGCGCCTGGCGCTGCGTCATCGGCGCGCCCTGCTGCGGGAGTTCTGATCCCTGAGGGAAGCCCGGGGCCTCCTTCGTCAGGTCGACGTCACCGGCGACGGGGCGGGGCGCCGTCAGCTCGCGGGCCGCCGCGCCGCCGACCGCCATGCCGATCGCGGGCACCGGGTCGATACCCGCCGCCGCGAGGCCCGCCGACGCCGTGTCCGCGAGCGGCACACCGTACTTGGCGAGCCGCAGCGGCATCAGCGACTCCACCGGGGCCTTCCGGCGCCAGCTGCGGCCGAAGCGTGCCTGGAGCCTCGACTGGTAGATCAGCCGGTCCTGTTCGAGCTTGATGACCTGTTCGTAGCTGCGCAGCTCCCACAGCTTCATCCGCCGCCACAGCAGGAACGTCGGTACGGGCGACAGCAGCCAGCGGGTCAGCCGCACGCCCTCCATGTGCTTGTCCGCGGTGATGTCCGCGATCCGGCCGACCGCGTGCCGCGCCGCCTCGACCGTGACGATGAACAGCAGCGGGATGACCGCGTGCATGCCCACGCCCAGCGGGTCGGGCCAGGCCGCCGCGCCGTTGAAGGCGATCGTCGCGGCCGTCAGGACCCAGGCCGCCTGCCGGAGCAGCGGGAAGGGGATGCGGATCCAGGTGAGCAGGAGATCCAGCGCGAGCAGGACGCAGATGCCGGCGTCGATACCGATCGGGAAGACGAGCGAGAACTCGCCGAACCCCTTGCTCTCGGCGAGCGAACGCACGGCGGCGTACGAGCCCGAGAAACCGATACCGGCGATGATCACAGCGCCGGTGATGACGACAGCGACCAGTATCCGATGCGTCCGTGACAGCTGCATCGCGGCCACGCGCGATCCCCTCCCGTTCTCGTCCTCAGATGCCGACTTGCCGCCCGATGGCGGGGCCGGCGGGGGCCGGCGGGGCAACAGCCTTGCACACACGTACGGAAGACGCGGGCGCGGGAGGAGACGACGGACGTCCGGGCCCGGTCAGTGGGCCCGGACGAACCGCCCAAAGGGGCAGGTGCCGTACGCCGGAGCGCTGTTCTGCGGCGGGGCGCAGGGCGCGGGGCGTACGGCGGCGGGCGTCAGCCCGCCATGCTCGCCTTCGCCGACGAGGAGTCCGAGGGCTTCGGGGCGCCCGACTTGGTGTCCGACTTGGACGGGGACGGTGAGGACGACGCGCCGGGCTTGCCCGGGTCGTGCCCCGCCCCGCCCGACGCCGACTTCGAGGCGCTGGGGGAGGACGACGCCTTGCCCGACCCGGAACCGGAACCCGACCCGGAACCGGAACCCGAACCGGAACCGGATCCCGTGTCGCTTCCGCTGCCCCCGTTCTCGATGCTCTTGAGGGCGTTCTTCGCCGCCGTCACCGCGTCCTTCGTGACCTCGGAGGTGCTGGGCGACTTCTCGCCCTCGAAGCCCGCGCCGTTGTACGTGAGCGAGACCACCACGTTGTCCGTGCGCGCCACGACGGTCGCGTACGAGAAGTCCTCACCCGACTTCGTCAGCCGGTAGGTGACCGAGGTGGCCTGGTCCCCGGCGCCCGTCACCGGCGTGGTCATGACGCTCTTGGCGTCCTGCGTCGTCTGGGCGGCGTCGACCTCGGTCGCGTACTGCTTCGAGGCCTGCGCGTTGCCGGTGCCGAGGGCCGTCTGCGAGTCGAACCGCGACAGCGACACCTCCAGCCAGCGGTACTGCGAGCCGTGGACGCCCTTGTCCTTCAGGCCGTTCCAGGCACAGCTGCTGTGCGCGTTGATGTCCGTCGACGTACCGGCCGTGCCGCCCTTCGGCTTGGCGTCGGGCACGAGGGTGCCGACCGTGTCCGAGCCGACCACCGAGCAGGCGTCCGGCAGGCTCCGGTACTTCGCCGGCGCGACCGAGGGCGAGTGCCCGCCGGACGGGGCGCTGGAGCTGCTGCCGCCGTCCGCGCTGTCCTTGCCGCTCCCGTCACCGCTGCCGGAGCCGGACGAGCAGCCGGCGACGACGAGCAGCGCGGGTACGGCCGCGGCGGCGAGGATGCGGGGGAGTCGCGAGGCTGATCGGCGCATAGTTCCTTCAGTCATTGCTTTCGGTCACGGATTGTCGACGCTCGGGGGCGCGTGGGTCGTCGGTGCACGGTTGTCGTCACGCACCGTACGCACGGGTCGGTGCGTACGGTCCGAGCGGCCACGGTAACCGCCGTGGAGCTCCCGCAGGGCCCCGGTCACCGACCTCGTCCCGTGCGACGTGCCGCCGCCCGGGGGGTGCCGGGAGGGCTACTGGTCGAACTCGTCGGCCAGCGTCTTCGCCAGTGCCTGCGCCCTGTCCTGGAGTTCTTTGCTGTCGGGCACCTCGTCGGAGTGCGTCGGCTGCGCGGTGTACGTGATGGTGACGATCACGTTGGATGTGCGGAACACCACGCTCACGGTCCGGTTCTGGGTGGCCGATCCGGACGGGGCGAGGACGTCGTTCACGAACGCCGCGTCGCCGAGGTCGCTCAGCCGTCGCGGCTGCAGACCGGGTGCGAGCGTGTCGCTGTCGGTGCTCCCCTCCGCGCCCGCTCCCGCGCCGGCGTCCGGCCCACCCGGGGTGCCCGAGGGGGAATTAGACGGTACGTCCGGTGTGTTCGGTGCGCCCTTTGTTCCCGGTGTGCCCGAAGGGTCCGGTGTGCCGGAGGTGTCCGATGGCGACGGTGAGCCCCCGGCGGATGTGCCCGCGCCGTCCCCCGTCGAGGGCGGGGACGCGGAACCCGACACCGGGATGTGCGCGGCCTTCTGCTTCTGCTCGTACACCTGCTTGGCGCGGTCGGCGTCACTGACGGCCGTGTCGTAGGAGACGACACGCTCGATGTCCACGGCCAGCCGGTGCGAGGAGTCCGGTGCGTCGGCCTTCCAACTGCACCCGACCCGGCGGTCCGTGTCGTACGTCACCGCGGGCGTGCCCTGCAGGGCACGTGCCTGCTGGTCGGGGGCGAGGGTGGACACCCCGGGCAACAGGTCCTTGAGCATGGACGCCGGCACGGCGCCGCAGGGCTCCAGCAGGGTGCGGTACTTGCCCGGCGCCGGCAGCGCGAGTGTGGGATCGCCCTGCTTGGCGTCGCTGGGCGAGCCGTCGGCACCACCCCCGGCCGTGCAGCCGCCGGCGAGAAACGCGACGAGCAGAGCCGCCGCGGCGGGCGCCCACAACCTGCGGCGCGCACCGTGGTGCGGCGTGTGCGCGATTCGCAGCACGTGTCCGGAGCCTCCTTGAAGACGGTCTGCGGGCGGTCGAAAAACGTTTGCCGCCCCCGGTCGGTGAGTGGACACAATGTGTATCGCACACGCCGTCGACGCCGCTGGTCGGCCCAGGTGTCCGCGCGCCCCGCGAGCGGCGCGCCCCGCGCGGGGCCCCGGGTGCCGTGCGCCGTGTGCATCGTAATTCTTCGCAGAAAATCGGGGGAATGAGGAACCATGACGTATGTAGAGATTCCGGGTGAGAAGGTTCCGATCCGGATGTGGGCAGATCCTGGGGAGGTCGAGGACGGGGCGATGCGGCAGCTGCGGAACGTCGCGACGCTGCCGTGGATCAGGGGCCTGGCCGTGATGCCGGACGTGCACTACGGCAAGGGCGCGACGGTCGGCTCCGTCATCGCCATGGAGGGCGCGGTCTGCCCGGCGGCGGTCGGCGTGGACATCGGATGCGGCATGTCGGCGGTCAGGACGTCGCTGCGCGCCGGCGACCTGCCAGGGGATCTGTCCCGGCTGCGTTCCCAGATCGAACGGGCCATCCCGGTGGGCCGGGGGCTGCACGACGACCCCGTGAACCCGTCCGCGCTGCACGGTTTCGCGACGGCGGGCTGGGGCGACTTCTGGTCCCGCTTCGGGGGCGTGGCGAACGCGGTGCACTACCGCGAGGACCGGGCGCGGAAGCAGATCGGCACGCTGGGATCCGGTAATCACTTCATCGAAGTATGTGTGGATACGGCCGACGCGGTCTGGCTCATGCTGCACAGCGGTTCCCGCAACATCGGCAAGGAACTCGCCGAACACCACATGGGCATCGCACGGGACCTCCCCTACAACCAGGGACTCGTCGACCGGGACCTCGCGGTGTTCGTCGCCGACACACCCCAGATGCGCGACTACCGCAACGACCTGTTCTGGGCCCAGGAGTACGCGAAGCACAATCGCGCCGTCATGATGCGGCTCTTCCAGGACGTCGTGCGCAAGGAGTTCAAGAAGGCGAAGGTCGCCTTCGAGCCGGTGATCTCCTGCCACCACAACTACGTGGCGGAGGAACGGTACGACGGCATGGACCTCCTGGTCACCCGCAAGGGCGCGATCCGCGCGGGCAGCGGCGACCTCGGCATCATCCCCGGGTCGATGGGGACCGGCTCGTACATCGTGAAGGGGCTCGGCAACAGCGCGGCCTTCAACTCGGCGTCGCACGGCGCGGGGCGGCGCATGAGCCGGAGCGCCGCGAAGCGCCGCTTCTCCGCCGAGGACCTCCAGGAGCAGACGCGGGGCGTGGAGTGCCGGAAGGACTCCGGCGTGGTGGACGAGATTCCCGGCGCGTACAAGCCGATCGAGCAGGTCATCGGCCGCCAGGGCGACCTGGTCGAGGTGGTCGCACGACTCAAGCAGGTCGTCTGCGTGAAGGGCTGACGCGGGGCGCGGAGCGGTACGGAGCGCTGCGGAGTCGAGTCGAGGGGGCGGGGCCCGGCGCCGGCTCAGGCGTCCTGGTCCTGCCCCTCGTCGGCCGTCAGGAGGGGGAAGACGCGGCTGATCGCCGCGACGGCCACCGCGTTCCGGGGGCGGTCGGACGGGGCTTCGCCGCGCGCGGCGTACTTCTCCATGTGCTCCCGCAGGACCGTCGCCAGCTCCGCTGCCTCGCCGGGCGTCACGTACACCACCGCGCTGAACGAGTCCTCCTGGCGCCACTCCTGCGGCGCCCGGGCGCGGTGCGCGAGCCAGCGGTCGTAGCTCTCGTCCTCCAACTCCCTGGTGAGGGCGGTGAAGTCGCCCGCCCGGGCCGGAACGGGCAGATCCTCCCCGGCCGTCGCCGCTGACATCGCCGACGGCCTGTCGTCCCAGCGCAGCCGCCACGGCTTCGCCCGGCCGCCGTCGGTCGGGGCTTCCTCGATCAGTCCGTACCGCGCCAGCTGCCGCAGGTGGAAGGAGCACAGGCCGGAGCTGTACCCGAGGTGGGCGGCGGCCTCGGTGGCGGTGACCGTGCCCCGTTCGGCCAGCAGGTCCAGCAGGCGGACGCGCACCGGGTGGTCGGGCAGCAGGCGGGGCGCGAGTGGAGGCGGGGCGGGGGTGAAACGGGGCAACGGGGCTTGGCTCATTTGCAAAGCGTGCTACTTTGCAAAGGATCGCGCAAGGCGAGGCTGTCTTTAGGGCGCGCCGCCGTGATCCGT
Source organism: Streptomyces sp. NBC_01497 (assembly GCF_036250695.1). NCBI lineage: Bacteria > Bacillati > Actinomycetota > Actinomycetes > Kitasatosporales > Streptomycetaceae > Streptomyces > Streptomyces sp. NBC_01497. The sequence goes on along the minus strand of NZ_CP109427.1, from coordinate 3,453,489 downwards.
ACTTCCCGCGCCGTCCGCCCCTACCTCTTCCTTTCCGCGAGGAGCTGTCCATGGCCGAGGCCGAGCCGCGTGGCGCCGTGCGTCCCATCACCCTGGTCGGAGACGACATCCTGCGACGGCGGTGCCGACCCGCCGGCGACGGGGACTTCGGGACGCCCGCGCTCGACGGGCTGATCGAGGACATGTTCGCCACCAACGCCGGCGCCAGGGGCGCCGCCATCGCCGCCAACCAGGTCGGTGTCGATCTGCGGCTGTTCGTCTGGGACATGGACGACGACTGGGGTGTGCGCCACACCGGGCACATCCTCAACCCCGTCCTGGACGACGTCCCGGCCGGTGAGCGCCGGCTCGTCGAGGAGCCGGAGGGCTGCCTGTCGGTGCCCGGGCCCTACCGCGTCGTTCCGCGCACCGATGTCGCCGTCGTGCGCGGCTACGACGCCCGCGGTGAGCCGGTCGTCGTGGAGGGTCGCGGCTACTTCGCCCGCTGTCTTCAGCACGAGACCGACCATCTTCACGGGCGGCTGTACCTGGACCGGCTGGCCAAGCGTGAACGGGCCGCCGTGCTGCGGGAGATGGAGGAGCTGCGGGGTGGCGTGGCCGCGCGGCGGGCCGAACAGCTCCGGCCGCGCTGAGTCCCCGGGGCGGACGCCGTGAACCAGTCACCACCCGCACCGGTTCCGGGCGCCCGCACCCGCACCCGCTCGGGCGCGCCGCATGCGCGGGCCTCGTCGGGGTCGCGCCGGACATGCGAAGGCGCCGGCCTCCTCGCGGAGACCGGCGCCCGTGCTCGCAGGTGTCAGACCAGCCAGCCGACGAAGTGGATGAGGCCGGCGAGGACACCAGTGAGGATGTTCATGGTTCGCTCTCTCCTTGCTGTGTGCTGCCCCGAGGGCGCACGACGTGGGTCAGTTCCCGCCTCGTGGGACAAGGGCGGGAGCGCCGGGACGGTCCGCGGCCGGTCACCTGCGCACCACGAGCATCATCCGTACGGGGGGTCTCACACCAGAAGATTGCCGGTTCACCACCTGAACTGATGATCTCTCGATCATTCGTTCAGTTCGTATGACCACGACGATGGCCGAGGCCGAAGCCGAAGCCAAGGCCAAGATCGGGACACGGGCCGTGGGAAACAGCGACGGGAGACAGGAACAGGGGGGAGAACGGGGAACGGGGAACGGGGGGAGGCGACACGGAGCGCGCGGGCGCGAAGCGCGGCGGCGGACCGGGCACCGCCCGGATCACAGCTCCGTGTCGTGCAGCTTCCTCGCCCGCTCCAGCGCCTTGTCGAAGTCCCGCTGCGTGTCGTCGGCCCAGTGCAGCAGGTCCGCCAGCAGCCTCGTCAGCGTCTCCCCAGGGCTCGACCGCCAGCTCTGCCCGCTGCTCGTGAGGCCGGAGTACGTGTAGGTCTCGACGGCTTCGCCGCCGCGCCTGGCGCCCTCGTCATGGGCGCGCGTGGTGAAGTTGTCGTTCATCGGATACTCCTCGCGTGGATCGTCCCGGCGGGGGCCGGGAGAGCTGACGGCTCCATCAAAGCTCCCTGTGCACCTTGCTGTTGGAGGCCTGGGCGCGCGGCCTGACCACCAGGAGGTCGATGTTGACGTGGCTGGGGCGGGTGACCGCCCAGGTGATCGTGTCGGCCACGTCATCGGCCGTGAGGGGCGCGGCGACCCCCGCGTACACCTTCGCCGCCTTCGCCGTGTCGCCGTGGAAGCGTGTGGTGGCGAAGCCCTCGGTCTTGACCATGCCCGGCGCGACCTCTATCACCCGGACCGGCGTGCCGACGATCTCCAGCCGCAAAGTCTCGGCGAGGACGTGCTCGCCGTGCTTGGCCGCGACATAGCCCGCGCCGCCCTCGTACGTGCCGAGCGCGGCCGTCGAGGAGACGACCACGACCGTGCCGTCACCGCTCGCGGTGAGGGCGGGCAGCAGGGCCTGCGTCACGTTGAGGGTGCCGAGGACGTTCGTCTCGTACATCTGCCGCCACTCGGCGACGACGCCGTCCGCGACCGGGTCGAGCCCGAGCGCCCCGCCCGCGTTGTTGATGAGGACCGTGACCGGGCTGCGGGCCGCGTCGCCGGTGAGGTCCGCCGCGAAGGCGTCCACGGCGGCACGGTCCGTCACGTCGAGCGCCGACGCGCTCGCGCTGCCGCCCGCGGCCGTGATCTCCTCGGCGAGCGCGGCGACGCGGTCCTCGCGGCGCGCGGTCACGACGACGTGGTAGCCGGCGGCGGCGAGCTGCCGGGCGGTCGCCGCGCCGATCCCGCTGCTCGCCCCGGTGACGACGGCGGTGGCGATGGCTGCGGTGGGCCGGTCCGCGGCGGCTGCGGCGCTCATGGAGTCTCCTCGTACAGATGGGTCGGCGGGCCCGAGGGCCCATGTGCCCCAGGATAGGCAGCCGTCCCTCGGGCCACGCCGCGGGTTTGCCGGCGCCCGTGGAGCGCTCGCGCCGGCGCCCTCCGGGGGCCCGCACTCTCGGGCCGACCGGGCCGACCGGGCCGACCGGGCCGACCGGGCCGACCGGGCCGACCGGCCGACCGGGCCGACCGGGCCGCGCAGGCGCCCGCGAGGGTCGGTACTCTCCGTCGCGCGGTGCTTTCGGTACGTGCCGGGACCGGTCCCGGCACGGTGCGTGTGCCCGCCCCGCCCTCGGGTACGTGCGCCGCCCCGGCCGGTACTGGCGGCCCCGGCCGCGGCCGTGGGGGTGCCCGGCGTCGGTCCTCGCGGCGCTTTCCGCGTCAGCGGCCCCGGGGGCCGAACATGATCACCGACATGCCCACGAGGGTGATCAGGGCGCCGGTGATGTCCCAGCGATCCGGCCGGTAGCCGTCCGCGACCACGCCCCAGATGATCGACCCGGCGACGAAGACCCCGCCGTACGCGGCCAGGATGCGGCCGAACTGCCCGTCCGGCTGGAGCGTCGCGACGAAGCCGTACGCGCCGAGGGCCGCGACGCCCGCGACGATCCACGGCCAGCCGCGGCCGCCCGCGTCACCGTCGCCCCGTACGCCCTGCCAGACGAGCCAGGCGCCGCCGATCTCGAAGAGGGCGGCGACCACGAAGAGGGCGGCGGAGCGGAGTACGAGCATGGGCGCAGCGTTTCATGCGCCCCCCGCGGGACGGCGGGCCGGCAGCCGGGAACAACGGGTCCGGGGGGAGGAGGGGGATACGGGGCCGACCCGGGACCTGGCCGGCCGGGGACACGGGGGCGACCCGGGACCTGGCCGGCCCCTCAGGCCGCCGTGCCGTCGCCGAACTCGGCGACCGCCGCCTCCACGATCTGGGCCAGGTGCCGGTGGTGCGCGCCGCGCCAGTAGACGCGTCCGCAGGCGGTGCACCGGGCGAAGACGTCGTACGTCTGCCGCGTGCCGTGCCGGAGCTGCTCCCGCACCTGTGCGTCGTCCTTGTCGGCGGCGCCCAGGGCACCGTTGCACGCCGTGCAGCGGGTCCAGGGGGCGAGCGCGGGGGCGAACCGCTGCAGCACGTCGCGCAGTTGATCGTCCGGGCGGTCGCTGTAGACGTACGCCCCCGCCCAGAGCTCCCGGCGGCGCAGCAGCCCCCGGTCACGGGAGAGCAGCACGCGCCGCTCCCCGGCCGACAGCCTGGCGAGGGCCGGGTCGCCGATGTCCTCGCTCTCGTACGCGACGTCGACCCCGAGCAGGCGAAGGCGCCTGGCGAGGGTGCCGAGATGCACGTCGAGGAGGAAGCGCAGGGGCGCCCCCGGGACGGCCTGGGGGCGGGGCCGCGGCAGTACGTGGACGGACTCGCCGTCGGCCGGGACGTGCGAGACGGGCGCGGGCCGCCCGCCGACGAGCAGCGGGCCCGCCTCCGTGAGCGGGACGCCCAGCGACTCGACGACATGGCCGAGAGTGGAGGAGCCGTCGACGGCGACGTCGGTGACGCCCTGGCGCCGGTCGACGGGCAGGAACAGGCGCAGTTCGGGGGAGACGTCGAAGTGGATCGTCCACGGTCCGTTCACGCCGACAGCATGCCATCGGGCCCGGTGGCATGCCACGGGATTCGGGCGGCCTCAGGCGGCTTCGGACGGCCTCAGGCGGCTTCGGACGGCCTCGGGCGGCCCCGGACGGCGCCGGACGGTACGTGAGCGGTAGGTGAGCGGTACACGTGATCGGTACGGCCCCGGTCGCGCCGCGCGGGGTGGCGGCGGGTCGGTACGCCCCGGTCGCGCCGCGCGGGCGGGCGGCATGGCCGGGCGCGGGGACCCGTGCCCAGAGGCCGCCGCGCAGGGACTCGTACCCGTTCCCGCCCCACGCGTACCTCGGGCGCCGTCCGCGCGTCGGCTGGGCCGGGCCGAGGCGGACCAGGCACCTCCGCACGGGCGGAGGTCACATGGCCGGGTCCGCGGTCACGTGTCCGGATGCGTCCGGATGCGTGTCCGCTCCGGACGCCAGGTCCATCCACCAGTTGTTGCACCGCAGCATGTTCCCCGGCGGGTACTCGAAGGCGCATTCGCCGTGCAGGGTGTAACCCGCCCTGCGGCAGACCGCGTTGGAGCCGGGATTGGTCACCGACGGGAACGCGTGGAGGTAGCGGTGCGAACGCTGGGCGCGGGCTTGCGCGGCGCTCGCACGGGCCGCCGCGGCGGCGATGCCCCGGCCCTGGAAGGCCGGGAGCAGGCCCCATCCCGACTCGTAGACCTCCCGGCCGTCCCAGACGTTCTCCCAGTACCCGACCGTCCCCGCCGAGGGAGCGAGGCCGGAAACGGGAGACGCGTCGCCGTCGGGGAGCAGCACGATCCGGAACATCCGTCCCCTGCGGGGGCTGTCGGCGCTGAGGTCCACGTACCGACGGTGTCTGACCAGCAGTTGCTCGTCCGTCTCGGGGCCCCCGAGGTGGGCCATCAGTTCGGGCGCGTTCATGGCGCGCAGGAGCCCCAGATCGGTCTCGGACCATGCTTCGAGCCGCACCCGGGGTGCCGTCGTCTCCATGCCGAGCCACTGTAGGAGAGGGGTACGACAATCGCCCCGCCCGGAGCGTCGGTCGGCGCCGGTCGGTCCGGGGCCTCAGACGCGGCGGGCGTAAGCGGTCGGCGGCACGCCGACCGTCGCGGTGAAGTCCCGTACGAGATGAGCCTGGTCGCTGTAGCCGAGTTCCGCCGCGAGCGCCGGCCAGTCGACCGCACCGGACGGGCCGCCGGCCTCCGCGCGCTCCAGGGCCTCGTGGATGCGGTAGCGCAGGATGACCCACTTCGGGCCCACTCCCACGTACGCGCCGAACAGCCTCTGCAGTGAGCGGGGTGAGAGCCCCGCGGCCTCGGACAGCCGGTCCACGCGCCGCATCGACCTGTCGTGCCGGACCAGGTCGGCCAGGTCCATGGCCTGTGCCGCGGGCGCGGCGGTGCGGTCGCCGCCACGGTCGCCGCCGCCACCGGCCGTGAGGACATCCAGCAGGTACGTGTCGAGCGCGGTGACCCGCTCGTCCTCGCCGCCGGGACCGAGGACCGCCCCGATGTCGTCGTCCCTCACGGGCATGGCCTCGGCGAGCGGGACCTGCCGGCCGGTCCAGTACGAGACGGGCCTCGCGGGCGAGAAGGGGCGGAAGCCGCCGGGCCTGAACTGGGCCCCGGCGACCCGGCCGCGGCCCGCGAGTTTCTGCACGAACAGGTCGTCGCGGATGCCCGCGACCTCGGCGAACGGCCGGCTCGCCGCGTCCGGGCGATGGAAGACGACGTTGACCGACGGGTGCGGGACGACGTGCGACGCGTACGGCTCGTCGAGGTCCCAGTCGATCAGCCAGTAGTGCTCCAGGTACGGGCGCAACGCGGGCGCGGGCTCGCGCCGGCGGAAGCGTACGCGCGTGAAGAGACCCGCGGCATCGACGATGCCGCGGGTGTCTCGCCGTGGGGCAGCCATACGTCCGATCGTAGGCGCCGAGGAGGAGGAGCGCCGGGGGTACGGACGTGTGTGCTGTGACCCCCGCGAGACGGTGCCGGTCCTCGCGGGGGCCACGTGCGGTGGGTGATCCGGCCACGGCCGGCGCGGCCGGATCACCTGGGTGCGGACCGGGTCAGCAGGTCACATAGGCGACGTGGATCCAGACGCCGGTGCGCCCGCCCCACAGGTCACCCATGTACCAGTTGCCCTGCTGGCCACGGACGTTGATCTTCTGGCCCTTGTTGACCGTGCCGAAGACCTGGTAGTTCTCGCCGGGGCCGCTACGGTAGTTGACCCCGTTGTCGTTGACCGTGCAGGTCACTGCGGCGGCCTGGTGGCTCGGCGCGGCCGCGGGCAGGATGCGGGCGGGGCCGGCCGCCTGACCCGCGGCGACGGCCGAAGCCGCGCCGGCCAGGGTGAGCACGGCGGCGGTGGCGACGGCGGCCGCGAGCGCTCTCGGCGCGAGGTTGCGGCGGTTCGTGGATGTACGGCTCAACTCGGTCTCCTTGATGGAACCTGATCCCCCGTGGCCGGTCGGCCAGTGGATGAGGGAACGCGCGACTACTCGGCGTGTTCTCTCTGTGACTCATTTGACAGGGATCGAGCGGTGCGCCGCCAGAGCACCCGGGGTGGATCACCCGGTCGTGCGGTGGTACGGGGTGGTACGCCGGGCGTTGCCGCGCCCTCGTGCTTCCCGTGGGGGCCGGAGGGCTCCCGTGACGCACGGTGTTCGAGTTTGCGCTGCGCGCTGCCGGGCCATACGGCCGCGCGTTCACGGTGGCTCATTCACGGTGGCTCGTTCACGGTGACGGGTTCGCGGTGGCTCGTTCACGGTGACGCGTTTGTTCAAGACGGGCCGCGGTCCCGCGCCTACCTTCGGGGGCATGAGCGAGAAGATCAGTGACCTTTTGGAGCGCGCGGCGGCCCGCACGGTGCCGGTCGTGCGCGCGATCGAGGACGGGCAGTTGTCCCTGCCCACGCCCTGCGGCGCCTACGACGTGCGGACGCTGGCCGGTCACCTGTACCGGGTGGTGCTCAACTTCCAGGAGCTCGCGGCGAAACGGAACGCGGACTTCACCCAGCAGTCCCTGCCGCTGGAGGGGGACTGGCGGGCCGGCTTCGCCGAGGAGACCCACAGGCTGATCGCGGCCTGGGCGGCGCCCGGCGCCGAGGAGGGCACGACCGGCGCGATGTCCATGCCGGCCCGCACCGTGGGCGCGATGGTCCTCGGCGACCTGGTCGTGCACGGCTGGGACCTGGCCCGCGCGACCGGCCGGCCGTACGAGCCGGCCGCGTCGGACGCCGCGCTCCTCGACGAGGTGGGCGACCGGTTCGCCGAACTGGCGCCGACGGGACGCACGATGGGCGTGTTCGGCCCCGAGGTGCCGGTCGCGGCGGGAGCGCACCCCTTCGAGCGGCTGCTCGGCCTCACGGGCCGCGACCCGCACTGGGCGCCGGAGGTGAAGGCCGTCTCCTGAGCGGGGGCGGCCGCGGCGCCGGGGCTCTGTCCGGCGCGGCTCCGCTGGGTGCCCCCGCCGGACGCGGTTCCCGCGGCGGGGCCCGTGCCGGGCGGCGAGAGGCGGCGGGGGCTTCGCGCGCGGGCCCGGCGAAACTCAGCGAACGCACGAAGCGAACCGAACACGGCGGGGGCTTCGCGCGCGGGCGCGGCCCTCGTAGGCTGGTGTGAGACGTCCCGTCCGTGCGCGCAGTGGCGCTCGCAGAGGAGGCTCACCGATGACCGAACGCAAGCCGCCGGGTGTCACTTTCGAGACCTGGGTGGACCGGCAGATCCGCGAGGCGCAGGACCGCGGTGTCTTCGACGGCCTGACGGGCGCCGGCAAACCGCTCGCAGGGCTGGACAAGCCGTACGACGAACTGTGGTGGATCAAGGACAAGATGCGGCAGGAGAACCTCTCCTACCTGCCGCCCACGCTCGCCCTGCGCAAAGAGGCCGAGGACGCGCTGGTCGCCGCGAAGCGCGCCCCGTCGGAGGGGAAGGTGCGGCGGATCGTCGCGGAGATCAACGAGCGGATCGGCGAACTGCTCGCGAAGCCCCCGCCGGGACCGCCGCTCGGGATCCGGCCGTTCGACGTCGAGGAGATCGTCGGGGACTGGCGCCACCGCAGGTGCGCGGGCTGAGCGGGCGGCCCGTGGCGGGGCCGGGGCCCCTGCTGCCGGGGGCCCGCGGTTCCGCCGCCCGGCTGGAGTGAACCCGCGCCGGGAGGGCACAAGCTCCGACGTAACCCACTGTCAGCAGCAGTGCGGCGAAAAGGGAGCGGACATGGAAATATCGGGCATTATTTCGGCGATCATCATCGGCATCATCATCGGTCTCCTGGGGCGGCTGGTGGTGCCAGGGCGGCAGCACATCGGGGTGCTGTGGACGATTGTCATCGGTATCGTCGCGGCGCTGATCGGGAGCGCGATCGCGTCCGCCGTCGGTGTCGCCGACACGAACGGGGTCGACTGGATCGAATGGATCATCCAGATCGCTCTCGCGGCGCTCGGTATCGCGGCGCTCGACCGCCCGCGGACGCGCCGCCGCTAGTGCGGGGCGCACGGCGCGCGCCTCAGCGTGCCTCTTGTGCGGGCCTATCCGGGAACAGAACGGGCAGACGGCCGTCGAAGATCATTCGGCGGCCGTTTCGCTGTCCCCGCGGCGGGCGGTGAACACGCCGGGCCGCCGCCGGTACTGCCCGCCTCTCGTACTGCCCGCCTCTCGTACTGCCCGCCTCGGGGCCGGCGGCATCCGCTCCCGCCCCGCGCCGGCTGCGTGGGCTCCCCGCACCACCCTCGTGCCGGTGCCCGCTGCCCGGGCCGCGCGTCCGGCCTAGGCGGACGGGCCGATGAGTTCGTCGGCTGCCCACCGCACGACATCGGCGGGGTAGGGCGACGGCAGTCCGAGGACGATGTGCGGGAAGCCCGCGTCGAGTGCCTCCCCGATGGAGTCCCTTGTGGCGCCCGGCTGTTCGTAGGAGACGGGCAGGTGGATCGAGCGGGTGATGGAGGCGGGGTCGCGGCCTATCTCCTCGCAGTAGCGGTCCAGCAGCGCGCCCCGGCTGACGGCGTCGGCGATGTCGCCGCCCGGGATGTTCCACACGTCGGCGTGCTCGACGACCACCCGCAGCGTCGCGGACGAGCGTCCGCCGATGAGGACCGGCGGCCCCGGCCGCTGGACGGGCTTGGGGTTGCAGAACGCCCCGGTGAGCTGGAGGTAGGTGCCGCGGAAGTCGAACGGCTCGTCCTCCGTCCACAACCGCCGGATGACCGTGCAGGCCTCGGCGAGGCTCCCCACGGCGTGCGCGGAGTCGTGGAAGGGCAGGCCGTGCGCCTCGTACTCGCGCCGGGCCAGGGGGTGGCCGGGGCGTGAGCCGGCGCCGATACCGAAGTCGAGCCGCCCGCCCGAGACGGCGTCGACGGTCGCGGCGATCTTGGCCAGCATCGCGGGCGGCCGGAACCGGTTGCTGGTCACCATCACACCGAGCCGCAGCCGTCGGGTGTGGGCGGCGAGGGCCGAGAGCAGCGTCCAGCCCTCGAAGGCGGGGCCGGCCGGGTCGCCGCCGATCGGCATGAGGTGGTCGAACAGCCAGGCGTGCTCGATCTCCGGGACCGTGTCCGCCTCGCGCCAGACGCGCAGGATGTCCTGGTAGCCGACCTGCATGGGGGCGGTCATGATCCCGAAGCTGGGCCGGGGTGTGTGCGACATGGAATCGTTGCTCCTTATCGATAGCGGCCGCGCGCTCGGGCCGCGCACGGGAGGGACCGGGGGCCGGCGGGGCCTGCCGTGCGGGGCAGCCCGTTCGGTCACCGGTGCGGTCGGTTCGCCGGTCAGCGGTACGGGCGGTCGCCGGTCAGCGGTGCGGACGGTCGGCGGGTCGCGGTATGGACGGTCAGTGGTGCGGGCGGTCGGCCGTGCGGCAGTCCGGATGCTCACTGGCCCCGGCCCCTTCCCCGGCCCCTTCCCCGGCCCCGGCCCCTGCCCCTGCCCCGGCGTCCGGCCGCTCACGGGTCCCGGAGCGGAATGCCGGGCGACCCCCGGAGCGGGACGCTCACCGACCCGGAGTGCGGACGCTCACCGGCCGCGGGGCCCGGACGCTCAGCGGCGCCGCAGCGACGGGTCGAGCAGGGCGGGCGGGGTGTCGAGCTTCTCGTGTGCGGCGAGGTCGGTGCCGGGGGCGACGACGGCGTCGATCGCGTCCAGCACGTCGGCGCTGAGCACGGTGTCCGCGGCGGCGAGTTGCGCGTGCAGGTGGTCCAGGGTGCGGGGGCCGATGAGCGCGCTGGTCACGGCGGGGTGCGCGGTGACGAAGCCGAGCGCCAGTTGGATCATCGTCAGCCCGGCCTCGTCGGCGATCCCGGCCAGCCGCTCGACAGCGTCGAGCCGTGCGCGGTTGGCGGCGAGGGTGGTGTCGAAGCGCTCCGGCATGAGCTGTGACCGGTTGGTGGTGACTTCCCGGCCCTCGCGGACCGCGCCCGAGAGCCAGCCGGACGCGAGCGGGCTCCAGGCGAGCACGCCGAGTCCGTACTGCTCGCTCACCGGGAGCACATGGGTCTCGATCCCGCGCTGCAGGATGGAATAGCTGGGCTGCTCGGTGACGTAGCGGCCCAGGTGGTGCAGGTGGGCGGCCCACTGGGCCTGCACGATGCGGTACGCGGGGTACGTGGAGGAGCCGAAGTAGCGGATCTTGCCCGCGCGCCGCAGGTCGGTCAGGGCCGAGAGGGTCTCCTCGTCGCTGGTGCTCGGGTCCCACCGGTGGATCTGGTAGAGGTCGACGTGGTCGACACCGAGGCGGCGCAGGCTGTTGTCCAGTTCGGTGACCAGCCAACGGCGTGATCCGCCGCGGTGGTTGCGTTCGTCGCCCATCGGCATGGCCGCCTTCGTGGCCAGCACGATGTCGTCACGGCGACCGGCGATCGCCTTGCCGACCATCTCCTCCGACTCGCCGCCGCCGTACAGGTCGGCGGTGTCGATGAGGTTGACGCCGCCCTCCAGAGCGGCGTCGACGATCGCGGTCGCGTCGTCCTGGGTGGTGCGTCCGATCCTGCCGAAGTTCATCGTGCCGAGCGCGAGAGAGCTGACGTGTACACCGGTACGGCCCAGGGTGCGGTACTGCATGGCGTTGTCCTCCATGAGGGCGAGGTGAGAGGCGTGAGGGTGGTTCGAGGTCGTCGCGTGCGGACGCCGTGCGGCGGGCGGTGCGGTGCGGCGGGTGAGGTGGCCGCCGGGCTCCCGCTCTGACATCATGAACAAACGGAACCTCGCTCCGCTAACAATACGGAACGTTGCTCCGCTTATGCAAGTCCCATGGTGGAAGGAGTGCCGCGGTGAGTGACGCGGTGAGCGGCTCGGTGAATGGCGGAAACGAGGGCGCGGCGCGGACCGGCCGGTCCAAGAGGGCGGACGCCCGGCGCAACGAGGGCACGCTGCTCGACGCCGCCGCGGCGATCTTCGTCACGTCGGGGGTGGAGGCGCCGGTACGCGACATCGCGGCCAGGGCCGGCGTCGGGATGGGCACCATCTACCGCCACTTCCCGACCCGGGCCGACCTGATCATCGCCGTCTACCGGCACCAGGTGGAGGCCTGCGCCGAGGCCGGTCCCGCCCTGCTGGAGAGCAGCGCGAGTCCGCACGCCGCCCTGGGCCGGTGGATCGACCTCTTCGTCGACTTCCTGGTCACCAAGCACGGGCTCGCCGCCGTGCTGCAGGCCGACAACGCGGGCTTCGAGACGCTGCACACCTACTTCCTCGACCGCCTCGTGCCGGTGTGCACCCGGCTGCTCGACGCCGCGGCCGCCGCCGGCGAGATCCGGTCCGACGTGGCCGCCTACGACCTGATGCGCGGCGTCGGGAACCTCTGCATCGGCGCCGAGAGCGATCCCCGCTACGACGCGCGCCGGCTGGTCGGGTTCCTCGTCGCGGGCCTGCGGCCACCGCGCTGACCGCGCGGGCGGCGGGTCCGTGCCCGCCGGGGCACCCGGGAGGCGGCGCGGGGACGCCCGGCCGGCACGGGAAGACGCCCAGGTAGATTGACCGGGCGGACCGGCCGGCCCCGCACGCCGTACCGCGCTCACCCCCGCGCGTACCGCGAGGCACCGCCCGGCCCCCGCGTGTGCCCCCGCCCCGACCCCGCTGCGCAAGGTGACCCGCATGACGCCCCCCGCCGAACACATCACCGTCGTCGGGGTCGGCGCCGACGGGTGGGCCGGTCTGGCCGAACCCGCGCGGCGGGCGCTCCTCGACGCCGACGTCGTGATCGGAGCGCCGCGCCAGCTCGGCCTGCTGCCACCGCAGGCGCGGGCCGAGCGCGTCGCGTGGCCCTCGCCGCTGCGGCCCGCGGTACCCGGGCTGCTCGCCGCGCACACTGGGCGGGCGGTGTGCGTTCTGGCCAGCGGCGATCCGCTGCACTACGGCATCGGGCGGGCGCTCGTGGAGAGTGTCGGCGCGCGGCGGCTGCGTGTCCTGCCGCATCCGTCCTCAGTGGCGTACGCCTGTGCGCGGCTCGGCTGGCCGCAGGAGGACGTGGAGGTGATCAGCGCGGTGGGCAGGCCCCTGGACCGCGTCTCGGCCGCCCTCCACGACGGTCGGCGGCTGCTGGTTCTCAGCGCGGACGCGACGACCCCCGCCGCCGTGGCGGGACTCCTGCGGGAACGCGGCTACGGCCCGAGCGAACTGCACGTGCTGGAGCGGCTGGGCGACGACGCACACGAGCGGCACGTACAGGCGAGCGCCGACACGTGGGACGAACCGCCGGGCGACCCGCTGAACATCGTGGCCGTCGGATGCCGCCGCGCGCCCGGTGCCGGGCGCCTCGGTGCCGTACCCGGACTGCCCGACACCGCGTACGAGCACGACGGCCAGCTCACCAAGCGGTACGTGCGCGCCGCGACGCTGGCGGCCCTCGCGCCCGCGCCCGGCGAACTGCTCTGGGACATCGGCGGCGGCTCGGGCTCCATCGGCATCGAGTGGATGCGGACACATCCCGCCTGCCGCGCGGTGACGGTCGAACGGGACCCCGTCAGGGCGGAGCGCATCGGCCGCAACGCGCGCGTGCTGGGCGTGCCCGGCCTGACCGTCGCCCCCGGCGCGGCCCCCGGGGCCCTGGCCGCGCTGCCGGGCCCGCCCGACGCGATCTTCATCGGCGGGGGCCTGACCACGCCCGGCCTGCTTCAGGCGTGCTGGGCGGCGCTCGCGGACGGCGGCCGGCTGGTCGCGAACACGGTGACGCTGGAGTCGGAGGCGCTGCTCGCCCGCTGGTACGGGCGTCACGGCGGCGAACTCGTGCGGCTCGCCGTCGCGTCGGCGGTGCCGGTGGGCGGATTCACGGGATGGCGGCAGGCGATGCCCGTGACGCAGTGGTCCGTCACCAAGGCGGCCACGGAACCAGTCGCGGGGACCACCGGCGAGACGGCCGCGAGGGCACTCACCCCCCGCACGGACACGGGAGATACGGCATGACGGTCTACTTCATCGGAGCGGGCCCCGGCGCCGCCGACCTGATCACCCTGCGGGGCGCGCGGCTGCTCGCCCGGTGCGGGGTGTGCCTGTACGCGGGCAGCCTGGTGCCGCGCGACCTGCTGGCGGAGTGCCCGGACGACGTCCGCCTCATCGACACGGCGCAGCTGGACCTGGACGAGATCACGGAGGAACTCGTCCGCGCGCACCGCGAGGGGCACGACGTGGCCCGGCTGCACTCCGGCGATCCGTCGCTGTTCAGCGCCGTCGCCGAGCAGATGCGACGGCTCGACGCCGCCGAGGTGCCCTACGAAGTGGTCCCCGGCGTACCGGCGTTCGCGGCGGCCGCCGCGGCGCTCAAGCGGGAACTGACGGTCCCGACGGTCGGCCAGACGGTGATCCTCACGCGCGTCGCCCAGCAGGCCACGCCCATGCCGCCGGGCGAGGACCTGGCGACCCTCGGCGCGAGCGGCGCGCTCCTCGTCCTGCATCTCGCGGCACGGTACGCGGAGCGCGTCGCCGCCGAACTCCTGCCGCACTACGGGGCCGACTGCCCGGCGGCGGTCGTCGCGATGGCGAGCCGCGAGGACGAACTCGTCCTGCGCGGCACGCTCGGTGACATCGCCGGGCAGGTACGCGCGGCGGGCGTGACGAAGACAGCGGTCATCGTGGTGGGCCGCACCCTCGGCGCGACGGGCTTCCGCGACAGCCACCTCTACTCGACGCAGCGCTCCCGCACCCGCTGAGGGGGGCTGTCGGGTCGCCGGCCCGCGTCGGGTCACCGGCCGGGCGGGCGCCGGCTCGCCCACCGGCGAAGGCGTCGGCGAACGGTCAGGGACGGAAGCCGGAACGATCGCCGCAGCCGTCGGCCCGCACCGTGGGGAGCCGGAAACCACCGCGGTGGGGACCTCGGTCCGACGGTCGCCGACCCGGCTCCGGCGCGGTCCCGGTGCCGCCCCTCGCGCACCGCCGGAAGTCTCCGAGGACCGGGCGCCCTTCGGACAGTTGCCCTAGCGTGAGGGCATGCGCTTCGCCTTCAAGACGTCTCCGCAGAACACGACATGGGACGCGATGCTCGCGGTGTGGCGGGCAGCGGACGACATCGAGCTCTTCGAGTCCGGCTGGACGTCCGACCACTTCCGCGCGACGAACACCCCCGACCCGTCCTGTCCGCGGCTGGAGGGCTGGACCACACTGACCGCGCTCGCCCAGGCGACCCGGCGACTGCGCCTGGGCACGCTGGTCACCGGCATCCACTACCGTCATCCGGCGGTGCTGGCCGCCATGGCGGCCACGCTCGACATCATCTCCGGCGGCCGGCTGGAACTCGGCATCGGGACCGGCTGGAACGAGGAGGAATCCGGGGCCCACGGAATCGAGCTGGGCACTCCCGGCGAGCGCAGCGACAGGTTCGAGGAGGCCTGCGAGGTACTCACCGCCCTGCTCTCACCGCAGGAGACGACCACGTTCCGGGGCAGGTACTACGAACTGACCGACGCGCGCTGCGAGCCCGGGCCCGTACAGCGGCCCCATCCGCCGATCTGTGTGGGCGGCAGTGGTGAGAAGCGCACGCTGCGCACCGCGGCCCGGTTCGCCCAGCACTGGAACTTCGACAACGGAACGCCCGAGCAGTTCGCCCGTGCGCGGGACGTGCTGCACCGGCACTGCGCCGACATCGGGCGCGATCCGGCCGAGATCGTGGTGTCCGCGCAGGTGCGGTTCACCGGCGATCCGGAGAGGACCGCCGCGACCGCCGCCGCTCTGGGCGCGGCGGGCGCGGACCTCGCGATCGTCCAACTGACCCCTCCGTACACACCCGCGGTGCTGGAGCCACTGGCGAGCGCGCTGTCCACCGCGCTGTCCTGAGGGGCATGAGGGGCATGAGGGCCTGAGGACGGGCCGGCATCCCGCTCGGCGGCGGGGCACCGTCCGCTGCGGCGGCAGCCGCTCCCACGGGGATCGGCGCCATGACACCCGTTGCCATGACGTCGGTTCCCGGCACTCGTTCGCACGACGTCCGCTTCGGCGGCGGTCGCCGTCGTCTCGCACGGAGGCGCCCACCGGCCCTCAACGAGTCTCGGCGCGGCCCACGATCGCCCCCGCGCGGTCGATGCAGATCACGTCGACCGTCACGCCCGACCCGCGCAGGACGCTCAGGGCCTCGTCCCTCGCGCGGGCCGCCACCGCGTTGCCCAGGGGGATGTTCTCCGCCTCGCACAGGCGCAGTGCCTCCAGGCCCGTGTTGGCCCTCGCCACGCGCCCGGCCAGGTCGGTGGAGCCGCCGGCCGCGCGGGCGAGTTCGCCGAGCAGGTCCTTGTTGACCTGGGAGCGCGCGGAGTGCAGGTCGAGGTGGCCGGCCGCCAGCTTCGAGAGTTTGGCGAAGCCGCCGCAGAGAGTGAGCCGGTCCACCGGGTGGCGGCGCACGTATTTGAGGACCGCGCCCGCGAAGTCGCCCATGTCGAGGAGCGCGTCCTCGGGGAGCCCGTAGACCTCCGTGACGGTCCTCTCCGACGTCGAGCCCGTGCATCCGGCGAGGTGGGTGCGGCCGGCCGCGCGCGCCACGTCGACGCCGCGCCGGATCGAGTCGATCCACGCCGAGCAGGAGTACGGCACCACGATGCCCGTCGTCCCGAGGATGGACAGGCCACCGAGGATGCCGAGCCGGGGGTTCCAGGTCGAGCGGGCGATCTCCTCGCCGTCGTCGACGGACACCGTGATCTCGGCGTCGGCGGCGCCGATGCCGTGGGCGGCGGCGACCTCGGCCAGGTGCTCGGTCATCATGCGCCGCGGCACCGGGTTGATCGCCGGTTCGCCGACCTCCAGCGGCAGTCCAGGCCGGGTCACCGTGCCGACGCCGGGTCCGGCCAGGAACACCACGCCCGCGCCCGGGGCCAGCCGTCGTACGGTCGCGCGCACGAGTGCCCCGTGGGTGACGTCCGGGTCGTCGCCCGCGTCCTTGATCACGCCCGCGGTGGCCGCGCTGCCGTCGGCCGCCCGGTCCTCCACGGCAAGGGCGAACGCCGGCCGCTGCCCGCGCGGCAGGGTGATGGTGACCGGGTCGGGGAAGTCGCCGGACAGCAGGGCCGTGTACGCGGCGGTGGCCGCCGCCGTCGCGCAGGCCCCGGTCGTCCAGCCGGGCCGCAGGCCGGTGTGTTTGAGTTGGGCGTCCCGGCCACCGCCGCGCGCCGGCTCAACCATGGAGGCCCCCGATGCGCCACGTGCTGATCCTCGGCGGTACGACCGAGGGTCGAAGCCTCGCCGAGGCACTGGTCGCGGGTGCTCCGCCGGGCACGAGCGAGCGTCCGCGGAACGACGTGGTGTACCCGCTGCGCGTCACCAGTTCCCTCGCGGGCCGCGTCGCGCGTCCCGTACTGCCGCCCGGGGAAGTCCGCGTCGGCGGCTTCGGAGGGGCGCAGGGGCTGGCCGCCTGGTTGCGGGAGCACGATGTGGACGCGCTCATCGATGCCACTCATCCCTTCGCCGAGACCATGACCGCTCACGCGGCCTTGGCTGCCGCCACCTGCCATGTTCCCCTGCTCCGCCTGCGGCGGCCCGGCTGGGTACCCGTGGAGGGGGACGACTGGCGTCCGGTCGCGTCCTTGGAGGCGGCAGCACAGGCCCTGGCCGACGGGCCCTGGGAGCGGGTGTTCCTGACCACGGGGCGGATGGGGCTGGCGGTGTTCGCGCACCTGGACCGGCTGCGCTTCCTCGTCCGGTCCGTGGATCCGCCGGAACCCCCTTACCCCCGGCTGCTGGACACGGTCCTCGACCGGGGCCCCTTCACCCTGCACGGGGAACGGGAACTGCTGCGGCAGTACGCCATCGACGTGGTCGTCACGAAGGACAGCGGCGGGGCCGCCACCGCCGCCAAGCTCGCCGCGGCGCGCGAGGCCGGACTGCCGGTGGTCATGGTGCGGCGGCCGGCGACGCCCGAGGGGGTCGAGACGGCGGCCTCGGTCGCCGGCGCCTTCGACTGGCTGCGCCGCCGTTTCGCCTGAGGACGCGGCGGGCCCGGCTTGGCTGTCCCCTGCCGAGAACATCACCGGCCGCCCCGCCTGTCAGCGACTGACACGGTCCGTCCCCGTGCGCACGGCGCTCGGCGGGCCACGGGCCGCGACCGGCAGCAGATCCGCGAGCGGCACCGGGTCCGCGACCGGCCCCGCCTTCGCGCGCGGCGGCAGATCCCCGCCGGGGAGCCATGGCCCGGATGTGCCCGGAACGCCGCCGTCGGGCGGTGGCCGCGGGCATCCATGACGCGTGATCAAGTCTTGCGCGAAAGGGGTGAAAATCCGCTCGTAATATACGGCTTGGCCGTCTCCCCTCACGGACCGTGGCACGGGTGGCCCGCAGGATGCCAGGAGTTCACCACCAACGGACAGGCGGAAAAGATGATCAGGAAAATGAGTGTTCTCGCAGCGGCCGCAGGCGGTCTCGTTCTCGCGACCGCGGGCTTGGCCGCCGCCGACTCGGACGGCCATGGCGCTCACGGCGGGAACACCGGCGTCGTCTGCGCGGCCAAGGACACGGGAGTCTCGAACATCTGCGGGAACACGAACACCTACAAGCCCGTCCTCCTGGACAACCTGCTCAGCCTGCTCTCCCCGCATCCCTATGACGGCGGCATCAGCGGCGGCGGAGGCAACAACTGACCTGGCACGCCATGCGGGGCCCCCGCCCGGCCGACAGCGGCCGGACCGGGGATGTGCGGGGTGTGAGACGGGTGCGGGCCGGGCCGGGCAGCGAGTGCTCCCGGCCCGCACCGTTCGGGAGTACGGGGTCCGTTCGGCCGGGCCCTGACACGGGCCGGGAGACGCGGAGCCGGTACGTCCCCGACGCCGAGTGCCGTCCGTGACGTTCGTCTCCGACGCCGAACGCCGAACGCCGAACGCCGAACGCCGAACGCCGAACGCCGAACGCCGAACGCCGAACGCCGAACGCCGAACGCCGAACGCGGCGTCAATGCGTCGGTGCTGGAGGTGTCGCCACCGACGCGGTCCGCGGTTCCCGCACGCCCGCGCCGGTTCGGAGCCGGCTGCCGGCCAGGCTTCCGGGCCGGTCCCCGCGCCGGGTCGTTCCCGCAGGGCTCCTCCCGGTGCCCTGCCGCCCGCGAGCGCTCCGCGCCCCCCTCATCCCTGCGGGTAGCGCCGCGGCGTCCAGACGATCTCGCCGCCGGCCCGGCGTACGGCGACCGTCTGCGACGACCCCACCAGCAGGATCGTGCGCATGTCGACCTGCGCCGGGTCCAGGTCGGCGAGCCGCACGATCCGGACCCGTTCCCCGGGGCCGCCCACGTCCCGCGCGAGTACCACCGGGGTGTCCGGCGCCCGGTGTTCGAGGAGCAGTTCCCGGGCCTTGCCGACCTGCCAGGTGCGCGACGTCGAGCCCGGGTTGTACAGGGCCATCGCCAGGTCCGCCGAGGCCGCCGCGTGCAGGCGGGCCGCGACCACGTCCCACGGCTTGAGCCGGTCGGACAGCGAGATGACCGCGTAGTCGTGGCCGAGCGGGGCGCCCGCGCGGGAGGCCGCCGCGTTCGCCGCCGTCACTCCCGGCACGATCCGTACCGGCACTTCCTTGTAGGGGGCCGACGACGCGACTTCCAGCACCGCCGTCGCCATCGCGAAGACGCCCGGGTCGCCCGACGACACGACGGCGACCCGGCGGCCGCGCCGCGCCAGGTCGAGCGCGAAGTCGGCGCGTTCCGACTCGACCTTGTTGTCCGACGGGTGGCGCCGCTGGCCCGGGCGTACGGGCACCCGGTCCAGGTAGGTCGTGTAGCCGACGAGGTCCTCGGCGGCGGCCAGTTCGCCGCGTGCCTCGGGCGTCAGCCACATCGGGCCCGCGGGGCCCGTGCCGATGACCACGACCTCACCGCGCGCCGGGGCGTCCGCGGATCCGCCGTGCCGCGTCTCCCCGGCCGCTTCGACCGCTTGGCTCACCTCGGATCGCGGACCCTCGTCGTCCCGCGCCCCCGCCCCCGCCACCGGGGCCGCGCCGACGCGGCTCGGCAGCACCGTCACCGCGAAGTACGGCACCGACTCGGGGTCCGTGTCGGCCAGCCGCCCGGTGCGCTCGCCCTCCATCGTGGCGCGTTCCACGTACCGCGCGTCCGCGAGCCGTCCGGCCCGCTCGACCGCGCGCCGTACCGCGGGGAACGTACGCCCCAGCTTCATCACGACCGCCGAGTCCGACGAGGCGAGCCGCGCCGCGAGTTCCTCCTCCGGCAGCGTGCCCGGCAGGATCGTCAGCACCTCCTCGCCCTCGACCAGCGGAGTCCCGAGCCGCGCGGCCGCCGCGCTCACGGAGGTCACGCCCGGGATCACCTCCGTCGGGTAACGGTGCGCCAGGCGCTTGTGCATGTGCATGTACGAGCCGTAGAAGAGGGGGTCGCCCTCGGAGATCACGGCGACGGTGCGCCCGGCGTCGAGGTGCGCCGCGAGCCGCGCCGCCGCCTCCTCGTAGAACGCGTCCATCGCGCCCTGGTAGCCGCCGGGGTGGTCCGTCGTGCCGGTCGTCACCGGGTAGACCAGCGGTTCCTCGATGTGGTCGGCGCGCAGGTGGCCGGCCGCGATCGCCCGGGCGATCGACCGCCCGTGCCGCGCGCTGTGGTACGCGACGACGTCGGCCTCCGCGATGGTCCGCACCGCGCGCAGGGTCATGAGTTCGGGGTCGCCGGGGCCGAGCCCGACCCCGTACAGCCGGCCGGCCGTGCCGCCCCGCGCGCTGCCGCGCGCTGTGTCCTGCGGGGTCTCGCGACGACGCTCGTGTCCGCCCTCGTGTCCGCCGTCGAGCGGGCCTTCGAGGGGGCCCGGGGCCGCGCCCGTGCCGGTGGGGGTGTTCGTGCTCAACGCTCGTCCTCGCTCGCGATCGCGTTCAGTGCGGCGGCGGCGATCGCGCTGCCGCCGCGCCTGCCCCGCACGATCAGGTGTTCCAGGCCCGACGGGTGTGCGGCCAGCGCGTCCTTGGACTCGGCGGCGCCGATGAAGCCGACCGGCACGCCGATCACGGCGGCCGGGCGCGGCGCGCCCTGCTCCACCATCTCCAGCAGCCGGAACAGTGCGGTGGGCGCGTTGCCGATGGCGACGACCGCGCCGTCCAGGCGGTCCCGCCACAGTTCGAGCGCGGCGGCGCTGCGGGTCGTGCCCCGTTCCGCGGCCAGCGCCGGCACAGCCGGGTCGCTCAGCGCGCAGACGACCTCGTTGTCCGCGGGCAGCCGGCGGCGGGTGACGCCGCTGGCGACCATCTGCGCGTCGCACAGGATCGGCGCGCCCGCGCGCAGCGCCTCGCGGGCGCGCGCGACGACACCGGCGGTGTGGCCGACGTCCCGCACCAGGTCGACCATGCCGCACGCGTGGATCATGCGGACGACGACCTGGGCCACATCGGCGGGCAGGCCGCTCAGGTCCGCCTCTGCGCGGATGGTGGCGAAGGAGCGGCGGTAGATCTCGGAGCCGTCCTTCTCGTACGCGAAGCCAGGGGTCGTCGTCATCTCTTCACCGTTGTCGTCGTTCCGGTCGTGGTTCCGGTCGTGACCGTTGTCGTCGCGGCCGTACCGGTCGGGGGGATCGCTCGGGTCGTCGGGGTGGTGGTGGTGTACGTGCCCTCCGCCGTCGCCACCTTGTCGACGTAGGGGCCCTGCGGGTGGCCGCAGCGGCGGGCGCAGCCGGAGAAGTACACGGGGAGTTCAGGGGGGCGCGCCGCGCGCGGCGCCCTGCCCGGCGGGTCCTGCGAAGCCGCCGCGTCCGCTCCCGGTTCCGCGTCCGGGACCGCGTCGCGTGCCGCGTCCGCGATCGCTTGCGCGGCGCTGGTCGCGTCCGCCCGTACGTCCGCGAGCGCCTTCGCACAGCCCGGCCTTCCGGTGCACGCGCCGATGCGGGACCAGGGCGAGTCGGCGCTCGTCACGAGCCCGGCCGCCGCGGCCCGGGCGAGCAGGCCTGCGGCGGCCTCGGGGGTGAGGCCCGGCACCACCAGGCCGCGCCACGGTGTGACCCGCAGCCCGTCCCCGGCCCGCGCGAGGAGCCGCCACTGGGCGGCGCTCAGCCGCCCGAGCGGCGGCCGAAGGCAGAGGGCGGCACGCTCCCGGCCTGGTGCCGTGACCACGCCCAGCGCGGGGGCCGGGCCGTGCGGTGTCGTGAAGTCGGCGGTCACGGGCTCCGCTTCGACGCCGGCGGTCGCGAGCGCGGCGATCAGGCGCGCCGACAGGTCGTGGCCGGCGGGGAGTTCCCGCAGCCGCCAGGCGCCGGAGCCGGCCGCCACTGTGAGGAACGTCTCGGCCGCCAGCAGCGCGGCGCGGGGCGCGTCAGCGGTCCGTACCCGCAGCCGGTCGGGCCCCGCGCACAGCACGGCCGTCCGCCGTGTGCCTCCCGCGGGTGCGGGTTCTGCGAGCAACGTCACATCCGCGCCGAGTCCGGCCACATCGCCCCGCCCGTCGTCCACTGCGAACAGGAAACGGCCGGAAAGACCCGCTGCCGCGTCGCTCCCGCACACCAGGGCGTCCAGCTCGCGCACCCACAACCGGACGTCGGTGAAGGGGTGTTCGTCCTCCCCGGCAAGCGGCGAGGCGACCATGTTGCGGGCCCGTTCGTGCCGCTCGGAGGGCAGCAGCCCCGCGTCGTACAGCGTTTCGGCCAGGGGCGCCGCGCAGGCCTCGCCGAGACCGCGCAGCTGAACGTTTCCGCGCGAGGTGATGTCCAGGTGTCCGTCGCCCAGCCGCTCCGCCGCCGTCGCGAGAACCCGTGCCTGACGACTCGTCAGCAACCCGCCGGGCAGCCGGAGACGGGCCAGCCGGCCGTCGTCCGCGACGTGCAGCCGCAGCGCTCCCGGGCAGGCGTCGCCACGGTCGCGTACGGGCGTTTCGTCCCGGTGCGCGCCGGTTGGCGAGGTGGATGAGGGCATGGCGGCGAGCATACCCACGGTGCGCCGGGCGCCCACCTGGCACGGACGGGGGTGCTGGTGACGGGCCCTGGCGGCGGGGGCGACCGCGCTGAGGCGGACGCACCGGCCGACGAGGCCCGCCCCGGGGGCGTGGGCGCCGGGCGCGGCAGGTGCCCAAACCGTCGGGGGCGGGCGCGCGGGCCCGGCACCCGATGCGCCCTCCCCGCCCGTGACCAGCACCGCCTACTATCGACGGGACCAGCGACGGCGTCTGGGAGGAAGCCCGGTGTGAATCCGGCGCGGTCCCGCCACTGTGAGCCCGGCACACCGGCCCGGGTGAGTCAGGAACTCCCGCCGTCCTCACCACCGCCGGGGCGCGGACCCCGAGGAAGGCAAGACGCCGCATGCTGCTGCTCCTGTCGACGTCCGACACCGATCTGCTCTCCGCCCGCGCCGCGAACGCGGCCGGCGCGCCCGTGCCGTTCCGCTTCGCCAACCCCGCACGCCTGCCGCTCGACGGCCTGCCCGCCCTGCTCGACGGCGCCGACCTTGTCGTCGTGCGGCTCCTCGGCGGGCTGCGCGCCTGGCAGGAGGGGATCGACGCGCTGCGGGCGAGCGGCAAACCGCTGGTGGTCCTCACCGGCGAGCAGGCGCCCGACGCCCAGCTGATGGAGGCCTCCACGGTCCCCATCGGCATCGCGGCCGAGGCCCACGCCTACCTCGCGCACGGCGGCCCCGCCAACCTGGACCAGCTCGCCCGGTTCCTCTCCGACACGGTGCTGCTGACCGGCCACGGCTTCGAGCCGCCCGCCCCCGCGCCGACCTGGGGCCACCTGGAGCGATCGGCCGCGGCGTCCCCGGCGGGCCCGGTCATCGCGGTGCTCTACTACCGCGCGCACCACATGAGCGGCAACACCGGCTTCGTGGACGCCCTGTGCGCCGAGATCGAGACGGCGGGCGGGCGCCCGCTGCCGCTGTACGTGGCGTCGCTGCGCAGCCCGGAGCCCGATCTGCTGGAGACGCTGCGCTCGGCGGACGCCCTGGTGACGACCGTCCTCGCGGCGGGCGGCACCCGGCCCGCCGGGGCCTCGGCGGGCGAGGACGACGAGTCGTGGGACGCGGGCGCGCTCGCCGGGCTCGGCGTGCCGATCCTCCAGGCGTTGTGCCTGACGGGCTCGCGGGCCGACTGGGAGGCCAGCGACGAGGGTCTGTCGCCGCTCGACGCGGCCGGGCAGATAGCCGTCCCCGAGTTCGACGGGCGGCTGATCACGGTGCCGTTCTCGTTCAAGGAGATCGACGAGGACGGCCTGCCGTCGTACGTCGCGGACACCGAACGCGCGGCGCGCGTCGCGGGGATCGCCGTACGGCACGCGCGCCTGCGCCACATACCCAACGCGGACAAGCGTCTCGCGCTGGTGCTCTCCGCCTACCCGACGAAGCACTCCCGCATCGGCAACGCGGTCGGCCTCGACACCCCGGCGAGCGCCGTCGCGCTGCTGCGCCGCCTCGTGGCGGAGGGCTACGACTTCGGCCCGGCGGCCGAGACGGACGCCGCGACCCGGACCGACGCCGCGACCCAGACCGACACGGCGACCCGGACCGGTACGGCGGCCGAGACGGACGCCGCGACCGGGAACGGCCACGGCGGCACCGGCCACGGCGGCACCCGCCTCCCGGACGTCCCAGGCCTGGTCTCCGGCGACGGTGACGAACTGATCCGCGCGCTCATCGCCGCGGGCGGCCACGACCAGGAGTGGCTGACCGACGAGCAGATGGCACGCAACCCCGTACGCATCCCGGCGGCCGACTACCGCCGCTGGTTCGACCGGCTCCCCGCCGGACTGCGGGCGTCGGTCGAGGAGCACTGGGGCCCCGCGCCCGGCGAGATGTTCGTGGACCGCAGCAGCAACCCGGAGGGCGACATCGTCCTCGCGGCGCTGCGCCGGGGCAACCTGCTGATCCTCATCCAGCCGCCGCGCGGCTTCGGCGAGAACCCCATCGCGATCTACCACGACCCCGATCTGCCGCCGTCCCACCACTACCTCGCCGCCTACCGCTGGATCCAGGCGTCCGAGGACGAGGGCGGCTTCGGCGCCGACGCGATGATCCACCTCGGCAAGCACGGCAACCTGGAGTGGCTGCCCGGCAAGAACGCGGGCCTCTCGGCGGCCTGCGCGCCGGACGCGGCGCTCGGCGACCTGCCGCTCGTCTACCCCTTCCTCGTCAACGACCCGGGCGAGGGCACGCAGGCCAAGCGCCGTGTGCACGCCACGCTGGTCGACCACCTGGTACCGCCGATGGCGCGCGCCGAGTCCTACGGCGACATCGCCCGCCTGGAGCAACTCCTCGACGAGCACGCGCAGATCGCCGCGATGGACCCGGCGAAACTGCCCGCCATCCGGGCGCAGATCTGGACGCTGATCCAGGCCGCGAAGCTCGACCACGATCTCGGTCTGAACCCCGACGAGCGGCCGGACGACGAAGGGTTCGACGAGTTCGTCCTGCACATCGACGGCTGGCTGTGCGAGATCAAGGACGCGCAGATCCGTGACGGCCTGCACGTCCTCGGTGGCGCGCCGGCCGGCGAGACCCGGGTCAACCTCGTCCTCGCCATCCTGCGCGCCCGGCAGATCTGGGGCGGTACGCAGTCGCTGCCCGGCCTGCGCGAGGCGCTCGGCCTGGACGAGTCGGCGGCGACCCGCACCGCGGCCGACGACATCGAGGCACGGGCCCGCGCCCTCGTCCAGGCGATGGAGGCCGCCGAGTGGGCGCCGTCCGCCGTGGCCCGCGTCACGGAGGGGCAGCCCGAGGCGGTGGCCCGGATCCTCACGTTCGCCGCCGAGGAGGTCGTACCGCGCCTCGCCGGCACCACCGACGAGATCGACCACTCGGTCCTCGCGCTGAACGGCGGATTCGTCCCGGCCGGCCCGTCGGGGTCCCCGCTGCGCGGCCTCGTCAACGTCCTGCCGACCGGCCGCAACTTCTACTCCGTCGACCCCAAGGCCGTCCCGAGCCGCCTCGCCTGGGAGACCGGCCAGGCGCTCGCGGACTCGCTGCTCACCCGCTACCGCGACGACAACGGCGAATGGCCCCAGTCCGTCGGCCTGTCGCTGTGGGGGACGAGCGCGATGCGCACCGCGGGCGACGACATCGCGGAGGCGCTGGCCCTGCTCGGCATCCGGCCGGTGTGGGACGACGCGTCGCGCCGTGTCACCGGCCTGGAGGCGATCGACGCCGCCGAACTCGGCCGCCCCCGCATCGACGTCACCCTGCGCATCAGCGGTTTCTTCCGCGACGCCTTCCCGCACGCCATCGGCCTGCTGGACGACGCCGTCCGGCTGGCCGCCTCGCTGGACGAGCCCGCCGAGCACAACCACGTACGGGCGCACGCGCAGGCCGACATGGCGGCGGGCGCGGACGAACGCCGCGCCACCACCCGTATCTTCGGCTCGCGCCCCGGCACGTACGGCGCGGGACTGCTCCAGCTCATCGACAGCCGCGACTGGCGCACCGACGCGGACCTCGCCGAGGTCTACACCGTGTGGGGCGGCTACGCGTACGGCCGCGAACTCCAGGGCCGCCCGGCCCGCGAGGAGATGGAGAGCGCGTACAAGCGGATCGCGGTCGCCGCGAAGAACACCGATACCCGCGAACACGACATCGCCGACTCCGACGACTACTTCCAGTACCACGGCGGCATGATCGCCACGGTCCGCGCGCTCAAGGGCACCGCGCCCGAGGCGTACATCGGCGACTCGACCCGCCCGGAGACGGTCCGCACCCGCACCCTGGTGGAGGAGACCTCGCGCGTCTTCCGCGCCCGCGTCGTCAACCCCCGCTGGATCGAGGCGATGCGCCGCCACGGCTACAAGGGCGCCTTCGAACTCGCCGCGACGGTGGACTACCTGTTCGGGTACGACGCCACGACGGGCGTCGTCGCCGACTGGATGTACGACAAGCTCACGGAGACCTACGTCCTGGACGAGGAGAACCGGGCCTTCCTCCAGCAGGCCAACCCCTGGGCCCTGCACGGCATGGCGGAGCGCCTCCTGGAGGCCGAGTCACGCGGTATGTGGGCCAAGCCGGACCCGCGTGTGCTCGCGGAGCTGCGGCAGGTCTTCCTCGACACGGAAGGCGACCTGGAGTCCGACGAGGACGCCTGACACCGGGCCGGGGGCCGCTCCCGAGCGGCCCCCGAGCCCGTCCCGGCGCCCCCGCTCCGGCTGGGTGCCGGGCCGCCGACGGAACCCCGAGCCCTCACCCGGCGGCGGCTCCGAACCACCGGGGCAGCCGGGCCAGCAGATCCGCCCGGTCCTCACCGGCCCACACCACATGGCCGTCCGGCCGCAGCAGCACCGCGGGCGCGTCGAGTTCCGCGCTCACGTCCACGACATGGTCGATCCGGTCCGCCCACCCGTCGACCGAGAGCCGGCCGGTCTGGTCGAGCAGCAGCCCACGGCCTTCGTGCATCAGCCCGTAGAGGCGTCCCCGCTTCAGCTCCATGTCCCGCAGCCGGCGGCCGAGCAGGCCGGAGCCCTCGCCCACGTCGTAGCGGACCGTGATCGCGGTGAGCTTCTCGATGAGGTACCGGTTCACGTCCTCGAAGCCGATCAGCTCCGACATCAGCCGGCGCACCGCCACGGCGCCGGGCGCGGTCGACAGCAGCTCCATCTGCGCACGGGTGTTGTCCAGCACATCGGCCGCCACCGGATGCCGTTCGCTCCCGTAACTGTCCAGCAGACCTTCCGGCGCCCAGCCGGCCACCTCCGCGGCCAGTTTCCAGCCGAGGTTGAACGCGTCCTGGAGGCCGAGGTTGAGGCCCTGCCCGCCGGTCGGCGGGTGGATGTGCGCCGCGTCGCCGGCCAGCAGCACCCGCCCGGCCCGGTAGCGCTCGGCGAGCCGGGTGGCGTCACCGAAGCGGGACAGCCGGCGCGGCGAGTGCACGCCGAAGTCGGTGCCCGCGACCGCCCGCAGCTGCTCCCGGAACTCGTCCAGGCCCGGCGGCACGGAGCGATCCCCGGCAACCGCCGCGGCGGGCACGACGACGCGGTACACCCCGTCCCCCATGGGTCCGAGGCCGAACCGCCTCTGGGTCTTGCGGACCTCCGCCACCACCTCGGCGACGGTCTCCTGCGGCACACCCACTTCCATCTCGCCGATCAGGGTGTCCACCCTGCTGGGTTCGCCGGGGAAGCCGATGCCGAGCAGCCCGCGCACCGTGCTGCGGCCGCCGTCGCAGCCGACCAGGTAGCGCGAGCGCAGCGTCGTGCCCGCGCCCCCGGCCAGCTCGACGCTCACTCCTTCGTCGTCCTGGCTCACCCCGACGACCTCGTGGCCGCGCCGGATCTCGGCGCCCAGCTCGGTGGCCCGCTCGGCCAGCAGACGGTCGGTGACGGTCTGCGGGATGCCGAGGACGTACGAGTGCGCGGTGTCCAACTGCTCGGGCCACGAGTCGGCGAGACCCGCGAAGAAGCCGCCGACCCGGTACTGCCTGCCGAGCGGCAGGAACCGCTCCAGCAGACCGCGCTGGTCCAGCACCTCGATGCTGCGGACGTGCAGCCCGAGCGCGCGGACGAAGCCGCTCGGCTCCGTGTCCCTCTCCAGTACGACCACGTGCACGCCGTGCAGCCGCAACTCGCAGGCCAGCATCAGGCCGGTCGGCCCGCCCCCGGCGATGATCACGTCGATCATGCAACCCCTCTTCGACACAGTTCCCCGGCCGGCCGGCCGCGACGGCGCGCGCCACCAGGCGCACAACAGCGCAGGTACCTCGCGAATCACCGGTTTTCCGGTGCTTCCGGCCTCGGCGGACGATTGTGCGCCCGAGAGGGGGCCTTGCCGCAAGGCCCCCCGTGCGCTATACCTTGAAAGTGGCAGGGAGTGGTCGTAGACCTCCTTGCCTTTTGTTTTGCCCGGCGGCTGCCCTGTTCCGGCGATCGGACCGGCCTGGGTGAAGTCCTCGTACCCCGGCAACAACAACCGCGTCGAGGTGGCGGCGCTGCCCCGTGGCGGGCGTGCGGTGCGGGACAGCAAGGACCCGCGCGGCCCGGTGCCGGCCTTCGCGCCCGGCGCCGCCGTCGGCGCGTTCCTCGCGAGCCTCGCGTCGGACACGCTGATCTCGGGCTGATCCGCGCATGCCGACGCCCCGCCCCCGTAGCGGTGGGAGCGGGGCGTCAGTGCCGTGCGCGGCGGGCGTGGTGGGTCAGCGGCGCGAGGCGATGGCCTGCGCCAGCACGTCGTGCACATGGGTGTTGGGGTGCTTGCCGGTGAACCGCTCCGCGAGCGGGCCGCTCGCGAACACCGGCACGTCCACGCTGGTGTGGCCGCCCGTCGTCCAGTCGACGTAGAACTGCTTGTCACTGCCGCGGATCGCGAACGGGCCGTCCTCGTTGGACAGATCGCCGGGGCCCGTGCCGGACTCGTCGTTCGGGTCGGGCTCCTCGACGGCCAGGCCGCCCGTCTCGTGGTCGGAGGTGACGACGAGCAGGGTGTCGGGGTGCGCCGCCGTGTAGGCGCGCGCGATGGCGACGGTCCGCTCCAGCTGCTGCATCGACTGCAGGACGCGTCCCGCGTTGTTGGCGTGCGCGAACTCGTCGACGCCTTCCTCCTCGACCATCAGGAAGAAGCCCTTCTGGCTCTTGCCGAGCGTGTCGAGGGCCTTGTCCGTCATGGTGGGCAGGTCCACGACCGGGCTGTAGACGTCGCCCTGGCCCTCGGGCTTCTGCTGGAACATCTCCTCGTTCGCGAAGAGGCCCAGCAGCTTCCCGCCGTTCTTCGCCCCCGCGAGCTGCTTGCCGTCCGTGACGTACTGGTATCCGGCCTTCCGGGCCTTCTTGATCAGGTCGCCCTGGGCGCCCTTGCTGGCTTCCGAGGTGTCCTGCGCGGGCTTGTCCTCGAAGGCGCCCGGCGTGCCGGCGGGCAGCCACCAGTCCTCGCCACCGCCGAGGATCACGTCCGGCTTGCTGCTCTGGAGGTACTGCCGGGCGATGTCGTCCTGCTTCGCGCGGTCCGTGCTGTTGGAGAAGAACGCGGCCGGGGACGCGTCGGTGACCTGCGCGGTCGTGACCAGGCCGGTCGCCATGCCGGCGACCTTCGCCTGCCGGCCGAGGGTCGCCAGCTTGTTGCCGTCGACATCGACGCTGATGGCGCCGTTGTACGTCTTCTCGCCCGTCGCCCACGCCGTCGCGGCGGCGGCCGAGTCGGTGACGGGGGATTTCGGGTCGTCGGGCGTGGTCGTCAGCTGGCCGGAGAACGGCAGCTTGTCCATCGTCAACTGGCCGTTCAGCCCGCCCAGGTTGAGCCGCGCGGCCTCACGGGCGGCCGGGCCCATGCCGTCACCGTTGATGAAGATGACGTTCTTGGCGACCGGCGCCTTCGCCTTCGCGGAGGTGTGCGGGGCACTCGCCGACGCCCCCGGCGTCGGGCTGAACACCATGGTCCCCAGCACGGCGGCCGAAGCCGCGACGACGGGAACTCCCCACCTGCGCGCACTGCTCACGCGTACCGTCACAGAAGCTCCTAGATGAGTATTTGACTGTCTTTGCCAAGCCTTCACCTGGACCATAGAGAGACATGGGGTATTCATGGTGAACGCCACATGTCTTCTTGCCCATCGGGGGCATGAGTCCTCTTTGGCATGAAACGGCGCGTTACTTCGCGCGGGGTGTTCCTTGACCTCCACCTGTCCGAATGTGGGGCCGCTCCCCACCGAGGAGCTGGCCGGTCCGTTTCGGAAAGGAACAACACCCGTCCCGGCGAGGGCCGTTACGGTGGGCGCATGCCTCGTGTCCCCGCACTCCTCGTGATCGACATGCAGAACGCCCCGGTGGCGACGGCACACCGTGCCGCCGAGACCGTCGCGGTGATCCGGGACCTCCGCGAGCGCGCCAGGGCCGCCGGCGCCCTGACCGTGACGATCCAGGACCAGGGAAGCGGGACGGAGGCCGGCACCGACGGCTGGCAGGTCGTGCCCGAACTCGCCCCCGCCGCCTGGGAGGTCGTCGTCCACAAGACCAGCCCGGACAGTTTTCTGGACACCGACCTCGACACGGTCCTCACGGCGCGGGGAGTGACGGAGGTCGTCGTCACCGGATTCGCGACCGAGATCTGCGTGGACACGACGGCGCGGCAGGCCCTGAGCCACCGCTACGACGTCCTGCTGGTGGCCGACGGCCACACCACGTCCGCCCGGCCCGACGCGGGGGAACTGGCCCCGCCGGACCGGTCGATCGCCCACCACAACGAGATCTACCACCACCTCGCCTTCCCCGGACGCACCATCCGGGTACTGCCCGCGTCCGACGTCGACTTCGCGTCACGCCGCTGACCGGGCGGGCTCCCGAGGGGCCGGCCCGTGCGCGGCGGTGGGCCGCCCTCAGCCGGCGGCGGCGACCGAAGGGCCCGCGCCCCACGGGCCGGTCGGCCGGGTCCCCGGCATCCAGTGGCTGAAGGAGGCGTAGCTCCGCGCGTACTCCACCGCGTCGGCGGCCTGTTCGACGGCGAGTGAGGGGTCCCGCACCGCCGCGTACCGGGGGAGGCGGTCGGCCTCGTACGCGGCGAGGGCGTCCGGGACGCTGTCGTGTGCCGCTATGTCCCGAGCCAGTACGCCGACGTCCTCGACGCCGGGTGTGCCGCCGGCGGACATGAGGGGCGACAGGCCGTGCGCCGCGTCGCCGACGAGCACCACCCGGACCGAGGTCCGTCGGGCAAGCGGCGGCACGAGCACGATCCGGTGGTGCGCGATGGCCGCGTCGGGGTCCGCTCGACCGACTTCACCAGGGGGTCGCCCCAGCGGTGCCCGCGTGACCTCCGAGGTCAGCCGCGTGCGCCGTGCTTCGAACCGGAGGGCGAGGCCGTACGGATGAGATCGGCGCTCGCGGCCCGGTGGCGCGTGGCGGGGGCGACGCCCCTCGCGAAAGGGCTGCCGGTTGCCGCGTGTCGGATACCGGACGCGCCCGCGGCCCAAGGGCACATCCGCGGCCCTCGCCGGAACCCAGGTGCCCTCGGGGCATTCTGACGGCCCCTCCGAGGACATGAGGACATGAAGAAGGCGGGACCCGAAAGCCCCGCCCGCACTCCATGCATTCCCGGGTCAGGGCCACACCAGGCAGTACGGCTGATGCCCCGCCTCATGCAGGCGGTGGCTGAAGTCCTGCCATTCGTGCAGCAGTTGGTAGACGTCGAACGCGTCGCGCGGGCCGCCGCGGTCCGGGACCGTGGACCAGATGAAGGCCGCGGCCCCGACCGACTCCTCGCCGACGCCGCGCAGCGGGTCGACGGCCGTCATCGGGAGTTTGACCACCGCGTAGTCCGGGTGCAGGACGACCAGTTCGAGGGGTGGGACGCGGTACAGGGGCATGCCCTGGATGCCCGTGAGGACCATCGCGGCTATGGTCTCCGGCTTGATCTTGGCGAACATGCCGCCCATGCCCAGTTCGTCGCCGCCGAGCTCCTCGGGACGCATGGAGATGGGGACGCGGGCCGCCGTCGCACCGTCGGGTGCGCCGAAGTATTTGTACGTCACCCCCACGCGCCCACCGCTCCTGATCGGCGGCTCCGGCTGATCATGCCCCGGCCGATCGTGATCGTGGTGCTCGCGGTGCCGGTCGTTGCGTCGATGCTTCCCGCGCCGGGCAGGCTCGGGCCCCAGACCGTCGGTCCCCTCGCCCAGTCCGCCACCGCGATGCATATCTCCACCCGACCACTCGCAGCCCCGGCCGCGCAACCCGATCATCGTGACAGTGACCTCCCCCGCAGACGCTCCGTGAAACACCTGTCCGCAAGAACATCCGGGCCTCTGACACCATGGATTACGTGAGCTTCCCCTTTGATGCTGATGCACCAGTTTCGCAGACACTCTTCTCGCGCGCGGCCCGAGTGACCCCGGGAGGGGTCAACTCTCCCGTGCGCGCCTTCGGCGCCGTCGGCGGCACGCCCCGTTTCATGGCGTCCGGCAGTGGCCCGTATCTCACCGACGCGGACGGCCGGGAGTACGTGGACCTCGTCTGCTCGTGGGGCCCGATGATCCTCGGGCACGCCCACCCGCAGGTGATCGAGGCCGTGCAGGCGGCGGTCGCGCGCGGTACGTCGTTCGGCGCGCCCACCGAGGGGGAGGTGACGCTCGCGGAGGAGATGGTCGCGCGCGTCGCGCCGCTGGACGAGGTCCGGCTGGTGTCCTCCGGCACGGAGGCGACGATGTCCGCGATCCGGCTGGCCCGCGGCTACACCGGGCGCGCCAAGGTCGTGAAGTTCGCCGGCTGCTACCACGGTCATGTGGACGCGCTGCTCGCGTCGGCAGGTTCCGGCGTCGCCACGCTGGCCCTGCCCGACACGCCCGGTGTGACGGGCGCGCAGGCGCGCGACACCATCGTCCTGCCGTACAACGACCTGGGCGCCGTGCGGGAGGCGTTCGCCGCGCATCCCGGCGAGATCGCCTGTGTGATCACGGAGGCGTCGCCCGGCAACATGGGTGTCGTCCCGCCGCGTGAGGGCTTCAACGCGGGCCTTCGGGAGCTGTGCCACGACAACGGCGCGCTGTACGTCTCGGACGAGGTGATGACCGGGTTCCGTACGTCGAGCGCCGGGTGGTTCGGGGTCGACGGCGTGGAGCCCGACCTGATGACCTTCGGCAAGGTCATGGGCGGTGGCTTCCCGGCCGCGGCCTTCGGCGGCCGGGCGGAGATCATGCAGCGGCTGGCGCCGGTGGGCCCCGTGTACCAGGCGGGCACGCTGTCCGGGAACCCGGTCGCGACGGCCGCGGGCCTCGCGCAACTGCGGCTGCTGGACGACGCCGCGTACGCGCAGGTCGACGACGCGTCGCGGCGGGTCCAGGCGCTGGTGACCGGGGCGCTGACCAAGGAGGGCGTCGCGCACACGGTGCAGACGGCGTCGAACATGTTCTCCGTCTTCTTCACGGACGCGGAGGTACGGAACTTCGACGACGCGAAGCGGCAGGACACGTTCCGCTTCACCGCGTTCTTCCACGCGATGCTCGCCGGGGGCGTCTACCTGCCGCCGTCGGCGTTCGAGGTGTGGTTCCTGTCGACCGCGCACGACGAGCGCGCGCTGGAGCGGATCGCCGACGCCCTGCCCGCCGCGGCCCGTGCCGCCGCCCAGGCGACGCCGCCGGCCGCCTGAGCCCGCGCGGGGGCCCGCCGCACGTCGGGCGCACGGCGGGCGCTGGCCGGCGTGCGCCGTACGGCGGGCCCGCGCCACCGGGACCGGAGGATGCGGTTCACACCCGTCGGCCCCGGGCCCCCGGCCCACGACCGGGCGCCCTGGACGCGGCGCATCCCGCCCGCGGCTGCCCGTGACGCGTCGTCGCCCGTACGCTTCGGCCCGTACGCGTCCCCGTTCCCGCCCGTATCCGTTCCGTATCTCCCCGCAGGCCGTAGTCGTACGAGTGCCGAAGGATTCGTCATGAACAACCCCATCAACGCCGCCGACCCGGACGAGCTGACCGTGGTCCATGTCATGCGCCACGGCGAGGTGCACAACCCGGAGGGCGTCCTGTACGGACGGCGGGCCGGTTACCACCTGTCCGAGCTCGGCGTCCGGATGGCCGACCGGGTCGCGGAGCACCTCGCCGACCGGGACATCACCCTGGTCGTCGCCTCCCCGCTGGAGCGGGCGCAGGAGACGGCGGCGCCGATCGCCAAGGCCAAGGGGCTGAGTGTCGAGACGGACCTGCGGCTGATCGAGGCGGGCAACGTCTTCGAGGGCAAGACCTTCGGCGTCGGGGACGGGGCGCTGCGCAAGCCGGCGAACTGGAAGTACCTGACGAACCCGTTCCGCCCGTCCTGGGGCGAGCCGTACGTCGACCAGGTCGTGCGGATGATGGGCGCGCTGTCGAAGGCGCGGGACCTTGCCCGGGGTCACGAGGCGGTGTGCGTGAGCCACCAGCTGCCGATCTGGATCCTGCGGAGTTTCATCGAGCGCCGCAAGCTGTGGCACGATCCCCGGCGTCGGCAGTGCACGCTGGCCTCGCTGACGACGTTCACTTATCGGGGCGACCAGATCGTGTCGGTCGGGTACACGGAGCCGGCGCGTGACCTCGTGCCCGCACACCTGCTGCCGGGCGGCAAACCTCAGCCGGGTGCGGGTAAGGCGTTCGGGGCGTAGGGACAACCCGGACGGAGTAGGGCAGGCCGAGAGGAATCCAGGCCGCGTACATCTCATATTCGTAAAGATATGATAATTCCATGAACCGCCGCGTTTGGTGTGCTGTCTCACCGTTTGTCGCTTGTAAATAATGTGATGAACCGACAAGTGCCTGACCTGTGCTTGCCGGTCACCAGCGACCTGAACGGATGGGGACGGTATGCGCAGCATCAGCCGGAGAGATCTCCTCGGGGCCGGAGTGGGCGCGGCGGCGGCGGTCGGCCTTGCCGCCTGCGGCGCCGAAAAGGCGACCGGGCACACGGCGCCGGCCACGGCGACGACCAAGGCGGGGAAGAGCGGCGCGGCCGCGGGGGCGCCGCCGAAGAAGGCCATCACCCTCATCGGGGACGGCTCCACCGCGTACACGGGCAAGCAGCCGCACCAGCCGGCCGCGCCCACGCCGATGGAACCGGGCGAGACACCCCCGCAGTTCGTCATCTTCTCCTGGGACGGCGCGGGTGAGGTCGGCACGGGCCTGTTCACCCGCTTCCTCGACCTCGCCCAGCAGCACGACGCGAAGATGACGTTCTTCCTCTCCGGGCTCTACCTGCTTCCCGAGTCGAAGAAGCACCTCTACCAGCCGCCGAACAACCCGGTCGGCGCCTCCGACATCGGCTACCTCACCGACGCGCACATCAAGGACACCCTCGCCGGTGTCCGGCGCGCCTGGACCGACGGGCACGAGATCGGGACCCACTTCAACGGCCACTTCTGCTCCGGCAGCGGGTCCGTCGCCAACTGGTCGCCCGAGCAGTGGCGCAGCGAGATCGAACAGGCGATGTCGTTCGTCACCACCTGGAAGACCAACTCCGGCAGCGTCGACGGCGAGCCCCTGCCGTTCGACTACAGCAAGGAGCTGATCGGCTCGCGCACCCCCTGCCTGCTCGGGCAGAACCAGCTGCTGCCGACGGCCGCCGCGCTCGGCTGGCGCTACGACGCCTCGTCACCGGGCGGCACGCAGACGTGGCCCACCAAGAAGATGGGCGTGTGGGACTACCCGCTGCAGGGCATCCCCTTCCCCGGCCACAGCTTCGAGGTCCTCTCGATGGACTACAACATCCTCGCCAACCAGTCGAAGAACTCGACCCAGGGCATGACCTCGCACTACGCGGGCTGGCGCCAGCAGGCCACGCAGTCCTACCTGGCCGGCTTCCAGCGGGCGTACGAGACGAACCGCGCGCCGTTCTTCATCGGCAACCACATGGAGACCTGGAACGGCGGTATCTACATGGACGCCGTCGAGGAGGCGCTCAAGCAGATCGCCGGGCGCAAGGACGTACGGCTCGTCTCCTTCCGGCAGTTCACCGACTGGCTGGACGCGCAGGACCCGGCGGTCGTCGGCAAGCTCCAGTCGCTGGAGGTCGGGCAGGCACCGACCGGCGGCTGGAACACCTACCTCAAGGCCGCCTGAAGCGCCCGCGCGGCGGAGAGCCGTTCCCCCGCGCGACGCGTCGCGCCGGCCCGTCCCGCCGGTTCCGTCCCGCCCCCGGGGCCGGGTTCGCCCGGTTCGCGGGGGCGGGACCGCGCGTGTGGCCGCCGCCGGTACGGCGTACCCGGGCGCGCCCACGGCCCGACGCCCACGGCCCGATGTCCACGGCCCGACGCTGACGTCCCGCCGTTCCCGACACGCCGTGCCCTGCCCGGCGCGTACCCCGGCCGTTCCGGCCGCCCGGCCCCGGGCGGCGACGAGGGCCCGCGCATGCCCCGCCGAGCGAGCGAGAAGTGGTCCCGGGCCCGCGCGGACAGGGCCGCCGCGGCAGGACCCGGCTTCCGGGAGCCCGTTCATGCCGTCCTTACAAGGGGCCCTTGGGGCGGCCCGGACAGGGAGGGGGGTGGGCAAGATTGCCCGAAACGCCCATGCGAAACTTTTCACATGAACTTCGGTCGCGCCTTCCGCCGCACCACGGCTCGCACGCGCTCCCGCCGGGCGACGCGTGCCGCCGTCCTGCCGGTCGCCGTGGTCACCGCCGCCCTCGCGCTCACCGCGTGCGGCAGCGGCAAGTCCGGGGGAGGCGGGGACACCAACTTCGTCACCAGCACCTCGGACGGCATCGACACCGTTCCGCAGGCGGACCGCAAGCCGGTGGGGACCATCAAGGGCACCACCCTCGACGGCAAGGCGCTGGACGTCGCCTCCCTCAAGGGCAAGATCGTCGTGCTGAACGTGTGGGGCTCCTGGTGCTCGCCCTGCCGTGCCGAGGCGCCCAACCTCGCGAAGGTCGCCACGGCCACGGCCTCCCAGGGCGTGCGGTTCGTCGGCATCGACACGCGCGACACCAACAAGGACCAGGGCGTCGCGTTCGAGAAGAACTACGCCATGCCGTACCCGAGCCTCTACGACCCGACCGGGCGGCTGCTGCTGTCGGGCTTCCCCAAGGGGACGCTCAACCCGCAGGCGATCCCGTCCACGATCGTGCTCGACCGCGACGGGAAGATCGCCGCGCGAGCGCTCCAGGGCCTCGACGAGGCCAAGCTGAAGAAGATGCTCGACCCGCTGATCGCGGAGAAGTGATCCCGTGCACGACGTACAGGTGCTCGCGGAGACGGGCTACAACTCCACGGTGATGAGCGGCGCGCTGCTCGTCGCGCTGCCGATCGCCGTGCTCGGCGGACTCGTGTCGTTCTTCTCGCCGTGCGTCCTGCCGCTCGTCCCCGGCTACCTGAGCTACGTGACCGGGATCACCGGCACCGACATAGGGCAGGCGCGGCGCGGCCGGATGACCGCCGGGGCAGGCCTGTTCGTGCTCGGCTTCACGGTCGTCTTCGTCTCCGGGGGCGCCCTGTTCGGCTTCGCCGGGCAGAACCTCCAGGACCACAGGGCCCTCCTGTCCCGGGTGCTCGGCGTCCTGATGATCCTCATGGGGTTCTTCTTCGCCGGGATGATGCCCTGGATCACCCAGCGCGAACTGCGCATCCACAAGCGGCCGGTCTCCGGGCTCGTCGGAGCGCCGCTGCTCGGCGCGCTGTTCGGCGTGGGCTGGACACCGTGCCTCGGTCCGACGCTGTCCGCCGTCAACATGCTCGCCTTCACCCAGGGGAGTGCTGGACGCGGAGCCGTTTTGTCCGTCGCGTACTGTCTGGGACTCGGGGTGCCCTTCGTCCTCGCGGCCGTCGCGTTCCGCAAGGCCCTGGGCGCGTTCGGCTGGGTCAAGCGGCACTACACGTGGGTGATGCGGATCGGCGGCGCGATGATGGTCGCGACCGGACTGCTGCTCGTGACCGGCGTGTGGGACAGCATCCTGCAACAGACGCAGTCGTGGTCAAACGGCTTCTCGGTGGGGATCTAGCACCATGAGCAACACGGACACACACACCGACCACAGCCGGGCCGGCGACCCCGGGCCCGAGGACACCGCGGCCGAGGACGCCACGGCCGCCCTCACCCGGGACGAGGCCGACGCACGCGAGATCGGCGCCGCCGGGTCGCAACTGTCCACGGCCCCCCGCGAGGAACCGTTGCTGTCGGGCCCCACGCTCGGCCCCATCGGCTGGGTCCGCTGGTTCTGGCGGCAGCTCACCTCGATGCGCATCGCGCTGCTGCTGCTCCTGATGCTCTCGCTCGCGGCCATCCCCGGCTCGCTGATCCCGCAGACCAGCGCGGACCAGAACAAGGTCGACACGTTCATCACCGAGCACACGACGCTCGGGCCGCTGTACGACAAGCTCCAGCTGTTCCACGTGTACAGCTCGGTGTGGTTCTCCGCGATCTACATCCTGCTGTTCATCTCGCTGATCGGCTGCATCATCCCGCGTACCTGGCAGTTCGTCGGCCAGCTGCGCGGCCGGCCGCCCGGTGCCCCGAGCCGCCTCACCCGGCTGCCCGCGTACACCACCTGGCGCACCGACGCCGAACCGGAGGCCGTACGCGAGGCCGCGCTGGCGATCCTCAAGCGCCGCCGCTTCCGCGCCCACGTCGTCGGGGACGCCGTCGCGGCCGAGAAGGGCTACCTGCGCGAAACCGGCAACCTGATGTTCCACGTCGCGCTGATCGTGATGCTGCTCGCCTTCGCCTCCGGGTCCCTCTTCAAGTCGGAGGGCGGCAAGCTGATCCTGGAGGGGGACCAGGACGGGTTCTCCAACACGCTCAGCCAGTACGACGACTTCACGTCGGGCCCGCTGTTCGACACCGCGAACCTCGCCCCTTTCTCCTTCTCGCTCGACGACTTCATCGGTACGTACGAGCGCAGCGGCCCCGAGATCGGTACCGCCCGCAAGTTCCAGGCGGACATCCACTACTCGGCGGGCCCGGGCGACACGGAGCACAAGGGGGTCATCAAGGAGAACCACCCCCTGAAGATCGAGGGCTCCAACGTCTACCTGATCTCGCACGGCTACGCGCCGTCGGTCACGGTCAAGGACGGCAAGGGGAAGGTCGTCTTCCACGGCACCACCCCGATGCTGCCGTTCGACAAGAACCTCTCCTCCAGCGGTGCCATCAAGGTGATGGACGGCTACCGCGACAAGAACGGCAAGAAGGACCAGCTGGGCTTCGCGGCCCTGTTCGTACCGACGTTCGGCGGCAAGGGGCAGATGCTCTCGCAGTTCCCCGCCACGGACTTCCCGGTCCTCAACATCGGCGCGTACCACGGTGACCTCGGAGTCGACTCCGGCATCCCGCAGAACGTGTACCAGCTGAACACGAAGGTCCTCAAGCCGTTCAAGGACGCGAAGGGGCAGATCCTCAAGCAGAGCCTCCTGCCCGGCGACACCATGAAACTGCCGGGCGGCGCGGGCTCCATCACCTTCGACAAGGGTCCCGTCAAGGAGTGGGCGAGCTTCCAGGTCACCCACCAGCCCGGCGAACTGTGGGCCCTGGGCGGCGCGATCGCCGCCATCCTCGGACTCGCGGGCTCCCTGTTCATCCAGCGGCGACGCGTCTGGGTCAAGGCCGTGACCGGCCCTGACGGCGTCACCGTCCTGGAGATGGCGGGACTCGGCCGCAGCGAGTCCGCGAAACTCCCCGAGGAGCTTGGCGACCTGGCCGTCACGCTCATCCCCGAGGCGCCCCCCGCGCCCGATCCTGACGCCGACGACGCGGGGGAAGCATCCGCCGCCGTCGCACCAGCCGACCACGCCGAAGGGGCCGAGAAGTGATGCTCGCCGCCGGAACCAACGAGAATTTGGCCCATACCAGCAATCTGCTGATCTATTCGGCGATGGCCGTGTACATGCTGGCCTTCTTCGCCCACATCTTCGAGTGGATCTTCGGCAGCCGCAGCAAGGTCGCCCGCACGGCCGCCGCGCTGACCGCGGGCGGAGCGGGCGGCGCGCAGGAGAGCGGGAAGGACACCGGCACGGTCACCATCGAGGTGGCGACCAAGGGCGGTGGCACGACCGTCATGGAGCGGCCGAAGATCATCACCCGCTCCGCGTCCGGCTCCCGCGACGTGCCGGACGGCCCCGGCGCCGACGGCGGCGACGCGCAGGGCGACATGTGGGGCCGGATCGCCCTCGCCCTGACGATCCTCGCCTTCATCATCGCGGCGGGCGGTGTCCTCACCCGCGCCCTGTCGGTGCAGCGCGCGCCGTGGGGCAACATGTACGAGTTCAGCATCACGTTCTCGACGGTCGCCGTCGCGGTGTACCTAGGCCTGCTGGCTTCCCGGAAGCTGAACATCCGCTGGCTCGGGCTGCCGCTCGTGACGACCGTCCTGCTGACGCTCGGCCTCGCCGTCACCGTCCTGTACACCGCGAGCGACCAGTTGGTGCCCGCGCTGCACTCGTACTGGCTGTGGATCCACGTGTCCACCGCGATCTTCTGCGGCGCGGTCTTCTACGTCGGTGCCGTCGCCACGCTGCTCTACCTCTTCCGCGACCGGTACGAGACGAAGCTCATCGCGGGCGAGAAGATCAGCGCCTTCGCGACGTCGGTCCTGGAGCGGCTGCCCGCCGCCGCGACCCTCGACAAGCTGGCCTACCGCGTCAACGCGGCCGTCTTCCCGCTGTGGACGTTCACGATCATCGCGGGCGCCATCTGGGCCGGCAGCGCCTGGGGCCACTACTGGGAGTGGGACCCGAAGGAGACCTGGTCGTTCATCACGTGGGTCGCGTACGCCTGCTACCTGCACGCGCGCGCCACGGCCGGCTGGAAGGGCCGTAAGGCGGCGTCACTCGCGCTGATCGCCTTCGCGTGCTTCCTCTTCAACTACTACGGCGTCAACATCTTCGTCACGGGCAAGCACTCGTACGCGGGCGTCTGACCCGGTCCTTCGCAGCACAGGGGTGTGCCCCGGCCGGAATCCGGCCGGGGCACACCCCTGTGGGCACGCGGGGGGCGACGGCGAGGCCGCGTCCCCCGCGCTTCGAGGAGTCAGCGGCGCGGCCGTGTCCCCTCCTCCTGCCGGGGCACCTGCTGGTCCGTCGTCGGCAGCGTCGGCTTGGGCAGCGTCGCCACCTCCTGCTGTGCCTCCGCGAGCTGCTCGGCCGTGTCCGTCGGCAGCTTCGGCGGCTTGGGCGCCGTGGTGTTGAAGCCGAAGGCCGATGACAGGTCGCCGAAGGTACGCCGGCGCCACTGGCTGATGTTGGGCTCCCGTACCCCCGTCACACGCTCCAGGAACTGCAGGACCGAGGTGTGGTCGAAGGCGTCGCCGGCCGCCCAGCCGCCCACCGTCCACGGCGAGACGATGACGCACGGTACGCGGAACCCGCCGCCGATGGGCGCTCCGTCGATGAACTCGTCCGCGGTGCCGGCCTTGGGCGTCGGCGGGACGACGTGGTCGAACAGGCCGTCGTTCTCGTCGTAGTCGAGGATGAACGCGGTCTTGCGCCACACGTCCGGGTTGGACGCGATGGCCTCGATCTTCGAGGCCACGTAGTCGGCGCCGGCGGCCGGGAGGTAGTCGGGGTGCTCGGACTGTGTGCTGGTGCAGATGATCCAGGAGACCGTGGGGAGACGGTCGTTGCGGGCGTCGTCCTCGAACGCGCCCGCGGGGCCCGGCTGGACACCCTTGTCGTAGAGCGGGTCGCCCGGCTTCGCGTTCTTGAAGCTGGCGAAGTTCTCCAGCATGTTGCAGCCGTAGTCGTCCTCCTCCTGGTACACCTTCCAGGACACACCGGCCGCCTCCAGGCGCTCCGCGTACGTGGTCCAGGTGTAGCCGCTGTCGGGGGCGACGTTGCTGATGATCGGGCCGCCGTGGGTGCCGTCGGGGTCGACGGTGCCGGTCATCCAGAACATGCGGTTGGGCCAGGTCGGGCCCATCATCGAGCAGTAGTAGTTGTCGCAGACGGTGAACGCCTCGGCCAGCGCGAACTGGAACGGGATGTCCTCGCGCGTGTAGTAGCCCATGACGTACGGGCCGTTCTTGCCGTCGGCGGCCCGGTGCGCGGGCAGCCAGTTGTCCATCTTCCCGTTGTTCCAGGCGCTGTGCTGCACCGACCAGGCATGGCTGGTGGAGGGGATCGCCTGGGCGCTCGTGGAGTGCGTGTCGAGGTGGAACGGCAGCATGTAGCCGTCGGTGGTGCCGGGATCCGGCTGGTAGAAGACGGGTTTGCCGCTGGACAGGCGCTTGGCGCCCGGATCACCGAAGCCGCGCACACCCTTCAGCGTTCCGAAGTAGTGGTCGAACGACCGGTTCTCCTGCATCAGGCAGACGACGTGCTCGATGTCGTCGATCGAGCCGCGCCGTGCGGGGCCCGCGGCCACCGCTTTCTGGACGGACGGCGGCAGCACGCTGAGCGCCGCGCCGCCGGCGGCGGCGCCCGCGGCGGAACCGAGGAGTCTGCGACGGGTCATGCCGGGCATGGGGGTACCCACTTCCGTTGAGTCGTGAGAGTGCGGATCGGCCGCGCACGACTCTCTCCGGCGGGCGCACCGGAGAGTCAGAGCAGTGCGGTGAACGCCCTGCCAAGCACCGGCAAAAGGATCAAGCGGCGGCACAATGCGCCATTGGTGCGACCAGTTGCGGCGCGCGGGACGGAGGATGCGGGGAACGATGGACGTATCGCCTGGTGAGGACGGTACGTTCCGATCCATTGACGGTACGTCATAAAGCCTTCTCCGACACGCGGTCGGCACCGGCGCACGGTGGCGGAAGCGGGCGCGCGCGAGGAGGTGGGCGAGCCCTTCGCGCCCGGTGGTCTTCGTCCCTTCATCTGCCGGGACCACCCGGGGATACCCGCGCGGGTATCACGGGCCGTACGCGTCCGCCCTCCGTCCGCGACGGGACTCCGTCCGCGGCGGCGTCGGCGCTCGCCCGCCCGGGAACGTGCCGTGCCGCCCGGTGGCCCGGTGGCCGGTCCCAGGAGGCGCGTGGCCGATACTGGGGGCATGGCTTACGACGATCTCCGCTCGCTGCTTCGGGCCCTGGAGCGCGAGGGCGACCTCAAGCGCGTGAAGGCCGAAGTCGATCCGTACCTGGAGGTCGGCGAGATCACCGACCGGGTCAACAAGGCCGGCGGGCCCGCGCTCCT
Source organism: Streptomyces sp. NBC_01497 (assembly GCF_036250695.1). Classification (NCBI taxonomy): domain Bacteria; kingdom Bacillati; phylum Actinomycetota; class Actinomycetes; order Kitasatosporales; family Streptomycetaceae; genus Streptomyces; species Streptomyces sp. NBC_01497. The sequence continues at coordinate 3,410,706 of NZ_CP109427.1, read as the reverse complement.
CTTCGAGAACGTCCGCGGTTCCTCGATGCCGCTCGCCATGAACGTCTACGGCACGGACCGGCGCCTGCTCAAGGCGCTCGGCCTCGGCTCGTACGCGGAGATCAGCGAGCGGATCGGCGGCCTGCTCAAGCCCGAGCTGCCGCACGGGTTCGTCGGGGTGCGCGACGCCTTCGGAAAACTCGGCTCGATGGTCCACGTGCCGCCGAAGAAGGTGAAGGAGGCGGCCGTCCAGGAGGTCGTCAAGAGGGGCGACGACGTCGACCTCGACGAGTTGCCCGCGCTGTTCACCTGGCCCGAGGACGGCGGCTCCTTCTTCAACCTGGGGCTCACCCACACGAAGGACCCCGAGACGGGTGTGCGCAACCTCGGGCTCTACCGGCTCCAGCGGCACGACCGCCGCACCATCGGCATGCACTGGCAGATCCACAAGGACAGCCGCAACCACTACGCGGTCGCCGCACGGCGTGGCGAACGGCTGCCGGTCGCGATCGCGTTCGGCTGCCCGCCCGCGGTGACGTACGCCTCGACGGCGCCGCTGCCCGGCGACATCGACGAGTACCTCTTCGCGGGGTTCGTCCAGGGCCGGCGCATCGAGATGGTGGACTGCAAGACGGTCCCGCTCCAGGTGCCCGCGGCCGCGGAGGTCGTCCTGGAGGGCTGGCTGGAGCCGGGGAAGACCCTCCCCGAGGGGCCGTTCGGCGACCACACCGGCTTCTACACGCCGCAGGAGGACTTCCCCGCGCTCACCATCGACTGCGTGACGACGCGCAAGCGGCCGTTGCTCCAGTCGATCGTGGTGGGCAGGCCGCCGACGGAGGACGGGCCGCTCGGGCGGGCGACGGAGCGGTTCTTCCTGCCGCTGCTGAAGATCATCGTGCCGGACATCGTGGACTACCACCTGCCGGAGGCCGGCGGCTTCCACAACTGCGCGATCGTCTCGATCGACAAGAAGTACCCCAAGCACGCGCAGAAGGTCATGCACGCGATCTGGGGCGCCCACATGATGTCGCTGACGAAGCTGATCGTGGTGGTGGACGCCGACTGTGACGTGCACGACCTCCAGGAAGTCGCGTGGCGGGCGCTCGGCAACACCGACTACGCGCGCGACCTGACCGTCGTCGAGGGGCCCGTCGACCATCTGGACCACGCCTCCTACCAGCAGTTCTGGGGAGGCAAGGCCGGTATCGACGCGACGAGGAAGCTCCCCGAGGAGGGGTACACGCGAGACGGCGGCTGGCCGCATATGGTCGTACCGGACCAGGAGACGGCGGCGCTGGTCGACCGTCGGTGGAAGGAGTACGGCCTGTGAGTACGACGGCGGACGGGGCCATCGGGAGCCCGCAACCCCTCCAGCACGGCAACAAGGTCCGCGCCTTCCTGCGGCTCGTGATGATCGAACACTCCGTGTTCGCGCTGCCGTTCGCGTACATCGCCGCGCTGACGGCGATGGAGCGGCTCGACGACACCGTCCACTGGTGGAAACTGCTGCTGGTGACGGTCGCGATGGTCGGCATGCGGACGTTCGCGATGGCGTGCAACCGGATCATCGACCGGGAGATCGACGCGCGGAACCCGCGCACCGCGTCCCGCGAACTCGTGACGGGCGCGGTCTCGGTGCGCTCCGCGTGGACCGGCGCGATCATCGCGCTGCTGGTGTTCCTCGCCGCCGCGGCGCTCCTCAACCCGCTGTGCCTGGCGCTCGCGCTGCCCGCCGCCGTGCCGATGGTTGTGTACCCGTACGGCAAACGCTTCACGGCCTTCCCGCACGCGATCCTCGGCATCGCGCAGGCCATCGGCCCGATCGGCGCCTGGATCGCGATCACCGGCTCCTGGTCGTGGGACGCGGTGATCCTGGGTCTCGCGGTGGGCGTGTGGATCGGCGGGTTCGACCTGATCTTCGCCTGCCAGGACGTCCAGGCCGACCGCGCGCACGGCGTCAGGTCGGTCCCGGCGCGCTTCGGCATCCCGGCCGCCCTGCACGGCGCCCGCGCCGCGCACCTCGTCACGACGGGCCTGCTGGCCTGGTACGGCGTCGCGGTGGACGCGGGCCCGCTGTACTGGGTGGGGCTGGCCGTCGTCGCAATCGCGTTCCTCTACGAGCACACGATCGTCCGCCCGCACGACCTGTCCCGGCTGAACCGCGCGTTCTTCCAGGTCAACGGCTTCATCGGGATGGCGCTCTTCGTCTTCGCGCTGCTCGACCTGATCGCCATGGGGCTGCGGGGCTGAGGAGGCCGGGCGGAGTCCGGCGGGTGCTTCTCACCTCGTATCAACCGGCGGCGTGCGGCGTACGCCGTGCGCCGTGCGGCAGGACGAGCCGGGACCCCGCTCCGTACGGCACGGACATCACCCTCGACGCCCGCCTCGGGACGCTGACGATCCGCACGGACGACCTGCCCACGGACGCGAGCGCGCGGCCCGCCGGTGCGCAGCGCCGCTCCTAGAGCCCCGGGGGCAGGGTGCTCGGCCGGGGGCGTCGTTCGCGGCGGAAGAGGAAGGCCGCGAGGACGCCGCCCACCAGGCCGAACGCGTGCGCCTGCCAGCTGATGCCCGGGTTGCCGGGGAGCGCGCCCAGCAGGACCGACCCGTAGACGGCGAGGACCACCAGGCCCAGGACGACGTCCCACACGCGGCGGTTGACGAAGCCGGTGATCACCAGGAACGCCAGCAGACCGAAGATCACTCCTGACGCGCCGATGGTGACCGAGTTGCTCGGGGCGGTCAGCCAGACGCCCAGCCCGCTGACGACGGTGATCGTCACGACGATGCCGAGGAAGCGGCGGAGCCCGCCCAGCGCCACCAGGAAGCCCAGCGCCAGCAGCGGGAAGGTGTTGGACGCGAGGTGCGCGACCCCGCCGTGCAGGAACGCCGCCGGGACGATGTCCAGCAGCTCACCCGGCCTGCGGGGCGTGATGCCCAGCGTGTTCAGCGAATCGCCGGTGACCTCGTCCACCCCGAGAAGCACCCACAGCAGCGCCACCCAGCCGATCATGACCGCGCCCGCGGCCTTCACCCGGGCGGTGCCGCTGCCCCCGGCGCGCGCCGCCCTGTCCGCCCAGGCCGACATGGCCCGCCCGCGCGGCGTGCTCGCCGGATCCGTCCCGTACACCATCGCAGCCCCCTGCTCCTGAGCCTGACGTGCTTCAAACGTCCGGCACCCCGCCCCGGGTTCCTGCCGGGGGCCGCCGGATAGGCTCACGTCCGTGAGTACCTCCGTGGGCGCGTCGGGACAGTACGCCCCCGAGCCCCGCCGGCCCTGGGTCGTCGGGGTCTCCGGCGCGTCCGGGACGCCGTACGCGGCGGCCGTGCTGCGCGCTCTGCTGGCCGCCGGGCAGAGCGTCGACCTGGTCGTCAGCCGCGCGGCCCGCCTCACCCTCCTCGACGAGACGGGCATCTCGTTCCGCGACGCGCACTGGCAGGACGACCTCGCCGCCTGGCTGACCCGGGGCGCCGACGGGAAACCGGGGACCTTCGGGGAGCCGGACCTGTCCGGTGTACGGCACTGGGCGGCCGGGGACCTCGCCGCCGGTCCGTCGTCCGGCTCGTACCCGGCCCGGGGCATGCTGATCGTCCCCGCGTCCACGGCGACCGCCGCGGGGGTGGCGCTCGGCCTGTCGAAGGACCTTCTGCAGCGCGCGGCGAGTGTGACGCTGAAGGAGCGCAGGCCGCTGGTCGTCGCCGTGCGCGAGACACCCCTCGCCGGGCAGACACTGCGGCACCTCGTCACGCTGGACGACCTCGGGGCGGTCGTCCTGCCCGTCTCGCCGGGCTTCTACGCGGGCGCCACCCACATCCAGGACCTGGTGAACTTCGTCGCCGGGCGGGTGCTCGACGCGGTGGGGGTGGCGCACGGCCTCTACCGGCGCTGGGAGGGTGAACTCGGCGGCGGTTCGAGGCCGCCGGAGTCGGGATCGTAGGGCTGTCGGCCCGGGGGCCTTCGCTCTGCCTTGTAATCTTGCTGAATCGCTGAATGATGGAAGGCATCAGGCATATGGACGCCGTGGACAGGCAGCTCATTCAGGCCCTCAGGGAGAACGGCAGAGCCTCCTACGCCGAACTCGGCAGGCTCGTCGGGCTCTCGGGCCCCAGTGTCACCGACCGGATCAACCGCCTGGAGTCCGCCGGCGTCATCACCGGTTACCGCGCCACCGTGGACGCCGCCTCGCTGGGCCTCGGTGTGGTCGCGCTGATCGGCATCTCGCTGTCCGACGCGGCCGATCACGAGGACGTGGCCCGCCGCCTGAAGGACCTCGGCGAGATCGAGGACTGCTGGTTCATCGCGGGCGACGACTCGTTCATGCTGAAGGTGCGCGGCGAGAACGTCGACAGCCTGGAGCGCACCATCCGCCGCCTCAGCGGTACGAAGGGCGTCTCCCGCACCCGTACGACGGTGGTGCTGTCCACCAAGTGGGAGAACCGGGTCGGGGAGCTCCCCGAGGAGTGACCGTGGTCCCACTGACGTCCCGTGCCGGGGGTTGCGGTGGGTATGCCCCTGCGGGTGCGGTCGCAAAGGGGGCGTAATCTCGAACCGGCCCATCGAAGGGCCGACCACCAGCCACAAGGGAGGCGGCTTTATGGACGCGGGGCTCAAGCGCGAGCTGGAGCAGAAGGTCCGCGACGGCGAGCGGCTGTCCCGTGAGGACGGCGTCGCGCTGTACGCGTCGGACGACCTGGCCTGGCTCGGCGGCCTGGCCCACGAGGTACGCACGCGCAAGTCGGGCGACGCCGTGTACTTCAACGTCAACCGCCACCTGAACATGACGAACGTGTGCACCGCGTCGTGCGCGTACTGCTCGTTCCAGCGCAAGCCGGGCGAGAAGGACGCGTACACGATGCGCATCGAGGAGGCCGTCCGCCTGGCCAAGGCCATGGAGGGCGACAACCTCACGGAGCTGCACATCGTCAACGGTCTGCACCCCTCGCTGCCGTGGCGCTACTACCCACGCTCCCTGAAGGCGCTGAAGGAAGCCCTCCCCGAGGTCTCCCTGAAGGCGTTCACCGCGACCGAGATCCACCACTTCGAGACGATCTCCGGCATGTCGGCCTCCGACATCCTGGACGAGCTGATCGACGCCGGCCTGGAGTCGCTGACCGGTGGCGGCGCTGAGATCTTCGACTGGGAGATCCGGCAGCACATCGTGGACCACCGCACCCACTGGGAGGACTGGTCCCGTATCCACCGCCTGGCGCACGAGAAGGGGCTCAAGACCCCGAGCACGATGCTGTACGGGCACATCGAGGAGCCCCGGCACCGGGTGGACCACGTGCTGCGGCTGCGTGAGCTGCAGGACGAGACCGGCGGCTTCCAGGTCTTCATCCCGCTGCGCTACCAGCACGACTTCGTGGACATGAAGGACGGCAAGGTACGCAACCGCCTCCAGGCGCGTACGACCATGGCGACCGGGGCCGAGGCGCTGAAGACGTTCGCCGTCTCCCGGCTGCTGTTCGACAACGTCCCGCACGTGAAGGTGTTCTGGGTCATGCACGGTCTGCAGACCACGCAACTGGCCCTCCAGCACGGCGCGGACGACATGGACGGCTCGGTCGTCGAGTACAAGATCACGCACGACGCGGACAACTACGGCACGCCGAACAAGATGTCCCGCGAGGACCTGCTCGACCTGATCCGTGACGCGGGCTTCCGGCCCATCGAGCGCAACACGCGCTACGAGACGGTGCGCGAGTACCCCGGCCCGGACGCCGGGCGCCGCGAGTCGCCGCAGGCGATGCGGGTCTGAGGATTCCGGCATGACGCTGACGTTCCGCCTCGACCCTTCGTTCGGCGGCGAGCAGGGCGGTCGCGCCTTGCGTGACGGCCTGCTCACGCTGTGGGCGGACGTGTCCAACGCGGGCGGCGCCGTCGGTTTCGTACCGCCGGTGTCGCCCGAGGACATACGGCCCGAACTGGTCGGGCACCTGACCGCGATGGACCAGGGGCGCACCCACCTGCTGGTGGGTTTCGACGACGACACCGGTGAGGTCGCCGCGACCGCGTTCCTCGCCTTCAACACCCACCGGCTGAAGCGCCACTGGCTGTGGCTGTACACCGTGATGGTGCACCCGAAGCACCAGGGCAAGGGGTACGGGCGGCAGTTGATGGCCGCGGCGGCCGACGCGGCGCGCGGTTTCGAGGGCATCGAGGCGATACGGCTGACCTGCCGGGGAGGCACCGGCGCGGACCGGTTCTACGCGGCCTGCGGCTACAAGGAGGTCGGCCGGGTGCCGGGCGCGATCCGCGTCGGCCCGGACGACGACCGGGACGACGTCGTCATGCTGCTCCCGCTGAGTGCCGCCTGAAACCCTCGTGTTTCACTGGAAGGCAATAGCCAGGAAGAGAGAAGGCCCGCAGTGATCCGGCAGCCAGGAGTGACAGTCCGCTACACCATGGCGCGTATCGCCATCTTCATCGGGTGCCTGGTCGTGGTCGCGGCCCTCACCCGGGTCGGCGTGGTGCCACGCGGTCTCGGGGCCTCGAACGTCATCTGGGTGCTGCTGCTCGCCCTTCTCGTCTCCGCGCCCATCAGTTTCGTGGTGCTGCGCAAGCAGCGCGACGAGATGTCCATGAAGGTCTCGGGCCGCCTCGATCGCGCGCGCGCCAAGCTGGAGGCGAACCGCGCCCAGGAGGACACGGAGTAGGACGCGCGCCGCCTGCTACCGCCGCGCGTGGGCCTCGAAGCGTCCTCGTGCCCTGCCCCGGACGGGACCGCGCCGAGCTGCCCGCACGCCGGATGCCCGGCTTGCGGGTGTTCGTACGATTCCGCGATCCCCGGCCTGCGGGTGTCCGACTCCCCGGAGTCCGGTACGCCGGTGTCCGGCTCCCCGGTGACCGTCCGGCCCTTGGTGGCTGACTGGTTGCTCGGTGACTGACCGGGTGTCCGCTGGCTGACCGGGTGTCCGGTACGCGGGATGTGCCGAGCATGTCGCGTGATCCGGATCACAGAGCGATCCGCCCCCGTTTCCCCAACTGCCGTGGGGAAGCGGGGGCGTTGTCATGCGCTCTGTCAAATTGGCTCAAAGAATGGCTTTGAGTATCCCAAAGTCACCGTGTTAACTGTCGCTCATGACCAGATCCGTGCACACCGAACATGACATGAGCGCTCCGCTCCTGTCGCTCGTGTCGCGCCTGCACGTCGATCTCTGCCGCTGCATGTCCGCGGTCTGTCGCCGCTCGGTCTGACCCCCGGTCTCCCCCCGGCGTCACCCCGTCCCGCCATGCCCGCACAGCGGCGTCCCGCGCATCCCGGGCACGACCGTGCGTGATCCGCGCGGCACGGGGGGCGACGGCCGGGGACGGACCACCCAGCCTGTCCAGCCCGTCCCCCGTCACGCCACGTCAGGAGAGCGTTCGTGTCCGCGAACACCGCAGCCGGCACCACCGGTCCGGCAGAACCCCGTCACCGGTCCCTACCCAAGGTCCCCTTCTGGGCGCAGATCGTCGCCGGTCTCGTCCTCGGGGCACTGCTCGGCTGGCTCGCCCGCAGCCAGGACATCGGCTGGCTCGTCACCACGCTCGACAAGGTCGGGCACCTCTTCGTCCAGCTGCTGAAGCTGGCCGTCGGGCCGCTCGTCTTCTTCGCGATCCTGGTGTCGATCACCAACCTCCGCAAGGTCAACAACGCGGCCAGGCTGGCCGGCAGGACCCTGCTCTGGTTCATGATCATGTCGCTGATCGCCGTCGCCATCGGCATCGCGATCGGCCTGATCACCAACCCCGGCTCCGGCACCGACCTCACGCCGAAGGACGGCAAGCTGCCCGAGCACTCGGGCTCCTGGATCGACTTCCTCACCGGCATCATCCCGACGGACGTCATCACACCGTTCAGTGAACTGAACGTCCTGCAGATCGTGTTCATGGCGGCCGTCGCCGGCATAGCGGTCCTCCAGGTCGGCGAGCGCGCCAAGCCCGTCCTCACACTCAGCGAGGTCGTGCTCGAACTGCTCCAGAAGGCGCTGTGGTGGGTCATCAGGCTGGCCCCGCTCGGCACGATCGGCCTGATCGGGTACGCCATCGCCTCCTACGGCTGGAACCTCATCGGCAAGTACGCCACGTTCACCGCGGACGTGTACGTGGGCTGCGCCCTGGTGCTGTTCGGCGTCTACCCGCTGCTGCTGGCCACCGTCGCCAAGGTCAACCCGATCCAGTTCTTCAAGGGCGCCTGGCCCGCGATCGAGCTCGGGTTCGTGTCCCGCTCCTCCGTCGGCACGATGCCGGTGACGCAGAAGGCGGCGGAGCGCCTCGGCGTGCCGAAGACGTACACGTCCTTCGCCGTGCCGTTCGGCTCCACCACCAAGATGGACGGCTGCGCGTCGATCTACCCGGCCATCGCGGCGATCTTCGTGGCGCAGATCTTCGACGTGCACCTCGGCATCCAGGACTACGTGCTGATCGCCTTCGTCTCCGTGATCGGCTCCGCCGCGACGGCCGGCCTCACCGGCGCGACGATCATGCTGACACTGACCCTGTCCACGCTCGGCCTGCCCCTGGAGGGCGTCGGCCTGCTGCTGGCGATCGACCCGATCCTCGACATGATGCGCACCGCCACGAACGTCGCGGGCCAGATCGTCGCCCCGGTCATCGTCGCCGCGCGGGAGGGCATCCTGGACCGCGAGGCGTACGACGCGGCGACGGCGTCCCCCGTGGACGACCTGAGCAGCGCGTCCGAGCCGCGCGAGAAGGAGCTGTCGCCGGCCGTGTGACGTTCCGTCAGCACGCAGGTCCCACGGGCCTCTCCCTCCCCGTCCGGGTGTTGGGGGAGGCCCGTAACCTTTGCCTCCACAGCACGCACCACCCGGCCTCTGCCGGGCGGTGCGGCGGGCGGTGGGCGGAGGAACCGGGCGGTGGGCGTGGAGAACGCGGGCGGTACCGGCGGAGGCAGGAGGCCGTCCGTCGCGGGCGGTTCAACGGTTGGTGCCGGTGCCGGTGCCGGTGCCGGTGCCGGTGCCGTTGCCGGTGACGGTGACGGTGACGCCGCAGGCCCCCGTGGTGAGGGGGTGGCGGGCAGGGCCAGACGTATGCCGCGCGCGGTGCGCGAGCGCCAGATGATGGACGCGGCCGTCCACGTCTTCGGCCGCTACGGATACCAGGCGGCGTCCATGGACGGCATAGCCGAGGCGGCAGGAGTCTCCAAGCCGCTCGTCTACCTCTATCTGCACTCCAAGGAAGACCTGTTCGCGGCGTGCGTCCGGCGGGAGGCGGAGGCGCTGATGACGGCGCTGCGGGCGGCCCTCGATCCGGGGCTGGCACCGGAGTGCCAACTGCGGTCCGGGCTCTCGGCGTTCTTCGAGCACACCACGCGCCACCCCGACGGCTGGACCGTCCTGCACCGCCAGGCGCACACCCGGGGCGAGCCGTTCGCGGCGGAGGCCCATCAGGTGCGCCGGCAACTCGTCGCGTACGTACGGGACCTGATCGGTGCGGCGGCCCGCGCGGCCCGCCCGTCGGAGGTGGCCCGCCCGTCCCGTACGGCGTGCCCGTCCCTCAACTCCCGTCAGCCGCACAGCGTCCACGGCCCCGCCGAGCCGCCGGGGCCGCCGGAGTTCGGCGACCGCCACCTCGGGGCGCTCGCGCACGCGCTGGTCGGCGCGGCGGAGGAACTGGCCGGATGGGCCAACGAGACGGAGGGCGCGACCGCGCGGGAGGCCACCTCCGCGTTGATGAACCTCGCCTGGACCGGCCTGGGAAGCCTGCTGGCCGGGGCCCGGTGGAGCGCGTGGGACCGCCAGGACACGGCGCCCTGACCAGGCCTGGGGACGAGCGCCCTGACACGGCCGCACCGTACCGGTGTTCGTCGGCGGCGGCTTCCGCTTAAGGTCAGCGTGCGGGCACTCCCCCAAGAGCGCCCTCGACCCCCAGGAGCCGCCCGTGTCCACCGCCGTCTCCGGGCTTCCCCCGTCACTGCCGCCGCTGTCCGCGCACGCCGTCGTCGCACCCGACGTCGTCCGGTCGGAGGGGGCCGTGCGGGAGGCCTCCGTGGCGCCCTTCGTGCCCCCGGTGCGCGGCGGATCGCTCGCGGACATCCCGTACGAGAACGTCCGCCAGGCCCCCGACGCCGTCGTCGTCAGCAGGAAGCTCCCCGACGGCAGCTGGCAGGACGTCAGCGCCGCCGCGTTCGCTGAGGACGTCGCCGCGGTCGCGCGGGGGCTCGTCGCCGAGGGGCTGCTGCCGGGCGACCGGATCGCGATCATGGCCCGTACGACCTATGAGTGGACGCTGCTCGACTTCGCCGCCTGGGCCGCGGGCCTGGTCACGGTGCCGATCTACCCGACGTCGTCCGCGTTCCAGACCCGCTGGATCCTCCAGGACTCGGGGGCCGCCGCCTGCGTCGTGGAGGATGCCACGCAGGCCGCCCTCGTACGGCAGGAGCGCCGGCAGCTCGCGCTGACCCATCTGTGGGAACTGGACGACGGGGGGCTCGACCGGCTGCGCGAGGCCGGCGCGGGCATCGGGCCCGACGTGCTCGCCGAGCGCCGCGCCGCGATCACCCCCGACAGCCTCGCCACCCTCAGCTACACCTCGGGCACCACGGGCCGTCCCAAGGGCTGCGCGCTCACGCACGGCAACTTCTTCGCCGAGGTCGACAACGCCGTGGCCCTGCTGCACCCGATCTTCCAGACGGTCAGCAAGGAACCGGCGTCGATCCTGCTGTTCCTGCCGCTCAGCCACATCTTCGGCCGGATGGTCTCCGTCGCCTGCCTTCGCGCGCGGGTACGGCTCGGGCACGCGCCGTCCGTCGAGACGGAGGCACTGCTCGCCGACCTCGCGGCGTTCCGCCCCACGTTCCTGCTCGCCATCCCCTATGTACTGGAGAAGGTCTACAACACGGCGCGCGCCAAGGCGGAGCGGATGGGCCGCGCCTCCTCCTTCGACCGGGCCGCGCGCGTCGCGCGCCGCTACGGGGAGGCGCTGGAGGCCGAGGAGCACGGCACCGGCCCCGGACCGACGACCGTGCTGCGCGCCACCCGCGCGCTCTACGACCCGCTGGTGCACCGCCGCATCCGCAGCGCGCTCGGCGGCCGGGTGAAGTACGCGATCTGCGGCGGCTCGCCCCTCGGGCGCCGGCTCGCCTCGTTCTACGCGGGCGTCGGCGTCGAGATCTTCGAGGGGTACGGCCTGACGGAGACCACGGCCGCCGCCACGTGCACACCCCCGGGCAGGCCCCGCATGGGCACGGTCGGCTGGCCCATCCCCGGCACGTCGGTGCGCATAGCCGACGACGGCGAGGTACTGCTGCGCGGCGGGCACGTCTTCGCGGGCTACTGGGACGCGGAGCTCGGCGAGGCGGTGCCCGCGCACGACGAGGACGGCTGGTTCGCCACCGGGGACCTCGGCGCCCTGGACGACGAGGGCTACCTGTCGATCACCGGCCGCAAGAAGGACGTGATCATCACCACGGGCGGCAAGTCCGTCGCGCCCGCGCCGCTGGAGGACTGGCTGCGTGCGCACCCGCTGATCAGCCAGTGCATGGTGACCGGCGACAACCGCCCCTACGTCACGGCGCTGATCACCCTCGACCAGGACGGCCTGGCGCACTGGCGCACGATGCGCAGGAAGCGGGCCGCCGCCGCGTGGGCCGCCCCCGGCGCCGAGGAGGAGGACCTGCGGGGCATCCTGCAGCGGGCCGTGGACGAGGTGAACCGGCTGGTCTCCCGTGCGGAGTCGATCCGCCGCTTCCTCGTTCTGACGACGGACTTCACCGAGGCGGGCGGCCACCTCACGCCCTCACGCAAGCTGCGGCGTGCGGAGATCACCCGGGACTTCGCTGACGAGATAGCGAAAATGTACGAAAAGTAACTCCCGGGCGACGGCGGCTCGTGGCGGTGCGGGCGCCGTCCGGGCCGCGGAGGGAGAGGCCCGGGAAGAGACCGGGGGAGGAGCCGGGGATGAGATCGGGGAGAGGCCCGGGAGGGAACCGGCGAAGCGACCGGAGACGGGACCGGGGGAGCGGCCGGGGAGACACCGGGGCGCCGCGGCGAAGAGGCCGCGGCGCGCCGTTCGGCGGGAAGGCGGCCGTCCCGGACGCGGGACGGGGACCGTACGCCGGCCGCGAGGCCCCGGAAAAGTGCAGGGGCCCCGTCCCGCCGGCGGATGCGACGGAGTGGGGCCCCTTGGGTACTGCTATTCAAGTCGTGCGCGATCGACGACCCTCGACACTAGGCCGGGGTGACGTTCTCCGCCTGCGGGCCCTTGGGGCCCTGGGTGACGTCGAAGTTCACGAGCTGGTTCTCCTCAAGGGAGCGGAAACCAGACGCGTTGATCGCGGAGTAGTGGACGAAGACATCCGGGCCGCCGCCGTCCTGGGCGATGAAGCCGAAGCCCTTTTCAGCGTTGAACCACTTGACGGTTCCGGTAGCCATAAGCCCTCCTTGGGCCAAAGGGTTGCCCTGCTCCAGAACCTGCAAAGAAGTCTGAAAACTACAAAAGCCTGCGGGGTCACATGCTCCGCAGGCTCTGTACTGCAAGGGAAACCAAACTGCAACTTGCGGCGAGCCTAGCACGCACTCTCCGTGTGGCGGTAGAGGCAAAGATCATCGTTCTCGGCCGCGTCCCGGACGTCCCGTACCCGCCGTGACCTGCCCTACGGCGGCCGTACGCGGCGCCCCCTCGCCGGGGCGTCCGGCGCCCGCACGGGCGGGCGGGACCGGTCCGGGCCGCCCGGCCCCGCCCCCCGTACGGCCCCCGCGGCGCGGCGCGGATCGCGCCCCCGAAGCCCTGCCGGTGACACCGCGGGGCTAGCCTCACGATGTGGACACTCCAGAAGAAAACACATCAGCCCAGGAAGCCACAGGACCCGCCGGGGCCGGTCACCGCCGAAACCGGCCGCGCGTCGGCCATATCCAGTTCCTCAACTGCCTGCCGCTGTACTGGGGCCTCGCGAGGACCGGAACCCTTCTCGATCTGGAGCTCACGAAGGACACCCCGGACAAGCTCAACGACGCCCTCGTCCGTGGCGACCTCGACATCGCGCCGATCAGTCTCGTGGAATACCTCCGCAACGCCGATCAGCTGGTCGCGTTCCCCGACGTCGCCGTCGGCTGCGACGGGGACGTCATGTCGTGCGTGATCGTCTCGCAGGTCCCGCTCGACCAGCTCGACGGGCAGAAGGTCGCCCTCGGCTCCACCTCCCGCACGGCGGCCCGCCTCGCGCAGCTGGTGCTGTCCGACGCGCACCACGTCACCCCCGAGTACTACCGCTGCGCGCCCGACCTCGGCCTGATGATGCAGGAGGCCCCCGCCGGCGTCCTGATCGGCGACGCCGCGCTGCGCGCCTCGCTGCACGACGCGCCCCGCCTCGGCCTCCAGGTCCACGACCTCGGCGCGATGTGGAAGCAGTGGACGGGCCTGCCGTTCGTCTTCGCGCTCTGGGCGGCCCGCAAGGACTACCTGGCGCGCGAGCCGGAGACCGTACGGGACGTGCACCGCGCGTTCCTGGAGTCGCGTGACGTCTCCCTCGAAGAGGTCACGAAGGTCGCCGAGCAGGCGGCGCGCTGGGAGGCGTTCGACGCCTCGCTGCTGGAGCAGTACTTCACCACGCTGGACTTCCGCTTCGGCGAGCGCCAGTTGGCGGGCGTGAAGGAGTTCGCCCGCCTCACCGGCCCCACGACCGGCTACCCCGCCGACGTGCGGGTGGAGATCCTCGGCCGCTGACGGCGCCCGGCCGCGCGCGCTCCGTCCCGGAACTCCGGCGCGGAGCGCGCTCGCGCGCCCGGGGGCGCCCCGTCTCCTGTCCGGGGCACCCCGTGTCGCCCGAGGCGCCGTCCGTCCCGTCCCGCCCAAGCAGCTGGCGTACGCTGAAGCGGTTGTTGTACCCCTGGTGGAAGGACCCGTTCCGGTGACCGAGAAGGCCGATCCCACGTCCGTTGACATCGCCGGAGCCCTGGACCGTGCCGCCGCGGGGGGCCGCCTCACGCCGGAGGAGGCCCTCGTCCTGTACCGCGACGCGCCCCTGCACGCGCTGGGCGCGGCGGCCGACGCGGTGCGCCGCCGCCGGTACGCGGGCATCGAGCACATCGCCACGTACATCATCGAGCGGAACATCAACTACACCAACGTCTGTGTGACGGCGTGCAAGTTCTGCGCCTTCTACGCGGCACCCAAGGACACGGCCAAGGGCTGGAGCCGTGACCTCGACGACATCCTGCGCCGCTGCGCGGAGACCGTCGAGCTGGGCGGCACGCAGATCATGTTCCAGGGCGGCCACCACCCCGACTACGGGGTGGAGTACTACGAGAACGCCTTCGCGGCCATCAAGAAGGAGTTCCCGCAGCTGGTCATCCACTCGCTCGGCGCGTCCGAGATCGAGCACATGGCCAGGATCTCCGGCGTCTCCGCCGAGGAGGCCATCCGCCGGATCCACGCGGCCGGCCTCGACTCGTTCGCCGGTGCCGGCGCCGAACTGCTGCCGGAGCGCCCGCGCAAGGCGATCGCACCGTTGAAGGAGTCCGGCGAGCGCTGGCTCGAAATCATGGAGACCGCCCACAAGCTGGGCGTCGAGTCCACGACGACGATGCTGATGGGCACCGGCGAGACGAACGCCGAGCGGATCGAGCACCTGAGGATGATCCGTGACGTGCAGGACCGCACGGGCGGCTTCCGCGCCTTCATCCCGTACACCTACCAGCCGGAGAACAACCACCTGAAGGGCCGGACGCAGGCCACGCTCTTCGAGTACCTGCGGATGATCGCCATCGCGCGCCTCTTCCTCGACAACATCGCGCACATCCAGGGCTCCTGGCTCACCACCGGCAAGGAGGTCGGCCAGCTCTCCCTGCACTACGGCGCCGACGACCTCGGTTCGATCATGCTGGAGGAGAACGTCGTCTCCTCGGCCGGTGCCAAGCACCGCTCCAACCGCATGGAGATCATCGACCTGATCCGCAAGGCGGGCCGCGTCCCCGCGCAGCGCGCCACCACCTACGAGCACCTCGTCGTGCACGACGACCCCGCGAACGACCCGGTCGACGACCGTGTCGTCTCGCACATCTCCTCCACGGCGATCGCGGGCGGTACGGCGCACCCCGAGCTGAAGCTGCTCAGCACCAACTGAGGACGGACGGCGGTGCTGACGATCCACCACCCCGGCGGCGGAGTGCGCGCCGAACGGAACGGACCCGTCACCCCGGGACTCGCGGTCGTCACCGACGGCGGACGGATCGCGGAGATCGGGTCGTACGGGAAGCTGCTGGAGACCTACGGGGGCGAGCGCGGCGGCGCGCGGGTGCGGGCCTGGGACGGCGTCCTGGAGCCCGGCCGGTACGCGGCCGACGGCACGGCCTTGCTGGAGGCCTTCTACTGGCCCGACCCGCGTGAGGCCGACGCCCTCGGCACGGACCCCGTGCCGGTCGCCGGGATCGCGATGACGGACACCCGCTGGAGCGCCAGCGCACGCCGGGGCGTGCAACGGCTGTTCGCGCGCGGGGTCACGGCCGTCGCCGGTCCCTTCACCCGCCCCCAGGTCGCGGCCGCAGTCCGCCGCGCGGGCCTGCGGGACCACCCGGCCGACCTCGTGAGCGGCGGGGACGCGGACTTCACGGTGCTGGGCCCGGCGCCGGCATCGCCGAGCCCGGCCCCCGGCGGCCCCGCCGAGACGTGCGTGGTCACCGTTCTCGGTGGCCGGCTCGTCCACCGGCGGGCGTAGCGGCGCGGCCCGCGCGGGACCACGGCGCGGAGGGCGGGCGGGCCACGACGCGGCCGGGCCCCGGTCCGCCTCGGCGGTCCCGGACGCCGGGAGGCGGGCTGATTCAATGGGGGAATGACCCGTGCATCCCTGGACAAGAAGCCACAAGAAGTCGCCACCATGTTCGACGACGTGGCGGAGAAGTACGACCGCACGAACGACGTGCTCTCACTCGGCCAGACCCGCCTGTGGCGCAAGGAGGTCGCGAAGGCCGTCGACGCCCGTCCGGCCGAGAAGGTCCTCGACCTGGCGGCCGGCACGGCGACCTCGTCGCAGCCGTTCGCCCGGACCGGCGCGTACGTGGTGCCGTGCGACTTCTCGATGGGGATGCTGCGCGAGGGCAAGCGGCGCTACGCGTGGATGCCGTTCACGGCCGGCGACGCGACCCGCCTGCCCTTCGCGGACGAGGTCTTCGACGCCGTGACGATCTCCTTCGGACTGCGCAACGTCGAGGACTCCGAGCAGGCGCTGCGCGAGCTGTACCGGGTGACCAAGCCCGGCGGCCGGGTCGTGATCTGCGAGTTCTCGGAGCCGACGTTCGGCCCCTTCCGGACGATCTACCAGGAGTACCTGATGCGCGCGCTGCCGCCCACGGCGCGCGCGGTCTCCTCCAACCCCGACGCGTACGTCTACCTCGCCGAGTCCATCCGGGCCTGGCCCAACCAGCGGGGTCTCGCGGCCCGGATGAAGCGCTGCGGCTGGTCGGACGTGGCGTGGCGGAACCTGACGGGCGGCGTGGTCGCGCTTCACCGGGGCGTGCGGAAGTAGCGGCGGACGGGGCGCCCGCCCCCGTGGTTGCCCGTTGGTGCCCCGGGGCGTGGGCTCCGGCGGCCGGTTACAGCGTCAGCTCGTACTGGTGCCCCACCAGTTCGTCGCCCGGCCGGCCCTCCGGCGCGTACGCGAACGTCTTCGCGAGGTCCATGCCGAGGCGCCGCGTGACCGCGATGGAGCGGTCGTTGCGCGCGTTGACCATCGCCACGACCCGTTCGACACCGGCCGCACGGACCCGTTCGAGCGTGGCGCGCGCGGCGGCCGTCGCGTAGCCCCGGCCCCAGTACGAGCGACCGAGGCGCCAGCCGATCTCGATCTCGCCGTAGGGGCCGAACGACCGGTGCGGCCACGGCTGGGCGCCCGTGAAGCCGGCCACCTCCCCGTGCTCGTCCACCACCGTCCACAGGCAGAAGCCCCGTTCGGCGGCGTGGCGGCGCTGACGGGCGGTGAGTTCCTCGTACACCGAGAACTCGGCCGGGCCGCCGTGGAACTCCATGACCTCGCGATCGGCGAAGACGCGGTGCCACGCGTAGGCGTCCTCGTCGGTGGGAACGCGCAGTTCGAGCGGTGGGCCGGGGCGCGGCGCGGCGGTGGAGCCGTCGCCGGAGGCGGTGGGCCCCGGGGCGGCGCCGGGGGTGGGCCCGGGGGTGCGGCGGGGTGCGAGCTGAGGCGAATCGTTCACGGAAGCTGCCCTTCGAGCGGCCTTGTCGGTACGCCCCCATAGACTGCCCATGTCCGTTGCCTTTCGATACTTCGCCGCGACACATTGGTCCGCCGTATCGAGCCGGTATCCGTGCCGACCCTGCCGGGAGCACCCTCCGTGACCGAGCCCCTCTCCGAGAACACCGCCGACGTCATTGTCGTCGGGGCGGGCCCCGCCGGCTCGACCACGGCGTACTACCTGGCCAAGGCGGGTCTGGACGTCCTGCTCCTGGAGAAGACGGCGTTCCCGCGCGAGAAGGTGTGCGGCGACGGCCTCACACCCCGCGCGACCAAGCAACTGGTGTCCATGGGCATCGACATCTCCGAAGAGGCGGGCTGGCTGCGCAACAAGGGCCTGCGGATCATCGGGGGCGGCATGCGGCTCGAACTCGACTGGCCGGATCTCGCCTCGTACCCGGACTACGGTCTCGTCCGCAAGCGCGACGACTTCGACGACCAGCTGGCCCGGCAGGCGCAGAAGGCCGGCGCCCGGCTCTACGAGCGGTGCAACGTCGGCGAGCCGATCACCGACCGCACCGGCAGGATCACCGGCGTCCACGCGAAGCTCGGTGAGGAGAAACGGCCCGTCACCTTCCACGCGCCGCTGGTGGTCGCCGCCGACGGCAACTCAACGCGACTGTCCGTCGGCATGGGGCTGCACCGGCGCGAGGACCGCCCCATGGGCGTCGCCGTGCGGACGTACTTCACCTCACCGCGCCACGACGACGACTACCTGGAGTCGTGGCTGGAGCTGTGGGACCGGCGCGGCACCGAGGACCGGCTGCTGCCCGGCTACGGCTGGGTCTTCGGCATGGGCGACGGCACGTCGAACGTCGGCCTCGGCATCCTCGACTCCTCGGCCGCGTTCCAGGAACTGAACTGGCGCGAGGTGCTGAAGGCCTGGTGCGCCTCCATGCCGGAGGACTGGGGATACACCCCGGAGAACATGACGACGCCGATCCGGGGCGCCGCGCTGCCGATGGCGTTCAACCGGCAGCCGCACTACACGCGCGGCCTGCTGCTGGTCGGCGACGCCGGCGGCATGATCAACCCGTTCAACGGCGAGGGCATCGCCTACGCCATGGAGTCCGGGCAGCTGGCCGCCGACGTGATCGTCCAGGCGCACGCGCGCGCCACCCCGGCCCTGCGGGAGCGGGCGCTGCAGCGGTACCCGCAGGTCCTCAAGGACACGTACGGCGGCTACTACACCCTGGGCCGCGCGTTCGTGAAGCTGATCGGCAACCCGACGATCATGAAGCTGGCGGCGCAGCGCGGCCTGACGCACCCCCTGCTGATGAAGTTCACGCTGAAGCTGCTCGCGAACCTGACCGACCCGACGGGCGGCGACGCGATGGACCGGATCATCAACGGGTTGACGAAGGTCGCTCCACGGGCGTAACGATGGCCCGGGACAGCGGCCCGGACCGCCGATGTGGACTGCCGACTCTCGAAGTGAACGGGACCTCAATGCCGAACGCGCCAGAAACGCCGGACACGCCGGACATGCCGGACGCTCCGGCCGCGCCGGACACGTCCGCCACGCCGGGGACCGCCGGCGCGGCGCACGACGGCCTGAGCGAGGCCCTGCGCGACGGTGCGAAGCAGCGCATCGACACGTCCCGGGCGAGCTCGGCCCGCCTGTACGACCTGTACGTGGGCGGCAAGGACCACTACGGAGTCGACAAGGACGCGGGCACACGCCTCGCGGAGGCGTTCCACACCGAGGGCGCGATCCAGCGCATCGGACTCGGCGCCCGGTTGTTCCACGACCGCGCGGTGCGGTACGCGACGACGGACCTGGGCATGGACCAGTTCCTCGACATCGGCGTGGGTGTGCCCAAGGAGCCGAACACCCACGAGATCGCGCAGGCCATCCGCCCCTCCTCGCGCGTGGTCTACGTGGACAACGACCCCATCGTGCTGCGCCACGCCGAGGCGCTGCTGCACAGCGGCCCCGAGGGCGCCACGGACTACGCCGACGCGGACCTCCGCGAGCCGGCCGAGGTCCTCGCCATCGCCCGCAGGACACTGGCCCTGGACCGCCCGGTCGCCCTGATGCTCTGCTCGGTCCTTCAGTTCGTGCCGGACGACGACCAGGTCCGCGACCTCATGTCCCAGTACCTCGCGGCGCTCGCACCGGGCAGCTGCGTGATCTTCAGTCATGTCACGGACGACTTCGAACCGGAGGCGTGGCGCGAGACGGAGCGCATCTACGCGGAGGAGGGCATCGCGGCGAACGTCCGCCCCCGCGCGACGATCGAGTCCTTCGTCTCCGGCCTCGACCTCGTCGAGCCGGGCCTCGTCGAGTGCCACCTCTGGCACCCGGACGGCACCGACGACTCGAAGGACCACACCCACCTGTACGCGGCGATCGGTCTCAAGCGCCCCTGACCGGCCCGGGGCGCGCCGGCGGATCTGTTCTGTCCGCCGCGCGCCGCCCCGCCCGGGCGCCGGTCAGGCGCGGACCGTACGCAGGTCGGACGCCGACCGGGGCGCGGGCGCCCGTCACGGTCCTGGCCTGCCCGGCGACTCGTCAGACGCTCACCGCGCAGGCGTGACGCAGCAGTCCCACATCCACCTTGGTGATCGCGACGTCGAAGGTCCCCCCGCCCGTCTCCAGTTCGTAGACGGCGAACTTCAGCACGGACTTGCCGGTGGGCTCCTCACTCAGCGCGAACGGGCCGGTCAGCGGAACCGCCTCACCACCCCGCTGAGCGCTCCAGACCATGCCCCCGTCGGGCGACAGCGCCAGCCGGCCGATCTTCAGCGCGTTGATCTGCTTGCCCTTCCCCACGCGCACGGTCTTCGGCAGGCCGACGGTTCTGCTGTGGGCGACCATCTCCAGGCTCCACCCCTGTTCCAGGTCCGCGATGTCCTTCTCGGTGGTGCGGCGCCGTATCCACGTCCAGCGCAGCAGGACGTCCAGGAAGGTGGCGGTTCCGGCGGTGCGCCGCGTCTTTGGTTTCTGCATGGTGATCCTCCGGTTGAGCGTGAGTGACGCGGAGTCGACCACACAAGGTTGGAGAAGCCGTCGCAAGATGGTCACTTTTAGATTCTTTGTCGAATCATGGCGAGACACCAAGCGGAACTTGCCGATCCGCAGATTTCGCCATGGGAAATCCGCTGCCAAGATCAGTCGTCGTGATCGTGGACGTTCAACTTTTG
This sequence comes from Streptomyces sp. NBC_01497, assembly GCF_036250695.1. Taxonomy (NCBI): domain Bacteria; kingdom Bacillati; phylum Actinomycetota; class Actinomycetes; order Kitasatosporales; family Streptomycetaceae; genus Streptomyces; species Streptomyces sp. NBC_01497. Next base: position 3,390,394 of record NZ_CP109427.1, on the reverse strand, counting down.
TTCGTCCGCCCGTAAAGACGCCCGGGGGGGCACACGTTGGGCAGGAACAAGCCGGGCATACGCATGCCCACAAGCCGGGCATGGCCGATCGCCGTAGTGCTCGCGGTGCAGCCCGCCCTCGGTGCGGGGGCGTGGAGTGCCGCCGCGAACCCCGGAGTTGCTGATGCTTCGGCGCGGAATGGCACCGCACAGAATCTGTCGCCAGAAGCCCTGGCCTCCGTCAAAGCGGCGGAGACCGGCGCTTCCGTGGACGTCCCGGCTGACATGACACCGACCCAGACGGTGTCCGCCCAGCCCGACGGCACGTTCGTCCTCCAGGCAGACGTGACACCGGAGCGGGCCAAGGTCGGCTCCTCGTGGGTGCCGATCGACACGACGCTGGGATCTGTCCCCGGTGGGACGGTCAGTCCCAAGGCGACGGCCGCGGAGATCTCGTTCTCTGGCGGCGGCTCGTCGGCCCCGTTGGCGACCATCTCCCAGAAAGACGTCTCCTACAGCATTGCGTCGCCCTGGACGCTGCCCGCTCCGACGCTCTCCGGCTCGGAGGCGACCTACGCCTCTGTCCTGCCTGATGTGGACCTCATCGTCTCGGCGCTGCCCGACGGGTTCAGCGAGAACCTCGTGGTCAAGACACGGGAAGCGGCTCTCGACCCCGACCTTGCCACCGTGCGCTTTCCGGTGCAGACCAGCGGCCTCACACTGACGCCGGACGCTGATGGCGGCGTGGCACTCGTCGACAGCGCCGGGCGCCCCGAATTCACCACCGGAACGGCGCTGATGTGGGACTCCACCCCCGCGTCCTCAGACGATCCCACCATGTCGGGGGCCGCTGCGCGTAGCGCCGCCACGCGCGATGAAGCGTCGGCCAGTGACGCTCCCGGGGATGCCACGGACGGCCCGGGTCCTGGCGCGAAGACGGCGGTCATGGGCGTCTCGGCCAGCGGTGACACGCTGTCCGTCTCGCCGGATCGTTCCTTCCTGAGTGCCCCAGGCACCACGTATCCGGTGGTCCTCGATCCGCAGACGACCAGTTCCTCCCTCGCCGGGTGGACGGCGTTGTGGTCCGGTGAGCCGTCGACGTCCTTCTGGAAGACGAAGCACTCATTGGGCTCCGGCTACGACTCGTGGGACGACAGCAAGGTTGTCCGCTCGCTCTACCAGTTCGACACCCACAGCCTCAGCGGGAAGAAGATTCTCTCGGCGACGTTCACGGCGCTGGAGAACTGGGCTGCCAACTGCACCAAGGAACCGGTGGAGTTGTGGCACACCGGTGGGATCTCTTCCTCGAACACCTGGAACAAGCAGCCGTCCTGGATGTCGAAGATCGACACCGTCTCAGCAGCGAAGGGGTATTCGGCTTCCTGTCCTGGCGGCAACGTGTCCTTCGACGCGACCAGCGCGGTCGCATACGGCGCAGCGCGCTCCGGCGCCACCACCACGGTCGGCCTGCGTGCGAGCAGCGAGACGAACGACCTGGAGTGGAAGCAGTTCGAGTCCCCATCGGAGACCAAGCCCACGCTGTCCGTCACCTTCGTGTCCAAGCCGAGCACACCCACTTCGCTCAAACTGTCCGACCCGAACCTCGCGTGCGGGAAGAGTTCGAGTGTGGCCGTGAATATCCGTACCCTCACGCCCACGCTCACGGCCGCCCCGAAGTCGGCCGACGGATCACAGTCCAAGCTCCGTCCGAACTTCGAGCTGTACCAGTACGACCCGGACATCGCGGACCCGCTGGTCGCCTCGGGCAGTCCTTCGGCCTGGACGACATCGGGCAAGGCCGGTACCTGGAAGACACCGACACTTAAGAACGGCCAGACCTACTGGTTCAAGACCAGGACGGAATACCAGTACTCCTTCGACGGCACAACCGCGTCGATGTACTCCGGCTGGACTACGACCGGTGCCTGCGCCTTCCACGTCGACACCAGCAAACCCGCGCCGCCGGCCGTGACCTCGACCACGTATCCGGAGTGCGCCAGCTCCGATGATCCTGACAGCTGCACGGCGGCAGGCGGCGTGGGGGCTCCCGGAGCCTTCACGGTCAAGGCCGGTGCTTCAGACGTCGTCAAGTACACATACACGCTCAACGAGGGTCGCCAGGTCACCAAGTCGTTCGCGTCACCCACGGCGAGCCTCGCACTCAACCTGGCGCCAGACGCACGTGGGTTGAATGCGCTGACCGTGCAGACCGCCGACGCGGCAGGGAACGTGTCCGCGAGCTCCACCTATTACTTCAAGGCCGCGGAGGGCGCGTCGCCGGTGGACACGTGGTCCTTCGACGAGGGAAGCGGGAACTCGGCGGGCGACGGGGCGGGTTCGCACGTCGCGACCCTCTCCTCCTCGGGTTCGTCCTGGTCGGACCTCGCGAGAGCGGGCAAGTCCCTGGCAACGGACGGTACCGCCGGGTACGCCTCTGCGAGCGGAACCGGACTGGACACGACGAAGTCCTTCAGCATCTCGGGCTGGGCCCGGCTCACCGATGACTCGCACAACGGGGTCGTGGCCGCCCAGGCCGGGACGAGCGGATCATCCTTCGCCCTCTACTACTCGACGTCGTACAAGGCGTGGATCTTCAACCGCTATGCGACGGACGCCACCGCACCGACCATCGTGCGATCTGTCTCCACAGCAGTGCCCGCGGTCGGTGTGTGGACCCACCTGATGGGCGTCTACGACGCCCAGGCGCAGACGATCCAGCTGTACGTGAACGGTCTCCCGCAGGGTGATCCGGTGGCCTTCACCACACCGTGGAAGGCGACGGGATCCCTCCAGATCGGGCGCGGGCAGTACGGGGGCTCGTACACGGACTACTTCACCGGACAGATTGACGACGTCCGGCTGTGGAACAGGATCATGTCGGCAGATGAGGTCGCGGACCTGCAGGACATGACGGATGACCAGAATGAAACCCACCCGTCCCTGGTCGCGGACTGGGAGCTCGGCGCCACGTCGGGAACCACCGCCACCGACACCTCCGGCTACGGTCACACCGCCACGCTCGGCAGCGGGGCGACATGGACGGACGATCTCGACGGCGGGATGGGCAACGCCCTCGCACTGGACGGCACCTCTAACGGATATCTGACGACGCCCGGGCCCCTCGTCGACGCGCAGGGCGCCTTCACGATCGCCACCTGGGTGAAGCTGGATCCAGGCCCCCTCGCCGACACCTCCGTCGCCCACACGGTGCGCATCGCAGGCCAGTCGGGCGGCAAGCGCGACTCATGGGCAATCTGGTACAGCCAGCCCGCCGGGTCGTCCGAGGGAGCCTGGATGTTCGGCAGAACGACGGCCGACTCCACCACCGCGACCGTCGTTTCCGACCCGACCGGCCTCGACTCCGCAGTGTTCGCGGACCCGACCACCTGGACTCTTCTCACCGGCGTGTACGACGCGGCGAACCAGGATCTGACGCTCTACGTGAACGGTGTCCAACAAGGCGCCGTCGGTGACGACGAATCGGACGAGGGCTCTGACGGAGGAGTCGTCTTCGACCAGCCCTGGCAGGCGAGCGGGGCCTTCTCGATCGGGCGAGGCCGCACCTCTTCGGGTGCCTATGGCGATGACGCGACGGGGCTCGTCCAGCGCGTACGCCTCTGGACGGGCGTCATGTCCGGTACCGACATCGCCCAGATGTTCTACGACGAGTACCTCTTCCCGCTCTGACCTCGGGAAATTCCCCGGGCTCTCAGACGGCGGCACCACCCTGCGGTACGTCCGTGGGGCATCGGTTCGCACCACCCCCAAGGATGCGGAGTTCACACATGCGTGGCGGCACACACGCGGCGCCTTTCAGAGCGCTCGCCTGGAGCGGACAGCGGTCCGGCCGGATACGGAGCTGGATCGTCGTCTTGGCATCCGGGGCGGTCACCGCGACCCTTCTCGGCACGGCTCCTGCCACCTGGGCGAACGAGCGCCACGGGCATCACACGGTGCAGGCCGACCAGGTGAAGCCCGGCACCGCCGTGCCGTTCAAAGCCAAGGCCGCCACGGTCAAGGACCCTGAGAAGGCGGCCGCTGGGCGGACGTCCAACGCGCTGAAGAAGGCCGTGACCTGGCCGAAGGCCGCCGATGTCACCCTCGCGGTGGCGTCTGCCGACCATCCGGGCAAGGCGGAATCCGTCGGTGGCCTGCCAGTGCAACTGTCCGCTGTCCCGGCCCCTTCCGTTGCCGCGCCGCACTCCGCATCCGTACAGGTCGCGGACCACGCGACGGCGGTGGCCGCCGGCGCAGACGGCGCACTGGTGTCGGTCTCGGGAGGCGTGGGGAACCGCTCCGGGAAGGCGCGACTCACCCTTGACTATTCGGGCTTCGCGGACGCGTTCGGTGGTGACTACGCCTCACGTCTCTCTCTCGTCCAACTGCCCGCATGCGCTCTCACGACGCCCGACACCCAGGGCTGCCGCACTCGGACTCCGGTGAAGACGGACAACGACATCCGGCACCACACCCTGACGGCCACGGTCGCTCTTCCGCAGGACTCCGCCTCGCAGGTATTGCAGAGCGCCATGGCGACATCCACGTCCCCGGCGAGCCCGAGAACGGCCGAGGCCACTGGCCTCAGCGTCATCGCGGCGACTGCCGCACCGTCCTCCGGGGCAGGCTCGTACCAGGCCACCTCTCTCTCCCCGTCCGCCTCCTGGCAGGCCGGAGGCTCCAGTGGCGACTTCAACTGGTCGTACCCGCTCTCTGTGCCGCCTTCTTCGGGCGGTCCGGCCCCCAGCCTCGCGATCGGCTATGACTCACAGAGTGTGGACGGGCGTCTGCCGTCCACCAACAACCAACCATCCTGGGTGGGTGAGGGATGGGACCTGCCGACCTCGTACATCGAGCGGGCGTACGACTCGTGCGACGACGACGGGCAGTCGAAGAAGTACGACGAATGCTGGGCGAACGATAACGCCACACTTGTTCTGAACGGACAGACCTCCCCGCTGATCAAGGACTCCAAGACCGGCGAATGGCATCCCAAGGACGATGACGGAGAGCGGGTCACCCGCTCCACGGGTGCGGTCAACGGTGACAATGACGGCGAGTACTGGACCGTCACCACCGCCGACGGCATGCAGTACGTCTTCGGTGAAAACCGCTTGCCCGGCTGGGGTAGCGGTAAGTCGGAAACCAACTCGACATGGACCGTGCCCGTGTTCGGCGACGACGCGGGTGAGCCGTGCCATGCCTCGACCTTTGCCGACAGTTCCTGCGACCAGGCGTGGCGCTGGAACCTCGACTATGTGGTCGACACTCACGGCAACGCCATGTCGTACTGGTACACGAAGGAGGTCAATTACTACGCCAAGAACGGGACCACCACCGCCAACGGTAGCGCTTACGACCGTGGCGGCTACCTGTCCCGCATCGATTACGGGCTGACGGCATCCTCGGTCTTTGGAACAGCACCGGACGAGGTGGCGTTCACCACGGCGGAACGGTGCGTGCCGACCAGCACGGAGAAGTGCGACTCGCTGACTTCCACGACAGCCGAGGATTGGCCCGACGTTCCTTTCGACCAGATCTGTGCCTCGGGCAAGATCTGTAAGGACGACCCCTCGCCGACGTTCTTTTCGCGCAAGCGGCTCACCGGGGTAACCACGAAGGTATGGGACACATCCGTCAGCCCGGCAGCATACAAGGACGTCGATTCCTGGCAGCTCGACCATTCGTTCCCCGATCCGGGCGACGGCACCTCGGCGGGCCTCTGGCTGAACTCGATCACGCGGACCGGCCAGGACGGCAAGGCCGTCGCCATGAAGCCGGTCACGTTCGCCGGCGTCCAGATGACCAACCGGGTCGACACCACGCACGACGACATTGCCGCACTCGTCAAATGGCGTGTCCGGACCATCACGTCCGAGACCGGCTCGGTCCTGACCGTCAACTACTCCGACCCGCAATGCGTCGTCGGCTCGAACATGCCCAGCGCGCCGGACTCCGATACCAAACTCTGCTATCCGACCTACTGGACGCCGCCGTTCACCGATGGCCCCGAGCTCGACTACTTCCACAAGTACGTCGTCCAGCAGGTTCTCCAGTCCGATCCCACGGGCGGGGCACCCCTGCAGGAGACGGACTACACCTACAGTGGCTCCCCCGCTTGGCACTACGACACCGACGACGTCACCTCTCCAGCCAAGCGGATCACCTGGTCGCAGTGGCGCGGCTACGGGAGTGTGACAACGACCTCAGGTGACGCACAGTCCACCAGGACCAAGACCGTGGACAGCTACTTCCGCGGCATGGACGGCGACAAGCAGGCAGACGGCAGCAAGCGCAGCGTCAAGATCACCGACTCGCAGGGCACCGCGGTCACCGACGCCGAACCGCTTGCCGGATCGGTTCGTGAGGAGATCACTTACGACGGATCGCACGAAGTCTCCGGCACGGTCACTGACGAGTGGATCCACCAGACAGGAACCGACGGGACACGCGAGTCCGACTACACCGACCCCGCAGCGGTCTACACGCGCACGGATCTCTCCGCCGGCGGCACCCGGGACATGGCCGTCCACACCACCTACGATCCCGACACGGGTGCCCCGATACAGGTGGACGACGACGGTGACACGAACGTCTCGGGTGACGAACAGTGCACGCGCACCACGCTCGCGAACAACAACACGGCCTGGTTGCGTGCTGTCCCCACTCGGGTCGAGATCGTCGACGTCGGCTGTGACGCGACCCCCAAGCGGCCCGATGACGTCATCTCTGACAACCGCACTCTCTACGACGGCAAGGCCTTCGGGACAGCCCCCTCCGTCGGCGACGAGACGTCGACTCAGAGGCTGACGTCCTACCAGGATGACGCACCCGTCTACCAGACTGTCTCCACCTCTGCGTACGACAGCCAAGGCCGTGTCACCACCGTCACGGACGCCGCGGGCCACACCACGAAGACGACCTACACGCCCGCCACCGGCGGGCCGTTGACCAGTACTGACAGCTACGACGCCAAGAACTACAAAACCACCACCGTCTACGACCCCTCACGGGGCCTGGCCACCTCGGTCGTGGACCCGAACAGCAAGCGGACGGACTACGGTTACGACGCGCTAGGCAGACTCACCAGCATCTGGCTGCCCAACCGTTCCAAAGCCGCCAATCAGACAGCGAGCCTCGTCTACGACTACGAGTTGTCCAACTCGGCAGCCTCGTACGTCCGTACTGGCAAGCTGCGCAACGACGGTTCCTCGTACGACAACACGTACGCCATCTACGACGCCCTCCTGCGTCCTCGCCAGAGCCAGACGCCGGCACCGGGCGGTGGTCGCGTCATCACCGAGACGAAGTACGACACACGCGGCCTCGCCGTCGAGTCCGATGCTGACTACACCGACGGCACCGACGCATCCGGAACGCTGGCGAACATCACTTCCGCCGAGCCCGCGCAGACGCTCACCACGTACGACGGAGCCGGGCGGGCCACTGCGCAGGACTTCTACGCCGGCGGCACCAAGAAGTGGACCACCACAACGAGTTACGGGGGCGATCGCACCACGGTGGTCCCGCCGAAGGGTGGCGTCGCGACGACGACGCTCGCGGACACGCTCGGGCGCACCACGGAAACCCGCCAGTACGACAACGGCACAGCTTCCGGCTCCTACACGTCGATCACGTACCACTACGACTCCAAGAGTCACTTGTCGCAAGTCACTGACGGCAGCGGCAACAGCTGGCACTACGACTACGACCTTCTGGGCCGCAAGACGTCAACCACAGACCCGGACGGCGGCACCAGTACCGTCGCGTACGACGATCTCGACCAGACCACCTCCACCACCGACAGCCGCGGCAAGACTCTGAGCTATACGTACGACGAGCTCGGCCGCAAGACCGCTGAGTACGACGGCACCGTTCAGGACGCCGACCATCAGCTGGCGAAGTGGACGTACGACACGATCGCCAAGGGGCAGCCGGCCTCGTCCGTGCGGTACGTGGGGGGCTCCAGCACTACCGGTAAGGCCTACACGAGCCAGGTCGTCCAGTTGGACGCCCTGTACCGGCCCACGCTCAGCCGGGTCACGGTGCCGTCCGTCACCGGCGAAGAGGGGTTGGCCGGCACCTACACCTTCGGCACCGCCTACAACCTCGACGGAACGCAGTATTCGGCGACCGACCCGGCCGTCGGGGGGTTGCCGAGCGAGTCGGAGATCTACGGTTACAACGAGCTCGGCATGCCCAAGTCCCTTCAGGGGAGAAGCGGCTACGTTCTCAACACGGTCTACACCAAGCCTGGGGACGTGTCCCAGATCACCTTGGGTACGTCCACCACGGACACCGCCAAGTGGGCGCAGATCAGCAACACCTACGAGGACGGCACCAGGCGCCTGACCCGACAACTGGTGACCGATGACACCGGGACGGGGGTGGTACAGGACACGAACTACACGTACGACGACTCGGGTAACCCCACCTCGGTCGACACCAGGGCCGATGGTGTGGACGACACCCAGTGCTACAGCTACGACGGGCACGATCGCCTCACGGAGGCCTGGACCCCGACCGACGGCTGCGCCGCGAGCCCGTCGGAGGCGATGCTCGGAGGTCCTGCGCCCTACTGGCAGAGTTACGGCTACGACCAGGTCGGCGATCGTACGAAACTGGTCAACCACGGCACGGGGTCCGAGGCTTCCGATGCCACGACGACCTACACATATCCGGTCGCGGGCAGCTCGCAGCCGCATGCGCTGGACTCTTCCGTCACGACGCAGCCCGGCCAGCCCGACAAGACCGACTCCTACGACTACGACAGCGCGGGCAACACCACGACCCGGACCGTCGACGGCAAGACCCAGCACCTTGCCTGGGACGACGAGGGCAACCTGTCCACGGTCACCAACGCCGACGGCACGACCGTCTCCTATCTCTACGACCCGGACGGCAATCGCCTCCTGTCCCGCGACAGCACCGGCACGACCCTCTACCTGGGCGACACGGAGGTCCACCTCGGAGCGAGCGCGACGGTGGCGACAGCAACCCGTTACTACACCTGGGCGGGCCAGACCGTCGCGGTGCGTACCAGCGGGGGCGGCCTGTCGTGGGTCCTCTCCGATGGCCACGGCACGGCGACGACCCAGATCGACAGCACCACTCAGGCCGTCGTACGACGCTACAGCGACCCGTTCGGCAACCCGCGAGGGCCCGAGGCGGCGACGGATCCAACAGGGGGCGCGGACTCCACGGACTGGTTGGGGGACAAGGGCTTTGTCGACGGTATCCAGGACACCGACACCGGTCTGACGCATCTCGGTGCCCGTGAGTACGACTCCACGACCGGCCGGTTCGTCTCCCTCGACCCCGTCCTGGAGGTCGCGGACCCGAACCAGATCAACGGCTATGCCTACGCCGCGAACAACCCAGTCGGCGAGTCGGACCCGACGGGCATGACCGCGCTACCCGGGAATGCGTGGAACACCCCGGGGGTCACCAACAACAGCTGCTCGGGCGCGAACCAGCCGGTGCCTTGCGCCAAGGCGGGCAGCAGCGGCGGCGGCGGCCATCCAGGGAGTAGTAGCGGTAACAGTAGTAGCAGCAGCGCTCACAAGAGTTGCGGCTGGTCACTGAGCTGTCGCGCCAAACAGGTGGCGGACGGCGCCACGCACGTCTTCCACAAGGCCTATCACGCCATCGCGCAACATCCGGTCATAGCGACCGTGGTGGCCACCGCTGTGGTCGCGGGGGCGATTGCCTGTGTCGTCGCTACAGCCGGTGGCTGCGCGGCCGTGATCGTGGGTGCCGCCACCGGACTCTCCGAAGGCGCGGCTTTCGGCGGGACGGCGGCAGTCCTGGGAGCGGCGACCGGAGCGGCTGCCGAAAGCGGGGCGGTCGTCCTCGGCGCCGCCGGCCTGGGCGGCACGGCCGCAGCGGCGCTCGAAGAGGGGACAGAGACGGCGAGTGCCGAATCGTCGGCTTCGTCGTCCGGAGCAGACGCGGCGGCCTCGGACGCCGAGTCCACGGCCTCCTCCGGTTCCGCGGACGCTCCGAAGCGCGAGGCGCAGACGGAGTCGCAGAAGTGCAGCTTCGCGCCCGGCACCAAGGTTCTGATGGCCAAGGGCAAAACCAAGGCCATCGTCAAGATCAAGCCCGGTGACAAGGTCCAGGCGGCCGACCCCAAGACGGTGAAGCACAAGGGCCCGCGGACGGTCGAGGCACGATGGGTCAACCACGACCACGACCTGCTGGACGTCACCGTCAAGCAGCCCACGGGCAGCCCGGCGATCCTCCACACCACGTCGAACCACCCGTTCTGGGACACGACGACGCACGCATGGACCCAGGCCGGCGACCTCAAGCCGGGCGAGACCCTGACGACAGACAAGTCGGCCCGGGTCACGGTGGTCGCAGTCCACGTGACGCCGGGTGCGGCGGACCGCTACAACCTGACTGTCAATGAGCTGCACACGTACTATGTATTTGCCGGGACTACACCGGTGTTGGTGCATAATTGCAATAGTGGAACTGCTCCGAATGGAGCTGCCTGCTCCTGCAGCGGCTCGACGAACCCCTCTAATGCGGACCTCGTGCAAGCGATTGCCACTCGCGCTCAAGCACGACTGGGCGGCAGCGGGGCAGTCTCGGGTACTGCTAAGCATGCTTACGCCGACACTCTCCTCACTCGCTACCAGGGCATCTATGGAAATCGTGGTCTGATTACCGAAAAAAGCTACTTGGGAGGGGCGCCCGTTCCGAGAGGTACGGCGGGGAGTGCCCGACCAGATGTGTTCGATCCGGCCGCAGGTGTCGTGTATGACTACAAGTTCGTCAAGAACCCCGGTCAAGGGATCGGGAAGTGGCAGGCGGACAAGAATGCCCTAAACGTCCCAGGCGTGAATCTGACAGTGGAGGTGAATCCGTGAGCAAGGTGGATGCAGCGACCGTCAAACGGGCTACTAAGGACTGGTCGGCCCTGTACCCGGGTTTCGATGTCTGGCGGCCTTTGAGACTGCTTAGGCGTATTGGCCCTGTGCTTCAAGGGGTCACGCTCGACCGATCTACCTCGGGCGACGCGTATTTTCCGACCGTGCACATTCATGCTCTCACCCGAGAGTTTCCAGTCGTCTCCCTGACTCTTGGCCAGCGTCTCGTCACAAGCTCAGGGGTGCAGGAGGCCGTTACTTTCTCTCGGCATGGGGAAGACTACTCTGACGCTGCCAGGCGACTGACCGAGCAGTCGCGGTTGAGTTTGGATTTGCCGCCGACGATTGAGGACGTCGTCGGAGAGTTGCGCACCTTTGCAGGCTCTCAGCAAGCCCAAGGTGGCCCGCCTGCGGTGAATGAAGTTGAGGATAGTGTCCTAATCCCTGCGGCAAGTGGCTCAGTTGATATTGCGGTGGAGGGCATCCAATTCGCCCGGGAGCTCCTGGGGAAGTGGCCCAAGTCGCGACTTCCAATTAAGTGGACCTCGGGAGATGAATGGCTTGAGGGGCTATCAGCAAAGGCTGAAAATGTTGATTTGCTCCATGCGGTTGTCGACGGCCAAATCGCCTTTCATAAACTTGCGAAGATGCGCCAGGGATAATATTCAGTGATGAAAAGGAGGCCCCGTCGGAATGCGCATCCGAACGGCAAGGCCAGCGGACGGGTGATGCACAGAGCGGTGGGTTCTTGCGTCGTCGGGCTGGATCGTGGTCTCGGTGAGGTTGCCGAGGGCGTGGCCGAGGAGGTTGACAGCCTGGCGCTGGAGGCGAGGCGAACGGGTGCGTAGACCGTCGCGGTCACGCCGATATGGGCGCGGCCCAGGAGTTCCTTGACGACGACGAATTCGATGCCCTGTTCCAGGAGGAGGGTCGCGGTCGAGTAGCGGAGATCGTGGAACCGGATGGGCAGCAACTGCGCGTCGTGGAGTGGGGCGCCGAAGTGCGTTGTGAACGTGGCGGGTTCTACCGGGTGCACGTCCGACCGTGTGAAGACGTAGCCGCTGTCCTGCCAAGCCGGGCCCGCCTGCTCCTGCTCGCGTGCCTGCCGCCGGCGGTGCCGTGAAGAGAGGCGACGCAGGAGGCAGGCGGGCGATGCGCCGTTCCGAGCTGATGGGCCTTGGTCAGCAGGGTGGCCTGCTGCGGGTGTGCTGGAGGGCGGCGGTGCTCGCACCGAGGAGTTCGACCTTGCGCAGTCCCGGCGCGCGGGCAAGTTCGAACAGGGGATGCACCCGGTGACGCCTGGCGGCGAGGAACTCGCGGGCTTACTCAGCGGTAAGGGATTTGAAGCGGCAGGGCTGTACTGCGCCGGTGCGACGTTGCGGGCGAGGTTGCAGGGGCTCTTCGCCTCGCGCACGGCGTGCTCCACATCGGACGCGAGTACCGAGTGGACGCAGGCTGGCGTCAACGAAGAGAGTCGCTTGGAGCAAGGTTCCGACGGCACAACAACGGCGCCCATCACACCCCGTATCGATACCGGAGCGGAGCACGGCCGGGGCTCCGCCCCGGGGGTCTCCACGACAGGCGCGCGTCGAGCAGCCTCAGTCCACCGTCCAGCGGCCGTCCACGATGAGGTCCCGGCCCGCTATCTCGTTGGACTCCCGCCACGCCTGGAGCCTGCGCGGGCTGACGCGGAAGTAGACGTACGGGGCCGACTCCTCGCGAGGGTCGAAGCCGGTCTTCGCCGCGAAGGCGTCGCCGTCCTCCTGTGACAGTTCCGCCGGGCGTACCACCTGGGCCGTGCCCTCGACCAGGACGACATCCCGCGTCTCGCCGATGCCCAGGCGGACCGTGCCGCTCAGTGAGAGGTTGCGGGCGGTGGGGGCCGTCGCGGCGGTGGAGAGCAGGAGCGACGAGCCGTTCCACAGGAAGGACAGCGGCACCAGGTAGGGCGCCCCGGTCTCCAGGTCGGCCGTCGACACCCAGGCGTCGACGTCGTGTTCCAGGCGGTGCAGCGCGTCCTGCTTGCGTTCGTGCGCGCTACGGGCGGTGGGTTGCGTCATGCGGGCCTCCTGGGATCGACTCCTGATCGTAGGACCCCGGCCGCATGGGGAAGGTGGCCGAGGCGGGTGTGCATTCACCCTCGGTGGGAGTACAGGCGGCGAGTTCTTGACTACTGGGACCACAACGCAGAACATCACCAACACAGGGTCTCCGTGACGGAAGAGCGACTGTGCGCGGTGGCGTGAGCGCGTTAGCGTGACGCCTTCAACCTGTGTGTCCATGGTGAGGGGGAACACCATTGGCCCATCCCGTCGACCCTCGGTCGGCCTATGCCGTGACGTCCGGCCCCGGTCCGTGGCTTCTGCCCGACCCACGCCGACTCCGAGGTTCACGCCCGAACCGTCCCCGGAGCCTTCCGCGCCGAGGCCTGTGCCCGATCCCTCGCCGGGGCCGTCGCCCACTCCGCCGCCGCCCGTCTGGGGCGGAGACCCGGACGTGGGCGTCTCGTCCTCGTACCTGCGTTCCCGAGCCGACGCCTGCGAGGCGTGCAAGGACCAGGTCCGCACCACGTGTGCTGGGGCGGAGGACGCCGATCAGGAGCTTGCGCGGCAGGACCAGGGCTGGTCCTTCATCGCCGGCCTGCAGGAGATGCAGGCGCGCTGGGAGGCGCTGAACGCGGTGATCGCGGACCGGCTGGGGCAGGCCTCCCTCAACTTCCGTGACAGCGCTGATGCCTTCGACGCGAACGAGACGGCGATCAGGTCCGCTTTCGGCGGCTTGCCGCATTGATACCGGGTTAGGGCGAGGATGGTCACCTTCAGCCAGTTGTTGTCCCTCGACGTGAACGGCCTCGACACCTTCGTGCGCGATTGGGGCGATGTCCACAAGCGGATCAAGGACAACCGCAAGGACTTTCACGACGAGGTGGTCACCCCCCTGCACAAGGACCGCTGGCGCGGGGAGGCAGGCCGGGCGGCCCAGGCGTACTGCGATCGCATTCAGCTGGACTTCGACGCTCTCGACACCGAGGTGCAGGGGCTGCGTTCGTTCTTCCGGGACGAGGTGAACGGTACGGGCGGAGGGAGCGGTTTCGCGGGTCTGCGCGACCTCCAGGGACAGGCCGAGGCACTGCGGCTTGAGGCCGCCGAGGACGGGATGCTGATCACCGATGACGCGAGCGTCTCGTGGTCGGACATGTACGACCCCAACAATCCGGAAGGCCTCGCGCGGCACAAGGAGCGGCGCGGCAAGGCCGAGTCCCTGGAGCAGCGGGCGAGGGCGGTACTGGAGAAGGCCGACGCTGAGGACGGCTGGATCTCCCAGAACATCAAGGTGGTGTTCGGGACCCCGCACAACTTCGAGTCCGAGAACCGGGATTTCGACATCCTGAATCCCGACGGTTCGGACCGCACCACACGGAACAAGCTCAACAATGTGGGCGCCCTGGCCAACGCCCGTGGCTGGGTCAACACAGCGGGTCTCATCAAGCATTACCTGGACGCCACGGGCGCGCCGGTCGAGGTCGATCCGCAGGAACTGCTCGACGACATACCCCAGTTCCGAAGGGACGCGAACACGACCCTCGCTCAGGACGTCGCTCACAGGCCTGACGGCTCCTTCACCACAGCGTGGCAGTCGACCGCGCCGAGACCCGGCGACGGCGGCGAGAGCCAGGACTGGTATTACGCACTGAACCACTTCCAGTACCGGATGGTCGGCGAGAAGCAGGGAAACACGGTCACGTACCACATGGAAGTGAAGAAGCGGTACGACTGGGGCGTGCCCAGCGAGCACCGGACCACGCAGTCCAAGGGCTACGGGCCGCTGAAGATCACCCTCGAACAGGCCGACATCGCCCATCTGAACACCACCGGCGTGGCCCGGGACTTCGACGTCACGGGAACGTCCGGTCAGATGAGGGCCACGCTGTGACCCCGCGCTACACGGGCCGGCACACAGGCGAGTCCGAGCGGCCCGCCGTCCGTCGCAAGGAAGTGTCGCCCGGTGCACGGCGATGGGGGAAAGTCGCCCTGTGGGTCGGGCTGGGAGTCTGCGCGGCCTTCGTCGTGTTCGTGGTGGCGAGCTTCCTCGGGGTCCTGCACGACTTCGACCACCCGGGTGACGACGGCTGGCTGTGCTCCAGCGATTCGAGCACCTGTCGGCCCTGAGAGCGCTGACCTTGCGGCCGTTTCTACGGCCGTACCTGCCGGCCCACGCCGGCTGCGCCGTACGTGTTCGCTCGTTGAACAAGCCGGGGCCCGACGCAGGACTTCGTGACGGGGCCGGCTGGCGCGGTCCCACGCGCCGCGCAGGTCCTCACAACTCGCTGATACGGGAGGCGCGCAGGATGCCTTCAGGGCCGACGCCTTCAGGGCCGGCGACGGCCACGCGCAGAGGAACCGGAACAGCCGCGAAGGCCGCGTCGACCTCCAGGGTCTCGGTGATCCCGGAGAGCAGGGCGACCAGATCCGGGAAGATCTCCAGCGAGGGAGTGCTGACGCACAGGACTAGGAGCCGCGAGAGCTCGGGAAGCGGAACGTACGCCTCGGCGCCGGCCAGGGTGAGGACCGGGGAATCCGGCACGTCCGTCCCGATGCTCGCGGGTCGCCTGGGGGCCGGGACGGGTCCTGCGGCCGTGGCGTCGTCCTCGTCGTCGCCGTCCAGGGCTGCGCCCACCACGGAGAAGGCCACGGCAACAGGCCGCCCGGCCGCTGTCGTCCGATACGCCTCTTTGCCAGGACTCGCCGACAGTGCCTCGGCGATCCCCGTGGCGACGATGTCGGCGTCGGTGCGGTCCGTGTCCTCGGCGCGCACCACAAGAGACGCACTCGCGGGCATGCCGTTGTCGAGCGTCAGGAAACAGACCCCGGCGTAGAGGGCGCCGTCCTCGGCGGCGGCGTCCGCGATATCGCTGTACACAGCCGCGGTTGTCTCCCGCTGGAAGTCCGTTCCCGCGGCCCACACCTTGTCGGCCAGTTCCCGGATGTGCTCGGGCCGATCCTCGGGGGAGAGGTCAAGACCCAGGGAGTGCATCACGTCGGGAACCCGGAAGTAGATGCCGTCCTCCGTGGATGGTCCGGATCCTGTGCCGTCGGCGAAGACAGAAGAAGTCATCATGCTGACCGGCGCTCCTTTCTCTGCGCGGGGGTCACCCTGGGGCAGGATTGCTACGACCTGCCTCTTGAGGAACTGACATCAGATATTCCTCAGGCGCCAGCTGTGGATAACGGCTAGAGCATATGAAATACGGTGATCGAGATCATCGGGGTTGGTGTGATACATATTTTCTCGGAAGTCCAGACCCCATTGGGAGAGCTCATTGCGCCATTTCGTACGTGTTGGTCGACCGGGTAGGCCGAGGTAAAGGCCGTTTCCGTATCCGGCGATGGAGAGGGCGAAGAAAGCCATATACAAAGCGATGAGCAAAGGTGAGCCAATGGTATAGAAGGCCCATCCTATGAGATAACCCTCGGCTGCCTCATAGGCGAGACCATCGTCCGGCAGTTCAAGTTTCCATCGGGTCCTTCGGGGCCACGGGAGGAAGCGTCCGCCGTATCGCTCCGAGCGCGCCAGCAGGTGCCGTCGGCGGCATAGATGCAGTGCGAACCGTCAACCGGCTCCACGCGACAGACCAGAGAATGACCGGGTGTCGTCAATTGGATGGAGAAAGGTCGTTCCGACCTTACTATGCGCCAACGGATCTGCTGCATCCTGGCGAGGATTTCAACATCTTCTTTTTCGGACTCCGAGAGAGCGCTGTATTCCTGGATCTTCATCGGCGTTGAAGAAGGCTCGCCCCGGTAGGGCTCGATCTCCTGTAATACCAAACCCACCGTTTCCTTCCGTGCTTTGATCCAGGAACGCGCTCCTGTCGGCACATTGGAGAGGTCCTCTTCATCAATATCCAGCAGGATGAGAGATTCTTCCTTCATTTTTCTACAGCTGCTGCAGGGGATTGGTGGAAAAGTGCGCGCCCTGGACTGGCCGCTCCGGGATTCATCCTGATCTGCTCTTTCTTGCTCAATGTGCTGTCCAACTGTGGATAATGGCTTGTGCGTATGCCACGCGGACGTCCATGGTTTCCGTGTTGAGGTAATACGTGTTGCTTACTCCACGAAAATCCAGTCCCCATCCGGAGAGTCCTGTGCGCCATTTCGCACGAGCGGGCAGATCCCATAGGAACCAGGGGTCATCAGCTCCGAGCAACGCGCTGAGCAGACCGAAAAGTGCCAGCGCTGCCCACAGGGGCGAGAGAACGACAAATGATACCCAGGCCGTGAGGGTCCCTTTGGGCGCAGAATAGAGCGAGGGAGGTTCATTGATTCGCTTGACTTCCAAGTGCCACCTAACCCGACGGGGCCACGGGAAGAAGCGGCCGGGGGTTCGGCGGATTCTTGCAATCAGGGTGCCGTCTGGTGCGTAGACGCGGTGCGCCCCTTCATCCTTTTCCGGCTCCACCCGACACAATTCTTCGAGGTGCGGGGATGTGATTGTGAACGGTCCTTTGATGTGGGCGAAACGCAGATCAAAATCGTCAAAATCTTCTTTCAGCAGCTCCGAAAAATCCTCATCAGTGGCGGTTGCTGTACTGGAACCTCCGACCGGACCGCTCCCCGGCGGTCCTTTGATCAATCGTTCCTCTGATGGATCGCACTGCGGAATTACTACGGCGATGGGCTTGGTGTCCCTGCGGACAGGGCGAGGCATGATGGCAAAATAGGTACCTGTTGGATAGTCACTCCTTTCATCGAGAGGTACGTGGTGGCTCGCGAAGGCTTGTCCTTTTTTGATTTTCCTCACCCCAGAGAACCTGCTGCCGGTGCACCAGGACCAAAGTCCTCTTCCAGTTTTCCTCGAAGCCCCCATGCCTTCTGGCCGATCTGCGCTCCTCGCGACCACCATGACATGGGGTCGAGAGTACCGTCCGCTCGAATAGCCTCAGCGACACCAGGCAGGTTTCTCAGTGGAGGCTTCGTGAAAACGTTGCTCACTCCGTCGGCAACGACACCTCCTTCGGAATACGAAGCCACGGTGTGCTGCCAAGCCAAGTTGAGTTTGTCGCCGAATTTCAGATCCTCTCTCGAGAATGCATATACTTTCTTGGCGCCGAGCGCCTTGGAGAAAAAATTGGGGCTGATTTTGGACCCTTTGAAGAGTTCGCTCGATTCCTTGATCTTGCGGACCGTGTTGCCGCCCTTGAGCATGGTCCCGCTCTTACCTGCGAGCTTGAGAGGGACTTTCACCCCCAGAGCCAGGTCCTTGGCGAACACGCCACCAGGAATCACCCCCACCCCGTCCAGCACCAGCGTCTTCCACCCCACGTCCGCGCCCCCCAGTTTCGCCGCGCCGTGCGCGGCCAGCGCGCCGCCCGCGGCGATGCCGCCCGCCAGCGCGAGCCCGCCTGCCAGGGGTGGGCACCACATGGTGGCCAGGGCGGCCACGCCCAGCACCGCGGACGCCGTGCCCAGCCAGTCGCCCACGGTCTTGAGCAGGTCGGCGTGCTTGGTGCACCAGTCCTTGATGTCGTGGCCCTGCTTCGTGAAGAAGTCCCCCATCTGCTCCCAGACGCTCGCATCCGGCGCGTTGGCGTCGGCCTTGCGCAACTCGTCTGCGATCGAGCGTGCTTCGGCCTGGTGGCGGTCGAGGAGGTCCTTCGCCTTCTTCACGATCGCGTCGAGCTCGTCGCGGGCCGCGTTCAGCCGGTCCGTCGCCGTGTCCAGCGCCTTGCCCGCGTTCTGCACGCGCCGGCCGGCCGCGTCGATCTTTTCCTGCGCGCTCTTCGCCTCGGCCTGGGTGGCGTACGACCGTCCTGCGAGTGGGAACGAGGGGTCGGACACGGCCTGGTCGTAGAGGGCGGACTGGTGGTCGCGCGCCTTCTCGCCCTCGGCCTCGCGCTGCTTCGCGGCCTTCGCCTCCGACTCGTACGTCCGCGCGGTGCTCTGGTATTCCACGAGTTTGTCGTGCCAGGCAGTCAGCTGGGTGGCCGCGGACTTGAGAGCGTCGTGGCTGTCGGTCAGGTAGTGGGGGAGGTCGCCGACCTTCTTGGAGAACGCCGTCGCGGCCTCGCCCTCCCACGCGCTCGCGTGACCGCCCTTCGCGATGGCGGTCAGCGTCGCGTTCGCCTTCTCCAGCCCGCCGACCGCTGCCGACAGCTTCGTCGCCAGGTCGTCCACCGAAGCGGGTGCGCCGGGCGCGGGGTCGAAGCCGAGAGTGGGGTAGTCCGCCTCGCTCATCGCGCACCCGCCGGGGGGATCGCCGGTGGTCCCGGAGCGGGCCGCGGGGTGTTCGGGGGGTGCTCGGCGTCGGCGAACGCCTGCCGGATCGCCTCGTCCGTCGCCTCGAAGTCGTTCTTCGTTGCGCGCAGTTTGTCCTCGATCGCCCCGGTGCCGTCCGCGATCTTGCCGATCACGTCGTCCCAGCTGTCGTGGAACTCGTCGCAGGCGTGGTCCAGCTCGATGCTGCCGGTGGACTTCGGACCGATGTCCTTCATCGTGGACAGTGCCGTGCGCAGATCGTCCTGGCTGTCGTGCAACTGCTTCAGCAGGCGGCCCAGGGATTCGGCCTCCACCTTGAGGTAATCGCCCATGTCCCCTCCCCTCCCCGTTGGTGACCCGACTTCAGGGCTGTTCAGGCGCAGAACGTTCCTTCACGCACTGTGGGCGTTCCGACACGCATCCGGGAACGGCGAAGGTCCGCGCTCCCGGCGGGAACGCGGACCTTCATGGCAAAGAGGTGCGAAAGCTCGATGCCTCAGTTCAACAGGGGCGGTTCGTCCTCACAGGACGCGCACCGCGCCCGTCGGCTGGTCGTAGCTGAGGTCGTGCTCGACCACGCCGTCGCTCGGGTTCTGCGCGCCGACGAACTTGCCGTCGCCGACGTAGATCGCCACGTGGTACGCGCTGCCCGCGCTGCCCCAGTAGAGGATGTCGCCGGGCTGGACGTTGCTGAGGGAGACCTGCGTGCCCGAGGTCGACTGGTCCTGCGAGACGCGCGGCAGGTCGACGCCGACCGTGCGGTACGCGGCCTGGACGAGCCCGGAGCAGTCGAAGGCGTTCGGGCCGGTGGAGCCCATCACGTAGGCGTCGCCGATGCGTGCCTCGACGTACGAGACGATCGCGGCGGCGGAACCCGTCGCCGTGGAGGACGACGTGGTGCTGGGCGTGCTGGTCGAGGAGGACGCGAGCTCGGTGCGTACGGAGGAGCGCGAGGCCCGGGCGGCCGCGGCGGCCTTGGCGCGGGCTGCTTCCTCCGCCTTCTTCTTCGCTTCGGCCTTGGCCTTGGCTTCGGCCTCCGCCTTGGACTTGGCCTTCTTCGCCGCGGTCGCCGCGTTCTTGACCGCGGTGTCCTCCTGGGTCTGCAGCTGCGCACGCGTCTGCATCGTCAGGGCGATCTGCTGGGTGGCCTGGGCGGACTGGGCGACGGTGGTCGACAGGTCCGCGGAAAGGGTCGGCATCTCGATGGTCTCGGTCACCGGCTCGGCGTTCGCCGTTCCGGCAGCACCGGCGACCGCGATGGTGCTGAGGACGCCGCCGGCAACTCCGGCGCGCAGCACCGTCCTCGGTGCGTTCCGGCGGGGCTTCCGGTGGGTTCGTATGGGAGCGGTGAGGGGCATGGGGATAACCGGTATCCGGGCCGGACGGTTGTCGTCAAGCAAGGTGGATTGCGCCACAGTTACGTACCGAACTTGTGAATCCGGTTCTTGAGTGGCCTTATTGACGCCGTAACGGACGAATCGGACGTCAGGGATCATGGTCGTGATCTCTGTGTTTCAGCTAAAGGTCCGAATTGCCCCTGACCTACCATCCCTTGGGTGCATGGCCAAGCCAGCTTGTTCACGGCATGCGGCGCGGGTGGCGCAGGTCACAGGAGTGTCACGTTCTGTGCGTCGGCTGTCGCTCCGCTGGCTACGCCGGGGGTGAAGGAGTAGGACGGGCCTACCCAAAGGGCGTGTCCATGGCGACCCCGAGGGGCGCACGCGCGGGGCGATCGTGTCCCGTGTGCGCGTATCGCGTCCGCGTACCGGCGGTAGCGACAGCCGCTCCGCCGACGGTGGTTCGGGTGCGCGTGCCGGCGGTGCGCCGCGACCGTGTGCGTCTGCGCACCGGCGGTATGCCCGCCGGGGCGGGCCGGTGAACATCCGGCCCTCGTGAGCGCGGACACAAGCGCCGGAGCGCGACGTCGCGAACGGGTGCGCGCAAAGGGTGTGACGCCGCACGGGTCCGGGTGGTTCCGTCCCGCTGCCGGACCGGCGGCCTCCGAGTGGGCGTCGTCCACCGGGCGCGGCCCGGCCCCTCGTCCGGGTGAGGGCGCGGGCTGAAGGTGAAGTTCCGTTATCACCCCAAGGTGTTCCAGCGCTAATTTGCGTGGACCGCAGGCCCCCTGGTAGTGGGCGCACCCTCCTGACCAGGAGTAACAGCCTTTTGTGCTACGGCTGGTGATCATTTGAGTACACCATGTGTGAAGATCCCCCGACGCTCGCCGTCATGATCCACCGTCAGGTGGTGGAGATCACAAAGACGGTCCCGTACCCCGTGTCGCAGATCACAGCCCGACGGGCATAAGATGCGCGTCAGTCGGGCTTGTGAACTGCCTCACATGCGAGTGATCTTCGGGGTTTTCCCGAAACGTCCCGCTACGTGTGGGGCGTCCGCACCCGGCGCGGTCCATCGGTCAAGACGGTCAAGGACGACTGGAAGGAGCTGGGGAGCGTGAACACCTACGCGCCCGTCCTCGTGCTCGGCGCCCTGGGGGCTGGGTTTGCGATCTTTTCCGTGGTCATGGCCACGCTCGTGGGCCCAAAACGGTACAACCGGGCGAAACTTGAAGCATATGAGTGCGGCATCGAGCCCACTCCCACGCCGGCCGGCGGCGGTCGCTTCCCGATCAAGTACTACCTGACGGCGATGCTCTTCATCGTCTTCGACATCGAGATCGTCTTCCTCTATCCCTGGGCCGTCACGTTCGACTCGCTGGGGATCTTCGGGCTCGTGGAGATGCTCCTCTTCGTGCTCACCGTCTTCGTCGCGTACGCCTATGTCTGGCGTCGCGGCGGCCTGGAATGGGACTAGAGGCTCAGAGGGGCTGGGACCAATGGGACTCGAAGAGAAACTGCCGAGCGGATTCCTCCTGTCGACCGTCGAGCAGGCCGCGGGGTGGGTGCGGAAGTCGTCCGTCTTCCCGGCCACGTTCGGGCTCGCCTGCTGCGCCATCGAGATGATGACGACGGGCGCGGGCCGCTACGACCTCGCGCGGTTCGGCATGGAGGTCTTCCGCGGATCACCGCGCCAGGCCGACCTGATGATCGTCGCGGGCCGGGTGAGCCAGAAGATGGCGCCTGTCCTGCGGCAGGTCTACGACCAGATGCCGAACCCCAAGTGGGTCATCTCCATGGGCGTGTGCGCCTCGTCGGGCGGCATGTTCAACAACTACGCCATCGTGCAGGGCGTCGACCACGTCGTACCGGTCGACATCTACCTGCCCGGCTGCCCGCCGCGTCCCGAGATGCTGATGGACGCGATCCTCAAGCTCCATCACAAGATCCAGAGCTCGAAGCTCGGGGTCGACGCGCGCGAGGCGGCCCGCGAGGCGGAGGAGGCGGCGCTCAAGGCGCTGCCCATGATCGAGATGAAGGGACTCCTCCGATGAGCGGCGAGGAGCCGCCGGGCGGCGCCAACGGCCACAACGGGAACCACGCCGGGGGGGACCACGGCAACGGCAACGGCAACGGCAACGGGGTCCCGGCCGCCCGGGGCGCCGCGAGCGACGTCATCGGCGTCCGCAAGGGCATGTTCGGCGCGCAGAACGGCGGCGACACCTCCGGTTACGGCGGCCTCGTCCGTACGGTCGCCCTGCCGGGCCCCGCGTCCCGCCCGTACGGGGGGCCGCGCACCGAACCCGGCGAGGAGGGTGTCTTCGACGAGATCGCCGACGAACTCGAAGGCGCGCTGGAGGAGCAGGACCTCCTCCCGGAGAACGCGATCGAGAAGACCGTCGTCGACCGCGGCGAGGTCACCTTCCACATCGCCCGCGAGCACCTGCTCCGCGTCGCCCGGACCCTGCGCGACGACCCGGCGCTCCGCTTCGAGCTGTGCACGGGCGTCTCGGGCGTGCACTACCCCGAGGACAAGGGCCGCGAGCTGCACGCCGTGTACCACCTGCGGTCGATCACGCACAGCCGGCTGATCCGCCTGGAGGTCTCCGCGCCGGACGCGGACCCGCACGTCCCGTCCCTGGTCGAGGTCTATCCGACCAAC
Source organism: Streptomyces sp. NBC_01497 (assembly GCF_036250695.1). Classification (NCBI taxonomy): domain Bacteria; kingdom Bacillati; phylum Actinomycetota; class Actinomycetes; order Kitasatosporales; family Streptomycetaceae; genus Streptomyces; species Streptomyces sp. NBC_01497. The sequence continues at coordinate 3,367,287 of NZ_CP109427.1, read as the reverse complement.
GACTGGCACGAGCGTGAGACGTACGACTTCTTCGGGCTCGTCTTCGACGGCCACCCGGCCCTGACCCGGATCATGATGCCGGACGACTGGCAGGGCTTCCCGCAGCGCAAGGACTATCCCCTCGGCGGGATCGCCGTCGAGTACAAGGGCGCCCAGATCCCGGCTCCGGACCAGCGGAGGTCGTACACCTGATGTCTCCTTCAGCCAGTCACACGACCCACGCGACCGCGAGCGCGCGCGAGACCACCGAGGGAACCGTATATACGGTCACCGGCGGCGACTGGGACGAGGTCGTGCAGTCCGCCGCCCGCGCCGACGACGAACGCATCGTCGTCAACATGGGCCCCCAGCACCCGTCCACCCACGGAGTGCTGCGGCTGATCCTGGAGATCGACGGCGAGACCGTCACCGAGGCGCGCTGCGGAATCGGCTACCTGCACACGGGTATCGAGAAGAACCTCGAATACCGCACGTGGACGCAGGGCACCACCTTCGTCACGCGCATGGACTACCTGACGTCGTTCTTCAACGAGACGGCGTACTGCCTCGGTGTGGAGAAGCTGCTCGGGATCACGGACGACATCCCGGACCGCGCCACCGTCGTCCGCGTCCTGCTGATGGAACTCAACCGCCTCTCCTCGCACCTGGTGGCGCTCGCCACCGGCGGCATGGAGCTCGGCGCGACGACGATAATGATCTACGGGTTCCGGGACCGCGAACTGATCCTCGACGCGTACGAACTGATCACGGGCCTGCGCATGAACCACGCGTTCATCCGGCCCGGCGGCCTCGCCCAGGACCTGCCGCCCGGCGCGGTCGACCACCTGCGCGAGATGGTCAGGACACTCCGCAAGAACCTCCCGGAGTACGACAAGCTCGCGACCGGCAACCCGATCTTCAAGGCCCGCATGCGGGACGTCGGCTACCTCGACCTCACCGGCTGCATGGCGCTGGGCGCCACGGGGCCGATCCTGCGCTCCGCGGGCCTCCCGCACGACCTGCGCAAGAGCGACCCGTACTGCGGTTACGAGACGTACGACTTCACCGTCCCGACCGCCGAGAGCTGCGACGCCTACGGCCGCTTCCTGATCCGTCTTGAGGAGATGCGGCAGTCGCTGGGCGTCGTCGAGCAGTGCCTCGACCGGCTGGCTCCCGGCCCGGTGATGGTCGCCGACAAGAAGATCGCCTGGCCCGCGCAGCTCGCGCTCGGGCCCGACGGCCTCGGCAACTCGCTCGACCACATCAAGAAGATCATGGGCACGTCGATGGAGGCCCTCATCCACCACTTCAAGCTGGTGACCGAGGGCTTCCGCGTCCCACCGGGCCAGGCGTACGCGGCCGTCGAGTCGCCCAAGGGCGAACTCGGCGCGCACGTCGTCTCCGACGGCGGCACGCGCCCCTTCCGGGTCCACTTCCGGGACCCGTCCTTCACCAACCTGCAGGCCATGGCGGCGATGTGCGAGGGCGGCCAGGTCGCCGACGTCATCGTCGCCGTCGCGTCCATCGACCCCGTGATGGGAGGCGTCGACCGGTGACGACCACACCGTCAAGCCCCGTCCCGCTGGGCATGCCCCAGCCGCCGGCCCCGCAGTACCCGGCCGACGTGCGCGAACGGCTGGAGACGGACGCGCGGGAGATCATCGCGCGCTACCCCGGCTCCCGTTCGGCCCTGCTGCCGCTGCTGCACCTGGTGCAGGCGGAGGAGGGGCACGTGACCCGTACGGGCATGGCCTTCTGCGCGGACCTGCTCGGCCTGACCACGGCGGAGGTCACGGCTGTCGCGACCTTCTACACGATGTACCGGCGCGGGCCCTGCGGCGACTACCAGGTCGGCGTCTGCACCAACACGCTCTGCGCGGTGATGGGCGGCGACGCCATCTTCGAGGAGCTGAAGGCCCATCTCGGCGTCGGCAACGACGAGACGACGCCGGACGGCAAGGTCACGCTGGAGCACATCGAGTGCAACGCGGCCTGCGACTTCGCGCCCGTGGTGATGGTCAACTGGGAGTTCTTCGACAACCAGACGCCCGAGTCCGCCAAGCGGCTCGTGGACGACCTGCGCGCGGGCCGCCCCGTCGAGCCGACCCGGGGCGCTCCGATCGTCACGTACCAGGAGACGTCGAGGATCCTCGCCGGGTTCCCCGATCCGCGCGAAGGGGCCGTCGCGGCGAGCGGCAGCGCGGGCCACGCCTCCCTGACCGGGCTGCGGCTCGCCAAGGGCGAGGCGCCCGGCCGGGTCGTACGGCCGCGGGACGGCGCACACCCCGAGGAGGCGCCGCAGCCGGGCTCACAGCACCTCAGTTCGCACGACGCGCCGCAGCAGACCTCGGACTCCGACCCTGACCACCCGGCGGGCCCGATCAGCAAGGAGGGGGAGTGATGACGATGACGACCGAACGCGGGGACGACAACGGCACCAGCCCGCACCGGGTCCTGGCCCCCGTCCTGACCGCCTTCTGGGACCAGCCCGAGTCGTGGACGCTCGCCACCTACCTGCGGCACGACGGCTACGAGGGCCTGAAGAAGGCGCTCGCGATGGAGCCGGACGACCTCATCGCGTACGTGAAGGAGTCCGGCCTGCGCGGCCGGGGCGGCGCCGGCTTCCCGACCGGCATGAAGTGGCAGTTCATCCCGCAGGGCGACGGCAAACCGCACTACCTCGTCGTCAACGCCGACGAGTCGGAGCCGGGGACCTGCAAGGACATCCCGCTGCTGTTCGCGAACCCGCACGCGCTGATCGAAGGCATCGTCATCGCCTGCTACGCGATCCGCTCCTCGCACGCGTTCATCTACCTGCGCGGCGAGACCGTGCCGGTGCTGCGCCGGCTGCACGAGGCGGTGCGGGAGGCGTACGCGGCGGGATACCTCGGCACGAACATCCTGGGCAGCGGCCTCGACCTGGACGTCGTCGTCCACGCGGGCGCCGGCGCGTACATCTGCGGCGAGGAGACCGCGCTGCTCGACTCCCTGGAGGGCAGGCGCGGCCAGCCGAGGCTGCGGCCGCCGTTCCCGGCCGTCGCCGGCCTGTACGCCTGCCCGACGGTGGTCAACAACGTCGAGTCGATCGCGTCCGTGCCGTCGATCCTGCAGCGCGGCAAGGAGTGGTTCCGCTCGATGGGCAGCGAGAAGTCCCCGGGCTTCACGCTCTACTCGCTCAGCGGCCATGTCACCAACCCGGGCCAGTACGAGGGCCCGCTCGGCATCACGCTGCGGCAACTGCTCGACATGAGCGGCGGCATCCGCGCCGGGCACCGGCTGAAGTTCTGGACGCCCGGCGGGTCCTCGACGCCGCTGCTGACGGACGAGCACCTGGACGTGCCGCTGGACTACGAGGGCGTCGGCGCCGCCGGTTCGATGCTCGGCACCAAGGCGCTCCAGTGCTTCGACGAGACGACCTGCGTTGTACGGGCCGTCACGCGCTGGACGGAGTTCTACGCGCACGAGTCGTGCGGCAAGTGCACGCCGTGCCGCGAAGGAACGTACTGGCTGGTCCAGTTGCTGCGCGATATCGAGGACGGCAAGGGCGATATGGCCGACCTCGACAAGCTCGCGGACATCGCGGACAACATCAACGGCAAGTCGTTCTGCGCGCTGGGTGACGGTGCCGCGTCCCCGATCTTCTCGTCGCTGAAGTACTTCCGCGCCGAGTACGAGCAGCACATCACGGACAAGGGCTGCCCCTTCGACCCCGTGCGGTCCACCGCCTGGGCCGACGAGCCGTCCGGAACGACCGGAAACCTGGAGGTGAACGCATGACAGTGACGACCGATGCTCCCTCCTCGGGCGGGTCCGGCGAGGCGGCCGTGCCGCCCGAGGACATGGTCTCGCTGACCATCGACGGCGCCGCGATCTCCGTCCCCAAGGGGACGCTCGTGATCAGGGCGGCGGAGATGCTCGGCATCGAGATCCCCCGGTTCTGCGACCATCCGCTGCTCGACCCGGCGGGCGCCTGCCGCCAGTGCATCGTGGAGGTCGAGGGGCAGCGCAAGCCCATGGCGTCCTGCACGATCACCTGCACGGACGGGATGGTCGTCAAGTCGCAGCTGACCTCCCCGGTCGCGGAGAAGGCGCAGCGCGGCGTGATGGAGCTGCTGCTGATCAACCACCCGCTGGACTGCCCGGTCTGCGACAAGGGCGGCGAGTGCCCGCTGCAGAACCAGGCGATGCAGGTCGGCGACCCGGACACCCGCTTCGAGGGCCACAAGCGGACGTACGCGAAGCCGGTGCCCATCTCGTCGCAGGTGCTGCTGGACCGTGAGCGGTGCGTGCTGTGCGCGCGGTGCACGCGCTTCTCCGAGCAGATCGCGGGCGACCCGATGATCGACCTGATCGAGCGCGGCGCGCTGCAGCAGGTCGGGACGGGCGAGGGCGACCCGTTCACGTCGTACTTCTCCGGCAACACCATCCAGATCTGCCCGGTGGGCGCGCTGACGTCGGCGGCGTACCGGTTCCGCTCCCGGCCGTTCGACCTGGTGTCGTCGCCGAGCGTGTGCGAGCACTGCGCGGGCGGCTGCGCCACGCGCACGGACCACCGGCGCGGCAAGGTCATGCGGCGCCTCGCGGGCAACGACCCCGAGGTCAACGAGGAGTGGCTGTGCGACAAGGGGCGCTTCGCGTTCCGCTACGCGCAGGCGAAGGACCGGCTGACCACCCCGCTCGTACGCAACGAGGCGGGCGTACTCGAACCGGCGAGCTGGCCCGAGGCCCTCGACGCGGCCGCCCGCGGCCTGACGGCGGCACGCGGCCGGACGGGCGTCCTGACCGGCGGCCGGCTCACGGTCGAGGACGCCTACGCCTACGCGAAGTTCGCGCGGGTCGCCCTCGGCACGAACGACATCGACTTCCGGGCGCGGGCGCACAGCGCCGAGGAGGCGGACTTCCTCGCCTGGCACGTCGCGGGCCGGGCCGCCGGGGTCACGCACCGCTCGCTGGAGGCGGCGCCGACGGTGCTGCTGGTGGGCATCGAGGCGGAGGAGGAGGCCCCCGGCGTCTTCCTGCGGCTGCGCAAGGCGTGGCGCGGGCACGGTCAGCGGACGTACGCGATCGCGCCGTTCGCGACGCGCGGCCTGACGAAGGCGGGCGGCACGCTGCTGCCCGCGGCGCCCGGCACCGAGACGGAGTGGCTGGACGCGCTGGCGTCGGGCACCGGCGTCGAGGGTGACGCGGCGGCCGCGTCGGAGGCGCTGCACGGCGAGGGCGCGGTGATCGTGGTGGGCGAACGGCTCGCCGCGGTGCCCGGCGCCCTCACCGCCGCGAACCGCGCGGCGGCCGCGACCGGAGCCCACCTGGTGTGGATCCCACGCCGGGCCGGCGAGCGGGGCGCCGTCGAGGCGGGCGCGCTGCCGTCGCTGCTGCCGGGCGGTCGCCCGGCCACCGACCCGCGGGCGCGCGAGGAGACCGCGGCCGTCTGGGGCACCGGGGAACTGCCGCACCACTACGGGCGGGACACGGGACAGATCATCGAGGCGGCGGCGGCCGGCGAACTGGGCGCCCTGGTCGTCGCGGGCGTCGGCGTCGAGGACCTGCCGGACCCCGTGCGGGCCCGCGAGGCACTGGACCAGGTCGGATTCCTCGTCTCGTTCGAGCTGCGCCCCGGCGAGGTGACGGAGCGGGCCGACGTGGTCTTCCCGGTCGCGGCGGTGGCGGAGAAGCCGGGCACGTTCCTCAACTGGGAGGGCAGGCCACGGCCGTTCGAGGCCGCGCTGAAGCCGGAGCAGATGACGACGCGCCTCGCCCCGGGCGACGCCCGCGTGCTGCACATGCTGGCGGACGAGATGGGCGTGGAGTTCGGGCTGCCGGACATCGGCTCCGTACGGCGGGAGATCGACGCGCTCGGCCTCTGGACGGGGCCCCGCTCGTCGCCGCCGTTCGAGCCGTCGAAGCCGCTGCCGAGGCCCGGCACCGGTGAGGCGATCCTCGCCGGCCACCGGCTGCTGCTGGACCTGGGCAGCCTCCAGGAGGGCGACGAGGCGCTGGCGGGCACCCGGCACGCGGCGGTGGCGCGGCTGTCGCCGGCCACCGCCGCGGAGACGGGCGTGGCCCCCGGCGACGGGCTGAGGGTCACCGGCCCCGGCGGCGCGGTGACCCTGCCGCTGCAGGTCGTGCGCGACCTGCCGGACCGGGTGGTGTGGCTGCCCCTGAACAGCACGCGGGAGACGACGGGGGCGGCGACGGGCACCGCGGTGGCCCTCGCCCCCGCGGCCGGCCCCGGCGCGGACCCCGTCGGTTCCCCGCCGGCCGACAGCCCCTCGACCGACAGCCCGTCGGCCGACAGTCCGTCGAGCGGCGGCACCCCGTCGACCGACAGCCCGGAGGCGCGGCGATGAACCCGACCATGACGCTGGCCGCCGAGAACCTGACGGTGTTCGGCACGGACCCGTGGTGGCTCGTCGTCATCAAGGCGGTCTTCTGCTTCGCCTTCCTGATGGTGACGGTCCTCTTCTCGATCGTCTGGGAGCGCAAGGTCGTCGCCTGGATGCAGCGGCGCATCGGCCCCAACCGGCACGGGCCCTGGGGCATGCTCCAGTCCCTCGCCGACGGCATGAAGCTGATGCTGAAGGAAGACATCGTCGTCAAGCGCGCCGACAAGTTCGTCTACGTGCTCGCGCCGGTCGTCGCGGCCGTGCCCGCCTTCATGGCGATCGCGGTGATCCCGTTCGGCCCCTCGGGCGACGAGATCTCGATCTTCGGCACCCGCACCACGATGCAGCTCACCGACCTGCCGATCGCGATGCTGTACATCCTGGCCTGCGCCTCCGTCGGGATCTACGGCATCGTCCTCGCGGGCTGGTCGTCGGGCTCGACGTACCCGCTGCTCGGCGGACTGCGCTCGTGCGCGCAGATGATCTCCTACGAGATCGCGATGGGCGCCGCGTTCGCCTCGGTGTTCCTCTACTCCGGGTCGATGTCGACGTCCGCGATCGTGGACGCGCAGAAGGACCGCTGGTTCATCGTCCTGCTGCCGGTCTCGTTCATCATCTACATCATCACGATGGTCGGCGAGACGAACCGCGCGCCGTTCGACATGCCGGAGTCCGAGGGCGACCTCGTCGGCGGCTTCAACACCGAGTACTCCTCCATCAAGTTCGCGATGTTCATGCTCGCCGAGTACGTGAACATGGTGACGGTCTCGGCCGTGTCGTCGACCCTCTTCCTCGGCGGCTGGCGCGCCCCCTGGCCGATCTCGACGTTCTGGGAGGGCGCCAACCACGGCTGGTGGCCGATCCTCTGGTTCGTCATCAAGGTGCAGCTCCTGCTGTTCTTCTTCATCTGGCTGCGCGGCACCCTGCCCCGGGTGCGCTACGACCAGCTGATGAAGCTGGGCTGGAAGGTCCTGATCCCCGTCTCGGTGGTCTGGCTGATGCTCGTGGCGACGGTGCGGGCCCTGCAGAACCGGCACTACGACTTCACGTCGATCCTCCTGTACGTGGCCGGCGCGGTGATCGCGATCCTGCTGATCTCCTTCGTGGTCGACATGTTCCGGGGCCGCGACGAACGGGCCGAGGAGGCCGCCGCGCAGGCGGCGGGCCCACCGGACTTCGATCCGATGGCGGGCGGCTTCCCCGTACCGCCACTGCCGGGGCAGACGGTGCCACCCGTTCCGCGCAGGCGTCCGCGACGCGAGCGTGAGCTCGTCGCCCCTGGCGTGTCCCACCCTGAGACCGACGGAAAGGAGGAGAGCGGTGTCTGACAGCGACAGCTCCCAGGACAGCGGTCCCGGCGCGGACCAGGGCAGGACCCCGGCCGGGGGCGTGCCCCCGTTGCCGAAGAATCCCGTGGCCGGATTCGGTGTCACCTTCTCGGCGATGTTCAAGCGGCGGCTCACCGAGCAGTACCCCGAGCAGGAGAAGGTGACCGCGCCGCGCTTCCACGGCCGGCACCAGCTCAACCGCCATCCGGACGGCCTGGAGAAGTGCGTCGGCTGCGAGTTGTGCGCGTGGGCCTGTCCGGCCGACGCGATCTACGTGGAGGGCGCGGACAACACCGACGAGGAGAGGTACTCGCCCGGCGAGCGCTACGGCCGCGTCTACCAGATCAACTACGCGCGCTGCATCCTGTGCGGCCTGTGCATCGAGGCGTGCCCCACCCGCGCGCTGACGATGACCAACGAGTTCGAACTCGCCGACACCTCCCGGCAGAACCTGATCTATACCAAGGAACAGCTGCTGGCGGGCCTTGAGGACGGCATGGTCGACTCGCCGCACGCCATCCACCCCGGCACGGACGAGCAGGACTACTACCGGGGCAGGGTCACCCAGGCCGCGCCGGACACGGTCCGGCAGGTGGCCTTCACCAAGGGGGAGCACCCGCAGGACGGCGCGTCCGACTTCGGTGAGGACGAGCCCGCGTCGAAGAGGGTGATCGGCGGATGAGCCCCGCGGACCTGACCACGCTCGCCGCGTCGGCGGCGTACCGGACGTCGACCGGCGAGGCCGTGCAGTTCTGGATCCTCGGCGTCGTCGCGGTGATCGGCGCACTGTGCACGATCCTCATGCGCAGGGCCGTGCACAGTGCGCTGTGCCTGGCCGGCACGATGATCGTCCTCGCCGTGTTCTACCTGGCCAACGGCGCCTACTTCCTGGGCATCGTGCAGATCGTCGTCTACACGGGCGCGATCATGATGCTGTTCCTGTTCGTGGTGATGCTGGTCGGTGTCACCGCCGCGGACTCCCTCAAGGAGACCCTCAAGGGGCAGCGCTGGCTGGCCGCGCTGTGCGGTATCGGCTTCGGCGTCCTGCTCATCGCGGGCATCGCCAACGCGTCGCTGCGCACATGGAACGGCCTCGGCCAGGCCAACGCGGTGGGCAACCCGCAGGGGCTGGCCGCGCTGATCTTCACCAAGTACGTGTTCTCCTTCGAGCTCACGGGCGCGCTGCTGATCACCGCGGCGGTCGGCGCGATGGTGCTCACGCACCGGGAGCGCGTCGAGCAGGTCAAGTCGCAGCGGGAGCAGTCCGAGGAGCGGGTCCGCGCGGGCATCCAGCTGCCGCCGCTGCCCGCCCCCGGTGTGTACGCCCGGCACAACGCGGTGGACGTCCCGGGCCTGCTGCCCGACGGCACCCCCTCGGATCTCACGATCAACCAGACCCTCAAGGGCCGTGGCCAGATCAGGGACGTGTCGAAGGAGGCCATCGCGAACCTGAAGGCGCTGGAGCAGCGCTCGCAGACACGGCTCGGCCGCGACCGCGGCGAGGACGCCGGACGGACGCGCGCGGCCGACGGCACGGGCCGGGACGCCCGTGAGGAGCGCGCGGGACACGACGAAACGGAGGGGGTCACCCGATGAATCCGGTCTACTACCTCTATCTGGCGTCACTGCTGTTCACGATCGGCGCGGCCGGCGTGCTGATCCGGCGGAACGCGATCGTGGTGTTCATGTGCGTCGAGCTGATGCTCAACGCGTGCAACCTCGCGTTCGTCGCCTTCTCCCGGTTGCACGGCAATCTCGACGGCCAGGTCATCGCCTTCTTCACGATGGTCGTCGCCGCGGCGGAGGTCGTCGTCGGTCTCGCCATCATCGTGTCGATGTTCCGCGCCCGCCACTCGGCCTCGGTCGACGACGCCAGCCTGATGAAGCTCTGAGGGGTCGCTGAATCGTGGACAATCTGATTGCGCTGCTCGTGGCGGCGCCCTTGCTGGGGGCCGCGGTCCTCCTGTGCGGCGGGCGCGCCCTGGACCGGGTGGGTCACTGGCTCGGTACGGTGCTCGCCGCCGCCTCGTTCGTCATCGGCGCCGTGCTCTTCGCGAACATGCTGGGCAAGGGCGCCGACGACCGCGCCCTGCACCAGCACCTGTTCACCTGGGTGCCGGTCGCCGGGTTCAAGGCCGACATCGGCTTCCAACTGGACCAGCTGTCGATGACGTTCGTCCTGCTGATCACCGGGGTCGGCACCCTCATCCACCTCTACTCGGTGGGTTACATGGCGCACGACGAGCGCCGCCGCCGGTTCTTCGGATATCTGAACCTGTTCCTCGCGGCGATGCTGCTGCTCGTCCTCGCCGACAACTACCTGCTGATGTACATGGGTTGGGAGGGCGTGGGCCTCGCCTCGTACCTGCTGATCGGGTTCTGGCAGCACAAGCCGAGCGCGGCGACGGCGGCCAAGAAGGCCTTCCTCGTCAACCGCGTCGGCGACATGGGCCTGTCGATCGCGATCATGCTGATGTTCACCACGTTCGGCACGTTCTCCTTCGGGGGCGTGTTCGGCGCGGCGAGCGGCGCGAGCGAGGGCAAGCTCACGGCGATCAGCCTGATGCTGCTGCTCGCGGCCTGCGGCAAGTCGGCCCAGGTGCCGCTGCAGTCCTGGCTCGGGGACGCGATGGAGGGCCCGACGCCGGTCTCCGCGCTGATCCACGCGGCCACGATGGTGACGGCGGGGGTCTACCTGATCACCCGGTCCGCGCCCGTCTTCAACGGGGCGCCCACCGCGCAGTTGGTGGTGGTCGTGGTCGGCGCGGTCACGCTGATCTTCGGTGCGATCGTCGGTTGCGCGAAGGACGACATCAAGAAGTCCCTCGCCGGCTCGACGATGTCGCAGATCGGCTACATGATCCTCGCGGCGGGGCTCGGCCCCATCGGCTACGTCTTCGCGATCATGCACCTGGTGACGCACGGCTTCTTCAAGGCCGGGCTGTTCCTCGGGGCCGGTTCGGTGATGCACGGCATGAACGACGAGGTCGACATGCGCAAGTACGGAGGCCTGCGGAAGTACATGCCGGTCACCTTCGTCACCTTCGGCCTCGGCTACCTCGCCATCATCGGCTTCCCGGGTCTGTCCGGCTTCTTCTCCAAGGACAAGATCATCGAGGCGGCCTTCGCCAAGGGCGGCACGGAGGGCTGGATCCTGGGCGCGGTCACGCTACTGGGCGCCGCGATCACCGCGTACTACATGACGCGCATGATGCTGATGACGTTCTTCGGTGAGGAGCGGTGGCGGAACACCGCGACGGCCTCGCCCGCGTCGCCGGACGTGGAGCCGGTCGCCGAGGGGGCCGGCCCGCACGCGGAGCCGCACCCGCACGAATCGCCCTGGACGATGACGGTCCCGATGATCGTCCTCGCGGTCGGCTCGGTGGGCGCCGGCGCGTTCTTCGGCATCGGCAACCGGTTCCTGCACTGGCTGGAACCCGTCACGGGCCACAGCGAGGGCAACTCGCCGGTGAGCGCCGGCGTCGTCACCACCGCCACGATCGTGCTGCTGCTCGTCGGGGTCGGCATCGCCTACCTCCAGTACGGACGGCGGCCGGTGCCCGCGCTCGCGCCGCGCGGTTCCCTGCTCACCCGGGCGGCCCGCCGCGACCTCCTCCAGGACGACTTCAACCACGTGGTCCTGGTGCGCGGCGGCGAGCACCTCACCCGCTCGCTCGTGTACGTCGACCACTCGCTCGTGGACGGGGTGGTCAACGGGACGGCGGCGTCGTTCGGCGGGCTCTCCGGCCGCCTGCGCAAGGTGCAGAACGGCTATGCGCGCTCCTACGCGCTCTCGATGTTCGGAGGTACGGCAGTGATCGTCGCCGCGACCCTGTTGATGAGGGCGGTGTGAGTGCGATGTCGTTCCCCTTTCTGACCGTCACCGCGGCCCTGCCCGCGGCCGGTGCGATCGTCACGGCGGCGGTGCCCGCGGCGCGGCGCACGACCGCGAAGTGGACGGCCCTGCTGTTCTCGATCGCGACGCTGGCCATCGCGGCCGTCGTCCTGGTGAAGTTCGACCCGGGCGCGCGCGGTCCGTTCCAGCTGACCGAGTCACATGCCTGGATCAAGGACTTCGGCGTCCGCTACGAACTGGGCGTGGACGGCATCGGGGTCGTGCTGCTCGCGCTGACCGCGCTGCTCATCCCGTTCGTGATCCTGGCGGGCTGGCACGACGCCGATCCTCTGGAAGAGGCGGAGCCGAACCGCAGGTGGCGGCCGACGCAGGGCTTCTTCGCGCTGATCCTCGCGGTCGAGGCGATGGTGATCCTCTCCTTCGAGGCCACCGACGTCTTCCTCTTCTACCTGCTGTTCGAGGCCATGCTCATCCCGATGTACTTCCTCATCGGCGGCTTCGGGGACCGGGCCCACGCGGGCGGCGACGAGGCGGCGGCCACCCAGCGCAGTTACGCGGCGGTGAAGTTCCTCCTCTACAACCTGGTCGGCGGGCTGATCATGCTGGCCGCGGTCATCGGTGTGTACGTGGTGGCGGGCACGTTCTCGCTCACGGACATCGCGCACCTGCGGGCGGCCGGCGACCTGACGATGGCGACGTCCACGCAACGGTGGCTGTTCCTCGGCTTCTTCTTCGCCTTCGCGGTGAAGGCCCCGCTGTGGCCGGTGCACACCTGGCTGCCGAACGCCATGGGCGAGGCGACCGCGCCGGTCGCCGTGCTGATCACGGCGGTGGTCGACAAGGTCGGCACGTTCGCCATGCTCCGCTTCTGCCTCCAGCTCTTCCCCGAGGCGTCGAAGTGGGCGACACCGGTGATCCTGGTGCTCGCGCTGATCAGCATCATCTACGGCGCGCTGCTCGCGGTCGGCCAGCGGGACATCAAGCGCCTGATCGCCTACGCGTCGATCTCCCACTTCGGCTTCATCATCATGGGCATCTTCGCCATGACGAGCCAGGGACAGTCCGGCGCGACGCTGTACATGGTCAACCACGGGATCTCGACTGCCGCGCTGATGCTGGTGGCCGGGTTCCTGATCTCGCGGCGCGGTTCGCGGCTCATCGCGGACTACGGCGGAGTGCAGAAGGTCGCCCCGGTGCTCGCGGGGACGTTCCTGATCGGCGGGCTCGCGACGCTGTCGCTGCCGGGCCTGTCGCCGTTCGTCAGTGAGTTCCTGGTCCTCGTCGGGACGTTCAGCCGGTATCCGGTGATCGGGATCATCGCGACGGTCGGCATCGTGCTCGCCGCGCTGTACGTGCTCGTCCTCTACCAGCGCACCATGACCGGGCCCGTGAAAGCGACGGTCCAGGGCATGTCGGACCTGAAGGTCCGGGAGCTGGTGGTGGTGGCGCCGCTGATCGCCCTGCTGATCTTCCTCGGTGTGTATCCGAAGCCGCTGACCGACATCGTGAATCCGGCGGTGCACCAGACCATGTCGCAGGTCCACCAGAGTGACCCCCACCCCGAGTTGGAGGCGTCCCGATGAGCGCGCCAGCTGTCCACAGCCTGTGGACAACGACGGCCGCCGATTCGATCGGCACCATCCCGTCGCCCCACATCGAGTACGGCCAGCTCTCGCCGGTGCTGATCGTCGCCGGTGCCGCCATGCTCGGCGTCCTCTTCGAGGCGTTCCTGCCGCGCCGGGCCCGCTACTACGCCCAGGTCGTCCTCGCGGTCGTCGGGCTCGCCGCCGCGTTCGCCGCGGTGGTGGCGCTCGCGGCCGACGGGTACGGCAGCGTCTCCAAGGCGCACATCGCGGCGCAGGGCGCGGTCGCGGTCGACGGGCCCGCGCTGTTCCTCCAGGGCACGATCCTGCTCACGTCGATCGTCGCCGTGTTCACGTTCGCGGAACGCCGCCTCGACCCGGCGGCGGGCGCGCACCGCGTCGACTCGTTCGCGGCCGAGGCGGCGGCGGTGCCGGGCAGCGAGGCGGAGAAGGCCGCGACCCGGGCCGGGTTCACCACGACCGAGGTGTTCCCGCTGGTGATGTTCGCGGTCGCGGGCATGCTGGTGTTCCCCGCGGCGAACGACCTGCTGACGCTGTTCGTCGCGCTGGAGGTCTTCTCGCTGCCGCTCTACCTGCTGTGCGCCGTGGCGCGCCGCAAGCGCCTCATGTCACAGGAAGCAGCCGTCAAGTACTTCCTGCTGGGCGCGTTCTCGTCGGCGTTCCTGCTGTTCGGGATCGCCCTGCTGTACGGGTACTCGGGCTCCGTCACGTACGCGCGGATCGCCGACGTCGTCGACGGGACCGTGCAGAACGTGAACCCGGCTCTCGCCGGCACCATGGGCAACGACGCGCTGCTGCTGATCGGTGGCGGGATGCTGCTGACGGGTCTGCTGTTCAAGGTCGGCGCGGTGCCGTTCCACATGTGGACGCCGGACGTCTACCAGGGCGCGCCCACGCCGGTCACGGGCTTCATGGCAGCGGCCACGAAGATCGCCGCGTTCGGCGCGCTGCTGCGGCTGCTGTACGTGGTGCTGCCCGGTATGACGTGGGACTGGCGGCCGGTGATGTGGGGCGTCGCGATCATCACGATGATCGGCGGTGCGATCGTCGCCATCACGCAGACCGACATCAAGCGCCTGCTGGCGTACTCGTCGATCGCGCACGCCGGCTTCCTGCTGGCCGGTGTGATCGCGGCGTCGCCCGACGGCATCTCGGCCGTGCTGTTCTACCTGGTCGTGTACTCCTTCGTGACGGTCGGCGCGTTCGCCGTCGTCACCCTGGTGCGGGACGCGGGCGGCGAGGCGACACACCTTTCCAAGTGGGCGGGGCTCGGCCGCCGTTCACCGCTGGTCGCGGCGGTATTCGCGATCTTCCTGCTGGCGTTCGCGGGCATCCCGCTGACGTCGGGCTTCGCGGGGAAGTTCGCGGTCTTCAAGGCCGCGGCGGCCGGGGGCGCGGTGCCGCTGGTGGTGATCGGTGTGATCGCGTCGGCGATCGCGGCGTTCTTCTACATCCGTGTCATCGTCCTGATGTTCTTCAGCGAGCCGAAGGCCGACGGTCCCACGGTGGCCGTCCCTTCGCCGCTGACGATGGTCACCATCGGGGTGGGCGTGGCGGTGGTCCTCGTCTTCGGGATCGCGCCGCAGTACTTCCTGGACCTGGCGAGCCAGGCGGGGACGTTCGCCCGCTGACCCGGGCCGCGCACCTGCCGAGGACGGTCGTCCGCCGCTGCCCGGCCCCCTGCCCAGGGGGCCGGGCAGCGGTCCGTGTGCTACCGGGTCCGGCGGCGCGGGGTGATCCCGGTCAGGTCCAGGTCGACGGGGAACGGCACGGACACCGTGAGCCGGTCGCGGAAGATCCCGACGCTCGTGTAGACGCCGGTGGCGGGTTCCCGCTCGAAGGCGTACACCACCGCGCGGTCGTCGTGGTTCTCCACGCGCCAGTAGTGCTGGATGGCGGCGCGCGCGTACTTCACCGGCTTCGTCTCGCGGTCCCGCGACTGGGACTCGGGGGAGACGACCTCGACGGCGAGCACCACCGCCTCGGCGGGGAAGCGCGTCCGGCTCCAGCCGTCGACCACGTCACCGCGCACCACGACGACGTCCGGTTCCGGCCGGTTGTGCCGGTCGACGTCGATGGTGAACTGCCGTACGACCGCCAGGGTGTCGGGTGCGGCGGAGCGTAACCACTCGGTGAAGCGGGTCACGGTCCGGCTGTGGAACAGGTCCTGCGGTGCGGCGAAGACGAGGCTCCCGTCGATCAGCTCCGTGTGCGGAGGCAGGTCCGCAAGTCTGTCCAGGTCGTCGGCGGTCCAGCCGCCCGCCGGCGGCCGGGGCCACGGGTATTCCCGAGTGCCGGGGGCGGGCCCGGGACCTGGCTCGTCGTCTCGCGGTGTTCCCATGGGGGGAGTCTCACGCGTGTACTCGGCGTAACCGCCGAAACATGATCACACTCGCCCGAAGGGACGGCAGGGAGCCGGGTGTTGACGTCGGCCCGGGGCCGGGGGCCGGGCTCTCACCCGCCCGTCGCCGCCGGGGTGACGCGGCCCGTGACCTCGCCCAGGCCGACCTTGGTGCCGTCCGGGCCGGGGGCCCAGGCGCTCAGCGTGACCTCGTCGCCGTCCTCCAGGTACGTGCGCTTTCCCGTCGGCAGGTCCAGGGGCTCCGCGCCGTCCCAGGTCAGTTCGAGCAGCGAGCCCCGCTGGCCGCGCTCGGGGCCGCTGACCGTGCCGGAGCCGTACAGGTCGCCCGTACGCAGCGACGCCCCGTTGACGGTCAGGTGGGCCAGCTGTTGTGCGGCCGTCCAGTACATCGACGAGAACGGGGGATTCGACACGGCCTCGCCGTTGACACGCACCGTGAGGCGGAGGTCGAAGCCGCCGGGGTCCTCGTCGTCCGTGTCGTCGAGGTAGGGCAGGGGCTGTTCGTCGCGGGCCGGCGGCGCCACGCGCGCGGCGTCCAGGGCCTCCAGCGGGGTGACCCAGGCCGACACCGACGTCGCGAACGACTTGGCGAGGAACGGGCCGAGCGGCTGCCCCTCCCACGCCTGGAGGTCGCGTGCGGACCAGTCGTTGAGCAGGCACACCCCGAAGACGTGGTCGCGGAAGGCGCCGAGCGCCACGGACGTGCCCTGCGGGGAGGGCGTGCCGACGACGAAGCCGACCTCGGCCTCGATGTCCAGCTTGGTGGTCGGCCCGAAGACCGGCGGAGGGCCTGTCGGAGTTTTGCGCTGGCCGGTCGGCCGTACGACATCGGTGTCCGACACCACGACGGTCCCGGCACGGCCGTGGTAACCGACCGGCATGTGCTTCCAGTTCGGGGTCAGGGCCGGCCCGCCGGGACGCAGGATGGCACCGGCGTTGGCCGCGTGGTGCTCGTTGGAGTAGAAGTCGACGTAGTCGGCGACCTCGTAGGGCAGGTGCAGGGTCAGCGCGTCCAGCGGGTGGAGCAGGGGCTGGAGTTCCGCGCGGTGCGCGGGCACGGTGACCCAGGCGGTGAGCGCCCGCCTGACGTCCCGCCAGGCGGTGCGGCCCGCCGCCATCAGCGGCCCGAGGCCGGGCTGCGCGAGCAGCGTCTCGTAGGGCGAGCCGAGCGCACGAGCGGCGGCCCCCGCGTCCAGTACCCGGTCGTGCAGACGCACCCCGAGGCGGCGCCTGCCGGGTTCGTCGGCGGTCGTGAACACGCCGTAGGGCAGGTTGTGCGGTCCGAAGAGGTCGTCTTCGCCGCTGCTCCGCTCGGGCATCGCTGCGCCTCGCTCTCTGGGTCGTCGGGGTGCCGGACACGTTACGGGCAGGTTCGTACCCACCCGGCGCCGGTCTACCGGCCCTGAACGGGTGGTGCGGGGGCCTCCCCGGGTTCGGTAGCCGGGCGGCGGGAGCTATGTCCTCCCTGTATCGCTTGTGTCCGTTGAGTTCTGACGCAGAGTCACAAAGGATGTTGCGCGACCACGTATAGATTTGACAGAAACGCGTCGACATATTGCGCAGCTGTGTCGATGGGATTACGGTCCCCCTTGCTCGAACCGCTCAATCGCAGCGCAGTTCCCCGTTCCTCTCTGCTCAAGCTCCTCGCATCCCCCTCTGACCGTGGTGCCGCGCGTGCAGGCGTGGCACCACGTCGAAAGGAGCAAGGCCCACGTGATCCAGTCCATGCGTGCTCTGAGAAGAGCGCTTCTCGTCACGGCCGGCAGTACGCTGCTCGCCGCCGGCGGGATGGTCGCGGTGACGGCGCCCGCGGCGTCCGCCGCTCCCGCCGCTTCCGCCCAGGCCGCCGCGGCCACCGGCGGCAGCGGTGCCAACCTCGCGTACGCCGAGGTCCAGGCCGAGAACTCCGCCACCAACGGCAGTGTCATCGGCCCGAGTTACGCCCAGGGCCAGTTGGCCGACGAGGCGTCGTACCGCAAGGCGGTGACCCTCCAGGGCTCCGGCAAGTACGTCACCTTCACCACCCCGGTGGCGACGAACTCGATCGACTTCCGGTACAGCATCCCGGACACGTCGGGCGGCTCCGTCTACAACGCCCCGCTGTCGCTGTACATCAACGGCTCCAAGCAGAGCGACTTCAGCCTGACCAACGCGTACAGCTGGTACTACGGCAGCTACCCGTTCACCAACTCCCCGGGCAGCAACCCCCACCACTTCTACGACGAGGTCCACCGCCTGCTCCCGCAGACGTATCCGGCCGGCACGACCTTCAAGCTCCAGGTCGACGCCGGGGACACGGCGTCCTCGTACACCGTCGACTTCGCCGACTTCGAGCAGGTCGGCGCGGCGCTGCCGCAGCCCTCGGGATCGGTCTCGGTCACCAGCCAGGGCGCCGACGCGAGCGGCGTCCAGGACTCCACCAACGCCTTCAACGCGGCGATTCGCGCCGCCGGTTCCGGTGGAACGGTGTGGATCCCGCCGGGCACGTACAACATCCCGGGCCACATCGCGGTCAACAACGTGACGATCGCCGGTGCCGGCATGTGGTACTCGACCGTGACGGGCACCGCGCCCGGTTTCTACGGCAACTCGGCGCCCTCGCCCAGCAGCAACGTGCACCTGCAGAACTTCGCGATCTTCGGCAACGTCGGCGAGCGCGACGACAACGCGCAGGTCAACGGCATCGGCGGCGCGATGAGCAACTCGTCGGTGTCGAACCTGTGGATCGCGCACATGAAGGTCGGGGCCTGGATGGACGGCCCGATGGACAAGCTGACCCTCAGCGGTCTGCGTATCCGTGACACCACCGCCGACGGCATCAACTTCCACGGCGGCGTCACCAACTCGACCGTCACCAACAGCGACATCCGCAACACCGGTGACGACGGCATCGCCACCTGGGCCGACTCCGGCCTCGGCGCCGACGCGGGCGACACCATCTCCAACAACACCGTCCAGTTGCAGATGCTCGCCAACGGCATCGCCATCTACGGCGGCCACGACAACACGGTCAGCGGCAACCTCGTCCAGGACACCGGCCTCACCCAGGGCGGTGGCATCCACGTCGGGCAGCGGTTCACGTCGACCCCGGTCGGCACCACCAACATCACCGACAACACCCTGATCCGCGACGGCAGCCTCGACCCGAACTGGCAGTTCGGCGTCGGCGCGCTGTGGTTCGACGGCAGCCAGGGCGCCATCACCGGCCCGGTCAACGTCTCCAACGCGCTGATCGAGCAGAGCCCGTACGAGGGCGTCCAGTGGGTCGAGGGCACCGTCAGCGGCGTCAACCTCAACAACGTCACCATCGCCGGTACCGGTACCTTCGCGCTGCAGGAACAGACCGGCGGCGCCGCGAAGTTCACCAACGTCACGGCGACCGGCGTGGGCGCGTCCGCCCCGGTCTACAACTGTGAGGGCAACAACTTCCAGGTGACCGACGGTGGCGGCAACTCCGGGATCAGCGGCGCCCCGTACTGCGGCGGCTTCCCGGCGCCGAACTTCCCGCCCTACCCGGCCGACAGCGTCACGACCGCGCCGAGCGCGCTGAACTTCGGTTCGGTCGCGACCGGCGCCACGAGCGCCACGCAGACCGTGACGGTCGCGAACCCGACCGGTTCGGCCGCCGCGGTCACATCCATCGCCACCAGCGGTGACTTCGCGCAGACCAACACCTGCGGCTCGTCCATCGCCTCGAAGGGCTCGTGCACGGTCTCCGTCACGTTCAAGCCGACCGCGGCCGGTGCGCGCACCGGATCGCTGACGGTCAAGGCGGGCGGCGTCACCGACACCGTCACCCTGTCCGGCACCGGCACCGCGCCGGGTCCCGTGCTGTCCGCGGACCCGGGCAGCCTGAACTTCGCCGGCACGGTGGTCGGCCAGTCCGCCGCCGCGCAGACGGTCAAGTTCACCAACTCCGGCACCACGGCGGCCACCGTCTCGGGCGTCTCGGTGTCCGGTGACTACAGCCAGAGCAACAACTGCTCCTCCGTCGCCGTGGGCGCGTCCTGCACGGCGACCGTCACGTTCAAGCCGACGGCCGCGGGATCCCGTACGGGGACCCTCACGCTCAACAGCAACGCGAACAACGGCCCGACGACCGTCTCCCTCGTGGGCAGCGGCATCGGCAGCAGCACCAACGTGGCGGCCGGCCGGCCCGCCTCGACCAGCTCCAGCAACAACCCGTACGTCGCGGGGAACCTGACCGACACCGACGCGTCGTCGTACTGGGAGAGCCAGAACGGCTCGTTCCCGCAGTGGGCGCAGGTCGACCTCGGCAGCAGCTTCAAGGTCGGCAAGGTCACCCTGAAGCTCCCGCCGGCCACGGCGTGGAACACCCGCCAGGAGACCCTGTCGGTGCAGACGTCCACGGACGGCACGAACTTCACGACGGCCGTGGCCTCCGCGTCGTACACCTTCGACCCGAACGCGAACCAGAACACGGTGAACATCACCGTGCCGGGCTCCACCGCCCGGTACGTGCGGGTCAACATCACCGCCAACACGGGGTGGAACGCGGGTCAGCTCTCGGACTTCGAGGTCTTCCCGAGCGCCTGAGCCCCCGGGCTCCCGTATGCCTCCCGGTGCCGCCGCGTACATGCCATGTGCGCGGCGGCACCGCCGTGTCAGGAGCCCGGGCGGCCCGGTCCTGATCCCGGTGCCGGCAGTCGCGGGGGAGGGCGGGCCCCGGTCCCGCGTCCGGGTGCCCGCCGTGTGGCGGAGCCCGTGCACCGCGTCACGGGGGCGTGCGCGGGGCGTACCGTACGCTCGACAGCACGCCCCTCCCCACACCCGTCACGGACCAGTCTCGGCGTCCCCCGGCCCCGCGGAGCCCACCATCAGCACCTCCGACACCCCGCAGATCCCCTTCGCCCCGTCGGCCCCGGCGCGTCGGCGGCGCATCGGCGTGCTGATCTCCATGGCGCTGTTCGCCTACGGGCTGGACCTGGCCAGCAAGGTCCTGGTCGTCGCACACCTGGAGAACCACGCACCGGTCCCGCTCATCGGCGACTGGCTGACGCTCCAGGTGACCCGCAACGCGGGCGCCGCCTTCTCCATGGGGCAGGCGATGACCGTGGTGTTCACGGTGATCGCGGCGATCGTGATCGCGGTGATCTGCCGGATCGCCCACAAGCTCTACAGCCTGCCCTGGGCCATCGCGCTCGGCATGCTCCTGGGCGGCGCCTTCGGCAACCTCACGGACCGCGTGCTGCGCTCACCTGGCGTCTTCCGCGGCGCGGTCGTCGACTTCATCTCCGTCCAGTACTACGCGGTCTTCAACCTCGCCGACTCGGCGATCGTCTGCGGCGGTGTCCTCGTCGTCCTGATGTCGTTCCTCGGCACGACGCCCGACGGCCGCCGCGAACGCGACACCGTGCCGGACGCGACGGAGGCGGGCGAGCCCGGGAAGGCGTAGGCGGGATTCCCGTAGGGCGGGAGCCGGTACGGGAGCCCGCGCGCGGCGCCTGCCCCGGGCGCCTCGCGTCCCTTCGTTCAACTGGTCCTGGACCGCCGGGATTCCCGTTCTCGATGTGATGTTCCCCGTCGCCGGATCGCTTCCCGGACCACCCCTCCACCTGGGCATACTCCACGCCTGCCCGTCCCCGAAACCGCGGGGACGAGGCTGCTTTGGAGGGGCTGATGGGGAAGATGACATCGGACGGGGCCACGGCCGAGGCCGCGGGGACATGGCTGCTCGGTGACCTCGGGGTCAACCGGATGGGGTTCGGCGCCATGCGCCTGACCGGCAGCGCCGCCTTCCACGAGGGGACGCCCGGCGACCGCGGCCGGGCGATCGACGTGCTGCGCGCGGCGGTCGGACGCGGCGTCAATCACATCGACACCGCGGCGTTCTACTTCTCGCGGCTGCGCTCCGCCAACGAACTGATCAACTCGGCGCTGGCCCCCTACCCGGACGACCTGGTCATCGTCACCAAGGTCGGTCCCGCCCGGGACGCGTCCGGCGCGTGGGCGGCCCCGGCACGGCCCGACCAGCTGCGCGGCCAGGTCGAGGAGAACCTGCGCCAGCTCGGCCGGGACCACCTCGACGTGGTCAACCTGCGCATCATGCGGCAGAAATCGATCAGCGAGCACTTCGGGGCCCTCGCCGAGCTGCGCGAGGCCGGGCTCGTCCGCCACCTCGGCATCTCCAGCGCGCGCCCGCACCATCTGGCCCAGGCCCAGGAGATCGCCCCGGTGGTCTGCGTCCAGAACCGCTACGGCATCGACGCGCGCGGCGGCGAACCGATGCTGCACGCCTGCGCGGCCCAGGGCATCGCGTTCGTCCCGTTCTTCTCCGTCGCGGGTGAGGGGCGGGAGGCGGGAGCCGTGCGCGCCGAGCACGAGGCGGTCGTCACCCTCGCCCGTACGCGTGGCGTCTCGCCGTCACAGATACGGCTGGCCTGGACCCTGCGGCAGGGCCGGCACGTGCTGGCCATCCCGGGAACGGGCAACCCGGACCACCTCACCGACAACCTCGCGGCCGGCGCGTTGCGGCTGACGGAGGAGGAGCTGAGGCTCCTCGACCCCGTCGGCCGCACGGAGAGCTGATACCTGCGGCCTGAAGGGGCGCGCGGAGGCAACCCGCACGCCCCGACGTACCGGAACGGGAGACGCGGTCCACCGCGCCCCGCCGGACCGGCCGAGGACGCGGCCCGCCGCGCCCGCTCACCGGCGGGCCGGGTACCCGGCCCGCCGCGCCCGCGTCCTCAGCCCGCCGTACGCGGGATGCTCTTCTCCCAGGTGCGGTGGAAGACGATCTCCTCGCCCTCGCGGCACACCACCTCGTTGAGCGTCATGAAGTTCTCCGCGTCGCAGGTCGTCTCCGAGCTGGTCTCCACCCGGATGTCCCAGCCCAGTTCGGGACGGTGCAGCCGCACCGTCCAGCGGGAGACGGCGCTCGCCGAGAGCGGGTCGCTCTCCTGGATGGTGTACGTGTCCAGCGCGTCCTCGGTGAACTCCAGGCCGTCCGGGTATAGGCGGGTGCCGCCGTACTTCGGGTCGACCTCCAGACGCCAGATGCCCTCGGCGACGTCACGGGTGACGAGGCGTTCGGGGCGAGGGGGCTCCAGCGTCTCGGGGAAGACGACCTCCAGCGGCTCCGACTCCTCCGCCGGCGCGAAGGCGATGGGCGCGTCGCCCGGCGTGGGGTTGCGGACCGGGAGGTCGAGGACCGAGCCCGACGGGTCGAGGACGAAGCCCGCCGACGCCGCCTGGGGCCAGATCCAGGGCCAGTACGCGGACGACACCGCCAGCCGGATGCGGTGGCCCGGCGGGAAGGTGTGGCCGATGCCGTTCAGCTCGAACTCGACGTCCTCGGTGGCGCCCTCGGGCCAGGGCACCGCCTTGTCCCGGCCCTCGCGCGCCGACAGGTTCAGCGCGCCGCGCGTCACCAGCGTGGACGAACCGTCGGGCGCCACGTCGCACAGCCGGGCGATCACCTGGCCGGCCGGGGCGTCCACCGTGAGCCGCAGCCGTACCCGGGGCCGGCCGAGGATCTCGACACCCGGCCCGCCCGTGCCGACCGCGAACTCGAACGCCGCCGACTTCGCGTCCTCGTCCCGCTGGTCCGGCGGCAGGTCGGCGTCGTTGCCGAACGGGAAGAACCGGCCGGCGTCCAGACCGGTCTGGTGCGGCGAGTCGACCAGCGCCGGCTCGCCCCGGAAGGCGTACGTCTGCGGTGTGACGTTCGGCGACGGCCAGGACGGTTCGCCGACCCAGCGCCCCGGGAGCTCCGGATAGACGGTGGCCGGCGGGTGCGACGCGCTGATCCAGGACCGCAGCAGCGGCTCGTCCATCACCCCGGTGTCCCGGCCCTTGAGGTGGAAGTCCCACCAGCGCAGCGTCTCCTGGAGGAAGCCGATCGCGGGCCCCGGGGGCAGGCCGCGGTCGGGGTACTGGTGCGACCAGGGTCCGATGATGCCCCGCACGCGCGCGGGGTCGAGGTGTTCGACGAGGCGCAGCACCGTGTCCCGGTACGGGTCGTGCCAGCCGCCCACCGCGAGCACGGCGGCGCCGATCGCGGAGTAGTCCTCACAGACACTGCCGTGCTTCCAGTAGGCGTCGCGGGTCTGGTGCGCGAGCCAGGTGTGGATGAAGGGCTCCACGGCCTCCAGCCGGTTCAGCCACAGCTCGCGCCATCGCTCGCCCGCGTACACCGGGTCCGGCGGCCGCGAGACGAACGCGAGCATCGTCGCGGCCCACGCGTGCATGTCCACGCCGAGCACGGAGCCGCCCATGTAGTGGACGTCGTTGTCGTAGCGGTCGTCGGTGGAGCAGACGGTCACGATCGCCTTCAGCGGACCGGGTGCGAGCGCCGCCAGCTGCAGGGAGTTGAAGCCGCCCCAGGAGATGCCGAACATGCCGACCCGGCCGCTGCACCACGGCTGGGCCGCCAGCCAGTCGATCACCTCGATGCCGTCGGCGAGCTCCGTCGCGTCGTACTCGTCACCGGGCACGCCCTCGCTGTTGCCGTGCCCGCGCACGTCGACCCGTACCGAGGCGTAGCCGTGCCCCGCGTACCAGGGATGTCTCTGCCAGTCGCGGGGCGCGGTCCAGTCGCTCAGCCGGTACGGCAGGTATTCGAGGAGGGCCGGTACGGGTTCGTCCGTGACGGGGCGCCAGACGCGGGCGTACAGCTTCAGTCCGCCGGGCAGCGGGATGCGGACGTCCTCGCGGGTCGTCTCGTAGGGGAAGTCCGTGCGGATGGCCGGACCGTGGGTGGGACGGATGGTGGGGGGCATACCGGTCACCTTTTCGGGCTCATCGTGCGGGGCGGGGGACGGGAGGAAGCGGGGGGCGGAGGGATCGGGCCGGGCGGGAGGCCGCCGGGGCTAGCGGGCCTTCGGGGCCGCCCGGTTTCCGCCGTGCGGGCGCGGCGGGCGCGGCGGGCGCGAGAGGGGCGGCAGGTGCGGCGGGCGCGGGGCCCGCCCGCTCCGGCCCGGCCAGGCCGGCACCGGCCCCGGCCGGGTCAGTGGACGGGGTACATGGTCCGCCTCAGCCACGGCGCCGCCGCGATCACGGCCAGGCCGGCGGCGACCGCGACCGCGCCGTTCACGCCGAAGTACGCGGGGTGCGAGACGTCGTCGTACAGCTTCACGGTCTGCGCCTGGATGCCGTTGGCCAGGGCGAGGGAGAGGAACCACAGCGCCATCGTCTGGCTGGCGAACGCCTGCGGCGCGAGCTTCGTCGACGCGGACAGGCCCGACGTCTCCAGCAGGATGTCGCCGAGGCCGAGCAGGATGTACGAGCCGACGATCCACCAGACGGCCATCTTGTAGTGGTCGGTGCTGTGGCCGGACGTCGGCAGGACGATCAGCAGGAACGACAGGCCGCCCAGGATCACCCCGAACGCGATCTTGTTGGAGGCGTGCGGCTGCCGCCTGCCCATCCGTACCCAGGTGGCCGCGACGATCGGCGCGAGACCCACCTCGAACGCGCCGAGCGCCGACGTGTACCAGCTCGCCGGGAAGTCGAAGCCGAAGATGCTCGACTCGGCGTTCGAAGCGGCGAGCAGGATCATCGTCGAATAGGCCTGGAAGAGGATGAAGTTGAACACCACGGACGCGGCGAACAGCACGATGTAGGGGCGCAGCCTGCCCCGCTCCTCGGAGGACACCCGCGGGCTCGTGAACATCACCACGAAGTACGCGACCGGCGCGATGACCGAGATGACCGTCAGCACGTCCACGAACCGGCCGAGCGTCAGCCACCCGGCCAGCGACAGGGCCGTCGCGACGACGGCGACCACCACGGCCCCGGCCACCATCCACCGCACGGCGCGCCGCATCGGCGCGGGTGCGAGAGCGAACTCGGGGGCGTTGCCGTGCCCGGCCAGGTGCTTGCGCCCCCACACGTACTGGATGATGCCGAGCGTCATGCCGAAGGCCGCCGCCGAGAACGCCCAGTGCCAGCTCGCGTGGTCGCCGAGCCAGCCCGTCACGAGCGGCCCGAGGAACGAGCCGATGTTGATGGCCATGTAGTAGAGGGCGAAGCCGGCGTCGCGCCGCTCGTCCTTCGTGCGGTAGAGCTTGCCGACCATGTACGACACGTTCGGCTTCAGCAGGCCGGTGCCGGCGCTGATCAGGCCGAGCCCGGCCCAGGTCGCCCACGCGGCCGGGATCGCCATCAGGTAGTGGCCGATGGCGATGAGGACACCGCCCCACAGGACGGAGCGGTACGAGCCGAGGATGCGGTCCGCGAGCCAGCCGCCGCCGACCGAGACCAGGTAGACGAGCGTGCCGTAGGCCGCCGAGATGGAGGCGGCCGTGCCGTCGTCCATGCCGAGGCCGCCGTGTGCGACGCTGTCGACGAAGTAGAGGACGAGAATGGCCTGCATCCCCAGGAACGAGAACCGCTCCCAGATTTCGAGACCCGACAGGGTGACCAGCCCTCTGGGCTGACCGAAGAAGGCTCGGTCGTCCCCGGGCGGAGGTTGCTCTCCGTGGTCTCCCGTGTCGGTCACCGTGTCGGACAAAATAGTCTCTCCCGCTCGTACGACTGATCACGAACATACCGCCGGTGTCGGGAAGGCGCCCACGGTGATCGAAACGCGACCGGATACGCTGACTTGAGTGATGGCAGCGACACATCGACAATCCGTGTGATCGTCAGCAGACAGGAGTACCCCTCGTGACCGTCGTCGGGCCGTTCGGGCTGAGCATGCGGGACCAGGCTCTCGAAGCCGATGTCCAGACCGGATTGGCGGCTGTCGAGGCGGGTCTGCTCGATGCCACCAAGAGCGACGTCGCCTTCATCAATGAGGCCGCGCAGCACCTGGTGCGCGCGGGCGGCAAACGGTTCAGGCCGCTGCTTGTCCTGCTGGCCGCGCAGTTCGGCGACCCGTACGCGCCGGGCGTGGTGCCCTCCGCCGTCGTCGTCGAACTCACCCATCTGGCGACGCTGTACCACGACGACGTGATGGACGAGGCGGAAGTACGCCGGGGCGTGGACAGCGCCAACGCCCGCTGGGACAACTCGGTCGCGGTCCTCACCGGCGACTTCCTCTTCTCCCGCGCCTCGCAGATCCTCGCCGAACTCGGCCCCGAGGCCGTACGCATCCAGGCCGAGGCGTTCGAGCGGCTCGTGACGGGCCAGATCCTGGAGACCGCGGGTCCGCGCGACGGCCGCGACCCGGTCGCCCACTACCTCGACGTCCTGGCGGGCAAGGCGGGCTCGCTCGTCGCCGTGTCCGGGCGCTTCGGTGCGCTGATGTCGGGTGCCGACGAACGGATCGTGGACATCCTCACCCAGTTCGGCGAGCGGCTCGGTGTCGCCTTCCAGCTCGCCGACGACGTCCTCGACATCGCCAGTGAGTCCCACGAGTCGGGCAAGACGCCCGGCACGGACCTGCGCGAGGGCATCCCCACCCTGCCCGTGCTGCTCCTGCGGGCGCGTGCCGAGAAGCTGGCCGAGCCGGACGACGTCGAGCTGGTGGAACTGCTCGCCTCCGACCTCTCCGACGACGCGCGGCACGCGGAGGCACTGCGCCGGCTGCGCGCGCACCCGGCGCTCCAGCAGGCCATGGACGAGGCGGTGCGGTACGCGACGGCGGCCCGCGAGACGCTGGTGCCGCTGCCCGAGTGCTGGGCGAAGTCCACACTGACCGAGCTGTGCGACGCGGTGGTCCACCGGGCGGGCTGAGTCCCGCAGCCCCCTCCGCCCCGGCAGCCCCCGCTGCTCCCGTCGCTCCCGCTGCTCCCGTCGCCTCCGGCACCCCGCCCGGCCGCGTGCCACCGTTCGGACCCGCCGGCCGGGCGTGCCGGTCGGAGTCCGACCCCCAAGGGGTCGCCCGGCCGATGTCATCCCGTAGGGGTACGCGAAGTTGCACCGTCGGGTTGATGCCCCCGGATGGCCGCTTTGGTCAGATTGACATACGCACTCGTGTCCCTGTCGAGTGAGAATGAATGCGGGGAAGTGGACGAGTGCACGCGGCAGCGATGACCGACATGACCGGCCGCCGATCACGGAGGTAGGGCACACATGGCAGGCAACGACAGGGCAGGGACCACCGAGGAGGGCCGGAACCGCGCCACCGGGCCCAGGAAGATGGCCCGGTACGCGCTTCCGGTGGCCGTGGCGGGGATCGCGGCGGCGACGGTCGGCCTCGTGCCGGCGCTCGCGTCGTCCGGCGACCCGGATCTTCCCAGGATCAGCGCGCACGACCTGGTGCAGAAGATCGCCGCGTCCGACACGCAGCAGCTCTCCGGGTCCGTGAAGATCACCACAGACCTGGGGCTGCCCTCGCTGGGCGGCCTCGGCGGATCGATGGCCGGCTCGGTGGCTCCGGGCGGGACCGGTGGGTCGGGCGGTTCCTCGGGGGCACCGTCCGGCTCCTCCGCGAACCCCGAGACCAGGCTCATGGAACTGGCCTCCGGTACCCACACGCTGCGGGTGGCCGCGGACGGACCGCGGAAGCAGAAGGTCTCCATCCTGGAGAACGCGGCGGAGTACAGCCTCATCCGCGACGGCAGCCAGGTGTGGGCGTACGACAGCGCCAACAACCAGGCGTTCCACACGACCGCTCCGCAGGGAGCCGGCCAGGGTTCCGGTGCCGCGACGGTGCTGCCGGGGCTGCCGAAGGGCGGCGACCTGCCGACGACACCCCGGCAGTTCACCGACGACGCCCTCAAGGCGGCGGGGTCCACGACGTCGATCAGCGTCGACGGCACCTCGCGGATCGCGGGCCGGGACGCGTACGACCTGCTGATCAAGCCCAAGCAGGCCGGTTCCACGGTCGGTTCGATCCGGGTCGCGGTCGACTCGAAGACCGGCGCGCCGCTGAAGTTCACCCTCACGCCGAGCGGCGGCGGCAAGGCCGTCGTCGACGTCGGCTACACGTCGGTCGACTTCGGCAAGCCGCCGGCCTCGACGTTCACCTTCACCCCGCCGAAGGGGACGAAGGTCACCGAGGGCAAGCAGCACGCGCTGCCGCAGCACTCGACGCCGTCCGCGCAGGAGAAGGACCAGGCCAAGGCCGCGCTCAGCAAGGTGAAGGTCACCGGCACGGGCTGGACGTCGGTCGTGGAACTGCCCGGTCCTGCGGGGGCCGCCGGTCAGGGTGCCGACAAGGGGACCACGTCCAGGGCACCTCAGGACGCCCAGGACGCCCAGGGCTTCCTGAACTCGCTGGGCGACAAGGTCACCGGGAAGTTCGGCTCGGGCATGGTGTTCCACACACGCCTGGTCAACGCCCTGATGACCGATGACGGCACCGTCTACGTCGGAGCGGTCAGCCAGCAGCAACTGATCGGCACGGCGAACGCCGCCGCCGCGAAGTAGCGCGGGGCCGCGCGGCGGCCGGGGCCGGGGCAGCCCGGTTCCGGACGCCGCCGTGCACGAGACCCCGCCCGCGACGCGGAGAGAGGCGGAGCACGGGGACGCGGACCGCGGGGACGCGGCTCGGCCCGGCTCGGCGAACGCCGCGACGCAGTGAACGCCGCCGGGGGTGGAGGCGGGCCCGGACGGGCGACACGGCCTCACCCGTCCGCCTCCCCGCCTCGCCCGCCCGCCGCCCCGCCGTACGCTCGTACGGCGGGGCGCGCCGCGTTCAGGGGAACGCCCCGCGAGCGAGCACACCGAGCTGACTGGACCGGAGGGACTGGGCATCGTGGCGAGGACCGTGGTGGCGGAAGCCGAGGGGCGCTCGCGCCCCGCACAGGAGGCGCCGCCCGTCATCGAGGCGCGCGGCCTCACCAAGCGCTACCGGGGCGGCCAGTTGGCCGTCGACAGCCTCGACCTGTCGGTGCCGGACGGCAGCGTGTTCGGCTTCCTCGGGCCCAACGGCTCGGGCAAGACCACGACGATCCGGATGCTGCTCGGCCTCGTACAGCCCACGGCGGGCTCCGCGAGCCTGCTCGGCCTGCCCATGCCGCACGCGGCGCGGACGGTGCTGCCGCAGGTGGGCGCGCTGATCGAGGGCCCCGCCCAGTACGGCTTCCTGAGCGGCCGGGACAACCTCGTACGGTACGACGCCACGGACCCGACGGCCGACCCGCGCACCCGCTCGGCGCGGGTCGACACGGCGCTCGACCGGGTCGGACTCGGCGCGGCCGCGGCCAAGAGGGCGAAGGCCTACTCCCTCGGCATGAAGCAGCGGCTCGGGATCGCCGCAGCGCTGCTGCGCCCCCGCAGGCTGCTCGTCCTGGACGAGCCGACCAACGGCCTCGACCCGCAGGGCATGCGCGAGATCAGGACGCTGGTGCGGGAGCTCGCCGCCGAGGGCACGACGGTCTTCCTCTCCTCACATCTGCTGGACGAGATCGAGCAGGTGTGTACGCATGCCGCCGTCATGACGCAGGGGCGCCTGATCGCGCAGGGGTCGGTGGCGGAGCTGTCGGCGGGTACGCGCGGCAGGCTCGCGGTCACCACGCCCGACCCGGCCGAGGCGGCCCGGGTACTGCGTGAACACGGCGTCACGGTCGTCGAGACGGGTGAGGGCCGGGTGACGGGTGAGTTGTCCGCCGACGACCACGGGACGGATCCGGCGGACCTCAACGCGGCGCTGGTGCGCGCGGGGGTGCGGGTACGGGCGTTCGGGATCGAACGCGGCACGCTGGAGGACGCCTTCGTGGCGCTGACGGGAGAGGGCTTCGATGTCGCGGGCTGAGACGACGGGCGCGGGCGCGGACACGCCCGCGCCGGGGCCGGGAGCGCCGGGCTCGGAGGCGCCGGGCGGGACGCCGGGTTCGGGAGCGCCGGATTCGGGAGCGCCGGGTTCGGGAATGCCGGGACCTTCCGGTGCACGGTCCGCGCCGAGGGTGTCCGCCGCCGAGGAGCACCGGCGCTCCGCCCTGTGGTGGACGCTCGGCTTCTTCCGCTCCGAGCTGGTGACGACCTTCCGCCGGGGGCGGACGGTCGCGCTGCTCGGCGTGCTCGCGGCGGTGCCGGTCCTCATCGGCGTGGCCGTCAAGATCCAGACGAGCGGCGGGGGCGAGGCCGGCGATCCGCACGGTGGCGGGCCCGCATTCCTCACGCAGGTCACCAACAACGGCCTGTTCCTGGTGTTCGCGGCGCTCGCCGCGACCCTGCCGGTCTTCCTGCCGATGACCGTCGGGGTGATCGCGGGGGACTCGGTCGCCGGCGAGTCCGCCGGAGGCACGCTGCGCTACCTGCTGGTCGTCCCGGCCGGCCGGACCCGGCTGCTGGTCGCCAAGTACGCCACGACACTGACGTTCACTCTGACGGCGACGGTGGTCGTCGCGGCGTTCGCGCTGGCCACCGGCGCCCTGCTGTTCCCGGTGGGCGAGGTCACCACCATCTCCGGCACGACGATCCCGTTCGGCTCGGGCCTGCTGCGCGCCCTGCTGGTGGCCCTGCTCGTGGCGGCCTCGCTGGTGGGATTCGCCGCGATCGGCCTGTTCGTCTCGACGCTGACGTCCAGCGGCATCGCGGCGATGGCCAGCACGGTGGGGCTGCTGATCACCGTGCAGATCGTCGACTCGATCCCGCAGCTCGACGCGGTCCACCCGTACCTGTTCTCGCACTACTGGCTGTCGTTCACCGACGTGCTGCGGGCGCCGATCCTGTGGAACAACGTGGTCAGCAACCTCGTGGTCCAGGCCGTGTACGCGCTGGTCTTCGGCTGCGCCGCGTGGGCCCGCTTCACCACCAAGGACGTCACGGCGTAGCGCCGGTGGGGCCGGGCCACTTCACCGGCCCGGCCGGTAGGGCGCCCCGCTCGGCCCGCAGGGCACCCCGCCGGGCCGGGAAGCACCGTCCGGGCCGGGAAGCACCGTCCCCGGCCTCATGCCCCCGGCAGGGTGTCCGCCTCGCCGCCGGACGACGCGGCGGGTGCGGGCGCCGGGGGGGAGGGCGCGACGGCGCTGGGCGCGGCCGGCGCGGGGCCCCTCCGCAGCGCCGCTGCCGCGCGCAGCCGGCCGGCGCGGGCCCGGGAGCGGTGGGCGGTGCGCAGCGCGTCCCACGTCAGCACGACCAGCGCCACCCACACCAGCGCGAAGCCGGCCCACCGCTCCGGGGGCATCGCTTCGTGGAAGTACGCGACGCCCAGCGCCAGCTGGAGCACCGGCGTCAGGTACTGGAGCAGGCCGAGCGTCGAGAGCGGTACGCGGATGGCGGACGCGCCGAACAGCACCAGCGGCACCGCCGTCACCAGGCCCGCCGAGGCGAGCCAGGCCGCGTGCCCGGCGCCGTGCGTGGTGAACGTCGAGGCGCCCGTCGCGCCCAGCCACAGCAGGAACCCGAGGGCGGGCAGGAACAGCACGGTCGTCTCCGCCGCGAGGGATTCCAGGCCGCCCAGGTTGATCTTCTTCTTGACCAGGCCGTAGGTGCCGAACGAGAAGGCCAGCACCAGCGAGATCCACGGCAGCTGTCCGTACCCGAGGGAGATGACCACGACCGCCGCGAGGCCCACGCCGACCGCGCCCCACTGGGCGGCCCGCAGCCGCTCCTTCAGCAGGACGACCCCCAGCAGGATCGTCACCAGGGGGTTGATGAAGTAGCCGAGCGACGCCTCCACCACATGACCCGAGTCCACGGCCCAGATGTAGACGCCCCAGTTGATCGTGATCGTCGTTGCGGAGAGCACCAGCAGCCCCACCCGACGCGGCTGCCTCACCAGTTCGCCGATCCACGCCCAGCGTCGCGTGAAGGCCAGGGCGATCGCCACCACCCCCAGCGACCACACCATGCGGTGGGCCAGGACCTCCATGGCACCCGCGGGTTTCAGCAGCGGCCAGTACAGCGGCACCAGCCCCCAGATCCCGTACGCGCCGAAGCCGTACAGCAACCCCGAGCGCTGCTGCTCCTTGTCCGTCTTCACCCGGCCCCCTTCCGTGTGCGGTCCGTCACCGGACGCTCGTGTTCGCGCTGGGTCGCCCGCGCCCGTACGGGACGGTAGCGGCCGGACCCGGCCTCTGTCATGCCCGTTCCGTCACACGGTCATGACACGGGATGGCGCACAGGAGCGCGGGGTAGGCTGCCGCCATGAGGATGTGCTCGATCGACTGTGCAGTGAAGTCGGGCACTCGCGCTCCCCACGGCGAGTGCGCACCGCGCGGTTGCAGCTTCCTGCGCCGCCGTGGCCGGGTGGGTTCGCCCCCGGCCCTGTCCTCCTGTTGTCGTCGCGCTCTCTGTCGCGTCTGACGATGTCTCCGCGCCACTGATCCGGCGCGGGCCCGTGCCTGGAGTGCGGGTCCCCGCGTCCTGACGCCACGCGCCTGCCTTCACCTCTCCCGCCCGCTTTACCTCGCTGACTTCTCCCTCGTTTCCGCGCGTCCGTGCGACCCGTGTGACCCTGCCGTGCCGACGCGCGCCGTTCCCGGAGGAACCGCCTTGACCACGCATGCCGTCCACGCCCCCGCCACCCCCGCCACTGTTGCCACTCCTGCGACCCCCGCCACTCCTGCAGTTTCCGGCCCCGGCGCCCCGTCCACCCCGGTCCTGCGCTCCTTCCGGACCCCCGCGGACGGGCTCAACGAGGGCCCGCGCGTGCTGCGCAGGCTGCCGGAAGGCGTGGTGAGCCCCCCGTACCGGCTGTTCGACGTCGTCCCGCAGGCCGCGACCATCGGGGCCGAGATCCGCGGGCTCGACCTCTCCCGGCCCCTCGGCGGCGCTCTGCGCGACGAGCTGAACCGCGCTCTCGTCGAGTGGAAGGTCCTCTTCTTCCGGGGGCAGCACCTCACCTCGGACGCGCAGCGCGCCTTCGCCCTCAACTGGGGCGAGCTGGAGACCAATCCGCTGCTCACCTCGGCGGGCCCCGCCGACGTCGTACGGTTCGACCGCTCCGCCGTGCGCACCTTCGAGAACGTCTGGCACACCGACGTCACCTTCCGGCAGCGGCCCGCGCTGGGCGCCGTCCTCCAGCTGCGCGAGGTGCCGCCCAGCGGCGGCGACACCCTGTGGGCCGACATGGCCGCCGCGTACGACAACCTGCCCGAGGACGTACGCGCGCGGATCGACGGGGCCCGCGCGGTGCACGACTTCCTGCCCGGGTTCCTCCGGTTCACCGAGGCGGAGCGGCTCGCCGGGTTCCAGGAGATGTTCCCGCCCGTCGAGCATCCGGTCGTGCGCCGCCACCCCGAGACCGGGCGGCCGATGCTGTTCGTGAACACGTCCTTCACCACGCACATCACCGGCCTCCCGCAGGACGAGAGCGACCGGCTGCTGCGGCTGCTCTTCCAGCAGGCCCACGTCCCCGAGTACCAGGTCAGGTGGCACTGGGAGGCCGGGGACATCGCCTTCTGGGACAACCGCGCCACCCAGCACTACGCCGTCGCCGACTACGGCACCGACCGGAGGGTCGCGGAGCGCGTGGCCATCGCGGGAGACCGGCCCGTGTGACCGGTGGGCCCGGCCACCACGGCGGGGACGCAGAAGGGGCGGGGTCCCGGCTCGCGAACGCGAACCGGGACCCCGCCCCTTCGGACCGGATGCCTCAGGTGTCCTGGGCCCGGACCGTGCCGGTCAGCCGGCCACCGTCCAGGTGTCGCTGCCCGCCAGCAGCGAGGCCAGGTCGCCCTTGCCCTTCTGCTCGACCGCCGTGTCCAGCTGATCGTTCAGCAGGGTGTCGTAGACCGGCCTGCGCACGTTGCGGAAGACGCCGATCGGCGTGTGGTGCAGCGTGTCCGGGTCGGCGAGGCGCGACAGCGCGAACGCCGTCGTCGGGGACGCGTTCGACGCGTCGTGGACGAGGATCCGCGACTCGTTCTCCGGCGTGACGTCGACGACCTCCAGGTCACCGGTGCGCTGGTCGCGCACGACGCCCTTGGCGTTGTCCGTGCCGAAGCGGATCGGCTGCCCGTCCTCCAGCCGGATGACGGCCTCCTGGGCCTGGTCCTTGTCCTTGAGGACCTCGAAGGCGCCGTCGTTGAAGATGTTGCAGTTCTGGTAGATCTCCACCAGCGCCGTACCCGGGTGGTCGGCGGCGGCGCGCAGCACGCTCGTGAGGTGCTTGCGGTCCGAGTCGACCGTGCGGGCCACGAACGACGCCTCGGCGCCGATCGCCAGGGACACCGGGTTGAACGGCGCGTCGAGCGAGCCCATCGGCGTCGACTTGGTGATCTTGCCGACCTCGGAGGTGGGCGAGTACTGGCCCTTCGTCAGGCCGTAGATCCGGTTGTTGAACAGCAGGATCTTCAGGTTGACGTTGCGGCGCAGCGCGTGGATGAGGTGGTTGCCGCCGATGGACAGCGAGTCGCCGTCACCGGTCACGACCCACACCGACAGGTCCCGGCGCGAGGTCGCGAGGCCCGTGGCGATCGCCGGGGCGCGGCCGTGGATCGAGTGCATCCCGTAGGTGTTCATGTAGTACGGGAAGCGGGAGGAGCAGCCGATGCCCGAGACGAAGACGATGTTCTCCTTCGCCAGCCCGAGGTCCGGCATGAAGCCCTGGACGGCGGCGAGGACGGCGTAGTCACCGCAGCCGGGGCACCAGCGGACTTCCTGGTCGGACTTGAAGTCCTTCATGGACTGCTTGGCTTCGGCCTTGGGGATCAGCGTCAGCAGCTCGTTGGTGCCGCCCCCGGACATTGCCTCAGACATTGATGGCCTCCTGGATGGCCGTGGCGAGCTGTTCGGCCTTGAAGGGCATGCCGTTGACCTGGTTGTACGAGTGCGCGTCGACCAGGTACTTCGCACGCAGCAGGGTCACGAGCTGGCCGAGGTTCATCTCCGGCACGACGACCTTGTCGTACCGCTTCAGGATCTCGCCGAGGTTCGCGGGGAACGGGTTCAGGTGGCGCAGGTGGGTCTGCGCGATCGGCTGACCCGCCTTGCGCAGCCGGCGGACCGCCGCCGTGATCGGGCCGTACGTGGAGCCCCAGCCGAGCACGAGGGTGCGGGCGCCGTCCGGGTCGTCGACCGTCAGGTCGGGCACCTCGATGCCGTCGATCTTCGCCGCCCGGGTGCGGACCATGAAGTCGTGGTTGGCGGGGTCGTAGGAGATGTTGCCGGTGCCGTCCTGCTTCTCGATGCCGCCGATGCGGTGTTCGAGACCGGGCGTGCCGGGCACGGCCCACGGGCGCGCCAGCGTCTCGGGGTCGCGCTTGTACGGCCAGAAGACCTCGGTGCCGTCCGCGTTCGTGTGGTTCGGCGTGGTGGCGAACTGGACCCGCAGGTCAGGCAGCTCGTGGGCCTCGGGGACACGCCACGGCTCGGAGCCGTTCGCGAGGTACCCGTCCGAGAGCAGGAGGACCGGCGTGCGGTAGGTGAGCGCGATCCGGGCGGCCTCCACGGCCGCGTCGAAGCAGTCCCCGGGGGTGGACGGCGCCACGATCGGCACCGGGGCCTCACCGTTGCGGCCGTACATCGCCTGCAGCAGGTCGGCCTGCTCGGTCTTCGTCGGCAGGCCCGTGGAAGGACCGCCGCGCTGGATGTCCACGATCAGCATCGGCAGTTCGAGGGAGACCGCGAGGCCGATCGTCTCGCTCTTGAGCGCGACACCGGGGCCGGACGTGGTGGTGACGGCCAGGGAGCCGCCGAAGGCGGCGCCGAGCGAGGCGCCGATCCCGGCGATCTCGTCCTCGGCCTGGAAGGTGCGCACGCCGAAGTTCTTGTGCTTCGACAGCTCGTGCAGGATGTCGGAGGCCGGGGTGATCGGGTACGAGCCGAGGTAGAGCGGCAGGTCCGCCTGGTGCGCGGCGGCGATCAGACCGTACGACAGCGCGAGGTTGCCCGAGATATTGCGGTACGTACCGGTCGGGAAGGCCTCCTCGGCCTTGGCGACCTCGTACGAGACGGCGAAGTCCTCGGTCGTCTCGCCGAAGTTCCAGCCGGCGCGGAAGGCGGCCACGTTCGCCTCGGCGATCTGCGGCTTCTTCGCGAACTTCGAGCGCAGGAACGACTCGGTGTTCTCCGTCGGCCGGTTGTACATCCACGACAGCAGGCCCAGGGCGAACATGTTCTTGCTGCGCTCGGCCTCCTTGCGGGACAGGCCGAACTCCTTGAGCGCCTCGATCGTCAGCGTCGTCAGCGGCACCGGGTGCACCTGGTACGCGTCGAGCGAGCCGTCCTCCAGCGGAGAGACGTCGTAGCCGACCTTCGCCATCGGGCGCTTGGTGAACTCGTCCGTGTTGACGATGATCTCCGCGCCCCGCGGCACGTCGGCGATGTTGG
Source organism: Streptomyces sp. NBC_01497 (assembly GCF_036250695.1). Taxonomy (NCBI): domain Bacteria; kingdom Bacillati; phylum Actinomycetota; class Actinomycetes; order Kitasatosporales; family Streptomycetaceae; genus Streptomyces; species Streptomyces sp. NBC_01497. Next base: position 3,330,706 of record NZ_CP109427.1, on the reverse strand, counting down.
CCTTCAGGGCCGCCGGGTTCATCACGACCAGCACGTCCGGCGCGTCGCCCGGCGTGAGGATGTCGTGGTCCGCGAAGTGCAGCTGGAACGAGGACACACCCGGCAGGGTGCCTGCTGGGGCGCGGATCTCGGCCGGGAAGTTGGGCAGCGTCGACAGGTCGTTGCCGAAGGAGGCCGTCTCCGAGGTGAACCGGTCACCCGTCAACTGCATGCCGTCGCCCGAGTCACCCGCGAAGCGGATGATCACCCGGTCCAGACGGCGGACCTCCTTGGCGCCGGAACCCCCCGGCCCCGACTCTTCCGACCGGCCCGAGAGCGGGGCATGCTGCTCAGCGACGACGGTGTCACCCGCGTCGTTGGCCTCGTCGGCTGGGCTACTGACCTGGCTGGTCACTGAACTGGACCTCCCTGTGAGGCTGCGGCTCGGGACCGCCGGCCGCCGGCTGTCCCGGGGCAACCCTACGTCGGTAAGGGTCGCCTACCTCTGCTCGCTCGCATGGTGGACCCCGCCATGAGACACCCCGACGCGGGAAAATGCCCTGTTCTAGGCGGTTTTGCGATCGCGCGCGGCCGACGGTGGCGAGTCGTCCTTTGGGACTAGGACCACCGCCTCCCAGCAGCCCACGGACCCGCTCCGGAGCGTCACACCATGAGGCTCCCCGCTCTCACGACCTGAGATACGTCAGGACGGCGAGCACCCGGCGGTGATCCCCGTCACTCGGGGACAGGCCGAGCTTCAGGAAGATGTTGCTGACGTGCTTCTCCACCGCCCCGTCGGACACCACGAGCTGCTTCGCGATCGCCGAGTTCGTCCTGCCCTCGGCCATCAGCCCCAGCACCTCGCGCTCGCGTGGCGTCAGGCCCGCCAGCACGTCCTGCTTGCGGCTGCGGCCCAGCAACTGGGCCACCACCTCCGGGTCGAGCGCCGTCCCGCCGCCCGCCACCCGGACCACCGCGTCCACGAACTCCCTGACGTCGGCCACCCGGTCCTTGAGGAGATAGCCCACCCCGCGCGTCGACCCGGCCAGCAGCTCCGTGGCGTACTCCTCCTCCACGTACTGCGACAGGACGAGGACGCCGACCTCCGGGTGCGCCTTGCGCAGCCAGACGGCCGCCCGTACGCCCTCATCGGTGTGCGTCGGGGGCATCCTGACGTCCGCGACGACCACGTCGGGCAGGGCCCCCTGGTCGGCGAGCTCGCCGATGGTCTTCGTCAGTGCCACCGCGTCCCCGACGCCCGCGACCACGTCGTGGCCCCGGTCGGTCAGGAGCCGGGTCAGACCCTCCCTGAGCAGCACCGAATCCTCGGCGATGACCACCCGCACTCTGTCCTCCACAACCGCGACCACTGACTCGCAACCCCCCACGCCTCACGCGCGCCCGGACCTCTCGCCCCGGCGTCCCCTGGTCCCCACAGCATCCCAGTCAACGGACGCGGGCGCGGCCTTTCGGGTTGCCCGCGGGTTGCCGGGCCCTGCGGGACACCGCGTGCTCCGGGGAGTTCCGGGTTCGCCCCGGGGTTCCGGGCCGCCCGGCGGCCCGGCGGCTCCGGCCCCGGCGGCTCCGGGCGGCCCGGTGGGTCCGGGCGGTGGGGCCCCGGGCGGGTGCGGCGGCTCACTCGCGCCAGGGCAGTTCCGCCGTCACGGTCGTGGGGCCGCCCCGCGGGGAGTCGACCAGCAGGACGCCGTCCACCGCGCCGAGCCGCTCGGTCAGCCCCGCCAGGCCGCTGCCCGCCTCCGCGTCCGCGCCGCCGACACCGTCGTCGCGGACCTGGAGCAGCAGCCGGCCGTCCGACTGCCACATGTCCACCGCCGCCCGCCCGGCCCGCGCGTGCTTGCTGATGTTCTGGAGCAGCTCGGAGACGGTGAAGTACGCGATGCCCTCGATCGCCGGGGCCGGCCGGCCGGGCAGGTCGACATCGACCCGTACCGGAACCGTGCACCGCGCGGCCAGGGCCGACAGCGCCGCGTCCAGGCCGCGATCGGTCAGGACGGCGGGATGGATGCCGCGTGCGAGGTTCCGCAGCTCCTGCAGGGCCGTCTTCACCTCGCCGTGCGCCTCGTCGACCATGCGCGCGGCGGCCTGCGGATCCTCGGTCATCTTCTCCTTCGCGAGGCCGAGATCCATGGCGAGGGCGACGAGCCGGGCCTGCGCGCCGTCGTGCAGGTCGCGCTCGATGCGGCGCAGGTCCGCGGCGGCCGTGTCGACGACGACCCCGCGGTCCGTCTCCAGTTCCGAGACACGGGACTCCAGCCGCGACGGGCCGAGCAGCGCGCCCACCATCAGCCGGTCCACGGAGGTGAGGCCGCGCAGGAGGTACGGCGTCGCGAGGACCAGGACCAGGCCCAGCGCACACACGATCGCGGTCTGGAGGGGGGCGCCGAGGTCGATCGTGGTGCCCGAGGCATTCCGGAACAGGACGATTCCACCGCCGTCCCCAGCGTCGTGGTACGCCCACTGCCACAGCGGGAACGCGAGCAGCCCCCAGCCCGTCACCCAGAACGTCACGCTCACCACGAACGAGAAGCAGGCCCACGGGAACTGCACCAGCGCGTACAGCAGGTTGCGCCAGGACTCGCCGCTCCTGAGCATCGCGCCCGTCCAGGGCAGCAGGCCCTCCTTCTTCGCCCTGACCGGCTGCGAACGGCCCACGTCCAGGCCGAGCAGGGTCCGGGCGCGGGCGCGCTCCATCACGGCGAACCCCCGGGCGCTCGCCAGGGTGATCGCCAGCAGGGGCAGCCCCAGGAACGTGATCAGCATGCCCATGCCGAACAGCAGCATCGTGAGGGAGTACGCGAACAGCACGATGCCGATCGGCAGGCCGAGCAGGAGATAGCCGAACTCGCGCCACGTCCGGCCCTCGAACGGCTCGCGCAGGACAGGCGGAAGAAGGTGGCGCCGGGGCGCGGTGCCCCGGCCGGGGGTGTACTCCGTACTCATCTCGACACCTGGGTAACTGGCCATCGTGGCCGTCCGATCTGCTAGAGCCGCCGGATCAGCGGCGGGGTCCCCGGGGGAGCTCCGCCGGGTCCGTGTCCGTCCATGCGCTGGAGGTATTCGGTGCGTGTGGTGCGCGTGTGTGTCGTGTAGTGCTGGCACTGCTCTGGGCGGTGCTTGCGGTGCTTGCGGTGCTTGCGGTGCTTGCGGTGCTTGCGGTGCTGTGGTTCTGGTGGTGCGGGTACTGGTGCTGCGGGTTTCTCGCGTGCGGTGCGTGCGGGCCTGCGGTGCGTGCGGTTCGTCCCGGTGCCTGCGGGCCTGCGGTGTGGGCGGTCCCAGGGGTGCGGGCGCTGCCACGGTTCGGTCCTGGCCGGTTCGGTTCGGCTCCGGCAGGCCGGGTCAGGGCCGCTCGGGTCGGGGTCCGGGTCCGGGTCCGATCCGGACCCCGACCCGGCTGGGGTGGTCTGCCCGGCACGTTCCATGGTCGCGGGTGCGGGAGCGCCCCACCATGAGGGCGGTCACCGTCCTCACCCTCGGGTTTTCCCCACCCCGTGGGGCGGGCCGGCCCGGCGCGGCGTGTCCGTCCCGCGTCCGGCGTCCTTCCCGCGGGCCCCGCGTATCCCGAGACTCCCGCGCCCGTCACGGACGCCGCCTCTGACGGGTGTTCCCGCGGTCCCGGCCGGGCCGCCGCCCCGCCGGCGCCAGGGCAGCTCCGCCGTCACCGTCGTCGGGCCGCCGGCCGGGGAGTCGAGCACGAACAGGCCGTCCACGGCGCCCAGCCGGTCGGCGAGGCCCGCCATGCCCGTACCGCCGTCGAGGCGCGCGCCACCGACGCCGTCGTCGCGGACCTGGATCAGCAGCCTGTCCCGCGTGCGCCACACGTCCACGCTCGCCGAGCGCGCCCCGCTGTGCTTGCTGACGTTCTGCAGCAGCTCGGAGACCGTGAAGTACGCGATGCCCTCGATGGCCTCTGCCGGCCGCTCGTCGAGTTCGACCGTGACCTTCACCGGTGCCGTGCAGCGCGAGGCGACCGACGACAGCGCGGCGCTCAGGCCCCGGTCGGTGAGCACGGCGGGATGGATGCCGCGCGCGAGGTCCCGCAGCTCCTGGAGGGCGAGCTTCACCTCGCCGTGCGCCTCGTCCACCATCACCGCCGCGGCCTCCGGGTCCTCCGTCAGTTTCTCCTTCGCGAGGCCGAGACCCATGGCGAGCGCGACGAGCCGGGCCTGCGCGCCGTCGTGCAGGTCGCGCTCGATGCGGCGCAGGTCGGCGGCGGCCGTGTCGACGACGACCCCGCGGTCCGTCTCCAGCTCCGCGACGCGCGCCTCCAGCTCCTCGTCGGGCGAGAGCAGAGCGCGCACCATCGCCCGGTCCGCGTTGGCCATGCCGCGCACGATGTACGGCAGCACGGGCCACAGCACGAAGAGACCGGTCAGCGTCACGCTGAACGTGACGATGCCCCACGGCAGCCGCATGACCGTGTACAGCGCGGTCCGCCATCCCACCGGGTCCTTCAGGGAAGCCACCATCCGGCCGAAGAAGCCCGCGCCCCTGCGGTGGAACATCGGGCTCGGTTCGTCCACCCGTACGCCGAGCAGGCGCCGGGCCCGGGCACGCTCCAGTCGGCCGAACAGCCGTGTCCCCGCGAGACTCGCCACCAGCAGCGGCAGGCCGACGACCGTCACGGACAGGCCGGCGCCCACCGCGAGTGTCACCACCACGTAGACGAAGCCGACGAGCGCGGCCGGGAAGTTCACCAGCAGGTGGGCGATCTCCTTCCACGTGTGCCGGTCGTAGGCGAAACGCGCGGGCGGCGGGACATCGGGAAGGCCCGGGCCGCCACGCTCCGCGGGGTGGGCCTGGCTGCCGTGCGATGCGCCGCTCGGGCGTGGACTGGCGGTCATAACGCACAAGCCTGCCGTCCCCCGCGACGAGGCGCCATGGGGTAACCCGAAGCGTCCGGGGTGGGGCTAGCCCCACCCCGCGGGACCGTGGCACTGGGGGAGGGGCGCTTACCGGCCCTTTAACAGGGCCTAGACTTCCGCTCCGTACAGCCGGTATGTCAGGCGGTGCGTACGCCGAGGGCCGATGACGTACACCGATAGGTCCGTCCGAGCACCGGTCGTCGGCGCGCGGACGCCGGGCAGGTGCCGGACGAGGCAGCACCGGCGGGCGCCGGACGAGGCAGCACCGGCGGGCGCCGGACCGATGGACACAGCGGGTCAGGGAGCGAGGAGCGGACGTGCCGGAACCGGTCGTTCTCGCGGCGGGCTACTTCCGCGGCTACACGGTGGTGGGGCTGCTCGCCGTGATCGGCGTGCTGTTCGTCGCGGTCGCCTTCGGCGCGGGACGGCTGCTGCGGCCCGTCGTACCGACGCAGGAGAAGCTGCTCACCTACGAGTGCGGTGTCGACCCGGTCGGCGAGGGCTGGGCGCACACCCAGGTGCGGTACTACGTGTACGCGTTCCTCTACGTGATCTTCGCCGTCGATTCCGTCTTCCTCTTCCCGTGGGCGACTGTCTTCGCCGCACCCGGGTACGGCGTGACGACGCTCGTCGAAATGTTCATCTTCCTCGGCTTCCTGGCCGTGGGACTGCTCTACGCATGGAAGAAGGGCGTCCTCGAATGGACGTGACCCCGCCCCCGACGCCGCCCACCCCGCCCATGGCGCCACCGCCCGCCGCCCGCGAGCCCGAGCCGCTCCCGGAGCCCCGCCGCCTCGGCGTCCTGTCCCGCCTCGCCCCGGAACCGATGAAAGTCGTCCTGAACTGGGGCCGCCGCTACAGCCTCTGGGTCTTCAACTTCGGGCTCGCCTGCTGCGCGATCGAGTTCATCGCCGCCTCGATGGCCCGCCACGACTTCATCAGGCTCGGCGTGATCCCCTTCGCCCCCGGCCCGCGCCAGGCCGACCTGATGGTCGTGTCCGGCACCGTCACGGACAAGATGGCGCCGGCGGTGAAGCGGCTGTACGAGCAGATGCCCGAACCGAAGTACGTCATCTCCTTCGGCGCCTGCTCCAACTGCGGCGGGCCCTACTGGGACTCGTACGCGGTCACGAAGGGCGTCGACCAGATCATCCCCGTCGACGTGTACGTGCCGGGCTGCCCGCCGCGTCCCGAAGCACTGCTCCAGGGCATCCTGAAACTCCAGGAGAAGATCGCCGCCGAATCGCTGGGCGAGCGCTACGGAGCCGGACCCTCCGCCGCCCAGCTCCGCAGCGGCCTGGTCCGACCGCCGGGCGCGGAGGACCCGCGATGACCGACGCGTACGACGCCCTGCCCGGGTCGGTGGCCGACACCTTCGGTGAGGGCGCGACGGCGGAGATGTCGTACGGGCTGCTCACGGTGGACGTGCCGGCGGAGCGCTGGCTCGACGCCCTCACCGCCGCCCGCTCCGCGCTCGGCTGCGACTACTTCGACTGGCTGAGCGCCGTCGACGAGGCCGACGGCGGTTTCCGGGTCTCGGCACGTGTCTTCGCCGTGGCCGACCGCACGGTGCGGGCCCTGCTCGTACGGACGACGCTGCCGCACGACGCGGTCACGCTGCCGACGGCCGTCGGGATCTACGCGGGCGCGGCCTGGCACGAGCGTGAGACGCACGAGATGTTCGGTGTCGCCTTCGGCGGCCACCCGAACCTGACGCCACTGCTGCTCCCGGAGAACTTCGAGGGCCACCCGCTGCGCAAGGACTTCGTGCTGGCCTCTCGCGTCGTGAAGGCGTGGCCCGGCGCGAAGGACCCCGGCGAATCGGCGTCCCCGCGCCGCCGGCAGATGCTCCCACCGGGAGTTCCCGACCCGAACGAGTGGGGCCCGCACAAGGGCGAGACGCCGCGCGCGGCGGCCCGTCCCGCGCGCGGTGCCGCGCGCGGCGGCACCTCTGCCTCTGCCTCCGCGACTGGCTCTGCGGCTGCGGCTGCGGAGGAGGCTCCGCGCAGGCCGCGCCGGACGCGCAGCGCGTCCGAGGGCTCGGCCTCGCAGGGGCCCGCGTCGGCGGCTGCGCCGGCCGACGGCGGGGCGCCCACCGCACCCCGGACCCCGCGCCGTTCGCGCAGCGCCTCGGCGGGCTCGGCCTCGCAGCGTGAGGCGACGGAACGTGAGGCGACGGAACGTGAGGTGGCGGGGCCGCCGACCGGGCCCAGCCGCCCGGCAGCGGGTGGCGAGGGACCCGCGCCCGCCGGCTCCGGCGCCGACGAGACGGGGAAGCCCCCTGGCACGGGAAGCACGACGGCGGCTCCTGGCGAGCCCGGTGGTGCGGACGCTCCAGGCGCGACGGGTGCCCCCGATCGGGCCGATGTGCCCGGCGTCGCGAAGCGATCCGTGCGCCGCGACGCTCCCTGGCACCGGGAGCGCGACGAGTCAGATGCCAGCGGCAGCGAGGACGGCGAGGGCAGCGAGGCCAGCCAGGGCGGCCCAGGCGACCAGAGCGACGAGAGCGGTTCCGGCGGCGGGGACGACCTGGCCGGCACGCAGGACGAGGCAACCGGCGACCCGCACGACGCCAACGGCGGCCCGCACGACGCCAACGGCGGCCCGCACGAGGCGACCGGCGGCCCGCACGAGGCGACCGGCGGCCCGCACGAGGCGACCGGGTCGCCGGACGAGGCGACCGACGATTCGGAAGGCCGTGAGGGTTCGGGCCGTGAGGACCGGGGTCCAGGCCCGGCCGGTGGTGAGGGCGGATGAACGACGTGCTCGACGTCGCCCTCCGGCTCATCGCCGTCTTCGTCGCCTTCCTGGTCCTTCCGCTCGTGGTGGGTCAGGCCGAGCACAAGGTGATGGCCCATATGCAGGGGCGCCTCGGCCCCATGCACGCCGGTGGGTTCCACGGCTGGGCGCAACTCGTCGCCGACGGTGTGAAATTCGCGCAGAAGGAAGACATCGTCCCGGCCGACGCCGACCGCCGGATCTTCCAGCTCGCACCGGCCGTCGCGCTCCTGCCGTACCTGCTGGTGCTGGTCGTGATCCCCGTCGGCCCGGGCGAGAGTGCCGTGGGGCAGTCGATCGACGCCGGTCTCTTCTACGTCCTCGCGGTCATGGGGATCGGCGTGCTCGGTTCGCTGATGGCCGGCTGGGCCTCCGCCAACAAGTTCTCGCTGCTCGGCGGGATGCGCACCGCCGCACAGCTGCTCGCGTACGAACTGCCGATGCTGCTCGCCGCCGCGTCCGTGGCGATGGCGGCGGGAACCGTGTCGCTCTCCGGGGTGCTGGGTGCTTTCCACTGGTGGTGGGTGCCCTGGCAACTCGTCGGCGGTGTCGTGTTCTTCGTGGCGGGGCTGGCGGAACTCCAGCGGCCGCCCTTCGACATGCCGATCGCCGATTCGGAGATCATCTTCGGCGCGTACACCGAGTACACGGGGCTGCGGTTCGCGCTGTTCCTGCTCGCCGAGTACGCGGGCATCGTCGTGCTGTCCGGGCTGACCGCCGTCCTGTTCCTCGGTGGCTGGCACGGGCCGTTCGGCGCCGACGGGCTCGGCTGGGTGTGGACCCTGCTGAAGACCGCCGTGCTCGCGTTCGTCGTGATCTGGTTGCGCGTCAGTTATCCGCGGCTGCGCGAGGACCAGTTGCAGAAACTCGCGTGGACCGTCCTCATCCCGCTCGCCCTCGCCCAGATCGCCCTCACGGGTGTCGTCAAGGTCGTGATCAGCTGATGTCCCCGATCCCCGGCAGCGGGCTCGCGAAGGGCCTCGCCGTCACCCTCCGCACGATGACCCGCAAGACGGTCACCGAGCAGTACCCCGAGGCGCTGCCCGAACTGCCGCCCCGCAGCAGGGGCGTCATCGGGCTGTTCGAGGAGAACTGCACCGTGTGCATGCTGTGCGCGCGCGAGTGTCCCGACTGGTGCATCTACATCGACTCCCACAAGGAGACGATGCCGCCCGTCGCGCCGGGTGGCCGCGAGCGCAGCAGGAACGTCCTGGACCGTTTCGCCATCGACTTCGCCCTCTGCATGTACTGCGGCATCTGCATCGAGGTGTGTCCTTTCGACGCGCTGTTCTGGTCACCCGAGTTCGAGTACGCGGAGACGGACATCCGCGAACTCACCCACGAGCGGGACAAGCTCCGCGACTGGATGTGGACCGTGCCGGAGCCGCCGGCCCTGGACCCGTCGAGCGAGGAGCCCAAGGAGGTCGCCGCCGCCCGCAAGGCCGCCGAACGCCTCGCCCAGCAGGAGAGCGGCACCCACCCGGACACGCAGGACGGCACCCGACCGGGTACGCAGCCCGGCACCCGGCCGGGCACACAGGACGCCGCCCGGCCGGACACGCAGGGCGGCGCCCACCCGGACAGGCAGGACACCGTCCACCCGGGCGGCGACGGCGGCCCCGGGCAGGTCGGCCCCCCGCCGGAGGGCGACGGCGGCTCCCGGCAGGACGGCCGACGGCCGGGCGACGGCCGGAACTCCCCGCAGGACGGGCCCGAGGGGGACAGCGCGTGAACCTCATCGCCTCCTCCCTCGCGCATGTCCCGTCCCTCTCGCTCGTCCCGCTCGCCTCACCCGTCCCGCGGGGCCCGGCCGCACACGATTCGCTCGCCCATGCGTCCAGCGCCCACACGTACGCCTCCGCCCCGGGCGGCAACGCGCTCGCGCAGGCGGCGCACCACGGCTTCCTCTCGCCGTCCGGTGTGGAGGTGGTGTTCCTCCTCGTGGGCATCGTGACGTTCGGCGCGGCCCTGGTGACCGTCACCACCCGGCAGCTCGTGCACGCCGCGCTCTGGCTGGTCGTCGCACTCGGTGGCCTCGCCGTCGAATACCTGCTGCTCACCGCCGAGTTCATCGCCTGGGTGCAGGTCCTGATCTATCTCGGTTCCGTCGTCGTCCTCCTCCTTTTCGGTCTCATGCTCACCAGGGCCCCCATCGGCCGTTCGCCCGACGCCGACTCGGGCAACCGCGTCGCCGCCCTCGTGGTCGCCGTGGCCGCCGCGGCGACCCTCGTATGGGTGGTCGTGGACGCCTTCCGCGCGACCTGGATCGATCTGAGCGGGCCCGCCCAGGGCTCGACCAAGGTGACGGGGCAGTTCCTGTTCCGGCACTGGGTGCTGCCCTTCGAGGCACTCTCCGTCCTGCTGCTCGCGGCACTCGTCGGCGCGATCGTCCTGTCCCGCAAGCACGGCGCCCCCAGCGGTGCGGACCGCGCGGGCGGCGCCGGCGGCGCCCGGCCCGGGCCGCCCCGCACCGCCACCCGCCGTGCCCCGGCCCCGCGTTCAGGGCAGGGTGGTCGCTGATGCACCTTGTCTATCCCGCGGTCCTCGCGGCCCTGCTGTTCTGCACCGGCGTGTACGGCGTCCTCGCGCGGCGCAACGCGATCCTGGTCCTGATGTCGGTCGAGCTCATGCTCAACGCCGTCAACCTCAACCTCGTCGCCTTCGACGCGTGGCTGCGCGACACCCTGCACGCGGGGCAGGCGCTCACCCTCTTCGTCATCGCCATCGCCGCGGCCGAGATCGGCATCGGCCTGGCGATCGTGCTGACGGTCTACCGGGTGCGCGGCACCGCGGACATCGACCGGCTCCGCGACACCTCCGAGCCCGCGATGGACCGGGCGCCCGACGGCGCAGGCGACCCCGACGCCGGATCGGGACACCCCGACCACCCCGCCGGACCCGCGGCGACGAATGCCGAGGCCCCCGCGTGAGCACCACCACCCTCGCCGTCCTCGTCCCCCTTCTCCCGTTCCTCGGCGCCGCCTTCGGTCTTCTCACCGGCCGCGCCGCGCCCGCGCTGGTGCGTCCCCTCGCCCTGCTGCCGACGCTGTTCGCGGCCGTGTTCGCCGTGCTGGTCGCCGTCCGGCAGGGCGGTGGGGCCGGTGGCGGCACGCCGCCGCTCGACGCCGCGACCCGGCTCACGCCCACCGGCTCCGTCCCCATCGATCTCTCCGTGCACATCGACGGTTTCGCGGCGCTCGTCGCGGTGCTGGTCACCGTCGTCGCGACCTGCGTGCAGCTCTACTCGACGGGCTATCTGCGCCACGACCCGCGCTACCCCTCGTACGCCGCGCTGGTGTCTCTCTTCACCTCCGCCATGCTGCTCGTCGTCTACTCGGGTGACCTGATGGTGCTGCTGGTCGGCTGGGAAGTGATGGGCATCTGCTCCTACTTCCTGGTCGGCCACTACTGGGAGACGCCCGAGGCGCGCGCCGCCTCGATCAAGGCGTTCCTCGTCACCAAGCTCGGTGACATCCCCTTCCTCATCGGGCTGTTCGCCCTGGCCGCCGACGCGGGCAGCTTCCGCATCCCCCGGATCCTCGACACGGTCGCGGACGGCGGCCTGCACCACCCCACGCTGGTGGCGCTGCTGCTGCTCGCGGGGGTCGCGGGCAAGTCGGCCCAGTTCCCCCTGCACACCTGGCTGCCCGACGCGATGGCCGGCCCCACCCCCGTCTCGGCGCTCATCCACGCGGCGACGATGGTCGCCGCCGGCGTCTACTTCGTCGCCCGCCTCCTCCCCGTCTTCTTGGCGTCCACCGCCGCGCTCGTCGTGCTGGCGGTCGTCGCCGCCGTCACGATGGTCGGTTCCGCGCTCGCCGCGCTCGCGCAGGACGACATCAAGCGCGTCCTCGCGTACTCGACGATCGGTCAGCTCGGCTACATGTCCGGTGCGCTGGCCCTCGGCGACCGGGACGCCGCCGTCTTCCACCTCCTGTCGCACGGCGCCTTCAAGGCGCTGCTCTTTCTCGGCGCGGGCGTCGTGATCCACGCCGCGGGTACCAACTCGCTCGCCGCCATGTCCCGCATGGGCGGTCTCGCGCGGCGCATCCCCGACACCTTCCGGACGATGACGATCGGCCTGCTCGCCCTCGCCGCGATCCCTCCCTTCTCCGGCTTCTTCTCCAAGGAGTCGGTGCTCGGCGCGGCCGAGAACGCCGCACTGGGCGGCTCGGCCCCCGCCTCCGTCTCCGACGCGGCGCGCTCGGCCGCGGCTGTCGGCCCGTCCGCCGCCGGGGCGGTCGGGCCGACAGCCTCCGTCGTGATCGGCTGGACCGTGCTGCTCGCAGGACTCGCCGCAGCCCTCCTCACCGGCGCCTACGCCGCCCGCCTCTGGCTCCTCGCCTTCCGCGGCCGGGGCGCGCCCGCGCCCGACCACGGCCCGCAGCCCTTCGCCATGAACGCCGTCCTATGGGTGCTGGCCGTGCCGAGCGTCGGCTTCGGCGCGCTCGCCTGGTACCTCGGCGACTGGTTCGACGGTCAGCGGCTGACCCCCGCCCTGAACACCTCGGTCCTCGCCACGGGCCTCGCCCTCGTCGGGGTGGTTGCCATAGGCGCGACGTGGCGGCGCACCGCCCCGCTCCTCGAAGAGAGCCCTCTCGGGGCCGTCGCCGCACACCCCGACGCCGAGCCCGCACTCTCCGAGGCCGAGGCCATCGAGGCCCACCCCCTCGTGTACGGCGACATCGCGGACGCGGCCGACCCCGCCGACCCCGGTCGTCTGCTGCTCGGGCCGCTGCACCGGCACGCCGCCGCGGGCTTCCACCTCGACGCGCTCTACGACCTGCTGTTCGTACGCACCGTCGCGGCAGGCGCCCGGCTGGTCCGCTTCCTGGACCGGGAGGTCGTCGACACGTACGTGCGGGCAGCGGGCGCCGGACCCCGGCTGCTCGGCGCTGCCGTGCGCCGGGTCCAGACCGGCAACGTCCAGACCTACCTGAGCGCGCTGCTCGCGGGCTCCGTCGTGCTGGCGATCGCCGCCGTACTCGTCGCAGCGGGAGCGTGAGCCGTGCTCGATATCAGCGAATCCGTGATGAAGATCCTTCTCGCCGTGATCGTCGTGGGCCCGCTCATCGGCGCGGGCGCCGCGCTCCTGCCCGCACCACCCGGACTGCGGGGGCCGGGCCCCGAGCGGGCCGTGCTGCGCCACGGCGTGATCGTCACCGGCGTGGTCCTCGCCGCCGCGATCGCACTGGCCCTCGGTTTCGACCGGCACCACGCGTCGACCATGCAGGCCACGACGGACATCAGCTGGATCGCGGCCATGAACATCCGCATCCACCTGGGCATAGACGGCATTTCCCTCCCCCTTCTGGTGCTGACCGCCCTGCTGACCTTCCTCTGCGCTCTCCACAGCTACTTCAGGCCCCCGAAGGGACCCGGCGCGAAGGGCTTCGTGGCCCTCCTGCTCCTCCTCGAATCCGGCACCCTGGCGACCTTCGCCGTCCTGGACCTGATCCTCTTCTTCCTCGCCTTCGAGATGGTCCTCATCCCGATGTACTTCCTGATCGCGCGCTGGGGCGGCGACGAGGGCGTGACCGGCGGGCGGCAGGCTGCCGCCTCGAAGTTCGTCCTCTACACCGTGCTCGGCTCGGTGATCATGCTGCTCGGCCTGCTGCTGATCGGACTTCGCGCAGGTACGTTCGACATGGTGGCACTCGCCACTGACAACGGCCGGGGGCTGAGCACATCCACGCAGGTCATCGCGGTTTTGGCGATCGGCGTCGGGCTCGCGGTGAAGACCCCGATGTGGCCGCTGCACAGCTGGCTGCCCGATGCCCACACGGCCGCTCCGACCGTCGGCTCGGTCCTCCTCGCCGGCGTCCTGCTCAAAATGGGCACCTACGGATTCGTCCGGATCGTCCTGCCGATCGCCCCGTACGGCATGCGCGTCTTCGCTCCCTACCTCGCGGCTCTCGGCGTCGCCGGGATCATCTACGGATCGCTCGCGTGCCTCGCCCTCGTCCGGCGCGGCGCCGGCGGGGACCTCAAACGCCTCATCGCGTACTCCTCCGTCGGCCACATGGGCTTCGTGCTCCTCGGCATCGCCTCGATGACACCCACCGGGGTCAACGGCGCACTGTTCGCGAACATCGCCCACGGGCTCATCACCGGCCTGCTGTTCTTCCTGGTCGGCGGAGTCAAGGACCGCTACGGCACCGCGGACCTCGACACCCTCGCCGGGGCCACCGGCGCCGCGCTCTACGGTCGCGCCCCGCGTCTCGGGGGCCTCCTCGCGTTCGCCGCCGTGGCCTCCCTGGGGCTGCCGGGCCTCGCCGGGTTCTGGGGCGAGATGCTCACCATGTTCGGCGCGTTCCGCCCCGCCGCCGGGCTCAGCCGCCCGGCCTTCCTGACCTTCATGTCCGTCGCCGCGTTCGGGACCCTGCTGACCGCCGCGTACCTGCTGACCGTCGTGCGGCGCGTCTGCATGGGCGTACGTCACGGCGACGGTGCGACCGGGACGCCGGGCTTCGCGACCGGGGAGCCCGGCGGTCCGCTGCCGCGCCTGCCCGACGTGCGGGCCCACGAGCTGGCCGCCTGGAGTCCGCTCGTCGCGCTCACCGTCCTGGCCGGGCTGTGGCCCGCCGTACTGCTGGGCCTGAGCGACCCCGCCGTGCACCGGCTGCTCGCGGGAGGCGCCTCATGAGCGCAGGGACTCTCATCCAGTCCGTCGACTGGCTCGCCGTCGCGCCCCCCGCGATCACCGCGGCCGTCGCGCTGATCGTCCTCGTGGCCGATCTCTTTGTGGAGGAGCGCCGCAAGCCGCTCCTCGGCGGCCTCTCCGTCGGCGGTCTCGCGCTCGCACTGCTGTCCCTGATCCCGCTGCGTGCGGGCGACCGGGCCACCTTCTGCCTGACCGGCGGCGCCGACGGGCACGGCGGCCACCTGTGCAGTTACACCGCCGACCACTTCGCCCTGGTCATCCAGTTGCTGGTGCTCGGCGGCGCGCTCCTCACGGCCCTGCTGTCCATGCCGGGGCGCGCTGTCACGCCGGGCGCCGGCGGCACCGGCACGGGCGCGGCTGCCGGCGGCACGGGCGACGAGGCGGGTGCGACGGACGCCCGCCGACCGCGAGGAGCCGTAACAGAGGCGGGTGCGTTTCCCGGCGAGTACTGGTTCCTCCTGCTGTCCTCCGCCGCCGGCGCCGCTCTGCTCCCGGCGGCCCGCGACCTGGCCACGCTCGTCGTCGCGCTGGAGATCGCCTCGCTGCCCGCCTTCGCCCTGGTCGGGATCCGGCGCGGTGACCGGCTCTCCGCCGAGGCCGCGCTCAAGTTCTTCCTGTCCTCGGTCGCGGCGACCGCCGTGATGCTCCTCGGCGTCAGCTTCGTCTACGGGGCGACCGGCACGCTCCACCTGACCGCGATCGCCGCGGCCCTCCCGCACGTGCAGGGACAACTGCACATCCTCGCCAGGACGGGCGTCCTGCTCACCCTGGTGGGCTTCGCCTTCAAGACGGCGGCCGCGCCCTTCCACTTCTGGGTTCCCGACACCTACGTGGGCGCCCCCCTGCCGATCGCCGCGTACCTGTCCGTCGTCAGTAAGGCAGTCGGCTTCTCCGGACTCATCCTGGTCGCCGTCGTCGCCTTCCCGCCCTACGCGCACCTGTGGGGTCCCGTCCTCGCGGTGATCGCCGCGCTCACGATGTCCGTCGGAAACGTCGCGGCGCTGCGTCAGTCCGCCACCCGGGCGCGGGGCGCGGTCCGGCTGCTCGCCTGGTCCTCCGTCGCCCAGGCCGGCTACCTGCTGGTGCCGATCGCCGCCGCCGGATACGCGGGCGAGCGGCGTATCGGCTCGACCGTCGCGTACGCCCTGATGTACGCGGCCGTGAACCTCGGCGCCTTCGGGGTCGCCACCCTGGTGGCCCGTACGAGCCCGCTCAACCGGATCGAGGACTATCGGGGCCTGTACGCGCGCCGCCCGGTCACGGCGCTCGCGCTGGCCTTCTTCCTGCTGTGCCTCGCGGGGCTGCCGCCCGGCATCATCGGCCTCTTCGCGAAGGTCACCGTCTTCTCCTCGGCCGTCGACGCGGGCCTCGGCTGGCTCGCCGTCGTGATGGCCGCCAACGTCGCGTGCGCCCTCTACTACTACCTGCGGTGGACGGCCCTGTTGTTCCGGTCCCCGGATCCGGTGTCCGGGGATGCGGACGAGGCGCCCACGATCCTGCCCGGGGCCGCCTCCGTGACAGTGCCGCGCGCGCCGCGTCCCGTCGTGGCCGCCGTCGCCCTGGCGGCCGTCGCGGGCATCGCCCTGTCGGGCGCCCCCCAGCTGGTGCTGCGGTTCACGGACATGAACCTCTTCTGACCGCGCACGCCGTCAAGGAGGACCGGCCGCAGGGCCTCGTACGCCAGGCCCCGCACCTGGTGGCGGGTGGTGGGGATACGGACCCCGCCGCCCGTACGGCGCACTCGGCCGCCCCCGCGGGACCGGGGAACCGGATTCTCCCGCCTGGCGTTGACCAGTACGAAAGCGTCCACTTGTAGGAAGTGGAGCAGCAGCAAGCGAAGGGTTCCCCTGCCGCAGGACTTGGAGGGCCTACCGTGCACCGCCGGCACAACGGGCTGAGGACCGCCCTACTCCTCGGAGGACTGTCCGCACTCATCATCGTCATCGGCAGCTTCTTCGGCCGTACGGGCTTGATCGTCGCTGTCGTCGTCGCGCTCGGCACCAACGCCTACGCGTACTGGAACAGCGACAAACTGGCACTGCGTGCCATGCGGGCGCGTCCCGTCAGCGAATTCGAGGCGCCCGAGCTGTACCGGATCGTCCGTGAGCTCTCGACGGCGGCCCGGCAGCCCATGCCGAGGCTGTACATCTCACCGACGCAGGCCCCCAACGCCTTCGCCACCGGGCGCAACCCGCGCAACGCCGCCGTGTGCTGCACGGAGGGAATCCTGCAGATCCTCACCGAACGTGAGGTGCGGGGTGTGCTCGGGCACGAGCTGAGCCACGTCTACAACCGCGACATCCTGATCTCGTCGGTCGCCGGGGCGCTCGCCTCGGTCGTGCTGTTCCTGGTGAACTTCGCGTGGCTGATCCCGATCGGCAACTCGGACGACGACGAAGGCCCCGGCATCGTCGGCTTTCTTATGATCATGCTTCTGGGACCGCTCGCCGCGTCCGTCATCCAGCTGGCCGTCAGCCGCTCCCGCGAGTACCAGGCGGACGCCTCCGGTGCCCAGCTCACGGGCGACCCCGAGGCCCTGGCGTCCGCCCTGCGGAAACTGGACGCCGGCACCAAGCAGCTCCCGCTGCCCCCGGAGCCGCGCCTCGAAGCCGCGAGCCACATGATGATCGCGAACCCGTTCCGGCCCGGCCAGGGTGTCTCGAAACTCTTCTCGACCCATCCGCCCATGGCCGAACGCATTGCACGCCTCGAACAGATGGCAGGTCGCCGACCATGAAGACAATCCTCAACATCATCTGGCTCGTCCTGTGCGGCTTCTGGATGTTCCTCGGATATCTGGCCGCCGGACTGGTGCTGTGCATCACGATCGTCGGCATCCCGTTCGGGCTGGCCGCGTTCCGGATCGGCGCGTACGCGCTGTGGCCGTTCGGCCGTACGGCGATCGACCGCCCGGAGGCCGGCGCGGGGTCCCTGGTGGGCAACGTGCTGTGGGTGGTCCTCGCGGGCTGGTGGCTCGCGCTGGGACACATCTTCACGGGCATCGCGCTGTTCGTGACGATCATCGGGATCCCGCTGGCCCTGGCGAACTTCAAGCTGATCCCGCTCTCGCTGATGCCGCTCGGCAAGGAGATCGTTCCCACGGACCAGGCGTTCGCGCAGACCCGCTGGTAACCGGACCGGCGGCCGCCGCCGGCCCCCGATAGACCCCACCGGGCCCCGTCTGCGTTTCCGCCGGGTCCCGTTCCACCCGGCCCCCGTTCTCGTTCCACCGAGCCCCGTCCCGTTCCACCGAGCCCCGTTCCCGTTCCGGACCGGCTCCTCCGAGGCCGGGCCGGGGCCCGCTGAGCCCCGACGTGGGGGTCCGGCGACGGGACTGTCAGTGCCCCCGTCCATGATGAGCACATGAGGTTCACGGACGCCGCGCAACCGCGTGGCGTCCGTGCCGCGTCTCAACAGGCGACAACACCGCGGGAAGACAGGCACGACGTACGCGAGCGTGCGTGAAGTACACGGAAGAAACGGGTGCATGGCATGGGCGTCATCGGCTGGATCGTGCTCGGCCTGATCGCCGGCGCGATCGCGAAGGTCCTCCTCCCGGGCAGGGACCCGGGCGGCATCATCGGCACCGTGCTGACCGGCATCGTCGGCGCGTTCCTCGGAGGCTGGATCTCGGCCAAATGGCTCGACCACCCCATCAACAAAAGCTTCTTCGACGGCCCGACCTGGATATCCGCCATCGGCGGGGCGCTGGTGCTGCTGATCGCCTACCGCCTGATATTCGGCAACTCCCGCGACCGCCGCTGACCCGGGCCGCCGCCGCTGACCCGAGCCGCCGTCACCGCACGGCACCGCCGCGTGTCCGGCGCCGGTCCCGGCGCCCGGCACGAGAGGGTCAGCCGAGACCGGTCTGGCGCAGCGTGATGTTCAGCCGTCCGCCGCTCATCCCGGTCCCGGGCCCGGCCGTCCCCGGATACACCTTCGGCACGGCGTGGTACGCGAGCCGGGAGGGCCCGCCGAACACGAACAGGTCGCCCGAGCCGAGCTCGACGTCCGTGTAGGGCCGCCCCCGGTCCTGCGTGTTGCCGAAGCGGAAGACGCACCGGTCACCGATGCTCAGCGACACGACGGGCGCCAGGGACTTCTCGTCCTTGTCCTGATGCATGCCCATCTTCGCGGCACCGTCGTAGAAGTTCACGAGAGCGGTGTCCGGCGCGTAGAGACCCTGTGCGTACGACTCCGCGCCGGGGACGCCCGTGTACGCGGCGGCCACCGCCTCCCGCCCCAGGTCGCCGAGCCAGTCGGGGAAGTCCACGACCCGCTCGCCGTTCACGTCACCGGCGGCGCGCGTGTAGCGGTACGGCTGCCAGTGCCAGCCCACGCACACCGTTTGTACGGACATCATCCCGCCGCGCGGCAGCCGGGTGTGCCGCATGGGAACGGGGCCGGCGGCCCAGGCCCGGCAGGCCGCCACCAGTTCGCGCTGCCGCTCGGGCGACAGCCACCCCGGTACGTGCACGGCGCCGGGCGCCACGACCGCGCGAGGCCGTGGGAACAGCTCGCCGGTGCCCGTGCCCGTCCCTGGAGTCACCGCGGGAGCGCGCCTTCCAGTCCGAGCAGCCGCTCCTTGTGCCCGAGTCCGGCCGCGTAGCCGCGCAGCGCGCCGTCCGCGCCGATCACGCGATGGCAGGGCCGCACGACAAGCAGCGGGTTGCGGCCGATGGCGGACCCCACCGCGCGCACCCCGGCGCCACTCGCGCCGACCTGCACGGCGATCTGCCCGTACGTCGCGGTCGTGCCGTACGGGATGGCGTCGACGGCTCGCCACACCCGGCGCCGGAAGTCCGTGGCGCCGGGCCCCTCCGCGTACGCGATGTCGAAGCGGGTGCGCTCGCCCGCGAAGTAGGCGGCGAGCTGGCGGGCGATCTCCGTGAACGCGGCGTCGTCCCGCACCCAGCCGTCCAGCACCCCGGCGGCGCCCTTCTGGCCCGGCAGTGCGAGGGAGACCAGCGCGGTGCCGCCGGGAGCGTCCGGTGCCGCCTGCCCGGAGAGCAGCAGCTCACCGAGGGGACTGCCGACGGTCGCGTACAGGGTCGTGGGGACCGTGGGCGGGGTCACGCGTGTGGTCACTGACATGTCCGACTCCTTTCCTCGGATGCCGAGTCTGGTCGGACCCGGACCAGGAGACCGGCGGTTTCCGGACATCGCAACCGCCGCCTCGGTTCCCCGCCCGGGCTCCCGTACGACCCGGGCCCTCGCTCGCGGGCCCCGGGCGCCGGGTCCCGGGGCTCAGCCTCGGCTCCCGCGCCTGAACGCCGCCGCGGAGGCGCGCCCCCGGCCGCCACCCACCGGCCGCCACCCCCCCGGCCGACGGTCAGCGGTAGTTGACGAACTGGAGCGCGAACTCGAAGTCCTTGCCCTTGAGCAGCGCGATGACGGACTGGAGGTCGTCCCTGCTCTTGGAGGTGACTCGGAGCTCATCTCCCTGCACCTGCGCCTTGATGCCCCGGGGGCCCTCATCGCGGATGATCTTCGCCACCTTCTTGGCGTTGTCCTGGGAGATGCCCTCCTCGACAGTGGCGAAGATCTTGTACTCCTTGCCGGAGAGCTGCGGCTCGCCCGCGTCCAGCGACTTGAGCGAGATACCCCGCTTGACCAGCTTGGACTGGAAGACGTCGAGGATGGCCTTGACCCGCTCCTCGGCATTCGCCTCCATCAGGATCTTCTCGCCGGACCAGCCGATCGAGGCGCCGACGTTCTTGAAGTCGAAGCGCTGCGAGATCTCCTTGGCGGTCTGGTTGAGGGCGTTGTCGACCTCCTGCCGCTCGACCTTCGAGACGATGTCGAAACTGGAGTCGGCCATGTCCTTGTGGCTCCTTGATGTCGGTGGGGGTCCCGGCGCGGCGGTTCTCACCAGCCCGGTCACGGCCGCACACGAACCGACCGCTCCACGCAAGCCTAGTCACCCCGCCGTGCGGGAAGGACGGATCAATCCGGTGGCGGAGCACCCTTCCCGATCGGGTATCGTTTACGACGTCGCCACGGGGTGCTCACCCAGGTGAGCCCCGAAAAGCGACACATCCCATGGCGGTGTGCCCGAGTGGCCAATGGGAGCGGACTGTAAATCCGCCGGCTTAGCCTACCCAGGTTCGAATCCTGGCGCCGCCACGTGGAACAAACGGCCCCTGAACTGCGAGACGCAGATCAGGGGCCGTTGTGCTGACCGCGCCGGTTCGGAGGGGGAACGGTTGTGGACGTGGTGTCGTGGGTGTCCGCGGGGGTCGCGCTCGCCAGTGCCTCCGCGACCGCGGTCCTCGGGTACTGGCAGCAGCAGCGGCTGCGGACCATGGAGCAGCGCACGCTCATGGATTCGTACGGCGCGTCCCTCGCGTGGGCCGCGTTCGACTTCCAGGGGAGGGTGTTCAACATCCTGCGCGGGCACGTCGTGGACCGCGCGCCCGGTGAGAGGGTCGGCTACCTGACGTCGTTCCTCACGCGCGGTACCGAGCAGGAGGCCGAATACGCCCGCCGCAGCACCGTGTTCGTCCTGGCCGAATACCTGGGCTGGGTGGAGATACTCCGGCGCGATGTGCAGTTCCTGGACCTCGGCAACTCGGCGACGAACCGCAGCGTGATGGCGCAGATCTCCAAGGTCGGGCACTCGCTCAGCGCGATCGCGCCGGACAGCAACGAACTGCGCCTGTTCCGCGCCGAGCAGCGCGCGGTGGGGGAGCTGATGGTGCATCCGGACGGTGATCCGAAGCGGCGCCGGTGTCTCGGCTTCGCCGAGTTCTGTGCCCGGCTCGATCACGACGAGGCATTCCGTGGCTGGTTCCAGCGGTTGCTGGACGACGTGGACGAACTGGCCGTCGACACCGGCCCGGCCGTGCCGCGACTTGAGGACATTCAGCGTCAGCTGGTCATGCTGCTCGATCTTCTGGACCCCCGGGCGGAACGTTTTCCGCAGTTCCGGGGCGTGTTCGACCCTGAGCGTGCGGCGCCGCGTCAGGACGACGCCTCCTGAGGGGACCGGGACCGGCCCTCGGCCGGCCGGGGTCTTGGGGCGTCGACTGCCGACGGGGTCCGGACCGCTCCCACCGAGGGTCCCGGGCGCCGGCCCGGACGGCCCGCTCCGCGCGCTCGGGGACCCGGGCGGCCTGGCTCCGCTCGTTGCGTGTCCCGGACGCCGGCCCTGACGGTACCTGCCGCGCCCGATCGCCCGACCACGATCTCTTGACAAGTACATGCGAGAAGTAAAGGCTCTGAGAGCGCTCTCAGAGGCTCGACCGCCGCCCCATCCGGTGGTCCCGCCGTGCTGACCGCGTGTTCTTTTCCGGGTCGGACAAGGCCGTCACCTGGCTGGGCGGCCGGCACGTCCGCTTCGTACTTCCGCAGCCAGGGAGGAACAAATGCCCCCCACAGCTCCGTCAGCTCCGTCAACACCCACCGCGCTCGCGACACGGACCCGTCGCCGCCGTACCACCGTGCGGCTGACCGCCTCCGTCGCGATGGCGCTCGCGCTGTTCGGCGCCGCGGCCACCGCCTCGCCGTCCACGGCCCTCGCCGCCGACGCGCCCCTCGGCACGGCCGTCGCGGCCGCCCCCGCGGGCGAGAACCCGCCGGACTCCTTCTGGGGCGACACGAGCTCCATCCCGCCGGCGCAGAACGTCCTCACGGTCAAGATCCTCAACCGCACCAACGGCGCGTACCCCGACGACCAGGTGTACTGGAAGTTCGGCGACGAGGAGCACTCGATCGCCGAGCAGCCGTACGTCGACATGCCGGCCAACTCGGCCGGCCGGATGTACTTCTACCTCGGCTCGCCGGACAGTCAGTACCAGGACTTCATCGAATTCACTGTCGGCGCCGGGGTGTTCAACGGCAACACCACCCGCGTCGACGCCTGGGCCCTGCCGCTCGCCATGCGGCTGCACGCGAGTGACGGCTACGACGCCCAGGTCGGTGACAGTTACGACGTCTTCCAGCAGAGCAGGGACGCGCTGTTCCAGCAGTTCAAGAGCGAGGTGCCGACCGAGTTCCAGGGTCTCGCCGACGTCCGGGCGCCGTACAGCATCCCCGCGCCCGGCGGTTCGCCCGACTTCCAGGCCGGAGGCGAGTACGCCGACTACTTCACCGGTTACGCCCAGTCGGTCGGTGTCAACGAGTCGACGTCCAACATCACGGGCTGCGCCGGGTCGCTCGCCTCGAACGCCGCCCTGTGCGCGGCGCTCAACCGCCATGTGGCGCAGTTGCCGGCGGACCAGCAGTCCGACCCGAGCCAGTACTACAAGACCGGTCCGGCGAACTACTACGCGAAGTTCTGGCACGACCACGCCATCAACGGGCTCGCGTACGGCTTCCCGTACGACGACGTGGCGGGTCAGTCGTCGTTCGTCTCGCACGCGAACCCGCAGTGGCTCGAAGTGGCCGTGGGTTTCTGACGTCACGACGGTTCGGAGTCGCCGAACTGCCGGACGTAGGTCCCTGACGCCACGACACCTCTGGCCCGGCACACTGCCGGACGTGGGTTTCTGACGCCATGACGGCTCGCGACCTCGGTCGGGGCGGGGGCGCCCGGATGCCGGGCCTGGCCCTCCGCGACGGCACTGACCACGGGCTGACCGCGGCCCCTGCCCGCACCTGCTCCGGTGTGGACGGGGGCCGTGGCCGTTCCCGTGGCTCGCGCCGGCGGGACGCCCGTCCCGGGCTGCGAACCCGTCAGCCCCCGGCCACCGCCCGCACCGCGTCCGCCACCGGAGTCGTACCGCCGATCAGTTCGAGTGTCAGGCCCGCAGCGCCCGGCGCCCCGAGGAGCTCCGCGATCACCGCGGCGACGTCGTCGCGCGACACCGAGCCGCGACCGGTCTTCTCGGCCAACTCGACGAGACCCGTACCGGCGTCGTTCGTCAGCGCGCCGGGCCGCAGCACCGTCCAGTCGAGGGCGGACCTCGCCCGTACGGCGTCGTCCGCCGCGCCCTTCGCCCGCAGGTACACGTCGAAGATCTCGTCGCCCTCATGGGCGGAGTCCGCGCCCATCGACGAGATGATCACATATCGGCGTACGCCGGCCTTCTCGGCGGCCTCCGCGAGCAGTTCCGCTCCGGCGCGGTCCACCGTCTCCTTGCGTTCCGCCGTGCTGCCGGGGCCCGAACCCGCCGCGAACACCACGGCGTCGGCGCCCCGCAGGGCCGTCGCGAGTTCGTCGGCCGAGACCGACTCCAGGTCGAGCACGACCGCTTCCGCGCCCGCGGTCACCAGATCGTCCGCCTGCTCCGGGTTGCGGATGATGCCCGCGACCTCCTCACCGCGCGCGGCGAGCAACCGCTCGAGCCGCAACGCGATCTGACCGTGTCCTCCTGCGATGACAGTGCGCATGGTCACGACGGTACGTCGGCGGGCCGCTTCCCGCCGAACGGGATCACACGCCGCTGGGGCGGGGCGGCCGAACGCGCCGGGGCCGTGCACCGTTCGGCACCGTCGGGCATGAGGTCCGGCGCCCGCCGTCCGCCCCGAGTCCGCCGACCGAGTCCGTCGTCCGCCCCGAGTCCGCCGACGGCGCCCGCCGCCCGACCCGAGCCCGCCGAGCCGCCGCGCAGGCCCTGAGTCGCGCAGGCCCTGAGTTCCGCAGGCCCCGAGTCGCGCAGGCCCCGAACCCCGCCCGCCACTGTGCTCAGCCGGGCCGTCCCTGCCGGGGAAGCGCCGAGACCGCCCCGCTGTCCGAGTCGCAGTACTCCCGCACCGCGCTGGTCCGCGCCACCACGCGTCCCCGGTGGATCACCATCCTGCTGTACGCCTGCGACAGCACCCCCGCCAGGCTCTCCCCGCGTACGGCCAGCAGCTCGGCGGGGAAGCCCGCCTCCACCCGCACCTCCGGCAGCCCCATCGCCTCGCGCGCCGCCCTGCTCACCGCGTCGTACGCCTCAGCCGGGCGCAGTCCGCCCAGCGCGGCCAGCAGGTAGGCGGCCTCCAGCGGGTCGCCGCGTCCGACCGGGTTCGAGGCGTCGCGCAGCGCGCCGCCGCCCGCCACGAGCCTGACCCCGGCGGCCCGCAGAGCCTGAACCGGCGCCGGGCCCCGCAGCCCGGAGTTCCCGCAGCCGCCCTGCGGCAGGCAGATCACGCTCACCCCGGCCGCCGCGAGCGCCTCCGCCGTGCGGGCCGCGGCCTTCCGGGGCAGCCGGCCGAGCCCTGCGCAGGGGCCGACGCTCACGCCGGGCCGCAGGCCGCCCGCCATCGCGGCGAGGCGAGTGAGCTGTGCGGGGTCGGACGCGTCGGTGTGCAGGTCGACGGGGCGGCCGTGCTCGGCTGCGAGGCCGAGCACGGCCGCGACGTATCCGGCGGGGTCGGGGTCGAGGTCGGGGCAGCCGCCCACCACGTCGGCGCCCATCTTCAGCGCGTCGCGCAGCGCGGCGAGGCCGTCCGCACCGGCCAGGCCGGTGAGCAGCCTCGGTACGGCGACGGTCGTCACCTCGCACAGACCCCGCAGCGAACGCCGGGCCTGCATGACCGCCTCCAGCCTGCTCAGCCGGTGGATGTCACCCACGGGTACGTGCGAGCGCAGCGCCGTGGCGCCGTGGCCGAGCTGCGTCAGCGCCGCCTCCGTGGCCCGTCGCAGTACGGTCTCGGCGGTGCCGTCGGCGGGCGGCCCGGCAGCGGACAGGGCGGTGTCGCCGTGCGCGTGCGGTTCGGCTGGCGCCGGGAGCAGCAGATAGCCGGCGAGGTCGATGCGCGATCCCCGGCCGCCGAGCGAGCCCGCCGTACCGACCGCCTCGATGCGGCCGCCGCTCAGCCGCACGTCGACGGTTCTGCCGTCGACGAGCCGGGCGGCCGAGAGGATCAGCGCGGTGGTGTCGTCGGTGGCTCCGCCGGACCGCTGCGGCTGACTGTCGGGCATCGTGCTCCTGCTGTTCGTACGGTCGTCCGCTTCGTGCCGCCCGCGGTGCGTTCTGGCGGCGCGGGCGAAGGCCGCGTCACAAGATCACGCAGCGTGAACCGAGCCTAGATCCGCCCGGGGACACCGTCGTGGAGGAGCGGAATAGTCGTACCGGCGGAGCCTTCCGTTCCGACCGGGCCTTTTGCCGGTGTCCCGAACGGTTCGTCGAGGCCGGGTCGGAAGGCCGCGGGGGCTCTGACGTCCGGGGGCTTTCCCCGGCGGCCGGGTACGGACGGGAACGGGACGGGCGACAACAGGACGGCCCGGATGACCCGGATGACCCGGGCGGCCCGGGCGGCAAGAAGCGAGGCGGGAAAGGGGAGGGGCAGGAAAGGGGAGGGGCAGGAAAGGGCGGGACGAGGGCGCGACGGCCTGGCCGTGCCTCCCGGGGCGGCCCGTTACCGCGCGGCGAGCCGCTGGGCGAACCGCCCGGTCGGGCGGCCCCTGAAGTGGCCCCTGAGGCGCCCGGGACGACGCCTTCAGGGGCGTGCGAGCGGAGCGGGCGCGATGCCCGTGGGAAGGCCTCACCCGGGGCATCAAAACGGATTTGGGCGAACCACGACCGACCGTGTAATGTCTTCATCGCTCGCCCCAATAGCTCAGTCGGTAGAGCGTCTCCATGGTAAGGAGAAGGTCTACGGTTCGATTCCGTATTGGGGCTCTGATGTTCGGTGATCTCCGCCTTCGGGCGGGGAGATCCTGCATCGGAGCGGTGTAGCTCAGTCGGTAGAGCAAGCGGCTCATAATCGCTGTGTCACCGGTTCAAGTCCGGTCACCGCTACAGACAGTAGCCGATTGCGGGGTCGGTCCTCCAATCGGCTACTCTTCTTTGCGTAATACCTGATTATCCATCCGTTCGTCAAGGAGCACTCACGTGGCTGCCACAGACGTCCGCCCGAAGATCACGCTGGCCTGCGTGGAGTGCAAGGAGCGGAACTACATCACCAAGAAGAACCGGCGTAACGACCCGGATCGTCTTGAACTGAAGAAGCACTGCCCGCGCTGCAAGGCGCACACGGCGCATCGCGAGACGCGCTGACCAAGGCTCGAATGCGAGGCCGCCCCTGATGTCGGGGGCGGCCTCGTTTCGTCTGACTACCCACCGGTCTGACGACCCACGGACGGGTCTGACGACGCACCGGGCCGCCGACTGATCGGTCCCCGACCGACCGGCCACTGGCTGACCAGCGACCGACCGGCCAGCGGTTCACCGACCGTCGGCCCTCGGCCACCACACGGCCCGCCACGGGCCTGCGGGCTCGCGGCCGACCACGTCACCGACCGGGCGGGTTCGCGGACCCGCCGAGCCACTGACCCACGAAGCCACCGGCCCGACCCCGGGCTGCCCCGGCCGCCGACCTGTCGTACGGCCCGGGCGGCGCGGCTCTGTCGGGGAGACCGGCGGTGAGACAGCAGGAGGGAGCGGCCTTCCATGGCGCTCGACCAGTCCTTTGTGGGGCGGAGTTATCCGCCCAGCGCGCCGTACGAGGTGGGGCGCGAGAAGATCCGCGAGTTCGCCGAGGCGATCGGTGAGACCGCTCCCGCGCACACCGATCCCGAGGCCGCCCAGGCGCTCGGGTACGCGGACGTGATCGCCCCGCCCACGTTCGTCTTCACGGTCACTTTCCGGGCGGCGGGCGAGGTCATCACGGACCCGCGCCTCGGCCTGGACTACACCCGGGTCGTGCACGGCAGCCAGAAGTTCGCTTACACCAGGCCGGTGCGTGCGGGGGACCGGCTCTCGGTCACCTCCACCATCGAGGCCATCACCACGCGCGCGGGCAGCGACTTCGTCGACCTGCGCGGAGACGTGCACGACGCGGCGGGCGAGCATGTCGCGTCGGCGTGGATGAAGCTGGTGGCGCGTGCCGCCGACGACGCGGCGGGGGCGTGAGGGCATGACGGCGAAGATCGGTTACGACGAGGTCGAGGTCGGCACGGAGCTGCCGCCGGGTACGTTCCCCGTCAGCCGCGACACCCTGGTGCGGTACGCGGGCGCCTCCGGCGACTTCAATCCCATCCACTGGAACGAGCGGTTCGCCAAGGAGGTCGGGCTGCCGGACGTGATCGCGCACGGCATGTTCACCATGGCCGAGGCGGTCCGTGTGGTCACCGACTGGACGGGCGACCCCGGCGCGGTCGTCGAGTACGGCGTCCGCTTCACCAAGCCTGTCGTCGTGCCCAATGACGACAAGGGCGCGGTGATCGAGGTGACGGCGAAGGTCGCGGAGAAGCTGGACGACCGACGGGTCAGGGTCGACATCACGGCGACGAGCGAGGGCCAGAAGGTGCTGGGGCTGGCGCGCGCGCTGGTCCGTCTGGCCTGACCCGGCGTGATCTGGCCCGACCCGGCGTGACCTGGCCCGATCCTGCGCGACCCGACTCGGCACGACCTGACCCGGCGGGGCCTGCCCCGGTGGGACAGGAACGCGCCGGTCTGCCGATTCACCGTTCACGGCTCACCGCTCACGGCTCACCGCTCACCGCTCACCGTTCACGGCGCGGCCGGCGCCTCGTGCGGCGCGCCGTGGGTGGGGTCAGGTCTCGTTGCTCGGGACGGTGCGGGTGCGCACGCGGCCTCCCGGGACCGCGTCCTTGTGCTGGTCGCCGAGGGCACCCCGCGCGAGATGCCGGGTGGCGATGCGGGCCAGGGCCCGCAGGGCCGCTTGCGCCTCCAGGTGGTCGAGGCTGTCCGCGCCCCCGACCAGGTGGGCGCTGTCGCTCGTCAGGCGGGTCACGCCGGTCCCGTCGAGTCCGACGTGGAGCGTGAGGGCTTCGCCCGTCGGCAGAGTGAGTGTCACGGCGGCGCCGTCGGCGACCGCGTGCCGGCCGGTGCCGAGCAGGGCCTGCCGGTGACTGCCGGAATCCTCCGCCAGCTCGGCGGGTTCGGCGAGGGCGGCCAGGGCCCGACGGCTGTGGTCCGCGAGAGCTTCCCCCTCGCTCTCCAGGCCGGGCAGTGTCTCCCGGGGGGTCCAGCCGGGCCCTTGGTCCCTGGGGGGTTCCAGCACGTCGGCCACGATCCCCAGGGCGCGCGTCGCGGCGAGCGTCGCGCGTACCAGGGGGTCTTCGGGGGCGTGGGTGAAGGCGGGCACGGCGACCGCGTCGGCGATCTTCGCGACGGTGCGCACCGAGTCGCCGCGCAGTGGAACGCCGGAGACCTTCCGGGAGTCCGGTGCGTCCCGCTCGCGGGAGTCGAGGTCGATGGCGCGGGCGGCCAGATCCGCGTAGACGGTGTCGCGGGAGACGCGGGCGAGGCGGGCCAGTTCGGCGACGTTGCGCGTGCCGGTGCGCCAGGCGGCGGCCACGGCGTCGGCGCGATCCTCGCTCAGACGTTCCCTGCGCTCGGCCCAGGCGATGAGCTCGGACAGCGCGGCGATGCGTGCGGCTTCGTTCGATGCGTTCGATGCGGTCACGTGGACGATGCTATGTCGACCCATTCGACATGTCGAGTGAGTCGACAACGCATGCCCGTGCCCGTGCAGGGCGGATGGGCGAACCGCCTGCGGGCGCGCGCCCTGCCGTGGAGTGGAGCTGCCGGGTTGACGAAGTTAGTGATTGGACAATAACTTAGTCCGCATGGTCAGGATGAGTGCGGAGGAACGACGCGAGAGCGTCATTCGGGCGGCGATCACCGAGTTCGCCCGCGGCGGGTATCACGGCACCTCCACGGAGGTGATCGCCCGGCGCGTCGGCGTCTCGCAGCCGTACCTCTTCCGTCTCTTCCCGAGCAAGCAGGAGATCTTCCTGGCCGCGTGCGACCGCTGCCTCGGTGACATGGCCGAGGCCTTCCGCGTCGCGGGGGAGGGGCTGGAGGGGGAGGAGGCGCTCCACGCGATGGCCGCGGCCTATGAGCGGGGGATCGCGGAGCAGCCGGACCGGCTTCTGATGCAGATGCAGATGTACGCGGCGACCGCGGCGGCCGAGGCGTCGGGCGACAGTGCTTTCGGGGAGCGGCTGCGACGCGGCTGGCTCCAGGTCTGGGACGCGGCGGGGGACGCGCTCGGCTCCGGCGACGAAGCGGTCGCCCAGTTCATGGCGCACGGAATGCTGATCAACACCATGGTGTCGCTGGGTTTCCCCGCCGGGCACCGGGTCTGGGACTGGGTGTACGAGTCGGCGCGGCCGGCGAAGAGCGGGCCGCTGAAGCTGGGGCCGGTCGGGGAAGGGCCCGCGAAGGAACCTCCGGTGGGGGAGGCGCCGGCGGCCGAGGCGCCGGCGGCCGAGGGGCCGGCGGACGGCGGGCCGGCGGACGGCGGGCCGGCGGACGGCGGGCCGGCCGGGGATCGGCCCCTCGCGGGCTGAACGGCAGGCGCGTGCCGGGGGATGTGGCGGCTGTTTCTGGCGCCGACCCCTGGGCGCGAAAGTTATTGATCAATAACTAATCGAAGTGAGTGCGGCGCGATCAGCGCAGCTGCCACCACACGTCATCGATCTGGGGGATCGGTATGAACGAGACAGACAATCCCGACCGGAGAGCCGGTATCGAGGGCTCCGCGCCGACCGGCGGCCGTCGCGCCGCCTGGGCGCTCGCCGTCACGGCCGTCGCCGGCTTCATGGCGGCGCTCGACAACCTCGTCGTCACCACGGCGCTCCCGTCCATCCGCACCGATCTGGGCGGCTCGCTCGACGACCTGGAGTGGACGGTGAACGCGTACACGCTCACCTTCGCCGTCCTCCTCATGTTCGGCGCCGCCCTGGGGGACAGGTTCGGCAGGCGCAGACTCTTCGTCGCGGGGATAGCGACGTTCTCCGCGGCATCGGCGGGTGCCGCGCTGGCGGGCGGCGTCGGGACGCTCATCGCGGCGCGCGCCGTGCAGGGCGTCGGCGCGGCGATCATGATGCCGCTGGCGCTCACCCTTCTCACCGCGGCGGTGCCCGTCGCCCGCAGGGGTGCATACCTCGGCATCTTCAGCGCGCTGTCGGGTCTCGCGGTCGCCGCGGGGCCGCTGGTCGGCGGCAGCCTCACGGAACACCTGTCCTGGCAGTGGATCTTCTGGCTGAACGTCCCTGTCGGCGCCGCCCTGCTGCCGCTCGCCCGGCTCCGACTTGAGGAGTCGCGCGGCCCGCGACCGCGGCTCGACGTGATCGGTACCGTCCTGATCAGCTCCGGCCTCTTCGGCATCGTGTACGCGCTCGTCACCGCGAACTCCGACGGCTGGACCAGCGCCCGCGTCCTTCTCGGACTGGTTCTCGGCGCGGTGCTGGTGGGGCTGTTCGTCCGGCACTCGGCGACGAACCCGAACGCGATGCTGCCGGTGCGGATGTTCAGGAACCGGACGTTCACGGGCATCAACGCGGCGGCGCTGCTGATGTTCATCGGGATGTTCGGCTCGATCTTCCTGCTCAGCCAGTTCCTGCAGGGCGTGCTGGGCTACTCGCCGACCGAGGCGGGCCTGCGGATGCTGCCGTGGACGGGGATGCCCCTGGTGGTCTCGCCGATAGCGGGCGTGCTCCACGACCGGTTCGGCGGCCGGCCCGTCGTCGCCGCGGGACTGGCGCTCCAGGCGGCGGGCCTCGCGTGGTTCGCCGCAGTGATCTCCCCGGACGTCTCGTACGGGACGCAACTGCCCGCGCTCGTCCTCAGCGGGGTCGGCATGGGGCTGTACTTCGCCCCGGCGGGCGCGCTGGTCATGTCGGGGGTGGCGCCGGGGGACCAGGGCGTCGCGTCCGGTACGAACAACGCGCTGCGTGAGGTCGGCGGTGCGCTCGGCGTAGCGACGCTCGGCGCGGTGTTCTCCGCCCGGGGCGGTTACGGCAGCGCGCAGGCATTCGTGGACGGTACGCGGCCCGCGCTCTGGATCGGCGCGGCTGTCGTCGCGGCGGGATCGCTGGTGGCCCTGACAGTGCTGGGCCGCCGCCGCGCAGCCGCGGGGGAGTCGGACGCCCCGTCACCATCCGAGCAGCCCGAGCAGCCCGAGCAGCCCGAGCAGCCCGAGCAGTCCGAGCAGCCCGACGTGCCGGATGCGCCGGTCGCGGGGGCGGTCGGCCGCTGAGAGACGGCCGCGTAGGAGGGGACCCTCGGCGACCTCGACGTACAGGACGGGCCCCGACGTACATGACGGGCCCTGACGTACAGGACGGGCCCCGACGTACAGGGCATCCGGGCAGGGGCGGGACCGGGGACAGTCCTGCCCCTGTCGCTCGGGCGGGACCGGGGAAAGTCCTGCCCCTGTCGCTCGCGGCCGTTCCCGCGCCGACCGTGGTGCTGCCCGCATTCCGCGCCGCAGAACGCGGGCCGCACCACGTACGCACGTCCTCGGCCCCGTCCCCGCCGGGCCCTGGCCTCCCCGTCCCCGCCGGCCCCCGGCCTCCACGTCCCCGCCGGGCCCCGGCCCGCACGGGGCCGCTTCGGGCAGCGCCGCGCGAGGGACCGTTAGCCTTGCGGCGTGCAGGAATTCTTCGAGACTCCCCTCGCCCCCCTCACCACCCTCCGGCTCGGCGGCCCGGCCCGGCGGCTGGTGACCGCCGACTCGGACGACCTGGTCGTCGACGAGATCCGTCGCGCGGACGACGCCGGTACCCCGCTCCTCGTGATCGGCGGCGGCAGCAACCTCGTCGTGGGTGACAAGGGGTTCGGCGGTACGGCCCTGCGCGTCGCGACCCGGGGTGTCCACCTCGACGGCACCCGGATCGAGGCCGCCGCGGGCGAGGTCTGGGCCGATCTCGTCGCCCGCAGCGTCGACGCGGGGCTCGCCGGGATCGAGTGCCTGGCCGGGATCCCGGGGTCGGTCGGCGCCACCCCCATCCAGAACGTGGGGGCGTACGGACAGGAGGTCTCGTCGGTCATCGACGAGGTCGTCGCGTACGACAGGACCGAACGGCGGGTCGTCACGCTCTCCAACGACGCCTGCCGTTTCTCGTACCGTTCGAGCGTCTTCAAGCTGCACCCGGAGCGGTTCGTGGTGCTCCGGGTCCGCTTCGGGCTGGAGGACGCGGGCGGCCTGTCGGGACCGCTCAGGTACGCCGAGACGGCCCGTGCCCTCGGCGTGGGGCCGGGGGAGCGGGTGCCGGTCGCCAAGGCGCGTGACACGGTTCTCACGCTGCGTGCCGGCAAGGGCATGGTCCTCGACCCGGAGGATCACGACACCTGGTCCGCGGGGTCCTTCTTCACCAATCCGCTGCTCGACGCGGAGCAGTACGAGGACTTCCTCGGCCGCGTCCGCGCCCGGCTCGGCGAGGACGTCGTACCGCCCGCGTACCCGGAGGGGCCCGAGGGCGCCGGTCGGATGAAGACGTCCGCTGCCTGGCTGATCGACAAGGCCGGGTTCGCGAAGGGCTACGGCACGGGGCCCGCCCGCATCTCCACCAAGCACACCCTCGCGCTCACCAACCGGGGCGAAGCGAGCACGGAGGACCTGCTGGTCCTCGCCCGCGAGGTCGTCGCGGGCGTGCACGAGGCCTTCGGGATCGTCCTCGTCAACGAGCCGGTCATGGTGGGGGTCGCTCTCTGACGTCCGACGCCTGACCATGCCCGGCTCGGGGCCCCGCCCCGGCCGCCCGTGACGGTGGCCGGCGGGGGACGGCCGGCGGCCGCGACAGCGGGCCTCAGGAGGCCAGCCAGGCGTCCACGTCCGCGAGCAGTTCCGCCTTCACGCCCTCCGGGGCGGCCGATGCCCGCAGCGACTGCCGGGCCAGTTCCGCGAGTTCCTCGTCCGTGAAGCCGTGGTGCTCGCGCGCGAACTCGTACTGCGCCGCGAGGCGGGAGCCGAACAGCAGCGGGTCGTCCGCCCCGAGCGCCATCGGCACGCCCGCTTCGAACAGCGTCCGCAGGGGGACGTCCGCGGGTTTCGCGTACACGCCCAGTGCCACGTTCGAGGCGGGGCAGACCTCGCAGGTGACGCCCGAGTCGGCGAGCCGGCGCACCAGCGCCGGGTCCTCGGCGGCCCGGACCCCGTGCCCGATGCGCGCGGCGCGCAGGTCGTCCAGGCAGTCGCGTACGGACGAGGGGCCGGTCAGCTCTCCGCCGTGCGGCGCGGCCAGCAGTCCGCCCTGCCGGGCGATCGCGAAGGCGCGGTCGAAGTCGCGTGCCATCCCGCGCCGTTCGTCGTTGGAGAGGCCGAAACCGACGACGCCGTGATCGGCGTAGCGCACCGCGAGCCGCGCCAGGGTGCGCGCCTCCAGCGGATGCTTCATCCGGTTCGCCGCGACCAAGACCCGCATGCCGAGCCCCGTCTCGCGGGACGCGGACTCCACCGCGTCCAGGATGATCTCCAGGGCGGGGATCAGCCCGCCGAGGTGCGGTGCGTACGACGTCGGGTCGACCTGGATCTCCAGCCAGCGGGAACCGTCCCGTACGTCCTCCTCGGCGGCCTCCCGGACGAGCCGCCGGATGTCGTCCGGCTCCTTCAGGCACGACCGCGCGAGGTCGTACAGGCGCTGGAAGCGGAACCAGCCGCGCTCGTCGGTCGCGCTGAGCTTCGGCGGCTCGCCGCTCGTCAGCGCCTCCGGCAGGTGGACGCGGTACTTCTCGGCCAGTTCGATGAGGGTCGTGGGCCGCATCGATCCCGTGAAGTGCAGGTGCAGGTGGGCCTTCGGCAGCAGCCGCAGATCGCGCGGGCGGGCGGGGGCGTGCCGGGTGGGGGCGGTCGTGCTCAACATCCCAAGATCCTGCCGTATCTCCGCGGGTACCTACAGCCCGATTGTCTGATCCATCGCCCTCCGAACGGAAAAACGGGTCCACGGCCACAACGGCCGGAGACCCGTTTCCATGCCTGCAGCGGCGCGCGCGGGTGCATCCGGAGGTACTCGGAGCGCGCTCCTTGAAGCCGTCAGTCCTTGGCCTCGGCCAGCAGCTTCTGGATCCGGGAGA
The DNA here is from genome assembly GCF_036250695.1 of Streptomyces sp. NBC_01497. NCBI lineage: Bacteria > Bacillati > Actinomycetota > Actinomycetes > Kitasatosporales > Streptomycetaceae > Streptomyces > Streptomyces sp. NBC_01497. The sequence continues at coordinate 3,296,705 of NZ_CP109427.1, read as the reverse complement.
CACCCTCCACCAGGTCCTCGTCACCGAGCGCGTACGACAGCCGCAGGTAGCCGGGGGTGCCGAACGCCTCTCCCGGTACAACCGCGACCTCGACCTCTTCGAGGATGAGCGCGGCGAGCTCGACCGAGGACTCCGGGCGGGAGCCGCGGATCTCCTTGCCGAGCAGTGCCTTCACCGACGGGTACGCGTAGAACGCGCCCTCCGGCTCGGGGCAGAGCACGCCGTCGATCTCGTTCAGCATCCGCACGATCGTCCGGCGGCGCCGGTCGAAGGCGGAGCGCATTTCGGCCACCGCCGACAGGTCGCCGGAGACGGCGGCGATCGCGGCGGCCTGCGAGACGTTCGCGACGTTGGACGTCGCGTGCGACTGGAGGTTCGCGGCGGCCTTGATGACGTCCTTCGGGCCGATGGCCCAGCCCACCCGCCAGCCAGTCATGGCGTACGTCTTGGCCACGCCGTTGACGACGACGCACTTGTCGCGCAGCTCGGGCACGGCGACCGGCAGCGAGGTGAAGACGGCGTCGCCGTAGACGAGGTGCTCGTAGATCTCGTCGGTCAGCACCCACAGGCCGTGCTCGACGGCCCAGCGGCCGATGGCCTCGGTGTCCTCCTTGCTGTACACGGCGCCCGTCGGGTTGGACGGCGACACGAACAGCAGCACCTTCGTCCGCGCGGTGCGCGCGGCCTCCAACTGCTCGACGGAGACCCGGTAGCCGGTGGTCTCGTCGGCCACCACGTCGACCGGGACGCCGCCGGCGAGGCGGATCGACTCGGGGTAGGTGGTCCAGTACGGCGCCGGTACGAGGACCTCGTCGCCCGGGTCGAGGATCGCGGCGAACGCCTCGTAGATGGCCTGCTTCCCCCCGTTGGTCACGAGGATCTGCGCGGGGTCGACCTCGTAACCCGAGTCACGGAGGGTCTTCGCGGCGATGGCGGCCTTCAGCTCGGGGAGGCCGCCGGCCGGGGTGTAGCGGTGGAACTTCGGGTTCCGGCAGGCCTCGACGGCTGCCTCGACGATGTAGTCGGGCGTGGGGAAGTCGGGCTCGCCCGCGCCGAACCCGATCACCGGGCGTCCGGCGGCCTTGAGGGCCTTTGCCTTGGCGTCGACGGCGAGGGTGGCGGACTCGGAGATCGCGCCGACGCGCGCGGACACCCGGCGCTCGGCGGAAGGGGATGCAGCGCTCATGCGCCCCATGCTTTCAGACCGGAAACCTTCCTGGGGCACGGGTTTCACAGAGTGAACAACTGGGCACGCAGCGGCGACGCATGGTGTCCGGGTACGACCGGAGTGTGTGCGTCCGCGGACGGTCGGTCTCCGCGGAGGCGGGCCCGGTGGCTCTCCGCGACGGTCCGGACCGCCCCTGGGGGCCCGGCCCCACCGGCAGTGCGGGGTGCGGCCGTGGTGCCGTCGGCCGCGCCGCCCCGGGCCGCCGGCTGACCGGGGCGGCCGGGGAGCACCCGCCACCCGCCGGGAGGCCTGGGTTGTGGCCGGAGTTGAGAGCTGTTCGACGCGCGGCCACCGACCACGTACACTCACCTGTCGTCGGCTCCCGTCGCCACGTCCGTTCGCGCGCATACCCTGCGCAAGACCGGATGGGGTAGGTTGGGGCGGGCAACAAAGGGTCGTAGCTCAATTGGTAGAGCACTGGTCTCCAAAACCAGCGGTTGGGGGTTCAATTCCCTCCGGCCCTGCTACACACACCGCCAGGATGTGTGCGCATGTACGTACATTCATTGCACAGCCGTGCGGCTCCCCCGGGCGCGGCACGGCCACGACCCGGAATCAGGTGAGAGAGCGTGACGGACGCCGTGGGCTCCATCGACAAGCCTGATGCGGACGACGAGTCGCCTGAGTCGCAGGAGAAGAAGCCCCGCAAGGGTGGCAAGCGCGGAAAGAAAGGTCCCATGGGCCGTCTCGCGCTCTTCTACCGCCAGGTCGTCGCCGAGCTGCGCAAGGTCGTCTGGCCGACACGTAACCAGCTGTCGACGTACACCACTGTGGTGATTGTCTTCGTTGTCATCATGATCGGTCTGGTGACCGTGATTGACTATGGCTTCAACCAAGCAATCAAGTCCGTTTTCGGCTGATCCCGAGGGGCGACCCATACAGGCCGCCCCTTTCGGGTGTTCCACCCCTTGAGCCAGGAAGAAGCAGTCACCGTGTCTGACCCGAACCTGAACGACGCCCGCGAATCGGCCGAGTCCGCTGCGGACGATGCCGACCTCGCAGCGGCGGCGGACGCTGTCGAGCCAGACGAGGCGGAAGAGCTGACCGACGAGGCCACGGCCGACGCGGACGAGAAGCCCGACGAGAGTGTCGAGAGCGCCACGGCCGGCGAGGACGAAGCGTCCGACGAGAGTGCCGACGCGGACGCGGAGCCCGGTGAGGACACCGAGGCCGCGGTCGAGGACCCGGAGTCCGGCGAGGACGTCGAGGCCACGACCGACGAGGTCGAGCAGGCCGAGGTCGAGGCCGTCGTCGAGGCGCCCGCCGACCCGGTCGCGGCCCTCCGTGACGAACTGCGGGGACTCCCCGGCGAGTGGTACGTGATCCACACCTACGCGGGCTACGAGAAGCGCGTGAAGGCCAACCTGGAGCAGCGTGCGGTCTCGCTCAACGTCGAGGAGTTCATCTACCAGGCCGAGGTCCCCGAGGAAGAGATCGTCCAGATCAAGAACGGCGAGCGCAAGAACGTGCGGCAGAACAAGCTGCCCGGCTACGTGCTCGTCCGGATGGACCTGACGAACGAGTCCTGGGGCGTCGTCCGCAACACCCCCGGTGTCACGGGCTTCGTCGGCAACGCGTACGACCCGTACCCGCTGACGCTCGACGAGATCGTGAAGATGCTCGCTCCCGAGGCCGAGGAGAAGGCGGCCCGCGAGGCGGCCGAGGCCGAGGGCAAGCCGATGCCGGCCCGCAAGGTCGAGGTGCAGGTCCTGGACTTCGAGGTGGGCGACTCGGTCACCGTCACCGACGGCCCGTTCGCGACGCTGCAGGCGACGATCAACGAGATCAGCGCCGACTCGCGCAAGGTCAAGGGCCTGGTGGAGATCTTCGGCCGGGAGACCCCGGTCGAGCTGAGCTTCGACCAGATCCAGAAGAACTGACGCTGTCCGTACCGCCGCGGCGGCATCCGCGCGGCGGTACGGACATCCGATGGACCGGCCTCACCGCCGGCACCGTCGCGAAACACTTCCGACCAGGTCAGGGAAGCCCCGTAGAGGGCCCCTGACCTGTCGGTTTTTGGCCGCGCATCCTTACCCGTTATCGTTGTGCGGTATGCCTCCATCCGGATGATGGGTGGAGGCTGATCACCTCTCATCAGGACCCGGAGAGAAACACCATGCCTCCCAAGAAGAAGAAGGTCACGGGGCTGATCAAGCTCCAGATCAAGGCCGGCGCGGCCAACCCGGCACCGCCGGTCGGCCCCGCGCTCGGTCAGCACGGCGTCAACATCATGGAGTTCTGCAAGGCCTACAACGCCGCGACCGAGTCGCAGCGTGGCATGGTCGTGCCGGTGGAGATCACGGTCTACGACGACCGCTCCTTCACCTTCATCACCAAGACCCCCCCGGCCGCCAAGCTGATCCTCAAGGCCGCGGGTGTGGACAAGGGCTCCGGCGAGCCGCACGTCAAGAAGGTCGCGAAGCTGACGCGCGACCAGGTGCGGGACATCGCCAACACGAAGATGCCCGACCTCAACGCGAACGACATCGAGGCCGCGGAGAAGATCATCGCGGGCACCGCTCGTTCCATGGGCATCACGGTCGAGGGCTGACGTCCGACACCGTGCCGCGGGCGCACGCCGCCCCGGCTCCCCAGTGGCAGGGCCATGCGCGGCCCGGACCACGACCTCCGCACCTGCTTGAACATCAGGAGAAGAAGTGAAGCGCAGCAAGGCTCTCCGCGCAGCGGATGCCAAGATCGACCAGGAGCGCGCGTACGCGCCCCTGGAGGCCGTTCGTCTGGCCAAGGACGTCAACTCCGCGAAGTTCGACGGCACCGTCGAGGTCGCCATGCGCCTGGGCGTCGACCCGCGCAAGGCGGACCAGATGGTCCGTGGCACCGTGAACCTTCCGCACGGCACCGGCAAGACCGCCCGGGTCCTGGTCTTCGCGACCGGTGACCGTGCCGAGGCAGCGCGTGCCGCGGGCGCCGACATCGTCGGCGCCGACGAGCTCATCGACGAGGTCGCGAAGGGGCGTCTGGACTTCGACGCCGTCGTCGCCACCCCGGACCTCATGGGCAAGGTCGGCCGCCTCGGCCGCGTGCTCGGCCCGCGTGGTCTGATGCCGAACCCGAAGACCGGAACGGTCACCCCGGACGTCACGAAGGCTGTGACGGACATCAAGGGCGGCAAGATCGAGTTCCGCGTCGACAAGCACTCGAACCTGCACTTCATCATCGGCAAGATCTCGTTCGACGAGACCAAGCTGGTGGAGAACTACGCCGCGGCGCTCGAAGAGATCAACCGTCTCAAGCCGTCGGCCGCCAAGGGCCGCTACATCAAGACGGCCACGCTGGCCACCACGATGGGCCCCGGCATCCCGCTCGACTCCAACCGCACCCGGAACCTCCTGGAGGAGGACCCGGCTGTGATCTGACGCCTCGGCGTCAGCCAGTTGGCTGACGGGCCCCTCGCCTCCGCTCCGGCGGACGTGAGGGGCCCGTTTTTTGTGTTTAGACGATCGAGACGGGCGCGCCGGGGGACACGAACGACAGCGACACCGCGACGCACGTGTCCGGCGCGGTGGGTCCGGCCGGCGCGGACATGGCGCTGTCCGGGCCGGAACTCGGCAAGGCCGTGCCGGGCCTTCCCGCGTCGTTGCCCCTGCGAGAGACGAGCACGTCGGTCCACCTCGACCTGGGCGCGGGATCCGGGGCCGCGATCGGCGGCCGGCGATATCTCTCCCTGCGGCCGTCCGACTTCGTCACGCAGGTCAGGTCTGGGAGAGGAGAAGACGGACGGTGTGGTGGGGGACCACTACCAGGGGACGTGACCGCCGACGACGTCGCCAAGGCCGGGGCCGCGATGCGGGGCGCGGCGGCGATCCGGACCAAGGCGGTGGCCAAGGAGCTGGGGGAGTCGGCGCTGCGGACCGAGACCGTCGACGTGTGGGTGGGGACGAGCGGGCCGCGGTCGGGCCGACCGGTCCGGGTGGACCTGGCGCTGAGCACGGACAGCGCCATCACGGTGGACAGCATCCACTACTCCGCGTACGAGGCCGCCCCGGTACGGGTCGTGGTGCCGCCCGCCACGCAGAGGATGAGCACGGCGCAGACGGACAAGCTGGGCGACGGCGACGGCGACGGCGGCGACAGCGACGGCGACGGCGACGGCGACGGCGACGCGGCCTGACCGGGCCGCGCCGCACGCGTCGCAGGGGGCGTGTGAGGGGGCGCACGGCAGGGCCCGCTGTGCCGCTTCTTTACGTCCCCCCAGCTCCCGCTGTGTCGTGAGTGTGACTCATGAGGCACGTCGCCTGCCCCCTGACCAGGCGTATCCTCCTTGTGTCCGGCGTCAGTTGGACGCGGGGACACAACAGAAAACACTGGGGTGGGGGACATGAGGGCATCGGTCGGCAAGCGGGGAGCGTTGGCTGTGACGGCGGCGCTGGCGGCGGTCGTGACGGTGGCGGGCTGCCAGGGGGACGACGGCGGCAAGAAGGCGGCGGGCTCGCCCGCGTCGTCGAAGGCGGCGACGCGGAGTACGGCCGGCTCGCCGGTCGACGCGGTGACCGCGGCCTACAAGAAGGTGTCGGGCTACAAGTCCGCGAAGTTCCGGATGACGATGAACGTGCCGGGAGCGAAGGGCGCGGCGGCGAGTACGACGACGGCGTCCGGCACACTCGGCTGGAATCCGACCGTGATGGACATGACGATGGACGCCTCGGAGTTCGGCGCGGGAGCGGCGGGGAACATGCACGCGGAGCTGGTGGGCTCCGCCATGTACATCGACTTCTCCGCGCAGATGAAGAGCGATCCGGAGTTCGCCAAGGCGCTCGGCGCCAAGCGGTGGATGAAGATGGACCTCGGCGCCCTGGCCGGCTCGGCGTCCGGCGGCACGCAGGCCGACTCCTCGCTCGTCAACAACTCGCTCCAGGAGCAGCAGAGCCCCGCCGAGCAACTCGGGTCACTGCTCCAGTCGCCGCAGATCGCCCGGGTCGGCACGGAGACCGTGGACGGGGTCAAGGCGGACCACTACAAGGGCCGGCTCACGATCGCCCAGGCGCTGGGCACCAGCGATGCGGGGAAGTCGCTCACGGCCGACCAGCGCAAGCAGTTGGCCGACAGCATGAAGAAGGCCGGCATCACCGCCGAGAACTATGACGTGTGGGTCGGTGCGGACAGCTTCCCGGTGCGGATGGACGTCGCGATGGACACCTCGGCGGGGACGATGACGGTGAGCGAGCACCTCGCGGACTTCTCGGCGAAGACGGCCGAGGTCCAGGTGCCGCCGGCGGATCAGTCGTTCACGATCCAGGAGATGCTGAAGATGGCGCAGCAGTCCGGCGCGACGTCCTGACGTCCTGACCTCCCGGCTCCGCGGGCCTGGGGACACGGGTCCCCGGCTCGCGGGCCCGCGGGGGTCCGGCGACACCGGCCGCCCCGGCCCCGGGTCTCCTGCGGCCGCGCAGGACCCCGCGTCCGGAGGGCCGCGCAGGACCCCGCGTCCGGAGGGCCGCGCAGGACCCGGCGCTCGGAGGGCCGGGAGGGCCCCGCGGAGCGGATTTGCCTGGCGTGACCGCTTTCCCGTACTCTCCAGCTGAAGCCAAAGACCGCTGGTTGTCTCCGCTCACTCGCAAGAGGGTTCGGGGACCGAAGGATCCGCTAGCTGCGGACGGCCTGCGCAGGTGACTGTGGAAAGCTCCCGTACTTCGGCAGAAGTGCCGTTACGGTCGAGCTACGCCCCGCGCACCTGCGTCGGGGCGTTTCGTTTTGTTCAGCCCCTTCCGAGAGCGGTCCTCATCACCCGGAAGGAGGCCGACGCTCATGGCAAGGCCCGACAAGGCCGCCGCGGTGGCCGAGCTGACGGAGCAGTTCCGCAGCTCGAACGCCGCAGTGCTGACCGAGTACCGGGGTCTCACCGTGGCGCAGCTCAAGGAGCTGCGCCGCTCGCTCGGTGGGAACGCCCAGTACGCCGTGGTGAAGAACACGCTGACCAAGATCGCGGCCAACGAGGCCGGGATCAACACGCTGGACGACCTGTTCGCGGGTCCGACGGCTGTGGCCTTCGTCACCGGTGACCCGGTGATGTCGGCGAAGGGTCTTCGTGACTTCGCCAAGGACAACCCCAACCTCGTCATCAAGGGCGGTGTCCTTGACGGCAAGGCGCTGTCCGCCGACGAGATCAAGAAGCTTGCGGACCTCGAGTCCCGCGAGGTTCTGCTCGCCAAGCTGGCGGGCGCCATGAAGGCGAAGCCCTCGCAGGCTGCCGCGCTCTTCCAGGCGCTCCCCTCGAAGTTCGTCCGCACCGCGGAGGCGCTTCGTGCCAAGAGGGCCGACGAGCAGGGCGGTGCCGAGTAACTCGGCGTTCTGGCCGTAAGGCCGCTGCGGGCCCCGCGCCCGCCGACATGTACACCCGGCACCAGCCGAATTAGTGGAAGGACCGCCATCATGGCGAAGCTCAGCCAGGACGACCTGCTCTCGCAGTTCGAGGACATGACCCTCATCGAGCTCTCCGAGTTCGTGAAGGCGTTCGAGGACAAGTTCGACGTCACCGCCGCCGCCCCGGTCGCCGCTGCCGCCGCCGCCGGCCCGGGTGCCCCGGCCGCCGAGGCCGCTGCCGAGCAGGACGAGTTCGACGTCATCCTCACGGGTGCCGGCGAGAAGAAGATCCAGGTCATCAAGGTCGTGCGTGAGCTCACCTCGCTCGGCCTGAAGGAAGCCAAGGACCTCGTGGACGGCGCCCCGAAGCCCGTCCTTGAGAAGGTCGCCAAGGAGGCCGCTGAGAAGGCCGCCGAGTCCCTCAAGGGCGCCGGCGCCTCCGTCGAGGTCAAGTGACCCGAGGCGCCTGACGGCGCCCTCTGGGCACTGAGCGCGGCTGACGGCCGCGCACCGTGTTGACGCGAAGGGCGATCACCCATCCGGGTGGTCGCCCTTCGTCGTCCGCGCGGGGAGTGGCTTGTTTTCCCACTGCCTGCCGCTATCGTGATCATCTCCCCGTCTTCCGCACGCAGGGCCGGGATCCACGGGCAGGACCGGGGAAGCGGGGGCCTTGACGAACCGCACGAGGCGCGCAATTCTCAGGGACGCGTCGTCGCATCGATCCGGTTCCGAGGCATGGATCGGCGGCGATGTGGGAAAGAACGAATTGGCGCTTCGGCGCTGTGGCTCTGCGGCGGTTCCGACCGGGCAGGGCCGTCGTATGGACCGGCAGTAGCAGCGAGGGTGTTGAGGACAACGAGGGTCTCCCAAAACCCGCTCTGGACATCAGTGTGCCAAGTGGCTACACTGACCCTTTGCGCTGCCTGTTAGCTGTCCCCTGCCCGTCACCAGGGGCACCCACTCGTACGAGCATCGGCGATCGAAGGCCCGAACAGGGCTTTCCCTCTCCGCGCCCTACGGGGGACCGGTACGCGCGTAGTGAGTCCGAGCCCTCGGAAGGACCCCCTCTTGGCCGCCTCGCGCAACGCCTCGACCACGAATACGAACAACGGCGCAAGCACCGCCCCGCTGCGCATCTCCTTTGCAAAGATCAAGGAGCCTCTCGAGGTTCCGAACCTCCTCGCGCTCCAGACCGAGAGCTTCGACTGGCTGCTCGGCAACGCCGCGTGGAAGGCTCGCGTCGAGGCGGCTCTGGACAGCGGTCAGGACGTCCCCAGGAAGTCCGGTCTTGAGGAGATCTTCGAAGAGATCTCCCCGATCGAGGACTTCTCCGGGTCGATGTCGCTGACGTTCCGCGACCACCGTTTCGAGCCTCCCAAGAACTCGATCGACGAGTGCAAGGAGCGCGACTTCACGTTCGCGGCTCCGCTGTTCGTCACTGCCGAGTTCACCAACAACGAGACCGGCGAGATCAAGTCCCAGACGGTCTTCATGGGCGACTTCCCGCTCATGACGAACAAGGGCACCTTCGTCATCAACGGCACCGAGCGTGTCGTGGTGTCGCAGCTCGTCCGCTCGCCGGGCGTCTACTTCGACTCCTCCATCGACAAGACGTCCGACAAGGACATCTTCTCCGCGAAGATCATCCCGTCCCGGGGTGCCTGGCTGGAGATGGAGATCGACAAGCGCGACATGGTCGGTGTCCGCATCGACCGCAAGCGCAAGCAGTCCGTGACCGTCCTGCTCAAGGCCCTCGGCTGGACGACCGAGCAGATCCTTGACGAGTTCGGCGAGTACGAGTCCATGCGCGCCACCCTGGAGAAGGACCACACCCAGGGGCAGGACGACGCGCTGCTCGACATCTACCGCAAGCTCCGCCCGGGCGAGCCGCCCACGCGTGAGGCCGCGCAGACGCTTCTGGAGAACCTGTACTTCAACCCGAAGCGCTACGACCTGGCGAAGGTCGGCCGTTACAAGGTCAACAAGAAGCTCGGTGCGGACGAGCCGCTGGACGCCGGCGTGCTCACCACCGACGACGTCATCGCGACCATCAAGTACCTGGTCAAGCTGCACGCGGGCGAGACCGAGACGGTCAGCTCCAGCGGGTCGGAGATCGTCGTCGAGACCGACGACATCGACCACTTCGGCAACCGCCGTCTGCGCAACGTCGGCGAGCTCATCCAGAACCAGGTCCGTACGGGCCTCGCGAGGATGGAGCGCGTCGTGCGCGAGCGCATGACGACGCAGGACGTCGAGGCGATCACGCCGCAGACACTGATCAACATCCGGCCGGTCGTCGCCTCCATCAAGGAGTTCTTCGGCACCAGCCAGCTGTCGCAGTTCATGGACCAGAACAACCCGCTCTCCGGGCTCACCCACAAGCGCCGCCTGTCGGCTCTTGGCCCCGGTGGTCTCTCCCGTGAGCGGGCCGGCTTCGAGGTCCGTGACGTGCACCCCTCGCACTACGGCCGCATGTGCCCGATCGAGACGCCGGAAGGCCCGAACATCGGCCTGATCGGCTCGCTCGCCTCCTACGGACGCGTCAACGCGTTCGGCTTCGTCGAGACGCCGTACCGCCGGGTCACCGGCGGTGTCGTCACCGACGAGGTCGACTACCTGACGGCCGACGAGGAGGACCGCTTCGTCATCGCGCAGGCCAACGCGCCGCTGACGGAGGAGCTGCGGTTCGAGGAGACCCGCGTCCTGGTCCGCCGCCGTGGCGGCGAGGTCGACTACGTCCCGGGTGACGACGTCGACTACATGGACGTCTCGCCGCGCCAGATGGTGTCGGTCGCGACGGCCATGATCCCGTTCCTTGAGCACGACGACGCCAACCGCGCCCTCATGGGCGCGAACATGATGCGTCAGGCCGTGCCGCTGATCACGTCCGAGGCGCCGCTCGTCGGCACCGGCATGGAGTACCGCTGCGCGGTCGACGCCGGTGACGTCATCAAGGCGGAGAAGGCGGGTGTGGTCCAGGAGGTCTCCGCGGACTACGTCACCGTCACCAACGACGACGGCACGTACAACACGTACCGGATCGCGAAGTTCTTCCGCTCCAACCAGGGCACCTCGGTCAACCAGAAGGTCGTCGTGGCCGAGGGTGACCGGGTCATCGAGGGCCAGGTCCTCGCCGACGGTCCGGCCACGGAACTCGGCGAGATGGCGCTCGGCAAGAACCTGCTCGTGGCGTTCATGCCGTGGGAGGGCCACAACTACGAGGACGCGATCATCCTCAGCCAGCGTCTGGTGCAGGACGACGTCCTCTCCTCGATCCACATCGAGGAGCACGAGGTCGACGCCCGTGACACCAAGCTCGGCCCCGAGGAGATCACCCGGGACATCCCGAACGTCTCCGAGGAGGTCCTCGCCGACCTGGACGAGCGCGGCATCATCCGCATCGGCGCCGAGGTCCGCGACACCGACATCCTCGTCGGCAAGGTCACGCCGAAGGGCGAGACCGAGCTGACGCCGGAGGAGCGGCTGCTGCGCGCGATCTTCGGTGAGAAGGCGCGTGAGGTCCGTGACACCTCGCTGAAGGTGCCGCACGGCGAGACCGGCAAGGTCATCGGCGTCCGTGTCTTCGACCGCGAGGAGGGCGACGAGCTGCCGCCCGGCGTCAACCAGCTGGTCCGCGTGTACGTGGCGCAGAAGCGCAAGATCACGGACGGCGACAAGCTGGCCGGCCGCCACGGCAACAAGGGCGTCATCTCGAAGATCCTGCCGATCGAGGACATGCCGTTCCTGGAGGACGGCACCCCGGTCGACATCATCCTCAACCCGCTCGGTGTCCCGTCCCGGATGAACCCGGGGCAGGTCCTGGAGATCCATCTCGGCTGGCTCGCCAGCCAGGGCTGGGACGTCTCGGGGCTGAACGACGAGTGGGCGACGCGCCTCCAGGCGATCGCCGCTGACAAGGTCGAGCCGCGTACCAACGTGGCGACCCCGGTCTTCGACGGCGCCCGCGAGGACGAACTGGCCGGTCTGCTGGAGCACACCATCCCGAACCGCGACGGCGAGCGCATGGTGCAGCCGTCCGGCAAGGCGCGGATGTTCGACGGCCGCTCCGGCGAACCGTTCCCGGAACCGATCTCGGTCGGTTACATGTACATCCTCAAGCTGCACCACCTGGTCGACGACAAGCTCCACGCCCGCTCGACCGGCCCGTACTCCATGATCACCCAGCAGCCCCTGGGTGGTAAGGCGCAGTTCGGTGGTCAGCGCTTCGGTGAGATGGAGGTGTGGGCACTGGAGGCGTACGGCGCCGCCTACGCCCTGCAGGAGCTCCTGACGATCAAGTCCGACGACGTCACCGGCCGCGTGAAGGTCTACGAGGCCATCGTCAAGGGCGAGAACATCCCCGAGCCCGGCATCCCCGAGTCCTTCAAGGTGCTCATCAAGGAAATGCAGTCTCTCTGCCTCAACGTGGAGGTGCTGTCCTCGGACGGCATGTCCATCGAGATGCGGGACACGGACGAGGACGTGTTCCGTGCGGCGGAGGAGCTCGGCATCGACCTGTCCCGGCGGGAGCCGAGCAGCGTCGAAGAGGTCTGACGGGTCGGTCTCCGGGACCCCGCATCCGCGGGATCCCGGCGGCCACCTCGGACCCTCCCCCACGCTCCCCGCGTGGGGGCCCCCATCAGACCTTCAGACACAACCCTGAGAGGGATTGACGCATAGTGCTCGACGTCAACTTCTTCGACGAGCTGCGGATCGGCCTTGCCACCGCGGACGACATTCGCACCTGGTCCCACGGTGAGGTCAAGAAGCCGGAGACCATCAACTACCGCACGCTCAAGCCCGAGAAGGACGGACTCTTCTGCGAGAAGATCTTCGGCCCCACCCGGGACTGGGAGTGCTACTGCGGCAAGTACAAGCGTGTCCGCTTCAAGGGCATCATCTGTGAGCGCTGTGGCGTCGAGGTCACACGCGCCAAGGTGCGCCGTGAGCGGATGGGCCACATTGAGCTGGCCGCTCCCGTCACCCACATCTGGTACTTCAAGGGCGTTCCGTCCCGCCTCGGCTACCTGCTCGACCTCGCGCCGAAGGACCTCGAAAAGGTCATCTACTTCGCCGCGTACATGATCACGTACGTCGACGAGGACCGTCGCACCCGTGACCTGCCGTCGCTGGAGGCCCACGTCTCCGTCGAGCGCCAGCAGGTGGAGAACCGTCGCGACTCCGACCTGGAGGCCCGCGCCAAGAAGCTTGAGACCGACCTGGCCGAGCTTGAGGCCGAGGGTGCCAAGGCCGACGTGCGCCGCAAGGTGCGCGAGGGCGCCGAGCGTGAGATGAAGCAGCTGCGCGACCGTGCGCAGCGCGAGATCGACCGCCTGGACGAGGTCTGGAACCGCTTCAAGAACCTCAAGGTGCAGGACCTGGAGGGCGACGAGCTCCTCTACCGCGAGCTGCGTGACCGCTTCGGCACGTACTTCGACGGTTCGATGGGCGCCGCCGCGCTGCAGAAGCGCCTGGAGTCCTTCGACCTCAACGAGGAGGCCGAGCGCCTCCGCGAGATCATCCGCACCGGCAAGGGCCAGAAGAAGACCCGTGCGCTCAAGCGCCTCAAGGTCGTCTCCGCGTTCCTGCAGACCAGCAACAGCCCCAAGGGCATGGTGCTGGACTGCGTGCCGGTCATCCCGCCGGACCTGCGTCCGATGGTGCAGCTGGACGGTGGCCGCTTCGCGACCTCCGACCTGAACGACCTGTACCGCCGCGTCATCAACCGCAACAACCGCCTGAAGCGGCTTCTCGACCTCGGTGCTCCCGAGATCATCGTGAACAACGAGAAGCGCATGCTCCAGGAGGCCGTGGACGCGCTCTTCGACAACGGCCGTCGCGGCCGCCCGGTCACGGGCCCCGGCAACCGTCCGCTGAAGTCGCTGTCCGACATGCTCAAGGGCAAGCAGGGCCGGTTCCGTCAGAACCTGCTCGGCAAGCGCGTCGACTACTCGGCCCGTTCCGTGATCGTCGTCGGCCCGCAGCTCAAGCTGCACCAGTGCGGTCTGCCGAAGGCGATGGCGCTGGAGCTGTTCAAGCCGTTCGTGATGAAGCGCCTGGTGGACCTGAACCACGCGCAGAACATCAAGTCGGCCAAGCGCATGGTCGAGCGCGGCCGCACGGTCGTGTACGACGTGCTCGAAGAGGTCATCGCCGAGCACCCCGTACTGCTCAACCGCGCGCCGACCCTGCACCGCCTCGGCATCCAGGCCTTCGAGCCGCAGCTGGTCGAGGGCAAGGCCATCCAGATCCACCCGCTCGTCTGCACCGCGTTCAACGCGGACTTCGACGGTGACCAGATGGCCGTGCACCTGCCGCTCTCCGCGGAGGCGCAGGCCGAGGCCCGCATCCTGATGCTGTCCTCGAACAACATCCTGAAGCCGGCTGACGGCCGTCCCGTCACCATGCCGACCCAGGACATGGTGCTGGGCCTGTTCTTCCTCACGACGGACGAGGAAGAGCGCAAGGTCATCGGTGTGGACCGGTCCTTCGGCTCCACGGCCGAGGCCACCATGGCGTTCGACAACCGCGAGCTGTCGCTGCAGGCGAAGGTCGACATCCGCTTCCCGGTGGGCACCATCCCGCCGCGCGGCTGGAATCCTCCGCTGAACGAGGACGGCGAGCCGGACGCCCAGTGGCAGGCCGGCGACCCGTTCCGGCTGCGGACGACCCTGGGGCGCGCGCTCTTCAACGAGCTGCTGCCCGAGGACTACCCGTTCGTCGACTACTCGGTCGGCAAGAAGCAGCTCTCCGAGATCGTCAACGACCTCGCCGAGCGCTACCCGAAGGTCATCGTGGCGGCGACGCTCGACAACCTGAAGGCGGCGGGCTTCTTCTGGGCGACCCGCTCCGGTGTCACCGTGGCCATCTCCGACGTCGTCGTTCCCGAGGCGAAGAAGGAGATCGTCGCGGGCTACGAGGCACAGGACGAGAAGGTCCAGAAGCAGTACGAGCGCGGCCTGATCACCAAGGACGAGCGCACGCAGGAGCTCATCGCGATCTGGACCAAGGCGACGAACGAGGTCGCCGAGGCCATGAACGAGAACTTCCCGAAGACGAACCCCATCTTCATGATGGTGAATTCGGGCGCGCGCGGAAACATGATGCAGATGCGTCAGATCGCCGGTATGCGTGGTCTGGTGTCGAACGCCAAGAACGAGACGATTCCTCGTCCCATCAAGGCGTCCTTCCGTGAAGGCCTGTCCGTGCTGGAGTACTTCATCTCCACCCACGGTGCCCGTAAGGGTCTGGCCGACACCGCTCTGCGTACCGCCGACTCGGGTTACCTGACCCGTCGTCTGGTGGACGTCTCGCAGGACGTGATCATCCGCGAGGAGGACTGCGGCACCGAACGCGGCCTCAAGCTGCGGATCGCGGACCGGAGCGCCGACGGTGTGCTGCGCAAGCGTGAGGACGTCGAGACGTCCGTGTACGCGCGCATGCTCGCCGAGGACGTCGTGGTGGACGGCAAGGTCATCGCGCCTGCCAACGTCGACCTCGGTGACGTGCTCATCGACGCGCTCGTCGCGGCCGGTGTGGAGGAGGTCAAGACCCGTTCGGTCCTGACCTGTGAGTCCACGGTCGGTACCTGCGCGTTCTGCTACGGCCGTTCGCTGGCCACCGGCAAGCTGGTCGACATCGGTGAGGCGGTCGGCATCATCGCCGCCCAGTCCATCGGTGAGCCCGGCACCCAGCTGACGATGCGTACCTTCCACACCGGTGGTGTGGCAGGTGACGACATCACGCAGGGTCTGCCGCGTGTCGTCGAGCTGTTCGAGGCGCGTACGCCCAAGGGTGTCGCCCCGATCTCGGAGGCGGCCGGCCGCGTCCGTATCGAGGAGACCGAGAAGACCAAGAAGCTCGTGGTCACCCCGGACGACGGCAGCGAGGAGACGCCCTTCCCGATCTCCAAGCGCGCCCGGCTCCTGGTGGGCGAGGGCGACCACGTCGAGGTGGGCCAGAAGCTCACCGTGGGTGCCACCAACCCGCACGACGTGCTGCGCATCCTCGGCCAGCGTGCGGTCCAGGTGCACCTGGTCGGCGAGGTCCAGAAGGTCTACAACTCGCAGGGTGTGTCGATCCACGACAAGCACATCGAGATCATCATCCGGCAGATGCTGCGCCGGGTGACGATCATCGAGTCGGGTGACGCGGAGCTGCTGCCCGGCGAGCTGGTCGAGCGCTCGAAGTTCGAGACCGAGAACCGTCGTGTGGTGCGTGAGAGCGGCCAGCCGGCCTCCGGCCGTCCGCAGCTCATGGGTATCACCAAGGCGTCGCTGGCGACCGAGTCGTGGCTGTCCGCGGCGTCCTTCCAGGAGACGACCAGGGTCCTCACCGACGCGGCGATCAACGCCAAGTCGGACTCCCTGATCGGCCTCAAGGAGAACGTCATCATCGGCAAGCTCATCCCGGCCGGTACGGGCCTGTCCCGCTACCGCAACATCCGGGTCGAGCCGACCGAGGAGGCCAAGGCCGCGATGTACTCGGCCGTCGGCTACGACGACATCGACTACTCGCCGTTCGGCACGGGCTCCGGCCAGGCCGTTCCGCTGGAGGACTACGACTACGGTCCGTACAACCAGTAGGCGAGAGCCTTAGGTGAGAGGGCGGCCACCCCTGGCGGGGCGGCCGCCCTCTCGGTGTTCCGGGGCGGTGGGGGCCGGGGCGGGTCCTCCCGCGTGCTCGGACGGCTCGCGTCACCGGGCGTGATCGTCAGCCCCCTCGCGTCGGACGTTCACCGAGGGCGTGGGGCGGGTAAGACTGAGTGTTTTGACCTGGGTCGACAAGGTAGGTACGCTCAAGTCTTGTGCCTGGGGTGTGCCTGGGCTCTTGCGTGTGTCCTCTGCCGCGTGAAGAGCTCATCTACAAGGCCACCGCAATTCGCGTCTTCCTCGCTTGCCGGCGGGGGTCCGCGGTATTCGACACACCCGACCGCGTGGGTCGGCGGTGTTCCAGGTTAGCTTTACGGACGGCACACAGAATCGGAGAAGTAGTGCCTACGATCCAGCAGCTGGTCCGCAAGGGCCGGCAGGACAAGGTCGAGAAGAACAAGACCCCCGCGCTTGAGGGTTCTCCTCAGCGCCGCGGGGTCTGCACGCGCGTGTTCACGACCACCCCGAAGAAGCCGAACTCGGCCCTGCGTAAGGTCGCGCGTGTGCGTCTGACCTCGGGCATCGAGGTCACGGCGTACATCCCGGGTGAGGGACACAACCTGCAGGAGCACTCGATCGTGCTCGTGCGTGGCGGCCGTGTGAAGGACCTGCCGGGTGTTCGTTACAAGATCATCCGCGGCTCGCTCGACACCCAGGGTGTCAAGAACCGCAAGCAGGCCCGCAGCCGCTACGGCGCCAAGAAGGAGAAGTAAGAATGCCTCGTAAGGGCCCCGCCCCGAAGCGCCCGGTCATCATCGACCCGGTCTATGGTTCTCCTCTTGTCACCTCTCTCATCAACAAGATCCTGCTGAACGGCAAGCGTTCGACAGCTGAGCGGATCGTGTACGGCGCCATGGAGGGCCTGCGCGAGAAGACCAACGGCGACCCGGTCATCACGCTGAAGCGCGCCCTCGAGAACGTCAAGCCCGCTCTTGAGGTCAAGTCCCGCCGTGTCGGTGGCGCCACCTACCAGGTGCCGATCGAGGTCAAGCCCGGTCGCGCCTCCACCCTCGCGCTGCGCTGGCTGGTCGGTTACTCACGTGCCCGTCGTGAGAAGACCATGACCGAGCGTCTGATGAACGAACTGCTCGACGCCTCCAACGGCCTCGGTGCTGCGGTCAAGAAGCGCGAGGACACGCACAAGATGGCCGAGTCCAACAAGGCCTTCGCGCACTACCGCTGGTAGTCGCAACCCACATCGAGACCGAGAGAAGATTGAGCCTTATGGCCACCACTTCGCTTGACCTGGCCAAGGTCCGCAACATCGGGATCATGGCCCACATCGACGCGGGCAAGACGACCACCACCGAGCGGATCCTCTTCTACACCGGCGTTTCGTACAAGATCGGTGAAGTCCACGACGGCGCAGCCACGATGGACTGGATGGAGCAGGAGCAGGAGCGCGGCATCACGATCACGTCCGCCGCGACGACCTGTCACTGGCCGCTCAACGAGGTCGACCACACCATCAACATCATCGACACGCCCGGCCACGTCGACTTCACCGTCGAGGTGGAGCGTTCGCTGCGCGTGCTCGACGGTGCCGTCACCGTGTTCGACGGTGTCGCCGGTGTGGAGCCCCAGTCCGAGACGGTGTGGCGTCAGGCCGACCGTTACGGCGTGCCCCGCATCTGCTTCGTCAACAAGCTCGACCGCACCGGTGCCGAGTTCCACCGCTGCGTCGACATGATCGTCGACCGCCTCGGTGCGGTTCCGCTGGTCATGCAGCTCCCGATCGGCACCGAGGCCGACTTCAAGGGCGTCGTCGACCTCGTGTCGATGAAGGCCTTTGTCTGGTCCGCCGAGGCGACCAAGGGCGAGATGTACGACGTCGTCGACATCCCGGCGACGCACGCCGAGGCCGCTGAAGAGTGGCACGGCAAGCTCGTCGAGGCCGTCGCCGAGCACGACGACGCGATGATGGAGCTCTACCTGGAGGGCCAGGAGCCCACCGTGGAGCAGATGCACGAGGCGATCCGCCGGATCACGCTGGCGTCCAAGGGCGCCGCGGACTCCGTCACGGTGACCCCCGTGTTCTGCGGCACCGCGTTCAAGAACAAGGGCGTCCAGCCCCTGCTCGACGCGGTCGTGCGTTACCTGCCTTCCCCCCTCGACGTCGGTGCCGTTGACGGCCACGACGTCAAGGACCCGGAGAAGATCGTCTCGCGCAAGCCCTCCGACGACGAGCCGTTCTCCGGTCTCGCCTTCAAGATCGCGAGCGACCCGCACCTGGGCAAGCTCACGTTCGTCCGGGTGTACTCGGGCCGTCTTGAGGCCGGCACCGCCGTCCTCAACTCGGTGAAGGGCCGCAAGGAGCGCATCGGCAAGATCTACCGCATGCACGCGAACAAGCGTGAGGAGATCGAGTCGGTGGGCGCCGGTGACATCGTCGCCGTCATGGGCCTGAAGCAGACCACCACCGGTGAGACGCTGAGCGACGAGAAGAAGCCGGTCATCCTGGAGTCCATGGACTTCCCGGCGCCGGTCATCGAGGTCGCCATCGAGCCCAAGTCCAAGGGTGACCAGGAGCGTCTGGGTGTAGCCATCCAGCGCCTCGCGGAGGAGGACCCCTCCTTCCAGGTCCACTCCGAGGAGGAGACCGGCCAGACCATCATCGGTGGTATGGGCGAGCTTCACCTCGAAGTGCTTGTCGACCGCATGAAGCGCGAGTTCCGCGTCGAGGCGAACGTCGGTAAGCCGCAGGTCGCCTACCGTGAGACGATCCGTAAGGCCGTCGAGCGGGTGGACTACACCCACAAGAAGCAGACCGGTGGCACCGGTCAGTTCGCGAAGGTGCAGATCGCGATCGAGCCCATCGAGGGCGGCGACGCGTCGTACGAGTTCGTGAACAAGGTCACTGGTGGCCGTATCCCGAAGGAGTACATCCCTTCGGTGGACGCCGGTGCCCAGGAGGCCATGCAGTTCGGCATCATCGCCGGGTACGAGATGACGGGTGTGCGTGTCATCCTGCTCGACGGCGCGTTCCACGATGTCGACTCGTCCGAGCTCGCGTTCAAGATCGCCGGTTCGCAGGCCTTCAAGGAGGCCGCGCGCAAGGCGTCCCCGGTTCTCCTGGAGCCGGTGATGTCCGTCGAGGTCACCACCCCTGAGGACTACATGGGTGACGTCATCGGCGACATCAACTCCCGCCGTGGCCAGATCCAGGCCATGGAGGAGCGCAGCGGCGCTCGCGTCGTGAAGGGCCTCGTGCCCCTCTCGGAGATGTTCGGCTACGTCGGAGACCTCCGCAGCAAGACCTCGGGTCGCGCAAGCTACTCGATGCAGTTCGACTCCTACGCCGAGGTTCCCCGGAACGTCGCCGAGGAGATCATCGCGAAGGCCAAGGGCGAGTAATCCACAGGGCGAAACGCCCGACCGGATTGACGCTCTAGGCTTGTCACCGGGAAGCCAGGGCGCATTCCCCGAAGGATCGGCGTCATCCGCCGTCTCCGAAGGGAATGCCCCCGGCCACCCCGGCATCCCAGCAAAGATCACCCTGGCGCCGATGAGTAAGGCGTACAGAACCACTCCACAGGAGGACCCCAGTGGCGAAGGCGAAGTTCGAGCGGACTAAGCCGCACGTCAACATCGGCACCATCGGTCACATCGACCACGGTAAGACGACCCTCACGGCCGCCATTACCAAGGTGCTGCATGACGCGTACCCGGACCTGAACGAGGCTTCGGCCTTCGACCAGATCGACAAGGCTCCTGAGGAGCGCCAGCGCGGTATCACGATCTCCATCTCGCACGTCGAGTACCAGACGGAGTCGCGTCACTACGCCCATGTCGACTGCCCCGGGCACGCTGACTACATCAAGAACATGATCACCGGTGCGGCCCAGATGGACGGTGCCATTCTCGTGGTCGCCGCCACCGACGGCCCGATGCCGCAGACCAAGGAGCACGTGCTCCTGGCCCGCCAGGTCGGCGTGCCGTACATCGTTGTCGCGCTGAACAAGGCCGACATGGTGGACGACGAGGAGATCCTGGAGCTCGTCGAGCTCGAGGTCCGCGAGCTGCTCTCCGAGTACGAGTTCCCGGGCGACGACCTTCCGGTCGTCAAGGTCTCGGCGCTCAAGGCGCTCGAAGGTGACAAGGAGTGGGGCCAGACCGTCCTCGACCTGATGAAGGCCGTCGACGAGTCGATCCCGCAGCCCGAGCGTGACGTCGAGAAGCCGTTCCTCATGCCGATCGAGGACGTCTTCACGATCACCGGTCGTGGCACCGTCGTCACCGGTCGTATCGAGCGTGGTGTCCTGAAGGTCAACGAGACCGTCGACATCGTCGGTATCAAGCAGGACAAGACCACCACCACGGTCACCGGCATCGAGATGTTCCGCAAGCTGCTCGACGAGGGCCAGGCCGGTGAGAACGTCGGTCTGCTCCTCCGTGGCATCAAGCGCGAGGACGTCGAGCGCGGCCAGGTCATCATCAAGCCCGGTTCGGTCACGCCGCACACCGAGTTCGAGGCCCAGGCCTACATCCTGTCGAAGGACGAGGGTGGTCGTCACACCCCGTTCTTCAACAACTACCGCCCGCAGTTCTACTTCCGTACCACGGACGTGACCGGCGTCGTGACCCTCCCCGAGGGCACCGAGATGGTCATGCCGGGCGACAACACCGTCATGTCGGTCTCGCTGATTCAGCCGGTCGCCATGGAGGAGGGCCTGAAGTTCGCCATCCGTGAGGGTGGTCGTACGGTGGGCGCCGGCCAGGTCACCAAGATCGTCAAGTAGTTCCACGACGGTCCTGTCCACCCCCGTCGAGGGGGCGGCGATCTGATCCGATGACGGTCCCCGGACCGTAGCGGGCAGTTGTGAGGGCCCCGCCCTCGTCCTTCGGGACGGGTGCGGGGCCCTTTCGCGTTCCCGGGTCTGGGACGCCGGTGCGGCGGCCCGCCCGGTGCACAGGCCCGTCTACCAGGCGACGGGGAGTTCGTAGACGCCATAGACGACCGCGTCGTCCTTGTAGCGGATGTCCTGCTCCTCGATCGCCGGGCGCAGGGCCGGGAAGCGCCGCAGCAGGGCCGGGTAGGCCAGCTGGAGTTCCTGCCGGGCCAGGTTCTGGCCCAGGCACTGGTGGGTGCCCTGGCCGAAGGCGAGGTGGCGGCGGGCGTTGGGGCGGGTGATGTCGAGCTGGTCCGGGTCGTCGAAGACCGTGGCGTCGCGGTTGGCGGAGTCGTTCGAGAGGATCACGCCCTCGCCCGCGCGGATCAGCTGCCCGGAGATCTCGACGTTCTCGGTGGCTATGCGCCGGCGGCCGGTGTGGACGATGGTGAGGTAGCGCAGCAGTTCCTCGACGGCGCCCGCGACGGCCGCGGGGTCCTCCGCGTCCCGGACCGCGCGCAGCTGTTCCGGGTTGCGGATCAGCGCCAGCGTGCCGAGCGCGATCATGTTGGTCGTCGTCTCGTGGCCCGCGATGAGCAGCAGCATCGCGTCCTGGATGAGCCGCGAGCGGGTGGTACCGCCGGTGAGCATGTGGTCGACGGCGACCTGACTGAGCAGGTCCTCCTGCGGGTCCGCGACCTTGGCGTCGATGAGGTCGCCGAGATAGGCGCCCAGTTCCTCCATCGCGGCCATGGTCTCCTCGGCGGTGGCCTTCATCGAGATCAGCACCCGGGACCTGCTCTGGAACAGGTGCTGGTCCTCGCGCGGCACGCCGAGGATCTCCGCGATCACGAGGGAGGGCAGCGGCAGCGCGAAGGCCGAGACCAGGTCGACGGGTCCGCCCGTGCGCTCCATGTCGTCCAGCAGGCCGTCGATGATCTCGGTCAGGCGCGGTACGAGGGCGCGGGCGCGCTTGACGGAGAAGTACGAGGTGAACATGCGGCGGACCCGGTTGTGGTCCGGGTCGTCCATGGTGATGAAGGGCAGCGGGTTGCCGCTGGTGCGCCGGGCGGCGATGCCGGGACTCTGGGTGGGGAAGCCCGGCCGGGAGGCGTTGGCGCTGAAGCGGTCGTCCGCGAGGATCGTGCGCTGGTCCTGGTAGCGCGTGATGAGCCAGGCGGGCGTGCCGTCCCAGATCCGGACGCGGGAGAAGGGCTCGTGCTCCCGCAGTCCGGCGAGCTCGGGCGGCGGGTCGAAGGGGCAGCCAGTGGCGCGGGCCAGGGGGAAGCGCGGGTGCTGCTCGGTCCGGCCGTCGTCGAGTGCGGTGGCGCGGCCTGCGGATCCGGTGTCGGTGTCGGTGCCGGTAAGGACTGTCTCCGTCATGGGTGGGGTGCTCCTGACTGACGTGGGGGGTGAGCGGGTCGGGTGGTGCGGAGGCCGGCGGGGGCCCGGGCCGTGAGGTGCGCGGGGGCCCGGGCCGGCTGGGTCGGGCCGGGAGGTGCCGGGTCTGAACGTCGGCCCTGAGGAGGATCAGCCCTGGACGGCGATGGCGCCCGCGGGGCAGAGCGTGGCCGCCTCCTGCGCGCGGGCCAGGGCGTCGGCGTCGTCCGGGACGCGGTCCAGCAGGACGACCACGCCGTCGTCGTCGCGTTGGTCGAAGATGTCGTCCGCGGCGAGGACGCACTGTCCCGCGGCGCAGCAGCGGTCCTGATCGATCTCGATGTGCATGGCGCTTCTCCTTCATTACGTACCCTAAGTACGTGATACGCCGAGGGCCGGGTCCGTGCAATGGGGCCTCGGGCGTTCGCGCGAATGGTTGGCCGGAAACGGTCGGCCCGGCATGATGCCTGCGTGGAGACAACTCCGGGGTCGGCCCCGTCCCGTGCGCAAAGCATCGCTGCCCTGGAGCCCGTACTGAGCGCCTTGGCGTACAGCCTGACGCGCACGCGCGTCCACGCGCGGCTGGTCGCCGCGGCGGGCGTGCCCGTCGACCGCCCGGGCCTGGCGCTGCTGCGCGTGCTGGCGGAGGAGGCCGAGCCGTTACGCGTGGGGGAGTTGGCGCGGCGGCTGGATGTCCGACATCCCCATGTGACGCGCCAGGTGAGTCAGTTGGCCGAGCAGGGACTCGTGGAGCGGGTGGCGGGTGACGACGACCGGCGCGTCCAGCTGATCGCGCCGACGCGGCGGGGGCTGGACACGCTGGCGCGGGTGACACGGGCTGCGCAGGCGAGACTGGCCGAAAGTCTCGCCGACGTCGATCCGGAACGGATCATGGCCGCGGTGGACGTCCTGAGCCGGCTGGCCTTCGCGCCGGGGTGGGGAGACTCGGACGAGGACGAGGAGGACGCGCCGGCGGGGACCGGTGGCGCGCTGGCCGTCCGGGACGGGGGCCCCGGCAGCGTAGCCGGGGCCGGTTCCGGGCCCGGAACCGGTGGGACGTACGCGGGTACGGGCGGCGCAGGGAGCCCGAAGAACCCGGAAGGACCCGGACATCCCGGGTACCCGGAAGGCCCCGGGAGCACCGGACACCACCGCAGTTACGGCAGCCACGGCAGCCACGGCGGCAGTCACGGAAACCCTGGAAGCCCCGGCCATTCCGGCGATGCTGGAAGTCCCGGGAACCGCGGGGATTTCGGCGGCTCCGGTCCCGCGGTCTCAGGCGCCGGTCCTGAGCCAGACGCGGAGAGCGCCGAGGGGCCGGAAACCCGGGGGTAGGGGTTCTCCGGCGTCCGCTTCTGCGTCGGGGCCGCTCTCGGTCGCGTACCCCACGAGGGGGACCCCGGGGAAGTGGTCCGCGGCCGCCCGGACCACGGCGGACCAGACACTCGGCGTGCCGGGGGCGCCGAGCGTGAAGACGTTGGTGACGCCGACGAGCCCCGCACCCAGGTTCAGGACGGCACCGCCGACGGGTGCGCCGTCGCGGTGCACGGTGAGGACGCGGACGGCCGGGTCGCGCAGCAGCGTGGGCCGGAACACGTCCGGGGCGGCGGGGATGTGACGGCCGCTGTCCCCCTCGGCCCCACTGCCGGTTCCGCTCCCGCCGTGCCACGCGGAGACCCAGGCCGCGAGCCGGCCCGCGTCCCGGACGACGTCGGCGGTGGTACGGGACCCCGGCACGGTCCGGGGTCCTGCTGGTGCGCCGGAGGGGTTCCCGGGCGGATCCGCCGGCCGGTGGAACCATGTGCCGTGAAGCAGCGGGGTGAAGCCGTGCGCCGTGAGGTCGAGCGTCGCGAAGCTGTCCTTCACGGAGCAGCCGGCGGAGGTGTCGACCCGCCGCAGGATGTCCTCGGCCACCGCGTCCGGCCGCAGGGTGACCGCGTCCGGGTAGTACGCGGGGGTGCGCCGGACGCTCCACCAGGCGGCCTCGCCGGTCTCGTACGGGATGCCGTGCGAACGGCACACCGCCGCACACCACTCGGCGTTGTTGCGCGCGGCGGACGCGATCGCGGCGCGTGCGCCGTCCCCGTGGCCCGTGTCGGCGGTGCGGTTCGTGTCGTTCATCGGGTGCTGTCCACTTTCCCCTCAGGCGGCCGCGTGCGCCGAAGTTCGGGCGTTCCCGCTGGAGTTGGTCCGTCGACTCGTCCGCCGTAGCGTAATCACCCCGCCGTGGGACGCCGTCACCGCCCCGAGAGATGAGGTCCTCATGACATCGGTCGCCGTCCTCTCCGACATCCACGGTGTGCTGCCCGCGCTCCTGGCCGTGCTCGCCGAGCCCGATGTGGCCGGCGCCGGGCGGATCGTCGTCACCGGGGACATCACCGCCGGGCCGCAGCCCCGCCAGGTGATGGACGTGCTGCGGGGGCTCGGTGATCGCGTCGTGTGGCTGCGGGGGAACGCGGACCGCGAACTGGTCGAGTACCGGAGGGGACCGCGCGCCGGCGAGTCGCCGGCCGATCCCGTCGTGCCCTGGGCGGCGGGCGAGCTGAGCGAGGACGATCTGGATCTCCTCGCCTCGCTGCCTCTGAGCGTCGTCCTCGATGACATCCTGTTCTGCCATGCGACGCCCCGCGACGACACGGAGATCGTTCTCGTCGACTCGCCGCTCGATCGGTGGGCCGAGGTGTTCGGCGGACTGGACCCCGCCGTGCGCGCGGTGGTCTGCGGGCACACGCACATGCCGTACGTCCGGCTCGCGCACGGGCGGCTCGTCGTCAATCCGGGGAGCGTCGGCATGCCGTACGGGCGCCCCGGCGCGCACTGGGCGCTGCTCGGACCGGGCGGCAGCCGGGGCGGCGTCCAGTTGCGGGTCACGGAGTACGACATCGAGGCGGCTGTCGAGGCCGTCGTCGCGGACTCCTCGTACCCCGAAGTGGCCCGCTGGGCCGACTACTTCCTGTACGCGCGTGCCACGGACGCCGAGGCCCTGCGCACGTTCTCGCCCCCGCCCGCCGCGCGGTCCGCGTCCGGGTGGCAGTCCCCCGGTGCGTAATGGCGTTGCCGTCCGCCCCGCGCCACTGCCACGCTGCGGGGCATGACCGACGACCGTACCGGCTCCGCCCACGATGTCGGCGCGCTGTTCTCGCGCGGCCGGCTCATGTCCATCCCGCGCAGGCAGGCACGGCGTGACCAGGTGCTCAGGCACCTGGCTCGCACGCTGTTCGAGCCCGGACGCGCGTACAGCGAGCAGGAGGTCAACGAGGCGCTGCTCACCGTGCACGACGACTTCCCCGCGCTGCGCCGCTTCCTCGTGACCTCCGGGCTGCTCGAACGGCCGCGTGACGGCAGCAGTTACCGTCGCGTCTCCTGACGCCGGGCGCCCGGGCCTCGCGTGTGCGGTGCCGTCCGTCCGTCGCGCGCCCCGGCCGGCGCCCGCGGAGCACGTCCCGGCCGGCGCCTGCGGGCCCCGGCCGTCCGGCCTGTGGCCGGTGTCCGGCCGGGTCGTCGGCGTGCCGTCGTGCGGCCCGGCGCCTCCCGATCGGAATTCGGCACGGATGCGCGGGCGGGTCACCGCCCCATTCCTGCTCCCCTTTCCCTGCCGAGATATCGGCTGATGTCGGATCTGCCGCCGTTCGGAGAATCAATTCGCCGGGAGTTTGCTTGCCAACTTCCTTACGCCGTCGCTAATCTGATGCCGCGCCACGGGAAGTGGAATTCAAGCTGATCCGCATTCGGGGCGTATTCGGTGCATTTCCGACGCGAGGAATTCGGGCGAGAATTCTCGGCCCGTCTCCTTTTTACTCTAAGGAGCCGGCGTGCGCAGCATGCTGTCACCGACGGTGGACTCCGGGAAAGCGGCGCCCCGCCCGAAGCGTTCGAGGAGGTTCCGGCGGCCCCTCGCGGCGGGCGCGCTCGGCGCGGCGATGCTGGTCATCGCCCTTCCGGCCGACGCGCACGCGGACGTCCTGCAGCTTCTGCCGCAGAACGCCGACGGGCTCGAACAGAGCTTCTCGCCCGCGTACGACTACGACACGGACGGGTGCTACGCGACGGCCGCCATCGGCGCCGACGGCACCCTCAACCCCGGGCTGAAACTGGGCGGGGACGTGAACGGCCACTGCCACGACCCGGCCCAGTTGGCCAACGCCAACACGTACTCGCGCGAGAAGTGCAACAACGACTGGTGCGCTGTCGTGTACGCGAGCTACTTCGAGAAGGACCAGGCGACGCTCGGCCCGGCCGCCATCGGCCACACCCACGACTGGGAGCACGTCGTGGTGTGGATCAACGGCAACGAGGTCAAGTACGTCTCGGTGTCCCAGCACACCGGCTACAAGGTGGCGCCGGCGTCGGACCTGCGCTTCGACGGGACGCACCCGAAGGTCGTCTACAACAAGGACGGCGCCCCGACCCATGATTTCCGATTCGCCAACAACAATGACGAACCGGCGGAGAATGCGACAGGAAACTGGTTCTATCCGCGCCTCGTCGGATGGAACGGTTACCCGGCCGGATTCCGCGACAAGCTCATGAACGCCGACTTCGGTGACGCGACCATAAAGATCAACGATGGCCGCTTCGACTCGGCGCTGGCGAACTCCGAGCCCGCCGGAATCCCGTTCGACCCCAACGCCTGACGCGGCCGGCGGCGGGTGGCGGCGGCCGGTGACCGGCCGACGCCACCGCTGGCCGGTCACCGGCCGCTCGCCGACGCCACCCACCGCTCGCCGACGCCACCCACCGCCGGTGCCACCCGGACCCGGTACGGGCCGCGCGGCCCGTACAGGTCGCCGTACCGGTCGCCGTGCCGCGCGGCGCCGCTACCGGCCGCCGGGCGCCGCGTCGGGTGGCTGCCTCAGACGGCGATCCGCCCGCCGTCCACCGGGACCAGCGCACCGTGGACGAAGCTCGCCCGCGGGGACGCCAGGAACACGATGGCCTCCGCGATCTCCTCCGGGCCGGCCGGACGTCCCGCGGGACCGCCCTTCGCGAGCGCGTCGAGCGCGTCGCCCATGGCGGCTGTGCCTTCGGTACGGGTCGGGCCGGGGCTCACGGCGTTCACGCGGACACCGCGCGGTCCGTACTCGGCGGCCCACGCCTTGGTCAGCAGCCTCAGTGCGGCCTTGCTCGATCCGTACAGCCCCATGCCCGCGGCACCGAACTCCGCGACCATCGTCGTCACGTTGACGATCGCGCCGGTGCCGCGCTCCGCCATGGCGGGAGCGAGTTGCGCGACCAGGAAGTACGGGACCTTCACGTTGGTCGCGTACACGTCGTCGAAGCTCTCCTCGGTCGTGCCCTCGGTGGGGCCGAACGGGAACAGCCCCGCGTTGTTGACGAGGATGTCCACCTGTCCCGCGAGAGCGGTCGCCGTCCGTGCCAGGGTCCGCGCGGATTCCTCGTCGCGCAGGTCGGCCCGGACGAAGTAGGCGGTGCCGCCCGCCTCTTCGATGTCGGCGACCACCTGCTTGCCGCGCGTCGCGTCCCGTCCCGACACCACGACCCGGGCTCCGAGCGCCGCGAGGGCGAGGGCGGTCGTGCGGCCGATGCCACTGGTCGCGCCGGTCACCAGCGCGGCCGTGCCCGCCAGTTCACCCGTGTGTGCGTGGCCGGCCGCTGCCGTGTTGTCGCCCGTTGTCGTCGTCATGACGTCGTCACCTCTCCTGCCGGGCCGTGGCTCCTGTCCGTCCACGGCCTTACGGGAGGTGTAAGGCCCGCCGCGCCCAGGGCCTTCCGGTTCGGCCATCGGGGCTCCTTATGGGCCCCATGATCGCCGCTTTGACCCATCTGACCTGCTGTTTCGTGGCGATGTGGCGAGGCCCCCGCGAGGTCGTCACGCCGGGGGCGACCACAGTCGCGGCCCCCGGTGACTCGGTGCTGCGCCCTCAGCCCAGCACGCGTTGCCCGAGCGCGGTCACCAGGTGCCCGAGGTCGCGCCGAGTGGCGTCCGCGGGCCACACCGCCCAGGTCCGCCGTACGAGCGGGTGCCCGATCAGCGGCAGCCGGCGGACGAACTCCGGAAGCGGCTGCGCCCAGTTGGGCGGTGCTAGGGCGAACGCCCGGCCACCGCCGACCGCCGCGAACTTCACGTGCGCGATGCCCGCCTCCCCGTACGACCCCTCGGGGCCGAGGTCCACCCCGTGGGTGCGCAGCACCGCCGTCACCTCGTCGTACCAGGCGGGGCTGCCCGATCGCGGGAAACCGACCCAGTCGAGACCTGCCAGCGCGTCGAGCCGCACGCCCTCCGCCGTATGCCCGTGCCCTCCGGCCGCCTGGCCGGCCGTGCCGGGCCCGGCCGCCGGCGCCGCCAGCTCGGCCGCCCGCTCGGCGGAGAGCAGCACTCCGAGGCGTTCCTCCACGACGAGCATCGCGTCCAGCGAGGGTCCCGCCGGCCGTTCCCGCAGCAGACCCATCTCCAGTTCGCCGGCCAGCAGGGCCGTGTGCTGGTCCGCCGTGGACAGGTGCCGGGCACGGACCGTGGTCCCGGGACAGGTCCGGGCGAGATCCGCGATCGCGGGCAGCAGTACCTCGTCGGGCAACTCGATGGGGATGCCGAGGCGCAGCAGCCGGCCACCGGGCACCGCGTGTCCGGTCACCGCGGCGACGGCCCGGTCGTGGCGCGCGAGGACGGCCCGGGCCTCGGCGAGCAGGGTCATCCCCGCGTCGGTGGCCCGGACGCCGTCGCGACCGCGGACGAGCAGCGTCACGCCCAGTTCACGTTCCAGCGCGGCGACGGTCTGTGAGACGGCGGGCTGGCTCACGTGCAGCCGCCGTGCCGCGGCGGACAGGCCGCCCGCCTCGACCACCGCGATGAACGTACGCATCTCCCGCAGCTCCATGCCCTCCATCGCACCACGGCGACGGCGCGCGCACCGCACCGCCGTCGCCCACGGTCCGCGGGGTCCTGCCACGCGGTGGCCCGGTGCGTGCCTGCCGGTGACGTCTCGGCCTTCCGCGCGCTCGTCCGTGCTGTCCGGGTATCCGGCGGCCGCCCACCGGCGACGCCGCGGGCCGTCCGCGCGCCGTCCGCGCGGAGTAGCGTTCAAAATATGGCAAATGATATCGATACGGTGGATATAGAGGAAGTCATCCTGTCGTCAGGACAGTGGGGCGGGCTGGCCGGCGACTCGCTCGGGCTGGGTCCCGCTCCCGGGTCCGGGCCGGGGCCGGGCGTGGAGACGGGACCACCGGGCCCGGCCGGGCTGGTCGACGCGGGGCCGGGCCCGGACGGTCCCGGCGCGGTGTACGGCCGGGGCAGGCCGCTCGTCCTCCTGCACGGGCTGACCTTCGACCGCGCGATGTGGCGGCCCACCCTGTCCCAGTTGCCGCCGGGGCATCCGGCGCTCGCACTGGATCTCCCCGGTCACGGCGAGTCGCCGCCGCTGCCGAGCGGTGACCACGGTGTCGACAGCGTGGTGGAGGCCGTGCACGAGGCGGTCGTCGCCGCCGGGCTCGACCAGCCGGTCATGGTGGGCCACTCCCTCGCCGGGGTGTTCGTGACCGCGTACGCGGCGCGCCATCCGGCCGCTGGTGTGGTCAACGTCGACCAGCCGCTGCGCGTGGACGACTTCGCGCGGTTCGCGCAGAGCATCGCGCCCCGTCTGCGCGGGGAGGACTTCGGGGAGACGTGGGGCATGCTCCAGGCCCGGATGCGGACGGAGAACGTCGGCACCACCGCCCGTGAGCTGCTGCGGTCCGGGGACACGGTGTCGCAGCAGACCGTGCTGAGCTACTGGGCCGAGTTGCTCGACCTGCGGGTCGCGGACCTCGTCAAGCGCACCGACGTGATGCTCGCGGAGATCCGTGAGCGCCGGCTGCCGTACGTGGCGGTCTTCGGCGACCCCGTCGACACGAGCGAGCGCACCTGGCTCGTGGACCGGCTGCCGGCCGCGGAGGTCGTGGAGTGGCCGGTCGGCCACCACTTCCCGCACGTCACCGAGCCGGCACGGTTCGCCGCGCTCCTGGCGGGACTGCTGGCCGCGCGGTCCTGACGTGCCCCACGGAAAGCGTCCCTGTCCCCCCTTCCGCTCCCGGCCTTCCGCTCCCGGCCTTCCGCTCCCGGCCTCAGCCGCGGACGGCGGCGGCCGCGGCACTGCCGCGGGCCGTACGCGCGGCATAGGCGGCGGACAGTGTCCCGTACACCTCCTTCACCTCCTTCGGGCGCAGCGAACCGTCGGGCAGGACGGCCTGGACGCCGTACGAGCCGAGGTCGAGGTCCCGGCCGGGGGCGTCCGGCCGGTGCGGCAGGCGCCAGCCCGCGTAGGTGAACCAGAACGCCGCGTCGAGGTCCTCCTCCTCGAAGACCGCCGGCAACTCGCTGAAGTAGCGCGATTGTTCGGACTCGTCCCGGACCACGGACCTCACCACCCGCTGCCCGTCGCCGCCGCCCGTGCCCTCGCTCCCGGCGCTCTGCCCGCTCTCGGGCCCGTCGCCCACGACCACCCAGCCCATGCCTCCCCGGTCGCCGGCCCCCCGGTAGGCGCAGCAGCCGAACTCCGTGGCCGCGACCGGCTTTCCGTGCCGTCGGTGCGCGCGCGCCTCGGCCCGGAAGCCCTCCGTGTCCCCGTTCACGCGGTACGCGTCGGCGCCGACGATGTCGAACGGCGCCCAGTCGATGTGCTCCCACGGCCCGACGCGTAACTGATCCGGCCGCCGAACCGCGCCCGTACGGCGGCGGCGGTCGCGGTGAGGTGGTCTTCCAGACGCTCGATCGCCGCACCGAACACGCCGGCCCCGGAGCCCCGGGTCAGGCGTGCGCTGCGGCTGCGGGTGGGACGGCGGCTTCGTAGCGCTCGACGCGGTGGACGGGCCCCGGCCGCGGCCGCCTGCCCTCGGGTCTCAGGTGCGGGTTACGCTCGCCGGATGGTCCCAGCCTTCGCGTCCGCCACCGGCTCCGCCCCGGCCGTCACGCTCGCCGAACTCGCCGCGGACCCGCATCCGCACCTCGCCCGCCTCCGCGCCGAGGGGCCCGTGGTGCGCGTCGAGGCGCTCGGCGGGTGGCTGGTGACCGGCCGGGAGCTCGCCGTGCGCGTGATGCGGGACGCCGAAACCTTCACCGTGGACGACCCGCGGTTCACCACGGCGAAGGTCATCGGGCCGAGCATGCTCTCCCTCGACGGCGGCGAACACGTCCGTCACCGGGAGCCGTTCGTCGAGCCGTTCAAGCCGCGCGCCGTGCACGCCGCCTTCGCCGGGACCATCAGGGCCGAGGCCGACCGGCTGCTCGACGCGCTCGCCCCGGGCGGCTGCGGCGAACTGCGGCGGGGCTTCGCGGGGCCGCTCGCCGCCGTCGTCATGGCCGAAGTCCTCGGCCTCACCGAGGTGCCCGTGTCCGATGTGCTGGGCTGGTACGACGCGATCGTGCGCGCCGTGGACCAGCTCACGCGCGGACAGGACGCGGGGGTCGAGGGGCCTGCCGCGTACGCCGCGCTGCGGGACGCGGTCGCCGCCACCGTGGGGGCCGGTGGCGCCGAGGGGAGCGGAGGGGACGGTGGGCTGCTGCGGGGCGCCGCCGGCCGGCTCGGGCTGCCCGAAATCGCCGCGAACGCAGCCGTGTTGCTGTTCGGGGGGATCGAGACCACCGAGGGAATGATCGTCAACGCGCTGTACCACCTGCTGTCCGAGCCCGCGCTCGCGGACGAGGTACGCGCCGACCCGGCGCTCCTCGACGGCGCCGTCGAGGAGTCGTTGCGCCTGGAGCCCGGCGCGGCCGTCGTGGACCGGTACGCCACACGGGACGTCGAGTTCGGCGGGGCGCGCATCGCGGCCGGTGACCTGGTGATCGTGTCGCTCGCCGGGGCCAACCGCGACCCGGCCGTGTTCCCTGAGCCCGACCGCTTCGACCTGCGGCGCGCCAACTCCCGCCTGCAACTGGCCTTCGCCCACGGCCCGCACTACTGCCTGGGCGCGCACCTCGCCCGCCTGGAGGCGACGATCGCGCTGCGCGCCTGCTTCGACCGCTTGCCGGGGCTGCGCCTGGACGAGACGCGGCCGAGCGCCCCGTACGGTCTGGTCTTCCGCAAGCCCCTCACGCTGGCGGCCCGTTGGGATACCCCGGCAGCCGGCTGAGCCCCTCGCCCGCACCGTGCCGGATTCTCGCGCCGGGTCCCGGACGCGCCCGGTTCTCCTCGGGAGGCGACGGCAGGTTCGGTCCTCCCGCCCCTGCCGGGGCCGGCGCCCGGTCTCGCCGCTCCCTGGGCCGGCACGTGCCACGCCGCGTGTCACACCGCCGGGCTCCCGGGCTCCAGCATCTTCTCCATGCGCTCCACCAGCGGCTGCGAGGCGACGATGGCGACGGCGATCGCACCGAGGACGATGACGGTGTTCAGCCAGACCACGGTGTGCACCGGCAGGGTGTAGGCGCAGATCACACGGGCCACGCAGTCGCCGAGCAGTGCCAGGCCCCAGATGGCCGAGTGCAGGCGCTGAGTGGTGCGAAAGGCGCCCGGCGCGGCCGAGAGCGTGTCCCACCTCGCTCCCTTCGCGGCGTCGCCCTTCACCAGCAGGGGCTTGACCGCCGTCGCCATCAGTGGGGCGCCGCCGATCGCGGACAGCAGGATCGCGATGCCGATGGTGCTGCTGACCGCACCGTCCTTGGCGAGCATGAGGCGCGGGTCGCCGGTCAGCAGGCTCACGCCGATGCCGACGATGTTGACCGTCAGCATGAGCGCGCCGAGCGCGTTGAGCGTGCGGCGGGTGAGCGCGGTCCACACCGTGCTGATCGCGGGGGGAACGCTGGAGATCACGAGCGCGGGGACGGTGTCGACGCCGAACGCCTTCGTCAGCCCGTAGTAGATCGCGAGCGGGACGGCGACATCCACGAGCAGAGGGCGCAGCGCGTCCCGCCGGGGGTCTTCCCGCCGGGCGGTGCGGGGCGGCTGCTCGGTCATCGTCGTCGCCTGCTTCGTGGCCGGGGGGAGAGAGGTCGTCGGGTCCATCGGGTGCGTCGAGGTCATGGCAGGACCGTAGACACGTTTCATGTACCTGGTCAATCTTTTTGCAGGGCTCAAATATTGCCCTGGTACAGTTGGGGTATGACGGCATCGACGGCATCGACGGCATCGACGGACACCACGGCGGCGGACGCGGCACGGACGGCGACGGCCGCTCCCGGCCTCCGCGAGCGCAAGCGGGCGCAGACGCAACGCTCGATCTGGAGCGAGGCCATCGCGCTCTTCCTGGAGCACGGCTTCGAGGCCGTCACGGTCAACCGGATCGCCGCGGCGGCGAACGTCTCGAAGATGACCGTCTTCAACTACTTCCCGACCAAGGAAGACCTGGTCATCACCCCGATGCGGGAGCACATCGGGGACGCCGCCCACGCCGTGCGCACGCGCGCGGCCGGGGAGGGTCCCGCCCTCGCGCTCCGCCGCGACTTCCTCGCCCGCCTGGAGGACCGGGACGCGTCCAGTGGCCTCTGCGACATCACCTGGGTGGTGGGCTGCCAGCGCCTGCTGCGCGAAACCCCGGCGCTGAGGCTCCGGTTGTACGCGATGCACGAGGAGACCCGCCGGCTGCTGGCGGACGCCCTCGCGGGCGACGGCGCGGAGCCGGACGTGCTCGCCCATGCGCGGGCCGGTCAACTGATGGGCGCGAGGCAGGCGTTGATCGAGGAGAACGTTCGGCGGATGCTCGCGGGCGAGACGGCCGACGCGGTCCACCCCGACGCGGTCCGCGCGGCGGAGCGCGTCTTCGGCCACCTGGTCGGCGGCGCCGCCGAGTAGCGGCCCCGGCGGCCCGGGCCCCCGGCCCGCGCGCGCCCGCCGTGGTTCCCGCGCACGCCCCGGCCGTCGGCGTCCGTACTACGGCGGGCCGCCCCGGCACGCGCCAGCCGTGGTTCCTGTGCTCCGCCCCGGCCGTCGGCGTCCGTACTGCGGGGCTCGGCCCCTGTGCCCGCCCCGGCCGCAACGCGCGCCAGCCGTGGTTCCTGTGCTCTGCCCCGGCCGCAGCGCGCGCTAGCCGTGGTTCCTGTGCTCTGCCCCGGCCGCAGCGCGCGCTAGCCGTGGTTCCTGTGCTCTGCCCCGGCCGCAGCGCGCGCTAGCCGTGGTTCCTGTGCTCTGCCCCGGCCGCAGCGCGCGCTAGCCGTGGTTCCCGTGCCCGCCCCGGCTGTCGGCGTCCGTACTCCGGCGCTCGGGCCCGGTGCTCCGGCCGCCGGTGTCCCCGCCCCGGGCCCCGGCGCCGCCCGCCGACCACTGGAGCAGGAAGCGCAGTGCCTCCTCGGACGCGGAGTCCGGCGCGGCCGTGTACGCCACCAGCATCTGGTCGGGCCGCGTGTCGACGGACAACTGCTGCACGTCCAGAGTCAGCGGGCCCACCACCGGGTGGACATAGGTCTTGGTCAGTTCCCGCCCGCCGCGTACCCGGTGGCTCGCCCACCAGGTCCTGAAGTCCACGTCCCGCCGGGCCAGTTCGTCGACCAGCGCTCTCAGCGCCGGATCGTCCGGGCGGCGGCCGGCCTCCATCCGCAGGACCGCCACGCACTCCCGCGCGGCGCGGGGCCAGTCCGCGTACAGAGCCCGGTACGCGTCGTCCAGGAAGGTCAGCCGGATCAGGTTGCGCTCGGCCGCGGGCAGCGCGGCGAAGTCGACCAGGAGCGCCACCGCCGCCGCGTTCCAGGCGAGCACGTCCGTGCGGCGGCCGAGCACCATCGCGGGGACGTCCGGCATCCCGTCGAGCAGCCGCAGCAACCGCGGCTCGACCCGCTGCGCGGGCTCCCGCGCCGGGACCGCCTGTGTGACGTCGGCCACGGTGAAGAGGTAGGACCGCTCGTCCGGCGCCAGTTGCAGCGCGTCGGCGAGCGCGTCGAGCACGGGCCGCGACACCCGCCGGGTACGGCCCTGCTCCAGCCGTACGACGTAGTCGATGCTCACATGGGCCAGCTGCGCCAGTTCCTCCCGGCGCAGCCCCGGTACCCGGCGGAGCCTGCCGTCGTCCGTGAGACCCGCACGGCGCGGGGCGAGGGCGGCGCGGCGGGCGCGCAGGAAGTCCCCCAGCTCGTTGCCGGCGGGGTCGGGGTCATGCCGCATGGCTCCAGTGTCCGCCCCACCGGACGCCCGTGCCTGGTACCGGCGTGCACAGGCAGGGCTCTCCCTGGTCCGCGCCGCCGGGCGGCGCGGACCGTGGGATACGGGGACCGGCGATCGAGCGGGGCCGGCACCGGCCGCGCCACCGGCCCCGAGGAAGGGCGACCACCATGAAGGAACGACCCATGAAGGAACGGCCCACCACGGCGGAGCGAACCGCCCTCACCCTCGGTGGTGACCTGCCGACCGGCCGGATCGGCTACGGCGCGATGCGACTGACCGGGCCGGGCCTGTGGGGTCCCTATCCCGACCGCGCGGCCGGGATCGCGGTGCTGCGCGAAGCCGTCGACGCGGGCGTGGGACTCATCGACACCGCGGACGTCTACGGGCCGCACTCCAACGAGCTCCTGATCCGCGAGGCCCTGCACCCCTACCCCGAGGACCTGGTGATCGCGACGAAGGGCGGCTTCGTGCGCGGCGGACGCGACCTGTCCACCATCAGCGCCATCGGCAACCCGCAGTACCTGCGTCAGTCCGCCCACCTCAGCGCGCGGCGCCTGGGCGTCGACCGGATCGACCTCTACTACCTGCACAGCGGCTACGCGCGGGACGCGTCCTTCGAGGACCAGGTCGGCACCCTCGCGGAGCTGCGCGCAGAGGGCGCGATCCGGCACATCGGCCTCTCCAACGTGACCCCGGAGCAGCTGCGCGCCGCTCGCCGGATCGTCGAGGTCGCCGCCGTCACCGCCCACTACAACGTCGTCGACCGGCACGAGTCGCCGCTCCTGGACGCGGCCGCCGAGGCGGGCGCGGTCTTCTCGCCGTGGCAGCCTCTCTCCCTCACCCCGCCCGGCGAGCCCACCGACACCGGCGGCCCGGACGGGGTCCGCCGCGTCCTCGCGCCGATCGCCGAGCGGCACGGCGCGACGACCGCGCAGGTCGCACTCGCCTGGCTGCTCGCCAGGTCGCCCGCGATGCTGCCGGTCCCGGGCACCACCGGCATCGGGCACGTACGGGAGAACCTGGCCGCGGCGCGGCTCACCCTGAGCGCCGACGAGATCCGCGTGATCACCGAGCTGGTCCCGCAGGACGCGGTGGCGTAGGGGCGGGCGCGGTGGCGGGGAGCGCCCCGCGTCCGCGCTCCGTACGGGCGACGTGTCCGCCTCCATTAGGAGGACGGGGACGGGGTCGACGGGGGCGGCCGCGCCGCTCCCGTCCCCGGGGGGCCGGTGTCCGCACCGCACGCGCGGACCCGTGCGTGCGGCGGGCCGTGGGGGCGGGGCGCGCTCCAGGACGGTCCCGCTCCCGGCGCGGGGGGGTGCGGGCCGTTCGGGCGGACCGCGGGCGCGGTCGGGGGGCACGCGCGGGCGGTGACGATTCGGACGTGTGCCCGTGGGGTAGGGTTCTCCGTCACGCGATTGGCCAGGCCGTGGGGCGCTATGGCACACTGGTCCGGTTGCTCGGTTGAGTGCCGATGCTGCGCGCCTCCCGCCGGGGGGACTGGAAGCGAGTCCCACAGTACTCGTCGCCCCAACTGCCCTGCTGGGCAGCGCTGGGGCGGACGTACGGGAATCTTCCGGAAAGCGCAGCGGGGTACCGACCAGGCGCCGGTGGTGGTCGGCCTCTCTGGCCGATCCGGTTCCGTTTCCCTCGAATCGTGGGTTCCGTGCTGGGATCTTTCGAAGAAGGAACGCGACACGCCCGACCGCGTGGGTCGGCCAACGACGTCAGAGCGTAAGACAGAGAACAGGATTTCGAAGCAGCCATGGCGGGACAGAAGATCCGCATCCGGCTCAAGGCCTACGACCACGAAGTCATCGACTCCTCGGCGAAGAAGATCGTCGAGACGGTGACGCGAACTGGTGCGTCGGTCGCGGGCCCGGTGCCGCTGCCCACAGAGAAGAACGTGTACTGCGTCATCAAGTCGCCGCACAAGTACAAGGACTCGCGCGAGCACTTCGAGATGCGCACGCACAAGCGCCTGATCGACATCCTCGACCCGACGCCCAAGACCGTTGACTCGTTGATGCGCCTGGACCTTCCGGCCGGCGTCGACATCGAGATCAAGCTCTGAGAGGCGCGGAAGAGATGACCAAGCAGATCAAGGGCGTCCTGGGCGAGAAGCTCGGCATGACCCAGGTCTGGGACGAGAACAACCGTGTCGTCCCGGTAACCGTGGTCAAGGCTGGGCCCTGTGTCGTGACCCAGGTCCGTACGAATGATTCCGACGGCTACGAGTCGGTCCAGATCGCCTTCGGCGAGATCGACCCTCGCAAGGTGAACAAGCCCCTCAAGGGCCACTTCGCCAAGGCCGACGTGACCCCCCGCCGCCACCTCGTGGAGCTCCGCACCGCGGACGCGTCCGAGTACACGCTCGGCCAGGAGATCAAGGCTGACGTGTTCGAGTCCGGGCTCAAGGTCGATGTGACCGGTAAGAGCAAGGGCAAGGGCTTCGCCGGTGTCATGAAGCGTCACAACTTCAAGGGCCTCGGCGCCGGTCACGGTACCCAGCGCAAGCACCGCTCTCCCGGCTCCATCGGTGGCTGCGCCACCCCGGGCCGTGTGTTCAAGGGCCTCCGTATGGCGGGCCGCATGGGCAACGAGCGGGTCACCACCCAGAACCTGACCGTGCACGCCGTGGACGCGGAGAAGGGCCTGCTGCTCATCAAGGGCGCGGTTCCCGGTCCCAACGGCGGTCTCGTTCTGGTTCGTACCGCGGCCAAGGGGGCCTGAGGTAAACCATGAGCACCATTGACATCCTTTCGCCCGCGGGCGAGAAGTCGGGCAGCGTCGAGCTTCCCGCGGAGATCTTCGAGGCCAGGATCAGCATTCCGCTGATCCACCAGGTCGTCGTCGCGCAGCTGGCTGCCGCCCGTCAGGGCACGCACAAGACCAAGACCCGTGGCGAAGTCCGCGGCGGTGGCAAGAAGCCGTACCGCCAGAAGGGCACCGGCCGGGCCCGTCAGGGTTCGACCCGCGCGCCGCAGTTCGCCGGCGGTGGCGTCGTCCACGGTCCCGTACCGCGTGACTACTCGCAGCGGACCCCGAAGAAGATGAAGGCCGCCGCCCTGCGCGGAGCCCTCACGGACCGCGCGCAGAACGCCCGCGTCCACGTCGTCTCCGGCGTCATCGACGGCGAGACCGTCTCCACCAAGGCCGCCAAGACCCTGTTCGGCAAGATCAGTGAGCGCAAGCACCTGCTCCTGGTCGTCGAGCGCGCCGACGAGGCCGCGTGGCTGTCCGCCCGCAACCTGCCCCAGGTGCACATCCTGGAGCCGGGCCAGCTGAACACGTACGACGTGCTCGTCTCGGACGACGTGGTCTTCACCAAGGCCGCCTTCGAGTCCTTCGTCGCCGGCCCGAACAAGGCCAACGAAACCGAAGGGAGCGAGGCCTGATGGCTACGCGTCACCCCAGCATCGCGCCCAAGGCGGCCAAGGTCGCCAAGGCGAAGCGTCTGGCCAAGGCCAGGAGCGGCGTCAAGGGCCCGGTCGTCGAGACCCCGCTGAGCAAGTCCCTCGCGGACCCGCGCGACATCCTCGTCAAGCCGGTCGTCTCCGAGAAGAGCTACGCCCTGCTCGACGAGAACAAGTACACGTTCGTCGTCGACCCGCGCGCCAACAAGACCCAGATCAAGCAGGCCGTCCAGGCGGTCTTCTCGGTCACGGTCACCGGCGTCAACACGATCAACCGGCAGGGCAAGCGCAAGCGCACCCGCACCGGTTTCGGCAAGCGCCCTGACACCAAGCGCGCCATCGTGACCCTTGCCGAGGGCGACCGCATCGACATCTTCGGCGGCCCGACCTCCTGACGGGGGCCGGATCGTTCAGAAGTCCGGAATCTTCCGAGGACTGAGAAATGGGTATCCGCAAGTACAAGCCGACGACCCCGGGCCGTCGTGGCTCCAGCGTCGCCGACTTTGTCGAGATCACGCGGTCCACGCCGGAGAAGTCGCTGGTCCGTCCCCTGCACAGCAAGGGCGGCCGCAACAACGCCGGTCGTGTGACCGTCCGCCACCAGGGCGGTGGCCACAAGCGCGCCTTCCGTGTCATCGACTTCCGTCGCCATGACAAGGACGGCGTCCCCGCCAAGGTCGCGCACATCGAGTACGACCCGAACCGCACCGCGCGCATCGCGCTGCTCCACTACGCGGACGGCGAGAAGCGCTACATCCTCGCCCCCGCGGGCCTGGTGCAGGGCGCGCACATCGAAAACGGGCCCGGCGCCGACATCAAGGCGGGCAACAACCTGCCGCTGCGCCACATCCCCGTCGGTACCACGGTGCACGCCATCGAGCTGCGTCCCGGCGGCGGCGCCAAGTTCGCCCGCTCCGCGGGCTCCTCGGTGCAGCTGCTCGCGAAGGAGGGCTCCATGGCCACCCTTCGTATGCCGTCCGGCGAGGTCCGCATGGTCGACGTGCGCTGCCGCGCGACGATCGGCTCCGTCGGCAACGCCGAGCAGTCGAACATCAACTGGGGCAAGGCCGGCCGTATGCGCTGGAAGGGCGTCCGCCCGACCGTCCGCGGTGTCGCCATGAACCCGGTCGACCACCCGCACGGTGGTGGTGAGGGTAAGACCTCCGGTGGTCGCCACCCGGTCTCCCCCTGGGGTCAGAAGGAAGGTCGTACTCGTTCTCCCAAGAAGGCGAGCAACAAGTACATCGTCCGCCGC
Source organism: Streptomyces sp. NBC_01497 (assembly GCF_036250695.1). NCBI lineage: Bacteria > Bacillati > Actinomycetota > Actinomycetes > Kitasatosporales > Streptomycetaceae > Streptomyces > Streptomyces sp. NBC_01497. Next base: position 3,256,606 of record NZ_CP109427.1, on the reverse strand, counting down.
CGCAAGACGAACAAGAAGCGCTAGGAGCGGGTTTAGATGCCGCGCAGTCTCAAGAAGGGGCCTTTCGTCGACGACCACCTGATCAAGAAGGTGGACGTACAGAACGAAGCAGGCACCAAGAACGTCATCAAGACCTGGTCCCGTCGCTCGATGATCGTCCCGGCCATGCTGGGCCACACGATCGCGGTGCACAACGGCAAGATCCATGTCCCGGTGTTCGTCACCGAGTCGATGGTCGGCCACAAGCTCGGCGAGTTCTCGCCGACTCGCACCTTCCGCGGCCACGTCAAGGACGACCGGAAGTCGAAGCGCCGCTAACGCGGGGTGGAACCGATCATGACAAACACCGAAGGGACGACCATGGAAGCCAGGGCCCAGGCGCGGTACATCCGCGTCACGCCCATGAAGGCCCGCCGTGTGGTGGACCTCATCCGTGGCATGAATGCCACGGAGGCTCAGGCGGTCCTGCGGTTCGCCCCGCAGGCCGCGAGCGAGCCCGTTGGCAAGGTGCTGGACAGCGCCATCGCCAACGCCGCCCACAACTACGAGCACACGGACGCCACGTCGCTGGTCATCAGCGAGGCGTACGTGGACGAGGGTCCGACCCTGAAGCGGTTCCGGCCGCGCGCCCAGGGTCGCGCGTACCGGATCCGTAAGCGGACCAGCCACATCACCGTGGTCCTCAGCAGCAAGGAAGGAACCCGGTAATGGGCCAGAAGGTAAACCCGCACGGGTTTCGGCTCGGCATCACGACGGACTTCAAGTCCCGCTGGTATGCCGACAAGCTGTACAAGGACTACGTCAAGGAAGACGTCTCCATCCGCCGGATGATGACGAAGGGCATGGAGCGTGCCGGTATCTCCAAGGTGGAGATCGAGCGCACCCGCGACCGTGTCCGTGTCGACATCCACACCGCCCGGCCGGGCATCGTCATCGGCCGTCGCGGCGCGGAGGCCGACCGCATCCGCGGCGAGCTGGAGAAGCTCACCGGCAAGCAGGTCCAGCTGAACATCCTTGAGGTCAAGAACCCCGAGGTGGACGCTCAGCTGGTCGCGCAGGCCGTCGCCGAGCAGCTGTCCTCCCGCGTCTCCTTCCGTCGCGCCATGCGTAAGAGCATGCAGTCGACGATGAAGGCCGGCGCCAAGGGCATCAAGATCCAGTGCGGTGGCCGCCTCGGCGGCGCCGAGATGTCCCGCTCGGAGTTCTACCGCGAGGGCCGTGTGCCCCTGCACACGCTCCGCGCCAACGTCGACTACGGCTTCTTCGAGGCCAAGACCAGCTTCGGCCGCATCGGCGTGAAGGTCTGGATCTACAAGGGCGACGTCAAGAACATCGCTGAGGTCCGCGCGGAGAACGCAGCGGCTCGCGCCGGCAACCGTCCGGCCCGTGGTGGCGGCAACGACCGCCCGGCGGGTCGCGGTGGAAGCCGTGGCGGCGAGCGCGGCGGTCGTGGCCGCAGGCCGCAGCAGCAGGGTGACCGGCAGAGCCCGGCGACCGAGGCCCCCAAGGCCGAGGAAGCCACGGCTGCCACGCCGGCTCCTGCCGAGAGCACCGGAACGGAGGCCTGACCGCCATGCTGATCCCGCGTAGGGTCAAGCACCGCAAGCAGCACCACCCCAAGCGCAGCGGTATGTCCAAGGGTGGTACGCAGGTCACGTTCGGCGAGTACGGCATCCAGGCGCTGACCCCGGCGTACGTGACGAACCGCCAGATCGAGGCCGCTCGTATCGCCATGACCCGCCACATCAAGCGTGGCGGCAAGGTCTGGATCAACATCTACCCGGACCGTCCGCTGACGAAGAAGCCCGCCGAGACCCGCATGGGTTCCGGTAAGGGTTCTCCCGAGTGGTGGATCGCGAACGTCAAGCCCGGTCGGGTGATGTTCGAGCTGTCCTACCCGAACGAGAAGACCGCTCGTGAGGCGCTCACCCGCGCTGCTCACAAGCTCCCGATGAAGTGCCGGATCGTTCGGCGCGAGGCAGGTGAGGCGTGATGTCGGCCGGTACCAAGGCGTCCGAACTGCGCGAGCTGGGCGACCAGGAGCTTGTCGGCAAGCTCCGGGAGTCCAAGGAAGAGCTGTTCAACCTCCGCTTCCAGGCGGCGACCGGACAGCTCGAGAACCACGGCCGCCTCAAGGCCGTGCGGAAGGACATCGCGCGGATCTACACCCTGATGCGTGAGCGCGAGCTGGGCATCGAGACAGTGGTGGAGAGCGCCTGATGAGTGAGAGCAACGTGACTGAGACGAACGCCGCCACGCGCGGTTTCCGTAAGAGCCGTGAGGGCCTGGTCGTCAGCGACAAGATGGACAAGACCGTCGTCGTCGCCGTTGAGGACCGCGTCAAGCACGCCCTGTACGGCAAGGTCATCCGCCGTACGAACAAGCTCAAGGCCCACGACGAGCAGAACGCCGCCGGCATCGGCGACCGTGTCCTCCTCATGGAGACGCGGCCGCTGTCGGCGACCAAGCGCTGGCGCGTCGTCGAGATTCTCGAGAAGGCCAAGTAAACCCCTCCGAGGGGGATTTCCCCCTCGGATCAGTTCCGCCAGGCTCCGGGGGCTGCTGCTTTCGGCAGCCCCCGGGGAACCGGCAGACGATCAGGAGATAGACGTGATCCAGCAGGAGTCGCGGCTGCGTGTCGCCGACAACACGGGTGCGAAGGAAATCCTCACCATCCGTGTTCTCGGTGGCTCCGGTCGCCGCTACGCGGGCATCGGTGACGTCATCGTCGCCACCGTCAAGGACGCGATCCCCGGTGGCAACGTGAAGAAGGGTGACGTCGTCAAGGCCGTCATCGTTCGCACCGTCAAGGAGCGTCGTCGCCAGGATGGCTCGTACATCCGCTTCGACGAGAACGCAGCCGTCATTCTGAAGAACGACGGCGACCCCCGCGGCACCCGTATCTTCGGCCCGGTGGGTCGTGAGCTGCGCGAGAAGAAGTTCATGAAGATCATCTCTCTCGCGCCGGAGGTGCTGTAGGTATGAAGATCAAGAAGGGCGACCTGGTCCAGGTCATCACCGGTAAGGACAAGGGCAAGCAGGGCAAGGTCATCGTGGCCTACCCCGAGCGTGACCGCGTCCTCGTCGAGGGTGTCAACCGGGTCAAGAAGCACACGAAGACCGGCCAGACCGCTCGCGGTTCGCAGACCGGCGGCATCATCACCACCGAGGCGCCGGTCCACGTCTCCAACGTCCAGCTGGTCGTGGAGAAGGACGGCGCGAAGGTCGTGACCCGCGTCGGTTACCGCTTCGACGACGAAGGCAACAAGATCCGCGTTGCCAAGCGGACCGGTGAGGACATCTGATGGCTACCACCACTGCGCCGCGTCTGAAGACGCGTTACCGCGAGGACATCGCGGGCAAGCTGCGTGACGAGTTCAAGTACGAGAACGTCATGCAGACCCCGGGCCTCGTCAAGATCGTGGTCAACATGGGTGTGGGCGACGCCGCCCGCGACTCGAAGCTGATGGACGGTGCGATCCGGGACCTCACCGCGATCACCGGCCAGAAGCCCGCCGTCACGAAGGCTCGCAAGTCCATCGCGCAGTTCAAGCTGCGCGAGGGCCAGCCGATCGGCTGTCACGTCACGCTCCGTGGCGACCGCATGTGGGAGTTCCTGGACCGTACGCTGTCGCTCGCGCTGCCGCGTATCCGTGACTTCCGCGGTCTGTCCCCGAAGCAGTTCGACGGACGTGGCAACTACACCTTCGGTCTCACGGAGCAGGTCATGTTCCACGAGATCGACCAGGACAGGATCGACCGGGTCCGGGGCATGGACATCACCGTGGTCACCACGGCGACCAATGACGACGAGGGTCGTGCCCTGCTGCGCCACCTCGGCTTCCCGTTCAAGGAGATGTGACCGAAGTGGCGAAGAAGGCTCTGATCGCTAAGGCCGCCCGCAAGCCGAAGTTCGGCGTGCGTGGCTACACGCGCTGCCAGCGCTGTGGCCGGCCCCACTCCGTGTACCGCAAGTTCGGCCTGTGCCGTGTGTGCCTCCGTGAGATGGCGCACCGCGGCGAACTGCCGGGCGTTACCAAGAGCTCCTGGTAGTCCGAAAGGACTCCCGGAGTCTCTCGGTAAGCAACTGGTTGGCAGAAGCCCCACCCCGCATGGCTTAGGCTGGTGGGGTTGGGCGTCTGCCGCCCGACATCCGCGGGCACAGCCCGCACGTGCTGCTTACTACGCCGTAGGTCCCCGCGTCACACCTGCCCCGTCTCGGTTCGGGGAGAGGGACGACGCATACAGGAAACCCCGGCGAGAGAGGCCGAAGGCCAATTCATGACCATGACTGATCCCATCGCAGACATGCTCACGCGTCTGCGTAACGCGAACTCGGCATACCACGACTCCGTCGTGATGCCGCACAGCAAGATCAAGTCGCACATCGCTGAGATCCTCCAGCAGGAGGGTTTCATCACCGGCTGGAAGACTGAGGACGCCGAAGTCGGCAAGAGCCTCGTCCTGGAGCTGAAGTTCGGCCCGAACCGCGAGCGTTCGATCGCGGGCATCAGGCGCATCTCCAAGCCGGGTCTCCGCGTGTATGCGAAGTCCACCAACCTGCCGAAGGTCCTCGGAGGCCTGGGCGTGGCGATCATCTCCACGTCCCACGGTCTTCTGACCGGACAGCAGGCAGGCAAGAAGGGCGTGGGTGGGGAAGTCCTCGCCTACGTCTGGTAGTCGGGAACGGAAGGAGAAAGCTCATGTCGCGTATCGGCAAGCTCCCCATCCAGGTTCCCGCCGGTGTGGACGTCACCATCGACGGCCGTACGGTTTCCGTGAAGGGCCCCAAGGGCTCCCTCGCGCACACTGTTGCGGCTCCGATCGAGGTCACCAAGGACGAAGACGTCATCAGCGTCACGCGTCCCAACGACGAGCGTCAGAACAGGTCGCTGCACGGCCTGTCCCGCACGCTGGTGGCGAACATGATCACCGGCGTGACCCAGGGATACACCAAGGCGCTCGAAATCAGCGGTGTCGGTTACCGCGTCCAGGCGAAGGGCTCCAACCTGGAGTTCGCCCTGGGCTACAGCCACCCGATCACGATCGAGGCGCCCGAGGGCATCAACTTCAAGGTTGAGTCGCCCACGAAGTTCTCGGTCGAGGGCATCGACAAGCAGAAGGTCGGCGAAGTCGCTGCCAACATCCGCAAGCTGCGGAAGCCCGACCCGTACAAGGCCAAGGGTGTCAGGTACGCGGGCGAGGTCATCCGCCGCAAGGTCGGAAAGGCTGGTAAGTAAGCCATGGCATACGGTGTGAAGATCGCCAAGGGCAACGCGTACAAGGCCGCTGCCATCAAGCGCCGTCATATCCGGGTCCGTAAGAGGATCTCGGGTACGTCGGAGCGTCCGCGTCTGGTCGTGACGCGTTCGAACCGCCACATGGTGGCGCAGGTCGTCGACGACATCGCGGGCCACACGCTCGCGTCGGCGTCGACCCTCGACACCTCCATCCGCGGTGTGGACGGCGACAAGAGCGAGCTGGCGAAGAAGGTCGGATCCCTGGTCGCGGAACGCGCCAAGGCTGCCGGCATCGAGGCCGTCGTGTTCGACCGTGGTGGCAACAAGTACGCCGGGCGGATTGCCGCTCTGGCTGACGCCGCCCGCGAAGCCGGTCTGAAGTTCTGAACCGGTTCCTACGCACAGCGGACGTAACAGAGAGAGGTAATTCCAATGGCTGGACCCCAGCGCCGCGGTAGCGGTGCCGGTGGCGGCGAGCGGCGGGACCGGAAGGGCCGTGACGGTGGCGCCTCCGCCTCCGAGAAGACCGCATACGTTGAGCGCGTCGTCGCGATCAACCGTGTCGCCAAGGTTGTGAAGGGTGGTCGTCGCTTCAGCTTCACCGCGCTGGTCGTGGTGGGCGACGGTGACGGCACTGTCGGTGTCGGCTACGGCAAGGCCAAGGAGGTGCCGGCCGCCATCGCCAAGGGTGTTGAGGAGGCCAAGAAGCACTTCTTCAAGGTCCCCCGTATCCAGGGCACCATCCCTCACCCGATCCAGGGCGAGAAGGCGGCGGGCGTCGTCCTGCTGAAGCCTGCTTCCCCCGGTACGGGTGTTATCGCCGGTGGCCCGGTGCGCGCCGTTCTGGAGTGCGCGGGCGTCCACGACATCCTGTCGAAGTCGCTCGGGTCCTCGAACCCGATCAACATCGTGCATGCGACGGTGGCGGCCCTCCAGGGTCTCCAGCGCCCCGAGGAGATCGCGGCCCGCCGCGGTCTGCCCCTTGAGGACGTCGCTCCCGCGGCTCTGCTGCGTGCTCGTGCGGGAGCGGGTGCGTAATGGCCCGCCTCAAGATCACGCAGACGAAGTCGTACATCGGCAGCAAGCAGAACCACCGCGAGACGCTGCGTTCGCTCGGGCTCAAGCGCCTGCACGACGTCGTCGTCAAGGAGGACCGCCCCGAGTTCCGCGGCATGGTGAAGACCGTGCGGCACCTCGTGACGGTTGAGGAGGTCGACTGACATGGCGGAGCAGAAGCCGCTGAAGGTCCACAACCTCCGTCCTGCCCCGGGCGCCAAGACCGCCAAGACCCGTGTGGGTCGTGGCGAGGCGTCCAAGGGTAAGACCGCTGGTCGTGGCACCAAGGGTACGAAGGCCCGTTACCAGGTTCCGGAGAACTTCGAGGGCGGGCAGATGCCCCTCCACATGAGGCTCCCGAAGCTGCGGGGCTTCAAGAACCCGTTCCGCACCGAGTACCAGGTGGTCAACCTGGACAAGCTCTCCGCCCTCTACCCGGAGGGTGGCGAGGTGACCGTTGCCGACCTGGTCGCCAAGGGCGCTGTGCGCAAGAACAGCCCGGTCAAGGTTCTTGGCCAGGGCGAGATCTCCGTGGCGGTGACGGTGTCGGTGGACGCCGCCTCCGGCTCCGCCAAGGAGAAGATCACCGCCGCCGGCGGTAGCGTCACCGAGTCCGCCTGAGCGAACTAGATGGCCTGAAACATCCGACCGGGGATGCCTCTGTGAAAGGGGTATCCCCGGTTGGTCGTTCCGCCGGAGCCACTGCCGCCGGTATGGTGGCGTGGATTGATGCTCCACCCACCGGGTCCCCCGACCGTAAGAGGGGGCGGTCCCGGCACCCGTATCCGTTGATCCTCAAGACCGTCACCTCTGACGCACTGGCGCGGGGGTCGCAGGAGGCACCGTGCTCACCGCGTTCGCCCGGGCGTTCAGGACGCCCGACCTGCGCAAGAAACTGCTCTTCACGCTGGGCATCATCGTGCTGTATCGGCTCGGTGCTCACATCCCGATCCCCGGGGTGAGCTACGAGAACGTGCAGACGTGCGTCAGCGCTGCCCAGAAGGGCAACAGCAGTCTGTTCGGCCTGGTGAACATGTTCAGCGGCGGGGCGCTGCTCCAGATCACCCTGTTCGCGCTCGGCATCATGCCGTACATCACAGCGAGCATCATCCTCCAACTGCTGACTGTCGTGATCCCCCGGCTGGAGGCCCTCAAGAAGGAGGGTCAGTCCGGCCAGACCAAGATCACGCAGTACACCCGCTACCTGACGGTCGCGCTGGCCATCCTCCAGGGGACCGGCCTCGTCGCGACCGCCCGCAGCGGCGCACTGTTCCAAGGCTGCCCGGTGGCCTCGGACATCGTCCCGAACCACTCGCTGTTCACCACCATCACGATGGTCATCACCATGACGTCGGGCACCGCGATGGTCATGTGGCTCGGTGAGCTCATCACCGACCGCGGCATCGGCAACGGCATGTCGATCCTGATGTTCGTCTCCATCGCGTCGGGCTTCCCCGGCACGCTGTGGTCCATCAAGGAGAGCGGCTCGCTGGCCGACGGGTGGATCAACTTCGGCGGGGTGATCCTCATCGCCTGCGTGATGGTGGGTCTGGTCGTCTTCGTCGAACAGGCGCAACGGCGCATTCCCGTCCAGTACGCGAAACGCATGATCGGACGCCGTTCGTACGGCGGAACCTCGACGTACATCCCCCTCAAGGTGAACCAGGCCGGTGTGATCCCGGTCATCTTCGCCTCTTCGCTGCTGTACATCCCCGCCCTGATCGCGCAGTTCTCCAGTTCGACGTCCGGCTGGAAAACGTGGATCCAGGACAACTTCGTCAAGGGTGACCACCCGTTCTACGTGGCGGCCTACTTCCTGTTGATCGTGTTCTTCGCCTTCTTCTACGTGGCGATCTCGTTCAACCCCGAGGAAGTGGCCGACAATATGAAGAAGTATGGTGGCTTCATCCCAGGTATTCGGGCTGGTCGGCCTACCGCCGAGTATCTGAGCTACGTGCTCAACCGGATCACTTGGCCGGGTTCGCTGTACCTGGGGCTGATCGCACTCGCGCCGACAGTGGCGTTGGCGAGTTATGGCGGTGCGGGCAACTCGATCGGTGGCACGAGCATCCTGATCATCGTGGGTGTGGGTCTGGAGACCGTGAAGCAGATCGAGAGCCAGCTCCAGCAGCGCAACTACGAAGGGTTCCTCCGCTGATGCGAATCGTCCTCGTCGGGCCGCCCGGGGCGGGCAAGGGTACGCAGGCCGCGTACCTTGCCAAGAACCTGTCGATCCCGCACATCTCCACCGGCGACCTGTTCCGCGCCAACATCAGCCAGGGCACGCCCCTCGGCAAGCAGGCGAAGCAGTTCATCGACGGTGGCGAATTGGTGCCCGACGAGGTGACGATCGGGATGGCGCGGGACCGGATGACCCAGTCCGACGCCGTGAACGGTTTCCTGCTGGACGGTTTCCCGCGCAACGTGACCCAGGCGAAAGCCCTGGACGCGTCCCTCGGGGCCGACGGTCTGGCGCTGGACGCCGTCCTGGACCTGGAGGTCCCGGAGGACGAGGTCGTCAAGCGGATCGCGGGCCGCCGTATCTGCCGTAACGACAGCGCCCATGTCTTCCACGTCTCCTACAACCCGCCGAAGACCGAGGGCGTCTGCGACGTCTGCGGCGGCGAGCTGTACCAGCGCCCGGACGACGACGAGGAGACGGTACGCAAGCGGCTGGAGGTCTACCACCGTGAGACCGAGCCGATCATCGACCACTACCGGGGCCAGGGCCTCGTGGTCACCATCTCCGCGCTCGGCAAGGTCACGGACGTGACCGAGCGGGCGATGGAAGCGCTCAAGCGCGACGCGGCGGCGTAGCCGCCCCTCGCGGACCGAAGGATCGACCGGGTTCGCCCGGGGCTCGTGGTACAGGTGACGGCCGTGGTGTCCGAGAGGCACCACGGCCGTACCGTTTGGAAGCAGACAACACACCGGCACGTACGGATTCCGGTGGGAAGGCGCAGGAGCGGACATGGTGGAGATCAAGAACCCCGAGCAGATCGCGAAGATGCGTGAGGCGGGACTGGTCGTCGCCGCGGTCCACGCGGCCACGGCGGAGGCCGCCGTGCCCGGAGCGACCACCAGGGATCTCGACGAGGTGGCCCGCAAGGTGCTCGCCGAGCACGGCGCGAAGCCGAACTTCCTCGGATACGGCGGGTTCCCCGCGACGATCTGCACGTCGGTCAACGACGTCGTGGTCCACGGCATCCCCGACGACAAGACGGTCCTCAAGGACGGCGACATCCTCTCCGTGGACGCCGGCGCCATCGTGGACGGCTGGCACGGGGACGCCGCGTACACCGCGTTCATCGGCACCGGGCACTCCCCGGAGCTCATCGAGCTCTCCCGGGTCACCGAGGAGTCCATGTGGGCCGGCATCGCGGCCATGCGGAGCGGCAACCGGCTGATCGACGTGTCCCGCGCGATCGAGACGTACATCCGCCGGCAGCCGAAGCCCGGCGGCGGGAAGTACGGGATCATCGAGGACTACGGGGGCCACGGCATCGGCACCGCCATGCACATGGACCCGCACCTGCTGAACTACGTGGCCGGCAAGCGCGGCAAGGGCCCGAAGCTGGTGCCCGGCTTCTGCCTCGCCATCGAGCCGATGGTCTCGCTCGGCACCCCGCACACCGAGGTCATGCCCGACGAGTGGACCGTGGTCACCCTCGACCACACGTGGTCCTCCCACTGGGAGCACTCGATCGCCCTGACCGAGGAGGGCCCGCTGGTCCTCACGGCGGTCGACGGCGGACGGGCGAAGCTCGCGGAGCTGGGCGTGACGGCGGCGCCGGATCCCCTGGCCGTCTGAGTCCGACGGCGGGGCCGGATCCCCTGGCCCTCTGAGCCGGCGGTCGGAGCCGGGTGCCGGTGCCTGAGCTCGGGCACGGGCACGGGCGGGGGCCTGAGACCGAGCCGGGCGATCGGGCCGAAGACCGAGCGGGCCTGCCCCTGTCGGCCGCTGCGGGGCCCGGGGGGGAGCACGGCCCGGGTGGGGGTGCGCGGCCCGGCCCGGCGCGCGGCGGCGACGCCGGGAGGCGTGGTCGCGGGCGCGCGGGGCGTCAAGGCTTGCTTAGGGATCTTCCCGAGTGGGCAAACTTGACGGATTCGTCTTTTCAGGGGTGCTGCCGTAGACTGACGCGTCGGATCTGGTGCACCCGTGTGTCCCCACACGGAGGCCGGAATCGATCAAGGTAGCCGATTCGAAGGGCGAAGCGTGGCCAAGAAGCAAGGTGCCATCGAAATTGAGGGCACCGTGATCGAGTCTCTCCCGAACGCTATGTTCAGGGTGGAGCTCCAGAACGGTCACAAAGTCCTCGCGCACATCAGCGGCAAGATGCGGATGCACTACATCCGTATTCTCCCGGATGACCGGGTCGTCGTGGAGCTGTCCCCGTACGACCTCACGCGCGGTCGGATCGTCTACCGATACAAGTAGATCTTGCGGGGTCCCGTCACGGGGCCTCCGCACTGACCCGGAGAACCTCAATCCCATGAAGGTCAAGCCGAGCGTCAAGAAGATCTGCGACAAGTGCAAGGTGATCCGCCGTCACGGCCGGGTCATGGTCATCTGCGACAACCTGCGCCACAAGCAGCGCCAGGGCTGACGCGGGCGATCGCCCCGTAGCACTTCTCGTAACTCTTCGCGCGACGCGAGCACACGTAACGACGCAGCACACAGCGCCCCCAGCGGGTGCTGACACCCCCGGTGGAGGCCGGGGACCCGGACGCCATCCGGGACGGCGCTGCGGCAGACCTCCGAATCCACCAGGAGCCATGAATGGCACGCCTCGCAGGCGTTGACCTTCCGCGCGAAAAGCGCGTTGAGGTCGCCCTCACCTACGTCTTCGGTATCGGGCGCACCCGGTCCCAGGAGGCGCTCGCTGCCACCGGTGTCAACCCTGACACCCGCGTCCGCGACCTTCCCGAGGAAGACCTCGTGAAGATCCGCGAATACGTGGACGCGAACCTCAAGACCGAGGGTGACCTCCGTCGCGAGATCGCCGCCGACATCCGCCGCAAGGTCGAGATCGGCTGCTACCAGGGTCTGCGTCACCGTCGCGGCCTGCCCGTGCACGGTCAGCGCACGAGCACCAACGCGCGTACCCGCAAGGGCCCGCGTCGCGCGATCGCCGGCAAGAAGAAGCCGGGCAAGAAGTAGTCCGCAGCAGGACATCACGCTTCACCAGCGGTCTTCGCTGTAGGACCGACCACCTCTTCTCCGTAGGAGATAACCCGACATGCCCCCTAAGGGACGTCAGGGCGCTGCCAAGAAGGTGCGCCGCAAGGAAAAGAAGAACGTCGCTCACGGCCACGCGCACATCAAGAGCACGTTCAACAACACGATCGTCTCGATCACGGACCCCTCGGGCAACGTGATCTCCTGGGCCTCCGCCGGGCACGTCGGCTTCAAGGGCTCGCGCAAGTCGACCCCCTTCGCCGCGCAGATGGCAGCCGAGTCGGCCGCCCGCCGCGCGCAGGAGCACGGCATGCGCAAGGTGGACGTCTTCGTCAAGGGTCCCGGCTCCGGCCGTGAGACCGCGATCCGCTCCCTCCAGGCCACCGGCCTGGAGGTGGGTTCGATCCAGGACGTGACGCCGACCCCGCACAACGGTTGCCGTCCGCCCAAGCGCCGCCGCGTCTGAGGCAGACACCAGCACCTGCTGAGGTACGGGCGGCACGACGCGAATCCGTTCGCGTCGGGTCGCCCGTACCCTTGTAGTACTGAAGGGCGTCAAATAGCGGGCGCCCCCAACAGAAGGACACATTCATGCTTATCGCTCAGCGTCCGTCGCTGACCGAAGAGGTCGTCGACGAATACCGCTCGCGGTTCATCATCGAGCCGCTGGAGCCGGGCTTCGGCTACACCCTCGGCAACTCCCTGCGTCGCACCCTCCTCTCCTCGATCCCCGGTGCCGCTGTCACCAGCATCCGGGTCGACGGGGTCCTGCACGAGTTCACCACCGTGCCGGGCGTCAAGGAGGACGTGACCGACCTCATCCTCAACATCAAGCAGCTCGTCGTCTCCTCGGAGCACGACGAGCCGGTCGTGATGTACCTGCGCAAGCAGGGTCCCGGCCTGGTCACCGCCGCGGACATCGCGCCGCCGGCCGGTGTCGAGGTGCACAACCCCGACCTGGTGCTCGCCACGCTGAACGCCAAGGGCAAGCTGGAGATGGAGCTGACCGTCGAGCGCGGTCGCGGTTACGTCTCCGCCGTCCAGAACAAGCAGGTGGGCCAGGAGATCGGCCGTATCCCGGTCGACTCCATCTACTCGCCCGTGCTGAAGGTCACGTACAAGGTCGAGGCGACCCGTGTCGAGCAGCGCACCGACTTCGACAAGCTGATCGTCGACGTCGAGACCAAGCAGGCCATGCGCCCCCGTGACGCCATGGCGTCCGCGGGCAAGACGCTGGTCGAGCTGTTCGGCCTGGCGCGCGAGCTCAACATCGACGCCGAGGGCATCGACATGGGCCCGTCGCCGACGGACGCGGCGCTCGCCGCCGATCTCGCCCTGCCGATCGAGGAGCTGGAGCTCACCGTTCGGTCGTACAACTGCCTCAAGCGCGAAGGCATCCACTCGGTGGGCGAGCTCGTCGCCCGCTCCGAGGCCGACCTGCTCGACATCCGCAACTTCGGTGCGAAGTCGATCGACGAGGTCAAGGCCAAGCTGGCGGGCATGGGCCTCGCGCTCAAGGACAGCCCGCCCGGATTCGACCCGACCGCCGCCGCCGACGCCTTCGGCGCCGACGACGACGCGGACGCCGGCTTCGTGGAGACCGAGCAGTACTGAGTGCGTGAGGTGCCGCGCGGCCCGGGTGGCCGCGCGGCACCTCTGTGCTCGCGACAAGCCTCCGGCGGGCGACCGCTCGCCGGACCTGACACCGGTACCTGACACGGCCGATGCAGACATGAAGGAGAACCACCATGCCGAGGCCCACCAAGGGTGCCCGACTGGGCGGCAGTGCCGCGCACGAGAAGCTGCTCCTCGCGAACCTCGCGAAGGCGCTGTTCGAGCACGGCCGTATCAAGACGACCGAGGCGAAGGCCCGCCGCCTGCGTCCGGTCGCCGAGCGCCTGATCACCAAGGCGAAGAAGGGCGACATCCACAACCGTCGCCTGGTGCTGCGCACGATCACGGACAAGAGCATCGTCCACACGCTGTTCACCGAGATCGGCCCGCGGTACGAGAACCGTCCGGGTGGCTACACCCGTATCACCAAGATCGGCAGCCGTCGGGGCGACAACGCGCCCATGGCGGTCATCGAGCTGGTGGAGGCCCTGACCGTGGCGCAGGCTGCCACCGGTGAGGCCGAGGCCGCGACGAAGCGCGCGGTCAAGGAAGACGCCCAGAAGCAGGACGCCGCCGTCGAGACCGAGACGGTCGAGGACGCGGCTCCGGTCGAGGACGCCAAGCCTGCCGAGGGCACGGACGACTCGAAGTAGTCAGACGGCGCGTGCCGGCCGCACCGGCCGGGACGCGTGTTCCGAAGGCTTCAGGCCCGCACCCCGTTCCCCGGGTTTTCGTACCGGGGGAGCGGGGTGCGGGTCTTTCGCGTGCGGGGGGTCGCCGAGCGGGACCGGATACGTGCGCGGGGCCCACGCGTACGGGACCCGTGGGGGCCCCGGCCGGAGTCCGGGATCCGTGTGGGTCCCGGCGGGAGCCCGGCGGTGGGGGCGGTGCCCGGTCAGGTGCCCGCCGGGCCCTCCAGCTCACGCGTCATGCCGCGCAGCAGGGGCCCGTACTCCGGGTGGGAGAGCGCCGAGGCGAACTGGGCGACCAGGTAGTCCGCCGGGTTGCCGGTGTCGTACCAGCTGCCCTGGATGACCTGCCCGTAGACCGCCCGGCTCGACGCGTACGCGTTGATCGCGTCCGTCAGGTAGATCTCGCCCTCGCGGCGCTCGTACCAGCGCTTCGTCTGCTCGCGCAGTTCGTCGACGATGCCCGGCGTGATCACGTAACCGCCGATCGCGGCGAACGCGGACGGGGCGTCCTGGGGGGCCGGCTTCTCCACCAGGCCGGTGATGCGCAGCTGGCCGTCGCCCAGGTCCTCCTTGACCACCGGGACGCCGTAGCGCTCCGACTCGGCCGGGAGCATCGGCAGCAGGGCGAGGACCGGGCTGCTCGTCGCCTCGTACGCGCGGACGAGCTGCTGCGCGCGCGGGACCTCGGCGACGAAGACGTCGTCGGGCCACAGGACGAGCATCGGCTCGTCGCCGAAGTTGCGGGCCGCGTTGAGGACCGGGGTGCCGTTGCCGTACGGACCGTGCTGGTCGAGGTACGTGATGTGACCGAGCCGCGACAGTTCGCCGACCTCCTCGACGGCGTCCGCGTAGGCGCTCTTGCCGTCGGCGCGCAGCTGCGCGACGAGGGCGGGGTTCGGGCGGAAGTGGTCCTGGATGAGGTTCTTGCCGCCCGAGACGACGATCGTGATGTCGGTGATCCCCGACGCCACCAGTTCCCGCACGGTGTGCTCGATGACCGGCTTGTCGCCGACCGGCAGCATTTCCTTCGGGATGGCCTTCGTCAGCGGCAGCAGCCGGGACCCGAGTCCCGCCGCGGGGATCACAGCCTTGCGGATGGTCGTCGCCATGGGATCGTCGTCCCTCTCCGGGTGCTACGTGCGGGCGTCGTGTTGACGCAGACGCTACCTGCTCCGGCTGCCGGGACGCGGCACGGGCCTGGGAGGATGGAGCGGTGAGTGTGAGTGGCGAGGCACGAGGAGGCCGGGGACCGGCCGGGACGGACAGCGGCGAGGGCGAGGGCCCGGCGCCCGGCTTCGTACGGGTGCGGTTCGACCTGTCGTACGACGGGGCCGGATTCTCCGGCTGGGCGAAGCAGCCCGGGCGCCGTACCGTGCAGGGCGAGATCGAGGACGCGCTGCGCACGGTCACGCGCTCGGCCACCATGTACGAACTGACGGTCGCGGGCCGTACGGACTCGGGCGTGCACGCGCGCGGCCAGGTCGCGCATGTCGACCTGCCCGACGCGGTGTGGGCGGTGCACGAGGACAAGCTGCTGCGGCGCCTCGCGGGGCGGCTGCCGCACGACGTACGGGTGTGGCGGGCGGAGCGCGCGCCGGCCGGTTTCAACGCGCGGTTCTCGGCGGTGTGGCGGCGCTACGCCTACCGGGTCACCGACCACCCGGGCGGCGTCGACCCGTTGCTGCGGGGTCACGTGCTCTGGCACGACTGGGACTTGGACGTCGCCGCGATGAACGCGGCGTCCGCGCGGCTCGTCGGCGAGCACGACTTCGCGGCGTACTGCAAGCGCCGCGAGGGCGCGACCACGATCCGTACCTTGCAGCGGCTCGACTGGGTGCGCGGCGACGACGGGATCGTCACGGCGACGGTGCGTGCCGACGCGTTCTGCCACAACATGGTGCGGTCGCTGGTGGGCGCGCTGCTCTTCGTCGGCGACGGGCACCGCGACGCGGAGTGGCCCGGGAAGGTGCTGGCGGCGGGTGTGCGGGACTCGGCGGTGCATGTCGTACGGCCGCACGGCCTGACGCTGGAGGAGGTCGGCTACCCGGCGGACGACCAACTGGCCGCCCGCAACAAGGAGGCCCGCAACAAGCGGACCCTGCCGGGCGGGGCGGGGATGTCCGGCTGCTGCTAGGCGGTGTCTTCACATGATGACGTTGGTGGATCATGGTGGTCGTGATACCTCGCCATGAACTGGTCTGATGCCGAGTGGGATCGAGTCCTGCGACGCCGCTGTCACCCTCGCATCACTCCTGATGTGGGTGTGACATCTGACGACCGAACCTAGGCCAAGTCCTCGTACTCGGATTGAAACAGCGCTGAGAAGCTGGGGTACTCCGTCAGGCTGCCGTACTTCGGCGCGAAATCGTAGGCGGCCCACTCGCCGTCCGGTCCGACGTCGGTCGGATCGAGCAGCCAGAAGTCTTCTCCCCGGGCGATCTCGACGGATCGGCGAAACAGCCGCACATACTCCTCGTTGTCGGGTAGCGAGTCGTAGACCGCGGTCACGCGGCTGCCGGCGTCGCCATCCCGCATCCATGAGACGTGGCCGCACGGATGAACACCGTCCACCCAGGCATCCAGGGGTGTCCACCCGTCGCTCGCCAGAAAGAACCCCCTGAGGCTCGGCGGGAACCGCACCCCGAGCCGCTCCTCGGATGCCACCAGAGCCTCTTCCCGAGCCGGTGTTTCACCCAACCACACATCGACCCGGCCTTCCCGGTCCAGCAGATCCAGCTGATCTTCATCCAGCAGATCGACCAACTCGTCGCCGTCGGCACAGTTCTTCACGTACCGCTCGCCGTACCGCTCCAGAAAGCCACGCCACTCCTGCGGTGTGGTCAGAACAGCGTCAACTGCACCATCGTCAGGACAAGTTGTTCCACTCATATCGCCATGGTGCCAGCCGGCCATGACAACGCCGACGGCTGTCGACCGTACGGCGTGCGAGAACCGGTTCCTGCCTCTGATGTGGACGTGACATGACGACAGGGCCTGGGTCGCGGCCGGGCCGCGCCCGCGTCCCGGTCGTCATCACCACGCCGTGGGCCTGCCCCGCACGGCCGATGAGCTCCGGGCTGTCGACAGCTCCGGACAGGCGGGGACCTGCTGGGCCCTGCGGCCGTATGGCGGTTTCCGGACCCTTCCCGCCGGTGCGGTGATCCGTGCCCGTGCGGGTCCGCCTTCCGATCCGATCACCGCGCTGTCGCCCCGGAGCGGGCCCGTGCCGGCGTTCCCCCACCCGTACGTTGCGACCGCCGAAAGCGAACGTACATACTGTCCGACAGGATGTACGGAGGTGGGCGAGTGCCGCGCGACGGCACTGGCGATGCCGCGCTTCCCCTCGGCCCGAGCTCTGTCGTACGACGCGGGACCGGGTGATCCGCGATCGCCCGCACCGCCGGAGCGACGCGGGGGCGGTCCGCCGCCGGTGCGGCCCGAGGCCGGCGCACGTGTCGCCCCTCACGCGGACAGGCCGTCGACCCCGTCCTCCGCACCCCGCTCCACCGACGAAGGGAACAGCGCATGCCACTCATCACCACACCGTTCGGGCCACGGGCCACCGCCACACCATGCGCGAACGCACCTTCGTCTCCGCGTTCCACGGCTTTCTCGACACCGTGCGTGACGGTCACCCCGACACGCCCCTCGCGATCGTGACCCCGGTCATCTGCCCGGTCGCGGAGGAGCATCCCGGTCCGACGCCGTTCGACGGCGACTACCGCGTGGCACCGTCGAGCGGCCCGCGGGACTGGCCGCCGGCGCCCTCAGCCTGTCGCGTATCCGTGAACTCCTGGTGCGGCAGGTGGACATCCGCCGCGAGGAGGGCGACGCGAGGCTCGACGTGATCGACGGGCTCGCGCTGTTCGGGCCTGACGACGTGGGTGACATGCCGGACGGCCTGCACCCCAACGCGGCCGGTTACCGGCGTCTCGCGGAGCGCTTCTCGCCGCTCGCCTTCGGCCCCGGCGGCGTGCTCGGCCAGTCACGGGAGCCCGAGGAGCGACAGGAGCAGCCGCGCTGGTGGTAAGGGGTGTGCGGGAATTCGGCTGCGGCATGAAATGTGCACGGGCATACCCGAAGGGGAGCGGTCACTCGGACGTCGTCAAAGAATGCACGATGTCGTGAGGAATCGGGCCGAAGGTGTTCCTGTCGTCAATGGATCTAGGCGGAGGGGCGTCGGCTGTATGCGCCGTACCACCAGATGGAAGCCAGTTCGAGGGCGAACGCGGCATCGGTGCTCTGGTCCATCTCGCTGATGTGGTGGGCTATGGCCTGTTCTCCTCCCCAGACGATGACCGGCCGGCCAGTACCGGGTCGAGGCGGTTGTCCGTCATCCCGTTGCGTTGACGCAGCTCAAGGTCCTCCACGACCCTTTTCTCAAATGCTTCGAGGCCCGAGGTGTAGAAATTGTGCACCGTCGCGTCGTACGTCGCCGTCTCGCTGATGGCCGACAGTACGGAGAAATGTTTCCGGTGCCTGGCGATGCCCTTCTCCAGAAGATCCGCGATGCCGTGCGGTCCGTCCGGTGATGCCACGGCGTCCCACACGCCGACGGCGTCGGACGTGGCCTCCTCGAAGAAGCCCCGGCTGAGCGCCCGCCCGAGCCGGGACAGGAGATCGGGCTTGTCCCAGAAGTGGGCATAGAACGTCGAGCGGGCGATCCCGGCCTCGGTGATGATCTTCTGCACGCTGATCTCGGTGTATTTCAGCCCCCCGTCGAGCAGCGCTCTCACTGCCTCGAATACGGCGGACTCCACTTTCGCGCGGTTTTCTTCGAAATCAGAGGATGTGCGGGTGATGGACGGCATGCGTGAACCCTAGATGTCTTCCGGTCCGCCGTTCCCTCAACTGAATGAAACAGCGACAGCAGTGATACGTGGATGAGGCGGCCAGCTCCTGGAGGCCCCGATATGATACCAGGGGAGGCTCGGGGAATACGGGGAGATTCTGGCCGGGCGGCGCTGCCGTGTTCGCCGGCGCCGGAAGCAAAACCGGCAGGGCCTTCCGTCAGCTGCGACCGATGCTCCTGAACGCGCTGCTGTTCGCAGGTGAGAGGCTCCGGCGTCCGCCGTTTTCCGGCCTGCCTTTTCCTCCCGGCGCCGTCGCGTCCTGCGGCCGTCGCGTCCACGCGCTCATCACTGGGGCGGGTTCCGGATTCACGGGGCCGGTTCCGGACCGGCCGAGGGCCGTGGGGGCCCGGCGGGTGCCGGGCCCCCACGGCCCTGACGGGGAACGGCTGGGAGATGCTCGCGGGAAACGGGCTCGGAGAGCCGCCGCCCCGCCGGGCGCGGTGTTCAGAGGTGCCGGAGAACCACGCGCTCGCCGCGCGGGGTCTCGACGTGGACGCCCCTGCCGGTGAAGGCGGCGCGGAAGTCGTCCCGGGTCTCGCTGAGATGGGCCCAGTCCTCCGTGTGCAGTCCCACGACGGTGTCGCTCCTCAGGATGCCGGCCGCGCGGGCGGCATCGGCCGAGGACAGCGTGAGATCGCCCTCGGCGACGGGGAGACGGGCGGCGCCCGCGAAGAGGAGGGCGATGTCGATCTTCCCGAAACGCCGGGCGATCGTTTCGACGTACGGGAGCGAGGCGTTGTCCCCGCTGATGTAGACGCTGGGCGCGCCCTCGGTCTGGAGGACGAAGCCGATGACGGGGCCGCGGCCCTCGGAGCCGGGCGGGCCGTGCAGGGCGGGAACGGCGGTGACCGTGATCCGGCCGACGGTCCGCGAGCACCAGTCGTCGAGCCCTTCGACGGTGCCGCCGAGGTCCTGGGCGGCCTTGGTGGTGCTGAGGGTGAGGGGCAGCTCGCGCAGGAGCGCGGCGCCGCGGACGTCGAGGTTGTCGCCATGGTGGTGGTGGGAGACGAGTGCCATGTCGATGATGCCGAGGTCGGCCGGCTCCAGTCCCGGACCGTGAGTCTTCGTGTGGGTGACGCCGTTGAGCGGTTCGTAGGTCTGGGGTTCGTCGAAGGTCGGATCGGTCAGGATGCGGGCACCCGCGTATTCGAGGAGGGCCGTGGGGCCTCCGACGTAGGTGATGGCGATGTCAGCCATGGCGAGGGTTCCTTGCTCGTGTGCGGGGTGGGCGGCTCGCGGGGCGCCGGAGCCGCGGCCCCGATGTCGGATCGGAGGGGCGTCAGCGCGGGTGGCGGCCGGGGAGGCCCCGCGTGGGCGAGGCGATCTCGGTGCCGTGGCGCTTCAGCGCGAAGGGGCTCCCCTCCAGGAGGTGCGGCTCGGCGGCCGGATGGTCGCGCAGGTACGCGGGAGCGCCGTCGGCGCCGAAGATCTCGTCGTGGGGCATCCAGGTGATCAGGGTCGGCGGCCGGTGGGTGCGGACGTACTCCTGGAACGTGGGGGAGGGGTCGAGGTGGAACCGGTGGTCCCGGAACAACTGCGGCTGGATCTCCGCGGTATGGCGGGATCGGCGGACACGGACCGGCCTTCTCTCTTTTCTTATTCTCACCCTTGAAACTTACTTGACCGGTGAGAATCTAGGCGACGGGTTCCTAACCTGTCAAGGTCGATACAGTGGTAAGGTTGGTTGCGTGATGGAGAGACCGCACCAAGGCGAGCCCCTGCCAATGGAGTTGGTGAACACCCGCTGGCTGAGTCGCGGCCGGCCTGTCGACTTCTTCGAGGACGACCTCGGCATCGGGCAGTGGTTGGCGGAAGGCGGGTTCCCGGAGTCGGTCGCAGCCGCCAAGCCCGGCCTGCTGGAGGCGCGCGACGCGCTCGCCGAGGCGCTCGCCCGCCCCGGCGCCGACACCGAGAAGCGCCTGAACGACGTCCTCGCGCACGGCTGTGTACGGCTCGCTCTCCGCGACGGCGAGCTTGAGCGGACTGCGCGGGCCGACCCGGGCTGGCTGCCCGCGTGGACGGCGGTCAGCCGGTTCGTGGACCTGGTGGGGGCGCGGAACGACCGGGTACGCCAGTGCGCGCACCCCGAATGCGTCCTCTACTTCCATGACACGTCCCGCAACGGGACGCGCCGCTGGCACTCGATGGAGACCTGCGGTGCGCGTTCCAAGGCGCAGCGCCACTACCGGCGCGCCCGGCCGACGCCCCCCGCGCCCGGCGACTGATCTCGGCCGCAGGGCTCCCGGCGGGGACTCGTCGCCACGGCACCCTCGGGTGGTGTCTCCGGCCCCTGTGGCCCCTGTGGCACCGGTGGCACCTGCGCCGAGCGCGTGCCGGCCGGGATGACCGGCCTCCGACGCCGCTCCGGGCGCAGGCCGGCCCGCCGCGGCTACCCGGGCGCCCCGGCGGGGCGTGGACGCACAGCGCGGTCCAGGGCCTCGGCCGCCAGCCGGGTGGCGGCGAGGCGGGTGCGCGCGCCCAGCAGATCCGGACGAATGGCGCCGCCGCCCGCCAGGTGACGGTCGTAGGGAAGGACGACGACCTCCGCGCCCGTCTCCCGCAGCCGCCGGGCCGCCCGTTCGGTGTCCAGCACCTGGTGCGGCGCCGAACAGGTCAGTGCGACGACCGTGCTCGGCAGCACCGGCACCGGCAGCGACGCCATCCAGTCCAGCACCGCGCGGGTCGAGTCGACGCCCTCCACGGTCGCCGGTGCGGCCAGCACCCGGGTGTGCGCCGTGTCGAGCGCCGTACGGGCGACCTCGCCCGGCACGCTCTCGCAGTCCACCACCGTCACCGCGAAGTGCCGGCGCAGGGCCACCATGACCGTCCGGTACGAGGGCACGTCGATCCGTGCCCCCACATCGCCCCTGCTGCCCGGCAGCAGCCAGCCGCCGTCGTCCAGGGGCACGAGATAGCCGGTCACGTCCGTCAGCCGCATCGACGGCCGCACGATGCCGGCGAGGTCCGTGGTCGTCCACCGCACGGTCGCGGCGCCCAGGCGGCCCGCGAGGGTGCCGAGCGCGGCGTCCGCCTCCAGCGTGAGGACCGGATCGTGCCGGTAGTGGTTGAACGTACGGCTCAGCAGAGCGGCCACCGTCGTCTTGCCGGACCCGCCGCGGATGCTCGTCACCACGATGTGGCGGCCGGTCGTGACGGGTTGCTGCACGCGCTCGGCGAGCCCCGTCGCGTCGCTGACAGCGCGCGCGGCGGAGGAGCCGAAGGCGGCCCGCAGGGCCCGCAGTGTGCGGGTGGCCAGCGGATCCCCGCGCAGGGGACGCGGGGTGGCGGGGGCCGGAGCGGCCCTGGGCGCGGGCGCGGACATCGGGTTCGGGGTGACGGTGACGGTGGGGGTGGGGGCGGGGGCGCTCGGCAGGGGCCGGCCGTAGGCGGGAGCCTGCGGTGCGGCGGTACCTGGAGAGGGGGCGTAAGCGGTGTACGGGGCGTACGGGACGTACGGCGCCTGCGGGGGAGCCGGGGCCGGGGTCGGGGCGTAGCCGGGGGCGGGGGCGTAGGCCGGTGCCGGTCCCGGCGCCAGGGGCGGAGCAGCGGGCGAGCCGAGTACGAAGTCCGGCACGGGGGTCGGCGTCGTCATGGTGCCGAGTACGGCGCTCGGCGGCGGGGTCGGCGGCGCGGGCGAGCCGAGTACGAGGTCCGGCCCCGGAGCCGGCGGTGCGGTCGGGACAGATATCGGGTCCGGCGCAGGGACCGGCGCCACCGGAGCGTCGAAAGCCGGATGCGGCACGGGAGTCGGGCCCGGTGCGGAGGCGGACTCCAGCTTCAGCGCGTGGCGGGGAGGCGTGGCCGAGCGGGGCGCGCCACTCGGGACCGGTACGGGCGCGGTGTCGCGATCCTGCCCGGGAGCGGGAGCGGGAGCGGGAGCGGGAGTGGGAGCCGCAGCCGGAGGGGACCCGCCACTCGGCCCCGGGGTGAGGGCCGCGGTCGGACCGGCCGTGGGACCCGGGTCCGGGGAGGGAACGGCGGCGGACGTGGAACTCGGCTCCGGGGTGGCGGCTGCGGCGCCTGCGGACGGGTCAGTGGGCGCGGAGCCCTCGGGAGCCGGTGCGGTAAGCGGAGTCCGAGCCGGCGCGGGACCGGTCGCGCCGCCCGGCGCGGCGGTGGGAGGCGCCGAACGCGGTCGGGCCGGTCGGCCCGGTTTCGCGGGAGCCTCCCCGTCGTGGCGCGCTGTGCCGCCAGCAGGAGGTGTGTCCCGGGGCGCGGCGGAAGGGGGGTCCGGCGGAGCCAGGTCGTTCGGCGCGTCCGACTGCCCGTGGTCCTGAGCCATGCCGCTTCCTCCTAGGCGAACGTGCCGAGCAGCCGGCCGTAGACGCCGAACACTCCGATGAGTAGCGGGAACAGAGCGATCACCCCGACCGATTCTGCGGTGTCGCCCAGCCGGCCGAGGCGTGCCCCGACATTCTCGGGCAGACGTACCGCCAGCATCAGCAGGGGGACGGCCGCCAGGACGACGAGGACCGCGAGGGCGCCCGCAGAACCGGACCGCGCGGACCACACGAGCACTCCCCGTACGACGGTGACCGCCGCCGCGAGCAGCAGCGCGACCACCTCCGCGACGAGCGGGAACGCCCGTGAGCGCAGCGCGAGCAGGCATGCCGTCACCACCACGAGCGGCACGGTCCACGGGGTGGGTGCGCGCAGCGCCAGCGACGCGGCGGCGGCCGCCGACCCGCCGAGTACGACCGTCGCCAGGGTCAGGCCCCGGTGGGTCGCGCTGAGCGCGGCCGCCACCCGGTACCTGCTCACCGACAGGCCGCGTGAGCGGTGGTCGTCGAGGCCGGTCAGACCCGCCGACATCAGCGCGAGCCGGGGCAGCAGGCCCAGCAGCAGCACCGACACGACGGCGAGCACCGCGGCCGTACGCGCCTGTTGCTGCGCGGACCCGGCACCGTGCTGCACGGCGGCGACCGCCTCCCACACCCCGGCCGTCACCGCGACGGACGCGGCGCCGAGCAGCCCGCCGCGCCCGAGCGGTGAGAACCAGCAGAGCTGGAGCAACGCGAGGACCAGGGCGCCCGCGACGGCCGCGAGCAGGACCGCGCCCGAGGCGTCGTACGCGTCGGCGAGTGTCCACGCGCCGAGCAGGACGAGGACGCCGGCGGTCGCACTCAGCGCCGTCGCGATGCCCCGCGGACGGGCCCGCCAGGTCAGCGCGCCGCCGGTCGCCGACAGCGCCCCGGCGCTCAGCAGGACGGCCGCGACGGCCGACGGCGGGTACAGCGAACGCGCCAGCAGCCCCGCCGCACACGCCCAGCCGGCCATCGCGACACCGGCCGTCAGGCGCCGCGTCCGCGCGTTCCAGCGCCAGGACCCTCCGTCCGGATTCCCGGCGGCCTTGTCGGCTCCGCCGGTCCCGTCGGTCACGTCCCGCGCACGGCGCTCGCCCAGCGGTGCCGCCCGGCGGAGCGGTGAACCGTCGCGCACCGGATGCCCTTTGCCCGACGTCTGCCCGTAACTACCGGTTTCCGCGCCTTGGTTGGCTATGTCCACCGCCCCCATGTCCACCACGTCCTGAAGCTACCAAAGGGGCCCGCGGCCTGTTCGTCCGGTCAGTCGCGCGGTCAGTCGCGCAGGAGGTCCGCCGCGCGTTCCGCGAGGGCGTAGACCGTCGCATCGGTGTCGGCCGACACGATCGTCGGCATCACCGACGCGTCCGCCACGCGCAGGCCGTCCACACCCCGCACCCGCAGCTCCGTGTCGACGACCGCGCCCGCGTCCGTGTCGGTGCCGATCGCGCACGTCCCCGCGTAATGGCCGTAGCTGCGCAGGTTGTGGCACAGGTACACGCGCAGTGCCTCGTCGTCCTCGCTGCGGGGCCCGGGCAGTTCCTCCTCGCCCCGCCACAGGGCGAGCGCGGGCGCCTCCCCGATGGCGCGTGCCGCGCGCAGGCCGGTGACCATGAGGTCGAGGTCGTGGTGGTCGCCGTAGTAGCGCGGATCGATCAGCGGCGGTGTCGCCGGGTCCGTGCCGGCGAGCCGTACGGTGCCCCGGCTGGCCGGTGACATCAGCGCCACCATGATCGTGTAGCCGTCGCCGGGAGCGGGGCCGGGCAGGCCTTCCGCGCGCAGCGGGATGTCCACGAGCCGCAGCTGGAGGTCGGGACCCGCGCAGTCCGGGTCGCGCGGGTCGCCGCGCAGCACGCCCTGGACCTCGCCGTGGTTGGTGTGCGACGGCGGTACGGGCCGGGCCGAGCGGTAGACGACGCCCGAGACGGCATGGTCCTGGAGGTTGCAGCCGACACCCGGCAGGTCCACATGCGGGGTGACGCCCATCTCGTCGAGGTGGTCGCGGGGGCCGAGGCCGGAGAGCATCAGCAGCTGCGGCGAGCCGACGGCGCCCGCCGCGAGCACGACCTCGCCGCCGGGGGAGCAGCGCGCTGTGCGCGGCCCTGCGGCCTCCGGGCCCTCGGCGGGCGCCGCGTACTCGACACCGGAGCAGCGCGGTGTCGTACCCGCCTCGTCCAGCAGCAGGCGCCGCACGAAGGAGCCGGTCTCGACCTGGAGGTTCGTCCGCTCGTCCAGCACGGGCCGCAGGTACGCGTCGGCCGCGTCCTGCCGGGCGCCGTGCACGATGCTGAGGTCGCCCCAGCCGAACCCGGTCTCCAGCCCGGCCGTCAGGTCCCGTACCCGGGGGTGTCCGGCCTGCACCGCCGCGGCGAGGAACGCCTGCGCCACCGGATGGCGGTCGCGGCGCGGGGCCGGGGCCACCCGCAGCGGACCCGCCGTGCCCCGGATCGCCGGGTCGCGGCGGCGGACGCCGGAGACGTTCTCGCTGCGCTTGAAATACGGCAGGAGGTCGTCGTAGCCCCATTCCTTGGCGCCCTCGGCGGTCCAGGCGTCATAGCTGGAGCGGTGGCCGCGCAGGAAGTTCATCGCGTCGATCGCGGAGGACCCGCCCAGCCCGCGTCCGCGCGGCCAGGGCACCTCCAGCCCGGCCACCCCCTGCGGCACGGTGGTGTCCGCCCAGTCGGCGGGGGTGTCGAGGAGCGTCGGCCAGCGGGGTGGGGGTGCTGACTCCGGCTCACCGGAGCCGGCCTCCAGGAGCAGGACGCGGCTGCCGGAGTCCTCCGACAGCCTGGCTGCGAGAACGCAGCCCGCCGTACCGCCCCCGACGACGATGTATTCGTATGTGTCACGCTCGGGCA
Source organism: Streptomyces sp. NBC_01497 (assembly GCF_036250695.1). NCBI lineage: Bacteria > Bacillati > Actinomycetota > Actinomycetes > Kitasatosporales > Streptomycetaceae > Streptomyces > Streptomyces sp. NBC_01497. The sequence continues at coordinate 3,230,813 of NZ_CP109427.1, read as the reverse complement.
CCGCTGCTCGACCTCCCGACGGGTCCGTGGCGGATGGCGGGTGACGTACGGGGTGCCCATAAGCGGTGCGCGCACACATCGACCGTTCCATTCTCTACGGGGATTTTTCGGGCGCGGGCCCATGGGGTGCGTGAGCGTGTGGGCGGCGTTCCCGCGTTCCCGCGTTGCCGGAGGCGCGGTCACGCGGGGGCACGGCGTGGATCCGGGGTGCTGTCGCCGCCGGCCGGCCGGCGGCGACGCCCGGCGGTGCCTGACCCCCGCGGGGCGGCGGGACACGCCGGCCCGCGGGGGCAGGTGCTCCGTCCGAGGGGGCTGCCCGCCGGACGCGCCCGCTCGCCGGATACGGATGCGGATGCGGACGTGCCCGCTTCGGGGGCGCGTGCGGCGGCCCCGCGCGCCCTGTGTGGCTCGGAGGCGTGGCCGGTTCCGGCTCTCCTGGGCGGCGGGGGGCGGGGTGGTGCGGAGCCGTCGCGCCGGTGGATCAGGCGCTTCCTGGCGGCCTTCGGCGGGTGGGCGCGGCCTCCGCCCGGCTTCCTTCAGGACACGCGCGTACGCCCGCGCACGGGAGTTCTCGCAGGTGAGCGGGGAGTCGGGGAGGCGGCGACGTGTGCGCCCCCGTACTCCCGTGCGAGCCGTGATCCGTCCAGGCAGGACCTTCGCCGCAAATCCTGTCAAACGCCATGGAGCGGCAAGAACGGACATGGATGCATGGCTAGCATCGATCTTGCTATGGAGCGCATGCCGCGCGACGGGACGTGGCCCGTTCAGGGCGCGAGAGAAAGGCAGGAGGGGGTCTGGTGAATGATCCAGAGTCGCTGCTGTTATCCGTGTTCACCCCCGAGGGCAGGGAGGACCCGCACCCGGCGCTGGCGGAGCTCCGGCGCAGGGAACCCGTCCACTACAACGCCGCCTTCGACACCTACTTCCTCACGCGGTACGCCGACTGCCAGACGGTACTGACCAGTTCCGCGTTCGCCGTCCCGGATCTCGCGTGGTGCGCCGGGGAGATCCCGGATTGGCGCGACCATCCGGGCGCGGAGTTCTTCTACGCGTCCATGCTCCGCAGCAACGGCGCGGACCACGCGCGGCTGAGGCGCCTCGTCGGCGGCGGTTTCAGTGCGCGCCGGGTCGCCGCACTGCGCCCCGTCGTGAGCGAGCTCAGCTCGGAACTGCTGGACGGGTTCGAGGCCGCGGCGGGCGCGACGCTCCCGGCGGACGATGCGCAGGACGCGGCGCGCGGCGGCGGCGACTTCCAGGCGCTGGTGGCCTACCCGCTGCCCATCGCGGTCGCGAGCCGGCTGATCGGTGTACCGCGTGCCGACCAGGACCTCTTCCAGCGGCTCGGCCAGGACGCGGGCCGGCTGCTCGAACCCGTACGCACCGAGGACGACTGGCGGCGCGCGGACCGTGCCGTCGTCGCATTGCGCGCCTACTTCACCGACCTGCTCGCCCGGCGCAGGTGCGAACCGGCCGACGATCTCACATCAAGCCTGCTCGCCGTGCGCGACACCGACGACGGCCGGCTCGGCGAGAGCGAACTCGTCGACACGCTCATCCTGGTGCTGGTGGCCGGGTTCGAGACCACCGCGAGTCTCCTCGGGCTCGCCGTCCACGCCCTGCTCACCCACGAGGACCAGTGGGAACTGGTGCGTAAAAAGCCGGAGTTGGCGCTCGGCGCGGTGGAGGAGGTGCTGCGCTGGGACGCCCCGGTGCGGATGACCGAGCGGATCGCGCTGCGGCCCTTCGACATCGGGGGTACGACCGTCCCCGCGGGCGCCAATGTCACCACCGTCCTCGCGGCGGGCAACCGCGATCCCCTGCGCCACCCGGATCCCGACACGTTCCGGGTCGAGCGGGAGGACATCAAGGTCCTCAGTTTCGGCTCGGGCCCGCACTTCTGCATCGGCGCCGCGCTCGCCCGCATGGAAGCCGCCGAGGTGGTGGGGCAGTTGGCGAGACGGCTGCCGGGCCTGCGGCTCGCGGGACCGGCCGTACGGCGCGACTCGATCAGCCTGCGCGCGTTCGCGAACCTGCCCCTGGCGACGACCGCCGCGGGCTGACCGGGGGCCCGGCGGCGCCGGACCCGACCGGGAGGGCGCCCCCACCGGACGGGGCGGCCGGCCCACCGACACCCGCCCCCGCCCCCCGACCTGCCCGCCCGCCGACCCGCGGATCGCCGACCGCGTACCCCCGACCTGCCCGCCCGCCGGCCCGCCGACCCGCCGACCCGCGGATTCGCCGACCGCGTACCCCCGACCTGTCCACCCGCCGACCCGCGGATTCGCCGACCCGCGCACCCCCCGACCTGTCCACCCGCCCACCTGCCGACCCGCTGATCCTTCGGCCCTCGCGCTCAGGACGCTTTCGCGCCCGGGCCCCGGTCGTCAGTCCTGAGCCGGCGCCACCGGCCGGGGCCGCCGAGCCGGCGCCTTCCGAGCCGAGGCCGCCGGGCCAGGGCTGCTGAGAGCCGGGACGCGGACCGCCGTCATCCCGGATCGCACTGCGGATCACGGCTCCACACCCCCCTCCGGGGCCCGCCCGGCCGTGCCCGACCTCACGACGACTCACGACCACTCACGACGGACCGTCCCGAGGACCCTCACGAGGACCCTCAGGACGAGGGTCCGACGACCCCGGCCGCTCGACGTCCATCGAAGACCGCTCGACGTCCCATCGAAGACGGGTCGGCATCCGAGCGGACGTCCGACCCGCAGATGCCCCCTCCGCTGTTCCTCCGTCCCACGTTCCGAGAGGCGTTGACCGTGACCTTCCTGGACATCGAACGCTCCACCGTCGAGACACTGCTGCCCGGCCTCGACGCCGCCCTGACGGCGTACCCGCTCGACGCGTTGGAGAGCGCCCCCAGCCCCGCGATCGCGGCGTTCCGCGCGGCCGGCGGCCCCGGCCTGCTGGTGCCGAAGGCCAACGCGGGCATCGGGGCCACCGCGCTGCAGGCCGTGCGGGTGCAGCGCGCGGTCGGCTCGCGGTGTCCCTCGCTCGCGGTGGCCACGACCATGCACCACTTCTCCGTCGCGGGGCTCGTGCAGAGCGCGACGTACGGCGACGGCATGGAGGGCCTGCTCCTGGAGGCGATCGCCAAGGAGCGCATGCTGCTGGCGTCCGGCTTCGCCGAGGGCAACACCGGTCAGAACATCCTGAAGCCGCACATCACGGCCCGCCGTCGGGACGACGGCCGGATCATCCTCAACGGCAGCAAGATGCCGTGCAGCCTGTCCCGTTCGATGGACCTGCTGACCGCGTCGGTGGTGATGACCGACGAGGACGGTGTCGGGCGGCTGGCGATCGCGGTCGTGCCGGCCGGCTCGCCGGGGCTGGAGGTGCGGCCGTTCTGGGCGACCCCGGTGCTGGCCGGGGCCGAGAGCGACCAGGTCGTCCTCACGGACGTCGAACTGGACCCGCAGATGGTGGTGATGACGGAGGTCACGGCCGACGCGGTGCCCGACGCGCTGAACCTCGCGGGGTTCCTGTGGTTCGAGACCCTCCTCACCGCCGGGTACGTGGGTGTGGCGAGCGCGCTCGTGGAGCGGGTGCTGCGCAAGCCCGGCGCTCTCGCCGACCCGACGCCCTTCCTCACCGACATCGAGGCGGCGGCGCTGTCGGTGGAGGCGGTGGCGCACGCCATGGAGGCCCTGGATCCGGCGGAGTGGACGGACGCCCTGCTGGTCAAGGCGTTGTGCGCGCGGTACGCGGCACAGGACGCCATCGCCCGTACGACGACCGCGTGCCTGGCGGCGCTGGGCGGGATGGCGTTCGTCGGCAGTCCGGAGGCCGGCTATCTGGCGTCGGCCGCGACCGGCCTGACCTTCCACCCGCCGTCGCGTTCCCGCATGGGCGGCCCGCTGCGGGACTTCCTGGACGGTGCGCCGCTGCGGATCGGCTGAGGCGGGACCGGTACGGACGGGGTTCGCAAGGGCTGGTGAGGGAGGAGGCGACGGCGTGCGGGACGAGAACGCGAAGACGAACGCGAGGACGAACAGGGACGGGGACGGCGGGGACGGCGGGGACCCGGCCTCGGGTGCTGGCCCGATGCCGGGTGCGGGTGCGGGTGCGGGTACCGGTGCCGGGCTCGATCACGGCCCCGGCGGCGTCCGCGTCGAGGTCGTGCGCGGTGTCGACGCCCTGCCGGAAGGACTGTGGCAGCGGCTCGCACCACCGGACGACCCGATGTGGGCACGCGAGGTGTTCGCGGCGATGGAGAAGGGGCGCATCGGGCCGGAGGGTTACGCCTACGTCCTGCTGTGGCGCGGTGAACACGCCGTCGCCGTTCTGCCGTTGTCCCTGTTCCGGGGGCTGCGCCTGGACGACGTCGTGGGGCCGCGCGAGCGCCGCGCGCTGGCGCCCGTGCGGCGGTGGGCACCCCGGGCGCTGCGCGTTCCGATGCTGTTCTGCGGGAACCTCCTCGGCCAGGGGCACCTCCTTTTCGACGGGTCACCGACCCGCGACGAGGCGCGGCTGCTCGTCGGCGCGGTCAAGGACTTCGCCCGCCGGGAGCGTTTCGGCACGGTCGTCTTCAAGGACTTCGGGCCTGATGCGCTCCCGACGCTGTGGGAGGCGCTGGGGGAGGCCGGATTCTTCACCGTGCCGAGTCTGCCCGACACCGAACTCAGCCTCGGCCACGCGTCGTTCGACGCGTATGTGGCGGCGCTGCCCGCCAAGCCGCGGCGCAACGCCCGCAGCAAGCTGCGCAAGATCGCCGCCATGCCGGGCCTTCGGACGCGGGTCGTCGCCGACTGGGCGCCGCTCGTGCCGGCGATGCTCGCCCTGTACGGGCAGGTGATGGCGCGCGCCGACCAGACGCTCGACGTGCTCGACGCGGACTTCCTGGCGTCCCTGGCCCCGCCCGCCGGTGGCCCGGAAGTCCCCACGGACGGCCGGGGAACGGGTGGCGCCCAGGACAGCAGGGTCGTCGCCTGTTTCCAGGACGACCGGTTGGTGGCGTTCCTGCTCTGCCTGTTCGCCGGGGACGGCGCCGTCGGAGCGCGCATCGGACTCGACTACGAACTCGCCCACGACGCCCGGCTGTACCACGCGGCGCACTACGCGGCGATCCGGCTGGCCCTCGAACGGGGCTGCCGGCACATCCGGTTCGCGCAGACCGCGTACGTACCCAAGTTGGAACTCGGCTGCACGCTGGTCGAGCAGACGTACGCCCTCACCCATCTGGGGCCGCTGCGACGGGGGTTGCTCCGCCGGCTCCTGCCGCCCGCGCTGGCCCGAGCACGGGCGGACGCCCTGCGCGGCGCGCACGAGGTGACGGGGACGCCGTCGGCTGCCCGGACCACCGCCCGGGCCGCCCCCGGGGCTTTCGCCGCGCCGTGGTCCCCCCCGGCCCCACGGTCCTCCCCGGCATCCCGGGCCTCACGAGACCCACGAGCATCCCGGCCCGGCCGGGAAGACAGGAACGTCGCATGCCCCGAGTAGAGGTGGACCTGCCCATCGCCGTGCCCCCCGAGGACGCGTGGGCCGCTGTGGTGGACGTCGAGCGCTACCCCGCCTGCATGGACAACGTGGAGGACGTGACGCTCACCGCGCAGGCCGACGCCGCGCACCGCACCACCGCCTGGTCGGTGCGCCTCAAGGGGTCCCTCCTGCGCTGGACGGAGGACGAGGTGATCGACCACGGCGCCCGGCGCTTCGACTTCCGGCAGGTCAGCGGCGACCTCGGCGAGTTCGTCGGCCACTGGGGCGTACGGCCCGCCGAGGGCGGCCACAGCACGGTCTCGCTGCACGTGGACTTCGACATCGGCATCCCGCTGCTCGCGGACATGCTCAACCCCGTCGCCGCCGACGCGCTGCGGGAGAACGCGGCACAGATGCTCACCGCGCTGGAGCGCCGCCTTCTCGGGGAGGGCGCGGCAGGACCCGGCGGTGCGGGCACGGGGGCCGGGGCGGAGGTGGCCGCGCCATGACCGCCTCGTCCGCGCGGGCCGCGCGGCCTTCCCGGCCCGCGGGCCCCGCCCGTACCACCGCCGCTCCCCGGCACGGGGACTCCTCGGGCGCCGACCCGTTCGACCTGATCCGCCGGCATCTCTCGCCGAAGCTGGCGCTGACCGGTTCGTTCGCGGGCCGGGGCGCGACCGAGGCGTCGGCCGACGGCTGCCGGGTGACGCTGTCGGACGGGCGCACCGCACTGGACTTCGGCTCGTACGCGGTGACCCTTCTCGGCCATCGCCACCCGGCCGTGCTCGCCGCGGTCCGCGCCCAGCTCGACTCGATGCCGACCTCGACACGCAGCCTCGCCAACCCGGTCGCGGCGCGGGCGGCGGCGCGGCTCGCCGGCTACTTCGCGGACGCGGATACCGACGCCGGCTCGGGTCGACAGGCCCTGTCCAAGGTGTACTTCGGGCTGAACGGCGCCGACGCCGTCGAAGTCGCGGTGAAACTCGCGCGCCTCGCGACCGGCAGGAGCCGCGTCCTCGCGGTGCGCGGCGCCTTCCACGGCAAGTCGCTCGGCGCGCTGGGCCTCACCCACAGCCCGCTCTACCGGACCGGCCTGCTCGGTACCGAGACGGACGTCGTCCATGTCGCGGCGGAGGACGCCGACGCCGTACGGCGCGAGACAGCGCGCGGCCCGGGCGTGGCGGCGGTCGTCTTCGAGCCGGTGCAGGGGGAGAACGGCGCCGCCGTCCTGCCGCCCGACGTCCTACGGCGCTGGTGCGCGGACGCGCACGCGCACGGCGCGTTCGCCGTCGCCGACGAAATCCAGTGCGGGCTGCGGCGGTGCGGGGAGCCGTCGGTCGCGCTCGCCGCCGGGCTGCCCGTGGACGCCGTGCTGGCCGGCAAGCCGCTGGGCGGCGGTGTCGTACCGCTGTCGGCCGTGGTGTGCACCGAGGAGATGTACGAGCCGCTGGCGAAGGACCCGTTCCTGCACTCGGCGACGTTCGGCGGCCACCCGATGAGCTGCGCCGCACTGGATCCGGCCCTGACCGCGATCGAGGAGCTCGCCGCGTGGGGCGTGGTACTGGCCGACGCGCTCGACGGCGCCCTGACGCGGCTCGCGGCCCGGCACCCCGGGGTGGTCGGTGCGGTGCGCGGCCGGGGTCTGCTGCGCGGGATCGACTTCACGAGCGCGCGGGCGGCCGGGTCGGTGGTGGTCGAACTCGCGGGCGCGGGGCTGCTGGTGTCGCCCTGTCTGGGCCGCCCCACGACCGTACGGCTGCTGCCGCCGCTGGTGAGCACGGAGGCGGACATCGCGGAGGCGGCGGAGATCCTCGACGCGGCGATCACCGTCGCCGCACGCACCGCGCCGGAAACGGCCCCGGCCCCGGCCCCGGCACGGGCCCCGGCCCCGGTCGCGACGCCCGCCACCCGGCGGGCCTCCGCGCCCGCCCGCGCGTCGGAATCCGTGTCGCCGTCGGCACCGGTGTCCGACCCGCTGCCCGACCCGGTATCCGCATCGGCATCGAACGACAGGAAGTGACTGATGACCACCACGGACATCCACGGCCGTGAGGACCTGGCGCACCTCGTCCGCACGGCGATCTCCGGCGTGCTCGGCGTCGAGCCCGAGGACATCGACGACGCGACCGACCTGCTCGACGACTACGGCATCGACAGCCTGGAACTGATGGAGGTCGGGGCGCGGCTGGAGAAGACCCTCGCCATGAAGATCCCGGTGTCGGACCTGACCTCCGCGCGGACGGTGGGGCACGCCATCGACCTGCTCGTCCAGCGTCTGGCCGCGACCGCATGAGCACCGGGGGCCGTGCGCGGGTCGCCGTCACCGGGCTCGGGATCAAGTGCCCGGCGGGCGTCGGCGTGGAGGAGGCGTACGGCACGGTCCTGGCGGCACGCTCCACGGCAACCCTCGCCAAGCACCTGGACGATGTGGAGCTGCGGGTCCGGATCGCTTGCCTGGTACCGGAGTTCGACGTGGAGCCGTACGTGACACGGCGCGAGCGGCGGCAGATCGACCGGGCGGCGGAGCTGCTGCTGTGCGCGGCCGTCGACGCCGTCACCGACGCGGGTGCGCCGGCCCTGGCCGCGTTGCCACCGGAGCGGGTGGGCGTGCAGGTGGGCACGGGCGTCGGGGGACTGGCCGCGATGGAGGGCAACACCTTCGACCACGGCGCGGAACCGATGGGGATGCCCGTGCACACCGTGCCCAGGACGATGGCGAACGCGGCCGCGTGCCGGGTGGCCATGCGGTTCGGGTTCCGGGGCGCCTGCACGACGTACGCGACGGCCTGCGCGAGCGGCACGACGGCGATCGGCGAGGCCGCGCGCCGCATCCGCTACGGGGAGCTCGACGCGGCGGTCGTGGGCGGTGTGGACACGCCCGTCACCCCGGTCATCATGGGCGGCTTCGCGAAGATGCGGGCGCTGTCCGTCCGGCAGGACGAACCGCACCGGGCCAGCAGGCCGTTCGACACCGACCGGGACGGATTCGTCATGGGCGAGGGCGGGGCGGCGCTGGTGCTGGAGCGGTGGGACGCGGCGGTGGCGCGCGGCGCGCGGATCTACGGCGAGGTCGCCGGCTACGCGACGAACTGCGACGGCTTCCACATCGTGGCCCCGCACGAGGACGGCGCCATGGCGGCGGAGTGCATGCGGCTGGCGATCGAGGACGCGGAACTCGGGACCGGGGACATCGGGCACATCAACGCGCACGGCACGTCCACGGTGCTCAACGACCGGGCGGAGGCGCGGGCCGTGGACCGCTGCTTCGCCGGCGGGCCGCCGCCGCTGACGGCGGTCAAGGGGGTCACCGGGCACCTCATCGGCGGCTCGGGCGCGCTGGAGGCGGCCCTGGCGCTGCTGTGCGCGGGCCGCGGGGTCGTCCCGGCGGTGGCGAACACGCTGGGCTCCCCCGAGGCGGGCCTGGTGGATGTGGTGATCGGTCAGTCGCGGCGGATCACGCCGGGGCGGCCCGTGCTGTCGAACTCGTTCGGGTTCGGCGGGCAGAACGCGTGTGTGGTGCTGGTACCGGGGCCCGGCGCCCTGGCCGCGGGAAACGGGTGAGGCGGCGTGCGGACGCTGGTCACGGGCGCGACAGGCGTCGTGGGTACGGAAGTGGTCGGCAGGCTGCGGGCGGAGCCGGACGGCGCACGGGCCGCGGTCACGGCGGTGGCGCGGCGGGCCCGCGACTCGGCGGTGACCCGCTGGACGATCGGCGCGGAGCCGCCGCCCGCCCCGCTCGGGGGCCACTGGGACGTGATCGTGCACTGCGCGGCCTCGACGCGGTGGACGCTGAGCCGGCAGGAGGCCGAGGCGGCGAACATCGCACCCCTGCGCTCGGTGCTGCGCCTCGCGGACCGCGACACGCACGTCGTGCACGTCTCGACGGCGTACGTCGGCGGCGAGCGTTCAGCGCAGGACCTGCGGGGCGCCGAGTTCGAGGGGTACCGCAACGGCTACGAGTGGTCGAAGGCCGTCTGTGAACGCGTGGCGCGCGACGAGCACGCGGGCCCGCTGACGATCGTCAGGCCGCCACTGATCATGGGCCGCCGCGACAGCGGGGAGATCTCCCGCTTCTCGGGTCCTTACACCATCCTCCAGGCGCTGGTGTCGGGGACGGCGGCGGTCATCGTGGGTGATCCCGAGGGGTACGCGGAGATCAGCCCGGTGGACGAGGTCGCGGACGTCGTGGCCCGCGCGGCGCTCGGGCCCCCGCCGGACGAACCGGTGGTGGGGGTGATCGCGGGCGGCGCTGACAGCCTGCGCCTCGCGTCGCTGATCGGGATCGCGTGCCGGACCCTGAACGAGATCAGGGAGGCGAACGGGGTGGCCCCGATCGACCAGCCGCCGTTCGTGCCGACGGAGGCGTGGAACCGGTTCTTCCTGCCGCTGGCGGACGCGTACCTGTCGCCGTTCCAGCAGCAGGCCGTGCGACTGCTGGCGATGTTCCAGAGCTACACGAGCATGACCTCGCCCTTCGAACCCACTCACCCGGTCGAGGACCCGGGCGCCGTCCTGGAGACGGCGGTACGCCACTGGGCGGCCCGCAGACCCCGCCTGGCCCTGGCCTCGCCCGACCCGTGGACCCTGCTGACGCGGTGAACCCGGCCCGGTGACAGCCGGACGCTCCCGTGCGGCCCCACGGACACCGGGCCGCACGGGGCCCGCACGGCCCGCGCGCCCCGGATCCACCAGTCGGCCAGTCGGCGTACGGTCGCGGGCAGCCACCGCTTCTCAGTGGGCGCGAAGCGTGGCGTGCAGGGGGCCGGAGGGCTGGAGTTGCAGCCCCGCCCTCGGAGCGGTCCCGCCCGGGTCCACGTCCACGTGGAAACGCTGGGCCAGCGTCGCGAGGACGAGCGTGAGCTGCACGAGGGCGAACCGTGCGCCGAGGCAGCCGCGAGGCCCGCCCCCGAACGGGAACCAGGCGTACGGGGGAAGGGCGGCCGTCTCATCCGGGTCCCAGCGTTCGGGGCGGAAGACCGAAGGATCGGGGAACCATCGCGGGTCACGGTGGGTGGCCCACGGGCTGCACCAGACCGCCGTCCCGGGGCGGACCGGCCTTCCGCCGAGCGTGGCGCCCGCGTGCGCGACCCGCGGCGGAGTGACCCACGCGGGGGGATACAGGCGCAGCGACTCCTTGACGATCTGACCGGTCCAGGTCAGCCGTTCGTAGTCGGCGATGGTCGGCGGCCGTCCGGCGAGGAGGCCTCCGAGCTCCGCGGCGAGCCTGGCCCGGGCGTCCTCGGATGTGGCCAGGAGGTACCAGGACCAGGCCAGTGCCGTGGCCGTGGTCTCGTGACCGGCGCCCCACAGGGTCACCGCCTCGTCCCTGACTTCCCGGGGGGTGAGCGCTCTACCCCGGTCGTCGCGGGCGGCGAGCAGTCTGTCCAGCAGATCGTCGTGGTCGCCGGCCGGCCCCGGCGTCCGCCGGACCCGTGCCTGGACGAGCCGGTCGATCTCGGCGTCGATCGTCGCCACGGCGGCGAGCATGCGCCGCCGTGCCGGAGTGCGGACGAATGACGGCACGAGGAGACCGCATCCCCGCAGCTCGGCGTGGATCTCTCGTCCGGCGGCCGACATCGCGGTGCTGAGCGTCCGTGCCCGGCTACCGGTCTCATTGCCGAAGAGGCTGCGGACGACGACCCGCTGCGTCAGCAGGCTCATCTCGCGCAGAACGTCGATCCGGTCCCCGTCCTGCCAGCGGTCGGCGAGCGCGGTGGCGCTGTCGACCATGATCGTGGCGTATCCGCGTACCTGGCGGGGCCGGACGGCGGGCTGCACCAGCGAGCGTTTGCGCCGCCAGTCGGCACCCTGGCTGCGCAGGACACTGTCGCCGACGAGCTGTCGGAAGGCCCAGCTGACGTCGAGCGTGCCGAAGCGGTGTTCGTCCGCCCCGAGGAGTTCCCCGATGTGCTCGGGATGGGAGAGGAACAGGCTCCGCCGCGGACCGAGCGACCAGGTCACCACGTCACCGAAGTCGTCGCGCAGACACTCCAGGAACGCCAGGGGGTCCCGCCCGAAGGCCGGCAGGTTTCCCAGCAGCGGCAACCCTCGTGGGCCTGGCACGGGACGGAAGGAGGTCTCGGGCACACCGGGGCAACGAGCCCGCCGTACGCGGGTTACGCGCCGGAGCCCGGACGGGCCCGGCTCCCGTGCCGGGCCCGTCCGGGCCCCGGGCCCGTCCGCGCCGCCTCCCCTGTGACGCGGACGTCCCGGCTCAGGCGCGGACCGGTTCCTTGACCCCCGCGAGCGCGGCGGGGACCTGTTTCGTTCTCGGACCGAAGACGGCGAGGACGAGCGAGCCGAACATCCAGGTGCCCGCGATGAAGAAGAAGACGCTCTTGTAACCGGAGCCGTTGTACAGACCCGCGATGATCAGCGGGCCGGCCGCGTTGGAGAGCCGTCCGAGCCCGTAGGAGACCCCGGTGCCGAGCGAGCGGGCGTGCGTGTCGAAGAGTTCCGGCGAGTACGCGTAACCCAGCGCCGTGTAGCCGCGCTCGAAGAGGTTGACGAGGAAGCCGAAGACGACGATCAGGACCGGGTTGAACGTCAGCCCGTAGAACAGGCCGCACACCGCGATGACCGCGCCGAATCCGACCAGGCACCACTTGCGTTCGAACCGGTCGGTCACCAGCGCCGCGAGATAGGAGCCCAAGGGAGCCCCGGCCGTGCTGAGAGCCACATAGAAGACGGACTTCTGGACGCTGAATCCATGCTGGGCCAGCAGGGTGGGCGCCCAGCTGGAATAGCCGAAGAATCCGATGGTCTGGGTGACCCACAGGACGACGAGCAGCAGCGTCGGCCAGAGGTATTTCTTCTGGAGCAGGATCCGCAGCGGCGCCTTTTCCCGTACGGGCTCCTCGACGGGAGGCGCCACCTCGGGAAGCACTCCCGTCTCGGCGGAGACCTGCTGCTCGATTTCCATCAGCACGGCGTCGGCCGTGGCGTGGTCGCCCTTGTTCTCGTACCACCGCGGTGATTCCTTCAGGTGCCGCGCGAAGAACATGTAGACGATGCCGAGGGCGCCCCACAGGTAGACCAGGCGCCACGACCAGTCGTTGAGCGGCACGACGGCACTCGCGATGAAATTCGTGACGGGCGTGCCGCAGATGCCGATGACGATGGCGTACGCCTGGAACTTGCCGCGCTTGGCGGAGGGGAACATCTCGGCGACGTAGATGACCGCCACGACGGTCATCGCCGACAGCCCCGCCGAGGTCAGGATCCGGAACACGCCGAGCGAGACGAGGTCCCAGGAGAACACCGACGCCAGCGAGAAGACGCTGAAACACACCGTGGTGATGTTGAGTGCTTTCTTGCGGCCCCAGCGGTCCGCCAGCCAGGCGGCGACGATGGACCCGAAGAACATGCCGACGAACGACAGTGACGTGACGTACGCCACCTGGCTCACGGTGATGCCCCAGAGCTTGATCAGCCGGGGGGCGGTGACCGCGAAGCTGTTGATGTCCGCGAATTCGAAGAAGTAGGCGAAGGAGACGGCCACCAGGGTTATCTTGTGGAATCTGGAGATCGGTAGCCGGTCGAGCCGGTTCTTCGCATTGGAGTTCAGCATGGGCGGGCCCTTTTCGAAGACGGTTGTAGGAAGGGGCTCAGACACCTTCGCCGGGCCAGTAGAGCCGCATCGGATTGTCCACGAGCAGTTTCTGCCGCAGTGCGGAGGTTACGGCCACCCGTGGCACGTAGTCGACCAGCAGCCCGTCGTCGGGCATGTGGCTGGTGAGATTGGGATGGGGCCAGTCGGTGCCCCACAGCACGGCATCCGGGAATTCCTCGACGACCCGCCGCCCGAAGGGGACGACGTCGGAATATGCCTCGGTCTCACCGGCGAGCGCCGGGCGCCCGCCGGCGGTGAGCCGTTCGGGACAGGTCACCTTGACCCATACGTCGTTGCGGTCGACGAAACGCAGGAAGCGCGTGAATTCGGGGCCGTCCAGGGGCTGCGTCACGTCGGGCCGGCCCATGTGGTCGACCACGAGCGGGGTGGGCAGCGACGCGAAGAAGCCTTCCAGTTCTTCGAGGTCCGCGCTCTCGAAGTAGATGACGATGTGCCATCCGAGGGGCGCGATCCGCGCGGCGATGACCGCGAGATCCTCCTTCGGCGCCGCGTTGACCAGGCGCTTGAGGAAGTTGAACCGCACCCCGCGCACGCCCGCCGCGTCGAGCTCGGCGAGCTCCGCGTCGGTGATGTCGGGACGGACCGTGGCGATGCCGCGGGCCCGGCCGTCGGACGCGCGGACGGCGTCGACCATGGCGCTGTTGTCGGCGCCGTGACAGGTGGCCTGAACGATGACGTTGCGGCTGATGCCGAGGTGGTCACGGAGCGAGAACAGCTGGTCCTTGCCCGCGTCGCACGGCGTGTACTTGCGCTCCGGGGCGTACGGGAACGCGGCGCCGGGCCCGAAGACGTGGCAGTGCGAGTCGACGGTCCCCGCCGGCAGGACGAAGGAGGGCGCCGACGGGTCCGCGTACCAGTCGAGCCATCCCGGGCTCTTGGTGAAGGGACCGGAGGGGCCGGACGGGCGGGAGAGGCCCGGGGGGCGGGACGGGCCGCCCGCGCGGGACGGCGTCGCGGGCGTCTGCCGCCCGGAGGGTGTGCTCATGCGCCCGCCCCCCGCGTCGGTCCGCCCACGTACCGGAGCCCGGCGGCCTTCAGCGGCTCGCGCATCCCGTACATGTCGAGGCCCAGCTCACCCGTCGCGAACCGGCGCCGCTTGCCCTCCTCGTTCGCCTCGCGCCGGTGGCCGGCCTCCGCGACCTCGGCCGCGCGGCCCGCCGGCACGACGGCCACACCGTCCGCGTCGGCGACGACGACGTCACCGGGGTGGACGAGGGCGCCCGCGCAGACCACGGGGATGTTGACGGACCCGAGGGTCGCCTTCACGGTGCCCTTCGCGTGCACGGCGCGGCTGAAGACGGGGAAGTCCATCTCCTCCAGGGCCGCGACGTCCCGGCAGCCGCCGTCGATGACCAGGCCGCCGGCGCCACGAGCGCGCGCCGAGGTCGCCAGCAGCTCGCCGAAGAAGCCGTCCTCGTTCTCCGTGGTGCAGGCCGCGACGAGGACGTCGCCCGGCTGCAGCTGCTCGACGGCGACGTGCAGCATCCAGTTGTCGCCGGGCTGGAGCAGCACGGTCACGGCGGTTCCGCAGAACGCGGCGCCGCGGTAGACGGGCCGGATGTAGGGGCGCATCAGGCCGGTGCGGCCCATCGCCTCGTGGACGGTGCTGACGCCCAGCGGGGCCAGCGCGGCGACGTCGGCGCTCGACGCGCGGGAAATGTCCTGGTGGACGACTCCCAGTTCGTACATGGTGATGTGCTCCCTTGGCGTCAACGCCCCTGCTGCTGCAGCAGGGCGTCGAGACGCGGGTAGACGGCGCGGATGTTGTGCTCCTGGATGTCGGCGACCTCGGCGGAGGTCAGTCCCGCGGCCTCCACGTAGCGGCGTGTGTCGTCGAAGTGGTGGCCCGAGCACGGGTCGATGTCGCGGACGGCGCCGATCATCTCCGAGGCGAACAGGACGTTCCGGCGGGGCACGACGTCGAGGAGGAGGTCGATGCCCGGCTGGTGGTACACGCAGGTGTCGAAGAAGACGTTGCCGAGGACGTGCTCCTCCAGGGGCGGCTTCTTCAGCGCCATCGCGAGGCCCCGGAACCGGCCCCAGTGGTAGGGGACGGCGCCGCCGCCGTGCGGGACGACCAGCCGCAGCGACGGGAAGTCGGTGAACAGGTCACCCTGGATGAGCTGCATGAACACCGTGGTGTCGGCGTTCAGGTAGTGCGCGCCCGTGGTGTGGAAGGCGGGGTTGACGCTGGTGCTGACGTGCACCATCGCCGGTATGTCGTACTCCACGAGCTTCTCGTAGAGCGGGTACCAGGAGCGGTCGGTCAGCGGCGGCGCGGTCCAGTGGCCGCCCGACGGGTCGGGGTTCAGGTTCACCGCGACGGCCCCGTACTCCTCGACGGTCCGTACGAGCTCCGGCACGCAGGTGGCCGGGTCCACGCCCGGCGACTGCGGCAGCATCGCGGCCGGTACGAAGCGCTCCGGGTAGAGCGCGGCGACGCGGTGGCAGAGCTCGTTGCAGATCGCCGCCCAGCGGGAGGAGGTCGCGAAGTCGCCGATGTGGTGCGCCATGAAGGAGGCGCGCGGCGAGAAGATCGTGACGTCGATGCCGCGCTCGTCCATCATGCGCAGCTGGTTCGACTCGATGCTCTCCCGCAGCTCGTCGTCGCTGATGCGCAGGTCGGCGACGTCGGGCACGGCCGAGGGGTCACTCAGCCCCGCGATCTGCCGCTCGCGCCACGCGCCGAGCGCGGGCGGGGCGGTGGTGTAGTGGCCGTGGCAGTCGATGATCATCGCTGTTCCTTCTCGGGTGACGCGGTGCCGGTGGGGGGCAGTGGGGTGTCCGTACGCCCGGGGCCGTGGGGGAGGGGGCCCGCGAGGCGGTCCGGGACCATGGCGGCGCCGGCCATGATCAGGCGTGCGGTGCGCAGCAGCGCCGACTTGGTCACGCGGGTGCGGTCGGCCGGGTCCAGGCCGAGCTGGACGCTGAACTCGCCGGAGGGGTGCTCGACGGAGACGGTGAGGTCGACGGCCGCGGCGGCGGCCGGGGTGCCGCTCGCGGCGTCCGTGTGATCGGCGGCCGGGGTGGCGCCCCGGCCGGCCGTGCCGGGGGAGGCCGCCGTCACGACCTGGTGGGCGACGGTGCCCTCCAGCACGCACGCCGTGGCCGCGGTGACGGCGGCCAGGACGCCGATGGACTCGTGGCACACCCGGGGGATGAAGCTGCGGGTGGAGATCGTGCCGCCGTGGGCGGCGGGCGCGACGAGCGTCATCTTCGGATAGTTCTTCGCGCTCACGTCGCCGAGGCCCATCAGCTCCCCGCAGGTCAGACGCAGGTCCTCGACGCGGGCCTTGAGCTCGTCGTCGGTGTTGAGTGCGGCCGCGGACTCGTAGCCGGTGCGGCCCAGGGCGGCGGCCTCGACGATCACCAGGGGCTGGCCGTTGTCGATGCAGGTGACGTCGACCTGCCCGACCCCCGCGACCTCGACCCGGTCCCGCACGTGGCCCGTGGGCAGCAGGGACGCGCACACGGATCCGGCCGTGTCGAGGAAGTTGATCGTGACGGGGGCGGCCGTGCCGGGGACGCCGTCGATGCGGGCGTCGCCCCCGTACGCGACGTGGCGGCGGCCGTCCCCGCCGAGCGGGGTGGACACGGTGATGTCCGCGGTCAGCCCGGTGTTCAGCGTCAGGACACGCGCCGTGGTGGTGTCGCCGCGGGGGACCAGCAGGCCCGACTCGACGGCGAACGGGACGACGGCCGCGAGCATGTTCCCGCAGTTCGGCGTGGTGTCCACGGTGTCGTTGTCCGGCTGGAGCTGGCAGAACAGGAACTCCAGGTCGACGCCGTCCCGCTCGCTGCGGTCCACGATCCCGGCCTTGCTGGTCAGCGGGTGCGCCCCGCCGATGCCGTCGATCTGGCGCGGATCGGGGGAGCCCATCACGGACAGGAGGACGGCGTCCCGGTCGCCGGTCGCGGCGGGCAGGTCGCCGGCGCGGAAGAACGGGCCGCGCGAGGTGCCGCCGCGTAGGAACCAGCAGGGGACCGCGGTCTGTCCTCCCGGCGGCCGTCCGTCGGCCGGGTCCGGTCGGTCCTGGCCCGGGCCGGGGGTGTCCCCGGGCCGTTGCGGCCGGACCGTCGTGGGCTGCGTCATTGCTCTCCCCTCGCTGGTGCTGAGCGTCAACATAACCATCAACGAGATTGTTGACAATAAGTTTGACGAAAGAGTCACCCCAGCCGGGAAATGGATAGACTCCGCAGGGACGTGACGAGAGAGACCGAAGGACCGAGGGGGAGACGCGTGGCGGACAACCGGGTGACCGGTCAGGAGGGACGCCGCTTGGTGAGTACGGCGATCCGCCAGGCGCTCTCGGCGGGAGACCTGGTCCCGGGGCAGCGCCTCGTCGAGCAGGAGCTCTCCGAGACCCTCCACGCGACCCGCAACTGCGTCCGGGAGGCGTTGCAGGACCTCGCGGCGGAAGGGCTCGTGGAGCTCGTGCCGCGCCGGGGAGCGCGCGTGCGGGTCGTCTCCGTCGAGGAGGCCATCCAGATCACCGAGTGCCGCGCGGCCCTGGAGGGCCTGTGCGCCCGCCGCGCCGCCCAGCACGCCCCCGCCGAGCAGCGTGAGAGCCTGCGCGAGATCGGCACGAGGATGCGGGAGGCCGTCACCGGCGGCGACCTCAACACGTACTCCGCCCTCAACCGGCAACTGCACGCGACCATCGCCGACATGAGCGGCCAGAAGGTGGCCGGCGGGCTGCTGGACCGGCTCAAGGGACAGATGGTCCGCTACCAGTTCCGGCTGGCCCTGCGCCCCGGGCGGCCCACCAAGTCGCTGCCCCAGCACCTCGCGATCATCGAGGCGGTCGTGGCGGGCGACGGTCCGGCCGCCGAAGCGGCAGCCCGGGCCCATCTGGACAGCGTCATCGAGGAGTTGCTGGCCACACCCGGCGCGCAACCCCAGGGCGCCGGACCGCTGAAGACGCGCGAGTGACGCACCTCTGACGCACGCTCACCCGGGGCGCGCAGGCCGCGTTGCGTCCGGCCGGTCCTTCGGGGATCGTCACGCCTCGCGCGGAGCGACACGGAGCGACGAGATGCGACTCCGGCGTCGCGGCCGACGCCGACGCCCTCCAGCCGCCGAGGCGGGGCTGCCGCACCTTTACGGCGGCGCTGCCTGGCGTCCGGCGCGCCCGCGGTGGCGACGAGGTGCGGTGCGGGAGTGGTTCCGGCATGTCGTCGTGCCGGCGAGCGGGACCCGGGTGGCGGTCACCGCCGACGACACCGTGGCCGTCCGGCGGGACGCCCCGCAGCCGGTACGCCTGTGTGGTGACATTCGTGACAGGGGCCCCGCGCGTGCTGTGCCCGTTCGTGACACAGCGGGGGCTGCCGTGCGTGCTGTGCCCGTGCGTTACGGCGTGCGTTACGGCGGCGGGGGTCCCCGGGCCGGTGCCGCCCGTTCGTGACGGGGGTTGCGTCCATGGCACCCGCCCGGGCCAGGGGCGCCGTCCCGCGCCCGTCGCACCCGTCCGTGACCGTGGTGCCGCCCCCGTCGGCGCGCCCGTCCGCGGCGAGGTCGCTCCGCGTGCGTTCGCGCCCGTCCGTGGCGGGGCTCCGCCACGGACGCCCCACGCCCGTTCCCCGCCCGGCCCTGCTCGTCCGCACCCGTACGTGGCGGAGGACTCCCGTGCCGCCGCACCCGGTGCGCGGCAGGCTCCCGGGCGGGGGAGCCCTCGCGGATTACCCGTGGGGCGCGCGAGGGGGCCGCCACCACCGTTTGGAGCAACCGACTACTCCCTCAAGGGGACCGGAGCCGTCCTCGGCGTGCCGGTCGGGCGGTGCCGTTTCACGATGGGCCAAGCCACGGGCCGGCTGAATCCATCCGCCTGCGCCCCACTTCCGAGGAGACGCAGATTGACATGAAGAAATCCGGCAGATCGCAACTGTTCAGAGAAACGGCCGCGGAATTCGTGGGCACGATGGTCCTGATTCTCTTCGGCTGCGGAGTCGTCGCCCAGGTCGTCGCGGGTGGCGCTCTCACCAGCCCGAAGGGCGGACTCGGCGACCACGACAGCATCTCCTGGGCCTGGGGCCTGGGTGTCACCCTGGGCGTCTACGTCGCCGCCCGCCTCAGTGGTGCCCACCTCAACCCGGCGGTCACCCTCAGCCTGGCCGCGTTCAGGGGCTTCCCCTGGGCCAAGGTCGCGCCGTACTTCCTGGCGCAGACGGCGGGTGCCTTCGCGGCGGCGCTCCTGGTGCGGTGGAACTACACCGAAGTCCTCGCCCGCGCCGACCCGAAGCACACCTTCGCGACGCAGTTCGTCTTCTCGACGCTGCCCGGGAACGGCAACGCCGCGGCGGGGGTCCACGAGTGGGGTGCCTTCCGCGACCAGGTCATCGGTACGGCGCTGCTGCTCCTGCTCATCTTCGCCATCACCGACGCGCTGAACACGCCGCCGAAGGCGAACATGGCGCCCTTCATCATCGGCCTGGTCGTGGTGGCCATCGGCATGGCGTGGGGCACCAACGCCGGCTACGCCATCAACCCCGCGCGTGACTTCGGTCCCCGTCTTGCCAGCTTCATCACCGGGTACCACACCGCCTGGCGCGACCAATGGGGCAACCTGTACTTCTGGGTGCCCATCGCCGGGCCGCTCATCGGCGGGCTCATCGGCGGCGGCTTCTACAAGTTCGTGATCCAGCGGTGGCTGCCCAGCGCCGAGCCCGAGCCGCCCGGCCGCGTGCCCGAGCCCGACGTGTGATGCGGGAACGGCCCGCTGACGCTTCCCCGCCCACCGGCCGGGAGCGTCAGCGGGCCGTTCGTCGTGGAAGGAGTCGGCGGGGCGGACGTCATCCGGCGTTCCGCCCCGCCGGTTCCGCGCCCGGCCCGGGGGCCCGGCAGGACAGGCCCGCGAGGATCACGTCCAGCTTCTGAGCCAGCCGGCCGGCCAGGTCGAACGGGGCGGGAGCACCTGCCTCCGCCGTCATCAGCCGGCGGCTGAGGGTGTCGAAGTAGGTGCCCGTCACGATCTCCGCCGCGATTCCGGGGCTGACCGACGCCGAGAGTTCACCGGTGCGCATGCCCTCGGCGATCGTCGCGACCACGGCGTCCGGGACCGGGTGCTCGTGGGCGAGCGGGCTGTCGGGCGGCAGGCTCAGGTGGAGCATGCGCGTCATCTCGCGCTCCTGCTCGTTGCGCCGCCGCGCCGCCCCGGCACACCGCCGCACGGCCCCGGCGCGTCACCGGTCCGCGCGGTCGGCCCACGGCCGCGCGCCCCGTCGTGCACCCGCGCGGCCGGCCGGCCGGTCCCGGACCGTCACCTCACCGGTCCTGCGCCGCCGCGGCGGCCGACGCCTGGCTCTGACCGCGCGCCGCGATCTGGCGGAACGCGAAGTTCGAGATGTCGTCGCCTGCGGTGAAGACCGGCTTGTCCTTGGCCGTCACCGCCCGCCGCGTCTCGAAGCCGCCGACCGTGAAGTACGCGTAGCGGCCGTACGAGTTGGTCGTCGTGCGGCACACCGTGACGCGGCAGAACGTCGGCACGCCCGCGCCGGCCAGCGACGCGACACCGCCGCCCGGCCCCTGGTTCTTCACCGCGAGGGCCTGCGCCTCCTGGTCGAAGACGGCGACGCCGACCGTGACCGCCACGCCGTCCTTGGTGTACGTGGCTCGGATCACCTGCGTGCAGCCGTGCGCGCCGAGCGAGGGACCGAGCGCGCCCTGCGTCGCCGCCGAACAGCTCGTGGTGGAGGCGATGGCGCCCTTCACGTACGTCCGGTCGCCTATCGTCAGCCGCTTCCCCGGGAACAGCGTCGCCGCGCTGAGGGGCGCCCTGTCCTTCGCGGCACTGTCGATGAAGTCCTTCGGGTTCGGCGGCGGCTTCGGCGCCACCGAGGAGAAGGACGGCTCCGGCGAGGTGGACGGCTCGGGCAGCGGGGGCAGCGCCCCGGTCCTTCCCGGACCCGGACCGTCCGCACGGCTCGCGCTGTCACCGCTGCCCGCGGAGACGACGGCGGTCGCGACGATCGCACCGACCGCGCAGGTGGCGAGCGCGATGCCGCCGATCAGGAACCAGCGCTTGCGGCGGCCGCGCGCCTCGGACGCCTCGGCCAGCGCGGACCAGTCGGGGGTGCCGTCCGACCCACCCGGCCCACTCGTCCCCGGCCCGCCCGGGCCCTGCTGCCAGGGCTGCTGCTGGGGCAGCGGCTGTGCCTGCGGCTGCTGCTGCCCCTGTGCCGGCTGCTGCCCGTACGCGGGACCGTACGGGTTCTCGTTCCCGGACCCGTACGGATTCTGGTTCTGCGGCCCCGAGCCGCCACCCCACTGGGGTCCCCCCTGCCCAAAACTCATGCCCGGAGTTTACGGCCGCCGGCGCGGGAGTTGGGCCCGGGAGCCCGGTAAACAGTTGGGGCGCCGGGCCGGGTGTGCCGCACAATGCGCAGCATGGGACATCTCGAAGCCGCGCACCTGGAGTACTACCTGCCGGACGGGCGGGTGCTGCTCGGCGACGCCTCGTTCCGGGTGGGCGAGGGGGCGGTCGTCGCCCTCGTCGGGGCCAACGGCGCCGGCAAGACGACTCTGCTGCGGCTGATCTCCGGCGAGCTCCAGCCGCACGGCGGGACGGTCACCGTGACCGGGGGCCTCGGCGTCATGCCGCAGTTCGTCGGCTCGGCGCTCGCGGGCGCGGACGGGAGCGACGGGCGGACCGTACGGGACCTGCTGGTGTCCGTCTCCGCGCCCCGGATCCGCGCGGCGGCCCGCGCCGTCGACGCGGCGGAGCACGCGATCATGACGGTCGACGACGAGCGCGCCCAGATGCGCTACGCCCAGGCCCTGAGTGACTGGGCGGAGGCGCACGGGTACGAGGCCGAGACGCTGTGGGACATCTGCACCGTCGCCGCGCTCGGGGTGCCGTACGAGAAGGCGCAGTGGCGGCAGGTGACCACGCTGAGCGGCGGCGAGCAGAAGCGGCTCGTGCTGGAGGCGCTGCTGCGCGGGCCGGACGAGGTGCTGCTGCTGGACGAGCCGGACAACTACCTCGACGTCCCCGGCAAGCGGTGGCTGGAGGAGCGGCTGCGGGAGACCCGTAAGACCGTGCTGTTCGTCTCGCACGACCGGGAACTGCTGGCGCGCGCCGCCGAGAAGATCGTCAGCGTCGAGCCCAGCCCCGCCGGGTCGGACGTGTGGGTGCACGGCGGCGGCTTCGGCACGTACCACGAGGCCCGGCGGGAGCGGTTCGCGCGCTTCGAGGAACTGCGGCGGCGCTGGGACGAGGAGCACGCGCGGCTGCGGGCGCTGGTGCTGCGGCTGCGCCAGCAGGCCGAGAACAGCCCCGACATGGCCTCGCGCTACCGGGCCATGCAGACCCGGTTCAAGAAGTTCGAGGACGCGGGGCCGCCGCCGGAGCCGCCCCGTGAACAGGACATCCGCATGCGCCTCGGCGGCGGGCGCACCGGCGTGCGGGTCGTGATGTGCGAGGAGCTGGAGCTCACCGGGCTGATGAAGCCGTTCTCGCTGGAGCTCTACTACGGCGAGCGGGTCGCCGTCCTCGGCTCCAACGGCTCGGGCAAGTCCCACTTCCTGCGGCTGCTGGCCGGGGAGGACGTCGCCCACACCGGGGCGTGGCGGCTCGGCGCGCGCGTCGTGCCCGGGCACTTCGCGCAGACGCACGCGCACCCCGAACTCCTCGGGCGCACGCTCGTCGACATCCTCTGGTCGGAGCACGCACGGGACCGGGGCCGGGCGATGTCCGCCCTGCGGCGCTACGAGCTGGCGGTGGCCGGTGACCAGCCCTTCGACCGTCTCTCCGGCGGCCAGCAGGCCCGATTCCAGATCCTGCTGCTCGAACTCGGCGGCGCGACGACGCTGCTCCTGGACGAGCCGACCGACAACCTGGACCTGGAGTCGGCATCGGCCCTGCAGGAGGGGCTGGAGGCGTTCGACGGGACGGTCGTCGCGGTCACCCACGACCGCTGGTTCGCCCGCTCCTTCGACCGCTTCCTGGTCTTCGGCGCGGACGGCGTCCTCCGGGAGACCCCGGAGCCGGTGTGGGACGAGGCGCGGGTGGCCCGCGCCCGCTGAGCGCCGCCCCGGCGGGGCGGGTCCGTCGGACCGGACGAGCGCTCCCGCCGGCCCGGCGGGAGTGCTCCATCGGCCGGTGGGGACGTGTGCGGCGGCCCTTCGGGAGCTGTCCGGTGACCGCTGGGACGCGGGCCGGCGGCGTACGTTCCACGGCCGGGGGAAAGACCGGCCGCGCGGGGCCGTACGATCGGGGGGTACCGGTGGGACCGGGTCGGCACGGACGCGTTTTGACCCGTGCGGGTGAGCCCGAGTATCCTGCTGGTTCGTTGTGCGTATTGGCTTGTTCATTCTCACGTGAGGGGCCCTTACGCCGGTCCACCGGGTCGATGACCAGCGGAGCATGAGCGGGTTGCGTCACCTGCTTTCTCCAGGCTGTCGTGATCGCCGGGTGGCCAGTCAGGACCCATTCACGAAGAAGCGAAGGCTACGACCGTGCGTACGTACAGCCCCAAGCCCGGCGATGTCACGCGCCAGTGGCACATCATCGACGCGCAGGACATCGTCCTGGGCCGTCTGGCGACCACAGCCGCGAACCTCCTCCGGGGAAAGCACAAGCCCATCTACGCGCCCCACCTCGACACCGGTGACTTCGTCATCATCATCAACGCCGACAAGGTGCACCTCTCCGGCAACAAGGCCACGCAGAAGATGGCGTACCGCCACTCGGGTTACCCGGGCGGCCTGCGCTCCATCCGCTACGACGAGCTGATGGCCAAGAGCCCGGAGAAGGCCGTCGAGAAGGCCGTCAAGGGCATGATCCCCAAGAACACCCTGGGCCGTCAGATGCTCAGCAAGCTGAAGGTCTATGCGGGTGACCACCACCCGCACGGGGCGCAGCAGCCCGTCCCGTACGAGATCACCCAGGTCGCGCAGTAGTTCCGGCCACCCCCTAAGACGTAAAGAAATCTGAGGAGAATCGTGGCCGAGACCACTGCTGAGCAGACCCCCGTCGAAGGCGAAGAGGAGACTTTCGCCGAGGTGACGACCTTCGAGTCGGAGGTGCCCGTCGAGGGCGAGTACACCACCGAGTCGATGGCGTCCCGCTTCGGCGACCCGCAGCCCGCCGCCGGCCTGGGCCGTCGCAAGAACGCGATCGCCCGTGTCCGGATCATCCCCGGCTCCGGCAAGTGGAAGATCAACGGTCGCACCCTTGAGGAGTACTTCCCCAACAAGGTGCACCAGCAGGAAGTCAACGAGCCCTTCAAGGTGCTCGAACTCGACAACCGCTACGACGTCGTCGCCCGCATCTCGGGTGGCGGTGTCTCCGGCCAGGCCGGTGCGCTGCGTCTGGGTGTCGCCCGCTCGCTGAACGAGGCGGACGTGGACAACAACCGCGCCCCGCTGAAGAAGGCCGGCTTCCTGAGCCGCGACGACCGCGCCGTCGAGCGTAAGAAGGCCGGTCTCAAGAAGGCCCGCAAGGCGCCGCAGTACAGCAAGCGCTAAACCGTCCGGCGGTCGCCGGGAGGGCCTGTTCCGCGTCTCACGCGGGGCGCGCGCCCTCCCGTGCGCCCGCCGTACGACGTACATCGTTCGCCCCGGTGGCAGTCTGTGCCGCCGGGGCGTTTGTTTTTATCCAGGGTGCCGGGCGTATAACAGCATCAAGCGCTCAAAAGACATTTTCGGAGGGAGAGCTGTGGGACGACTCTTCGGTACGGACGGCGTGCGCGGTGTCGCCAACGCGGACCTGACGGCTGAGCTGGCGCTCGGCCTGTCGGTCGCGGCGGCGCATGTGCTGGCCGAGGTGGGGACGTTCGAGGGGCATCGGCCGACGGCCGTCGTCGGGCGCGATCCGCGCGCCTCGGGCGAGTTCCTGGAGGCCGCCGTCGTGGCGGGCCTCGCCAGCGCGGGCGTCGACGTCCTGCGCGTCGGTGTGCTGCCCACCCCCGCGGTGGCGTACCTCACCGGGGTGCTGGGCGCCGACTTCGGAGTGATGCTCTCCGCGAGCCACAACGCCATGCCCGACAACGGTGTCAAGTTCTTCGCGCGCGGCGGCCACAAGCTGGCCGACGACCTGGAGGACCGTATCGAGACGCTCTACGACAAGCACCGCACGGGCGAGCCGTGGGAGCGGCCGACCGGCGGCGGCGTCGGCCGCGTCCGTACGTACGACGAGGGCTTCGACCGCTACGTCGCGCACCTCATGGCCGTCCTGCCCAACCGGCTCGACGGGCTGAAGGTCGTCCTCGACGAGGCGCACGGCGCGGCCGCCCGGGTCTCGCCCGAGGCGTTCACCCGCGCGGGCGCCGAGATCGTCACCATCGGCGCGGAGCCGAACGGCCTCAACATCAACGAGGACTGCGGCTCCACCCACCTCGGCCGGCTCAAGGCCGCAGTGGTCGAGCACGGCGCCGACCTCGGCATCGCGCACGACGGCGACGCCGACCGCTGCCTCGCGGTCGACGCCTCGGGCGCGGAGGTCGACGGCGACCAGATCCTCGCGGTCCTCGCCCTCGCGATGCGCGAGCAGGGCGGGCTGCGGCACAACACGGTCGTCGGCACCGTCATGGCGAACCTCGGCTTCAAGATGGCGATGGAGCGGGAGGGGGTGACGGTGGTACAGACGGGCGTCGGCGACCGGTACGTGCTGGAGTCCATGAAGGAACACGGCTACGCGCTCGGCGGCGAGCAGTCCGGCCACGTGATCATCCTCGACCACGCGACGACCGGCGACGGCACCCTGACCGGCCTGATGCTCGCGGCGCGCCTCGCCGCGACGGGCCGGACGCTGGCCGACCTCGCGGGCGTAATGCGGCGCCTGCCGCAGGTCCTCGTGAACGTGCCGGACGTCGACAGGTCCCGGGTCGCCACCTCGGCGGACCTCGCGGCGGCGGTCACCGAGGCGGAGGCCGAACTCGGCTCGACCGGCCGTGTCCTGCTGCGGCCCTCCGGCACCGAGCCGCTGGTCCGGGTCATGGTCGAGGCGGCCGACATCGACCAGGCGCGCTCGGTCGCGGCCCGGCTCGCGGACGCGGTGAAGTCGGCGCTCGGCTGAACTCCCCCGGCCGCGCGACACGCGTGAGCCGGCGTCAGGAGGGCGCGGACCGCACGGTCCGCGCCCTCCTGACGTTCCGTCTGTCTGTCTGTCCGTCCGGTCCGGCCCCGCTCCCGTAGTGACGGTGCGGACGGGAGCGGGAGCCGTCCGGCCCGGACGGGAGCAGCCGGAGCAGGCCGGGTCAGAGCTTGCGCAGGGAGAGCCGCTGCACCTTGTGGTCGGACGCCTTGCGCAGGATCAGCGTCGCGCGGCCGCGGGTGGGCGCCACGTTCTCCAGCAGGTTCGGCTTGTTGACGGTGCGCCAGGTCGTCCGCGCGTAGTCCAGCGCCTCGTCCTCGGACACCTTCGTGTACCGCGTGAAGTACGAGGAGGGGTCCTGGAACGCGGTCGCGCGCAGCGTGCGGAAACGGTTCAGGTACCAGGACTCGATGTCCTCGGCTCGCGCGTCCACGTACACGCTGAAGTCGAAGTAGTCGGCGAGCGCGACCCGCGTCCTGCCGTCCAGGCCCGGCAGGGCGGGCTGCAGCACGTTGATGCCCTCCACGATCAGGATGTCGGGACGGCGCACGACCAGCCGCTCGTCCGGCACGATGTCGTAGATCAGGTGCGAGTAGACGGGCGCCGTGACCTCGTCCTTGCCGGCCTTGATGTCCGCGACGAAGCGGGTGAGCGCGCGGCGGTCGTACGACTCGGGGAAGCCCTTCCTGTGCACGAGGTCGCGCGCCTGGAGCTCCTTCATCGGGAGCAGGAAGCCGTCCGTCGTGACGCGCTCCACGCGCGGGTGCTCGGGC
Organism: Streptomyces sp. NBC_01497; assembly: GCF_036250695.1. Lineage (NCBI taxonomy): Bacteria > Bacillati > Actinomycetota > Actinomycetes > Kitasatosporales > Streptomycetaceae > Streptomyces > Streptomyces sp. NBC_01497. The sequence goes on along the minus strand of NZ_CP109427.1, from coordinate 3,203,955 downwards.
CAGCGCGCCAGCAGCGCCTGAAGGAGCCGCGCGACGGTCGACTTGCCCACGGCCACACTGCCCGCTACCCCTATGACGAACGGGGTGCCGCGCTGGGCGCCGTGGCCGCCGCCCGCGTCGCCGAGGAAGGTGTTGAGCGCGCCCCGCAGCCCGGCCGTGGCCTGTACGTACAGGTTGAGCAGGCGGGAGAGCGGCAGATAGACGTCACGCACCTCGTCCAGGTCGATCACGTCGCCGAGGCCGCGCAGCCGCTCGACCTCGTCGGCGCTCAGCGGCAGCGGCGTCTTCTCGCGCAGCGCGCTCCACTGCGAGCGGGTCAGGTCGACGTACGGGGTGGGCCCGTGCTCCGCCTTCCGCCGGTGCTCGTGGTGCGGGGCGGACGACTGCTGGTGCGAGGGGGAGCTGATCACGGGGTCCATTGTCGGGGGAGGGGCGCGGCGCGGTGGGACCGCGGAGGCGGCCCGACGCGTCGCGTTCGTCACGTCGAGGACGGGTTGCGTTCGGGCCGCGGCCACCCGTGCGGGATGCTCAGCGCTTGAAGTGGTCCTGCATCTCCCACCATCTCGCCACGTGTGTACGGTCCTTGGGCGGATTGCGCAGGTCCCGGGCGACGACCACCAGACCGGCGGTCAGCACCCAGAACATCGCCGGGACCGTGTAGTGCGGATGCGCGGAGGAGACCTCGTCCCAGGTGGAGTGGACGGCGAGCAGTGCCGCACCCGCGACCGCCACGCACGCCAGGTACAGGCCGATGGTGCGTCCGCGTGAGCGGCCCTTCGGGGGCGCCGGCGTCCGCGTGCGGCTGGTCAGGGCCGGTCCTTCGGCGGCGCCGGGCTCCGGCGGGCGGGGTATGCGCTCCGCTGCGCGCGGCGGCGTGCGGACGACGGCGGCGGGGTCGACGGCCGCGTCGAGCACGGCTATCCGGTCCGGCGTGAGCATCGCGTACAGCGTCGGCTCGACCGCGAGCCGCACCCCGCCGGGACCGGTGAGGACCCGGGCGCCGTCCGGGTGCGCCAGCACCTCGGTGGCGTCGGCGAACCGGACGGTGGCGAAGCCGTCGGGCGTGGCGAGCGTCACGGCCTCGGCCCCGAGGAAGAGCCGGTGGTCCACGGTCACCAGCGAGCGGTGCCGGGTCGCGCCGGGGTCGGCGGCGGCGCCGGGCTCGTCGGACACGGGCCCGGCCGGGGGCGCTGTCGCCCCGGACGGGGGGAGCACCGCCTCGGACGGGCCGTCGCCGAGGGCGGCGCTCGTGCCGGGGACGTCGTACTGCGACGGCATGCAGGCCCCTTCCGTGGACCGGTACAGCGGTGGGCGGGGCACCCGTGACGGCACGGCCCGCGCTGACCAGTCTCCCGCAGCCAGGTCACGAACGGATCGCACGGGCCTCCACGGCCGTCGCAGGCAGGTGGCCGAACGGGACGGCGCGGGGCGTCCACCGTCCACGGAGCGAGGCCACGAACGAATCGCACCGGGCGCCCGGGCCGGTGGCGCGCCGACCGGGCCGCTCACCGGCACGGGTGCGCGGGGGAGCGGGCGCGGCGCTACGCGCCCGTCAGGCTGCGGTGCCGGGGGCGGTGGCGCCAGGCCCGGGTCAGGCGGGTCGTGAGGTACGCGGTCGCGACGGTGGCCAGCGAGGCGCGGGTCCTGCCGACCCCCGGCGCCCACCAGGCGTAGACCGTCGCGGGGGCGCAGACCAGCATCGCCGCGACGCGGACCGCCCACCAGCCCCTGGGGCGCTTGGCGCGGCGGGTGACCAGCTGGGTGTCGGGCAGCCGGCCCAGGGTGAGGCCGGGTGGCGCCGGCGGCAGGCCGAGTGCCGCGACCAGCGCCGCCAGCCGGGCCGACGGTGCGTCGGAGGCACGCAGCAGCGCGGTCAGGGGGCGGGCGTCGGTGATGCCGTACGAGGACGCCAGGGCGCGGGCCGTGGCCGCTGCCGTCTCGTGGTCGGGGATCGGCGCCGCCGGGTCCCACTCGTGGTCGGCGAGGCGCCGGCCTCGGTGCAGCAGGGTGAAGCCGTAGCGGTCGCCGGTCCTGCGCAGCACCAGCGCGGGTCGGCGCACGGCGCGGGTCAGGCTCGCGGCGACCGCCGTGAGGTCGTCCTCGCCCATCAGCGTCGCCCGGCGCGCCGACGCACCGCGCTCCGGTGTGCCGAGGGGGACCTCCGCGTAGGTGGCGTCGCCGCGCGGGGCTATGCGCAGGTCGGCGCCGGCCTGCCGGGCCGCCTCCGCGACCCGGCGGGGGGCCGCCCGCAGCACCACGACGGTCACCGTGTCGGCGGCCTGGACGCGCTGCGGGGGGATCGTCCGCCCCGCGAAGAACGGGATCTGCGAGGCGACATGGAGCCGCACGCCCGCCCGGAACTCCAGGAACTGCTCGCGCGGCGGGCCGAAGTACGCCCACGGGTACTCCGTCGCGTGCGTGCCGATCGCGCTGAACTGCGCGAGCGACTCCTCGGGCCGCCGGGCGAGCAGCAGCATGAGCGCCAGGTGGTTGCGTACGTCCGCGATCTCCGGGTCGCCCGGCTCGTAGGTCCCGACCAGGGCGAGCGCCCGGTCGACGGCCGCCCGTACCCGCGTGCGCGAGATACGGGAGTGGCGCGCGTCGTCGCCGCCGACCGCCTCCGCGAGCACGTCGTACTCGACCGCCGCGAGCAGCGGCAGGGCGTGCAGTTTCGAGCCCGGCAGCGCGCCCTCGGCCGCGCGCTCCGCGAAGTCGAACATCTCCTCGTGCGAGCCGTGCCACTTCTCGCACACGTACTGCAGCGCGGCCACATGGCAGCCGTAGTGGTGCGGGGCCCGCGCCACGGCCTCGGCCCAGTACGCGTCGAAGACCTCGCGCGGCGACTGGCTGCCCGTCGCGTGCTCCAGCGCGAGCTGCCAGGGCACCGGGTCCGACGGGTTGGCGTCGGCCGCCGCACTGACCACCGGCACCGCGTCGTCGAGCAGCGCGAAGAACGCCTGGAACTGGTCCTGGGGAAGGTCCTTGGCCCGCGCTCCCGTGCGGACCGCCCAGGCGTGCTTGAGGCTCACCGCCGCCCGGAGCAGTGCCGCGTCCGGGTCGTCGGGCGAGGCGGCGAGCCAGTCGTCCAGCCAGCCGGGATTGTGCAGCGCGGCGCTCGCCAGGCGGGGCACCCACGCGCCGCGGTTCTCCCACTCGCCGTCGAGCCGGGTCGCGGCCAGCAGGGCCCGGACCGGCCGGTGGTCACCGCCCGCCGCGGCGATCAGGGCGGTGCGCAGCCGCGGCGCGGGCGGGTCGAGGACGACGGCGGTGTCGGGCGGCAGATCGGTTCCGATCGTGGAGCCGTGCCGGAGCATGCGGGGGAGGCTGAGCAGGGAGCGGAGCGTCACGTCCCTATTGAAGGCCGTTGTGGGTGCCGGCCACCAGAGGAATCCGGGGTTGTCCCCTTGCCGGGTGGTCGCGGACGCCGGACCGCGCCCCGGCGACGGAGTCCGCGACGGGCGCCGCGCCCGGTCGCGCCCCGGTCGCGCGCCCGGCTCGGGCCGGGCCGGGTCGGGGGGTCGCGGCGTCCGGGGCGCGGCGCCGTGCCGCGCGGCCCGCGTCCTCGATTGCCCCGGGATCGTGTCTCGGTGGGGCCCCGGTCGTGCCACCACCCTGCCCGGCGGCACAACCGGGTGGGGTGGGGCCGGTGCCCCCGCGCGTTGGCCCGTGTGCGTGCCGTCACCCCCGTAGGCTGCCGTTATGTGCGGAATTGTGGGATACGTCGGCTCCCAGTCGGCGCTCGATGTGGTGATCGCCGGACTGAAGCGCCTCGAATACCGGGGGTACGACTCCGCCGGCGTGGCCGTCCTCGCCGACGGCGGGCTCGCCATGGTGAAGCGGTCCGGGAAGCTCGTCAACCTCGACAAGGCGCTCGCCGAGACGCCCCTGCCCACCGGGACGGCCGGCGTCGGGCACACCCGCTGGGCCACCCACGGCGTGCCCAACGACGCCAACGCGCACCCCCACCTCGACAACGCGGGCCGCGTCGCCGTCGTCCACAACGGGATCATCGAGAACTTCGCCGCCCTGCGCGCCGAACTGGCCGCGCGCGGGCACACGCTCCAGTCCGAGACCGACACCGAGGTCGTCTCCCACCTGCTCGCCGAGGCGTTCTCCGGCTGCGGCGATCTCGCCGAGTCGATGCGCCAGGTGTGCCGCCGGCTGGAGGGCGCCTTCACCCTGGTCGCGGTGCACGCGGACGCGCCGGACGTCGTCGTCGGCGCCCGCCGCAACTCGCCCCTGGTCGTCGGGGTCGGCGACGGAGAGGCGTTCCTCGCCTCCGATGTGGCCGCCTTCATCGCGCACACCCGGGACGCCCTCGAACTCGGCCAGGACCAGGTCGTGGAGGCCCGCCGCGACGGCGTCACCGTCACCGGGTTCGACGGCGGACCCGCCGAGGTGCGGCCCTTCCACATCGACTGGGACGCGTCGGCCGCCGAGAAGGGCGGCTACGCCTCGTTCATGCTCAAGGAGATCGCCGAGCAGCCGAAGGCCGTCGCCGACACGCTCCTCGGCCGGATCGGCTCCGACGGCACGCTCGCCCTCGACGAGGTCCGCATCCCGGCCGAGGTGCTGCGCGAGGCGGAGAAGGTCGTCATCGTCGCGTGCGGCACGGCCTTCCACTCGGGCCTCATCGCCAAGTACGCGATCGAGCACTGGACCCGTATGCCCTGCGAGGTGGAACTCGCCAGCGAGTTCCGCTACCGCGACCCGATCCTCGACCAGCGCACACTCGTCGTCGCGATCTCGCAGTCCGGCGAGACGATGGACACGCTGATGGCGGTGCGCCACGCCCGCGAGCAGGGCGCGCACGTCCTCGCGATCTGCAACACCAACGGCTCGACCATCCCCCGCGAGTCCGACGCCGTGCTCTACACGCACGCCGGCCCCGAGGTGGCCGTCGCCTCCACGAAGGCGTTCCTCACCCAGCTCGTCGCCTGCTACCTGGTGGCCCTCTACCTCGGGCAGGTGCGCGGTACGAAGTGGGGTGACGAGATCCGGGACGTCGTGTGCGAACTCTCGCGGATCCCGGGCCAGGTGGAGGAGGTACTCGCGACGATGGAGCCGGTGCGCGAGCTGGCGCGGTCCCTCGCGGACAAGGGGACCGTGCTGTTCCTCGGCCGCCACGTGGGCTATCCGGTCGCCCTTGAAGGCGCCCTCAAACTCAAGGAACTCGCCTACATGCACGCCGAGGGGTTCGCGGCCGGGGAGCTCAAGCACGGGCCGATCGCGCTGGTCGAGGCGGACCTGCCGGTGGTCGTGGTCGTACCCTCGCCGCGCGGCCGCTCCGTGCTGCACGACAAAATCGTCTCGAACATCCAGGAGATCAGGGCGCGCGGCGCCCGGACCGTGGTCATCGCGGAGGAGGGCGACGAGAGCGTGGTGCCGTACGCCGACCATCTCGTGCGTGTCCCCGTGACACCGACGCTGCTCCAGCCGCTCGTCGCGACCGTCCCGTTGCAGGTGTTCGCCTGCGAACTGGCGACGACGCGCGGCAACGACGTCGACCAGCCGCGCAACCTGGCGAAATCCGTCACGGTGGAGTGACGTGGTGGCGCGCCGAGTGAGGGAGTTACCGGAGAAGTGATCATCGGGGTGGGGATCGACGTGGCGGAGATCGAGCGGTTCGGGCAGTCCCTGGAACGCACCCCTCAGCTGAGGGAACGCCTCTTCGTCGACGACGAGTTGCGGCTGCCGGACGGAGGCCCGCGCGGTATCGCGTCGCTGGCCGCCCGGTTCGCGGCGAAGGAGGCGCTCGCCAAGGCGCTCGGCGCCCCCGGCGGCCTGCGCTGGACGGACGCGGAAGTGTATGTGGAGGACAGCGGCCGTCCCCTGCTGCGGGTGCGTGGAACCGTGGCCGCGCGGGCAGCCGAACTCGGGGTACGGGCCTGGCACGTCTCGCTCAGCCATGACGCGGGAGTGGCGTCGGCCGTGGTGATCGCGGAGGGTTGAGCACATGCGGACTGCGTACGCGGTGGAGAAGGTACGGGCGGCCGAACGCGAGCTGATGGCGCGGCTGCCCGAGGGCGCGCTGATGGGACGTGCGGCGGCCGGTCTCGCCGCCGTGTGCGCGGGGCTGCTGGGCCGGGTGTACGGGTCGCGGGCCGTCCTGCTCGTCGGCAGCGGCGACAACGGCGGCGACGCCCTGTACGCGGGCGCCCGCCTCGCGCGGCGCGGCGCGCGGGTCAGCGCGGTGCTGCTCGCGCCGGACCGGGCCCACCCCGGCGGCCTCGCCGCGCTGCGCCGGGCCGGCGGACGGATCCTCGGCCCCGCCGACGACCCCTTCGCGGTGCTCGCCGACGCGGACCTCGTCCTCGACGGCATCACCGGCATCGGCGGGCACGGCGGGCTGCGCGCCGACGCGGTGCCGGTGGCGCGCGCGGCGCGCGGCTGCGACGCGGTGGTCGTCGCCGTGGACCTGCCGAGCGGTGTCGCGGCCGACGACGGCACGGTGACGGGCGAGGTGCTGCGCGCCGATGTGACCGTCACCTTCGGCACGTACAAGCCGGGGCTGCTGATCGACCCGGCGGCCGAGGTGGCGGGCGTGCTGCGGCTCGTGGACATCGGCCTCGGCCCGCACCTGCCGTCCGTCCCGGCCGTCGAGGCGCTCCAGCACGCGGACGTGGCACGGCTGCTGCCGGCGCCCGGCGGTGAGAGCGACAAGTATCGGCGCGGGCTCGTCGGGATCGTGGCGGGCTCGGCGAAGTACCCGGGCGCTGCGGTCCTCGCCGTCGCGGGAGCGCTGCGGGGCGGCGCGGGCGCTGTGCGGTACGTGGGCCCCGGCGGCGACGCGGTCCTCGCACGCCATCCGGAGACGCTGGTCAGCGAGGGCCCACCCGCGCGAGCGGGCCGTGTGCAGGCGTGGGCCGTGGGCCCCGGCCTGCACGAGGGACGCGGGCTGGACGACGCGCTCGCCTCCGACGTACCCGTCCTGATCGACGCGGACGGGCTGCGCGGGCTGGACGCGGGGACGGTCCGGGCCCGCAGTGCTCCCACCCTGCTCACCCCGCACGCGGGCGAGGCGGCGGCGCTGCTCGGCGCGGAGCGCGCGGAGGTCGAGGCGGGCCGGCTGGCGGCGGTACGCGAACTCGCGGCGCGCTACGGCGCGACGGTCCTGCTCAAGGGGTCCACGACCCTGGTCGCGGACCCGGACCCGGGCGTCCCGGTACGGGTCAACGCCACCGGCACCCCCTGGCTCGCGACGGCGGGCAGCGGCGACGTCCTCACCGGCCTGACCGGATCCCTGCTCGCGGCGGGCCTCCCGACGCGTGACGCGGCCTCCGTCGGCGCGTACCTGCACGGCCTGGCGGCCCGCCTCGCGGCGCGTGGCGCGCCCCTGGCCGCCGAGGACGTGGCGGGCCACATCCCGGCGGCCTGGCGCAACGTGATGGGCGAGGCGGCCGGGCCACGGCCCGGCGGGCCCGGGCGCGAGCAGGACGACGAGGTGTGACGGGGCCGGTCCGCGAGCGGGCGGCGGGGGGGTGCCGGGCCGGTCCGCGATCGGGCAGCCGTGGTGCGTCGTGGTGCGTCGGGACACGTCGGGCATGCCGAAGGCCCGCCCATGACGTGCGCTGGGCGGGCCTCTGCGGTTGTCCCGGCCGGTGCGGATGTCAGCGCTTGAAGGCGTAGTCCATGAGTTTCCTGGCGTCGGCGGTGCGGTTCGCCTCCGACGACGAGGCGAGGACCGTGCCGATGACGGTCCGGCCGCCGCGCGTGGCCGCGAAGACCAGGCAGTACTTCGCCTCGGGGCCCGAGCCCGTCTTCACGCCGATCGTGCCGGAGTAACTGCTCAGCAGCCCGTTGGTGTTGGTCCACGCCATCGAGCGGGAGCCGCCGCTCTTCGTGGTGACCTTCTGTTTGGTCGACTTCGTCTTGACGACGCTGCGGAAGGTGCCGTACTTCATGGCGCTGCTCGCCAGCTCGGTCAGGTCGCGCGGGGTGGAGTAGTTGCTGCCGTTGCCTATGCCGTCGAACGAGTCGAAGTGGGTGTTCTTCAGACCGAGGCCCTTGGCCGTCGTGTTCATCTGCCCGATGAACGACGACACGCGCGCGGCACGCGTCGAGCCCTTGCCGAACGTGTCGGCGAGCGCGTACGCGGCGTCGCAGCCGGACGGCAGCAGCAGTCCGTACAGCAACTGCCCGACCGTCACCTTGTCGCCGACGATCAGGTGCGCGGAGGAGGCGTTCTTGGCGACGATGTAGTCGCTGTACGCCTTCTGGATCGTGACTTTCCGGCTGAGGTCCAGCCCCTTCTGCGCCAGCACCACCCGCGCGGTCATGATCTTGGTGGTGGAGCCGGTGGACCTGCGGGTGTCGGCGCTCTTACTGAAGTACCCCGCCCCTGAGGCGTTGTTCATCACGTAGCCGCCCTTGGCGACGATCGAGGGCGCCTTCGGCGCGGCCTTGGGCACGGCCACGACGTGGACGGTCCTGCCGGCGTGGGCCGCCGCGTTCCCCATGGCACCCACCGGCCCGGATCTCACCGGCACGGCCGAGGCGGCCTGGGCGGGCACCGCGAACGCTCCGGCGGCGAGGACGGTGCCGACGGCGACGGTGAGCGCCGATATGCGGCGGGTCGTGCGGGTCCCGGGTTTCACGGCAGGTGCCCCCAAAGGTCTCTGAGACGCGGTCATATGAATTACCGCTTGCCGGTGAGACAACCGAGAAACGTCCGGGGATGCGCGGGGTGCGCGGTTTTCTGTTCCGGATCACCGAGGGGCGGCGGCCTCCTCCCGCGCGGGGGCGCGGAGGATGACGGCGCCGGTCGGTTCGTGGGTGGCCGAGCCGACTGCGGTGGGGGGCGCCGGGCGGACACCGGCGATCGCGGCGGGCCGGGCGGGGCGTGCGGTTGCTCCACGCCATCGGGGCTCGCACGGTCCGCGCGCTCCCCGAGGAGCGCGTGACCGGCCTGCTCGAAGAGAGCGACCGCATCGTGCGGGCACTCACGAACCGACCGCCTGACCGACTGACTGTCTGGCTGCCTGACCGTCGGCGGCTCGGCGGCTCGGCGGCTCGGCGGCTCGGCGGGCGGAGGGCCCGGCCTGATCGCAGACATGGGATGTTAGGCTCAATCGCAACCGATAAAACATGGGATGTTCGGCTGTATAGCTGTGGCTGGGGCCATGGCTGGACGGCGGGCGCGGGAGAAGCGCGGAGAGGAGTCCGGTGTGCCGATCCGGGCAGCGGAGCGGTCGAGCCTGGTCGACCGGGTGATCGAGCAGTTGCAGAGCCTGATCGAGTCGGGTGAGTGGCCGGTGGGGACGAAGATCCCGGCGGAGCCCGTGCTGACCGAGATGCTCGGCGTGGGCCGCAACACCGTGCGGGAGTCCGTACGGGCCCTCGGGCACAGCGGAATGCTGGAGCCCCGGCAGGGCGACGGGACGTACGTACGCGCCTCCGACGCGCTCGGCGCGGCCCTGCGCCGGCGGCTGCGGCGCGCCGGGCACCTGGAGGCCCTGGAGGTGCGCTCCAGCCTGGAGCGCGACGCGGCACGGCTGGCCGCGTCACGCCGTACGCACGAGGACCTGGCGGCGTTGCGCGCGGCGCTCGCCGAGCGGGGTGCCGCCTGGCGGGCGGGGGACACCGACACCTTCGTCCGGGCGGACGTGGCGTTCCACCGCGCGGTGGTCGCCGCGGCGCACAACGGCATGCTGGCCGACCTCTACAGCCACCTGACCGACGGTCTGCTCGGCGCCATCGCGTCCGTCGCGGACGCTCCGCTGCCCGACCCCCAGCGGTCGCAGTCCGACTCGCACGCGGACCTCCTGGCCGCGATCGAGGCGGCCGACCCGGAGGCGGCCGGCGACGCCGTCGCGCGCTACATCGACGAGTCCGTCAGCTCCCTGCGGGCTCTCCAGGACATGGACCCGCTGCCCGGATCCGAGCGGGGCAGCACGCACGAAGGCGGCACCGGCCGCGAGGAAGGAACCCGAGAGTGAGCACCGCTTCCGAGAACACGAACGCGGGCGGTGCCGCGCAGACCGCCAGGGCCGGGACCGTCGGCGCGGAGGAAGGCGCGACCGGGACCGGCGGCGAGGGCAGGGGCGGCACGAAGCGCGCCCGCGCCGGGATCTTCCTCGGCGTCGGCGTCATCGTCCTCGCGTTGAACCTGCGGCCCGCGATCGTCGCCGCGTCCCCGATGCTCGGCACGATCCGCGCGGACACCGGCATGTCCGCGACCACGGCCGGCCTGCTGACCACGCTGCCGCTGCTCTGCTTCGGGCTGCTCGCGCCGTTCGCGCCGCGGCTCGGCCGCAGGCTCGGCATGGAACCGGTCCTGCTGCTGACGATGGTGATGATCTGCTGCGGCACCGCGCTGCGCCTCATACCGTCGATGGCCGCGCTGCTCGGCGGCACCGTCGTCGTCGGCGCGGGCATCGCCGTGGCGAACGTGCTGCTGCCCGGCGTCATCAAGCGGGACTTCCCCGACCGGGTGGGCCTGATGACGGGCCTCTACTCGATGTCGCTGTTCGGCGGCGCCGCCCTGGCCGCGGGCATCACGGTGCCCGTGGGACACGCGCTGGCGCTCGGCTGGCGGCCGACCCTCGGGCTGTGGGGCCTGCTCGCCGTCGTCGCGCTGCTGGTCTGGGCGCCGCAGGTCCGCCGTCGCACCAGGGCGTCCGCCGCGCAGGCGGCCGCCGCGCGGCACCCCGTACGGGGGCTGTGGAGCCACCCGGTGGCCTGGCTCGTCACCGGTTACATGGGCCTCCAGTCGCTGTCGTACTACGCGGCCGCCGCCTATCTCCCGACGATGCTCACCGACGCGGGCATGGCCCAGGGCACGGCCGGCTGGATGCTGTCCTTCTCCAGCCTCCTCGGCATCGCGGGCGCCTTCCTCAGTCCCGTACTCGCCGCGCGCGGCGTACGGCCGGGGCTGCTGGCCACGATCGGCGCCGTGCTCACGGCCGGTGGCTTCGCCGGCATGGCGGCCGATCCGGTCGGCGGCGCGTACCTGTGGATGATCCTGCTCGGCCTCGGGCAGGGCGCGGCGATCTCGCTCGCGATGCTGTTCATCGTGCTCCGCTCGCCCGACACCCGGCACGCCGCGCAACTGTCCAGCATGGCCCAGTGCTTCGGCTACCTGCTGGCCGCGGCGGGACCGCTGGCGCTCGGCGCGCTGCACCAGCTGACCGGCGGCTGGACCGTGCCGCTGATCATTCTCATCGTGCTGCTCGCGCCGCAGACGGCGGTGGGCCTCGGTGCTTCGGTCAACCGCCACGCGGCCCCGGAGCGGCGTCCGGGCGATCCGGCCGAGGACGGGGGGACGCCGGCCGGGTGAACGGCCCGGCCCTGCGGGGAGCGCGGGGTGGGGCTTGCCGCGGGACGGGCGGCGGCGATGGGGTCCGGTGCGCGGACCGGCGGCGTCCGTTCTGAGACACTTGGCCCGATGACCGCAAACCACCAGAGCTCACGGCACGTCAGGGCCCGTGCCGAGATCGATCTCGCCGCCCTGCGTGCCAACGTGCGCGCCCTGCGCGCCCGGGTCGCCCCCGGTGGCGCGCGGCTCATGACCGTCGTCAAGTCCGACGCGTACGGGCACGGCATGGTGCCGGTCGCCCGCGCGGCCCGTGCCGCGGGTGCGGACTGGCTCGGCACCGCCACCCCGCACGAGGCACTCGCGCTGCGCGCGGCCGGGGACGAAGGCCCCCTGCTGTGCTGGCTGTGGACGCCGGGCGACCCGTGGGCCGCGGGGATCGAGGCCGGTCTGGACATGGCCGTCAGCGGGATGTGGGCGCTGCGCGAGGTCACGGCCGCCGCGCGCGCGACCGGCCGCCAGGCCAGGATCCAGCTGAAGGCCGACACCGGCCTCGGCCGCAACGGCTGCCAGCCCGCCGACTGGCCGGAACTCGTCGGCGCCGCGCTCGCCGCGCAGGCCGCCGGGGAGGTCCTGGTCACCGGCCTGTGGTCGCACTTCGCCTGCGCCGACGAGCCGGGCCACCCGTCCGTCGTGGCGCAACTGGACGTGTTCCGCGAGATGCTGGCGTACGCGGAGAAGGAGGGCGTCGAGCCGGAGGTGCGGCACATCGCCAACTCCGCCGCCGCGCTGACCCTCCCCGAGAGCCACTTCGATCTGGTGCGCACCGGGATCGCCACGTACGGCATCGCCCCGAGCCCCGAACTCGGCACCGCCGGGGACTTCGGGCTGCGGCCGGTGATGACGCTGTCCGCGTCGGTCGCGCTGGTCAAGCAGGTCCCCGCGGGCCACGGCGTCAGCTACGGGCATACGTACACGACGCCCGGGGAGACGACGCTCGGCCTGGTCCCGCTCGGATACGCGGACGGCATCCCGCGCCACGCGTCGGGGCGCGGGCCCGTGCGCGTGGGCGGCGAGGACACGTGGCGGCGGGTCGCGGGCCGGGTCGCCATGGACCAGTTCGTGGTCGACCTCGGCGGCGCGGTCGTCGAGCCCGGCACCCGGGCCGTCCTGTTCGGCCCCGGCGACGACGGCGAGCCGACGGCCGAGGACTGGGCGCAGGCGGCGGACACGATCGCGTACGAGATCGTCACCAGGATCAGCGGACGCGTACCGCGCGTCTTCCTGAACGAGGACGCGTCCTCGAACGCGGACGAACCGGAGCATCCGTGACGCGGTGAGGCGGGATGTCCCGGCGCGGTGACGTGGCGGGGCGGGCGGTCGGGCAGGCTGGAGTACGCGGATCGCGCGGAACCCGCGGAGGGCATCACCACCACCGGGACCACCGCGGCCCCGGAACCACGGAAGGCGGAGGCTCGTGAGCGAGGACAGCGCGGCGCGGGACGTGGCACAGGCCGCGACCGCCGCGGTCGGGGCCACCACGGCGGCGGCCTCCGCGGTCACCGGCAGCTGGCGGCGAGCGGGCCTCGCGGGCGCCGCGATAGGCGTGATCGCGGCGAGCGCCGCCGCGGGCGTCGCCATCGACAAACTCACGGTCAGCCGTGGCATGCGCCGCAGGGCGCGGCTCGCACTCGACACGGCGGGCCCCTACGGCACGCTGCGCGGCACCCCGGGGCGCGCGATCGCCGACGACGGTACGGCGCTGTACTACGAGGTTGATGAGACCGGCGATGCCGAGCAGGCGGGCGAGGGCGAGGCGGCCCCCGGCACCGGCGAAGCGCCCGGGAGCGACACATCGGCGAGGCCCGGCAAGGCGGCGAAGGGCGCGAAGGGCACGAAGGCGGACCCGACCGGCGCGGCCCACGCGGCCGCCGGCACCCCGCCCGTGACCGTCGTCTTCAGCCATGGCTACTGCCTCAACCAGGACTCCTGGCACTTCCAGCGCGCCGACCTGCGCGGTCGTGTCCGTACCGTCCACTGGGACCAGCGCAGCCACGGCCGTTCGGCCCGCGGCGCCGCCCAGAGCGGCCCCGACCCCGAGCCCGTCACCATCGAGCAACTGGGCCGCGACCTGAAGGCCGTCATCGACGCGGCGGCGCCCGAGGGCCCCCTCGTCCTGGCCGGCCACTCCATGGGCGGCATGACGATCATGGCGTTGGCGGACCAGTACCCGGACCTCATAAGAGAACGCGTCGTCGGCGTCGCCCTCGTCGGCACGTCGAGCGGGCGGCTCGGCGAGATCACGTACGGCCTGCCGGCCTTCGGCGCCAACGCGGCGCGGCGCGTGCTGCCCGGTGTGCTGAAAGTGCTCGGCGGGCAGTCCGCGCTGGTCGAGAAGGGCCGCCGCGCCACCGCCGACCTGTACGCGGGGATCATCAAGCGCTACTCGTTCGGCGGGCAGGACGTCGATCCGGCGATCGCCCGCTTCGGCGAGCGGATGATCGAGAACACCCCGATCGACGTCGTCGCGGAGTTCTACCCGGCGTTCACCGACCACGACAAGGTGCAGGCGCTCGCCGTCTTCCTGCGCACGCCCGCGCTGATCCTCGCGGGCGCCGACGACCTCATCACCCCGAGTTCGCACAGCGAGGCCATCGCGGACGTCCTGCCCGACGCGGAACTCGTCCTGGTCGAGGGCGCGGGACACCTGGTGATGCTGGAGCACCCCGACGCCGTCACCGAGCGGCTCGCCGACCTGCTGGCGCGCGCGGGCGCCCCCGGCTTTGCCCGTAACGTTGGCGGGCATGGAAGCACCGCACAACAGCCCCGCGACTGACCGGCGGCCCGCGCCCGGCGCGGAGATCAACCTCGACACCCCCGACCGCATGCGCGACCTGGGCCGTGCGCTCGCCGCGCTGCTGCGCCCCGGCGACCTGGTGATGCTCACGGGCGAACTGGGAGCGGGCAAGACGACCCTGACGCGCGGGATCGGCGAGGGCCTCGGCGTGCGCGGGGCCGTCACGTCCCCGACGTTCGTGATCGCGCGCGTCCACCCGCCGCTCGCGCAGGGGCCCGCGCTGGTGCACGTCGACGCGTACCGGCTGAGCGGTGGCCTGGACGAGATGGAGGACCTGGACCTCGACGTGTCGCTGCCCGAGTCGGTGGTGGTCGTGGAGTGGGGCGACGACAAGGTCGAGGAGCTGTCGGACGCGCGCCTCCACGTTCTGATCGAGCGCACCAGGGGCGCCGGCGAGGACACCGGGAGAGCCGACGCCGGGGGTGCCGCCGGCGGGGACCTCCTGCCGCCCGAGGACGACGGGCGGCGCCGCGTGAGGCTCGTGGGGTACGGGGAGCGCTGGGCGGGCCCGTCGCTCGCGGCGCTGGCGGCGTCCTTCGCCTGAGGTGCGACGGCGTGGGGCGCGGGCGCTCTGTTCGAACGTCCCGACAGGATGTCGGCAAGATGTTGCGCGCTCCGCCGCGGGCGTGGTCCCATGGAGGCGCAGTCGGTGGTTAGGGCTGCCTAACCCCACGTGCCCCCGGAGCCCAGGAGGCAGTCATGACGCCGCCCCAGCGCGAGCCACGGACCCCGTCGCGGACCCCCATGGGACCGGACGGCGGTGCCGGACCGTCCGACGTGTCGATGAGTGATCTGCTGGCGTCCTGCGCCGCTGCGTCCGCGGTTTCCACGCCGCCGGCGCAGGGGGCGGAAGCGGACGCGCGGGGGAGCGGGCCGGACGCCGGCCAGGAGCGGGAATCCGAGCAGGAGACGCGGCCGGGCCGCCGAACGCGCCACCGCGCCCCGAGGCGCGCCGCCGCGCGCTGACCGCCTCGGGCGCCGTGAGGCGCGTGCCGCGCGGCCACCGCCCGTGGAGTCGTCAGGCCGCGTGTGCCGCTGCCACGCTGCCACTGCTGCCGTGCGTGACCGGCGCCCGGCGAAACGATGCCCGGCCGCGGCGCCCGGCGCAACGATGCCCGGCCGCGGGGTTCGGCCGCGGGGTCCGGTGGGCCGAAACAGGAGGGCGGGTCCGGGGAACGCGGGAAGCCCGGGAAGCGATCAGGGAAGGACGACGATCGTCGAGCCGAAGGTCGCGAAGGTCCAGAGCGCGTCGGCGTCCGCCCTCTTCATCCGTACGCCGCCGGTCTTCTTCGACGGGTCGGGCGCGGGCGTGGAGCCGTCGCGTGCCGCGCTGAAGCCGATGACCACCGTTCCGACCTTCGCGAAGATCACGTCGTGCTCGATCGGCACCCCGTCGGAGCCGGTGAGGCTGTCGGACCGCTGGGTCACCGTGTAACTGCCGGCCGTCGGGTCGACCGTGCTCGGCTGCACGGTGAACGTGCGCGTCACCGCGCCGTCCTTGCCGACCAGCCAGACGCGGTGCGCCTTCAGCCCGTACACCACCCGCGCGCCCTGCCCCGAGCCCGTGGGCAGCGCCGTCGGATCCTCGCGGGGACGCTGGGGCCCGTGTGCGACGCGGGACGGCGAAGCGCTGGGGGCGGCGGTAGCCCCGAGGGTGCTTGGCGCGTTCGCCGACGCCTGGTAGGCGAGGAACCCGACCACGGCCAGTGCCGCGGCCGTGAGCCCGGCGACGATTCCCGAGCTGCTCCGTGACACCTGTCTTCAGCCACCTCTCGTGCGTCTGTGCGGTACCTGCGTCTTGACGTGTCGTGACGCGGCTGACGGTAGCAGGAGGGTACGGGCGACCAGGGGCGCCGCGACCCCCGCCGCCGGGGCCGTAGGCTGTTTGCGTGCTCCTGCTTGCCGTCGATACCGCCACCCCCGCCGTCACCGTCGCGCTCCACGACGGCGGCTCCGTCCTCGCCGCGGAGAGCGACGTGGACGCGCGCCGCCACGGCGAACTGCTGCTGCCGGCCGTCGACCGGGTCCTGGCCGAGGCCGGGGTGAAGCTCGACGCCGTCACGGACCTGGTCGTCGGTGTGGGACCTGGGCCGTACACCGGGCTGCGCGTCGGCATCGTCACAGCGCTGACGTTCGGCTCCGCGCTCGGGCTGCCGGTGCGCGGGCTGAGCACGCTCGACGGCCTCGCGTACGCCTCCGGTCTCGACACCCCGTTCGTCGTCGCGACGGACGCGCGCCGCAAAGAGGTCTACTGGGCGCGCTACGCCGACGCCCGCACGCGTCTCACGGAACCGGCGGTCGACCGGCCCGCCGACCTCGCGGAGACCGTGGCCGGCCTGCCGGCCGTCGGCGCGGGCGCGGTCCTGTACCCCGAGGTGTTCCCGGACGCCCGGGGCCCCGAGCACCAGTCGGCGGCGGCCCTCGCGGCCCTCGCGGCCGCTTTGCTGGCGGACGGCGGCGGCGCCCGCGGCGGTTCCGAGGACGCCGGCCATCCTGCCCCGGGCTTCCTGCCGCCGCTCCCGCTGTACCTGCGCCGCCCGGACGCGCAGGTGCCGAAGAACTACAAGGTGGTCACCCCGAAGTGAGTGAGGCCGTGCCCGTGCCCGTCGCACTCCGCGAGATGCGCTGGTGGGACATCGAGGCCGTGCTCGAACTCGAGGACGAGCTGTTCCCCGAGGACGCCTGGTCCCCCGGCATGTTCTGGTCGGAGCTCGCGCACGCGCGCGGCCCCTTCGCCACGCGCCGCTACGTCGTCGCCGACGAGGGCGGCCGGATCGTCGGGTACGGGGGCCTCGCGGCCGTCGGCGGTGTCGCCGACGTCCAGACCATCGGCGTGACCCGCGACCACTGGGGCGGCGGGCTCGGCGCCCGGCTCCTGACGGAACTGCTGCGGCACGCGACCTCGTTCGAGTCCAGCGAGGTGCTGCTGGAGGTCCGGGTGGACAACACCCGCGCGCAGAAGCTGTACCAGCGCTTCGGCTTCGAACCGATCGGCTTCCGCAAGGGCTACTACCAGCCCGGCAACGTCGACGCGCTGGTGATGCGGCGCGACATGAAGGAGACACCGGGCGAGATATCCCCTGCACGGGCAGCCCGCTCGTCGGCGGGCCCGGTGCCGGCGGGCCTGGCCCCGGCGGGCCCGGTGGCGACGCCCCCTGCGGCGCCGGTGCCGGACCCCGGCTCCGGCCCTCCGGCGGGCCGGGCCACCGGCGGCTCGGCACCGGCGAACGGCAGTACGGCGCCGACGGGACCGGCGGCGGACACCGCGCCGGGATCGGCGGCGGGATCTGTATCGGCACCAGCGGGACCAGGAGGAACGGACACTGATGGCTGACGAACCACTCGTCCTCGGCATCGAGACGTCCTGCGACGAGACGGGCGTCGGCATCGTGCGCGGGACGACGCTCCTGGCCGACGCGGTCGCGTCCAGCGTCGACGAGCACGCCCGCTTCGGCGGCGTCGTGCCCGAGGTCGCCTCGCGGGCCCACCTGGAGGCGATGGTCCCCACGATCGAGCGGGCCCTCGCCACCGCCGGGATCTCGGCGCGGGACCTGGACGGGATCTCCGTCACGGCCGGGCCCGGCCTCGCGGGCGCGCTGCTGGTCGGGGTGTCGGCGGCGAAGGCGTACGCCTACGCGCTGGGCAAGCCGCTCTACGGCGTCAACCACCTCGCCTCGCACATCTGCGTCGACCAGCTGGAGCACGGCCCGCTGCCGGAGCCGACGATGGCGCTGCTGGTCAGCGGCGGCCACTCGTCGCTGCTGCTGGCGCCGGACATCACGGCGGACGTACGGCCGCTCGGCGCGACGATCGACGACGCGGCGGGCGAGGCATTCGACAAGATCGCCCGCGTCCTGCAGCTCGGCTTCCCCGGCGGTCCGGTCATCGACCGGCTGGCGCGTGAGGGCGACCCGGCGGCGATCGCGTTCCCGCGCGGGCTGACCGGCCCGCGCGACGCGCCGTACGACTTCTCCTTCTCCGGCCTGAAGACGTCCGTCGCGCGCTGGATCGAGGCCAAGCGGGCCGCGGGCGAGGACGTGCCGGTACGGGACGTCGCCGCGTCGTTCCAGGAGGCCGTGGTCGACGTGCTGACCCGCAAGGCGGTACGGGCCTGCAAGGACGAGGGCGTGGACCACCTGATGATCGGCGGGGGCGTGGCCGCGAACTCGCGGCTGCGCGCCATGGCCCAGGAGCGCTGCGCACGCGCGGGCATCGTCCTGCGGGTGCCCAGGCCCGGCCTGTGCACGGACAACGGCGCGATGGTCGCGGCGCTGGGCGCCGAGATGGTCGCGCGCGGCCGGCCCGCCTCGGCATGGGACCTGTCCGCCGACAGTTCGCTGCCGGTCACCGAGCCGCACGTACCGGCGCACGAGGCGGTCCACGCGGCAGCGCACGCTGCCGTCCACGCCCACTCCGGGACGGCGCCGGCGGGGAAGGGCCACTGATGGCGGTCACGCTGATGTGGGAGGCACGGGCCGCCGAGGGGCGCGGCGCGGACCTGCTGGCCTGGGCGCGGGCCCAGGAGCTCGACGGGGAGCCGCTGCGCCGCGAGACGTTCACCGCGCCGCAGGACCGGGTCCTGGTGCTGATCTGGTGGCCGGGTACCTACGCCACCGAGGTCCCCGAACTCCCGGAGCCTCCGGCCGGACTGATCTCCCGCCCGGTGCACCGCTGGCGCTTCGAGCCGGTCGAGGGCGACGCGTCACGGGCCGGGTGACGGCGGCCGGACCGGTTCGCCCGACACGGCCGATACCGCTGGTAGCAGGTAGCAGGTAGCAGGTAGCAGCGGCACGGGTCCGGGGCGCCGCCAGGCCGCCGGTCCGGGACACGGCACCGGGACACGCCACCGGGACACCGCTCCGGCCGGCAGGCACGCTCCGTCCCGGTGAAAAAGAAATCCGGGGCCGTGTGTCGATCCGGGGCCGTCCCGTTCGACGGGAGGGTGAAGGCGGGCACGAGCCCGCCGCCGGCCCGCAGCCGGACGATCCCCGAGGAGTCACCATGCCCCGCTATCTGATGCTGGTACGTACCGACGAGAACAACGCCCCCGCCGGCGGCCCGAGCGAGGGCCTCATGGAGCGGATGGGCGCCCTCATCGAGGATCTGACCAAGAGCGGCCACATGCTTGACACCGGCGGCCTGCTGCCGACGGCGCAGGGCGCGCGGGTCGGCCAGGAGGGCGGCAGGGTCACCGTCACGGACGGGCCGTTCACCGAGACCAAGGAGGTCATCGGCGGGTACGCGCTGATCCAGGCGAAGGACCGCGAGCAGGCGATCGAGCTGGCCCGCCGGTTCGTGGAGATCCATGAGCCGGAGTGGAACATCGTGTCCGAGGTGCGGCAGATCGTCGAGCCGTAGGGCGGACGGGGGCGCGCGGCGCGGGCAGGACCGGCCTCCGCGTACACGGTCGCGGGCCGGGCCGGGCCGGCTTTCGCGTACACGGTCGCGCGGAACGACCGCGTGGATCGTCCGCGTACGCGCCGCGCGGCCCCGGGTGTTTGCCGTCGCGGGCCATCCGGTGCTGGGATGGGTGGCCGTGACGGCTGACCACACGCTGGACGCGGTATTCAGGCTGGAGTCGGCGAAGATCATCGCCGTCGTGGCGCGGATCGTGCGCGACGTGGGCATCGCCGAGGAACTGGCGCAGGACGCGCTCGTCGCCGCGCTCGAACAGTGGCCGCGGGACGGCGTGCCCGACCGGCCCGGCGCCTGGCTGATCGCCACGGCCAAGCACCGGGCGATCGACCTCGTACGCCGCCGCGAGGCGTACGCCCGCAAGCTCGCCGAGGTGGGCAGGGCGCTGGAGGACGTTCCCCCGCCGCCGGAGCCCGCCGAACCCGACGCGATCGACGACGACCTGCTGCGGCTGATCTTCACGGCCTGCCACCCGGTGCTGTCGACGGACGCCCGGGTCGCGCTCACGCTCCGCCTGCTCGGCGGGCTCACCACCGCGGAGATCGCCCGCGCCTACCTGGTCGCGGAGCCGACCGTCGCACAGCGCGTCGTCCGGGCGAAGCGGGCGCTCGCCGCCGCGGGCGTGCCGTTCGAGGTGCCGTACGGCGAGGACCGCGCGGCCCGGCTCGCCACCGTGCTCGACGTGATCTACCTGATCTTCAACGAGGGCTACTCCGCGACGGCGGGCGATGACCTGCTGCGGCCCGGCCTGTGCGAGGACGCGCTGCGGCTCGCGCGGAGCCTGGCCGCGCTGATGCCCGGGGAGCCCGAGGCGCACGCCCTCGCCGCGCTCCTCGAACTGCAGGCGTCCCGGCTCCCCGCCCGCACCGGTCCTGACGGGGAGCCGGTGCTGCTCGCCGAGCAGAACAGGGCGCGCTGGAACCGGATGTTCGTACGGCGCGGCTTCGACGCGCTCACCCGCGCGGGCACGCTGGGCGGACCTCCGGGACCGTACGCGCTGCAGGCCGCGATCGCCGCGTGCCACGCGAGGGCGGCGGCCTACGAGGAGACGGACTGGACGGCCATCGCCACGCTCTACGCCCGGCTGGCCGCACTCACCCCGACACCCGTGGTCGAGCTGAACCGCGCCGTGGCCGTGTCCATGGCCCAGGGGCCGGGGCCCGCGCTCGCGCTGGTCGACGCGGTGGCGGGCGATCCGGCGCTGGCCGGGTACCACCTGCTGCCCGCCGTACGGGGCGACCTGCTGGCGCGGCTCGGCCGGGCGGGGGAGGCCCGCACCGCGTTCGAGGAGGCGGCGGCCCTCACCCGCAACGCCAGGGAGCGCGCCCTGCTGCTGCGCCGGGCGGCGGAGGTCTGAGCGAGCCCGGCAGCACGCCGGTCTGTGCCGGCCTGCCTGGTACGTACCCGCTCCACGGCGGCCGGTCCCGTACGCGGGTGACCCGCCCGCCGCGAACCGGCCCCGACGGACGCCTCTCGTCCTACCGGACCCGTGCCGGGGTAACGCGGGTGCGGCCCGCCGGGCCCGCACCTAGCATCCTGGCCATGAGCAGCACCGCAGCAGGCCCGAACGGCCCGCGTCCCACTGCCCTCCACGACACCGCAGGCGACAGCGACGACCGGGAAGGGGAGGCCACCGCCGGCGCCGCCGAGCCGCGGGCGAGCACGCCGCGCCCCTTCCGTATCGACGTTCCCCAGGCCGATCTCGACGATCTCCACCACCGGCTGGAGAGGACCCGCTGGCCCGACGAACTGCCCGGCGCGGGCTGGTCGTACGGGGTGCCCCTCGGATATCTGCGGGAGCTGGCGGACGACTGGCGCCACCGGTACGACTGGCGCGCCGCCGAGGCCCGGCTCAACGCCTGGCCGCAGTTCACCACCACCATCGACGGCGCCACGGTCCACTTCGCGCACCTCAGGTCACCCGAGCCGGACGCCACCCCGCTGCTCATGACGCACGGCTGGCCCGGCTCGATCGTCGAGTTCGAGCGGATCGCCGGCCCGCTCACCGACCCCCGGGCGCACGGCGGGGACCCCGCCGACGCGTTCCACCTGATCCTGCCGTCGATCCCCGGCTTCGGCTTCTCCGGTCCCACCCACGACAAGGGCTGGGAGTACCGGCGGGTGGCCGTGGCGTTCGCGGCGCTGATGCGGGAACTCGGGTACGAGCGGTACGGGGTCCAGGGCGGCGACTGGGGCGCCGTGATCTCCCGCGAGCTGGGCAGGCTGCGGCCGGAGCGGGTCATCGGCGTCCACCTGAACATGCTGTCCTCGGCGGCCGCCGCCACGGAGCCCGACGGCGAGGAACTGGCCGTGCTCGACAGCGCGCAGCGCGCCCGGACGCTCGCCTCCTGGGAGCGGAACAAGGCCTGGACGCGCGAGGCCACCGGCTACGCGGTGATCCAGGCGACCCGGCCGCAGACCCTCGCGTACGGCCTCACCGACTCGCCCGTGGGGCAGCTGGCCTGGATCGCGGAGAAGTTCCACGCGTGGTCGGACACGCGTGCCGTGCCGGCCGGGGCCGACGTCATCGACCGCGAGACGCTGCTCACGAACGTCATGCTGTACTGGCTGACCGGTACGGCGGGCTCCGCCGCCCGCGTCTACTACGAGCGGGCCCACGCGCCGCACGGGGGCGACGCGCCCCGCCCCTCGACCGTGCCGACGGCGGTGGCGGCTTTTCCCGAGGACACGTTCATGCCGCTGCGGCACATCGCCGAGCGCACCAACCGCGTCGTGCGGTGGACCGAGTACGACAGGGGCGGTCACTTCCCGGCCCTGGAGGTGCCGGATCTGCTGATCGAGGACGTGCGGGCCTTCTTCCGGGCGCTGTAGCCGGGGGAAGCCGGGGCAGCGGCGGCCCGGGACCGGGGGAAGCCGGCGGCGACGCCGCCCGCCGGACCCGGCGCCGTCAGCGGTGCGTGGGGGCTCGCGGCCTCGGGGCTTCCGGGGCACCGGCGCCGGAGGCCCGGGGAGCCCCGGGGGACCCACGGAAGCAGTCCGGGGCCCCGCGCGCGGGTCAGGCGCCGACGGTGCCGTCGATGCCCTCCCGCAGGAAGTCCGCGTGGCCGTTGTGGCGCGCGTACTCGTGCATCATGTGCAGCATCACGAGCCGCAGCGACACCTCCTCGCCCGACCGCCGGTTCACCCCTGTGACGTCCAGCGAGGCGGCCTCCCGCTCGATCCGGCGGGAGTGCTCGACCTCGGCCTCCCAGGCGGCGAACGCCTCCGCGCGGGTCGCGCCCGTCGCGTCGTACGCGCTCTGGTAGTCCATGGTCGGCGACCAGACCAGCGGCAGCCGCTCCCCGTTGATCACCATCCGGAACCAGGTGCGCTCCACCTCGCACATGTGCCGCACGAGCCCCAGCAGCGACAGCGTCGACGGCGGCATCGAACGCCGCCGCAACTCGTCGTCGTCGAGACCTTCGGCTTTCATGGAGAGGGTGGCACGGTGGAAGTCGAGGAAGGAGCGCAGCATCTCGCGCTCGCCGCCGACGGACGGCGGTTCTGGGCGTTCGGTGGTCATGTCGCGCAGGCTACCCACCACGGGTCCTGGACCGGCGGGGCCGGGGGCGTACCGGGTCGGCACCCGGACGTGACCCGGTACGTGACAAGGAGAGCACTCCTTGTTGAAGCCGTTCCTACCCGTTCCGTCCTATTCTGGAGGTGACACGCATGCGCCATTCAGGTGAAGGGGCGGCGGATGAACTGGTTTTGGTGGATATTCGTCTTCTTCATGGTGGGCGGGTTCAGCTGGATCGCTGATACCGGCCGTACGGCGCTCAGGACCAGGCACGACAGAAGGATGGAGCGCCTGAAGCTGGCGGAGAAGGGCCGGCAGGCGATCGAGGAGTCCCACAAGCTTCCGGACGCCGTCTGTGGCTGTACCCATCACCTGGCGAAGCACGACAAGACCGGCAAGTGCCACGAAGATGTGGAGGTTCCGACGGAGTGGGACGAGAACAAGAAGCCCCTCCACTTCGAACTGCGACAGTGCAACTGCCAGCAGTACGTCGGACCGCAGCCGCTGTCGAAGATCTACGCGGACGAGCTCACCGAGTTCGACGACCTGCGCTGACGTGAGGGTCGGGGCGGGGCTCCGGCACCGGAACCCGCGCCCCGCCCTCGTGCCGGGCGGCCCCCGCGGGGCACCCCGTGGCCTGCGTCGCCTCCCGTACCTCGCGCGGGTGGTCCTGCTGGATGGTCCACCGGGACGCTCCGCCGCAGGCAGTCAGGCAGTCAGGCAGCCAGGCAGTCAGGCGATCAGGTGGTCGGCGAAGGTCGCCGCCGTGTCCGAGCCGGCGCGCCCGCGCGGGACGGGAAGCGGCTGCCCCGGTCCGTGTGTGCCCGCGCCGCCTCCCTCCGACGCCCCTTCGAAAGCGGACACGGACACCCGACTGCCCCGGCGCCTGATGCGACGGTGATCACTCCCTCACCTGGCCGGGGCGGGCGGACGATCGGGGGCTGCCCCTGCTCAGCGTTGGGCGGACCGGCCGGCGGCGGCGACGATGTCGGTCGGCAGCCCGTCCGTGCCGCTGCCGCTCGCGTCCCCGTTCCCGTCCGCGTCCCTGTTCCGGCCGTCGAGGCCCGTGCCGCCGCCGGGCAGGACGGTGTTCGCGGCGTAGACGACCCCGGGCGGCGGATCGTCGTCGCCCTCCGGGTGCGCGTCCCAGAAGTTGCCGACGAACGCGACGTTCTCCAGCGGGAGCGCCGGGCGCAGCAGGGCCGGCGTGTCGGCCCCGCGGACGACATTGCCGAGAACGGTCGTCCACGAGCAGGCGTAGTCGGTGTAGAGGCCGAAGTTGTACGGCGTGACGACGTCGAGCAGCACGTTCCCGCGCACGAGGGTGCCGCTCGCGTAGGAGTCCCCCTGGCGGCCCGCGAGATAGACACCGCCGCCGTCGGCGAGGACGAGCAGGGACCGGCGGACGAGGTTCTCGGTGACCCGCACGCGTGCGGCGCGGTCGCCGCCCATGACGACGATGCCGGAGTACGGCACGTCGTGGATCTCGTTGTGGGCGACCACCACGTCCCGCGCGTCCGACACCCACACCGCGGAGGAGCCGTGGAACTCGGCGCCGATGTCCCGCAGCAGGTTGTCCTCCACGCGGACACCGTCCGCCGAGTCGACGGAGATGCCGGGGCCCGACACGTCCTCCACGACATTGCCGACGAGGGCGGTACCGGCGCCCCCGCCCTCGACGGCGACGGCGCCGGCCCCGAGGTGGGTGAAGGTGTTGTCGCGCAGCACGAGGTCCGCGCAGTCGCGCAGATCGACCGCGGACGGCACGCGCGCGGGCGCTCCGGGGACCACGAGGTGGGCGGCCCCGTCGAACAGGTCGACCCGCTCCAGCGGTCCTTCGTCCTGGAACGTGTTGCCGTGGTAGTGCGGGAAGCCACCGGGGGCGCTCGGCCGCTGCCAGGCGGCGTGCGCGAACGTCAGCCCCCGCAGGGTGATGCCCGCGGCCCCCCGGGCGGTGAGGAGCCGCTCCAGCAGCGGGATGGTGAACACCGCCGCGGCGGGGTCCTCGCCGGGCAGCGGGAGGTAGTGGAGGGTGTGGTGGCCGGGGACCGAGGTGTCGAGGGCGAAGGTGCCCGGTTCGGTGAGGAAGCTGGGGCTGTTCTCGGCCGATGTCGGAAGGCCGAGCCGCCCCCAGGAAGCCCCACCGCTCTCCTCCCGCGCACCGCCACCGTGGACTTCCGCCGCGTAGAGGGCGTTGGCGCGGGAGAAGCCCGGCTCGGCGAGGGTGAAGGTGGTCGAGCGGGCGTCACCGCTGATGGACGCGACGCGCAGGCGCGCCTCGGACCACGGGTACACGCCACGGAAGACGAACTCGATGGAGGCGGGGGAGCGCCACGCCTGCGGGGCCGTGCTGTCCGTTACATAACCCGTCTCGGTTTTCGTAACGGTACCGGGGAGGGGGGACGCGCCGTGCGGCGTGCCGGCCCGGTGCGCACGCCGGTCGTCCACGTACAACTGGCGGGGTTCCAGCGACCCGGTGCCGGCCCGCCAGGTGCCGTCGCCGACGGGAGTCCATCCCGTGACGGGGGCACCGCCGCTGAACACCACGGATTCGGCCGCGTCGGTGCCGTATCCGTACGGCTGGTGCGTGACGCGCCGCCCGCCGGGCCCGGATCCGCCGTCGCCGGAGCCGAGGTCCAGGGGCTCGGGCAGGGCGTACGTGCCGGCGCGGTAGGTGACGAGGACGTCGCCGCACCCGCCCGGCGTCCGGGCGAGGGCGGCACGCACCGCACGCAGGGCGCCGTGGGGCCCGGCGAGCGGCCGCTCGGGCGTGCCCGGGGCGGAGTCGTCGCCCCAGGGGGCGACATGGAACGCGACGGCGGCGGACACGGCCGGTCCGGCTGATCCGATGGGTGCGGGAGGTGCGGGAGGTGCGGGAGGTGCGGCAGGTCGGTCTGGTTCGGTGGGATGGGCTGACATGGCTGAGGGACCCCCGTTGCGGGACACCGGGACGACCGTACGACGAGGCGTACGCCGTACACAATTGGTGTGCAGCATAGACGCGCGGCTAAGGTGGCTGTCAACGACAGCGGGCGGCCCGGGGAGTCAGGGTGGTGGACGTACGGCGGACGGTGGATCTGCTGTTCGGCGTGGCCGAGGACCGGCCGGGGCTGACCGTGCCCCGGATCGTCGCGGCGGCGGTCGAACTGGCGGACGCCGACGGCCTGGAGGCCCTGTCGATGCGGCGCCTCGCGGAACGGCTCGGGTTCACGACGATGTCGCTGTACCGGCACGTGCCGGGCCGGGCCGAACTGGTCGAGCTGATGCGGGACGCGGCCTTCGGTGAGCTGTCCGCGCGGGATCCGGCCGAAGCGCCGGCCGGCGACTGGCGCGCCGGGCTTCAGGCCTGGGCCCGCACCCACTGGGAGTTGCACCTGCGCCACCCGTGGCTGGTCACGACGGACGGCAGCCGCAGGCTTCCCGGGCCGCACACGCTCGCGGACTACGACCACGCCCTCGCCTGCGCGGAAGGCACCGGACTGAGGCCGTCGGAGTCGGCGCAAGTGGTGGCGCTGTTGGCGGGGTTCGTCCTGTCGGCGGCGCGGCAGGCGCACGACGTGCTGCGCGAGGAGCGCGAGTCGGGCGTCTCGCACGTCCAGTGGTGGCACGGCCAGAACAGACTGGTCGAGCGCATGGTGCCGTACCCGGCGATCGCCAGGTACGGCATGAGCGGGGCGTTCGACGAGCCGGAGGACCCGTTCGACTTCGGCCTCGCGTGCACCCTGGACGGAGTGGAGGCCATGGTCCGGCGCAGGCACCGGACCACGGCGTCCGGCGACGGGCTCCGTGACGAAAAGAGCGATGCGCGGCGGGAGCCCGAGACATTTCGTAACGACCGCAACGACGACCCCAGTGACTCCGACGACCCCGACGACCGCGACGGCCGGACCGGGGCCGCCCCCGACGCGGCCGAAGGTGACACCGCCGAGGCCGCCACCGGTTCCCCGCACCTCTCACCGCCGCGCTGCGACGTGTGTGCGACGGCCGTCCCCGCCCCGGCGCGCGGGCGCCCCCGCCGCTACTGCTCCCGGGCCTGCCGCCAGCGGGCCTACCGAAGGCGGGCGCGGGCCTGACGCGTGGCCAGGGCCGGGCCCCGGCGGGCGCCCGGCGCTCCAGGCCGAACGGGGGCCGGGCCTCGGCGTTCGCTGTCGAGTCGGGCGAACCGCGCCGGTGCGTAGCGCTCCCCGGCGACGGCGGAGGGGGATACCGCCTCCTCGACCGCGGCGAGCAGGTCCTCGCAAGGTCATCCCCGGGCGACCCGCCCTCCCGTATGACAACCATGGGTTGACATCGACAACACGGGGTTGTCGCCATGGCTCCATGGCACCCCTCGGAGACCTTTCCGCACACCGCGCGACGCTCGACCGCATCAAGGAGGCCCGCGAACAGGCCATCCAGCACACCCGCCTCCGCCTGGCCCGCCGGTTCGCCGCCGAGCGCCGCGACCTCATGCAGGAGCTCATCGACCAGGGCGTCTCCCAGGCCGACATCGCGCGTGAACTCGGCGTCACCAGTCAGGCGGTTCAGAAGATGCTGGCCTGCCGACCCTCGCCGGTCTCCCTGTCGTCAGCTGCTCACCGACGAGCGGCAGCCGACCGCCGAGGGCGAAGAGGGCAGGCGGGTCCACCTCCAGATCGAACTCGGTGGCACCCGGCGCGAGACCGTCCGCGTCCGTTGGCAGGGCCCATGCCTCGTGGATTCCGTTGCGGAGTCGCGCCATCCGCTCTCCCCCGGGTACGGATTCCCGTCCTGCTCCGTACGGCGGTCCTCGTGGCTCTCCCGGGCCCTCAGCGCCCGGCCCGGCGGGCGAGGAGCATCGTGGGGGCGGCGGCCACGCGGGTGAGGATGACCGTCGTCTCGTTCTTTCCCTTGAGCTTCAACTTCCGCCGGAACTCCTCCGGTTCCACCGCCGAACCGCGTTTCTTCACCGTGAGGATGCCGACCTCCCGTTCCCGCAGCAGTGCCTTGAGGCGCTTGAGGTTGAAGGGGAGGACATCGGTGATCTCGTACGCCGTCGCGAAGGGGGTTTCCCGCAGTTCGTCGGCGGTCACGTACGCGATCGTCTCGTCGATCAGGCCACCGCCCGGAAGGTCCTCGGCCGCTTCGGCGACGAGGTGGGCGCGGATGACGGCGCCGTCCGGTTCGTACAGGTAGCGGCCGGGCGGGCGCACCGCCGGGTCGGGCAGGCCGCGGGAGGCGAGCGTCGCGCCCGACGGCAGGAGGGTCGCGCGGCGGCAGGAGGCGGGCGCGTCCGGCGTGTGCCAGAGCACGGCTTCCTTCACGTCGCCGTCGTGCGAGATCCACTCGGCCTCGAAGTCCGCCGGGACCAGTTCGTGCGGAATGCCGGGGGCGATCTTGATCGCGCCGAGGCCCGTACGCCGTACCGCTTCGATCGCCCAGGACAGCGGCGGGGAGTACGCCTCGGGGTCGAAGATCCTGCCCGAGCCGCGCCGCCGCGCCGGGTCGACGAACAGTGCCCGCGTGCCCGTCAGGTCGTACGTCGTGACGTCGGCGCGCACCACGGTCGCGGGCGGTCCGGCCGGTGCCAGCGCATGGATGTTGGCGGCGGCGATCTCGCAGGTCAGCGGATCCAGGTCGACGCCGGTGACGGTGATGCCCGCCCGGACGAGCTCCACCGCGTCGCCGCCGATCCCGCAGCACAGGTCGGTCACCCGCGTCGCGCCGAGCGCGCGGAAGCGGGCCGCGCGGTGGGCGGCGACGACGGTACGGGTGGCCTGTTCGACACCGTTCGGCGTGAAGTACATCCGGTACGCGTCCTCGGCGCCGAACTTCGCCACGGCCCGCTGCCGGAGCCGTGCCTGTCCGAGTACCGCCGACACCAGTTCGGCGGGGTGGTCGCGGCGCAGGCGGGTGGCGAGGGCCAGTTCCCGCGCCGGGTCGTGGTCGCGCAACTCCGCGAGCAGGGCCTGGCCCTCGGGGGTGAGCAGGGGGGCGAGGCTGGGCGGGGGTTCTTCGGTCACCGGCCCATTGTCGTCGGGCGGCGGCCGGTGTCGGCCAGGCGGGGGACCGCGACCGCCCGGCGGCGGTGTCTGCGGTCGGACGGCGCCCGGCGCTGACAGGATGCGACGCCATGCGACTAGTACGACAAACAGAACAATTGCTCCGTAGTGCTGACGGGCATCCGCGTCCGGGTACGGGTCAGGACGCGGTTCCGGATCCGGTTCACCACCCGGCCCAGGTTCGCGTCCAGGATCCGGCGGGCCGGGTTCCACGCCGGGGCCGGCGGCGAGAACGGGAGAGACGCTCGGGGGAGGCGGGCCGCTCCGGACGGGGAGGCGGGCGGCCGGGGCGCGTCGTCGTCTCGGCGCTCCTCGCTGCCTCGGTCGCCGCCGTCGCCGCGCTCTCCTCCGGCTGCTCGGCGGGCGACACCGGGCTCGGTGCCGAGGCGGGGAAGGCCGGCGCGCCCCGCCTCGCCGGTGCGGCGGGGATCGCCGCCTCCCCGTCCGCGTCCGGGACGGGCGCTCCCTCGGGCACGGCTTCCCCGTCCGGGACCTCCGGATCGGTCGCCGCGCCGGCGTCCCCGTCCTCGTCGCCGTCGGGGTCGCCGTCGGGGTCGCCGTCCGCCTCCGCGTCCCCGACCACCTCCGTGTCCCCGGCCACCTCGGGGTCCCCGGGCAGGGCCGCCACGGGGTCCCCGTCCCGGGCCGCCTCGCCGGGCTCCGCGGGCCCCTCCCACACGTCCGGCAGCCGGCCGTCCGCGGACCCCTCGCACCACCCCGGGGCCAGGGCCTCGCACCACCCCGCCGCGAAGCCCGCGCACGGGCCGGCGGCCGAGCCCGCCCCCGGTGCCGCCGCCGCGCGCCCGGGGCGGCACCCGGCCGAGGCCGCCGGCGGACTGTCCTCGTACGCCGCACGCCTGAAGGCCACCGCCGCTGCCCGGCTCGCGACCGCGAGGACATGGGGCCTGGCCGCGGCGCCGCTGATTCCGCCTCCGCCGCCCGCCGTCAAGCCGGTCATCCCCACGCGCAAGGGATTCGAGGCGGAGGGCGGTGACCCGGGCCTCCCGCCCGTGTTCACGCGCATCCCCACCAAGGACAAGATCGTCTTCATCACGATCGACGACGGCTCGGAGAAGGAGCCGCAGTTCATCAGGATGATGTCGGCGCTGCACGTCCCGTACAGCGCCTTCCTCAGCGATTACCTGATCAGCGACGACTACGGCTACTTCACCCAGGTGCAGGCCTCGGGCGTCACCCTCAGCAACCACACCCTGACCCACCCGTACCTCCCGGGTCTGACCTACGCGCAGCAGAAGCACGAGATCTGCGACCAGCAGGACAAGCTCGCGAGGGAGTACGGCAAGCGGCCGACCCTCTTCCGCCCGCCGTACGGCAACTACAACGGCGACACCCTGCGCATCGCCAGATCCTGTGGGATCAAGGCGTTCCCGCTGTGGGAGACCGAGGCGTTCCCGACCCACATGGACTGGCGGGACGAGGCCCAGCACTTCGAGCCGGGCGACATCATCCTCACGCACTTCCAGGGCCTCTCGGAGTGGAACGCCACGATGGTGGAGAACATCCGGAACCTGCTCAAGCGGATCACGGACCAGGGCTACGCCGTCGCCCGGCTGGAGGACTACGTCTGAGGGTCCGGCCGGCTCCGCCCGGGGGCCCGGTGGCGGGTCGCCGGATCGCCATCACCGGGTCGCCGAGCGGTCGGGTGGCCGGGTGGCTGGCGACCCGGGTGACCGCCGCGCCGCGCCGCCGGGCCTTCGGTACGGGCGTCAACGGCCCGTGGCGGCGGGCTCCGCCGCGCCGGGCGGGCCGGTTCCCGGCGCCTGACCGGGCCCGCTGTCCGGAGCCGTCCGGCGGCAGGCGCCGGGCCCGCCTCCCCGCCTACGGTGGAAGGCGGAAGGAGTGATTCCTCATGGGTACCGAGCGCGACGACCGGACCGAACTGTTCTCGAAGCTGGAGGATCCGGCCACGCAAGGCGAGTTCTTCGCCCGGGTCTCCGACGACGTGCACTGGACGGTGATGGGTACCCATCCGCTCGGCGGCACGTACTTCAGCAAGAAGGCGTTCACGGACGCGACCTTCGAGCGCCTGTCCCGCGTGATGAAGGAAGGCGTGCGGCTGAAGCTCCAGCGGCTCCACCTCGACGGTGACACCACGATCGTCGAACTGCTCGCGACCTCGACCATGAGCGACGGGGCGCCCTTCGACAACGAGTACTGCTGGATCTGCCGGTTCGACGGTGCGGGGCCGGGGGCGACCATCGTGGAGGTGCACGCCTACCTGGACTCGGCGATGGTCGCGTACGCCGTCTCGCACAACGAGAAGGCCTGAACCCGCAGCCCCGCAGCCCCGCAGCCCCGCAGCCCCGCGGTCGCGGACCCCCGGGGTACCGGATCCCCGCAGTACCGGATCTCCCCAGTGCCGGACCCCCGCGCCCTCGTCCGCGTGCGTGCCGTTGTGCGCCGCCCCCGCACGGCCTCCTCCGACCCTCGGCTCCCGCGGCTGCCCCGCCGGGGTCCGCCGGACGGAAGTTCGGGCCCCGTTTCACGGGCACGGCGTCGACCGCTCGCGGCGGGTACGGCATACGGTGTCACGAGAGCCGTGATCCTGGCCCGGATCATGTCCGTCCCTGGCCGCGCCCCCCGCGCGATCACCGGACGCACACCCCGATCCGGCGCCCGGACCCCCGCTTCGCGCCCTCTCGCGCGACGCCGCGACTCACGCCGACTGGCACTCCGCTTGACCGAGTGCTAATCGCGGCCATAGTCTCGGCTCTGGCACTCAGCAAGTGAGAGTGCCAGAACGCGCGACGGGCAGGTCCGGCACCCGCGACGACGGATCCACCTGGTCGCCACCCTCAGACAGTCAACCCCGTGAGATCACCGAAGGGGGAGGTCGGATCGTGACGACCGCCAGCACCAAGGTTGCCATCAAGCCGCTTGAGGACCGCATTGTGGTCCAGCCGCTCGACGCCGAACAGACCACGGCCTCTGGCCTGGTCATCCCGGACACTGCCAAGGAGAAGCCCCAGGAGGGCGTCGTCCTTGCTGTCGGTCCGGGCCGTTTCGAGAACGGCGAGCGCCTGCCGCTCGACGTTTCCGTCGGCGATGTCGTTCTGTACAGCAAGTACGGCGGCACCGAGGTGAAGTACAGCGGCGAGGAATACCTCGTCCTCTCGGCTCGCGACGTACTCGCGATCATCGAGAAGTAATTCACCCCAGAAACGCTTTTCCGACCTGCGCCCCTGGCCTCCCTGCGTACGCCGGGCGGACAGGGGCGCAGGTCGTCTGAGAGGACACGGAAGCTCCCATGGCGAAGATCCTGAAGTTCGACGAGGACGCCCGTCGCGCCCTCGAGCGCGGCGTCAACAAGCTTGCCGACACGGTGAAGGTGACGATCGGCCCCAAGGGCCGCAACGTCGTCATCGACAAGAAGTTCGGCGCCCCCACCATCACCAACGACGGCGTCACCATCGCGCGCGAGGTCGAGGTCGACGACCCGTTCGAGAACCTCGGCGCCCAGCTCGTGAAGGAGGTGGCGACCAAGACCAACGACATCGCGGGTGACGGCACCACCACCGCCACGGTGCTCGCCCAGGCGCTGGTCCGCGAGGGCCTGCGCAACGTGGCCGCGGGCGCCTCCCCGGCCGCCCTCAAGCGCGGTATCGACGCCGCCGTCGCCGCGATCTCCAAGGACCTCCTGGAGACCGCGCGCCCCATCGACGACAAGTCCGACATCGCCGCCGTGGCCGCGCTCTCCGCGCAGGACCAGCAGGTCGGCGAGCTCATCGCCGAGGCGATGGACAAGGTCGGCAAGGACGGTGTCATCACCGTCGAGGAGTCCAACACCTTCGGCCTGGAGCTCGACTTCACCGAGGGCATGGCCTTCGACAAGGGCTACCTGTCCCCGTACATGGTGACCGACCAGGAGCGTATGGAGGCCGTCCTCGACGACCCGTACATCCTGATCAACCAGGGCAAGATCGCTTCCATCCAGGACCTGCTGCCGCTGCTGGAGAAGGTCATCCAGGCGGGTGGCTCCAGGCCGCTGCTGATCATCGCCGAGGACGTCGAGGGCGAAGCCCTGTCGACCCTGGTCGTCAACAAGATCCGCGGCACGTTCAACGCGGTGGCCGTCAAGGCCCCCGGTTTCGGTGACCGCCGCAAGGCCATGCTCGGCGACATCGCCACCCTCACGGGCGCGACCGTCATCGCCGAGGAGGTCGGCCTCAAGCTCGACCAGGCTGGTCTGGACGTGCTGGGCTCCGCCCGCCGTGTCACCGTCACCAAGGACGACACGACCATCGTCGACGGTGGCGGCAACAGCGGTGACGTGGCCGGCCGCGTCAACCAGATCAAGGCCGAGATCGAGACCACGGACTCCGACTGGGACCGCGAGAAGCTCCAGGAGCGTCTCGCGAAGCTGGCCGGCGGCGTGTGCGTGATCTCCGTCGGTGCCGCCACCGAGGTGGAGCTGAAGGAGAAGAAGCACCGTCTGGAGGACGCCATCTCCGCGACCCGCGCCGCGGTCGAGGAGGGCATCGTCTCCGGTGGTGGCTCCGCCCTGGTCCACTCGGCCAAGGTGCTGGAGGACAGCCTCGGCAAGGAGGGCGACGAGGCGACCGGTGTCGCGGTCGTCCGCCGTGCCGTCGTCGAGCCGCTGCGCTGGATCGCCGAGAACGCGGGCCTTGAGGGCTACGTCATCACCTCCAAGGTGTCGGAGCTCGACAAGGGTCACGGCTTCAACGCCGCGACCGGCGACTACGTCGACCTGGTCAAGGCCGGCGTCATCGACCCGGTCAAGGTGACGCGCTCCGCCCTGGAGAACGCCGCGTCCATCGCGTCGCTGCTGCTCACGACCGAGACCCTGGTCGTCGAGAAGCCGGCCGAGGACGAAGAGCCCGCGGCCGGCGGCCACGGTCACTCGCACTGACGCACGGGCCGACCGCGTGACGCGCTGACGCGCCGCGCGCGACGCCGAACGGGCGAGGCCCGGCACCCCCCTGTGGGAGGTGCCGGGCCTCGCCCGTTCACGTGGTCCCCGGGCGCCGGGGCCGTGCGCGCCGTGCCGGCAGGTGTCCCGCGCGCCGCCGTGGCGATGTTGCCCCGGGCGGGCCGACGGGGCGCGGTGCCTCCCCCCGAAGGCGGCACCGGGCCCCGCGTCCACCCCTGGCGCGCCGCGTGAGTCACGCGGAGAGGTGCAGCGCGGCAGGGAGTACGGGTTCGGCGAAGGGCTCGCCCTTCGTGAAGCGCTCGATCTCGTCCAGTGCGTGATCGGCCATGCGGTGGGTCTCGTTGCCGAGCGAGCCCGCCACATGCGGGGTGAGCAGCACGTTCGGCAGGTCGTACAGCGGTGACCCGGGCGGCGGCAGTTCGGGCTCGGTCACGTCGAGCACCGCGTGCAGGCGGCCCGAGACCAGCTCGGGCAGCAGCGCGTCCTCGTCGATCAGCGACCCGCGTGAGGTGTTGACGAGGGTCGATCCGTCCGCCATCGCCGCCAGCTGGGACGCCCCGATCAGGTGGTGCGTGGCGGGCAGTTGGGGCGCGTGCACGGAGAGGACCGAGCTGCGCGCGCAGAGCTCGTCCAGCGCTACGGAGGTGACGCCGAGCGCGGCGGCCTCGGCCGCGTCAACGTACGGGTCGTACAGCAGGACCCGCAGGTCGAACGGGCGCAGCAGGTCGATGACCCGGCGTCCGATCCGGGACGCGCCGACGATGCCCACCGTACGGCGGTAGTTGCCGGCGTCGGTCAGGGCACCGTGCCAGTCGTGCGCGGCGCGCAGTTCCCGGTAGCCGCGCGCCGACGCGAGGACCCGCTTGCCGGCGAACAGGATCGCGGCGAGCGTGTACTCGGCCACCGGCAGCGCGTTGGCCGCGGCGGCGGAGCTGACGGCGATGCCGCGTTCCCAGCACGCGTCGGTGATGTGGTGCTTGACGGTGCCCGCGGCGTGCACGACCGCCCGCAGCCGGGGCGCCGCGGCCAGCACGGACGCCGTGATCGGTGGCACGCCCCAGCACGTCAGCAGCACCTCGGCCTCGGCGAGCGCGGCGGCCACGGCCGGCCCGGGCGCCGTGAGATCGCCGGCGATCAGGTCGGGATCGGTGCGCACGAGCCCGGTCAGCCGGTCCCGGTGGGCCGCGGTGAACAGCCGGTCCGCGACCCCCGGGGCCATCGCGAGCAGCGCGGCGGGGCGATTGTCAGTGGCGTCGTGCATGGTGGGACTCGTACTCCTCGGACGGGTGGTGCCGGGTGGGTGTGCCGGGCCCGGACGGCGGCCGGACGGGGGCCGTCGACCGGGCCCGCTCCGGTCATTTGACGCTGCCCGCCGTCAGCCCAGCCTTCCAGTGCCGTTGCAGGGTGATGAAGGCGACGATCAGGGGGAGGACGGCCAGCAGCGAGCCCGACACGACCATCGGGTAGAAGTCGGGCGTCGCGTTGGCGTTGCTGTGCCAGTTGTAGAGGCCGAGGCTCAGCGGATAGAGGTTCTTGTTCGACAGCATCACGAGGGGGAGGAAGAAGTTGTTCCAGATCGCGGTGAACTGGAAGAGGAAGACGGTCACGAAACCGGGCATGACCATGCGCAGCCCGATCGACCAGAAGACCCGCATCTCGCCCGCGCCGTCGATCCGCGCGGCCTCCAGCGCCTCGTCCGGTATGTATCCGGCGCTGAAGATACGGGAGAGGTAGACCCCGAAGGGGTTGACCAGGACGGGGATCAGCACCGACCAGTACGTGTTGACGGTGTGCGTCGTGACCGCGAGCAGGTAGAGCGGCAGGGACAGTGCCGTCGACGGCAGCAGCACGCCGAGCAGGACGACGGCGAACAGCTTCTCCTTGCCCCGGAAGCGGTACTTGTCGAAGGCGTAGCCCGCCGCCACGCTGACGAGCGAGCAGCCGAGCGCGCCGAGACCCGCGTAGAGCAGTGAATTGCCGTACCAGCGGAAGTAGATGCCGCCGTCGTAGCTCGCGAGGGTCGACAGGTTGTGGCCGAAGTCGAAGCCCTCGAAGGAGAAGACGTTGCCGCCGAGGATGTTGCCGGCGTCCTTGGTCGCGGCTGTGACCAGCCAGACCAGCGGGAAGAGGGTGTATGCGGCGGCGATGGCGAGCAGCCCGTTGACGGCGGTGCGCGACAGCCAGCGGTTGCCGCCCGGCCTGTGGCCCGCGGGGGCGGCGGCGCGCTCGCCACGCCCGGAGGCGCGCTGGTCGGCCGGGTCGACGATGAGCGACGTGGTCATGCCCGTGCTCCCTTCCGGTTGGCGATGCGGGTGACGCCGAAGGACAGCACGGCGGCGATCAGGGCGATGAGGACGGACGCGGCGGCGGCCCGCCCGTAGTCGTTGAGCTGGAACGCCTCGGTGTAGGCGTACATGTTGGGGGTCCACGCGCTGGTGATGGACGACCCGGAGTTCGACAGCAGCAGCGGTTCGGTGAACAGCTGGAGCGAGCCGATGACCGTGAACAGGAGCACCAGGAAGACCGAGGAGCGGATGAGCGGGAGCTTGATGCCGAACGCCAGGCGCCAGTTGCCCGCGCCGTCGACGGCGGCGGCCTCCAGCAGTGAGCGGTCCACGGCCTGCAGGGAGGCGTAGAAGATCACCACGTTGTAGCCGAGCCATTCCCACACCGCGATGTTGACCACCGAGGGCAGCGCGCCGTTGGAGGAGAACAGGTCCAGTCCGATGCCGCCCGAGTGCAACGCGCTGACGACCGGACTGAGGCCCGGTGTGTAGAGGTACACCCAGATGAGCGCCGCGATCAGGCCGGGGATGGCGTGCGGCAGGAACAGCGCGAGCTGGAAGAAGCGCCGGGCGCGGGCTATCGCGGTGTCCAGCAGCAAGGCGACGGCGAGCGCCCCGCCGACCATGATCGGGATGTAGAACAGCACATACCCGCCGAGCTCCCAGAAGCCGTGCCGGAACGCGGCGTCGCCGAGGGTGTCGACGTAGTTGCCCAGGCCGTCGAAGACGTTGCGCGGGCCGCTGAAGCCGAGCCCGGAGAGCTTCTGTGTGAACAGGCTCAGCCAGATCGCGTAGCCGACGGGGATCAGCATCGCGACGGTGAACAGGACGAAGAAGGGCGTGAGCAGCATGCCGGCCGCCATGCCGGTGCGGTCCGGACCGCGGCGCGCCGTGAGGCGCCCGCCCACCGCGGAGCCCCGCGGGTCGCGGCCGGCCGGACCGGCCGCGACCACGGCGACGCCTGACGGGGCCCCTTCGCCGGTGCTGCCGCCTCCGGCGTCGTGGGTGCCCGTGCCGGTATCGCTGCCGGTGCTGCCGCTGCCGCTGCCGGTACCGGTCCGGCCTCGGCCGCCCGTGCTGCCGGTGCCTGTCTGACCGCTCATGAGGCGTCCTCGACCTTCAGACCGCTCTTGCGCAGGGCGGCCACGGTGGCGCTCTGGGTGGTGGTGATGGCGCGGGGCAGCGTCGTGCTGCCGCCGACGACCCCGTGCAACTGGTCCCTCAGGGTGTTGTTCGCGGCGGCGGTCGGGCCCCACAGCCAGTCCGGGTCGATGGTCGCGCCGGCCTTCTCGTACAGGCCGTAGAGGTCCTGGCCGCCGTAGAAGCTCGTGTCGATGGCCTTGCGGGCGACGGGCACGAGGGCGGGCGCGGCCGGGAGCGCGGTGGAGGTACTGGCGCTGACGCGCGCCCGCACGGAGTCCTTGGACGTGGCCATCCAGAGGATGAACGTCATCGCGGCGGCGGTCTTCTTGCTGTTCTTGGAGACCG
This sequence comes from Streptomyces sp. NBC_01497, assembly GCF_036250695.1. Lineage (NCBI taxonomy): Bacteria > Bacillati > Actinomycetota > Actinomycetes > Kitasatosporales > Streptomycetaceae > Streptomyces > Streptomyces sp. NBC_01497. The sequence goes on along the minus strand of NZ_CP109427.1, from coordinate 3,166,204 downwards.
CGAACGTGGAGCCCTGACTCATCCCGACGCTCGGGTGGGCCGCGTCCCAGCTGGGCATCCGCATCGCCGCCCACTTGCCCTTCTCCTCGGGCACGATCCCGGCGAGCGTGCCGGCGCCCCAGGAGGCGCCCAGGTAGCCGACGGTGGTGCCCGCCTTGAGGGACGCGGTCCACTCGGGGCTGTACGACGGCGCGGTGCTGATCAGGTGGGCATCGATCAGGCCCTGCCAGTACGTCGCGACCTTGCGCGTGGCCGGGTCGGTCGTGTCCACCCGCCAGGCCCCGTTCTTCGTGGTGAACCACGAGGCGCCCGCCTGCCAGGCCATCGTCTGGAAGAACGTCGGGTCGTCGGGGAAGAAGGTGGCGATCCGGGTGTCGGGTGCGGCCTTCTTCACCTCCTCGGCGGCCGTGCGGAACTCGGCCCAGGTCTTCGGCAGCGCGATGTGGTGCTGCGTGAAGAAGTCCTTGCGGTAGTAGAAGATCTGCGGCGAGGCGTCCGAGGGTACTGCCCAGTTCCTGCCGCCCATCGTCGTCAACTGGACGGTCTGCGGCAGGAACTGCTTCTTGACCGCGGGCGTCATGTACCGGCTGATGTCCTGCAGCGAGCCCTGGCTCACGAACTGGGCGAGCGAGGGGTACTCGATGGAGAGCACGTCGGGCGCGATGCCCGCCTTCACCGCGTTGGCGATCTTCGGGTAGCCGCCGAGTCCGCCGGAGGGGATCTCCTCGAACTTGACCTTGATCGTGTCGTGCGTGGCGTTGAACTCGTCCGCGACCTGCTGCGAACCCTTGGTCCAGGCCCAGAAGGTGACGGTGACGGGATGCGCCCTGGTGCCTTCGGCGGGGGCCTGCGCCGCACCGCCGCACGCCGCGATCACGGCGAGCGAGACGAACGCGGCGGCGGCTCCCACGGCTGTTCGTAGGGGCCGGGACCAACTGCGGCTCACGGCGCTGCTCCTCTTCGTCGGGGACGGACGGTCGCGGTGATACTTCGATCCGCCGTGAGCGAAGTCAAGAGCGAAAGATTGATTGATCGAAAAATGATCGAAGAAGGGGGTGTGGCGCGGGAACGATCACGCGTAACCGGCCCGCCCGGAGCCGACACGGAGCCGACACGGAGCCGACACGGGGCCGGGCGCGGGTCGGGCGCGGAACGGCCGCGGAGAGGTGGGGTCGCGGCTGGCGGGAGAGCGGGAGAGCGGGAGAGCGGGAGAGCAGGGCGGCGGGTCAGGCGGTCGTGGCGGGCTGCCCGTACGGCGTGCCCGCCGCGGCGCCGCACGACTCCCGCACCCGCAGCGCCGGCAGCAGTTCCAGATGGCGGCGAGGCGCGTCCCGGCCCGCCTCGCCCGCCGTCAGCCGCTCCACCAGTAGCTCGGCCGCGCTGCGCCCGACGGCCTGCTTGGGCGGGGCGACGGCCGTCAGCGGCGTGTCGGCGAGCGCCGCGACCTCGTCGTCGTACGTGACGAGTGCGAGGTCACCGGGGACCTTGACGCCCAACTCGGCCAGCCGGCGCACCATGCGCGTGGCGTCCTCGTCGTTGTGCATGAGCGCGGCCGTGGCCCGCCCCTCCCGTACGAGCCCGAGGAGCGTGCGGGCGGCGGCCTCGAAACCCCCGGGTCCCGGCGCGGGGGGTGCCGACTGAAGTACGGGGACGCTCGCGTCGAGCCCGAGCGCGGCCAGCGCCTGCGTGTAACCGAGCCGCACGGCCTGCGCGGTGGGGCTGTCCGAGCGCGCGAGGAGCACCGGCGTGCCGTGCCCGAGCCGCACCAGGTGGCGCACCGCGATCAGCACGCCGTGCGCGTGGTCCGAGCTGACCCGGTCCATGCCGTCGAGCGGACCGCCCGGCTCGCCCGTACGTTCCACGAGCACGGTGTCCACGGGCAGCCGGGCGATCCAGTCGGCGTACCGGGCCGGGTGTTCGGGCCGGGTCCAGCTCGGCGCGACGAGCAGGCCCTCGGCGCCGGCGGCGAGCAGTCCCGCCGCATGGGACGCGTCGTCCTCGGGGCGGTAGTCGGAGACCCGCAGGATCAGCCGGGCGCCGAGTCGCGCGGCCGCCTCGTGGGCGCCCCGGATGATGTCCGCGAAGTAGTAGCCGGCGGCCGGCGCGAGCATGCCGATCACCGGGCTGCCCCCGCCGGGCGCCGTACCGGAGGGGCCCCGCCGCTGTGGCCACGACACCGCGCCGTGCACCCGGTCCAGCAGCCCCCGGGCTGCCAGTGCCTCGGCGTCGCGGCGTGCCGTCACCGGCGACACCGCGAGCTGGACGGCAAGGTCGGCGACGCGGACCGTACCGCGCTCGCGCACCAGGTTCAGCAGTCGGTCGTGGCGTTCTGCGGCCCCTTCACGCACGGCGGCGTCTCTCCCTATGTCCCTCGATCGGGTACGCCGATCGGATGCGTCGATCGAACCGAGGCATGGTTCGATCATTCGATCACTGTAATCGAGGGAGGCGCGGCCGGACACGGCACCCGGGCGCCGGTCGCAGGAGGAGGCCCGGCCGGCAGGAGGAGCCCCGGCGTCGGAGGAGCCCCGGCAGGAGGAGTCCCGGCAGGAGGAGCCCCGGCGGCGGGGGCGGGCCCGCTCGTCAGTCGGCGGTCGTCCCGCCGCCCGCGCCCGGACCACGGCTGCCGCCGGCGTCACCGCCGCCGCTGCCCTCGTTGTCGTCGGCCAGGTCCCGTGGCCCGTACTTGCGCCCGGCCCTGGAGGAGATGCCGCCGAGCAGACCGCGCGGTGCGAGCTTCGCCGCGCCCATCAGCGCCTTGTAGCGGGGGTCCGGGATGGAGAGCGACTTGCCGCGTGCCAGGTCCGCGAGCGCGGCCACCACGAGTTTGTCCGCGTCCAGCCACATCCAGCCGGGGATGTTGTCCGTTCCCAGCCCCGCGCGCTCGTGGAACTCCGTCCGTACGAACCCGGGGCACAGCGCCATCATCCGTACGCCGGAGCCCGCGACGTCGCGGGCCACGCCCTGGGTGAACTGGACGACCCATGCCTTCGAAGCCCCGTAGGTGCCGCGGGGCACGAAGGCGGCGACGGACGCGACATTGACGACGGCGCCGCGTCCGCGCGCCCGCATGGAGGTGACGGCCGCAGAGGTGAGCCGGAGTACCGCCTCGCAGTGCACCTTCAGCATGGCGAGTTCGTCGCCGAGCGGGACGTCGAGGAACTTCCCCTTCGCCCCGAACCCCGCGTTGTTGACGAGCAGATCGACGGGGTGTCTGGCGTCGGAGAGCCGCTTCTCGACGGCCTCGATGCCACCGTCCCTCGACAGGTCCGCGGAGAGCACCTCGGCCTCGATGCCGTGGCGGTCGTGGAGCTCCGTGGCGTAGTCGCGCAGCCGCTCCACATCCCGGGCCACGAGGACGAGATTGTGCCCGTCCGTGGCCAGCCGTCGCGCGAACGCGGCGCCGATCCCGGCGGTCGCGCCCGTAATCAAAGCAGTCGTCATAGGCGCACGGTAGCGCCTGTTCCTGACGGCCGGATCAGGTGCCGGGTGAGGTGTTCGTGCAGGTACTCCCCGGGGGTTCCCCCACCTTCCGCCATGCGGGCTCCGCGGGATGTCCCGGGCTCTCGCCGGGCCCCGGTCCTGGTGCCGTTCCGCTCTTTCCGCGTCCGCGTCCGAGCCCCGTCCCCGCGTCCGAGTCCCCGTCCCCGCGTCCGTCCGGGTTCCGCTCCTGATGCGCATCCAGGCATCGGCGGTACCTGGATGGGCGCTGTCCGCCCCCGCACACTGGACGCGTGGACAGACGAGAACTGGCGGCCTTCCTGCGCACCAGGCGCGAGCGCATCACCCCCGCGGACGTGGGGCTGCCCGCCGGGGTGCGCCGTCGCACGCCGGGGCTGCGCCGCGAGGAGGCGGCGAAGCTGGCGTTCATCTCGACGGAGTACTACACGCGGCTGGAGCAGGGCCGCGCCCCGCGCCCCTCGCGCGAGGTGCTGGCCGGGCTGGCCCGGGGCCTGCGCCTGTCGGACGCCGAGCGCGACCACCTCCATCACCTCGCGGGGGCCCCGCCCGGTCCCCCGCCGGGGCCGTCGCGCGAGGTACGCCAGAGCATCCTCGACCTGCTGCACCGGCTGCCGCGCGCCGCCGCGATCGTGACGTCCGCGACGTACGAGGTGATCGCCTGGAACGATCTGGCGGCCGCCCTCATGGAGGACTTCTCCGCGCTGCCGCGCCGTGACCGTAACCTCGTGCGCCGTGTCTTCCTCGGGCCGCACCCGAGTGGGGGGCGCCTGTACGGGCTGTCGGACGCGGAGGCCTTCACCCGCACCTCGGCCCGGCACCTGCGTGCCACCGCGGCACGCTATCCGGGTGATCCGGAGCTGACCCGGCTGGTGGACGACCTCCTTGCGGGCAGTGCGGAGTTCGTCCGTCTGTGGGCCTCGCACGACGTGTACGAACACGTCCCCCAGTGCAAGACGTTCCACCATCCGCTGGTCGGCCCTCTCACCGTCAACTGCGACATCCTGGACATCGCCGACCGGGACCAGCGGGTCGTGATCTACACCGCTGTCCCCGGGTCCCCGTCGGAGGAGGCGCTGCGCCTGCTGTCGGTCCTCGGTACGCAGCGCATGACCGTGTCCGGCTGAGCTCCCGGATCCCGGCGGGCGCACCCCCGCGTCCGTACCCCGTGCGCGCCCACGCCGCCCCCTGAGCGCCGGGATCGCCGGGCAGTGGCAGGTCTCACAGGTGCCGGGGGCCGGGAGCGGTCCGCCCCGGCCTATTTAGATGTAACGTACATTTATATGAGTGAGGTACAGGCCTGGTGGAGTTCCCTACGGCGCAGCTTCGTGGCGGCGCTGAAGATCGAGCGCGTCCTCTCCGACCCGGTGGCGATCGCGCGCTCCCTCGCCGCCGTCGTCGCGGCGTCCGTCATCGGCTGGGTGATCGGAGACCCGCTGGCGTGGGCGATGATCAGCGTGGGCGCGTTCATCTGCGGCATCGGCACGCTCCTCGCCCCGATCAGGCACCGCGCCGTCAACGCGTTCGTCCTGGGCGCCGGATTCACGCTCGCCACTCTGGCCGGGGTCTACCTGCACCCCCTGGGCTGGTACTTCCTCATCCCGCTCGGCGTCATCGGCTACCTGGCCGGGCTCTGGCGCGCGTTCGGTGTCGCGCCCGGCATCCGTGCCTGCCTCGTCGCGATCGGCGTGATGATCACGGCCGATCTCACGCCCTCCACCCAGGCCGGACTGACCATGGCCGGCTGGATCGCGGTCGGCGCAGGGCTCGTCCTCGTCGCACAGCTGCTGCCGCCGTACGGGCGGCGGCTGCCCGCGCAGCGCAAGGCGGTGGCGGCCCTCTACCAGTCCCTCGCCACCTACGCACGCCTCAGCGCCGACCCCGCCGTCCGGCTGCCCTCCGCGCCCTTCACGGCTGCCCGGCGGGCGCTCGACCTGCTGCCGCGGTTCTCCCGTCCGGCGGCGGCACCGCTGTACGGGCTGCTCGCGGAGGCCGAGGGTCTGCGGCGCGCGCTGCTCGCCAGTGGGGACGGGGACGGCCTGCCGCGCGACGGGATCGGGTCCGTACTGGACGGCGTCGCGACGGCCCTCCTCACCGGCCGGGAGCAGGACGACGCAGCCGGACACGCCGCCGTCGCGAAGCGCGCCGGCCTCGTCGGGGACGAGCTGCCCGGCCGGCTCAAGGAGGCTTCGCGCCTCGCCGGCCACTGGCTTGGGGCGCGCGGTCCCGAAGGCCTCGACGAGGTGCTGAGCGCCTTTCCCGCCGTGCACCCCCTGCGGGCGGGCGCTCGGCTGCTCCGTGCCGAACTGCGTCCCGGCGCACCGCTGTTCCGGCACGCCATCCGGATCGCCTTCGGTACCGTCGCCGCTGAGGCGGCCGGGCGGGCGCTCGGCGACTTCTGGGGCAACGCCCTGCCGAACCACGGCTTCTGGGCCGCCCTCACCACCATGCTCGTCCTGTTCCCCGACTACGGACACACCTTCGCGCGCGGCTGGGGCCGGCCCATCGGCTCGATCCTCGGCGGCCTCGCCGCCTGGGCGGTGCTGCTGCCCGCCGGATGGACCCCAGGCGCCCTGGTGATCGGTTCGGTGGTGCTGGTCGCACTGGTCTATGTCACCCTGCGCGTCGGCCAGCTCGTGCTGAACTTCTTCATCACCGCCTGGATCGTCTTCCTGATCGCCCGGCTCGGCTCCGCCCCGCACCTCATCGCGTGGGGCCGCCCGGCGGACACCCTGCTCGGGGCGCTGATCGGCCTCGTCGTCTTCGTGGCCGTGCCGACCTACCACCACCACCGCCTGCACACGCTGCTCGCGGACTGGCTGCGGGTCCAGCAGCGCCTGCTGCCCTCGCTGGTGGCCGGATTCACGGACGTCGACGCGCTCGACCGTACGGAGACCGACGTGCTGCGCGGACAGGCGAGGGCGAGCCGCGAACGCGTCGAGGCGGCCGTCGCCAGCCTCGGCCACGAACCGCGCGCCCACCGCTCGCACTGGAGCGCGGACCGCCTGGCGTCGATCCAGGAGTCGGTCTACGAGGTGACGCGCTGCGCCGCCCTGCTCTACGACCGGCTGCCCCGCCACCAGGCCGAGGCCGTACCGGAGGCGGCGGAATGTGCCGCCGTGCTCGCCGACCACCTCGCGCGCCTCACGACGGCGGTCGCGGCGGGCGGCGCCCTGCCGGAGGGCGAACTCCGCGCGGCCTTCGACGCGGTGGCGTCCCGCAGCGGCCTCGCCGACCTCGCGGACGCCGCGTCCCCGGACGGTGTCTCGCACCCGCGGGGCCGTGCCCTGACACTCGGCCTGCGAACGGCGACGACGCTGGAGACCCTGAACAGGAACCTGATTCCCGAACCCGCGCCCCGCCACGGACCAGAGGGCGACGGCCCGGGCCACGGCGGACCGCGACACGGGGGTCCGGACCGCGGCGGACCGCGACACGGATCTCACGGAGGGCCGCGGTACGAGGGGACGGGGCACGCCGGCCGGCACGATCCCCGGCACGCGCGGCCGCACCAGCCGGCGCTCCACCGGGGCGGGCCTGCCGCACGGGCGGCGGACACCCCGGCGTCAGGGGCCTGACCCGCACCGGCGGGGGGTCCGGCAGGCTCGGCGGCTTTGCGCGCGGTACGGCTCCCGGCCGGGCCGGAAGCCCTCCCGCGCGGCTCAGTTCGCCGCGGTGTCCACCGAGGACCGCGCCGCCGCATCCCGAGCGGAGGCCCGGGCGGAGTCCGCAGCGGGCTCCGGGGTGGCCAGGTCCTTCGCGCCCTGGCCCGGCACCACCGTCCCGGCCGCCGCGGTCGCTCCCGTCGCCGCGACGCTCGTACCGGCGGCGACGCTCGTACCGGCCCCGGCCTGGGCTCCGGCATCCGCACCGGCATCCGTGCGGACCCGCTCGGGGCCCTCCGCGCTGCCGGTGCCGTACTTCGCCACGTACTCCCGCGCCTGCCGCAGCTCCTCGCCGTGCAGCGCCTCGCCCGCCGCCAGGACGCGGGGGAGCAGCCCGCGCTCCAGCGTGACCGCGCGGAAGGCCAGCTGCACCGTGACGTCATGCGCGGGGCGGTGGATCACCTCGATCGGGTCGCCGGAGCGCGCCGCTCCGGGCACGAGTACCCGCAGGTACGCGCCCGTCTCCGAGCGCCGCATGAACCGTGCGACCCAGCTCTCCTCGCCGAGCCAGCCCTGGAAGGTCCGGCAGGGGATACGACCGCTCGTGATCTCCAGGACCAGCTCGTCGCCGATCCGCCAGCGCTCGCCGATCTTCGCGTGGGTCAGGTCGATGCCGTAGGTGGTGAGGTTCTCGCCGAACGCCCCGTTGTCCAGCGGGCGGCCGATCTCCTGCTCCCACCGGTCGAGGTCCTCGCGCGCGAACGCGTACACCGCCTGGTCGCTCCCTCCGTGGTGACGCAGGTCGCACACCGTGTCGCCCGCGACGCCGCTGGCGCCGACGCCCTTCGGGCCGGGGTCCGAGATGAGGACCGGGCCCGTGACCGGGCGCTTGTCGATGCCCGTGACACCTCCGGCCGCGTCCGTGTACGCGACGGGCTTGGGCCGTCCCACGTTCACCGTCAGCAGTTTCATGACGGTCACGGTAGCGGCGCGGCCGCCGGAGTGTCCAAAGGTATGACCCGGATTTTGGCGGCAAGTGAAAGGGTGTCTTATGTTTCACGTACGCTGGAGGCGTGATCGAAGCACGCCACCTGCGCGTCCTGCGCGCCGTCGCCGCAACCGGTTCCTTCTCGGGCGCCGCCCGCGAACTCGGCTGTACGCAGCCCGCTGTCAGCCAGCAGATGAAGTCCCTGGAGACCTCGGCCGGTACGCGCCTGATCGTGCGCACGGGCAGGGAGACACGACTTACCCAGGCGGGCCAGGTCCTGGTGCGGCACGCGACGGGCATCCTCGCCGGGCTCACCGCGGCCGAGGAGGAGGTCGCCGCGATCGTCGGGCTGCGGGCGGGACGGGTGCGGCTCGTGTCGTTCCCGAGCGGCAGTTCCACGCTCGTGCCGGCCGCGCTCGCGGCACTGCGCGCCGCCCATCCGGGCACACGCGTCTCGCTGGTCGAGGCCGAGCCACCCCGTTCGGTCGGGATGCTGCGGGACGGGGACTGCGACGTGGCGCTCGCGTTCCGCTACGACGGGGCGGCCGGCGGACCGGGCGAGTGGGAGGACCTCGTCGTGCGTCCGCTGCTCGTGGACCGGCTCGTCGGGCTCGTCCCCGAGGGCCATCCGCTGGCCGACGCGGGTGAGGCCGCCCTGGCCGATCTGGCCGAGGAGTCCTGGATCGCGGGCTGTCCGCGCTGCCGTACCCAGCTGGTCGACGCCTGCGCGGGGGCGGGATTCACGCCCCGCATCGATTTCGCGACGGACGACTGCCCGGCCGTGATCGGCCTGGTCGCGGCGGGGCTGGGCGTGGCCATGCTGCCGGAACTCGCGCTCGCGCCGGTCCGTACGGACGGGGTCAGGAGGCTCGCGGTGACTCCGGCGGTCTCGCGGGAGGTGGTCGCGCTCACGCTGCCCGATCTGGCACGCGTACCTGCCGTGGCGGCCACGCTCGACGAGCTGGTGGCGGCCGCCGCGTTCTGACGCGGCCGGACCCCCGCGGCTGCCCGCAGGCCCCGTGGTCCGCCGGTCGTCCCCCGCGGATCCACGCGAGTCGCGCCGCGCGTTGTCCCCTGCCGCTCACGCGCGGCCCTCTTCCGGTGCGGCCGTGTCGTCGCGGCCGTGACGTGGTGCCGCCGTGCCGATGGCCGGCGCGACCGGCGCGGCCGTGGGCCGTTTGTCGTCGCGTTCTCGCGTGGACGTCGCTCACCCACGCGGGGGCGCGGCAGTGCAGGAACGTTTCTTCGTCAGGTCGGGACGGATCGCTGTCAATCGTCCGTCACACCGTCGGTGCCGCTGTGGGCTCCCGGCGCAGGGGCCGATGCCGAAGCCGGTACGAGCCGGGTGCGCGCCCGTCCCATCAGCTCCTCGCGCTCGTCCTCCGTCAGGCCGCCCCACACGCCGTACGGCTCCCGCACCGCCAGCGCGTGCGCCGCGCACTCCGCGCGGACCGGGCACCGCATGCACACCTCTTTCGCCGAGTTCTCGCGCGCGCTCCGTGCCGCACCCCTCTCGCCCTCCGGGTGGAAGAACAGTGAACTGTCCACACCGCGACAGGCCGCGAGGAGCTGCCAATCCCACAGATCCGCGTTGGGTCCGGGAAGGCGGGAGAAATCTGCCATTGCTCATGTCCCCTTGGTACCTGGACGGCATCAGATGCTCATGACGGTACTGACGGTACATCTCTTGTGTAAGTAGATGTAAATATGACTCTTTGCGAATCTAGCCTCAGACACCACCAGAAGCGAAGAAAAGCCACTAAATGGGGCATAGCTCTGTGTGAGGGGCCCGTAACTCTTTCGGGTGACCATCGTTGATGAGGTCAGGCGGTTGAGCGAAGGAGCGATCGGGCACATGTCCGAGAGTGTCAACCGCGCAGGTGACGACATGTACAGCCTGGAGGCTCAAGGTGACGCGCATCAGCTGCGGAGGCCGGTCATGACATCCGTGCTCGTCTGCGACGACTCCCCGCTTGCCCGAGAGGCGCTCCGCCGCGCGGTCGCGACCGTGCCCGGTGTCGAGCGCGTGACGACCGCGGCCAACGGCGAAGAGGTACTCCGCCGCTGGGGGGCCGACCGCTCGGACCTGATCCTGATGGACGTCCGCATGCCGGGGCTCGGGGGCGTGGAGACCGTGCGCCGACTGCTCTCGGCCGATCCGGGTGCCCGGATCATCATGCTGACGGTCGCGGAGGACCTGGACGGTGTGGCGCTCGCGGTCGCCGCCGGTGCCCGCGGCTATCTGCACAAGGACGCGTCCCGCGCCGAGCTGCGCGCGACCGTCACGCAGGCTCTCGCCGACCCGACCTGGCGGCTCGCCCCGCGGCGGCTGCGCTCGGCCGAGATGGGCGCCGCGCCCACGCTCACCGCGCGCGAGATCCAGGTGCTGGAAGGCATGAGCCATGGCAGGTCCAACGCGGAGATCGGCCGTGAGCTGTTCCTCTCCGAGGACACGGTCAAGACCCACGCGAGGCGCCTGTTCAAGAAGCTCGGGGCCTCCGACCGTGCGCACGCCGTGGCGCTCGGTTTCCGCTGGGGCCTGGTGCGCTGAGCGGCCGGTGCCCACCGCCCGCCGCTGCGATACGCGCGGCTTACCGCACGGAGGGTGCGCCGGCGGACTCGTTCCCGGTTCCGCCGGAGCCTCCCGTGCCGCGGAAGGCCCTCGCTGACCCGGTGCCCGGCCCGACGGCCCGCTGATCCGACGGCCCGCTGACCCGATGTCCCTTGATCCCGGCGATCCCCGTGACTCCCGTGGAAAAAGGGGGATCGCGTCCATCCGGCCCTCCGCATCCTCCCGGATTTCCTCGACATGCTCCGGGCCCGGATTCGCCTTGTGGTGAACTCCGACCCCGGGAGCTGCGGCTTTTCGCGGCCGGGGGCCCTGGAGAGCGGGGCGGCTCCGGCGCCGCGGCATCCGGGCGTACGCCCGTCGCATCTGTTTCCCGCGCGATGGCGCATCCTTGACTGTGTGAGGTTCCTCGGGAACCAGCCGGACGAGCGCGAGGGGAGGCCCCAGGGGATGAGTTCCGCCGCACCCGCTCATAACGCTTCGGTGCACAACGACAGACGCGGTGCCACGGATCCGAGCGTGTCAAGGCACCATGGACCGATGCGCGACGATGAGACGACGGTGATCGGTGCCCTCGTCCATCGGGCTGTGGACGGTGACGAACAGGCGACCCACGACCTGCTGGCGCACGTCCATCCGCTCGCGCTCCGGTACTGCCGCAGGCGGCTGAGCCGACTGCCGGGTGACGCCCGCCACTTCGTGGAGGACCTGGCGCAGGACGTGTGCGTGGCCGTGCTCATGGCGCTGCCGCGTTACCGCGACACGGGTAAGCCCTTCGAGGCGTTCGTCTTCGCCATCGCGGGACACAAGGTCGCGGACCTGCAGCGGGCCGCCATGCGCCACCCCGGCTCGACGGCGGTGCCGTCCGACGAGATGCCGGAACGCCCGGACGACTCCCTCGGCCCCGAGGAGCGGGCGCTGCTCAGCAGCGACGCCGAGTGGGCCAAGAAGCTGCTGGCCAACCTGCCCGACATGCAGCGTGAACTGCTCGTTCTGCGGGTCGCGGTGGGACTCACGGCGGAGGAGACGGGCCAGGTGCTGGGCATGTCCCCGGGCGCTGTTCGCGTCGCGCAGCACCGCGCGCTGAGCCGGCTCAGGGCGCTCGCCGAACAGTGACCCCGGCCGGACGCCCTCGTTCCGCGCTGTCCGCTGTCCGCTGTCCGCTGTCCGCTGTCCGCTGTCCGGTCTCCGGCTCCGCCGCTGCCCGGCGTTGGCGTACGTACCGGTGCGGCGCGGCAGGGGCGTGACACGCATCGGGGACGCGGCATGGGAGACATCCACCACTCCGGACGGCGTGCCCGGCGCCGGCCGCTGTGCCGGGCCCAAGGGGCAGCGGGGCAGGTGCGAGGCGGCAACCGCTCACCGTAGCCGGACGATGGCCCACGGTGGGAGCGTTCCGTACGGTTTCCCCAGGCGGAATCAGGCACCCCTCGAAGCCCGTTAGCATGGACATCCGCACCGATCAAGGCCATATGGGGAAGGTGTCATGACTGCATACGTCGACGGAGTGCCTGGGAAATTCGCGACGCTCGGGCTGACATACGACGACGTGCTGCTGCTGCCCGGGGCCTCTGAGGTGCTGCCGAACGAGGTGGACACGTCGTCCCTCGTCTCGCGCAACGTCCGGGTGAACATCCCCCTGCTGTCGGCTGCCATGGACAAGGTCACCGAGGCGCGCATGGCGATCGCGATGGCCCGTCAGGGCGGCGTCGGCGTGCTGCACCGCAATCTCTCCATCGCGGACCAGGCCAACCAGGTCGACCTGGTGAAGCGGTCCGAGTCCGGGATGGTCACCGACCCGATCACGGTGCGGCCGGACGCGACGCTCGGCGAGGCCGACGAGCTGTGTGCCAAGTTCCGCATCAGCGGTGTGCCGGTCACGGACGTGAGCGGCAAGCTGCTCGGCATCGTCACCAACAGGGACATGGCCTTCGAGTCGGACCGCCGCCGCCAGGTGCGCGAGGTCATGACGCCGATGCCGCTGGTCACGGGCCAGGTCGGCATCTCCGGTGTGGACGCGATGGCGCTCCTGCACCGTCACAAGATCGAGAAGCTTCCCCTCGTCGACGGCGAGGGCGTGCTCAAGGGCCTGATCACGGTCAAGGACTTCGTGAAGGCCGAGAAGTACCCCCACGCGGCGAAGGACGCCGAGGGCCGGCTACTCGTGGGCGCGGCCGTGGGCGCGAGCCAGGAGGCCCTGGACCGCGCGCAGGCGCTCGCCGAGGCGGGTGTCGACTTCCTCGTGGTGGACACCTCGCACGGCCACAACAGCAACGCGCTGAGCTGGATGTCCAAGATCAAGTCGAGCGTCTCCGTGGACGTCATCGGCGGCAACGTCGCGACCGCCGACGGCGCGAAGGCACTGCTCGACGCCGGGGTGGACGGCGTCAAGGTGGGCGTCGGCCCCGGTTCCATCTGCACCACGCGCGTGGTCGCGGGCATCGGCGTCCCGCAGGTCACCGCGATCTACGAGGCGGCGACGGTCTGCCTCGACGCGGGCGTCCCGGTCATCGGCGACGGCGGCCTCCAGTACTCGGGCGACATCGGCAAGGCGCTGGCCGCCGGTGCGAGCACCGTGATGCTGGGCAGCCTGCTCGCCGGCTGCGAGGAGTCGCCCGGCGAGCTCCAGTTCATCAACGGCAAGCAGTTCAAGTCGTACCGGGGCATGGGTTCGCTCGGCGCGATGCAGTCGCGCGGCCAGGGCCGTTCGTACTCGAAGGACCGCTACTTCCAGGCCGAGGTGTCCTCGGACGACAAGCTCGTCCCCGAGGGCATCGAGGGCCAGGTGCCCTACCGGGGTCCGCTCTCCGCGGTGCTGCACCAGCTCGTCGGCGGCCTGCGCCAGACGATGGGTTACGTGGGGGCCGCGTCCATCGACGAGATGGAGCGCAAGGGCCGCTTCGTCCGCATCACCGCGGCCGGCCTCAAGGAGAGCCACCCGCACGACATCCAGATGACCGTGGAAGCGCCGAACTACAGCTCACACTGAGGTTCGCGCGGTTCGCACCGGGACACCGGGGCGCAGGGGCGGTGACCGGGAATCCGGGCCCGCCCCTGCGCCGTGTCCGCAGCCGCTCCTCGGGGATACTTGGGGCGGCAGACGTAGAGGGAAAGGCCACAACGTGACTGAGATCGAGATCGGGCGCGGCAAGCGCGGGCGCAGGGCGTACGCGTTCGACGACATCGCCGTCGTCCCCAGCCGGCGCACGCGCGACCCGAAGGAGGTCTCGATCGCGTGGCAGATCGACGCCTACCGCTTCGAGCTGCCGTTCCTCGCCGCTCCCATGGACTCGGTGGTCTCTCCGGAGACCGCCATCCGCATCGGTGAGTTCGGCGGCCTCGGCGTGCTCAACCTCGAAGGGCTGTGGACCCGGTACGAGGACCCGCAGCCGCTGCTGGACGAGATCGCGGGTCTTGAGGAGTCCACGGCGAACCGCCGTCTCCAGGAGATCTACGCGGCTCCCATCAAGGAGGAGCTGATCGGGCAGCGCATCAAGGAGGTGCGTGACTCGGGTGTGGTCACCGCCGCCGCGCTCTCGCCGCAGCGCACCGCGCAGTTCTCCAAGGCCGTGGTCGACGCGGGCGTGGACATCTTCGTGATCCGTGGGACGACGGTCTCCGCCGAGCACGTGTCGGGCGCGGCCGAGCCCCTCAACCTCAAGCAGTTCATCTACGAGCTGGACGTGCCGGTCATCGTCGGCGGCTGCGCCACCTACACGGCGGCGCTGCACCTGATGCGTACGGGCGCGGCCGGGGTCCTCGTCGGTTTCGGCGGCGGCGCCGCGCACACCACCCGCAACGTGCTGGGCATCCAGGTGCCGATGGCGACCGCCGTCGCCGACGTGGCCGCGGCCCGCCGGGACTACATGGACGAGTCCGGCGGCCGGTACGTGCACGTGATCGCGGACGGCGGGGTCGGCTGGTCCGGCGACCTGCCGAAGGCGATCGCCTGCGGCGCCGACTCGGTGATGATCGGCTCGCCGCTCGCGCGCACCTCGGACGCGCCCGGCAAGGGCCGCCACTGGGGCATGGAGGCCGTCCACGAGGACGTGCCGCGGGGCAAGCTCGTCGACCTCGGCATGGTCGGCACCACGGAGGAGGTCCTCACGGGTCCTTCCCGCTTCCCCGACGGTTCGATGAACTTCTTCGGCGCCCTGCGCCGCGCCATGGCGACGACCGGCTACAGCGAGCTCAAGGAGTTCCAGCGGGTCGAGGTCACGGTGGCGGACGCGCAGCACAAGCGCTGAGCCAGGCGTACGCGAGGCGGCGGGGCGGCACCGGATGACCGGGTGCCGCCCCGCCGCTGTCGTCCCTGGGCCGTCCCGCTGCCCCGCCGGTTCCGGTGCGGGCAGCGGGACGGCCGCTCCTGTCGCCCTGCCGAGAGCGAGGCGGCGGACTCCGGGGAAGCTCCGCCCCGCCGGCGGCACGCGGTCGACCCGGCTCAGAGCCGGTGGGCGGCCCCCGCGGGGCTCGCGCCCCGGGTGTCCAGCAGCAGTTGCGCCTTGACCGCGAGGCCCTGCAGGTCATAGGTGCGGTGGTGCTGGAGCAGCACCGTCAGGTCGGCGTCCGCCGCCGCCTCGTACAGCGATTCCGCCCGGGGCAGGGGCAGCCCGCGTACGCCCCACTCCGCGACGTACGGGTCGTGGTAGCTGACGGTCGCGCCCAGGTCCATCAGCCGGCCGGCGATCTCGGTGGCGGGTGACGCCTCCTGGTCGGCGAGGTCCTGCTTGTACGTGACGCCGAGCAGCAGGACCCGCGCGCCCCGGGCCGATTTGCCGTGCTCGTTGAGGAGGGTGGCGCAGCGCTGGATCACGTACTGCGGCATCCGGCCGTTGATCTCCTGTGCGAGGCCGACCATCCGCAGCGGGTGGGGGTGGCCGGGCGCGCGCCCGGTGTGCGGGAGGTAACCGGGGTCGATCGGCAGGCCGTGCCCGCCGACGCCGGGGCCTGGCCGGAACGCCTGGAAGCCGAAGGGTTTGGTCTCCGCGCAGCGGATGACGTCCCACAGGTCGACGCCCAGGTCGTGGCAGAGGATCGCCATCTCGTTGACGAGTGCGATGTTGACGTGCCGGAAGTTCGTCTCCAGCAGTTTGACCGTCTCGGCCTCCCGGGGGCCGCGCGCGCGGACCACCTTCTCGGTGAGGCGGCCGTAGAAGGCGGCGGCGGACTCGGTGCAGGCCGGGGTGAGACCGCCGATGACCTTGGGCGTGTTGGCGATGCCGTGGGTGCGGCTGCCGGGGTCGAGCCGGCCGGGGGAGTACGCGAGGTGGAAGTCGCGGCCCGCGCGCAGCCCGGACCCCTCCTCCAGGAGGTCGCGCAGGAAGCCTTCCGTGGTGCCGGGCGCCACGGGTGACTCCAGCAGTACGGTCGTGTGCGGGCGCAACCGCGCGGCCAGGGCGCGGGCGGCCTCGCCCACGGCGCTCAGGTCGGGCGTACGGTCGGCGCCGAGCGGCGCGGGAGCGCAGATGACGGCTGTGCGGACGCGGCCGAGTTC
This sequence comes from Streptomyces sp. NBC_01497, assembly GCF_036250695.1. Classification (NCBI taxonomy): domain Bacteria; kingdom Bacillati; phylum Actinomycetota; class Actinomycetes; order Kitasatosporales; family Streptomycetaceae; genus Streptomyces; species Streptomyces sp. NBC_01497. The sequence continues at coordinate 3,150,089 of NZ_CP109427.1, read as the reverse complement.
GGCCGGATCGGTGGTGGGGCGGAAGCCGCCGGACAGCATGCGGCGCGCCTCGGCCGCGGTCAGGGCCCCCTCGGCGGGCGTGTGTCCTGCGGTGAGTTGTGCGACCGGACGCGGGTCGGTGTCGAACCCGACGGTGGCGATCCCGGCGGACACGGCGGCGCGTGCGAGCGGCAGGCCGAGGTGGCCGAGTCCGACGACGGCGAGGTCTGCGGGCATGGCGGCGGCCGTCCTTCCCTGTTCGGAGTGGACTGTGGACGCCCGCCGGGATGCGGGCGTCGGGCGGGGCCTGGCGCGCACGCGTGGTGCGCGCCCTGCACGGCGGCCCCGACGCACGCAGCGATCGGACGCGCTGTCAGACTAGGCGTAAATATGACCGATATGCCGCATTGTGGGATCTTGCAAGTCGGCGTGTTGTCGCAGGTGGGGCGGGTCACGTCGGGGGTGCGGGGGCGGCGAGCGTGCCGTGCGTCGTGCGCGGCATTCGGGCGGGTACGAGGGCGCGCCGGGACCGGCTCAGGTCTTTGCCGCCGTACCGGGTGCCGGCCGGGCGCCGCGTTCCGGGTGCGGGGCCGGGGGGCGGAGCGGGGCGGTGGGGACGGGGGTTGCCGACGGGGCGGGTGCGCCCGGCACATGCCCCCGCCCCCGCACGGGCGAGCCGGAGCCTGCGCTACCTTTCAGACCCGGGGGGACCCGGGGCCGCCGCGTGGGGGACAATGGAGCCTCTGCCAGGGCGCGTTACGGGAATCGCAGAGGGGACGCATGTCGGAGGCTGAGCAGCCGCGGGGCGCGGCGCGGGACCGCCAACGGGACGAACCCCAACGGGACGCATCCCAGCGGGAAGAGGCGAAGACACCGAAGCCGGACACCGAGGAGGCCAAGGAGGCCCGGCTGCTGGCCGGGCGCTACCGGCTCAACGGCGTCCTCGGGCGCGGCGGCATGGGCACCGTCTGGCGCGCCCTGGACGAAATGCTCGGCCGTACGGTCGCGGTGAAGGAGCTTCGGTTCCCCACCAGCATCGACGAGGACGAGAAGCGCCGGCTCATCACGCGGACCCTGCGCGAGGCGAAGGCCATCGCGCGTATCCGCAACAACGGGGCGGTCACCGTCTTCGACGTGGTGGACGAGGACGACCGGCCCTGGATCGTGATGGAACTCATCGAGGGCAAGTCCCTCGCCGAGGTCATCCGCGAGGACGGCACGCTCACCCCGCGCCGCGCCGCCGAGGTCGGTCTCGCCGTCCTCGACGTGCTCCGGCAGGCCCACGACCAGGGCATCCTGCACCGTGACGTGAAGCCGTCCAACGTCCTGATCGCCGAGGAAGGCCGGGTCGTCCTGACCGACTTCGGCATCGCGCAGGTCGAGGGCGACCCTTCGGTCACCTCCACCGGGATGCTCGTCGGCGCCCCCTCGTACATCTCGCCGGAGCGCGCCCGCGGCCACAAGCCGGGGCCCGCGGCCGACCTCTGGTCGCTCGGCGGCCTGCTGTACGCGGCGGTCGAGGGCACCCCGCCGTACGACAAGGGCTCCGCCATCGCGACGCTCACCGCCGTGATGACCGAGTCCGTGGATCCGCCGAAGCACGCGGGCCCGTTGGAGGAGGTCATCTACGGCCTGCTCGCGAAGGACCCCGAGCAGCGCCTCGACGACGCCCGCACGCGCGCCCTGCTGCAGCGGATCGTCGACGCGCCGGACAAGCCGGAGCGGAAGGCCGAGCCGGTCGCCGACGGGGAGTCGACGCGTGCCGTCCCGGTGATCACGCTCCCCGAGGCGCCGCCCGCGCCCGTCGCGTCCCGGCCGAAGCCGGCGGGGGCGCGGCCGTCCAAGCCGTCGAAGCCCGCCAGGTCCACCCGGTCGAGCGCCGCGGCGAAGCCGGCCCCGGCGCCGGTGGCCGCCGGGTCGGCCACGCGTGGCACGGCCGCGATGGCGTCCGTCGCCGCGTCACCTCCGGCGGCGGCCCCGGCCAGGACGCTCCCGCCGCGCGCGCCGCTGTCCGACGTGGTCCCGCGCCGGACCATGGTGATCATTGCCGGTGTGGCCGCGCTGGTGGTGATAGGCATCGTGCTCGCTCTCGTCCTCAGCGGCGGGGACGACGACAAGCCCCAGGGTCAGGGCACGCCGCGGCAGCCGGCTTCCGCCGGGGCGAAGGCCGGCGGTTCCCCGGGCGGCACCGCGCGGACCGGCGGGGAGCGCTCGGCGTCCCCGTCGTCGCCCGGCGGCAGCCCGTCGGCCGGCGATACGTCCCCGTCCGGCTCCGCCTCGGCCGGCGGGAGTCGTGCGAGCGCGGGTGCCGCGGGCGGCGGATCGTCGCTTCCGGCGGGCTATGCCACCGTCACCGACCGGCAGTTCCGGTTCTCCATGGCCATGCCGAAGGGCTTTCACAAGACGGGCACGGCCGGTCAGAGCTCGGGCGGGATATTCAGCGCGAACGGCGGATTCCCGCGCATCCAGGTCGACTTCACCGGTAGCCCCACAGCCAATGCCCTCGTCGCCTGGACGCAGCTGGAGCCGGCGGTGCGCGGCAGCAGCAGCCACTACAAGCTCGTCGGTATCAAGAAGGCCGACTACAAGGGTTATCCGACGGTCGCCGACTGGCAGTTCGAGCGGGAGCAGAGCGGGCAGCGGGTCACGGTCCTCGACCGCGGCTTCCGCATCGACTCCAAGCACGGCTATTCGATAATGATCAGTTGTCCGTCCAGTGGGTGGAACAGCAAGGAGTGCACGACGCTCCGCGACACCGCGTTCGACACGTTCAAGCCGACGATGTAGACGGTTCCGGCCATACGATCTTTGCCCATTGTCACGGAAGGTGATCCTCCACAACCTGTTGCCGTGACGGGCGGCGCGTTCGCGCGCAGACACGTATGGTGAGAGGTCGCGGACCGTACGCAGTCGCAAGAGGCCAGAAAGCGACCGGACTTGACGCTTCACCAGAGCGGCGAGGACCGGCCGGGCCTACGGGGTGTGGGGAGGCATGGTGGAGGAGTACGCGGGACGGGTGCTGGCCGACCGCTATCGCCTGCCGTTGCCGCCCGCCGACGCGTACGACGTCGTCGAGACGCGTGCCTTCGACACGTACAGCGGCCAGGAGGTCCTGGTCCGGCAGGTGCCGCTGCCGGAGGTCGTGGAGGCGGAGGTCGTCGGCCCAGACGGCAGCGCCGTGCCGTACCCGGCGGCGAGCGGACAGCAGGCGGCACGCGGCCCCGCGGACCCCGCCGTGCGCCGGGCCATCGAGGCGGCGCAGAGCGCGGCGCAGGTCCCCGACCACCCCCGGCTCGACCAGGTCTTCGACGTCTTCGCCGAGGCCGGGTCGCTGTGGATAGTGAGCGAACTGGTCGCGGCGCGCCCGCTCGCCGCGCTGATCGCCGAGCGCCCGCTCAACCCGTACCGGGCCGCCGAGATCGCGTCGGACGTGCTCACCGCCGTCCGCGTGCTGCACGGCCACGGCTGGGTCCACCGCAACATCACCGTCCGTACGGTGCTGGTCTGCGACGACGGCCGTGTCGTGCTCACCGGCCTGGCCGCCGGGGCCGCCGAGGAGGCCCTGTGCGGCTACGCGCCGGCCCCCCCGCTCGCAGCCCCCGGACAGCTCGCCGGGCAGCCGGAGACGCGGGGCGTTCCCGATGTACGCCAGGTACCGGCCCTGTCCCCGCAGGACCAGGGACGCGTGCCGGGCCTGGAGCAGGATCCGCGGGGCCGGGAGCGGCCGGAGGCGACGCAGTACCCCGAGTTCACCCCGCCGCCCCCGCAGGCCCCCGGGTACGAGCTGCCCAGCGCGCCCTACGAGCCGTACGAGACGTATGCGCCGCCGTACGAAGCGCCCGGCCCCGATCCGTTCCCGAGTGGCGCTCCGGCGGCGGCCGCCGGGCCCTCCACCGCTGGTGTGCCCGCCCCGCAGGGGCACGCGGCGTTCGGCGGCGAGAGCCCGTACGGCGCCTCCTCCGGTACGTCGGGCGCGCTGCCCAGGGCGCCGCGTCAGCAGAGCACGCCGGGTGTTCCCGCGCCCTACGGCGGACCCAACGCGCAGCCCGCGCTGCCCTCGGCCAACAGTGCCTCCGAGGCGGTCCGGGCCGCGCGCGCGGGCGCCATCGCCGCGTACCGCGCGGGCGCCCGGGCCGCCGCGCGCGCCTCCGAGGAGGAGCAGGCGCACGGTCCTGCGGCGCGCGCGCAGGAGTACGAGGAGGCTTCCCGCCGGTCCGGGCCCGAGGCCGGAGAGTACGAGCAGCCGCCGCGACAGCTCGGGGAAACCGGGGAGGTGGCGTCTCAGGACCCGTCCGGCCAGGGCGGGCGGGGCGCGGAACCCGCCCCGCCCGGACAGCGCGAACCCGCCGGGCAGGAGCCGATCGGGCAGCCACCGGCGGGTCAGGGCCCGGCGGGCGAAGCACCCGCGGTACCCCCGACGGGCGGGCAGGGGCCCGGCCCCGAATGGTGGAGCCAACCGCCGACCGGGTTCGGCGACGCCGAAGGCGACCCCGAGGCCGAGTCGGACGACGACGATCCGCAGCTGCCGTACCGCCCGCGCCTCGCCGGTACCTGGCGCGACGGCCCCGCCCCCTGGAACGACTCCGCGGGGAACGTGCCGGCGGGCGGTGGCGGCGAGCGCCCCCGCACCCCGGCCCTCCCCGCCGGGTTCACGCCCGCGAACAGCGGCCGCAACGACGCCCTGCGCGCCGATGCCCAGCGCTCCGGGCACGGCCAGGACCAGGAGCGGCCGGGTCAGCGTCCCGCGCTGCCCGCGGCCGCCGGATCAGCTGCCGTCGGCTGGGGCGAGCCCGTCCCGGCCGGAGCCGTCGCGGTCCGCCACGGCGGGGGACCGGCCACGCCCCTCGCCGCCGAACGGGCGCGCCAGGCCAGGATCGCCGTCGTCGGCGCCGTCACCGAGCGCTGGTCGCCCGAGCAGGCGGGACCCGTCCACGAGAACTGGCAGCTCGCGGCGCCGATCGGACCCGCCACGGACCTCTGGGCGCTGGGCGCGCTGCTCTACCGGGCGGTGCAGGGGTATGCCCCGTATCCCGAGGACAGCGCGGTCGAACTGGTGCAGCTCGTCTGCTCGGAGCCGCCCGCCTTCGCCGAGGAGTGCGGCCCGCTGCGGCCCGTCGTGGAGTCACTGCTGCGGCAGGATCCGATGGAGCGGCCCGACTTCGAGGAACTGCGGGGCTGGCTGCGGTCGCTCGTACGCTCCGCGCCCGAGCCGGACGCGGGGCAGGACCTGGTGTCCGTGCCGACCGTCGACGGCAGACTGCCCATCAAGCGCCGCAAGGGCGAGCTGGTCCGCAAGCGCCGCTTCTGGGGGCGGGGGAAGGCGGCCGGGGCCGACCGCGACGCCACCAAGCACCGCCACAAGCGCGGCCGGGACGGCTTCGACGCCATCGCCGGCCGGGCCGGTGACGTCGGTCCGTACGCGTACGCCGAGCAGGCGCCGGTACGGGAGCGGACCCTCGACGCCCCGCTGCCCGGCGGGGGGAGCGGTCCGGCCGGCTCCGCGCCGTCCTGGGCCGAGGACACCGCGCGGGCGGCCCCGTACGCGCCCCCGTACGACGGTGGGGGCGCGGCCGGTTTCGACTCCACGGCGGGCACGCCCGACCCCGGGCACGAGCGCGACCTGAGCGCCGACCTCTTCGGGCACGCCGGCAGCGAACCGCGCGAGGGCCCCGGGCGCCGTCCCAAGGCGGGCAAGGCCCGCAAGGAGGGCCGGGGGGCCCGGCAGCCCGCTCAGCGGCAGGCGTCCCGGCGGCCGAGGTCGCTGGGCCGCACGCTCCTGGTCCTGATCCTGCTGGTGCTCGTCGGGGCCATCGTCTACGCGGTGATGTTCCTGCCGAAGTCGGGCGACACCCAGGGGCAGAGCGTGCGGGAGGTCCCGCCCGGTTCGTCCGCCGCCCCGGCGCCTTCGGGCTCCGGGGGATCGGCCCCGGCGTCCGCGGCATCCGGTGGCACCCCGGCGGCCACGGGCAGCGCGCCCGCCGGGAGCGGGAACGCGGGCGCGTCCACCGCGCCGACCGTCGCCGCGGGCTCCGGCACGCACCTCGCGAAGGGGTACGTGCTGCGCAAGGACCCCGAGGGCTTCCAGATCGCGGTGCGGCAGGACTGGCAGCGCCGCGCGATGAACGACAGCGGCCAGGTCCGTTACGTGAGCGGGGACTTCAGCCTGATCGTCGTCCCGGGCCGGGACACGGTGAAGGCCGACGGCGGCGATCCGCTCGTCTACCAGAGCGACAAGGAGCCCGAGCTCCAGCCGTTCCGCGCCTCGACCTGGGCGAGCGCCTCCGGTCTGCGCCGCATCGACGTGGGCCAACAGGCCATGGCCGAGGGCCAGTACACCTGGCAGGACAGCAACGGCCGCACGGTGTACGTCCGGAACCTCGCCATGATCATCGGCGGCAGGTACCACGTCGTCCAGGTGATCGGCCCGGACAGCCAGCGCGACGAGGTCAGCGAGATCTACCAGCAGGCGACCGCCTCGTACAAGACCACACGCTGACACGGCTGCTGACGGTCCGTGGACCAATCGCGGCCGTGCGCGTCACAGTGCTGTCTCATGCGGTCCCGGTGTTCCGCACCGTCAGGGATCCTCCGTAACCTGTGGTGGCGCGACGAACAGGGCGGGGGAAGTGGACGATTCACAGAGCACGGGCGCCGGAGTACTCCTCGCCGGCCGCTACCGCCTCACCGAAGCCATAGGCCGCGGCGGTATGGGCCGGGTGTGGCGGGCCCAGGACGAACTGCTGCACCGTACGGTCGCGGTCAAGGAACTGACCGCGGGCCTGTACGCGACGGAGGCCGACCGTGAGGTGCTGCACGGGCGCACCCGCACGGAGGCGCGGGCCGCGGCCCGGATCAGCCATCCGAACGTCGTCACCGTCCACGACGTGCTGGAGCACGACGGCAGACCCTGGATCGTCATGCAGTACGTGGACGGCCGCTCGCTGTCCGACGTCGTCAAGGAGTCCGCGCCCGTCGAGGCACGCGAGGCAGCCAGGATCGGCCTGGCCGTGCTCGGCGCCCTGCGGGCCGCGCACGCGGCGGGGGTGCTGCACCGGGACGTCAAGCCCGCCAACGTGATGCTGGCGCGCGACGGGCAGGTGCTGCTCGCCGACTTCGGGATAGCAGCCGTCGAGGGCGACACGTCCGTCACCAGGACCGGTGAGCTCATCGGCTCCGTCGAGTACCTGGCGCCGGAACGGGTACGGGGTGAGGCCCCGGGCCCCGCCGGTGACCTCTGGTCGCTGGGCGCCACGCTGTACACGGCCGTTCAGGGGATTTCGCCGTACCACCGGGACAGCGCGCTCTCCACGCTGCAAGCGGTGATCGTCGACGACGTGCCGTACCCCTCCGCGGCGGGTGAACTGGCTCCCGTCATCGTCGCGATGCTGCAGAAGGACGCCGGGCTACGGCCCGACGCGGACGCGTGCGCGCGCCTGCTGACCGAGGTGGCGGAGGGCCGGCAGGCGGACACCACCGCGTACCCGACCGGCGGTCTCACCCTGCCGGTCTCCTCGTACGGCATACCCAGGGGGCCCGGCCCGCAGGCCCCTCACCAGAGTTCCCCCCACCAGCCGGATCCGTACGGGCAGGATCCGTACGGGCAGGGCCCCTCGCCTCGGGCCGGGCAGGCGGAGACCCACGCACGGCACGCGGGCACCCTCGGTCCGGCCGCAGGCCGGGGCCCGGCCGGTCCCGACGGGCAGATGGGGGCGGGACCGTACGGCGCCACCGGCGGCTACGGGGGACCGGGACCGCACGGGCGGCCCGTTGACGGCGCGCCCGCCCAGGCGGCCACCCGGGCCGGCACCGGCGCGGGCCGCAGGACGTCCCGGGGCCGTGCGGTCGTCCTCGCCGTCCTCGCGGCGGTCGTCATCGGTGGCGGGGTCGGCTACGGGGTCACGCAGTTCGGCGGTGAGAGCGGCGGTTCCGCCGCCCGGGGGCAGTCGGGCGGGTCGACGGCGGACCCGGCGACCCGGGGCTCCGGTGACACGGACTCCGCTGCCTCCGGCGGCGGTTCCGCACCGGACGGCGGCTCCTCGCCCGGGCAGGTCACCCCGTCCGACGGAGCGGGCGCCCCGGACGCCCAGAGCGTGCCGAAGGGCTGGCAGCGCGTCGACGCGCCCGAGGGGTTCAGCCTCTGGCTGCCCAAGGGGTACGTGCGCGTGCCGGGCGTGGGGACCATCGACTACAGCCCGGACGACGACCAGCACTTCGTCCGGATCAGCATCGACACGCAGCCCGACTTCCCGAGCCCGCTGGACCACCTCGACAACCTGGAGGCCTCGGGCGGCAAGGTCGGCACCCTGCCGGACTACCACCGCGTCACGCTGGGCCCCGACACCTACCGGGACCAGAAGCAGGCCGCCCGCTGGGAGTTCACCTGGACGCAGGCGGCGAGCCAGGGTGTACCGGGACCGCGTACGGCTGTCGATCTGATGTACGTGGACGACGACACGGGCGCGGAGTACGCGCTGTACATGTCGGGGCCCACGGCGGACTGGAGCGACGCGCGGTTCTCCACCGTCCTGCGCGGCTGGCAGCCACCGGCGGATCCCGGCGCGTGAGCCGCGCACCAGCGGCTCCCGGCGAGGGGGACGGGCGCCGAAGGAACCGGCGTCCGGAGGTCCGGATCACGGGTCCGCGCACGGGTCGCCGCGATTCGTGCCAGCGATCACTGGCGGCTTTGTGATCGGGGGGTGAAGAAGGTTACCGCCGGGTACCCAAAGGGGGCGTCGCGGAATACGCTCGCCGCATGACGGACTCAGAGTCGACGAAGTCAGCGGCGTCCGCCGAGCGGACCGCGGACGTACCGGACGTCCCTCCGGCGCAGGCGGCAGCGGATGCCCCGGCCGGGACCCGGGCGGCGGATGCCCTGGCGGGCACGGCCACCGATGACGAGGTCACCGGGAGCGGCACGACCGGCGCCGGGACGGCCGCACCCGAGCCCGCAGAGGCCGCAACCGCCCCGGGCACCAACCCGGTGGCGCGGCCCACCGTCGCCGCCCGTGCCGCGTCCGACGTGGTCACCCCCGAACTGGTGGCCCGGCTCGCGAGGGGGGTCGTCGGCTCAGGACGGACCGTGAGCCACACCCCGTACACGGGGGAGGTGCTGGCGGAACTGCCCGCCTCCACGCCTGAGGACGTCGCGACGGCCTTCGAACGCGCCCGTGCGGCGCAGCCGGCCTGGGCGGCCCTGCCCGTGCGGCGGCGCGCCGCCGTCCTGCTGCGCTTCCACGACCTGCTGCTCGACCGGCAGACCGAGGTGCTCGACCTGATCCAGCTGGAGACCGGCAAGGCCAGGGCGCACGCGCACGAAGAGGTCCAGGGCCTCGCCGTGGAGGCCCGGCACTACGGGCGCGCCGCGCACACCTACCTCAGGCCCCGCCACCGCACCGGCGTCGTACCCACGCTGACCAAGGTCACGGAGTTGCGGCAGCCGAAGGGCGTCGTCGGCCAGATCGTGCCGTGGAACTACCCGCTCGAACTCTCCGTCGGGGACGCGCTGCCCGCCTTCGTCTCCGGCAACGCAGTCGTGATGAAGCCGGACTCCGAGACCGCGCTGACCGCGCTGTGGGCCCGCGAACTGCTGATCGAGGCCGGGATGCCGGCGGAGGTCCTCCAGGTGGTCCTGGGCGAGGGCCCGGTCGTCGGGCCCGAGGTCGTGCGGCACGCGGACTACGTGTCGTTCACCGGATCGACCCGTACCGGCCGTGAGGTCGCGCGCGGCGCGGCGGAGCGTCTCGTCGGGGTGTCGCTGGAGCTGGGCGGCAAGAACGCGATGCTCGTCCTCGCCGACGCCGACGTCGAGAAGGCGGCGGCGGGCGCGGTCCGGGCGTGCTTCTCGTCGGCCGGTCAACTGTGCGTCTCCATCGAGCGGTTGTACGTCCACGAGTCGGTGGCGGACGCCTTCGTGGAGCGGTTCGTCGCCCGGACGAAGGCGATGCGCCTCGGCTCCGCGCTCGCGTTCGGCGCCGACATGGGCTCCCTCGTCGGCGAACGCCAGCTGCACACGGTCAGCGCGCACGTCGAGGAGGCCGTCGCCAAGGGCGCCACGGTCCTCGCCGGCGGCACCGCGCGCCCCGACATCGGCCCCTACTTCTACGAACCGACGATCCTCGACGGGGTCGAGGCGCCGATGGCGGTCTGCGCGGACGAGACGTTCGGACCGGTCGTGTCGGTCTACCGCTTCCGCGACGACGAGGACGCGCTCGCCCGCGCCAACGAGGGAGCCTACGGCCTCAACGCCAGTGTCTGGACCAGGAGCGCCCGGCGCGGCCAGGACGTGGCCCGGCGGCTGCGCACCGGCACGGTCAACATCAACGAGGGGTACGCGGCGGCCTACGGCAGCGTCCGCGCGCCCATGGGCGGCATGAAGGACTCGGGGCTCGGCCGGCGCCACGGCGCCGACGGGATCCACAAGTTCACCGAGGTCCAGACGGTGGCGCGACAGCGCCTGATGCCGCTCGCCCCGTCGTTCGGCATGGACGACGAGGCCTACGCGCAGTTCATGAGCCGGAGCCTGCGGGCGATGAAGGCGCTGCGCCTGCGCTGAGCGCGGCGCGCCGCCCGAGCGTGGCGCGCCCGCCCGCCGTGATGCCGAGAGGGAGGCCGGAAGTTTGCCCACGGAACAGTTCCCCGAGGACGAGTCCCCAGCGGAGGAGTCCGCCACACGCGAGGCGGCCGGCCGGAAGTCCGCCGGACGCGAGCCGGGCCCCCGGCAGGGATCTCCCGCCGGGCGGTCGAAGCGGGACGCACGTACGGGCGGCAGCGGTGAAGGCGCCGGTCCCGACCCCGGGGACCTCGACTACGACGTCGTCGTGGTCGGCTCCGGGTTCGGCGGTTCGGTGGCCGCGCTGCGGCTGACGGAGAAGGGCTACCGGGTGGCGGTCCTCGAAGCGGGCCGCCGCTTCACCCGCGACACCCTGCCCAGGAACTCCTGGGACGTGAAGAACTACCTGTGGGCACCGGCGCTCGGCCTGTACGGGATCCAGCGCGTGCACCTGCTGGGGAACGTGATGGTGCTGGCGGGCGCGGGGGTCGGTGGCGGTTCGCTCAACTACGCCAACACCCTCTACGTGCCGCCGCCCGCCTTCTTCGCGGACCCGCAGTGGGCGTCGATCACCGACTGGCACCAGGAACTTGCCCCGTACTACGACCAGGCGCGGCGGATGCTCGGGGTGCGCACCAACCCGACGATGACCCCCTCCGACGTGCACCTGAAGGCGGCTGCCGAGGCGATGGGCGTGGGCGACACGTTCCGGCTCGCCCCGGTGGGCGTGTTCTTCGGCGACGGCCGGGACGGTGACGCGGACAGCACGGCCGTTTCCGGCGGCCCCGGCGCGACGGCCGGTGCGGACGGCACGGACAGCACGGCCGGAGGGGGCGCGCGGAGCCCCGGCGAGGCGGCGAAGTCGGTCGCGCCGGGCGCCCGCGTCCAGGACCCCTACTTCGGCGGCGTCGGCCCCGAGCGCAACGCCTGCACCGAGTGCGGCGAGTGCATGACGGGCTGCCGGCACGGCGCGAAGAACATGGTCACCGAGAACTACCTGTACCTCGCGGAACGGGCGGGCGCCGTCATCCACCCCATGACGACCGTCGCCGCCGTGACCGAGCACGAGGACGGCGGCCACCGCGTCGTCACCGTCCCCACCGACGCCCGGCGCCGCAGCGGCAAGTACCGCACCCTCAGGGCGCGGTACGTGGTGATCGCGGCGGGCACGTACGGCACCCAGACCCTGCTGCACACGATGCGGGACCGGGGACTGCTGCCCCGGCTGTCCCCGCGGCTCGGCGAGCTGACCCGGACGAACTCCGAGGCCCTGGTGGGCGCGCAGACCGACGACCGCCGCTACCGCGAGCGGCACGGCGCCGAGCGCGCCGACTTCACGCGGGGCGTGGCGATCACCTCGTCCATCTACCCGGACGAGCACACGCACGTGGAACCGGTCCGCTACGGCAGGGGCTCCAACGCGATGGGCGCGCTGTCCATCCTCCAGGTCCCGCACAGCGACCACCGGGTACGGGCCTGGCTCGGCCACGCGGCCCGGCACCCCGCGCTGATGCTGCGGTCGCTGTCCAACCACCGCTGGTCCGAGAAGACGATCATCGGGCTGGTCATGCAGTCCCTGGACAACTCCCTGACCACGTACCGCAAGCCGAGCGGGCCGGGCAAGGGCCTGCTGACCGCGCGCCAGGGGCGCGGGGAACCCAACCCGAAGCAGATCCCCGAGGCGTCCCGCGCGGCGTCGCTCATCGCGGAGGAGATCAACGGCTTCCCGGGCAGCAACGTGGGCGAGTTGATGGGCACCCCCCTGACCGCGCACTTCCTGGGCGGCTGCCCGATCGGCGCCTCGGCGCAGGAGGGCGTGATCGATCCGTACCACCGCATCCACGGCCATCCAGGGATCTCGGTGGTCGACGGTTCCGCCGTCTCCGCGAACCTGGGCGTCAACCCGGCGCTGACGATCACCGCGCAGGCGGAGCGTGCGATGTCGCTCTGGCCGAACAAGGGCGACGCCGACGAACGGCCCGTGCAGGGCGAGGCGTACGCGAGGCTGCGGGCGGTGGAGCCGAAGTCGCCGGTCGTGCCGGCGGAGGCGTTCGGCGCGCTGCGGCTGCCGTTCGTGGAGATGCCGAAGGTCCCGAAGGCGACGCGTGGGAACGGGACGAAGGAGGCCGGGGCCGAAGACGCGACCCGCACGACCGGGCCGGGGGCCGGGGCCGGCGACGGCTGATCCGGCGGCGCCCCGCACGACACCGACGGGGACGCTGCACCCCCCTCCGAGAGCAGCGTCCCCTTCATCGGGTCAACGCATAAGAGACCTGTGACCCGCGTAGATGGTTGTCACGTGGATCCCAGGAAGTTGATGTGAGCTGCGTCACTATGACCGTCACACTCCCGGGGCGTGCGGGACGGAGGGGAACCCGGGGCGGTCCGCTCCGGCCGGGCCCGCCGCGCGCGAGGCGGCGGCGACCGGGTGCGCCGTGGCCGCGAACGGCCTCACGTACGGGACGCGGTGACGCATGGGGTGCAAGGGGCGGACGAGAGGGACGGGACGCCGCGCCGGGACCGCGCGTCCTCGGACCGCACGGCGCGTCCTTGGGCAACCCTGAGAGCACTGGAGAAGCGCAGGTCCTGACCGGACAGAAACCGGCCGGTCCCGGGCGTCCCCGGAACCGGCCGGACCGGCTGACCGGGCCGCTGTCCCCTGCCGTCCGGTCACCGATGCCGGGGCGAGGTCCCACGGCGCACCTGCGGTACGCCACACACCCCGGCAGAGCCACGCGTGGTGATGCTGGTTACTGCTCGTACTGCTGACGCCCGCACCTGGCGGGCACGGACGCACGGTCCAACGACGTCCGGGCGGCCCCGGTCACGCGCCGTACGGGTGGGAGCCGCGCACGCGAGGTGCCCGAACGGGGATACGAGCGGGCTCCGGGGGCGGTCGCCACGGTCAGACCCGCCCGCGCGACAGCTCCAGCAGGGTCAGTGCGAGGGCGGCGCCCGGCTTGCCCAGGGCCCTGCTGTAGTTGGCCAGGATCTCGTTCTCGCGGCCGATGTTCACGCGCCGGCCGCCGGACTCGATGCGTGCCTTCTGGATGACCGAGGAGACTGCCATGCGTTCCTGGATGAGCCCGATGATGCGGTCGTCCAGTGCGTCGATGCGCTCACGTGCCCCCTCGATGGCCGTGGTGGCCTCGGGGGTACGGGCGCCGGTGTCGCTGCCGGCGGCGTTGGCCTTGGTCCTGGCGTTGCTGGTGATGGCCATGTGGGTGCTCCTCCGTGGGGTGCGTACGGCGCGGTGGTGGAGCCCCGGGGTGCGGGTCGGGCCCGGAAAGCGAAAGCGCCCCGGGACCGTGCCGGTCCGGGGCGCTTTCGGAAGTCGCTTGTCAGCTCAAGCAGCACGACCATGGCACCCGGACTGGCCGGTGCCATAGCTAAAGAGGAAGGTCGAGTGCTCGCGCATGCGTCGAGTATGGACCAGGCGGCGGCCGGGGATCAAAGAGCCGCTCGCATGATGAGACAGGGGAGGGCGGCGGAGTGCCGGGAGCGGTCCCGGGCGCACGGCACACGGCACCACGGACCGGGAGGCGGGTGCGGGCGCACGGCACACGGGCCGGGGGCGGTCGCGGGGTCCGCGGTTCACGGACCGGGGGCGGTCCCGGGACGCACGGCTCACGGACGGCTCGTCGCCCGGCGCCGGTAGAATCGGGAGCACCGACCGACTTTACCGATCACCCCGCCATACCGCCGGAAGGCCGCCCCGTGCCAGCAGTACCACCCACCGCCGCCACCGCCGCCGACACCGCCGCGGGCGCAGCCGCCACCGGCGGCGCCCACGAGGACACGGTCCTGGTCGTGGACTTCGGCGCCCAGTACGCCCAGCTCATTGCCCGCCGCGTCCGCGAGGCGCGGGTCTTCAGCGAGATCGTGCCGTCCACCATGCCGGTGGCCCAGATGCTGGCGAAGAGGCCGAAGGCGATCATCCTGTCCGGCGGTCCCTCGTCGGTGTACGCGGACGGCGCGCCGAGCCTCGACAGCTCGCTGTTCGAGGCGGGCGTCCCGGTCTTCGGTATGTGCTACGGCTTCCAGCTGATGGCTAAGGCCCTCGGCGGCACGGTCGAGGCCACCGGCGCCCGGGAGTACGGCGGCACCCCGCTGCACGTGTCCAAGCCCGGTTCGACGCTCTTCGAGGGCACGCCCGCCGAGCAGTCCGTCTGGATGTCCCACGGCGACACGTGCTCCGCGGCTCCCGAGGGCTTCTCGGTCACCGCGTCCACGGACGTGGTCCCCGTCGCCGCCTTCGAGAACGACGAGAAGAAGCTCTACGGCGTCCAGCACCACCCCGAGGTCATGCACTCGACGCACGGGCAGCAGGTGCTGGAGCACTTCCTGTACCGGGGCGCGGGTATCGAGCCGACATGGACGACGTCCAGCGTGGTGGAGGAGCAGGTCGCGCTGATCCGTGAGCGGGTCGGCACGAAGCGCGCCATCTGCGGGCTGTCCGGCGGTGTGGACTCGGCGGTCGCGGCCGCGCTCGTGCAGAAGGCCATCGGTTCCCAGCTGACCTGCGTGTACGTGGATCACGGCCTGATGCGCAAGGGCGAGACCGAGCAGGTCGAGAAGGACTTCGTCGCGGCGACGGGCGTACAGCTGAAGGTCGTCGACGCGTCCGAGCGGTTCCTGCGGGCGCTCGCCGGGGTCTCCGACCCGGAGCAGAAGCGGAAGATCATCGGCCGTGAGTTCATCCGTGTCTTCGAGCAGGCGCAGGCCGAGATCGTCGCCGAGGCGGGTGCGGAGGGCGAGGACGTCGCGTTCCTCGTCCAGGGCACGCTCTACCCGGACATCGTCGAGTCCGGCGGCGGCACGGGCACGGCGAACATCAAGTCGCACCACAACGTGGGCGGTCTGCCGGACGACATCGAGTTCGAGCTGATCGAGCCGCTGCGGGAGCTGTTCAAGGACGAGGTCCGGATGGTCGGCCAGGAGCTCGGCCTGCCGGAGGAGATCGTCCAGCGGCAGCCGTTCCCCGGCCCGGGCCTCGGCATCAGGATCGTCGGCGAGGTGACGCGCGAGCGGCTCGACCTGCTGCGCGACGCCGACGCGATCGCCCGCGAGGAGCTGACGGCCGCCGGCCTCGACCGTGAGATCTGGCAGTGCCCCGTCGTGCTGCTCGCGGACGTCCGCTCCGTCGGTGTCCAGGGTGACGGACGGACGTACGGGCACCCCATCGTGCTGCGCCCCGTCTCGTCCGAGGACGCGATGACGGCGGACTGGTCGCGTCTGCCCTACGACGTGCTCGCGAAGATCTCGACGCGCATCACCAACGAGGTGGCGGAGGTCAACCGCGTGGTCGTGGACGTGACGAGCAAGCCGCCGGGCACCATCGAGTGGGAGTGACCGCAGCCTGACGACGAGGGGCGCGGAGCCAGGGCCGACCGGACTCCGCGCCCCTTCGCCGTCGGTCCTCGCGGCCTGTCCTCGCACCGGGCTCCCGCCGCCGGTCCTCGCCGTCGGCTGCCGCGCCCGGTTGTCGAGGCCTGGGCCCCGGGCGTCAGCGCCCGGTGAGCGGATACGAGACGAAGGCGAAGCGTTCGCTGTCCGGCGCCCAGCTGTTGACGTTGAGGGTGCCCTGCCCGCCGAACAGCGCGTGGCAGTGGACGGGCAGACTCCAGTCGTCGGTCCGTACGAGCCGGACCGTGACGTCGAGGTTCTCCGGGTGGCCGAGTGTGCCCGCGGGGAACGACAGGTAGGTCGCGTGGCGCCCGTCCGGCGACAGGTGCGGGAACCAGTCGACCGTGTCGGACGTGTGCAGCCGCTCCACCGGACCGCCGAGCGCCGGGACCCGTGCCAGCTGGGCGTGGCCCGGGGCCTCGGTGAACGTCTCGGTGTTGAAGAGGATCCACGCGCCGTCGGGCGAGTACTCGGGCCCGTCGATGTGCCCGTCGCCGGTGTCCAGCACCCGGCCGGGGCCGCCGGTCGCGGGCATCAGCGCGAGACGCCCCCGCGCGCCGGGCACACCGCGGGGAATCAGCACGTACGCGAGGGTGGTGCCGTCGGGGCTGACGCCGTGCAGGAAGTGCAGGACGTCATCGGCGCCCTTCGTCAGCAGGACACCGTCGCCGCCCTCGGCGGGCACCGCGTACAGGTGGCCGTCCATGCCGGACACGTACAGGGTCCGCCCGTCGGGTGAGAGTACGTGGTCGTTGTTGATGGGCGGTACGCCCCCGAGCTCGATCTCCGTCAGCCCCGACGGCTCCCGGACATCCAGCCGCCACAGCCGTCCATCGCCGTTGAGCAGCAGACTGCGGCCGTCATGGCTCCAGTTGGGTGCTTCGAGCAGCAGCTCGGACGTCTCGAAGAGGGGCTCGGGCGCGCCCGGCCCGGTGGTGGCGGTCCACACGACGGTCCGCTGTCCGGCCGCGAGCTCTCGCGCCCGCATTCCGGTGTCCTCGCTGTCGGTCATGGAATACCGCACCCTCTCTCGGACCGTCACGGATGTCCGGCCCTTCCGCCGGACCCCGCGATGATCAACGCGCCCCGGGCCCGGTGTCAACGGCACGCCCGGCCCGACGCCGGCGCCACCCCGATCCCGGCGGCCCCGGGCCGAAGGAGCCGCGGGCGTCCCGATCGGCGGACGCTCCGATCAGGGGCGATCCGGTCCGGGGCATCCAGGACTCTCCGCCTGCCCTGCCGCCCGGGCTTCATGGCTCCCGGTTCGCGGTTCGCGGTTCGCGGTTGTCCGGTTGTCGGGTCGCCCGGATTCCCGGACGGCCCGCGTTCGCCCGCGTGTGCACCCGCCCGATCTGTTTATTACGTTTTATGGTATTCCGATGCGCATTGTGCCCTGGTGGATCGTGCTCTCCGCGGCGGCCGCCCCCGTCGTACTGGTCGGTGGCTGGTCGGTCGCCCAGGTGATCCAGGGGCCGGGCTACAACCCCGTGACCAAGTCGATCAGCCTCCTCGGCGCGTACGGCGCGCCCGGGTACTGGGTGCTGACCGCCTCGCTGCTCGCGCTCGGGACCTGCTACCTGGTCACCGCGGCGGGGCTGCGGGGAGCCACCCGTGTGGGCAGGGCCGCGCTCGGCGGCGGGGGAGTCACACCGATCGCGCTGACCCTGGTCCCGGCGCCCAGCAACGGGGGCTCGTTCACCCACGGGACGGTCGCGACCGTCGGGTTCGTCCTGCTCGCCCTGTGGCCGGTGCTGGCCGTCGGGCGCGGGGGCGACGGGGTGCCATGGGGGCTGCGCCCCATCCCTGCGAGCGTGGCGAGCGGCGTGATGTGGATCTGCGCGGCATGGTTCTGGGTCGAGTTGCACCGGGACGGCACTCCGCGCATGC
Organism: Streptomyces sp. NBC_01497; assembly: GCF_036250695.1. Taxonomy (NCBI): domain Bacteria; kingdom Bacillati; phylum Actinomycetota; class Actinomycetes; order Kitasatosporales; family Streptomycetaceae; genus Streptomyces; species Streptomyces sp. NBC_01497. Next base: position 3,132,268 of record NZ_CP109427.1, on the reverse strand, counting down.
CGGGCGTCGCCGAGCGCGTCGTCACCTTCTCGCAGGCGATGTGGCCCCTGCTGGTCGTCATCTCCTGCCTGCGCTTCCCCCGTACGCTGCGCGGCGTGGGACCGGTGCGGGGTCTGGAGCCCGCCCTCAGGCGGGTCGCGCCGGACGGCGGATCGGAGCTCCTGCCCGGCGAGGACACGTCAGGGCTCGGACGCGCCAGGCGGACGGACCGGCCCTGACGCGGGCGACGCCGATCGGCACTCCCCGCAGTCCCGCGGGTCCCGGGCAGCGGAAAGGCCCACCCGACGGTGTCGAGCGGGCCTTTTGGGGACGGACGAACGCCCGGCCGGGGTCCTGACGGGCGCCGGCCGGGCGTTCAGCGCGTCACAGGGTCAGGTCTCCGGTGTCCGTCGCCGGGGCGGCGCTGGGCACGGGCAGCGTCTGGCAGGTGAATCCGAGACGGATCAGCGCCCGGGTCACCTCGTCCGCTGTGAAGTCCCTGCGGTCCTGCTTCGTGATCAGCTCACCCACCTGCTTGACGGGGTAGACCTTGGTGCCGATCTTCACGGCCGCACCGGTGCCGGCCTCGGGCTTGACGCCCTTCATCGTCTGTTCGACCTCGCTCTTGATCAGGTCGAAGGGGAATCGTGCGATCACGCAGCGCATGGGTCCTCACCAGGGTCGATCGGCGGTAGCTGTCATCGGGGGTGGTGCGTCGGCTCGACAGCACGAGTGGGGCTGTCGGGGGTGTGTCCGACGGACGCGGGTGCGGCCGGGCGGACGGAGGCGTGGCGTGTACGGGCCTGGCGCGGCGGCCGGGGCCCGATGGCCGGGCGCCCGGTCCTGGCGCGCCCGGCCTTCGCTCGTGTCAGCCGCGTTCGGTGCGGCGGCGGCGGTGTTCGCCGCCACGGGATCCCTCGGTGCGGGGCGCCTCCGTGGCGGGCCGCTCGTCGCCGCGGTACGAACCGCGCCGTGAGCGGGGTGCCGGCACCGCGTGCGTCTCGCGTGCCGTACCGGATCCCGCGGCGCCGCGGCGCCTGTTGCCGTTGCCGCCGCCGCTGCCGGCGGGGCGGGACCTGCGGCTGCGGGAGGCAGTGCCGGTACCCGCGGCGCGGGCCTGGGCCACCGGAGGCGTGATGACCACCGGTACACCCGAGGGCTTCCGCGCGCCGGTGATCCGGCTCAGCTCGGCCTCACCGGAGTTGACCTGGGTGGTCTCGGCGGTGATCCCGGCGGCGTTGATCAGCCGGCCCACCTCGCGCCGCTGCTCCGGCACGACGAGGGTGACGACGAGACCGGACTCGCCGGCGCGCGCCGTACGGCCGCCGCGGTGCAGGTAGTCCTTGTGGTCGGCCGGCGGGTCGACGTTGACGACCAGGTCCAGCTGGTCGACGTGGATGCCGCGGGCCGCCACGTTCGTGGCGACCAGCACGTTCACCAGGCCGTCCTTGAACTGCGTCAGGGTGCGGGTGCGCTGCGACTGGGACTTGCCGCCGTGCAGGGCGGCGGCACGCACACCCTGCTTGAGCAGGTTCTTCGCCAGCCGGTCGGCCGCGTGCTTGGTGTCGAGGAACATCAGGACCCGGCCTTCGCGGGCCGCGATCTCGATGGTCACGGCCTGCTTGTCGAGGTCGCGTACGTGCAGCACGTGGTGCTCCATCGTGCTGACCACGCCGTCGGACGGGTCGCCGATGTGCACGACCGGGTCGGTCAGGTAGCGCCGGACCAGGCGGTCGATGTTCGCGTCGAGCGTCGCGGAGAACAGCATGTGCTGTGCCTCCGGCGACACCTGGTCCACCAGGGCGGTGACCTGCGGCATGAAGCCCATGTCGGCCATCTGGTCGGCTTCGTCCAGGACGCTGATGGTCACGTCGGAGAGCACGCAGTCGCCGCGCTCCACGAGGTCGCGCAGCCGGCCGGGCGTCGCCACGACGATCTCGGCGCCGGAGCGCAGCGCGTCCGCCTGCCGGCCGATGGAGAGGCCACCGACGACCGTGGCCGTGCGCAGCCGCAGAACCTTCGTGTACGGGGAGAGCGCGTCGGCCACCTGCTGGGCCAGTTCCCTGGTGGGGACCAGGACGAGGGCCAGCGGCCGGCGCGGCATGGCCCGCCGGTCGGCCAGGCGGGACAGCATGCTCAGGCCGAACGCGAGGGTCTTGCCGGAGCCGGTCTTGCCGCGGCCGAGGACATCGCGACCCGCGAGGGAGTTCGGGAGCGTCGCGGCCTGCACGGGGAACGGTACGGTCACGCCCTCCGCGGTCAGCGCGGCGAGCAGCGCTGCGGGCATGTCCGCTTCGTCGAAGGACTCGATGGGCGGCAGCGCGGGCGTGATCGGCTCGGGAGCGGTGAAGGCGCGGGGCTGGGCGACGGCCCTGTTCTGGCCTCCGCCGCTGCGTCCGCCACCACCGGCGCCGGCGCGGCGCGGGGCGCTCCTGCGGCTCGTGGAGCCGGAGCCCGCGGCGGAACCGCCTCGACGGGAGGGAACCCCGCGGGAAGAAGAATTGCTGGATCGATTGTTTGTGCCGGGCGACCGGTTCAAGGGTGAACCTTCCTCGATGCGGCACGTATCGAGGAATTCCCGGCACCGTGAACGGTACGAAGATTCGCAGGAACGAGCCGGGGTACAGCGATGGATGGCCCCGTCGCTATGCGGGACCGAATTCTTGCCGGTACAGCCGGGCGCAATGCCTGGACCTGGATGTATGCGCGGATATTTGCGAATACGGTGCGTACGGGTGTGTACCTGCGCGCCGTGCGGCGCATCGCGTACTCACCACCCGTACACCGGCGATGAAGAACCCGGTGATACTCCGGTTGCGGTGGGCCGTGTACATCTGTGGATACGGCGGCCGTGCGCCGTCGCGATCGACGGCGGGCCCGCTCGCATGGGGCGGGCGACGGCCGGTGGCCGTGGCCCGTACGGTCCGTGCGCTACGCACGACCGGTTTCTGCGGGGGCAAGCGGCGAGCCGGGGTTCCGGTGAGAAAACCGGAACCCCGGCTCGAACACGCTCTTGCGAGCTACAGGGGTCAGGCGAGGGTGATGTTCTCCGCCTGCGGGCCCTTCTGGCCCTGCGTGACGTCGAAGCTGACCTTCTGGCCTTCCTGGAGCTCACGGTAGCCCTGGGCCGCGATGTTCGAGTAGTGGGCGAAGACGTCAGCGCCGCCGCCGTCCTGCTCGATGAAGCCGAAGCCCTTTTCCGAGTTGAACCACTTCACGGTTCCGGTAGCCATAATATTCTCCATTCGGGGCAAATTCAGGGCCGCACTGTGCTGCCCTGGGTTGCCGGTGATTGCCCCGCCCGGAGGTCTGGTCGGAACCAGGAAATCCAGGAAAAACGAAAGTGCACCCGCCGGCGAAAAAGAACCGGTAAGCGCACTCGAAGTTTTGGGAACCACAACTGCAACTGCGCTCCACACTAGCACGGCACCTGCGAATGCGCTCGGAAAGATTCACTGGCGGCGGCGCCGAGGGAAATTTTCCACCGCCGACCACCGCAAATCCTGCACTGGTTGCGACAGATTCGGGGCCTGCGGCCCGGCCGGGCGCTCCCCGCCCCCGCGCCGCACCCGCCTGCGCTCCGGCGCGCGGGGCACTCCCGTACGTTCCGACGTGGACACGGCCCCGGGCCCCTCGCTCGTCAGGAGCCGTTCCGGCTCTCGTGGCGCTCCCTGGTCCGCGTGGCGCCCAGGTTCCCGCGGCCCGTCGCGGACTCCTCCGCGTCGGGGACCTGTCTGAGCTGCTCGTTCAGGCGGAGGGCCTCTTCGAGCTGGTCCTCCAGGATGATGATCCGGCAGGCCGACTCGACGGGGGTGCCGGCGTCGACGAGCTCCCGAGCGCGGGCCGCTATGCGCAGCTGGTAGCGCGAGTAGCGGCGGTGGCCGCCCTCGGACCGGAGCGGAGTGATCAGCCGGGCCTCACCGATGGCGCGCAGGAACGCCGGGGTGGCGCCGATCATCTCGGCCGCCCGCCCCATGGTGAAGGCCGGGTAGTCGTCGTCGTCGAGCCGGCCCGTCGCGCGGGTCCGGGCTTCTGGCGGCATGCGTACCTCTTCCGGAAAGACAGGGCCTGCCTCGCGCGGCGCCGGTCTCCATGACCGGGCCGGTTGCTGTGGCCCGTAACAAACTCTAGCTGGTGGCGCGAGCATGTCTGTCATCGTGGCGGCAGTTTTTGGATCCTGCCCGGTCTCGCCGGTGCGACTCCCGCGGTCCGATCCGGATCGTGACGGTCTCGTCACCCGGCGATGGCCGTTCCGGTCCGGGGTGGTGCGGTATGTACGGCAGAATTCCCTCTCATCACAAGGAAGTTCGGGGAGCCGGCAACGGAGCGGGAAGGTGGCGTTCGGCGTGGCGGTGCGGGAGTCTGCGGAACGGTCCGGGGTGGCGCACGAGGGTGGATGCACCTGCGGCGGGTGTCCGCACGGAGCGCGTGAGGGGCATCGGCGGGCCGTGGCCGCGTTCCTCGCGCAACGCGACGAGCTCGCGGCCGGGCAGGGCCTGCCCGCGGCGGTCGAGTACTCCGCGAGCGCCTCGCGCCAGTGGGTGTCGGACGAGCTGACCCAGACCGCCCGGGCGGTCGCGGAGCGCGCCCGGGAGGCGGGGGACGCCTGGCTGTTCGCCGTGTGGCGGGCCTCGCTGTTCGCCGTCTGGGGCGGCGTGGTCGTCCTGGTCCTCGTCCAGGCGCTGACCGCCGTCGGCGCCGGATGGAGCGTGGCCCGCACGGCCGGGCTGATCGCCGGGATCTTCTTCGGCGCGCTCCTGACCGCCGCCGCGACCCTGCACCGCCCGCGCGGCGGCCTCCTGGCACCGCTGATCGGGGACGACAACCGGCTGTCCACGTCGCGCACGGTCGCGTCCGCGTGGCTGCTGCTCGCGGTGTTCGCGGTGTTCGTGCTCGCCCTCCAGCTCGCCGGGGCGTCCCGGGGCGCCGATCGGGACGCGCTCGTCTCCGGCCTCGGACTCGCCCGCGGCGCCGGGCTGCTGACCGTGCTCGCCGTGGTGTGCGCGGTCGCCGTCGTCGTCCGCCGGATCGTCACCGCGCGTATCGCGGCCCGGCGCGTACAGAAGGTGCGCGCGGACCGGCCGCGCCTCGCCGACCTGCTCTGCGACGACGACCGCCGCGGCAGCTTCACCGACGTGCAGTACGTGTTCGTCAACGCGGCGGCCGTCGTCTTCGCCGCCGTACGGCTGGCCCGCCGTCCTGACGAACTGCCCGACCTGCCGTGGGCGCCGGCGCTCCTCGTCGCGGTCTCGGCCGCCACGTACTTCGCCGGCAAGTTCGCCGAGGGCACCCGGCCCGTCGTGCTCTCGGTGGTCCGCGCCCGGGAGGCGGGCGACCTGGACGCGCCGATCAGGACGGGTGACGACATCGAGATCCGGGGCGCCGGCTTCGTGCCGCCCGGCGCCGCGACACCGGACCGGCTGGCGGGCATGGTCGTACGGATCGGCCCCGTCCACGTGCACGTTCCGCTGGTCCCGGTGCCCGGCGGCTTCCAGAACCCCTCCGACGCAGCACTGACCGTGCCCGTACCGGTGGAGGTGGAGCCGGGACCCGTCGAGGTACGGGTCGTGACGGCGGGCGGGGTCGAGACGAACACGGTGGTGATCGAGGTCTGCGACTAGACCGCGTCCTCGAGCCCACCGCCCGTGGGACGACCCGCCCGGGGACGCAGGACGATCTTGCCCACGTGATTCCTGCGGGCGAGTTCCTCCTGCGCCCGGGCCGCCTGGTCCAGGGGGAAGGTCGCGGCGATGACCGGCCGGACCGCGGCCTGACGGGCCAGGTCCATGAGGAGGGCGAAGTGCGTGGGCGTGTGCATCGCGGAGCCGATCACCTGAGCGTTGTGCAGGTAGAGACGGCGCACGTCGAAGGACACGCCGTACCCGCCGAGCGCACCGGCGACGACCCACCGGCCGCCCTCGCGCAGCAGCGGCAGCCCCTCACCCACCAGGTCTCCCGCGACGACGTCGAGGCCGACGTCGACGCCCTGCGGGGCGGCGGCGCGGATCTGCTCGACGACGTCCCGCCGCCGGTCGACGACCTCGTGCGCGCCCGCCTCACGCACGGCGTCGATCTTTGATCCGCTGCTGATGGCGAGGACCCTGGCACCGCGCGCCCGGGCGATCTGTATCAGCGCGAGGCCCACACCGCCGGACGCCCCCGAGACCAGGACGGTCTCCCCCTCCCGCAGTCGGCCCCGCTCGATCATGCCGAGGGCCGTGCCGTAGGCGGTCGGCAGCGCCGCGAGCTGATCGTCCGTGAGCGGGGATTCCGTCACGTCGTGGACGCGCTCCGCCGGCGCGCTCACGTACTCCGCGTAACCGCCGTCACGTTCGCTCCCCATCAGGCCCACCGGGTTCGCGTCCGGCCCGTCGCTGTCGTAGATCGCCGGGTCGACGACCACGCGGCGGCCGACGAGGCCGTCGTCCACGCCGGCGCCGACTGCCACGACGCGGCCTGCCACGTCCGCGCCCTGGATGCGCGGGAAGTCGAGCGGCCCACGCCAGCCCGAGCGGGCCTCCGGGTCTTCCGGGCGGCCGTAGGCACCGTCCCGGGTCCACAGGTCGGTGTTGTTCAGTGCCACCGCGCGGATCTGGACCAGCGCCTCGCCCGCGTGCGGGGCGGGTACGGCCACCTCCGTCAGTTCGAGAACCTCCGGGCCTCCGTGCGCGGTGATCCGCACCGCACGCATGGTCTCGGGCACCCTCATCGCGTGAACCTCCTCGCGGGTATACTGATCGGTGAACTTCGGCCACCGTACACCGATCAGTGAAGAGGTGCGTGATGCCGGAAACGGCGCCCATGACACCGGCCGGCCGACGCATCGTGGCGGCTGCCGAGGAGCTGTTCTACAACCGCGGCATCACCGCGGTCGGCGTGGATCTGATCGCGGAGCACTCAGGCGTGACCAAGCGGACCCTGTACAACCGGTTCGGTTCGAAGGACCACCTCGTGGCGGCCTACCTCACGGGACGCGACCAGCGCTGGCGATCACTCGTCCGCGCCGCCGTCGACGCGAGCGAGGGCCCCGTCGAGGCCGTCACCGCGCCCTTCGACGCCCTGCGGGCCTGGAACAAGCACAACACCCGCGGCTGCGCCTTCATCAACGCGCTGGCCGAACTCCCGGACCCCGCGCACCCCGCGCACCGCATCGCCACGGACCAGAAGCTCTGGCTGCTCAACCTGTTCGAGGAACTCGCCACCGCCGCCGGCTGCGTGGCGCCCGCCACCCTCGCCACCCGACTGCTCGTGCTGCACGAGGGAGCCCTCGCCACGCAGCCCCTTCCGCTCGACACCCTTGCGACGACCACCGACCTGGCCCGGGCCCTGGCCCGCTCCGACGCGCTGCCCCAGCGCGTCCCAGGAGCCGCGTCGCCGGGACCCGTCTGAGAGCCCGCTGAGAATCCGGCCCGAACCACGGCTCGGCCTGCCGGGGGTGAGCGTCCGGGCCGCAGTCTGCGTATGCACTAATGAAGCCCGCGGGCGGGACCGGCCCGTGGGTATCCGTGTGGACAGGAAGGCGGACCGGCCATGGCGCAGGGCGTTCGGACGAGCAGTTTGGGGACGGTGGGCGAGGGCGGCAGGGACAGGCCCCGCGGGTGGCGGGGGATACCTCCCGTCTACGGCCTCCTGCCGCTGCGGGTGTTCCTCGGCGTGACCTTCATCTACGCGGGCATCGACAAGCTCACCACCCATGGCTTCTTCGATGCCACCGGGCCCGGCTCCGTCGGCGACATGATGCGCGGCGTCCGCGACAGCGCCGCGATCCCCGCGCTCGTCGACCTCGCGCTCAAGAGTCCCGGCGGGTTCGGCTACGCGATCGCACTCGGCGAACTGGCCGTCGGCATCGGCACGCTGTTCGGCATCCTGGGCCGCGTCGCCGCCGCCGGTGGCGCGCTCATCTCACTCAGCCTCTGGCTGACCGTGAGTTGGCAGTCCACCCCCTACTACTACGGCAACGACCTCGCCTACCTGATGGCCTGGCTGCCGCTGGTGCTCGTCGGCGCGCCGGTGCTGTCGCTCGACTCGGTGTGGTCGGGCCTCGGCCCGCGCCGCCGCCGGACCCGGTGAACGAGGATCCCGACGACCGCCGCGACCATCAGCCCGGCGAACAACAGCGGGAGCGCCGTGAACCACTCGGTTTCCCAGGTGCCCGCGGCGTCGCCCGCGTACAGCACCGCCGTGCCGATGGCGACGAGCCCCACGATCAGCCGTCCCGGTTTCGCCTCATGACGCCGCACGGGTCACCTCCACCTCTCCGAGACCGACATCGAGCGTGAGCGTGAGCGTCCCGGGTTCACTCGCCGCGTTCGACGGCGACGTCCGGGACGTCATCGGCGACGGGGCCGCCGGATACGTCCTGTGCAGTGTCTGGTTCGGCGCGATGTGCAGCTCGTCCGGCGCATCCCCGGGCAGCCGGACCGCCCCCGCGGTCGTCCCCGCCCGCAGGTCGAGCGCGGTGCCCGCCGGTATGAACACCTTGAGGCGTCCGCCGCCGACATGTGCCGACGTGCGCACCGTGGTGCCGGCGGGGATGGTCAGGCCGCGCAGGTCGAGCGTCCCCACGCCGGATCCCAGCCGGTACGAACCGGCCACGGCGGACGCCGCCGTGGGACGCCAGGTGTGCCTGCTCCAGTGCGTGCTGATGTCGGAGGGCAGCGCCGTGGCCGCCGCGAGCAGGAGTGTCGCAACGATGGTCAGGAAGATCGTGCCGAAGCCGGCCCGGCCGAGGAACGAGGTCACGGCCAGTCCGAGCCCCAGCACCGCGAGCGCGGCGGCCAGCCCGATCTGCAGGCTCACCCCCAGCGGATGCGTGTGCCAGGAGAGCCAGCCGCCGAGCCCACCCGCGGCCAGCGCCGCGAAGAAGATCGAGCCGCCGACGTCAGCCGTGCGCCGGGGTTCCCGGGCCCATGCGGTGGCTCCCGCCGCGTCGTACCCCCAGTCGGTCCGGACGGCGCGCCGCCCGCGCCGCGCCCGGGCACGCCCGCGCCGTACGTCCTCGGGCTCCTCCGCGGGCCCCCACAGATACGTGTTCCCGTAGTGCCCGGTGGTGCCGTCCTTGATGATGGGGTCCCGCCACCATGACGGGCTGTCCGGTACGGGCGGCGCCTTCGTCTCGGGCGGTGCGTCCGAGACGCTGTGCGCGGCGGCCGGGTCGGGCGGACCGCCGGCGGCCGCGGCCTCGCGCCGGTGCTTGGAGTAGACGGCGGACGCGACGACCGCGCACGTCAGCATGACGGCGAAGCTGAGCGTCCCGCCGTTGCCGAGCATGGACAGGAACAGGCCGCAGCCGATGAGGGCGAGCAGGACGGCGACGAGCGCCGGGCCCTCGACCCGGCCCGAGAGCAGTTTGCGTCCCTCGTTCTCCTCCTCGCCCTCCTGCGGCACCAGCAGCCAGGCGAACCCGTAGAAGATCATCCCGAGCCCGCCCGCGACGCTCAGGACACCGATGATGATGCGGAAGACGACCGGATCGATGTCGCAGTAGCGGCCGAGGCCGCCGCACACTCCGGCGACGACCTTCTGCCGGGGGCTGCGCGTGAGCGGACCCCGCCCTTCGGTGTCCTCCTTGCCGCTGCCCCTCGCGCCGTCCTTCCCGGCGTCCCCGCCGTCGCCCCGTACGGCCCCGGCCGTGTCCGAACCCCCATCGGCCCGGTAGTCGTCGGACCGGGGAGCACCGGCCCAGGAGCCACCTGCGCGCGAGCCGGTCCGTGAACCGCCGGAATCGGCCGGACCCGCACCCGGGGCCGGACCGGCACCGGGTGCCCGCGAGCCGGACGCGGCGTCCTGCTCGCGGGCACCGGGCCGCCCCTGGCGGGGCTCGGAAGCGGGGCGGTCCTGGGAGCTGCGCTCCGGGCCACCCCGCTCCGGCTCGTGCCGGTCGGGGCCGTTCGGCTCAGGCGGGGATGTCATACGTCCATGGTGGCGGCAGCTCACCCCCGTCTCCACCGGCACCGACCCTGGGCCATCCCTGATATTGACCCCCGACGTCCCTGATATCGGCCCCGGACCCGTACCCGGCCGCGCCCGTCCATGTGACCATCAGACACATGCCAGCCGCCGCCACGCCCCGAGCCGCCGCGTCCGAGGAGCAGTCACCGCGCAAGCTGTACCGCAGCGCGGACGGCCGTTTCCTCGGCGGTGTGGCCCGCGGCCTCGCGGGCCACCTCGGGCTGCCCGTCGTCTGGGTGCGGCTCGCGTTCCTCGCGCTGTTCTTCGCGCAGGGCCTCGGTGCCCTGCTGTACGCGGTGTTCTGGATCGTCGTCCCGCTCGGCGTCGGCGGCACGTCCGCGGCCCAGCCGAAGTCGATGTTCGAGATCCTCCCCGACGGCCGACGCAAGCTCCGCAAGCCGGACAGGGGCCAGGTCTTCGCGCTGGTCGCGCTCGTGGTCGGTGCCGCCATCTTCATCGGCAACGTGAACATGGGCCTCGCGGGCACCGGCCGGTACATCTGGCCGATGCTGCTGATCGGCGTGGGCCTGGTGCTGGTCTGGCGGCAGGCGGACAACGCGCGCCGCGCCCGCTGGACGGAGATCGGCCGCCGCCGCCGGGTCCTGCAGGCGGCGCGCGGCGTCGCGGGCGTCGCTCTGGTGGGGCTCGGCCTGACGGTGTTCGTCGTGGTGCGAGGCTCCGCGGCCCAGTTCGGCAACGTGCTCACGGCGTCGATCGCCGTGGTCGCCGGCGTCGGCCTGCTCGTCGGGCCCTGGCTCGTACGGATGACGCAGGACCTGTCCGAGGAGCGGCTGATGCGTATCAGGGCGCAGGAGCGGGCGGAAGTCGCGGCGCACGTGCACGACTCGGTCCTGCACACCCTCACCCTGATCCAGCGCAACGCCGACGACGGCGGCGAGGTGCGGCGCCTCGCCCGCGCCCAGGAGCGGGAGCTGCGCGCCTGGCTGTATCGCCCGGAGGGCCGGGGCAAGGACGAGGCGGAGGAGCCCGACTCCCTCGCCGAGGCGGTGAAGAAGGCGGCCGCGGAGGTGGAGGACCACCACGGGGTCCCGATCGAGATCGTGGTCGTCGGGGACTGCCCCCTGGACGAGAAGCTCGACGCGCAACTCCAGGCCGCCCGCGAAGCGATGGTCAATGCCGCGAAGTACGGTGGCGAGGGCGGTGCGGTGCAGGTGTACGCGGAGGTGGAGGGACGTTCTGTCTTCGTCTCCGTACGCGACCGGGGCCCCGGCTTCGATCTCGACGCGGTTCCCGACGACCGGATGGGCGTGCGGGGGTCGATCATCGGCAGAATGAAGCGGCACGGCGGCACGGCCCGGCTGCGGACGGCCCCCGAGGGCGGCACGGTGGTCGAGCTGGAGATGGAACGGGTACCGGAGGCGGGCGTGGGGGCGCAGGGATGACGGCCCGACGGCGCGCGGAACCCGGCGCATGGCACGGCCCGTGCCGGGGGCACGCACCCGGCGTCGTGCGCATGGCGAAAACGGCGCGGCGCCGGGCCGTGCCCGGCACGGCCCGTGCGGCGGGCACGCCGTGTCCGGCAGGCCCGGGGGACAGGGCGCGCAGGTGCCGTACGGGCCGTACCGTCCGTATCGCGGCACCGGTGGGTACGGAAACAGCACGCAGGAAACGACCGAGGGACGGACGGACATGAACAGCGACGACGCAGTGGGGGCGCGCCACGTGCGCGTCGTGCTGGTGGACGACCACCGGATGTTCCGTACGGGCGTGCAGGCGGAGATCGGACGCACGGAGGAGACCGGCGTGGAGGTCGTCGGTGAGGCGGCCGACGTCGACCAGGCGGTCACGGTCATCACGGCGACGCGCCCCGAGGTCGTACTCCTCGACGTGCATCTCCCGGGCGGCGGCGGGGTGGAGGTACTGCGGCGCTGCGCCCCCCTGATGGGCCCGGTGGAGAATCCGGTGCGCTTCCTCGCGCTGTCGGTGTCGGACGCGGCCGAGGACGTCATCGGGGTGATCCGGGGCGGTGCGCGCGGCTACGTGACGAAGACGATCACCGGCACGGACCTGGTGAACTCCGTCTTCCGCGTCCAGGAGGGCGACGCTGTCTTCTCGCCGCGCCTGGCCGGCTTCGTCCTGGACGCCTTCGCCTCCACGGACGCGCCCCCGCTCGACGAGGACCTGGACCGCCTCACCCAGCGCGAGCGCGAAGTGCTGCGGCTGATCGCGCGCGGTTACGCGTACAAGGAGATCGCGAAGCAGCTGTTCATCTCGGTCAAGACGGTCGAATCCCACGTCTCGGCGGTCCTGCGCAAGCTCCAGCTCTCCAACCGGCACGAGCTCACCCGCTGGGCGACGGCACGGCGCCTGGTCTGACGCCGGCGCCGCAATCCACAGGCCCGCCTCACGGCCGCTGCTCCTGATGCCCACCCGGGTCCGCGTCATGCCCGCCCGGTTCGGCGTCCGGATCCTTGGGCCATGAACGCCGCCTGTGGTACTGCGGAGCCGGACGGCTGGGCCGGACCGCCACGACCGGCGGGCCGCTGCGGTGCAGGCGCTCCCTGCCTTGGCAGAACATGCACCGCGGACCGCCGGGAGCGTCCTCGTCCACCGGTGCTCCGGGGTGTCGCGGACAGCCGGAGCCGGCCCGTGGCCGCGAAAGTTCCCGCGCGACGATGAAGGCCGAGTGGACGAGGTCGGCCAGACGCACGAACGCGTCGTCCGCCGAGCGCAGGTGCAGGTCCGCGAGGGCTTCGTTGATCCGACGCATGGTCAGCACGAGCACCTTGTGGTCGTACGGCGCCTGGGGAACCTCCCAGGTGCGCGGCGGCTCCGGCTCGGCGGCCCTGACATCCGGCCGGCCGACCCGCCGCCTGCTGTTGCACAACAGGCAGTGTCCCCAGCCGGTCGGCGCCAGCGGGTCCACCGGTCCGTTCGGATGGTGGGCGCACCCGGTCGACCTCCGGCGCGCGACGAGGTTACGGGCCACCACGAACACCTCGTACACGGTGTCCGCGATCTGCTCGTACTCCGTGGGATCCGCGGGCACCGGGAGCTGCCTGATCCGGTCGTCCACGCCGGGCAGCTTGCGGTGGAGTTCCTCCAGCAGGTCCGGACGGCCGGTGGGAACTCGGTACGCGGGATCGTCTGCATCCACCGCGCCACTGTCGCCCACGCACCACCGCCACGGCCGCCTCCGTCATGCGAACGAGGTACGCGATTCGTCCCTCGGTGTGATGTCCCCTCGACGCGCCGCGCGCAGGACCCTTCCGTGGTAATCACGGCTGTTCACGGCCGTGACGAGTGCAGTTCGCACCACACGGTCTCGCACCACACCGTCTCGCACCACACCGTCTCGCCGGTCCCGCACGCAGGCGGCTCCGCGCCCCGGCGCTGTGCCAGGGCCTTTACGAGCGCCCGTGCGTGCCACGGGTTCCGGGCGCCTGGGGGAGTGGCGCGGTGGGCTTCGATCCCTCGTTCCTCGCCATGGTTCCGGTGACGATTCACGCGATTGACGAGGCGTCGGGTGAGACGTCGGCGCGGGTTTCGATTCGGGTTTCGGTGCGGTGTCGGCCGGGCTCCGGGGCTCCCCACGACGGGGCGCGTGGTCTACCGGGACTTCCGCCGCCTGCTGAGCCGGGCAGCGGCAAGCCCCGCAGCGGCGACCACTCGGGCCAGGCGGATGACGTCGTTGCGATGAGACATCAGGCAGAAGACGGGGCGTCAGGCATCGACCGACGGAGCGTGCGACAGGCGGGCCAGGAAGCGGTCGATCTCCGCTGCGACGGCGTCGGGGACCACCGACGGCGCGAAGTGCGTCTGGCCCGGAAACGACGTGAGGGTGACCTCCGGCAGCGCGGCCGCGAGCCGGTCGAGGGTTGCGGGCATCGGCTGCCACGTGTCGGCGCCTCGCATCAGCAGCACCGGGGCGGTGACGCCGGACCAGCGCTCCACGTCGGACGTGTCGGCCGCCATCGACTCCAGGTCGCGGCACCAACCGGGCGCGTCGGAAGGCTTGTCGGCGGGTACGTCGGCGGCCGGCTCACCCGCGTCCATGAGGTCGACGAACGCGGCCGGGAGGCGGGCCACCTTCTCGGCCAGGAGCCGGTCGGCCCGCCTGCGATCACCGTGCGCGGTCAGCTCCTCGAACCGGGCGAGCACGGGCAGCAGTTCGGCACCGGCCGCATACAGCGGAGGCTCCCACAGCACCAGTGAAAGGACCGGGAGCCCGGCCGCCGCCGCGTGCAGCGCGACGGTGGCGCCGTAGGACATCCCCGCCAGGTGCAGGGGCCGGCCGATCCTGTCGGCCAGCGCCCTGAGATCCCCCACCTCGTCGGCGAAGCCCTTCGGGGAGCGGCCCGGCCCGCTCGGGGCGTACCCGCGCCGCGCCGGCAGCCACAACTCGAAGCTGTCGGCGAGCCGTTCCGCCACCGGATGCCAGGAGCGCGACCCGCCGCCGGATCCGTGGACCAGGACGACCGGCGGCCCTGTGCCGATCCGCCGGAAGCCGATGGGAGTCCCGTCGAAGGACTCGAAGAACAGGTGGGCCCCGGAGGGCTCCGACGACTCGGTCACGCTCGGCATGCCGGGACGGTCGCACGGCCGGCGCGGGCCGGTCCACCGATTTTCCCAGCAGCCACCCCGCCACAGTCACGACCGCCGTACACCCAGGGCCACCGCCGTCACGCGCACACCCACCGCCGCCGTTGCCACAGCCACAGCCACCAGAGCCACCGCCACAGCCGCCAGAGCCATCGCCACAGCCGCCAGAGCTACCGCCGGCAGGGCCGCCGATCGGGGTGGCCACGTGTGTACCCGTACATTCCCGCATGCCCGCGTCGGCACGTCGGACGCCAGAACATCGCACCGGCCGTACCCCTCATCAGCTGGACTCGGACGCGCTGTCGGCCGCCGCTCTGGCGTAACGGCGGGCCAGCAGCGCGAACGCCTCCCTGAGTTCGGGCGGCCCGACGACCAGGATGTCGGCGTCGTACCTGCCGACGACCGCTGCCAGCGAGGCCCACGACCACGCGGCAAGGACGAGCCGGCAGCGGTCGGGACCGAGTTCTTCGACCACGCCGTCAGGGGTGTGACCGGAGACGACGGAGGCCGGGAGCTGGAGGATCACCTCACCACGGCAGGGTGGGCCCGAGCCGTCAAGGCCGCCCTGGAACCGGTCGGCGACGAAGGCGGCCACGTCCCCGCCGGGCAGTTCGCGCGGGACGAAGCGGGGGCCCGTGGGGATGCGCGGGGTGATCCGGTCGACGCGGAAGGTGCGCCAGCCGTCGCGGTCGAGGTCCCAGGCGACGAAGTACCAGCGCCCGCCCCAGGTGACGAGATGGTGCGGCTCGGCCCGGCGCGGAGCCGCGACGGGGCTTTCCCCGTCGACGGTTCGGGCCGCGGGGCCGGGAGAGTCGTAGTCGAAACGCAGCACTTCGCGGGCGTGGACGGCCGCACTCAGTGCCATGAGGACGCGCGGGTCGACTCGCGGGCGCGAGTGCGTCCCCGCCCGTTCGACGGCGGTGACCTCCAGGGCGTCGAGGCGATGACGCAGCCGTACGGGCATGACCTGCCGGACGGTGTTCAGCGCACGGGCGGCGGCCTCCTCGATGCCGGCGCCCGTGGTGGCGGCGGTCCGCAGGGCGACGGCGAGCGCGACGGCCTGGTCGTCGTCGAAGAGGAGCGGCGGCAGTTCGGCGCCCGCGTCGAGCCGGTAGCCGCCGTCGGGACCCTTGGTGGCGACCACGGGATAGCCGAGTTCGCGCAGGCGCTCGACGTCGCGACGCACGGTCCGGGGACTGATCTGAAGACGCTCGGCCAGCAACTGCCCCGGCCAGTCCCGCCGCGCCTGGAGGAGCGAGAGCAACGACAGGAGCCGTGCTGAGGTTTTCGGCATGCCGCCCATCGTGTCCCGGATAGCGGCCACTTCCTGACCGCTACCTCTGCGACGGTGGTCCTGTGCCCAACGACGAGAGCCATCACAACGTCCAGGACGACCGAAAGGCCCCGAACACCGTGACGCCCACGACCACATCAGACTCAGCCCTCGACGCCGAGCGGGCCGACCTGCTCGCCGCCCTCGCGGCCGCGCGATCCGCCCTGACGAACACCGTGCGCGAACTGGGCGACGACCGTGCCGCCGAGAGTCCGACGGTCAGCGCGCTGTGCCTGGGCGGTCTGATCAAGCACGTCGCGTCCATCGAGGAGGCATGGCTGCGCTTCGTACTGGAAGGTCCATCCGCGATGCGATTCGATCTGCCCGACGGTGTGACATGGGCCGATATGGCGGACGGAACCGCACGCGAAGTCCCGCAGTGGGCGATCGACCACGACAACGACTTCCGGATGCTGCCCGGCGAGACACTGTCCGGGATCGTCGCGCGCTACGAACGGGTCGCAGCCCGGAGCGAGGAGATCATCACGACCCTGTCCGACCTGTCGGCGACGCATCCGCTGCCTCAGGCGCCCTGGAACCAGCCCGGAACGCTGTGGAGCGTACGCCGAGTGCTGATGCACATGATCGCCGAGACGGCACAGCACGCAGGGCACGCGGACATCCTGCGCGAGACGCTCGACGGGCAGAAGTCGACCTGACCGGCGCGGTCGCGGCCGGGGCCGGTGCCTCAAGCGGAGCCGGGCGCTCCGGCGCGGCCGAGTGGGCAGGGGCTACCGAGTGGTCAGGAGCGGCCGGTGTTCCGGCGGGGCTGAGTGATCGGTAGGGGCCCGGTGTTCTGGCGGGGCCGAGTGGTCCGGGGGCGGAGTGGTCGGGGGCGGAGTGGTCAGGGGCGGCCCGGTGTTCCGGCGGGGCCGAGTGACCTGGCGCTGCCGGGTGTTCCGGCGGGGTCAGGTTTCCGTCGTGGCCGGACTCCCGTGCGCGTCCGAGCCCTTCGGCGCGGGGGTTCTCCGGCGGCTCGGGTTCTCCGGCGGCCCGGGTCGTCGGGCGGGCGGGACAGTCGGTGCTCCGGGTGCTCCGGGTGCTCGGGCGGCCCGGATCGTCGGTGGTCCGGGTACGCCGTGGCCCGGTCCGCCGGAGTGCCGGTCAGCGCGGCGGGCCCACGACGATCTGGCCGTAGGCGTCAGCCGCTTCGGCCAGCGACTCCGGCGAGATCCGGAAGCCCTCGGGCCGGGGCGAGTCGAGATCGCGTCCGGCGTGCCGGAACATCCCCTCGATGCCACCGGGGGTGGCGATCATCAGCAGGTCGGCGGTGTCGGAGGTGATCCGATAGCCGTGCGGGACGTTCTTGGGCAGGTAGACGATGCCGCCCTCGGACAGCTCCATCTCCTGGTCGTCGGACCAGACGAGGGCGGTGCCCTTTATCAGCATGAACACCTCGTCCTCGCGGGTGTGCACGTGATACGGGGGCGCCTCGCCCTTGCTGACGTTGAAGCGTCCGACGGTCAACTGCCCGTCCGTGGCTGCGCTGTCGAGGAGGACGGAGAAGACCCCGCCGTCCAGCCATTCGAGCTTCTGCTGCTGTTCGGGCTGTGCGAGGTACGCCATGCTCATGATTGCTCCGATGCGGGAGGGCCGGAAGGCGGAAGGCGCTGGGCGACAGGGCCGGTAGGGCCGGTGGGCCGGAGGCGGGGGTGCCGCCGTCCCGTGAGCGGTTCGGTGCCGGTGCCGGTGCCGGTGAACCTGTCCCCGAACCTCGCGCCCGCGCCCGTACCTGTGTCTGTGTCTGTGTCATGTGCTGCGAATTCGAAGCACGTGAGAACCGTACCTCTGCTTCGAATTCGCAGCAAGTACTATCGGCCCATGCAGGACTCCGCGCCTCTCGATCCCGAACAGCTGGCCGCCTACTTCGCACTGATGGAGGTCGGCAACATGCTCCAGCACGCCGTCGAACAGCAGTTGCGCGACGACGGCGGCCTCAGCCACACCCAGTTCCAGATCCTCGCCGTGCTCGGGGAGAGCCCTGACGGGCGGGAGCGCATGACCGACATCGCCGACCGCCTCGTGCACAGTCGCAGCGGCCTGACCTACCAGATCGGCCGGCTGAGCGAGGCGGGACTGGTCACCAGGGGGGCCTCCAGCGACGACGAACGCAGCGTGATCGTCACGGCCACCCCGGCGGGCCGCGACCTGCTCGCCAGGGTCCTGCCCGGACATGTCGAGGTCGTGCGACGCCTCCTGCTGGGGCCGCTGTCCGGCCAGGAGATTACCGACCTCGGTGGCGTGCTCGGACGAGTCCGCGATCACATGCGCAGCGTCCCGCCGCGCTCGGCCGCACCACGCCGCAGGCCGTAGGCCGCGAGCCACAGGCCGTAGTCCCGAGCGGTGGACTTCGACGGACCGGGGACGTCCCGCACCGCGAACCGATGGGGGAGACCTCTCGGACCGCGAACCGATGGGGGAGACGTCTCGGACCGCCAACGGCCTTGGCGGACGCCCGTCGGGTGCGGCTCCGGGTCCGGGTCCGCCGCCGGTGCGCCTTCGTAGCCCGGCCCGGTGCTTCGGGGAAGAAGCGGCCGCCCTCAACGGGTCATCGCGCGGGCGCGCACCTCCACCCGGTCACGTACGCCCGGCCACCGGGGTCCATCAGGACGCCCCTGATGCATTCGTCGGCCGCCGTGGCGAGGCGGCCCGACAGCTGTGCGGTGCCGTGGGACGTCGTCCTGGTCCCGAACCAGTCGGCGAACGCCGTCAGGCGCTGGTCCTTGCGCTGGTACCCGAGGCGTACGTTGACCGCCGGGCGTCCGTCGTACTGCGTGTACCGCGTCGTGAAGCCGCCGGCGCCGCCGATGGGACCGTCGATGCACAGCCGGCCCGAGGTCAGGTCACCGCAGCCGCGGGGCGTGGGACCCACGGGGGCCAGGAGGAAGAGGGAGCCGGCGGCCAGGCACGCTCCGGTCGCTCTGACGGCGATGGCTCGTCTCACGGCTGTCGTCCCTTCCTGGCCGCTCCCCCTCCCCGGGCAGTGCGTGTGCGGTGCGGCCGACATGCGCGGTGGGCCAGGCGCGGCTCTCGTACGAGCGGCGTCCCGTGAACATGCGTGTGCGGTGGGTACGCGGTGTCTCGGCTCATCCTGACGCGGCCGTCCCGCGCTGACCTCCGGGGCTACGCCGGACGGGTGGCGCCCGCGAAGGGCATCTCGTCGATCGGCGCCACTCGCACCGGGGCCCCCGGGTGCGGCGCGTGGATCATCTTCCCGCCGCCGACGTACAGGCCGACATGGCTGACGCCCGAGTAGAAGAAAACCAGGTCACCAGGGGCCAGCTGGGACTTCGACACCCGCTGGCCGGCATTGATCTGGGTGTACGTGGTGCGGGGCAGCGAGACGCCGGCCGCTTTCCACGCGGCCTGGGTGAGGCCGGAGCAGTCGAACGCGTGCGGGCCGGTCGCGCCCCAGACATACGGCTTGCCCAGCGCGGCGTACGCGAACGCGACAGCCGCGGCGGCCCGCGCGTTCGTGGCGGTCGCCGCCCTCGGTGCGGCGGATGTCAGGAGCGCCGCGGGCACGGCGGAGGCGCTGCCGGCGGAGGCGCCCGCAGAACCCGTGCCGACCGCGTCGCCGGAACTGTTCAGAGAGTTTGTCTCGTACCGGGCGCGTTCAGGTGCGCTGAGGCGGCCCAGGAGGCTTTTCGCGGCGCCGAGCTTGTCGTTGATCTCGCTCTTTTGGCGCGCGAGTCGCTTCTGCTGCGCGGCGAGGGTGGTGAGCCGGCCATCCGCCGTGGAGTGCAGCCGGCCGAGCTGCGTGAGCTGCGCGCGTACGCCTTGGACGGCCTGTGCGTTGCGTGACTCCGCGCGTTCCGCGACCGACGCGCTGTCCAGGAACGTGTCGGGGTCGGAGGAGAACGCCACTTGCAGGGCCGGGTCGAGACCCCCGGACCGGTACTGCGCCGACACGACCGAACCGAGCGCGTTTCGAGCGGTGTTGAGCCGGTCCTGTGTCCGGGCGGCTTCGTCGCGCAGCGAGTTCAGCGACGAACGGGTCCGGTCGACGTCCGCCTTCGTGCCGTTGTACTTCTGTGTCGCTGCCTCCGCCTGCTGGTACAGCCCGTCGACCTCGGTCTTGACCTGGGCGGGCGTCTGCCGCGGCTCGGCCTGTGCGACGCCACCGGAGGCGGCGGCGGATGCGGCGCCCGCGAGCGCCAGGGTCGCGGCGGTGGCGGCGGTCCGCCCGGCGGAACCGTGGAACACCGCCCCGGCCAGGACGAACGGTCGCGGGCGCTTGGTGCGTTTTCGGTGCGTGGACATGGACAGGACGCTAGGCCGCCAGGTCACGGAAGGGACTCGTAAGACGGGAACTGGCGTGACCTGAGAGAACCTGATCCTTCCGTGGTGCGCCATGGCTGTTGTGTGACCGATGGTGTTCCCTGTCGCGTTCCGGTCGGTCAGGGTTCCGGTCGGTCGGTGCTCTGGTCGGTCAGCCGTCGCCGTCCATCTGATGATCGGCCCACACATAGCTCTCGGGCAGCAACTCCCGTACAGGAACGGCTCGGAGGCCGTCGCCTGTGCCGACGATGACCCTGAGGTCCGGGAAGTAGTCGAGAAGGACCTGCCGGCACCGGCCGCACGGCGGCACCACTCCGCGGTCGCGGTCGCCGACGGCGACCATCGTGTCGAGTTCGTACGAGCCCTGCGTGGCGGCGGCGCCGATGGCCACCAGCTCGGCGCACGGCCCGCCGGTGAAGTGGTAGACGTTCACCCCGGTCACGATCCTGCCCTCACGGGTACGGGCGGCTGCCGCCATGGTGTGGTTGTCGCCGTGCGAGCGGGTGCGCGCGACGAGGGCGGCCGCCTCCACCAGCTCGTGGTCGACGGGGTGTCGCTGCTCGTCCATGGGACTCCAGAGTTCGGGCCGGGGCCGGGGCGGGGTTGCCCGCTGGGGGCAGGCGGACTCGGGCGGGGCGGTCGGGACAGCGTGCGGAGCCGGAGGTGCCGGGCGCGTTCCCCGAGAGCGCGTCAGGCCGGGCGGACCGCGCCGTAGATCGGCATCGTGTAGATCGACTCTTCCCGCACTTTCGCACCCGGCTTCGGGGCGTGGATCATCATGCCGCCGCCTATGTACATGCCGACATGGCTGATGTCGGAGAAGAAGAAGACGAGATCGCCGGGGCGCAGATCGGCGGTGGCGACGCGCGTGCCCGCGTTCACCTGGTCGTACGTGGTGCGGGGCAGGTCGACGCCCGCCGCACGCCAGGCCGCCTGTGTCAGACCGGAGCAGTCGTACGAACTGGGGCCCGTTGCTCCCCACACGTACGGCTTGCCGATCTGCGCCCGCGCGAACGCGAGCGCCTGGTCGGCCTGGGAAGTGGAACCGGAGGAAGGGGACGTGCTCGCCGGCGGCTTGGCGGTGCCGGTGGACGGCTTCTGCTGGTCGCGCGCCTGCTGCTCCTTGCGCGCCGCCGCCTGGGCTTGCGCCTCCTGCTGGGCTTTTGCCTGTGCCTTCGCCCGAGCCTCGGCCTCCTTCTTCTTCTCCAGCGCGGCGAGCCGAGCCTTCTCCCGCGCCGTCAGTTTCGACAGGAGTGCCTGCGCGTCGCCCAGCTTCTGCTGGATCTCCTGCTTGCTCGCCTGCAGTTCGGCCTGGGACGCCGTCAGTGACTGCAGTTGCTTCGCCGCCTGCACGCGCTTCTTCGCCGCTGCGGCCTGCTGGCTCTGGAAGTCGGCGAGGGCGCCGTTCTGCCGGTCGCTCATGCGGTTCATCAGCTGCGTCTCGTCGAAATACGACTGCGGGCTGTCCGCGAAGATCAGTGCCGCGGTCGGGGAGACCGCGCCCTGCCGGTACTGCGCCGTGGCGTACATGCCGAGCCTGGATCTGGACTCGTTCACCTGGTCCGCACGCTGCGCGATGTCGTCCAGCAGGGAGTCCAGTGCCGTCCGTTGCCTGCCCGTCGACTCCTTGGCCTGGTCGTAGTCCTCGGTGGCCGAGCCGGCTTGGCGGTACAGGTCGTCGACCTGCTGCCGCACCTTTTCGATCGACGGCCCCGGCTTCGGGCTCGCGGTGGTGGCGGAGACCGTCGACGCCTTGGTTGTGGACGTCGTCGCAGAGCCGGCGGCCGTCGCGGTACCGGAACTGGTCCCGAGGAGCGTGACGGACGCGAGCGCCGCGGTGGTGATACCGACGGCGGGGGAGCCGGCGCGGACGAGGGTGCTGCCGCGCGGCTTACGGTGCGAGGTCATGACGGGCGTCTCCTTCCAGGCCCTTGCGGCGGTGCGCCGACAGGGCCGGGGATACCTGACGTGCGGGGCGGCAGTTGGCAGCGGCGCTGGGGCCGTCGTTGGCAACGGCATGCGGGGCGCACGAGCCGTGCGGGGTGCACGAGTGGTGCTGGGTGACGCCGGTCGTGCGCGTCGTGCCGGGACCGTGCGGGTCGTACGGGTGGCGTGCGTGGTGCGGGAGTTGTGAGTGATGTGGGTGGGACTATCGTTCGAGCCAGCACGCTAGCCAACCGCGCTGCCGCTGGGAAGAACCATGTTCGATTGGTCCGATACATTCCCGAGACTTTTTCGTGACCACGTCGAAGCCCAGACTCCGAAGAGGTCGCGGGTGGCACACCCACTCCTGGTGCGCCGCGGCGCCGTGCTCCACCCGGCCGCGCCCGGGGTGCCCCGCCCCGACGCGGCATCGCTCGCGTGTGATGCCGGCGGCTCGGTCACCGCAGGGGCGGCCGGACGCCGACCGCGTCGAGGTAGGTCTCCACGGCACCGAGGCCGGAGGTGGCGACCACGGCCGCGACGTACCCGTCCGGGCGTATCAGCACCCACTGGCCGGACGACAGCGTGTACGCGTCCCGGACGTGGCCGCCGGTGTCGAACATGTCGCCCCGCGCGCCGATGCTGTGGATGTGGAGGCCGCCGCGCGGCGCGGGGGCCTCTGCACGGGCGACGTCGTAACCGAGCAGGGTCCAGTGCGGCCCCTGGAACAATGTGAACAACCGGGTGGCGAGCCCGCCCGCACCGGTCACCGGGGCATCGGGCGCGCGATCGCCGGCCAGGACGCCCTTGTCGCGGCCGGGATCGGTCATCGTCAAGGGGGAGTCCGGATAACCGAGGTCGAGCTGGCTCACCTCGCGCCCCCGCTGCGTGGCCCGGGTCTTGGCCGCTTCGAGCAGCCTCTCGGACAGGCCGAGAACCTCTTGGGCTATCGGCCGGCGCTCCCTCTCGTAGGTCTCCAGCAAGAACTCGGGGGCGCCGCCGAGGACGGCTGCCAGTTTCCAGCCGAGGTTGTAGGCGTCCTGGACACTGGTGTTCAGCCCCTGCCCGCCGGTCGGCGGATGGCAGTGCGCCGCGTCCCCGGTCAGGAACACGCGCCCGCGCCCGTACGAGTCGGCCAGCCGCGCGTTCATCGTGTACGCGGACCCCCAGGACACGGAGCGGACCACGACGTCCTCCCGGCCCGTGCGTTCCCGGAGCAGCGCGGTGAGCCCGTCGGCCGAGAGGTCCACATCGATGGCGAAGGGCACGGGGGCCTGGAGCTGGAACATGTCGGTGCCCCTGAGCGGGCACAGCGACACCTGCGCCGGACTCCCCTGGCCCCAGCGGTGCCAGGCGTCCGACGTCACGCCTTCGACCAGCACGTCGGCCACGATCGCCCGGACGCCCAGGGTCTTGCCCGGGAACCCGATGCCCAGATTCTTGCGGACGAAGCTGGATCCGCCGTCCGCGCCCGCCAGATAGGCCGCGCGCACGGTCCGCTCACCGTCCGGCGTCGCGATCCGCGCGTCGACCCCGTCCGTGTCCTGGTCGAAGCCGACGAGTTCGTGCCCGTAACGCGGGAGATGGCCGAGCTCGGCCAGCCGCTCGCGCAGCACGCGCTCGGTGAGGAACTGCGGCACGAGCAGCGGGATCCGGTACGGCTCCTGCGGCGTGGGTTCCGGCATCACGACGGCCGGCCTGTCGACCGGCCCCTCCTTGGTGTAGACGCGCTCGACGGGATACACGCCGCCCGAGGCGACGATCCGGTCGATCACGCCCAGGTCCTCGAACACCTCCTGGCTCCGGGGCTGGATCCCCTTGCCGCGCGATCCGGCGAAGGGCTGCGGGGCCTTGTCGATCAGCAGGAAGTCCACCTGCCGACGGGCCAGATCGAGGGCGAGAGTCAGCCCTGCGGCCCCTGTCCCGCTGATGATCACCTGGGTGTCCGCGATGCGCGCCACAGCTCAACTCTCCATCGCCGCTGGTCGCCAGAACCTGCCAGGGCAAGGTCCGGCGGCACGAGTTAGTACGTGTCACAAACAAAATTAGTTGGCGTCACGTACTAAGTCAAGTAGGCACGTAAGGTGGGCGCATGCCTGACGACGCCGCACGCGGCACGCGCTCCGCCCGACCGCGCCCGGCCGGACCCGCCCACGCGGAACCGGCGGGGTCAGCGGCACCGGCCGAGGCCGCGCGGGTAGTGGATCTGGGGATCGTGGACAGCCTGGCTCAGCTGTCGTTCGTGGTGCAGAGCGCGTTGGGGAAGGTCGCCACGGACCACGGGCTGTCCGTCATCCAGCTGCGGCTGCTCGGTGTGCTGCGCGACCGCGAGCCCGGAATGCAGGAGCTAGCCAGGCATCTGGGACTGGACAAGTCGAGCATGACCGGTCTGGTGGACCGGGCGGAGCGCCGCGGCCTGGTCCGCCGCGACCCCTCACCCCACGACGGACGCGCGGTGCAGGTGTCGCTGACCGAGGAAGGGCACATCCTGGCCCGCGTACTGACCGTCGAGGCCGACCGGCGGGTCCTCGCTCTGACGGCGGGCCTGACCGAGGAGCAGTGCTCCCGCCTCTCCCTGCTGGCGAGCACGCTCGTCTCCGGTCTCAGCGCGATCTGAGGCCGCATGATCCGGCCCCGCGGAGCCGGCACAGGATGGTCCGGGGCGGCTCCATCCCGCCCGCCGGCCGGCCCCGGGAGGATGATTCGAGGTCGCTCGGCACGACGCCGGTCGGCTGCTCGCACTCCTTGTGCAGCTCTCCTGTGCATGTGGCGTGGCGGTGACGGGTGCCGGCCATCGTGGCGACCAGCGGAGCGGCCTCGTCGCTGTCGGTGTCCCTGCGCCCCGAGCCGAGTCCGGCAATCCGCGCCCGCGAAGTCGAAGTCGAAGTCGCCATCGCCATCGCCGTCGTCCCGGGGCCGGCCCGCCGTCGGCCCAAGGTGTGCCGCTCCTCAGCCCTGGCACCGCGCCGATCCCTGCCGCGACCCGAGCCCTTCTGCGACCCGGGTCCGCCGGGCCTCAACCTTGTCGTGCCCCGAGCCCAGCGGCACCCTGAGCCCCGCGCGACGCGCGCCCTGCCGGGTCTCAGCCGCGCGGGGGCCGCCGGGTCTCCGTACCGCTGCGGATCGTGACCGTGCCGCGCGGCGGACACAGGGCGACACGGTCCGTCACGCGGCCGTCGCCGTACGCCGTGAAGGTCGCGCAGGACGCCGGGCACCGGGCATCCGTCACGACGATCGTCGTCGCCGCCGTCCCGCGCTCGACCAGCAGGGGGACTTTCGGGTCCAGCGCCCTGTCGATCTCGTCGTCCGTGAGCCTGTGGTCCGCGTTCGCCGCCGCCAGCCCTTCCCTCACCCGTTCCATGGCCGCGCTGATCGGCGCGGGCTGACGGGGGAGGGCACGTTTCGCCCCCGGATGCGGCCACTGGGCCAGCACCCACCAGAGCAGCGCCAGCGCGAGCACCGCCGCGCCGAGCAAGGACACACGCGCACCCCAGCAGGGACCGCAGGCACCCTCCGAGTGGCTCTCCGCGCAGGCTCGCCCGGCGTCGCGCCATGTCGGCCCGGACGTCGGCGCTGTTGTACTCGGGCCCGTACACCTCAGGCGCCGGACCGTCCCCCCGTAGCCCCATACGCGTCTTCTACTCGCCGGGGAGGCACGTCGGCAAGAACGGAGAGGACACCGTTCGGCATCTCCGGCGTGCCGGCCCCGTGACCCCGGGATCCTTCGGTTGCCCCTGAGCCCTCATACCACCCCGGCGCTCCGTGGCGCTGCCGGGACTCCTGGGACTCCGGGGACTCCCGGCGGGCTGTCGGTGGGACCGCCTAGACTCGGTGAGCGATGAGCAGCCTCTTTGACGACAATTTTCTTGCGGACCTCCAGCCTCCCGGCGAAGAGCCTCCGCCGCCCGAGGACACCGCTCCCGAGCGGGTGCCCGACGACCTCTTCGAGGGAGCGTTCCACGTGCCCGCGGCCAGGGATGCGTACCACCGCGACGGTGCCCCCCGCACCGTGGTGGACCCCGCCGCGCTGCTCGACGGTCTGAACACCGAGCAGCGCGCCGCCGTCGTGCACACGGGCTCGCCGCTGCTCATCGTCGCGGGCGCCGGGTCGGGCAAGACCCGCGTCCTCACGCACCGCATCGCCCACCTGCTGGCGACGCGCGACGTGCACCCCGGCCAGATACTGGCCATCACGTTCACCAACAAGGCCGCCGGCGAGATGAAGGAGCGCGTCGAGCAGCTCGTCGGACCGCGTGCCGCGGCCATGTGGGTGATGACGTTCCACAGTGCGTGCGTACGGATCCTGCGGCGCGAATCGAAGAGGCTCGGGTTCACGTCGTCCTTCTCGATCTACGACGCCGCCGACTCGAAGCGGCTCATGGCGCTGGTCTGCCGTGATCTGGAGCTGGATCCGAAGCGCTATCCGCCCAAGTCGTTCTCCGCCAAGGTCTCCAACCTCAAGAACGAGCTCATCGACGAGGAGACCTTCGCGGATCAGGTGTCCGGGGGCACCTCCCAGACGGAGTCCGGGGGAGGTTTCGAGAAGACGCTCACCGAGGCGTACCGGATGTACCAGGCGCGGCTGCGCGAGGCCAATGCCCTGGACTTCGACGACATCATCATGACGGCGGTCCAGCTCTTCCAGGCGTTCCCGGACGTCGCGGAGCACTACCGGCGGCGCTTCCGGCACGTCCTGGTCGACGAGTACCAGGACACGAACATCGCGCAGTACACCCTCGTACGGGAACTGGTGGGCCCGTCGGGCGTCGACAAGTCCACCGGTGAGGCGTACGACCCGGCCGAGCTGTGTGTCGTCGGTGACGCGGACCAGTCGATCTACGCGTTCCGGGGCGCCACGATCCGCAAC
The DNA here is from genome assembly GCF_036250695.1 of Streptomyces sp. NBC_01497. Taxonomy (NCBI): domain Bacteria; kingdom Bacillati; phylum Actinomycetota; class Actinomycetes; order Kitasatosporales; family Streptomycetaceae; genus Streptomyces; species Streptomyces sp. NBC_01497. The sequence continues at coordinate 3,105,371 of NZ_CP109427.1, read as the reverse complement.
ATCCTCCAGTTCGAGGAGGACTACCCGGACGCGACGACGATCCTGCTGGAGCAGAACTACCGCTCCACGCAGACCATCCTCAGCGCCGCCAACGCCGTCATCGAGCGCAACGCGAGCCGCCGCCCCAAGAACCTGTGGACCAAGGCGGGCGCGGGCGCGCAGATCACCGGCTACGTGGCGGACACCGAGCACGACGAGGCCCAGTTCGTCGCCGACGAGGTCGACCGGCTGATCGACGCGAGTGACGCGAAGGCCGGCGACGTCGCGATCTTCTACCGCACGAACGCGCAGTCGCGTGTCTTCGAAGAGATCTTCATCCGTGTGGGTCTGCCCTACCGGGTCGTCGGCGGCGTCCGCTTCTACGAGCGCAAGGAGGTCCGCGACGTCCTCGCGTACCTGCGCGTCCTCGCGAATCCCGAGGACAGCGTCCCGCTGCGCCGGATCCTCAACGTGCCGAAGCGCGGGATCGGCGACCGTGCCGAGGCGATGATCGACGCGCTGGCGCAGCGCGAGCGGATCACCTTCCCGCAGGCACTCGTGCGCGTGGACGAGGCGTACGGGATGGCGGCCCGCTCGGCGAACGCGGTCAAGCGGTTCAACACGCTGATGGAAGACCTCCGGACGGTCGTCGAGGGCGGCGCGGGTCCCGCGACGGTGCTCGAAGCGATCCTCGAACGGACCGGTTACCTCGCCGAGTTGCAGTCCTCGACGGACCCCCAGGACGAGACGCGCATCGAGAACCTCCAGGAACTCGCCTCAGTGGCGCTGGAGTTCGAGCAGGCGCGCGAACAGGCGGGGACGGCGGCCGGGGCTCCGGCAGGGGACGCGGACGGCGCCGGAGCCGGTGCGACCGCCGACGCCGGTGCCGGAACGACTGCTGACGCCGGTGCCGACGCCGGCGCCGGAACGACCGCTGACGCCGGTGCCGGAGCCGGTACGACGGCTGGTGCTGGTGCTGCCGGCGACGCTGCGACCGGGGCTGATGCGGGCACGGCTGCGGGTGCCGGTGCCGGTGCCGCGGCCGGCGGGAGCGTCCTGGCTCAGTTCCTTGAACAGGTCGCGCTGGTCGCCGACTCCGACCAGATCCCCGACGAGGACGAGGACGGCTCCGGCGTCATCACGCTGATGACGCTGCACACCGCCAAGGGCCTCGAATTCCCCGTCGTCTTCCTGACGGGCATGGAGGACGGCGTCTTCCCGCACATGCGGGCCCTCGGCGAGGCGAAGGAGCTGGAGGAGGAGCGCCGCCTCGCGTACGTGGGGATCACGCGCGCCCGCGAACGGCTGTACCTGACGCGGTCCTCCATGCGCAGCGCGTGGGGCCAGCCGTCGTACAACCCGCCGTCGCGCTTCCTGGAGGAGATTCCGGGAGCGCACCTGGACTGGAAGCGGACCGGCGCGCAGATCCCGGCGGGCCCGGTGTCGTCCTCGTCGTCGGGTGGCGCGTTCTCGCCGCTGTCGGGCGGCGGAATCGGTCGGGGCGGTACGCGATCGCGCCAGAAGGGGCAGATCACCGACCGTCCGGTCATCGCTCTCGCCGTCGGCGACCGGGTCACCCACGACAAGTTCGGACTGGGCACGGTCGTCGCGATGTCGGGCTCGGGCTCCGAGGCGCAGGCCGAGATCGACTTCGGCGATCCGAAGCCGAAGCGGCTGCTGCTGCGCTACGCGCCGGTCGAGAAGCTGTGAAGCGGTAGGGATCGGGGGCGGCGAGGCCTGTGGTCCCGGGTCCGCGGCCCGGGGTCCGGAGCCGGCGGCCGGGGCGCCCCGGGAAACCGGGGGCTCCGGGCCGGGTTCCGGAGACGGCTCCGAGCGAGTGTCCGGGGGCCGTGCCCCGGGGCGGTTCCGAGCAGCCCGGCGCGGGGCTCAGGTCGGGTCGAGGCCGTGGCTGCGGAGCCACGGCAGCGGGTCGATCGCGGCGCCGCCCCCGGGCCGTACCTCGAAGTGCAGGTGCGGCCCTGTGGTGTTGCCGGTGTTGCCGGAGTACGCGATGACGTCCCCGGCCTTGACCGAACCCGATCGCACGCGCGTGCTACTGAGGTGGCAGTACCACGTCTCCGTGCCGTCCGGCGCGGTCACGATCGCCATGTTGCCGTAGCTGGGGTTCCACTTCGTGCGTACGGTGCCGTCGGTGACGGCCATCACCGGCGTACCGGTCATGACGGGGAAGTCGATACCGGTGTGCACGGACATCCAGTTGACGCCCGCCTGTCCGAAGTAGGCACTCAACCCGCGCTGTTTGACGGGGAGCAGGTACTTGGGGCGGGCGGCCTCCTTGCGGGCCGCCTCCTGGTCACGCTTCTTCTTGTCCGCCGCCTGGCGTTCCTTGAGGTCGATGCGCTCCTGCGTGCGGCTCGCGCGGTCCCCGAAGTCACGGGCGTCCGCGCTGAGTGCGGCCAGTTGCGTGTCCATCTTGTCGTTGGCGGCGACGGGTTTCACGGACGCGGGATCGGCGGCGGCCGTGGTCGTCGTGTCGTCCTGCTTGTCGTCACCGCCGCCCACCGCGTTCATGGACGCGGCGGCGATCCCGGCCACGCCCATCACGCAGGCGGACGGGACAGCGATCGTCAGCAGCGCGGAACGCTTGGCGGGGGCACGGCGACGGCTGCCACTGCCTGCCGCGCGGGCGGTCGTTCGGGTGCCGGCGCGGGTCACCCGGGACTGTGGTGCCGGCTCCGCCACGGGTTCGCCGGGCTCCGCGACAGGATCGGCGCCGTATTCCGCTTCCGGCTCCCCGCCGGGGCCGGCGTCGGGGTCCGCAGCGGGACTCCCGACGGGTGCGGCGTCAGGGTGAGCGTGCCCATCATGGCCCGCCGCGCCGTCCTGGGCCGGGTCCTGCCGCGGATGCTGATGCTGGTCCGGTTCGGCCAACGGGACGACGAGTTGGGCGATGACGGTGTCCTGGGACGCGTACCAGCCGGCGTCGTAAGGCGCGGGAGCCGGAGCGGGCTCCGGTTCCGGCTGCGCCTGCCCGTGGCCCTGGCCGCTGTGGTGCCCGCCCTGCTGGTGGTGGACGTGCGCCGCCGGCGGAACCTGAACCTGAAGGTGGATCTGGGTCTGCTGGTCCTGCGGGTCCACAAGGACCTCCGCCGGGACGGTCCACTGCATGGTGGGCTCGTAGCCGGGCGCGGCGGACTCGTGCTGCTGGTAGTAGCCGTACGGATCCTGAACCTGGACGCCGTGGACGAGGGTGGGCGTGGGGCCGACCGCCGTGGCCGCCGCCGGGTAGGCGTATCCGTGCTCGTGCTGGAATTCGGGAGCCGGCGCCCAGTCGTAGGGCTGTGCCGAGGGACCCGGGGCCTGGTGACCGGGAGCCCGGGGAGCCGGTGTCGGGGTGTATGAGCCCGCCGTCCCGCCGTCCCACTCTCCGGTCGTCCCGGCATACGTGTGCTGCTGCTCCGGATACTGACCGGCGCCGTACTGGTACTGCTCACTCCCGTGCTGCTGCGCGTCGTAACCGCCGGGAAGCGCCCCGAAGAGCGGATCCGTCTCGTAAGCGGCGTAGTCGGCTTGGGCGGGCTGGTCTTCCACCAACTTCTCTCTCGCCTCGACAGCAGTGGCCGCGACTGTACCCGGCGGTATGCGACGCGGACAATCTTCTGGAGGTTCCGGCCGTTGCGGAACCGGGCAATCACGTGTGTTTCGGCGGGGACCGGCCGATCACTCGACGCGATGTTCGAAATGCGTCATGTGATTTGGCCCATGCCTCGCACCGGGAAATGGCCGCGTGCGCGATGCTGTGGATAACGTTCGTTCACTTGGTCCGTCGTGATGGTGTGGTGAGTGGAGGCAGTGATGGGTGTGACCGGTCCGATCCGCGTAGTGGTCGCGAAGCCGGGCCTCGACGGCCACGACCGCGGCGCGAAGGTCATCGCGCGTGCGCTGCGTGACGCGGGCATGGAAGTCATCTACACGGGGCTGCACCAGACCCCGGAACAGATCGTCGACACGGCGATCCAGGAGGACGCCGACGCGATCGGCCTCTCGATCCTCTCCGGTGCGCACAACACGCTCTTCGTGAAGGTCATCGAACTGCTCAAGGAGCGCGACGCGGCGGACATCAAGGTGTTCGGTGGCGGGATCATCCCGGAGGCGGACATCGCGCCGCTCAAGGAGCACGGCGTCGCGGAGATCTTCACCCCGGGCGCCACGACGACATCGATCGTGGCATGGGTGAACGCGAACGTACGGGAGTCCGCGGGCGCGTAGCGCCGCCGCGCCCCTTTCCCCGTGCCGGCCCCGCGTCCCTGCCCCAGTCTCAGCCCCCGTCCCGTACCGAGGGCCGGGGCTCGGGGGTGGCGTCGGCGATGGCCCGTCGCGCGGTGAGGAGGCGCCGACGCGCGAGGCCGAACCCGCACGCCCGGGCAGCGCCTTGCTCGGCCCCTCCGGTCCGCGTTATCGGTCCGCGTCGTCAACCTGGAGCTCAGGTCCGTGTCTTCGGCCCGCACGTTCGACGAGGCGGCGTCCGCGAGACGGCCTGCGAGTGCCGGCTGACGGCTGGTGCACATCCTGCGAGTACCGTCGGCCCGGCCATCTCGGCTCGCCTGGGCCGGTGTTGTACGGGTTGTCGGCTCGCGTTCCTCGGGCGTGCTCCTCGGTGGCATTCCTTGCGTCGGGAACCTCAGCACTCGGAACGCCGGCGGACGGAACCCCCGGAACCCCCGGCATTCGGAACCCCGAGTGTCCGGAACGTCAGCGCTCGGAACCCGGAGGCCGGAGCCCGGTGACCCGGCGGCCCCCGACTCCTCCCGGGCGGGGCCCGCCTCGCCCCGCGTCTCAGCTCCTCAAGTCGTCGCCCTCCCGGTTCCTCCCCCGGCCCCACCGCACAGTTCGTCATGCATGCGGGCCCGTAGCCGGAGCGTCGACACGAGCCGCCTGAAGGCTTCGGACCAGTAGCCGCCGGCTCCCGGTGAGGTGTCCTCCGTCTCGGTCAAAGGTGCCGTCAGCAGTTCCAGGCGGTCCGCCTCCCGCGGGTCCAGGCAGCGTTCCGCGAGGCCCATCGCCCCGCTGAAGCTCCACGGGTAACTCCCCGTCTCCCGCGCGATGTCCAGTGCGTCGATCACCGCGCCGCCCAGCGGCTCCGCCCAGGGCACCGCGCACACGGCCAGCAGTTGGAATGCCTCGGACAGGCCGTCCGTCGCGATGAACGAGGCCACTCGCCGCGCCCGTTCCTGCCGCGGCAGCACCGCCAGCAGGCGCGAACGGTCCGACGGCGGAGCGCCGTCCAGCAAGGCACGGGCCCAGCCCTCGTCGCGCTGCCGGATCGTCGCCTTGCACCACGCCGCATGCAGGTCCGCCCGCCAGTCGTCGGCTATCGGCAGGGCGACGATCTCCTCGGGCGTCCGGCCTCCGAGCCGCCCGGGCCACACGCCCAGCGGTGCGGCCTCGACCAGTTGGCTCAGCCACCACGACCGCTCGCCCCGGCCGGTCGGAGGGGTCGGGACCACCCCGTCGCGCCGCATGTCCGCGTCGCACGCGTACGGTGCCTCGACCACGATCGACGTCCGCGACGCCAGTGGATCGAGCGCCACACATACGGTGGCGCGCTCCGCCATCCGCGCGGCCAGCGCCGAGTGCGGCAGCCCGGACAGCAACTCCGCGGCCGTCGAGCGGACGTTGCGGCTGCGGTCCGCGAGCGACGCCTCGAGGAACGGCTCGTCCGCGTCGGACAGCCCCGTCCGCAGCGAGTCCAGGAACATCAGCCGGTCCTCGGCCCGCTCGGTCGTCCACGTAGACACGAGGAGGGCGAGGGCCCGTCCCGCGTCCCGCGTGCGCAGCGCGCCGAGCAGGGCGACCCGCTCCGCGAACAGCCCTTCCTCCCACAGCCGAAGGACCGCCTCCTCGTCCGCCAGGTCAGGCAGGACCGCGCTGCCGGAGCCGCCCCGCAGGGCGAACTTCCACTCCGGGTTGAAGCGCGCCAGCCACAGCCCGCGCGCCCCCGCGAACGTCAGGGCGTGCGGCCGCAGATCGGTCCGTGCCCGCGCCGTGTCCAGCAGTGCGGGCAGGACGGCGGCGGGTGCCGCGTACCCGTGGCCGTTCGCCGCGGCGAGCCACTGCGGTAGCAGTTCCGCCAGGTCGGGCGCCGTACCGCGGCGGCCGGAACCCGTAGATCCCGCGGCGCGGTCGGTGAGCAGCATCGTCAGCCGGTGCACCGCGGCCTCGGGAGGCGCCGGACGGTCCTCGCGTGGCGCCGGCTCGGGGCGCTCGCCCTCGCCGGCGGACGGGAGCAGTCCCGCCCGCCGTCGTACGGTGCTCAGGGCCGCGGCGTCCAACAGGGCCTCCGGGGGCGCCACGTCGGGCGCGAGGACACCGGCGGGCGGCGTCCTGCGGTCCGTACCCAGCAGGGCCGAGGTAAGGAGATCCTCCCAGCGCGGTTGCGTGCCGGGGTCGGCCACCATCGGTTCCGATTCCCCTCCCGTGCCGTCTGCTCCCACGGTTCTCGATGCGCCGGCCGCAGTCGCCGACTCCTGAATCCCTGCCTCGGTCGCCGGCTCCTGAACCCCCGCTGCCCTCGCCGAGCCCTGAACCCCCGCCGCCCTCACTGCCCTTGCCACCCCGGCCGCCTTCACCGTGTCCACCATCTCTGCCGTCCCTGCCATTCCCGCTGTCCCTGCCGTCCCCGGCGTCGCCGCGGCCGAAGTCCCGGTCATCCCCACCGCCCCCGCCGTCATGTCAGCGCCACCATTCCCGCCGCCTCCGCAGACCACGCCCCGAGCGGCTCGAAGCCCCGGTGCCCGCACTCCCCGAACACCGTCAGGGGACGCCCGCCGGCCAACGCGACCAGCTTCCACAGGCCGGGCCGGTCCACCGCCCGTGCCGTCAGGGGGAGCGCCGCCCCGCCCGCCGCGTCCGCCAACCGCCAGCCGGCCCGCTCGCCCGGTGGCAGAGGAACGACATCGGACAGGACCACCGGCCACGTGTCGAGCCAGGGATCCGACAGCAGTGCCGTCCCGTACGCCTCGGCCGCCGCTGCCACCGTGCCGCCCGCCGGCGGCGATCCCATCGCCTCCGGGGCGCCGAACTGCTCCCCCCAGGCCGCCCGCAACTGGCCCGCCCCGGCGTGCGGCGCGATCCGGGCGTCGACCGCGAGCCCGACCGGCAGGGCCGGTTCCGGTGCGCGGCCCGCGACCCCGAAGCCGAGCACCAGCGCCCACCTGCGAGAAGTCCGGCCGTGCAGCCAGATCCGGCGCGTCGTCAGCTTGCCGTCGGACGTGTCGTACTGGGCGAGCACCGACCACGTGTCCCTGATCTGCTCCCCCTCCGGGCCCGAGGGCAGGCCGACGCGGGTGCGCACCGTCGTCGCCAGCTGCTCCGGCAGGCCGTCGACGCCCAGCCAGGCCCTGTTCAGGAGGTGCAGCAGCGCCGACTCCTCCAGCAACCGCGCCGGCCACCCCGCGCCCGAACTCGGTATCAGCCCCAGTTCCCTGGCGCGCCCGGCCAGGCCGGGCGCCTGCGCGTCGACCATGCGGGCCGCGGTCTCCTCCCAGGGGCCGTACCCCCCAGCGGGCTCCGATCGGGAGGTGCCCCCGGCCTGGTCCGCCCCAGCGAGCCCGCCCCGCACCAGATCCGCTAGGCGCCGCTCCAGTTCGCTCACGCCCGACGTGATCCGTGCCGCCCTGCGATCCGCCCTACGCCGCGCCGCCTCGGGGTCAGCGGTCCTCGCCGCCCCCGCGCCGGCGTCGCCCTCTGTGGACCGCTCCGCCCGTTTCCTGCGCGCGGCGAGCCATTCCTGCGCCCAGGCGGGCGGCTCCTGGGCCGCTGCGAACCCGTCCCCGTCCGACGCCAGGAGCAGCAGCAGCCCCAGAGCGTGCTTGCACGGGAACTTGCGGCTGGGACAACTGCACTTGTACGCGGGCCCCGCCGTGTCCACGACCGTCTGATACGGCTTGCTGCCGCTCCCCTTGCACAAACCCCACACAGCGCCCGGCGCGCCCTCGGCGCCCGCACCCGTCTCCGACCACGGCCCCGCGGCACCTAGCTTGCTCCCGGCCCTGCGTGACGCATCGTCAGGAGCCAGTGCGAGCACCTGCTCCGCCGTCCGGCGCACCCCCAGATCACTCATGCCGACGACGGTAGGGCGGGCCACTGACAATCGGTCGTCCACCGGCGCTGACCAGCGGCGACAGTCGATTGTCAGTGGCATGGTGCACCGTGGTCACCACATCCGGTCGACCGATCTGGAGGGGGATCCATGACCGTGTCCCACGCCCTGCCCGAAACCGCCACGAAGCCCGCCGCGGCCGTTCTGCGCCCGCATGCGGAGGACGCCTTCGCGGATGAGCTCGCGGCGCTCGCCGCGCAGGACGACAGGCCGAGGCCCGAGCGCTGGCGCCTCTCGCCCTGGGCCGTCTCGCTGTATCTGCTGGGCGGCACGCTGCCCGACGGGACGGTCATCAGCCCGAAGTACGTGGGGCCGCGCCGTATCGTCGAGGTCGCCGTCACCACGCTCGCCACCGACCGCGCCCTGCTGCTCCTCGGCGTGCCCGGCACGGCCAAGACCTGGGTGTCCGAGCACCTGGCCGCCGCCGTCAGCGGGGACTCCACCCTGCTGGTGCAGGGCACGGCGGGCACCCCCGAGGAGGCCATCCGCTACGGGTGGAACTACGCGCAGCTCCTCGCGCTCGGCCCGAGCCGGGACGCGCTGGTGCCGAGCCCCCTGATGCGGGCCATGTCCGAAGGGCTCACGGCGCGTGTCGAGGAGCTGACGCGCATCCCCGCCGACGTGCAGGACTCGCTGATCACGATCCTGTCCGAGAAGACCCTGCCCATCCCCGAGCTGGGTGACGAGGTCCAGGCGGTGGGCGGGTTCAACGTCATCGCGACGGCCAACGACCGCGACCGCGGGGTCAACGACCTGTCCAGCGCGCTGCGCAGGCGGTTCAACACGGTGGTGCTGCCGCTGCCCGCGTCACCGGAGGCGGAGGTCGAGATCGTCTCGCGCCGCGTCGACCAGATCGGCCGTTCCCTCGGGCTCCCCGTCGAGACGGACGGCATGTCCGAGATCCGCCGGGTCGTCACGGTCTTCCGGGAGCTGCGTGACGGTGTCACGTCCGACGGGCGCACCAAGCTCAAATCCCCGTCGGGCACGCTCTCCACGGCCGAGGCGATCTCGGTCGTCACCAACGGCCTCGCCCTGGCCACGCACTTCGGCGACGGTGTGCTGCGACCCGCCGATGTCGCGAGCGGCATCCTCGGCGCCGTGGTCCGGGACCCGGCCGCCGACCGCGTCATCTGGCAGGAGTACGTGGAGACCGTGGTCCGCGAGCGGGACGGCTGGAAGGACTTCTACCGTGCGTGCCGCGAGGTGACCGCGTGACCACGCCCGCGAGGGGGGTCCCCGCGGGTACGGACGGGGGCGGACGCTCGGGGGCAGGCGAATCGGGGACGACGGGCGCGCCGCCCGCGCGGGGACCGCTGCTCCTCGGCGTACGGCACCACGGTCCCGGCTCGGCGCGCGGAGTGCTTGCCGCGCTGGAGGCCGCTGCGCCCCGTGTCGTCCTCATCGAGGGTCCGCCGGAGGCCGATGCGCTGGTGGCTCTCGTTGCCGACGCGGCCATGCGCCCACCCGTCGCGCTCCTGGCACACGCGGTGGACGATCCGGGGCGCGCCGCGTTCTGGCCGCTCGCCGCGTTCTCGCCGGAGTGGGTCGCCCTGCGCTGGGCGGTCGAGCGCGGGGTGCCCGTACGGTTCATCGACCTGCCCGCCGCGCACTCCCTGGTGCTTGCCGACGAGGACCGTGAGCCACGGGCCGACGAGGACCGCGAAGCACGGGCCGACGAGGACCGCGAAGCACGGGCCGACGAGGACCGCGAAGCACGGGCCGACGAGGACCGCGAAGCACGGGCCGACGAGGACCGCGAAGCACGGCCCGACGAGCCGGAGGCCGGTGTCGCGAGCGAGCGTGAGAGCGGGGACCACGGGGGAGCGGGCGGCGGCCCGGACGCCGGGGAGCAGGGGGCGGAGGAAGCCGCCGGGCCCGTGGAGGATCTGCGCGTCGACCCGATCGCGGTCCTCGCACAGGCCGCCGGATACGACGACCCCGAGCGCTGGTGGGAGGACGCGGTCGAGCACCGGGGCCAGGGCGTCGACCCGTTCGCGCCGTTCGAGGCCGTGGCCGAGGCGATGGCCGCGCTGCGCGAGCGCTTCGGCGACGGGGGACATCGTCGCGACGTGGTCCGTGAGGCCCATATGCGCGGGCGGCTGCGCGCGGCCCGCAAGGAGTTCGGCGACTTCGCGGACGGCGGCGGTGTCGCGGTCGTGTGCGGGGCCTGGCATGTCCCGGCACTGCTGGAGAAGACCACGGCCACCGCCGACAGGGCGCTTCTGAAGGGGCTGCCCAAGGTCAAGGCGGAGCTGACATGGGTGCCGTGGACCCATCGAAGGCTCGCCCGGCGCAGCGGCTACGGTGCGGGCATCGACTCGCCCGGCTGGTACGGCCATCTCTTCGAGGCGCCCGACCGGCCCGTCGAGCGGTGGATGACGAAGGTCGCCGGACTCCTGCGGGACGAGGACAGGACGGTCTCACCCGCGCACGTCATCGAGGCGGTGCGGCTGGCCCGGGCCCTCGCAGCCATGCGCGGCAGGCCGCTGGCCGGCCTCACCGAGACGATCGACGCCGTCCGGGCGGTCATGTGCGAGGGGTCCGACGTACCGCTCGCGCTGATCACGGACCGGCTGATCGTCGGCGACGCCCTCGGCGAGGTTCCGGAGGCGGCACCCGCCGTGCCGCTCCAGCGCGATCTGACCCGGCAGCAGCGCACCCTGCGGCTCAAGCCGGAGGCACTGGAGCGCGAACTCGACCTCGACCTGCGCAAGGAGACCGACGCCGCCCGCTCGACCCTGCTGCACCGGCTGCGCCTCCTCGGCATCGGCTGGGGCGAGCCCACGGCGGGGCGCGCCAACTCCGGTACGTTCCGGGAGGCGTGGCGGCTGCGCTGGGAGCCGGAGCTGTACGTGCGCGTCGCCGAGGCGGGCATCTGGGGCACGACCGTGCTCGCCGCCGCGACAGCGCGTGCCGAGTCCGCCGCCGTGTCCGCCGTGGCGCTCAGCGACGTCACGGCGCTCGCGGAGCAGTGTCTGCTGGCGGCCCTGCCCGACGCGCTGCCGGTCGTGATGCGGGCGCTCGCGGACCGTGCCGCGCTCGACGCGGATGTCGCGCACCTCGCCCAGGCGCTGCCCGCGCTGGCCCGCACCCTGCGGTACGGGGACGTGCGCGGCACCGACACCGCCGCCCTCGGGGAGGTGGCGACCGCGCTCGCGGAGCGGATCTGCGTCGGACTGCCCCCGGCGTGCGCGGGACTCGACGACGACGGCGCGCAGGAGATGCGCGGCCACCTCGACGCCGTGCACACCGCGATCGCCCTGCTGCCATCCGCCGAGGACGGCCAGGACCACGATCTGCCCGGCCGCTGGGCCGCCACGCTGACCAGGCTCAGCGGGCGCGACAGCGTGCCGGGCGTCGTCCGGGGCCGCGCCGCCCGGCTCCTGCTGGACGACTGCCGCCTCGCGGACGACGACGCAGCCCGGCTGATGGGGCTCGCGCTGTCGCCCGGGACGCCGCCGCAGGACGCGGCCGCGTGGATCGAGGGCTTCGTCGGCGGCACGTCGGGGGGCGGGATGCTCCTGGTGCACGACGAGCGTCTGCTGGCGCTGGTCGACGCCTGGCTGACCGGCGTACCGGCCACCGCCTTCACGGACGTACTCCCGCTGCTGCGGCGCACGTTCTCGGCCTACGAGCCGGGGGTGCGCCGGACGCTCGGCGAGCAGGTCCGCCGGGGCCCGTCGGCCGGCGCCGTGCCCTCCACCGACACCACCGCGCCGGGCTTCGCGCCGCAGCGGGACCGGGCACGCGCGGACGCCGTCGTCCCGCTCGTCGCCCTCCTGCTGGGCCGCGCGGCCGTCCCCGTACCCGCACGGCGGACCGCCGGCCCGTCGCCCGGACCGGCCGCCGCCGTGCCGGTACCGGCTCTCGCGGGCCCGTCCGCCCGCACCGTCCCGGAGGAGAACCGATGACCCACAGCACAGCGCCCGGACAGGTGGCCGAAGGGGACGAGCGGCTGCGCAGGTGGCGCATGGTGCTCGGCGGGGACGCCGACGGCACCGGACGCGGGCTCAGCGGCACCGACGCCGCCATGGACAGTGCGCTCGCCGCCCTCTACGGGGGTGGAGGCGGCGGCGCACGCCCCGCACGCGGAGGCAGGACCGCCGGGCTCGGCGCTTCGGCACCGACCGTCGCCCGCTGGCTCGGCGACATCCGCACGTACTTCCCGAGCTCCGTCGTGCAGCTCATGCAGCGCGACGCCATCGACCGGCTCGGGCTGTCCGCACTGCTTCTGGAGCCGGAGATGCTGGAGGCCGTCGAGGCCGACGTGCACCTCGTCGGGACGCTCCTCTCCCTCAACAAGGCGATGCCGGAGACGACGAAGGAGACCGCGCGCGCCGTCGTGCGCAAGGTCGTCGAGGACATCGAGAGGCGCCTCGCCACACGGACTCGCGCCACGCTGACCGGCGCCCTCGACCGCTCCGCGCGCATCAGCCGCCCGCGCCACCGCGACATCGACTGGGACCGCACCATCCGGGCCAACCTCAAGAACTACCTGCCCGAGTTCGGCACCGTCGTGCCCGAGCGCGTCATCGGATACGGCCGGGCCGGCCAGTCCGTGAAGAAGGAGGTCGTTCTCTGCATCGACCAGTCGGGCTCCATGGCCGCGTCCGTCGTGTACGCGTCCGTGTTCGGCGCGGTCCTCGCCTCGATGCGTTCGCTCGCGACCCGGCTGGTGGTCTTCGACACCGCCGTCGTCGACCTCACCGACCAGCTGGAGGACCCGGTCGACGTGCTGTTCGGTACGCAGCTCGGCGGCGGCACCGACATCAATCGCGCGCTGGCGTACTGCCAGTCCCGCATCACCCGTCCGGCGGACACCGTGGTCGTGCTCATCAGCGACCTGTACGAGGGGGGCATCCGCGACGAGATGCTGAAGCGGGTCGCGGCGATGAAGGCGTCGGGGGTCCAGTTCGTGGCACTGCTCGCGCTGTCCGACGAGGGCGCCCCGGCCTACGACCGTGAGCACGCGGCGGCGCTCGCCGCCCTGGGGGCGCCGGCCTTCGCCTGCACGCCGGACCTGTTCCCCGAGGTGATGGCGGCGGCCATCGAGAAGCGGCCGATACCGGTGCCCGACGACACCGCCGTGCCCGTGGCGACGAGGTGAGCGGCGACGTCGCGGCCCGTCCGGCCCGCGACGGGGCGGGTCCTGTCCGGCCCGCGACCGGCCGGGGCCGGGCCGTACGAGGCCGGCCGGGCGGGTGGAGTCCATGCCGGGACGAGGCGGGCCGCGCCCCTTTGCGGCCCGTGCCGACCGCCCCGGGGCGCGCCGGGTGAGTGGACCGTCACGGAGCGAACGGGGCCCCGGGCGGGTGCGGTGGAGGGCGTCGGCGCGGGCGGGGCACGAGGAGGCGGGCCCCTGTCCTGTGCGCTCTGTGACAGGTATCACCGCTCATGTGTGAGCCGTGATTTAGGGTGCACCCGTTCACGGAGATAACCTGCCAGGCGGACATGCCGCGTTCCGGACCCCGTGTACGCCTCCCTCAGTGACAGCGCAGTCACGTTGCCCTTCGCGGCACGCCCACGCAGATCACTAGCAGATCATCGCAACCCGCGATCACAGGCTGCGGTTTCAAGAAGAGACAAGGGACGGACACGCGTGGACCTGTTCGAGTACCAGGCGAGGGACCTCTTCGCCAAGCACGGTGTACCGGTGCTGGCCGGTGAAGTCATCGAAACGCCTGAGGCGGCCCGCGACGTGACCGAGCGCCTCGGCGGCAAGGCCGTCGTCAAGGCTCAGGTCAAGGTCGGCGGCCGGGGCAAGGCCGGCGGCGTCAAGCTGGCCTCCGACCCGGCGGACGCGGTCGAGAAGGCCGGTCAGATTCTGGGCATGGACATCAAGGGCCACACGGTCCACAAGGTGATGCTGGCGGAGACCGCCGACATCGCCGAGGAGTACTACGTCTCCTTCCTGCTCGACCGCACCAACCGCACCTTCCTCGCCATGGCCTCCGTCCAGGGCGGCATGGAGATCGAGGTCGTCGCCGAGAAGCACCCCGAGGCCCTGGCCCGCATCGCCGTCGACGCCAACGAGGGCTGCACGCCCGAGAAGGCCCGCGAGATCGTCGAGGCCGCGAAGTTCCCGGCCGACGTCGCGGACCAGATCGCCGAGGCGCTGCAGAAGCTGTGGACCGTCTTCGTCAAGGAAGACGCCCTGCTGGTCGAGGTGAACCCGCTGGTCAAGTCCGGTGACGGCAAGATCATCGCGCTTGACGGCAAGGTCTCCCTGGACGAGAACGCGGACTTCCGCCAGCCCGAGCACGAGGCGCTTGAGGACAAGGCCGCGGCGAACCCGCTCGAAGCCGCGGCCAAGGCCAAGAACCTCAACTACGTCAAGCTTGACGGCCAGGTCGGCATCATCGGCAACGGCGCGGGCCTCGTCATGTCGACGCTCGACGTCGTCGCGTACGCCGGTGAGAAGCACGGCGGCGTGAAGCCGGCCAACTTCCTCGACATCGGCGGCGGCGCGTCCGCCCAGGTGATGGCGAACGGCCTGGAGATCATCCTCGGCGACCCGGACGTCAAGTCCGTCTTCGTCAACGTCTTCGGTGGCATCACCGCCTGCGACGAGGTCGCCAACGGCATCGTGCAGGCCCTGGAGCTGCTGAAGTCCAAGGGTGAGACCGTGTCGAAGCCGCTGGTCGTGCGCCTCGACGGCAACAACGCGGAACTGGGTCGCAAGATCCTGTCCGACGCGAACCACCCGCTCGTGCAGCGCGTGGACACCATGGACGGCGCGGCCGACAAGGCTGCCGAGCTGGCCGCGGCCAAGTAAGAAAAGGACGAGGGAAAACCACACCATGGCTATCTTCCTGAACAAGGAAAGCAAGGTCATCGTCCAAGGCATGACCGGCTCCACCGGCATGAAGCACACCAAGCTCATGCTCGCCGACGGCACCAACATCGTCGGAGGCGTGAACCCGCGCAAGGCGGGCACGTCCGTGGACTTCGACGGCGCCTCCGTGCCCGTCTTCGGCTCGGTCGCCGACGCGATGGAGAAGACCGGCGCCGACGTGAGCGTCGTCTTCGTGCCGCCGGCCTTCGCGAAGGCCGCCGTCGTCGAGGCGATCGACGCGGAGATCGGTCTCGTCGTCGTCATCACCGAGGGCATCGCCGTGCACGACTCGGCCGCCTTCTGGGCGTACGCGTCGAGCAAGGGCAACAAGACCCGCATCATCGGCCCCAACTGCCCCGGTCTCATCACGCCGGGCCAGTCCAACGCGGGCATCATCCCCGGCGACATCACCAAGCCGGGCCGGATCGGTCTCGTGTCGAAGTCCGGCACGCTGACCTACCAGATGATGTACGAGCTCCGTGACATCGGCTTCTCGTCCGCCGTCGGCATCGGTGGCGACCCGGTCATCGGCACCACGCACATCGACGCCCTCAAGGCGTTCGAGGCGGACCCCGAGACGGACCTCATCGTAATGATCGGCGAGATCGGCGGCGACGCCGAGGAGCGCGCGGCCGACTTCATCAAGGCGCACGTGACCAAGCCGGTCGTCGGTTACGTCGCG
Organism: Streptomyces sp. NBC_01497; assembly: GCF_036250695.1. Classification (NCBI taxonomy): domain Bacteria; kingdom Bacillati; phylum Actinomycetota; class Actinomycetes; order Kitasatosporales; family Streptomycetaceae; genus Streptomyces; species Streptomyces sp. NBC_01497. The sequence goes on along the minus strand of NZ_CP109427.1, from coordinate 3,089,753 downwards.
GGCTTCACCGCGCCCGAGGGCAAGACGATGGGCCACGCAGGCGCCATCGTCTCCGGTTCCTCCGGCACGGCCGCCGCGAAGAAGGAGGCCCTGGAGGCCGCCGGCGTCAAGGTCGGCAAGACCCCGACCGAGACCGCGGAGCTCGCCCGCGCGGTCCTCGCCGGCTGACCTGCCGACAGCCACGCGCGCACACCGCGCGCAGCGCATATCCCGCACCACGCGGACCGTGCGCACCGCCTGTCAGCACCGTGGGCCCGCTCCCGTCAGGGAGCGGGCCCACTCGGCGTTTCGGGTGGTGCGTGCGGGCGGGCGCTCAGCCAGGGCGGGGGAGCAACCGCTCAGGACCGTTCAGCGGTACGGCGTCGAGCTTGTCGCGCAGCTTCAGGTCCTGGGGTGTCAGCGGCTGAGGACCACCCGGTAGCGGCACGCCCGTCACCCGCTCCGGCGGCGCCTCCGGAGCGTTGTACTGGCGGGGCGCCGTCAGCAGGGTGAAGATCGTCGCACTCACGATCAGCACGGTCAGGACGATCGCCGCGCGCGTCCACATCCGCACCCGCCGCTCACTGCCGCGCCGCACCGACCTGGCGGGGGCCGTCGAGGGCACGGCGACCCAGCGGGCCAGCCCGTCGAGCCGGTCGTGCAGCAGGCCCGCGTCCGACAGTTCAGGCGCCCGCGCGGCGACGGCCTCACGTGCGTGCAGCACCCGGCTGGCGGTGGCGGGCGTGCTGGACTGCGCCTCCGCCGCCGCGTCGGGCAGGTCGAGGCCGAGACCGTCGTAGAGCAGCATCGCCCGCCGGTACGAGGGCGGCAGCGCCAGCAGGGCCTCACGCAGCGCGCGCCCGTTCGGCACGGGGACGGGCTCGGCGTCCGGCCCCGGACGCGCGACGCGCACGCCCCGCACGGTGCGGAAGCGGTGCCACGGCGAGAGCGCGTACTCGTGCACGGCGGCCCGCACCCAGCTCGCCGGATCGCGGTCCACCGCGACCTCGGGCCAGCGCTGCCAGGCCAGTTGGAACGCCCGCTCGACGGATTCCCGGGCGAGCCCGCGATGTCCGGTCAGCAGGTACGCCTGGCGTACGAGGGCGGGTGAGGCGTACGCGTACAGGGCGTCGAAGGCCTGCTCGGGCGTGACGGTGACCGGTCCCGCACCGAAGCCGTCCGACGCTTTGTCCAGGTTGACGACCCGTCGGGGGGCTGCGTCGGCGTCGGCATCAGCGGCACCTGTGTCGGCGTCTCCGGCACCGGAAGCGGCACCTGTGTCGGCGCCTCCGGCATCGGCAACGGTGTCGGCGTCTCGGGCACCGGCGTCGGGGTGGGCCGCTTCCGCGTCGGCGGGGGCGGCCCCGCCGTCATCGGACGCCACGTCAGTTCCGGTACCGGGACCGGTATCAGCACCGATAGCGGTATCAGCGGTATCAGCGGTATCGGCACCAGCACCAGCACCAGCACCGGTGCCGGCGTCGGTGGTCGTGCGGGGCTCGTCGGGCTCCTCCACGGGGGCCTGAGTGCCGGCGGCGTCCGGGCGGGCCGCCGGAGCGGTGACGGTCCCTCCGTCCGACGCCGAGGCGGCGGCGGACACCGCCAATCGGACGGATTCCAGCTGCGCGATCTGGCGCGCGACCGCCTGCCGTTCGGTCTCGGCGCGTTCCGCCGCCGCGCGCGCGGCCGCCGCCGCGTCCTCGGCCTCCTCGGCGGCGGCCACCTCCAGGGCGAAGACCGCGAGCAGTCGCACGTACTGCTCGCCCTTGCGCCCGCTCGGCTGCGAACGCCCCGTCTCCCAGCTCTTCACCGTCGACTGGGCCACGCCCACCGTGGCGGCCAGCTGCTTCACGGTCATGGCCTTGCCCTCGCGCAGCCTTCGGCGCTCCTTCGGCGGGGGAGCCGGGGGCGTGGGCGCGAGGGGTGTCGGGGTGCTTCGGGTGGTGCTCTGCGTCATCGGGGAGTCTCCGCAGCACGGGCTCTGTCGGAAAAGCACATAACCGAATAATGATCGACATGTCGAGCATTCGCCTGTTACGTGACCAAAGAGCGTGTCGCAGGCAGCATTACGGGTGTGACCCAAGTGACCGAACGCGGAGAGTTGTTGTCGTCCGCGTCTGCCCTGGAGCGCGGCAGGGCCGCCGCGCTCACCGCGTCCTTCCTGCGCGGCTCCATCGCCGCATGCCTCGGCCTCGGCACGCTTGCCGTGCTGGTCATGGCGTTGTGGATCAGCTCGCCTTACCCGGACAGCGGAGCGGGCGGTGCCCTTCACGTGGCCGTCGCACTCTGGCTGCTCGCACACGGCATCGACCTCGTACGACCAGGAACGCTGTCCGGCGCGCCCGCGCCCGTCGGGATCGTGCCGCTGCTGCTCGTCGCGTTGCCCGGCTATCTGGCGTACCGGGCGGCCCGTGACGCGCTCGAACCGCAGGAGGGACGGCCGCAGCTCACCGCGCTCGGCGCCGTGGCCACCGTCAGCGGGGGCTACCTGCTGGTCGGCGCGGGAGCCGTCGCGTACGCGCACACCGGTGCGTTCACCGCGGCGCCCCTGCGGGCGGCGGCCGTGCTGCCCGCCTTCGTGATCGCCGTGACCGGCGCGGGCGCCTGGAGCGCCGTGGGCCGGCCCGCCGTCCCCCTGCCGAGGTGGCTGCCCCACGGGGCGCGCGCGTGGTGCGCCCGAACGCTCTGGTCGGTCTCGGCGCGCCGCCTCACCGGCCTCGCGGTGCGCGCGGGCGCCGCCTCGGCCGCGGTCCTGCTCGGCTGCGGCGCGGTGCTCGTGGCCTTGTCGCTCGTACGTCACGGACATACGGCCCAGGAGTCGTTCCTGCGGCTCTCGATGGTGTGGTCGGGCCGGTTCGCCGTACTGCTGCTCGGCCTCGTGCTCGTCCCGAACGCGGCCGTATGGGCTGCCGCATACGGCCTCGGGCCCGGATTCGCGCTCAACACGGCCACGACGGTGACGCCGTTCGCCGCCCTGGGCGACCCGGGGCTGCCGTCCTTCCCGCTGCTGGCCGCCGTACCGCAGGGCGTGGGCGGCTGGCAGCACTGGTCGGCGGCATTCGTGCCGGTCGCGGCGGGCCTGACCGTCGGCGCGTTCACCCTGCACAAGGCGGCACCGGCGTTCGTGGACCGCGAGGAGGCCTGGAGCGCGGGCGACACCGTGCTGGCAGCCGGTCTGGGCGGGGTGGTGGCGGGGGCGCTGACGGCGTTGCTCGCGGCGCTCGCCGGCGGACCGCTGGGCACCGCGAGCCTGGCCCGGTTCGGGCCCCTGTGGTGGACGACCGGCGTGGCGGCGCTGCTGTGGACGGTGGCGGTCGCTGTTCCGTACGTCCTCGTCGTGCGTGCCTGGCGGGTGCGCAGGAGGGCCGTCCATCACGCGGTCGAGGTGACGCAGGAGCCGGCCCTCGCCCCACCGGGCGGCACGGCGACGGCGGAGGACGCCACGGCCCCGGGCCGCTGGTCCGGGCTGCTGCTGCGCGTCACGCGCCGCACGAGGGCGGCGGATCCGGCCGTGGGCGGCAGCGAGAAGGTGAACGCGGCGCCGATGTCCGCTCCTGCGGAGACCGGCGCGACGGGTACGGACGACGGTACGGCGCACGCGGCGGAGGCGGCCGGCTCCGCCGGAGGCGCCCCGGTCGCGGCCGACGGCACCCGCGCGCAACCCGGCGGCCTCGGACACGCCGTGGCGCCGGCCCGCCGCTGGACGCGTCCCTGGACCTGGCTGCGTCGGCGTACCCCGGCGGACGCGGCGACGCCGGGCGCCGGGACGGCCGAGGGATACGACTTCCTGTCGGCGGAGTCCTGGCACGAGCGCGGCGCGCGTGAAGCCCGCTGGGCCGGGCTGAAGCAGGTCTCCGGCGGGCTGATGGCGGACTTCTCGTCCGAGGGACGCCCCTGGTCGCGACCGGAACCGTCGGCCGCGCCGGAGCCCGCGGCTGAGACCCCGCAAGGGACCCCGCCGGGGACCCCGCCCGAGCCCGCGGCGTCCACCTCGGCCGAGCCCGCGTCCGCGCCCCGGCGTCAGGAGGCGCCCCCACCCCCGCCGATGCCTCAGCCCCCGTCGGCCCCCGTGCCCCCGGCTCCGTCTCCATATCCCGCTCCGTATCTGTCCACGCATCAGGGGGAGACCGAGCGGATGCCGTCAGAGGCCACGCCGGTGGAGGACACGGTTTCCAGGGAGGCGCCCTTGAAGGTCACGCCTGTTGCGGACGCACCCGCGAGGGTCGAACCTCCTGCGGGCGCACCTTCGAGGGCAGAACGTCCTGCGGACGGACCCTCGACGGAGGCGCGTCCCGGGGACGGCCCCGCGAAGGCCGCGCCTCATGGGGACAGGCCTTCGGAGGAGGCGGCTCCTGCGGGGCGGACGGCGGAGGACGGGCCGCCCGCGCCGGAGCGGGCACCCGACGCGCCTGCCGTCGGCCCGAGCGAGGAGGACGACGCCCCGGTGGATGCTCCCGTACGGTCCGGGGACGGCCCGGGTCCTTCGGCCTGCGAGGACGACTAGTACCGGCCCTCGGTCCGGTTGCCGGGCCGTCCGGAGCGGTGGAGGCCATCGCTCCGGCCCGCCCGGCCGGCTCCGGCCGCCCTGTTCGCCGAACGGAACGGCCGACGGAACGGCCGACGGAAACGCCCGATCGAAACGGCCAAAGGGAGACGCCCGCGGGGGAGCAGCCGGATTCCGGCGCGCGAACCGTGGCCGGTCCGCCGGATTCCGGCGGGCCGGGGCCGCCGCCGACGGCCGGAACGCCCGTCCACCACCACGCGGGCGGGGCGGGAGGCTACTTGCTGATGCCGAGTACCGAGACCAGCGACTTCGGCAGCTCGCTGTTGCACGCGACCTGGCCCTCGTGGGTCAGGGCCGTGTGCACGCACGAGTAGTAGTCGGAGTAGACGAACTGCAGGGAGTACGCCCCGGCCACCACCAGCAGCGCCAGGATCGCGGCCACCAGGCCGCTCACCGCGGCGGTGTGCTGCGGGCGTGTCTGCTGCTGTTCCACCTGCTGCTGGGTGTGGTGCACGCCCGCGGAGGCGTACGCGCGGTCCTGTGTGGACTGGTACGCGGCCCCGGCGCTCTGCGCGGGCGTCGCGAACGGGTCGGGTCTGCGGGCCCCCGCCACGCCGTCCTCGCCCGCCGGGGCGTCCTTGCGGTCCTTCGCGCGCAGCGAGCTGATCGACCAGTAGACCGCGAGAGAGCCGAGCAGCAGCGCGACCTCGGGGATGCTGAACAGCGCGAAGAAGAAGGCCCAGATACCGGAGAGCAGCGCGTAGCGCGCGCGGCGCTGGTAGACGTCCTTGGGGTCCCAGCGCATCCCGCCGCGGCCGGATCCGCCCGGTCCGCCGCCCTGGCCCTGCCGCTGCTCGGGCCCCTGCGGCCCCTGCCCGCCGGGCCGGCCGCCGAAGCCGCCGCCCGACCTGCCGGGCTGCCGGTCGCTCCACTGGCCGCCCCAGACCGGGCGGTCGTCCTTGCCCCGTCCGTCGTCGCCGGAGCCGGACTCCTCGTCGCCGCCCCGGTCCGAGCCGTCCCGGTGCGGGTGGTGGCGTGGCTGCCAGGGCTGGTCGGCGGTGCCCTCGGGCGGCGGCGCGAAGGGGTTGTCGTCCGAGGGGGAGCCCGACGGTGATCCCGACGGCGAGCCCGAGGAGCCCGTGTCGGACGAGGACTGGCGTTCCCGCAGGAGCACGGGAACCGTGTGCTGCGGGAGGCGGAGTACCGTGCGGCGTCGGTCCTGCATGTGGTGAACGTCTTCCCCTCAGACCCTCGGTCCGGGGTCCTGTCGTGATCATGGCCCGTCCAGGAGACAGGTCGCCCCCCTGACGCTACCTCCCGGACCCGCCCCCGTCCCGTGGGGGCCGATCGATATGCCGGTATCGTTGCTGACGGTCGGCTCCTTCGTAGAGTTCCCCAGATTCGGGTACGCGACGCGTTCGTACGAACGTACAAAGCATGCCGACCACCGTACGAAGCATGCCGACCGCAGACACCCCGTCGACCCGCAGAGCCCCCCGACCGCACCAGGCACCGCCGACCGACCCGTCACCCGTGGACCGCTCGGCCCGCCGACCGTACAGAGCCCGTACCGCTGCCCACCGGGTCCGGGCCCGCTGAAGAGAAGTCCGAGAAAGGCGCTCGCGTCGTGGCTGTCCCACCCCCGTTGCCCCCGTCGTCCGGCCGCCCGGCCCGTCTCGTCGTCCTGGTCTCGGGATCGGGGACCAACCTGCAGGCGCTGATCGACCGGATCGCCGCGGAAGGTGCCGCGTACGGCGCGGAGATCGTCGCCGTCGGCGCGGACCGCACCGGCATCGCGGGCCTGGAGCGCGCGGAGCGGGCCGGCCTGCCGACCTTCGTGTGCCGGGTGCGCGACCACGGGACCCGCGAGGAGTGGGACAGGGCCCTGGCCGAGGCGACGGCCCGCTACGCGCCCGACCTGGTGGTCTCCGCGGGGTTCATGAAGATCGTGGGCAAGGAGTTCCTGGCCGGGTACGGCGGGCGTTTCGTCAACACCCACCCCGCCCTGCTGCCCAGCTTCCCCGGCGCCCACGGCGTCCGTGACGCGCTGGCGTACGGGGCGAAGGTCACGGGCTGCACCGTCCACTTCGTCGACGACGGCGTCGACACCGGCCCGATCATCGCCCAGGGCGTGGTCGAGATCCGGGACGAGGATCACGCAGACCACGAGGCCGGCGGAAACGCGCTCCATGAGCGCATCAAGGAAGTCGAGCGAGCGCTGCTCGTCGATGTCGTGGGGCGTCTGGCCCGGCACGGCTACCGCATAGAGGGACGAAAGGTAACGATCACGTGACCGCCGAAGGTACGAAGCGGCCGATCCGCCGCGCTCTGGTCAGCGTCTACGACAAGACGGGCCTGGAGGAGCTGGCCAAGGGGCTGCACGAGGCCGGCGTCACCTTGGTCTCCACCGGCTCGACCGCGGCGAGGATCGCCGCCGCCGGGGTGCCCGTCACCAAGGTCGAGGACCTGACCGGGTTCCCCGAGTGCCTCGACGGCCGGGTCAAGACCCTGCACCCGCGCGTCCACGCCGGCATCCTCGCCGACCAGCGACTCGACGCCCACCGGCAGCAGCTCGCGGACCTCGACATCGAGCCGTTCGAGCTGGTCGTCTCGAACCTCTACCCGTTCCGGGAGACCGTGGACTCCGGCGCGACGCCCGACGAGTGCGTCGAGCAGATCGACATCGGCGGCCCGTCGATGGTGCGCGCCGCCGCCAAGAACCACCCGTCCGTGGCGATCGTCACGAGCCCGGCGCGGTACGCGGACGTCCTCGCGGCCGTCCGCGACGGCGGCTTCGACCTCACCGCGCGCAAGCGGCTCGCCGCTGAGGCGTTCCAGCACACCGCCGCGTACGACGTCGCCGTCGCGTCCTGGTTCGCGGACGGCTACGCGGCGGCCGACGACAGCGGCTTCCCGGAGTTCCTCGGGGCGACGTACGAGCGGTCGAACGTCCTGCGGTACGGCGAGAACCCGCACCAGCCCGCGGCGCTCTTCCGCACCCCGGGCGCGGCCGGCCTCGCGGGCGCCGAGCAGCTGCACGGCAAGGAGATGTCGTACAACAACTACACGGACACGGACGCCGCGCGCCGTGCGGCGTACGACCACACCGAGCCGTGCGTCGCGATCATCAAGCACGCGAATCCCTGCGGCATCGCGATCGCCGACGACGTCGCCGAGGCGCACCGTAAGGCGCACGCCTGCGACCCGCTCTCGGCGTTCGGCGGCGTCATCGCCGTCAACCGTCCGGTGACGGCCGCGATGGCCGAGCAGGTCGCGGAGATCTTCACCGAGGTCATCGTCGCCCCGGACTACGAGGACGGCGCGGTCGAGGTGCTGGCCCGCAAGAAGAACATCCGGGTGCTGCGCTGTCCCGAGGGGCCCGCCGCCACCCACGAGGTCAAGCCGATCGACGGCGGCGCTCTGCTGCAGGTCACCGACAGGCTCCAGGCCGAGGGCGACGACCCGGCCAACTGGACGCTGGCGACCGGTGAGGCGCTGTCGGCGGCGGAGCTGCGCGAGCTGGAGTTCGCGTGGAAGGCGTGCCGCGCGGTGAAGTCCAACGCGATCCTGCTCGCCAAGGACGGCGCGTCCGTGGGCGTCGGCATGGGGCAGGTCAACCGGGTCGACTCGGCGAAGCTCGCGGTCGAGCGCGCGGGCGAGGAGCGCGCCCAGGGCGCGTTCGCCGCGTCGGACGCCTTCTTCCCGTTCCCCGACGGCCTGGAGGTACTGCTGGAGGCGGGGGTGCGCGCGGTGGTCCAGCCCGGTGGTTCCGTACGCGACGAGCTGGCGGTCGAGTCCGCGAAGAAGGCCGGCGCGACGATGTACTTCACGGGCACGCGCCACTTCTTCCACTGACGGCCCCGGGCGTCGGCTGTCCACCGCCGTTGCCGTGACGGCAGAGGCCGGGTCCTCCTCGCTCCGAGGGGGACCCGGCCTTCTGCTGCCGTCGGGCGCGGGCGCCAGGTGTGCGGCGGGGCCGGATCAGGCGCGGCTGCGGTTGAACCAGGCAGCGCCGTCGGACTTCGCCACGAAGACGACGACGAGGATCGACAGGACGAGGTGCACGATGCCCAGCAGGGTGAACGGGTAGAGCGCAAGGAGAGCGGTGATCACCCCGACCACGATGAGGGTCACGCGCAGGCCGTTGCCGCCGCTCTTGAACTTGACGGCCAGCACCGCCAGCAGCACGCACCACACCAGCGCGAGGACGGCTATGCCGACCAGCGCGGAGGTGCCCTTGTCCATCATGCTGGTGAGCTGGGAGTCGTCCGTCTTGTCCTTGGCTCCGTTGATCATCACCCCGCCGATGATGAAGATGAGGCCGCCGATCAGGCAGAGGCCCGACATGACCCACATCATCACGCGCGCGGCCTTCACACCGCCGGGCATCTCGGTCATGGTGCCCCCGCCCGGGTAGCCGCCGTCGTACGGCTGGACGGGCGGCGCCTGCGGGTAGCCGTAGCCGGGCTGGCCCTGGGACTGGCTGCCGGGGTATCCGTACCCTGGCTGGCCCTGCGGCTGTCCCGGGGGCGGGCCCTGCGGCTGGCCCTGAGGCTGTTGCCCGTACGGGTTGTTCGGCTCTCCGAAGCTCATGGACGATTCCTCCGTGCATATGCGGGGACAAGCGGACCGCGCGGAGGAACACGACGAACTGAGCGGATGCCCCCCTGCACTGCCGCGGTTCTACCGGGTCATCGTGATGGCGGAATCCGCGCCTTGTCCAGTCACTTCCCGTATGCGTTGTGCAAGCGCAACGCATACGGGGCGTGCGGGGGACCGAATTGGAACACTGACAGGGTCATCCGCGAGGATGGGGCCATGAGCGCCCAGATTCTCGATGGCAAGGCCACCGCCGCCGCGATCAAGTCCGATCTGACCGTCCGCGTGGCGGCCCTCAGGGAGCGGGGCGTGGCGCCCGGCCTCGGCACGCTCCTCGTCGGTGACGATCCCGGCAGCCGCTGGTACGTCAACGGCAAGCACCGCGACTGCGCCGAGGTCGGCATGGCCTCGATCCAGCGCGAACTGCCGGACACCGCCACGCAGGAGGAGATCGAGGCGGTGGTACGCGAGCTCAACGAGGACCCCGGTTGCACCGGCTACATCGTCCAGCTGCCGCTGCCCAAGGGCATCGACACCAACCGCGTGCTCGAACTCATCGACCCGGCGAAGGACGCCGACGGGCTGCACCCCACCAACCTCGGCCGCCTGGTGCTGAACGAGACGGGCCCGCTGCCCTGCACGCCCAACGGCATCCTGCACCTCCTGCGGCACCACGGCGTCGAGATCAACGGTGCGCACGTGGTGATCGTCGGGCGGGGCATCACCGTCGGCCGGTCGATCCCGCTGCTGCTGACCCGCAAGTCCGAGAACGCGACGGTCACGCAGTGCCACACCGGCACGCGCGACCTGGCCGCGCAGCTCCGTCAGGCCGACATCATCGTCGCCGCGGCGGGTGTGCCGCACATCATCAAGCCCGAGGACGTGAAGCCGGGCGCGGCCGTGCTCGACGTGGGGGTGAGCCGTGACGAGAACGGCAAGATCGTCGGCGATGTGCACCCCGGCGTGGCGGAAGTGGCCGGCTGGCTGTCCCCGAACCCGGGTGGCGTCGGTCCGATGACGCGCGCGGAACTGCTGGTCAACGTGGTCGAGGCAGCCGAGAGGGCGGTGGGCACGGAGTGAGTGAGAAGGCACCGGCCCGGGGTGGCTCAGAACCCGCCCCGGGCGTGGATCCCGGACCGGGTGCGGACCCCGGCCCGGAGGCCGCTCCCGCCCTGGGCGCGGTCAGGAAGCCCGGCGATCCGGACACGGTGGTGACGACGCCCGGCGAGCTGGACGCGGTGGCACCTGAGTCCGCAGGTCCCGAGGTGGTGACCGTGAAGCCCGGCGATCCCGACGCGGCGGTCGCAGCGCGTCCCGCTGGGGGTGCCGCGGACCCGGCGGCTTCCGCGGCTTCCGCGGCCTCGGATTCCAAGGACTCCCAGCCCTCCGTGGACTCCCCGGACGCAGACGACTCGCGGTCCGGTGCGGATCGGGAGGGCCGGCCCGAGGCCGCGCCGGAGGCGGCACCGACCAACGGTGACGGTGACGGCGACGGTGACCGCGACGGCGCGGCGGCACGGCTGAACGGCGCCACCGCGCTCGGCGGCGCGGAATCGCCCGTCACGCAGGACTTCCCGCCCCCGGAGGGCGCCGGCCGGGCGGCTTCGGGGGACGCGCCCGCCCCTGCCCGGCAGTGGCCGCTGATCAGCGTGCTCGCGCTGGCCGCGCTGGGGCTGCTGACCGTCGGGGTGCACCCCTTCGAGGCCGCGTTCCGCGTCGGCACGATCATGGTCGGGGTCGCCCTGGTCGGCGGCTCCGTGCTGCGCAGGTCCGTGCCGTCGGTCGGCATGCTGGCCGTACGGTCGCGGTTCACGGACATGGTCACGTACGGGGTGCTGGGCGTCGCGATCGTCCTGTTCGCGCTGATGATCCAGCCGCGCCCGTGGGTGGACATCCCGTTCCTGCAGAGCGTCGTTCACTCGTCGGTGCCGTAACCGCGGTATCGCCGGAGTCGCGGTGGCCGCCGTAACCGCCGTGACCCGCGGTGGCGGCCGCCGGGACCACGGGAACGTGCTCACAGGTCCGGGCGGCGGGAGGGCCGGGCGGCGTCCATCCCCTCCCCCGAGGGGGGACGCGCGCCGCCGGACCTCCCCGACCGCCCGGACCTGCCGCCTCAGCGTCGGGCGAACGCGGCCGGTGTTCAAGGTCCGGACCTTTCCTGTGACACGGACGTGGCCGTTTCGACACGGTGTGATCGGGCGGCAACAGTGGGAGACTTGGCCGGGCGCCGCGAGCGCGCGCCCGGGGGTGAGGGGGGCTCATGGCGCGCCGTGGTACGGATCCCGAGGATGAACTCGCGGACCGCATGCGCGAACTGATCGACCGCAGCGGGCTCGGTCTCGAAGCCGTCGCGGCGAGGACCGGCGCGAGCCGGGAGGACTGGGAAGCGTACGTACGCGGCCTGCGCCGCCCGCTGCGCGATGTCACGGCGGCCCTGGCGGAGGCGGTCGGCGCGCACAGGGCTCCGCTGCTCGAACTGTGGGACCGGGCCGAGTCACGGGCACGGTCCGAGGGCACGGCCCCGGACTCCTACCCGACGATCTTCCTGCCGGGCGGTGCGCTCGACGCCCCCGACGAGCCGGGCGGCACTCCTGAGCAGCCCTCCGGCACTCTTGAGGGGCCGCTCGCCACCGGCGGCTCCGACGCGTCGGGCACCGCCCCCGGGTTACGGGGCGGGACCGGCGGCCTCTTCGCTTCCGAGGACACTGGCGACTCGGTACCGGACTTCTCATCCCCCTACGGCCCCGGACATCTCCCGGGCCCTTCACCTCACTTCGACGATCACTCCGATCACTCCGATCACTCCGATCACTCGGGTGGCTCGGGTGGGTCCGGTACGTCCGGTCTTTCCCGTTCCTTCGGTGACTTCGGTGACTTCGGTGACTCCGGCGATTCTGGTTCCACCGGTCGTCCCCGTCCCGACGATCACTTCGAGCCGTCGGGCGATCACTTCGAGCCGTCCCGCAGCCCCGGCCCCGAGCGGCGGACCGGGCACGCCAGGACCCTCACGCTCGTGTCCACGGCTGTCGGCGTCGCGCTCGTCGTCCTCGCCGTCGTGCTGCTGACGGGCCTCGGCGGCGGCGACCCGGCCGGAAACGGGTCCCGTACGGAAGCCGGGCCCTCGGCCGGGGGGCCTACCCGCGCGGCCGGCCACCCCGGCGCCGGGTCCGGTTCCCGGTCGGTGCCGGGCGCTCCCGCTCCCACGGCCTCCGGCCGGGCGCCGGACTCCGTCGTCGGTCCGTCCGGTGCCGGCACCGGCAGCGTCGGCGGTTCGTCCCCGGCGCCCGGTGTCTCGACCTCCGTCTCCCTCTTCCCGGCCCTCGGGTGCGCTCCCGGCGGGTGCGCCGGGCGCGACCCGGAAGCCATGGGCTGTGCGTCCGGACACGCGGCGACGGTCGCCACCGGCATGGTCGGGGACGCTTTCGTGGAGGTCAGGTACAGCGCAGCCTGCGGCGCCGCCTGGGCCCGGGTCACCGGTTCGGCGTCCGGGGGCACCCTGCGCATCACCCCCGGGGGCGATCCGGTCGCCGCCGGTGCGCAGGCAAGCACCGGGACGTACACACCGATGGTCGCCGCGCCGGAGCCGCACGGCCTGCGTGCCTGTCTCACCCTCAGTAGCGGGGCACAGGGCTGCGCCACCGCGAGGTAGCGGCGCCGGACCGGACCCGGAAGGCGTCGGACGCGTGCCGTGAGGCCCCGGATTCGCCCGGTGAGGCAAGACACCCGGGGGCACAGGTGTCCGGGCCCGCCGGTCGGATAGCCTGGCCGCTGGATTTCTCTTCACATCAAGATTCGGAAGGTTCCGGCCGCGACCCGGACCGGTGGCCGCTCCGGGCGGTTGTGGGGAGGCGTCCCGCACACCAGGGACCCGCACACCAGGGCCGGCCCCACACCGCCAGCTTGCTATCGGAGATCGCCATGACCCGCACTCCCGTGAATGTCACCGTCACCGGCGCGGCCGGCCAGATCGGCTACGCGCTGCTGTTCCGCATCGCTTCCGGCCAACTGCTCGGCGCGGACGTGCCGGTCAGCCTGCGACTCCTGGAGATCCCGCAGGGGCTCAAGGCCGCCGAGGGCACCGCGATGGAGCTCGACGACAGCGCCTTCCCGCTCCTCGCGGGCATCGACATCACCGACGACCCGAACAAGGCGTTCGACGGTGCGAACGTGGCGCTGCTCGTCGGCGCCCGCCCCCGGACGAAGGGCATGGAGCGCGGCGACCTGCTGCAGGCCAACGGCGGCATCTTCAAGCCGCAGGGCAAGGCCATCAACGACAACGCCGCGGACGACATCAAGGTCCTCGTCGTCGGCAACCCGGCCAACACCAACGCGCTGATCGCCCGCTCCGCCGCCCCGGACGTACCGGCGGAGCGCTTCACCGCGATGACCCGTCTCGACCACAACCGCGCGCTGTCGCAGCTCGCGCAGAAGACGGGCGCCGCGGTCTCCGACATCAAGCGCCTCACGATCTGGGGCAACCACTCCGCCACGCAGTACCCCGACATCTTCCACGCGGAGATCGCCGGCAAGAACGCCGCGGAGACCGTGAACGACGAGACCTGGCTCGCCGAGACGTTCATCCCGACGGTCGCCAAGCGCGGTGCGGCGATCATCGAGGCCCGTGGCGCGTCGTCCGCCGCGTCCGCCGCGAACGCCGCGATCGACCACGTCCACACCTGGGTCAACGGCACCGCCGAGGGTGACTGGACGTCGATGGGCGTCGTCTCCGACGGTTCGTACGGTGTCGCGGAGGGTCTGATCTCCTCCTTCCCCGTCACCACGAAGGGCGGCGCGTACGAGATCGTCCAGGGCCTCGACATCAACGACTTCTCGCGTTCGCGCATCGAAGCGTCCGTCAAGGAGCTGGAGGAGGAGCGCGACGCGGTCCGCTCCCTCGGCCTGATCTGAGCCGCTCCGCCCACCGGCCGGCCGAGCGGATGGCCGGCCGACGAAATGTCCGGCCGGCCGTCGGGTCGTGATGACTCGTAAGGCTGAACGCCGACAAGGGCCGGGTGACCGTGAAGCTGGGCGCCCGTACGGCTGAGACGCCGGAACTCCCCGTCACGTACGGGGAGTTCCGGCGTTTTTGTGCTGCGGGGGTGTGCGCGGACGCGTAGGGTGCTGCCTCCGGCGAACCGCCGTACCACGTCGACACGGGGGTCAGGCTCAGGTGTCCCATTTCGCGGCGCCACCGCCGCAGCAGCCGAACGAGAAGACGGCCGGGGTGCCCGCGGCACGCCCCGAGGCCGCGCCGCAGGATCCGGTGGGGCCGCCCCCCGGGCGTCCGCCCGTCGTGCCGGCGGTCAGCGAGGCGTGCCGCCTCCTGTGCGCGGGGGTGTACCTGGACCCCGGTTTCCGGGACGCGGTGCTCGACGAGCTGTCCGTGCACGAGGAGCGCTTTCCCGCGCCGTCGGTCGGATTCGACGCGGCGCGCGTGCTCCTGCACGCGGCGCGCGCCAGGCGGTTCGAGATCGGCTGGGCCTGCGCTCTGGTCGTCCTGTGGTTCGGCGCCGCGCTGATGGCCTCGTTCGCCGGGCCCTTCCTGTGGTGGGGCGCCGTGTGGATGGCGCTGGCGCCGTTGATCAGGGGCCGGGCGGCGCGGCCGGTCACCGCGCGGCTCGTCTTCGCGTTCCTGTCGCGCTGGTTCGGGCGCCTGCTGTTCCTCTGCGCGTTCGTGCTGCTCGTCGTGGGCCTGTTCGGGGGGTTCTCCGACGACGGTGGCGCCGACGGGTTCGATGCGGGCGGGTCGGGCGACCTCGGTGTGCCCGGGGCGCTGGGCCTGGCGGACGGGGGTACGGGCGGACTCTCGGGGGCGCCCTTGTCCTTGGGCGGGGTCGAGCAGGGCATGGCCGGGCTCGCGCTGTTCCTGCTCCTGCTGATCACGCTCGCGGTCGCGGCGCGCGAGGGCCGGTTCGCGGTGGTCATGCAGGGCGAGCTGTCGCGCGGCGGCTTCCCCGCGCTGCGCTCCGACCCCGCCGAACGGGCGGGCGACAGCCCGCGCCTCAGGATGCTGCGCGACCGGCTCCGCGCCGAACAGCACGCGCCGCTGTCGATGTACCGCTCCAGCGAGCCGTTCAGCGGCTACGGGGTGCCGTTCGACGTCTGGAGCCTGGCGGTGGAGCTGCGCCCGCGCGAGGGCGCACGTGCGGAGCCCCTCGACAACGCCGGGATGCTGCGGCGGGTGCGGCCGCTCGTCGAGGCGCTGCGCGTGCCCTCGCCCCGCGCGTCGGGACGGGCCGCCGACGCGGTACGCGACCGGCTGCGCGAACTGGTCGTGGACGAGTGCGTGTTCCTGCCGGCCGACGGGATGACGCGGCGCGACGGGGCACCGTACGGGCCGGGTCCGGTCGAGGCGCACCGCGCGGCGGCCGTCGAGGAGGGCGGGGAGAGCCGCCGCCACTTCCTGCGGGTGCGGGTCGGCGGCTGGCAGGAGGAGGTCGTCGTCACGGTGTTCGTACGGGTGCACACGCAGGGCGGCATGCTGATGGTGGAGTTCGCGCCGCATGTACTGATGCCCGTACGCGCCGACTTCCGCGACGCGGACCGGGCAGCCCACCGGTACCTGCGGAACAGGACGCTGGGCAAGGCGGCCTGGGCCCTCGGCCACTCCGCGGCCGCGCCGCCCCTCGCGCTGTACACGCTGGCACAGGCGGTGGCCGGGGCCTGGCGCCGGCTCAGCGGAGGTCACGCGCACGGGCTGCCCGAGGGGCCCCGGGTGTCGGTGCGCGAACTGGGCTCCGACAGCGACCTGTCGCAGTTCCAGGACATGGACGTGCGGCGGTACGTGAAGAGCATCCAGGACCGGGTGGCCGGCGGGGTGCACGCGGCACTGCGCGACGCCGGCTACGCGACGGGCGAGTTCGAGCAGCGCATCATCCAGGTCTTCGGCCGGGGCGTGTTCATCGAGAACGCGAAGGACAGCGCCATCGGCATCGGGGACCACAACAGCGTGAGCAACCACGACGAGAGGACGACCGGCCGTGACGAGGGCAAGTGACGGGGCGGACCACCCGGCGGACCCCGGGACGGCGGCAGCGGGTGGCGGGCGGGACTCCGCGCCGGGCGCCGGGGTGCACATCGGCTCGGTGACGTCCAGCGCGCTGAACATCGGCGACCACGGCACCGTCACCAACGTCCACCACCACCGGCCGCCGGACGCGGACGCGGCGCAGGAGGAACTGCTCGCCGCCGTGCGTGAACTGCGCGCCGATCTGGCGCGGTTGGTACGCACCGAGGGCACGGACGCCCTCGACGCCGAGCTGTCCCGCACCGAGGACGAGGTCACCGCGGCGGGTGCCGCGACCCCGGGGCGGCTGGCCCGGCTGCGGGAGGCGCTCGGCCTCGCGGGGGCGATCACCGGCAGCCTCGCGTCGGGGGTCGCCGTCGCCCGGTCGATCTCCGGACTCCTGGGGGGCTGAGGGATGAGCGGACCGACGGGGGAGGGCGGCCGGGGCCCCGGTCCGATGCCCTGGTGGGACGACGAGGCGCAGCGCTGGGAGAGCGGCGAGCGCGCAGAACCGTACGAACCGCCTCTGCCGGCGCTCCCGTCTCTCCCGCCCCGCCCGGCCAGTGCCCCGGCCGGCGCGACGGCTGCCGGGTTGGACACCGCGCCGCTGGTGGCCGCCGGTGAAGCGGGCGCGGGTCCTGGCGTCGAGTCCGGGGCCGGTGGGGCGTCGGGGGTGCGCGGCCTGCCGCGTACGCGCCGCGGTGCCGTGACGGTCGTCGGACTCGCGGCCGTCCTGGCCGCCGGGGGTACGGCGGCCTGGCTCACGTTCGGCACGGGGGACGCCGCACCGGCTGCCGGGGCCGCCGCGTCGTCGGCCGCCACCGGACACGGCCGTGGCGCGGCCACCATGGACGACGGTGCGTCCGGTGCCTCCGGTGGCTCGTCGAGTGACGGCTCCGACGGCTCCGACGGCCTTTCGAGCGGCGGCGGGACCACGGCGGGGACCGGGTCCCCGTCCGTCTCGGATCTGCCGGCCGGTGAACGGGTCGTGCACGATCCGCGCGGCTTCACCCTCGCGGTGCCCGACGACTGGACCCGCAGCGAGAAGGCGAACGGGGTCTTCTACACCTCGGCCGACGGCACGAGCCTGATCCAGGTCTTCACCGTCACGGAGAAGTCGCTGACGCCGGAGGCGGCCGCCGCACAGGCGTCGGAGGGGCTCGCCGCGGAGGACGGTTACGAGCAGCTGGACCTCGGCGCGGTGCCGGGCGGCGCGGAGAACCCGCTGGGCGACGCCGCCGAACTGGTCTACCAGTACGACAGCGCCGAGACCGGTTCCGTGCGCCAGGGCATCGAGCGGGTGTTCACGGCGGTCGACGGCAAGAAGTACGCGGTGCTGGTGGCCGCGCCGCAGGATCAGGTGCCCCTCCAGCGCGACCTGATGGACGCGGCCCTCTCACGCTTCGTCCCAGCCCCGGCCGGCGGCCCGCCGTCGGCGTCCTCCTCGTAGCGTCGGGCGGAGCCTTCCGCACCGCCCATGGCCGCGCGACGCTCCGTAGCGCTCGGGGCCCGTGACGCCCGTGGCCCCACGCGCCCTCGACGGGCTGTGGGGCCACGGGGCGTGGGGCCCGAGGACTGCGGGCGCGGGCGGTACGGGCGCGGCGGCAGCCGGTCAGCCGTGCAGCAGCTGTGCGGCGATGTCCCTCACGGCGGCCATCGCCCGGCGCTGCAGCCCCGGCCCGAACGTGATGCGGGTGGCGCCCAGCCGGCCCAGCTCCGCGGGTGCGGGACCAGGGGACGGTGAGGCCACGTTGAGGGGCCCTTCGATGCCCGCGCGCAGGACCGGGATCGCCTCCTGCGGCGCCACGATCGGGTAGACGCAGTCGGCTCCGGCCGTCAGGTAGAGGCGGGCCCGGGCCACAGCCGACGCGGGGTCGCTGTCACCGGTGATGAAGGTGTCGACGCGGGCGTTCAGGACCAGGGCGCCGTCCGCCGCCGTGACCACCTCGGCCAGCCAGTCCGCGTGGCGCCGCGGGTCCTTGAGGACGCCCCGCTCGGAGTCCTCCAGGTTGCAGCCGACGGCGCCCGCCTCCAGCGCGCGCTCCACCAGTTCCTTCGGCGGCAGCCCGTAGCCGCCCTCAAGGTCGGCGGAGACCGGCACGTCCACCGCCCGCGTGATGCGCGCCACCGCGGCGAACATCTCCTTGTGGGGCAGCTCGCCGTCCTCGTAGCCGAGGGAGGCGGAGACCCCCGCGCTCGGCGTGGCGAGCGCGGCGAAGCCCGCGTCCCGGAAAGCCCGTGCGCTCCCCGCGTCCCAGGGGCCGGGAAGGACCAGCGGGTCCTCCGGCGCTCTGTCGTGGTGTGCGGCGCGGAAGGCGTCGACGGCGGAGAGCGGCATGGCGGGATACCCCGTTCGATGGTGGCAAGGCGGAGGACGGACGGACGGATGCGATCGCGGGCCCCGGTACCCGGCGCTCGGTGGTCCGTGCGGGGTGCCCGAGGCCCGGTGGGCAGTATCGCGTGCCCGCGAGGGGCGGCGGGCCGGAAAGGCGGGGCCTTTAAGCGCGCGCGAGGTCCGGGGTTCGGGACCGGGGTCCGAACCCCGGGAACCGTGACGCGGTTCCCGGCGCGGGCGCGGTTCGGGGTTGCGGGCGTTGACGCGGGCCGGTACGGGGCGTGCCCGTGCCGGGCGGTTCCGCGTCGTTGCCGGGTCAGTGCTGGTGCGTCGCCGGCTGGTAGTGGCCCGGGACCATCCTGGTGCCGACGCCGAACCGGTTCCAGGCGTTGATGACCGTGATCGCGGCGATCAGGTGGGCCAGTTCCGTCTCGTCGAACTGCTTCGCGGCCTTCTCGTAGACCTCGTCCGGGACGAAGCCGTCCGTCAGGACCGTGATGGCCTCGGTGAGCGCGATCGCCGCGACCTCCTTGGGCGAGTAGAAGTGCTGCGACTCCTCCCACGCGCTGAGCTGGATGATGCGGTCCACCGACTCGCCGTGGGCGAGCGCGTCCTTGGAGTGCATGTCCACGCAGAACGCGCAGTGGTTGATCTGCGAGGCGCGGATCTTCACCAGCTCCAGCGTGGTCGTGTCGACGCCGTGCCGGGCGGCTGCGTCCAGCCGGACCATGGCCTTGTAGACCTCCGGGGCGAGCTTCGCCATGTCGAGGCGGGGGGTGTGCTCAGGGACTCGTTCGTTCGTTGTCATGGTCTCCACCGTAGGTGTCCGGTGGCGCAGGAGTATGGTCCATTTCCATGGAGGAAACGCGGGCCAATTCGACAGGTGGCGCCCCGGCGACCCCGTACGCGCAGGAGGCGCCCGACCCTCGGGACGGGGCCGGCGCGCGAGGCGGGGCGGGAGACGCCGCAGCCCGGCACGCGCGCGCCGTCCGGCGCCCGGACAGGGCCGGCTCCCCGGACAGGGCCGGCTCCCCGGACAAGGCCGGCGGCGCGGTGGCCGGGCGCGCGGCCCGCTCCCCGCGCTCCGCGTCCGGCCCCGGCGCCGATCTGCACCTCGACGACCTGGACCTGCGCCCCGGCCACGGCCTGCGTGCCTCCCTGATGGACGCCCTGCGCGAGGCCGTGCGCACCGGGCGGCTCGTGCCCGGCACCCGCCTGCCGTCGTCCCGTGCTCTCGCCGCCGACCTGTCGATCGCGCGCAACACGGTCGCCGAGGCGTACGCGCAACTCGTCGCCGAGGGCTGGCTCACCGCCCGCCAGGGCTCGGGCACGCGCGTCGCCCGCCGCACCGCGCCGCGCAGGGCCCACGGTCGGGCGCCCGGGCCGTCGGCGCAGGGACCCTCGCCGCTGCGGGGCGAGGGTGCCCGGTTCAACCTTCTGCCCGGCAGCCCGACCCTGGCGAACTTCCCGCGCGCGCAGTGGCTCGCCGCCGCGCGGCGCGCGCTGAACGCCGCGCCGCCCGAGGCGCTCGGCTACGGCGATCCGCGCGGCCGTCCCGAGCTGCGCACCGCGCTCGCCGACTACCTGGCACGGGCACGCGGCGTGGACGCGGACCCGGAGCGGATCGTCATCTGCGCCGGGTTCGTGCACGGGCTGCGCCTGATCGGGACCGTACTGGCGGGGCGCGGCGTGCGGACGGTGGCCGTGGAGCCGTTCGGCGTGCCGCAGTACCTGGCGCTGCTGACGGACGCGGGCCTGGGGACCCCGGCGCTGCCCGCCGACGGGCGGGGCAGCCGCACGGCCGCCCTCGGTGAACTCGCCGAGCTGCGCCCGGCGGGTGCCGTACTCCTCACCCCCGCGCACCAGTTCCCCACCGGCACGGCCCTGTCGCCCGAACGGCGTGCCGCTGTCGTCGACTGGGCGCGCGCCACGGGCGGGCTGGTCCTGGAGGACGACTACGACGGCGAGTTCCGCTACGACCGCCAGCCGGTGGGCGCCCTGCAGACCCTCGATCCGGAACGTGTCGTGTACTTCGGCACCACGAGCAAGTCGCTCGCACCGGGCCTGCGCGTCGGCTGGATGGTGCTGCCGCGTGCCGTGGCGGCGGAGGTGGTGGCGGCCAAGGGCCACTCCGACTGGGCGCCGGGTGTGCTGGACCAGCTGACGCTCGCGGAGTTCATCACGTCGGGCGCGTACGACCGGCACGTGCGGGCGATGCGGCTGCGCTACCGGCGCCGCCGCGACCAGCTCGTCGCGGCTGTCGCCGAGCGAGCGCCCGGCATCCGGGTGACCGGCATCGCGGCGGGCCTGCACGCCGTGCTCGAACTCCCGCCCGGCACCGAGGAGTCGGTCACCTCGGCGGCGGCGTGGCAGGGGCTGGCCGTGGAGGGGTTGCGGACGTTCATCCACGAGGGCGCCCGGGACCGGCCCGGGATCAGGGACCGGGCCGCGCTGGTGGTCGGATACGCGACGCCGCCGGACAGCGCGTGGACGGGGGCGCTGGACGCGCTGTGCCGCGTCTTGCCCTGAGGTGCTCCCGGCCGTGCGTCACTGTGCCCCGCAACCGCCGCGCACCGCTGGTGACATGACGTACATACGTACTACTCTGAGGCGGATTCGGCCATGGCCGGGCAGGACACTACAAGGGGGTGGCGCGTGACCACGCGCCGGACACTGAAGTCGAGCGCAGTCGTGCTCGGGGGAATGGGGCTGCTCGCGACCGCGCTCGTGGCGTGCGGCAGCGATCCCGACAAGCGCTGTGTGGACCCGCAGACGCACAAACTGCTGCCCGACAGCAGGTGCAAGACCAACGGGACGGGCCGGTACTACTACGGGGGATCCGTCAGCCACGGGCGTGTCTCCGGCGGCGGCTACTCCAAGTCGGCCGTCAAGCGCGGCGGCTTCGGCGGCGGCAGCCATCACGGTTCCAGCGGTGGCTGACGGCCGGACCCGTGCGACACCGGCCCCGGGCGCGGACCCGGTGACCCTCCCGCGCACCGCCCTCAGCCGTCACCCCGGCCCCGGCCCCGGCTTCGGCTCCGGGTCCCGACGCGTCTCCCGCTCCCGATCGGCGGGCGGGTGCCGGTGAAGCGGCACACCATCGCACCGCGCCCCGACTGGCAGCGGATCGTCGAGGAACAGGGCGTGGTCTACCCGCTCACCCGCTACCCGGACGACTCACTGCGGCCGTACTGGGACGAGAGCGCGTACTACTCGTTCAGCCTGCCCGAGGTCGAGGCGCTGGAGGACGTGGTCGAGGAACTCCACGCGATGTCCCTGGCAGCGGCCGAGCACATCGTGGCGCGGGACCGCTTCGCCGACCTCGGCATCACGGACCCGAGGATCGCGGCGGCGGTCGCGGAGTCCTGGCGCCGACGGCCCGAACTGCCGTCCGTGTACGGCAGGTTCGACCTGCGCTACGACGGTGACGGCCCGGCCAGGATGCTGGAGTACAACGCCGACACCCCCACGTCCCTGGTGGAGGCCGCGAGCGCGCAGTGGTTCTGGATGGAGGACCGGTTCCCCGGCGCCGACCAGTGGAACTCCCTGCACGAGCGGCTCGTCGAGGCCTGGAAGCGGCAGGCGCCGCTCCTGCCGCCCGGCCCGCTGCACTTCGTCCACAGCGAGCTGGACGAACTCGGCGAGGACCTGATGACGGTCGCGTACCTGCGGGAGACGGCGGAACAGGCGGGCCTGTACACCGAGGCGCTGTCGGTCGAGGCGATCGGCTGGGACGACATCGCGGGCCGGTTCGTGGACGACAGACTCCGGTTCATCCGCAGCTGCTTCAAGCTCTACCCCTGGGAGTGGCTGACGGCTGACGAGTTCGGCCCGCACGTCCTCGACACGCTGGACAACGGCGGTGGTACGGGCTCCACGTGCTGGATCGAGCCGGCCTGGAAGATGCTGCTGTCCAACAAGGCGCTGCTGGCGGTCCTGTGGGAGCTGTACCCGGACCACCCGAACCTGCTGCCCGCCTACCTGGACGGCCCGCGCGAACTCGCGGCCCGGGGACCCGGATACGTCTCCAAGCCGCTGCTGGGGCGCGAGGGCGACGGCGTGCGGCTCCACGGACCGGGCGAGCCCCCGGCCGTGCGGGCCGAACCCTGCTGCTACCAGGAGCTGGCGGAGCTCCCGGAGTTCGACGGCAACCGGGTCGTGCTCGGCGCCTGGGTGGTCGAGGACGAGGCGGCGGGACTCGGCATCCGGGAGTCGGCGGGCCTGGTGACGGACGCGTACGCACGGTTCCTGCCTCACGTGATCCGCTGACGGGTACGCGACGGCGGGCCGGGACGCCGCGCCGGGGGGACCGGCCCGGGGGACCGGCGCCGGGACGGTGTGATCGGACGGGCGTCGTCGGGACGCTGTGATCTGACCGGTGTGATCGGACGGGCATGATCGGACCGGTGGGATCGGGACGGCGCGCGTGCCCCGGGGCCTGCGCGCGGGATGAGGCCCCTACGGCACTTCCGGCCCGTCCAGGACACCCGGGCCCGCCCCCGGAGCACCGCCGGCCTCGACCGTGCCGTCCGGTGCTGCCTCGAGGGCCCCGCCCGGCGCGGCCTCGGGCGGCTCGCCGAAGCGGGCGAGCGCCAGCGCGCCCGCCACGGCGACCGCGAACCCCAGGACCGTGACCCAGCCCAGCCCCTCACGGGTTCGGTCCCCGAGCCAGATGACACCCACGAGCGCCGGGCCGACGGTCTCGCCCACGACCATGCCCGCCGTCGCGGTCGTCACCGACCCGCGCTGCAGCGCCGACGTCAGGAGCAGGAACGCGGCGCCGCCCCCGAGCAGCAGCGCGTACAGGGCCGGGTTGGTCCAGAACCCGCCGGACGCGAGGTCCAGCGAGTCGATGAGGCGGACCGCGACCTCGACCACCCCGAACCCGGCGCCCGAACCGAGTCCCAGCACCAGCGCCCGCGACCGGCCGGGCAGCCGCCCGCAGGTCGCGCCCACCAGCAGTACGCCCGCCGCGACGCCGAGCAGCGCCCAGCGCAGCGCCCCGGAACCGGTCCGCCCGCCCTCGGGGCCCGCCGCGAGGGCGAGCAGCGCGAGCCCGCAGCACACCACGGTCACGGCACCCCACTCCGTACTGCTGAGGCGCACGGCGAGCAGCCGGGCCGCGACCACGGCCGTGACGGCGAGACTGGCCGCGAGGGCCGCGCCGACGACGTAGATCGGCAGGGAGCGCAGGGCGACGATCTGCAGCACGAAGCCGGCGGCGTCGAGCACCAGCCCGAGCACGTAGCGCCACTGCCGGACGGCACGCAGCAGCAGCGCCGCGTCGACGCCGGAACCGGTGCCGGGTGCGGCGGAGCGTGCCGCGACGGCCTGGAGGACGGACGCCGTGCCGAAGAACACCGAGGCGCCGAGCGCGCAGATCATCCCGAGAACCACGCCCCGACACTAACCCGCCCGAGCCGCCCTCCCCGGCGCCATGGCCCCGCCGCCGTCCTGCCCGCGGCCCGTCGCCAACGCCTCCCGACTGCCGGACCGGCCTCGCTCAGCCCTCGGCCAGGACCTCCCGCAGCCGGGCCAGTCCCCAGTCCAGGTCCTCCTTCGTGATCACCAGGGGCGGCGCCAGACGGATCGTCGAGCCGTGGGTGTCCTTCGCCAGGACACCCCGGTCCATGAGGCGCTCCGAGATCTCGCGGCCCGTGCCGTGCGACGGATCGATGTCGACGCCCGCCCACAGGCCCCGGCCGCGCACCTCCCGTACGGCGCCCTGGCCGACCAGCAGCCCGAGTTCGCGGTGGAGGTGGTCGCCGAGCTCCGCCGCGTACTGCTGGAACTCGCCCGTGCGCAGCATCGCGATCACCTCCAGTGCCACCGCGCACGCCAGCGGGTTCCCGCCGAACGTCGAGCCGTGCTCGCCGGGCCGGTACACGCCCAGGACCTCCGAGGACGAGACGACCGCGGACACCGGGACCACCCCGCCGCCCAGCGCCTTGCCCAGCACGTACATGTCCGGCACGACGTCCTCGTGCTCGCAGGCGAACGTGCGCCCCGTGCGGCCGAGGCCGGACTGGATCTCGTCCGCCACGAACAGCACATTGCGCGCGCGGGTCAGTTCGCGCACCGCGCCCAGATAGCCGGCCGGGGGCACCAGCACGCCCGCCTCACCCTGGATCGGCTCCAGGAGCACCGCGACCGTACGGTCACCGACGGCCGCCTCCAGCGCCGCGATGTCCCCGTACGGCACGATGTCGAAACCCGGCGTGTACGGGCCGAAGTCGGCGCGCGCCTCCGGGTCCGTCGAGAAGCTGACGATCGTCGTCGTACGACCGTGGAAGTTGTCGGCGGCGACGACGATGCGCGCCTCGCCCTCCGGCACGCCCTTCACCCGGTAACCCCACTTGCGGGCCGTCTTGACCGCCGTCTCGACGGCCTCGGCGCCCGTGTTCATCGGCAGCACCATCTCCATGCCGCACAGGTCCGCGAGTTCCGCGCAGAACGCGGCGAACCGGTCGTGGTGGAAGGCGCGCGACGTGAGGGTCACCCGGTCCAGCTGTGCCTTGGCCACCTCGATCAGCCGGCGGTTGCGATGGCCGAAGTTGAGCGCCGAGTACCCGGCGAGCATGTCGAGGTAGCGGCGGCCGTCGACGTCAGTCATCCAGGCGCCGTCCGCCGAGGCCACGACCACCGGCAGCGGGTGGTAGTTGTGCGCGCTGCGGGCGTCGGCCGAGGCGATGGCCTGTTCGGTGGGGCCAGAGAGGTTCGGCAAGATGTCCTCCGATCGTTCGGCGCGAAAGGGCATGTGCGCCGGTTTCTACCGTGTTTCTGCCCTATGGCGGGGAAAGCTGATCCTCCCGGCAGGTGCCGATCCCGACCAGTAGGCTGGGAGGCACGCAGGGCGACTGGCGTACGCGGAAACGACCGCGGGGGAGCCGTGCGGGCGGCCGTGCGCACGCGCGTCCGCACACAGGTGTCGCCCCGCCTGGGCACCGGGACCCGACCGCTGAACACGGATCGTCCCGGAGGACGCCACCATGACCCAGGCAGCCCAGTACCCGCAGGCCACCCGCCACGACGCCGCAGGCCCGCCCACCGGCACCGGGCGCCGGCCCGCACTCGCCGCGACCGACCCGGAGATCGCCGCACTCGTCGTCGCGGAGGAACGCCTCCAGTCCGAGACGCTGCGGCTGATCCCCAGTGAGAACTACGTGTCCCAGGCCGTTCTCGACGCCTCGGGCACCGTCCTGCAGAACAAGTACAGCGAGGGTTACCCGGGCCGCCGCTACTACGAGGGCCAGCAGGTCATCGACCAGGTCGAGACCCTGGCGGCCGACCGGGCCAAGGCCCTGTTCGGCGTCGAGCACGCCAACGTCCAGCCGTACTCGGGCTCGCCCGCGAACCTCGCGGTGTACCTCGCCTTCGCGCAGCCCGGCGACACGGTCATGGGCATGGCCCTGCCGATGGGCGGGCACCTCACCCACGGCTGGGGCGTGTCGGCCACCGGCAGGTGGTTCAGGGGCGTGCAGTACGGGGTACGCCGCGACACGGGCCGGCTCGACCTCGACGAGGTCCGCGACCTGGCCCGCGCCGAGCGCCCCAAGGTGATCTTCTGCGGCGGCACCGCGGTGCCCCGCACGATCGACTTCGCGGCGTTCGGCGAGATCGCCCGCGAGGTCGGCGCGGTCCTCGTGGCCGACGTCGCCCACATCGCGGGCCTGATCGTGGGCGGCGCCCACCCGTCCCCCGTACCGCACGCCGACGTGATCTCCACGACCACGCACAAGACGCTCCGCGGGCCGCGCGGCGCGATGCTCATGTCGCGAGCGGAACACGCGAAGGCGATCGACAAGGCCGTGTTCCCGGGTCTCCAGGGCGGCCCCCACAACCAGACCACGGCCGCCATCGCGGTCGCGCTCCGGGAGGCGGCGGCCCCGTCCTTCGCCGACTACGCGCACGCCGTCGTCGCCAACGCCCGCGAACTGGCCGGGCAGCTCCTCGCGCGCGGCTTCGACCTGGTGTCGGGCGGCACGGACAACCACCTGATCCTGATGGACCTGACACCGAAGGACGTCCCGGGGAAGACCGCAGCGAAGGCCCTCGACCGCGCCGGGATCGTCGTGAACCACAACGCCGTGCCCTACGACCCGCGCAAGCCCTTCGACCCGTCGGGCATCCGGATCGGCACGCCGTCCCTGACGAGCCGGGGCCTGACCACCGCCCACATGGCGACGGTCGCGGAGTGGATCGACCGGGGCGTCACGGCAGCCCGTACGGGGGACGAGGCGGCGCTGTCCGGGCTGCGCGCGGAGGTCGCGGAACTGATGGCGGCGCATCCGGCCCCGGGGCTCCCGACCGGCTGACCCCAAGGAGGTCCGGGCGGGGCGGGGCCCGGCGGGCCGGGGTGCGGCGCGGCGGGCGAGTGGCGGCGACGTCGCGGATCATCGCGCTCGGGCGGTCACCCCGCCCCGGCCCGTGTCCCCTGCCCTGTCCCGGCCCCGCCGCCCCGCCGCCCCGGCCCTGCGCACGTCTCCCCGGGCGCGCACGTCTCCCCGGCCGCGCGTCCCCCTGGCCGCGCGTCCCCCTGGCCGCGCGTCCCCCGACCACTCGGGCCCCACGCGCCGCCGGGCCGTCGCGCGCGGGGCCCAGGAGCCGTACCTGAGAGAATGGGGGCATGGCCTCAGACCGTCCTCGCGCCCTGTCCGGGATCCAGCCCACCGCCGGCTCGTTCCACCTCGGCAACTACCTTGGCGCCGTCCGCCAGTACGTCGCCCTCCAGGAGTCCCACGACGCCTTCTACATGGTGGTCGACCTTCACGCCATCACGGTTCCGCAGGACCCCGCCGACCTGCGGGCGAACACCCGGCTCGCGGCCGCGCAGCTCCTCGCCGCCGGGCTCGACCCGCAGCGGTGCACGCTGTTCGTGCAGAGCCATGTGCCCGAGCACGCGCAGCTCGGCTGGGTCATGAACTGCATCACAGGCTTCGGCGAGGCCTCCCGGATGACGCAGTTCAAGGACAAGTCCTCGAAGCAGGGCGCCGACCGCACCACCGTCGGCCTCTTCACGTACCCGATCCTCCAGGTCGCCGACATCCTGCTGTACCAGGCCGACTCCGTGCCGGTGGGCGAGGACCAGCGGCAGCACATCGAGCTGACCCGGGATCTGGCCGAGCGGTTCAACGGCCGGTTCGGGCACACCTTCACCGTTCCCTCGCCGCACATCGTCAAGGAGACGGCGAAGATCTACGACCTCCAGGACCCGTCGGCCAAGATGAGCAAGTCGGCGTCCACGCCGAAGGGCCTGATCAACCTCCTGGACGAGCCCAAGGCCACCGCCAAGAAGGTGAAGAGCGCGGTCACCGACACCGGCTCGGAGATCGTCTTCGACGCGCAGAACAAGCCCGGGGTGAGCAATCTGCTCACCATCTTCTCGACGCTGACCGGCACGACCATCGCCGATCTGGAGGCCCGCTACGCGGGCAAGGGCTACGGCGCGCTCAAGACGGACCTGGCGGACGTCATGGTCGAATTCGTCACACCGTTCAGGGAGCGGACGCAGGCCTACCTGGAGGACCCGGAGACCCTGGACTCCGTCCTCGCGGCCGGTGCGGAGAAGGCGCGCGCCGTCGCGGCGGAGACCCTGGCCGCGGCCTACGACCGGATCGGCTTCCTGCCTGCCAAGCACTGAGGCGGCCAGGTGCGGGCGCGGCCGGGGGTGACGTCCCGGCCGCCCGAACCCGTCCGCGTACCGGATGGTATGTGGGGCATTCGGCGGAACCGACAGAACTGAACGGGCGTACCGAGCCGCCCGGCACCGGCCGCACCGCGCCCGCCATGCGCGGAAACGTCCGGCGATCACGGACACTGGTCAGGGACCCGGTACGAGAGTCACACTGGCGTGCGGCCGGAGCGACGACCGGTACGTCCGGACGAAAAGTCGAAAGCGAGGAGATCGATGTGGGGACCGTAACGCTCGGCGTTTCGCTCGCGGTCCCGGAGCCGTACGGCAGCCTGCTCCAGCGGCAGCGCGCGAGCTTCGGGGACCCGGCCGCTCACGGCATCCCCACCCACGTGACCCTCCTGCCGCCGACCGCCGTCCCGGCCGAGGCCCTGCCCGTGGTGGAGGCGCATCTCGCGGCGGTCGCGGCACGGGGCAGGCCCTTCCCGATGCGACTGTCGGGGACAGGCACGTTCCGGCCGCTGTCGCCGGTCGTCTTCGTCCAGGTGGTGGAGGGCGGCTCGGCGTGTACCTGGCTGCAGAAGCGGGTGCGGGACGCGTCGGGTCCGCTCGTACGCGACCTGCAGTTCCCCTACCACCCGCACGTGACGGTCGCCCACGGCATCACCGAGGAGGCGATGGACCGGGCGTACGAGGAGCTGTCGGAGTTCGAGGCGGCCTGGGCGTGCACGTCGTTCGCTCTCTACGAGCAGGGCCAGGACGAGATCTGGCGCAAGCTGCGCGAGTACGCGTTCGGGGCGGGCGAGGCGCACGGTGTGCCCCCGCAGAGCACGCCCCACCGCCGCGCCCGGGTCCGCCGCTAGCCCCCGGGCGGGGCCGGTGCTCGCGGAGCCCGCGACGCGGGTGTGCTGTCCTTCCGGGCCTGCCCTCGGGGTCCCCGCGCTGCCGGCCGCTGCTTCGGGCGTCGCTCAGTCCGGCAGCACCGCCCGGTACAGCGGCCCCGGCAGGTGCCGAAGCGCCGCCATCAGCGGCCGCAGCCGTCCCGGTACGTACACCGTGCCGGAGCGGCGGCGCAGCCCCAGTTCGATCGCCGTCGCCACCTCCTCAGGGGTGGTCGTGAACGGTCCGTGCCCGGCGCCGCCCGCCAGGACCGGGGCCGCACCCGGCGCGGCCTCCGGCGTCCCGTCGCGTCCGCGCACGACACCCGGCCGCACGGTCATGACCTGCACGCCCGTCCCGTCCATCGCGTCCCGGAGCCCCTGGGCGAACGTGTCGAGACCCGCCTTGCTCGATCCGTAGATGAAGTCGGCGCGGCGGGCGCGCTCGCCCGCCACCGAGGACAGCACCACCAACGCACCGTGCCCCTGCGCCTGCATCGCCCCCGCGCACACCAGGGACGCCGAGACCGCGCCCGTGTAGTTGGTCTGCGCGACCTCGACGGCGGCGAGCGGGGCCGCCTCGTCATGCCCCTGATCGCCTGTGATGCCGAAGGCGAGCAGGACCAGGTCGATGTCTCCCTCCGCGAAGACCTTGCCGAGCGCCTCCTCGTGCGAGGCGGGGTCGAGCGCGTCGAAGGCGAGGGTCCGTACGTCGACACCGAGGCCGCCGCGCAGCGTGCGCAGGCCCTCCGCCGCCGCGTCGAGCGCGGGCGAGGGCCGCCCGGCCAGCCATACGGTACGGGCCCGGCGCGCGACGAGCCTGCGGACGGTGGCAAGGCCGATGGCCGACGTACCGCCGAGCAGCAGCACGGACTGCGGGGCGCCGAATGCGTCCTTCATGGAAGAACTCCTGACTCCTTGAGGTGAGCACGGGAAGCGGGTGGCCCGCGGGACGCCCGGAGCGACGCGGGCGTCCGCCCGGGCCGGCGTTCAGAGGGCCAGCCGGCGGGCCAGGTCGGACATGAGGACGCCGTCCGGGTCGAGCTCCGCGCGCAGCGCCCTGAACTCGGGGAGCCGCGGGTACATCGCCGCCAGCAGCTCGGGCCGCAGCCGCGCGTCGTGGGCGAGGGCGACGCGCCCGCCCGCGATCGCGACCTCCTCGTCCAGCTCGTCGAGGAACCGGCCCAGGCCCCGTGCGCTCGCGGGGATGTCGAGCGCGAGGGCCCAGCCGGGCAGGGGGAAGGACAGCAGGCCGCTGCCCGCGTCGCCGAGGCGCTGGAGCGACGCGACGGGAACCGGGACACCCCGGCGGGCCACGGCTCGCGCGATGCGGTGGAGCGCGTCCTCGTGCCCCAGGCCGACAGCGCACTCGTACCGCACGAAACCGCTGCGGCCGTACGCACGGTCCCACTGGGGCGGCGGGGCGAGCGGCCGGGTCAGCGGGCGCAGCCTCCGCCTGCGGCGGGCCGGGGCCGCCCGGAACCGCAGCGTGTTCAGGGCACGTGCGGCCCGCAGGCCGAGCAGCCCGTCCGGCACGAGGTCCGCCGGCAGCGCCGGGAGCCGGGGGCCGCGCAGGGCCAGGACGGACGGTGCGGTACCGGCGGCGATGCCCGCGGGGGCGGGGTGCGCCCGCCGGGGGTGCGACGGGAGCGCGCCGAGCGGTACGTGGAGCGCGCGGGTCAGCACCCCGCGCCCCAGGGCGGGGCCGGGTGCGAGCAGGTCCAGCCAGGCGGTCGACCACCGGTAGCGGTGGTCGGTCAGCGCGAGGCGGGACAGCACGTCGTCGAGGCCGGACGCCCGCTCGGTGTCGACGGCGAGCAGCGTGGCCGCCACGCGCCGCAGCCGTACGGAGAGAGACAGGACGACGCCCGTGAGGCCGAGCCCGCCGGCCGTCGCGTCGAACAGCGGCGTGCCGGGGACGACCGTACGGACACCGCCGTCGGCGGTCAGCAACTGGAACGAGGCCACGTGCCGGGCGAACGAGCCGGAGAAGCGGTGATCGCCGCCGTGCAGGTCGGCGGCGAGCGCGCCGCCCACGGTCGCCCCGCCCGTGCCCGCCGGGGCGGGCAGGGCCGGCAGCACGGGCAGGGACCAGCCGAGCGGCAGCAGCGTCTGGGCCAGTCGCCGCAGGCGGACCCCGGCGTCGCACACGACGAGCCCGGCCTCGGCGTCGACGGCGCGGATCCGGTCGAGTCCCGTCAGGTCGAGGACGGCGCCGCCCGCGTTGCGCGCGGCGTCCCCGTGGGCGAGTCCGAGGCCGCGTGCCACGGCGCCCCGCGCACCGGGGCCGCCGCCCGCGCGCAGGGCCGCCGCGACCTCCTCGTACGAACGGGGCCGGGCCAGCAGCGCGGTGGTGGGCGCGGTCCTGCCCCGGCCGGTGAGCGGCCCGACGTCGAGGGCCGGCAGGTCGGACGCGCGGGGCGCGGGGCCTGGCGGGTCGTCGGACGCGGCGGCGGATGCGTCAGTGGTCTCGGCAGCCATAGGGGGACGGTATAGCCCCATAGTGACCGCAATGCCTACTTTCGTGAAGTAGGCGCGGTACTCGTATAAACAGGCGGATCACCCGGGACGGCACCGAGCGGACCACGAAAGGGATGTGTCACCGGGGGGACGACCGCCGTCGCACGCACCGAGGTCGTCCCGGACCACTGGCGCGCGGCCGGGGTGACCGCGGGCCGGCCCGCGAACGCTCACGGACGACCGGCACCACTGCATCCGCGATCCGGGGGTAGATCTCCTTCATGGACTGGCTGAAAAAACTCCCCGTCATCGGCCCGTTCGTCGCCCGGCTGATGCGGACGCACGCCTGGCGTTCGTACGAGACGCTTGAGCGGGTGCACTGGTCGCGGCTTGCCGCCGCCATCACCTTCCTCAGCTTCATCGCGCTGTTCCCGCTGATCACCGTCGGTGCCGCGATCGGGGCCGCGCTGCTCAGCACGAGCCAGCTGGACCGGGTGCAGAAGAGCATCTCCGACCAGGTCCCCGGCATCTCCGACCAGCTCGACATCCATTCGCTCGTCAACAACGCGGGCACGGTGGGTGTGGTGGCGGGAGCGCTGCTGCTGTTCACCGGTATCGGCTGGATCGGCAACATGCGGGAGTCCCTGCGGGCCGTCTGGGAACTCGACGAGAAGCCCGAGGGCAACCCGATCGTGCTGAAGGCCAAGGACGGTCTCGTCCTCGTCGGCCTCGGCGTGATGGGGCTCGCCTCGCTCGCCGCGTCCGGCTTCGGCTCGACGGCGATCGGCTGGACGGCGCGGCACATCGGCATCCCGGAGAACGGCGCCGGCGGCGTCCTGCTCCAGGCCGGGTCGCTCCTCGTGGCGGTGCTCGCGGACTTCCTGCTCCTGCTGTACGTGCTGACGCTGCTGCCGCGCGTCACACCGGAGCGACGGCGGCTCGTGGTGGCGGCGGCGATCGGCGCGGTCGGCTTCGAGGTGCTCAAGCTCCTGCTCGGCGGCTACATCAGCGGCGTCGCGGGCAAATCCATGTACGGCGCGTTCGGCACGCCCGTCGCGCTGCTGCTGTGGATCAACTTCATGGCGAAGCTGCTGCTGGTGTGCGCGGCCTGGACGGCGACGCCGAGCAAGGACCAGCCGAGCAGGATCGAGCTGAACCGGCTCGACGCGCAGGAGCGCGAGCGGGAGAAGGCGGAGGCGGAGGCCGCAGCCGAGCGGGAGCGGGCCGCCAAGGACGGGCCCGGGGCGCGGCGGCGCGAGGACGGCGCCGGGAACGGCGCCGGGAGCGGACCCCGCGCCACGGGCGGTTCGACGTCACCGTCGTGACGAACATCCCGGAGGCCGGGCCGGGCCGGCCCTCCTGGGCCGCCCCGGGGACGCCGGGTCAGGCGTGGGGGCGGCGCGGCCAGCGGCGGTTGACGAAGTACCCGCCGACGGCGAGGACGACCAGCACACCGCCGATGATCGCGAGGGCGGTGGTGCCCACGCCCGACGAGTTCTGCGAGGCCGTCGCCTCGGCCGGACGGGCCGAACGGGCTGCCGCGCCGGGGCTCTTGGAGGCGCCCGCCTGCCGGGTGTCGGACGCGGCGGACTTCGGCGGCACGAGCTTGCCCACAGGAGTGACCTTGCCGTCCGCCGCGAAGCCCCAGTCGAGGAGTGACGCCGCCTCCTTGTAGACGGCGTTGGCCTCCTTCGAGGACGGATTCATCACGGTGACGAGGATCGTGCGGCCGTCCTTGTTCTGGGCGACGCCGGTGTAGGTGTTGCCCGCGTTCGTGGTGTAGCCGTTCTTCACCCCGGCGAGGCCCGGGTACGGCGTCATGCCGTCGGCGCCCGTCAGCAGGCGGTCGGTGTTCTGGATCTGGAAGGACGCGCGCTTCTTGCCCTTCTTCTTCTCACCGGGGAACTGGGCCGTCGCCGTGGAGCAGTACTGCCGGAAGTCCTTCTTCTGCAGCCCGGAACGGGCGAAGAGGCTCAGGTCGTACGCGCTGGAGACCTGGCCCGGCATGTCGTAGCCGTCCGGTGTGACGACGTGGGTGTCCAGTGCCTGCAGGTCGTCGGCGTGCTGCTGCATGTCCTTGACGGTGTCGGCGACGCCGTGGTTCATCGAGGACAGGACGTGCACGGCGTCGTTGCCCGAGCGCAGGAAGACGCCGAGCCACAGGTCGTGGACCGAGTACGTCTCGTTCTCCTTGACGCCCACGAGGCTGCTGCCCGCACCCATGCCCTGCAGGTCCGCGGCGGCGACCTTGTGCTCCTCGGAGCCCGGCAGCTTGGGCAGCAGGGTGTCCGCGAACAGCATCTTCAGCGTCGAGGCGGGAGGCAGCCGCCAGTGCGCGTTGTGCGCCGCGAGCACGTCGCCGCTCTCCGCGTCCGAGACGATCCAGGACCGCCCGGTGAGTTGCTTCGGCAGCGCGGGGACGCCGGCGGTCAGGCCCACCTGGGTCCCCGGCAGGCCCAGCCGCGCCCCGCCCACGTCGGACATCGTGGCGGGCGGCTGGGGCGGTTTGGCGTCGGTCGCGTGCGCGTTCGTGCTCGCCCATGACGGGGATGCGGCGAGGACGGGCAGCAAGGCGGCCGCGAGGACGGTCACGGCGGTCTTCTTCAAGGCAGACACGATCGAGAACGTACATGGCGGCGCTGTGGGTTTCGACCGGCGAGGTGACATGGAACACCCGCCGGGACCCACGCGCCGGAGCCGGGACGCCGACGGCGATACTGGGGTCATGAAGCTCAGCCGCCCGGTGTCCTGGTTCCTGCTCGCCTTCGGGGTCTGGAGCTGGTTCATCTGGATCACTTTCGCTAAGAACCTGTGGCAGGACGGAAGCGGCCTCGCCTTCGACGACGCGGGCCACCCGACCGCCTACTTCTGGATCCACCTTCTGCTGGCCATCGCGTCCTTTCTCCTGGGGACGGCGATCGGAGTAATCGGGTTCCGGGGGCTGCGGGCCCTCAAGGGCGATCCGGCCGGTGCGCGGCAGAGCGCCGACGCGCCGGACGTGACCGGGTCCCCGGCCGCTCCCGCCGCCTCGGCGCCCTCCCCGGCGGCCGGAGCGGCCGCGGGCCGGACCTCGGGGGACCCGGTCCGGCAGCAGCGGACCCGCGGCCACGGCTGACGCTCCCGTCCGCCTCTTCGGGCGCCACCGCGACATCGCGGTGGCGCCTTGTGTTTTCGCGGCTCGGACAGGGGGCCCGCGAGTGCACCGCTTGTCGTCGCACCGTGTGCCGGGGGTCACGGCTCAGGCGCGGGCGCAGGGACTACCCCCCGGGGAGCGGCCCGCCGACGGGTTCAGGTAGCCGCAGCTCCGCGGCGAGGGGCACGCGGGCGCGGTGGGAAAACCGGTGGAAAGGCCCGGGGGCGGTGGATGAGACTGCACGGCGGCACGGCGGTACGGCGGTACGGCGGTACGGGCGGTACGGGCGGTACGGCGGTACGGCGGTACGGCGGTACGGCATCGTGCGGTCACGGCGGTGTGAGGGCCTGGGCGCACGGCGGGAGACGGGGGAGTCGCGGTGCTGACGGAGCGGGAGACCGAGGCGTTCGTACGGGACGGGTTCGTGCGGATCGCCGGGGCGGTGCGTGCGGACCTGGTCGAGCGCTGCCGCGCGGAGCTGTGGCGGGCCACCGGGTGTGATCCGGACGATCCGGGAACCTGGACGGACCCGGTCGTACGGCTCGGGGCGTTCGCGACGGAGCCGTTCCGGGCGGCGGCCGACGGCCCGCTGCTGCGTGCGGCGTTCGACCGGCTCGTGGGGAGCGGCCGGTGGGTCCCCCGGCAGGGGCTCGGCACGTTCCCGGTGCGGTTTCCGAGTACGGCACCGCCCGGTGACGACGGCTGGCACCTGGAGGCCGGTTACACCGGCGCCGCCGGAGAGTACCGGGTCAACCTCCGTTCGCGGGGCCGTGCGTTGCTGATGCTGTTCCTCTTCTCGGACGTCGGCGAGGACGACGCGCCCACCCGGATACGGGTGGGCTCCCACCTCGATGTGCCGCGGTTGCTCGCGGCCGCGGGAGAGGAGGGACGCCCCTGGTTCGAAGTGTGTGAAGACGCTGTGAGCGCGAGCGCGGCCCGGGAGGTGACCACGGCGACGGGCACCGCCGGCGACGTGCTGCTGTGCCACCCCTTCCTCGTCCACGCGGCACAGGCCCACCGGGGCCGGGTGCCACGGTTCATGGCCCAGCCGCCCCTCGATCCGAGGGGGTTGCTCGACCTGTCAGGTGACGCCCCGACACCGGTCGAACGCGCGGTGTTGATGGGGTTGGCGTAATGGTTGTGGAGTGGGCGTGCCCAAGGCATGATGCGGGCGATACGGATGTGAAGCGCCTCGGCCCGTGGCCGGCCGGGCGACCGTGCAATTGACCCGACTGCCGCCAGTGTGTCCCTCATCGTGACTTTCACTTGTGAAGTCCGTGTGATTGGGTGACGCCATCGCGGTCCGGGGTGGGCGCGAAATGCGAGGGGCACAGCGAACATGCGGTCGATCCGTCTCCGAATACTGGTTACCTGTGTGGTACTGGCGATCATTGGTGTGGGCGGGTGGCAGCTCCTCCCGTCCGGCGATGACGGAGAGAAGCCGATCAAGGTCGGTACGACCGACATCGTCAGCTCGCTGGACCCCGCCGGTGCCTATGACGCCGGTTCCTGGGCCCTGTTCAACAACATCTACCAGTCGCTGCTGACCTTCAAGCCCAGCTCGACGGTCCCGTCCGGTGACGCCGCGCAGCACTGCGGGTTCGACGGCAAGGACCTGCTGACGTACACGTGCACCGTGCGCGACGGCATCACGTTCTCCAACGGCGACAAGATGACGGGCGCCGACGTCGCGTTCTCCATCAAACGCGTGGTGCACATCAAGAACGGGCAGGGCCCCTGGTCCCTGCTCACCACGATGAAGTCGGTCGAGTCCAGCGGGCAGAACGTGACGTTCCATCTCAAGACGCCGGATGCGACGTTCCCGTCCAAGCTCGCCACCGGCGCCGGCGCGATCGTCGACATGAAGCAGTACCCGGCGGACAAGATCCGTACCGGCAACACCGCTGTCGGCTCCGGGCCTTACCTGCTGAAGGCCTACCGGCCGGGTGTCTCCGCGACGCTCGTGCCGAATCCCACGTACAAGGGCGCCCTCGACACGACCGGCAGCCCGGTCGACGTGGCGTACTTCAAGACGCCCGACGGACTCGACAAGGCCTGGCAGGACAAGAAGGTCGACGTCACACACCGCCAGATGCCCCCGGCGGTGGTCGCCAAGGTCGACGCGAGCTCCAGCACGATGCACGTCACCGAGGTCGCGAGCGCCGAGATCCGCAACATGGTCTTCAACGTCCGCAAGAGCTCGCCGATGGGCAGCACCGCGGTGCGCCAGGCTGTCGCCACGGTCATCGACCGGAACAAGATCACGGCGGACGTGTACGACTCGACCGTCGAGCCGCTGTACTCGCTGGTGCCGCAGGGCATCACCGCGCACAGCACCGCGTTCTTCGACACCTACCCGAAGCCCGACCCCGCCAAGGCGAAGTCACTGCTGAGGAACGCCGGGATCCAGACGCCGGTGTCGTTCTCCCTGGCGTACTCGCCGAGCGGCTCCGCGGCCCAGGAGGCGGCCGAGATCCGCCGCCAGCTGGAAGCCACCGGGCTGTTCAAGGTGAAGGTGATCAGCAAGGAGTGGACGGCGTTCCAGAAGGGCTACGCCGCCGGCGACTTCGACGCCTACACGATCGGCTGGCTGCCCGACTACCCGGACCCCGACGACTTCGTGGCGCCGCTGGTCGGCACCGACAACACGTTCCACAACGACTTCTCCAGCCCGCATGTCAACGAGCTGATCACGGCGACCCAGAAGTACAGCCAGCGCGGACAGGCTTCGGACACCTTCAAGCAGGTGCAGCAGACCGTCGCGAACGACGTGCCGCTGCTGCCCCTGTGGCAGAAGAAGGACTACGTCCTCAGCACGGAGAACATCACCGGCTCCCAGTACCTCTCGGACGGCACCGGCATCTGGCGCCTGTGGGAGCTCGGCCGCATCTGAGCGCCGCCGCGCGGAGCGGGCCGTGGGCCACCGGCCCCGGGCCGTTCCGCCGTCACGGTCCTGCCGGTGGTCGCGGGGGCCGTTGCTCCCGTCCGGCCCCGCAGTACCGACCGGCGCGGCTCCCCGGGACTCCGCGCCGGCCGCCCGGCGGCGGACGGCCGGGTGCGCCGGTGGCGGACGGCCCCGCGCACCGGCGGGGAGGCGCCCTCAGTCCTCGTCGCCCAGGGGACCGGTGTCGTCGGGGTCCTCGGCCGCCCCGGTCCGCGCCGCGCCGCGGTCCGTGCGGCTCTTGCGGGTGACCGCCGCTTCCGCCATCCCGGGCAGGAAGTCCGTGAACAACTCGTGGACCTCGCGGACGAGGGGCCGCAGCGCACGGAAGCGGAAGAGCGCCACGCCCCGCGTCGTCAGCCGGGCGCCGCGGTCCGCGAGGCGCCGGCTGCGCTCGCTGTCCTGCGAGCGGTCGAACACCCAGTGCAGCACGAGCCCCATCTGCGAGAGCCACATCAACTCCGGCAGGATGTCCGAGAGTTCGTCGGCGACCTTGGCCTTCGAGCCGGCCAGTACCTCCCGGTGCACGGAGATCGCCGCCTCCCGCGCGTGCTGCGACTCGGGGGAGAAGGGGCTGAGCGGACTCTCCGGGTCCGCGGCGTTCTTGAAGAACTGCGCGGCGAACTCGTGGTAGGGCGCGGCGATGTCCAGCCAGGCCCGCAGCACCCCCGCCATGCGCGCCTCAAGTCCCGTCTCCCGTGCGAGGACGGGCCTGATGGCCTCCCGGTGCTCGGCGGCGATCCGGTCGTAGAAGCCCTGGACGAGGTGTTCTTTGGACGAGAAGTAGTAGTAGGCGTTCCCGACGGACACGCCGGCTTCCTTGGCGATGGCGCGCATCGTCGTCTTGTCGTAGCCGCGTTCCTGGAAGAGCCGGAGTGCGGTTTCGAGGATCAGGGTCCGGGTCTGCTCGCTCTTGGGGGCTCTCGCCGCCCTGGCGGGGGTCCGCTCCGCGGTGCGGGAGCCGCCCCCCGGCGCCTGTCGCGCGGCGCCGTCGCCCTCGGAGTCCTCGGCTCCGCCGGCCGCGTCGGCTCCCGCCCCTGTCGCATCCTTCTCGTCCTTCACGGTGTCCGAGCCTAGTGCGGCGCGCCGCGTGCCCCGCACCGTCCTCGGTGCGGGGCCGCCGGGCCCCCGGTGTCGCGGCGACGGCGCGGTCGGGCGGCCGGCGGGCGGGCCGGCCGGGCGGGCCGGCCGGGGCGCCTGACGCCCGGTCACGGCGTCATGCCTCGGTGGGCGCCGTGGGGTAGGCGCCGACCGTCCAGGGGCCGACGGGCGGCCGTCCGCCGGCGGGCGCCGCGGCGCTCTGGCGGCGTTCGGCGATGCCGCGCCGCCGGATCCTGGTCAGGACGAAGACGTTGCCGAGGTGCAGTACACCGAGGACCAGAAGGACGACG
Organism: Streptomyces sp. NBC_01497; assembly: GCF_036250695.1. Lineage (NCBI taxonomy): Bacteria > Bacillati > Actinomycetota > Actinomycetes > Kitasatosporales > Streptomycetaceae > Streptomyces > Streptomyces sp. NBC_01497. The sequence goes on along the minus strand of NZ_CP109427.1, from coordinate 3,050,896 downwards.
CCGAGCTTCACCGAGATCGCCTCGACCAGTTGCCTGGTGTCGGTGATGCCCCGGGAGTCCTTCAGGAACAGGGCGATGAAGCCGAGGTTGACCAGGTAGAAGCCGACCACCAGCAGGTGGTTGACGGCCTCCGCGAGCTTCTCGTCCCCCTGGAGGACGTCGGCCAGGAAGACCAGGCCGTTCTTGCTGAGTGTTCTCGCGACCCACACGGTGAGTCCGATGCTGATGGCCGCGTAGGCGATGTACGCGACAACGGTGAGATCCATCCCCGCCCCCTGGCTGGAATCGGTTTGAACGCGTTCAAAAATGCTGACGGCCAGACTGTAGCCCTATTTTTGAACACGTTCAAGAAGGCTCCGGCGGGGTCGATGCGCCTCCGTAGGACGCCGTATTGCGCGTACGTACGCTTACGGAGAGTGCCTCACGCACGGCACACTGGCGGGATGGCATCCGCTTTCCTGGCCGAGGGCGCCCATGTCCCGGTCGCCGTGACAGCCGTACGGGCCGAGCTCTCCCACTCCGGCGGCGCTCCCGGCGCCGCCGGACCCGGACCCGGTGTCCCGGTGCCGGCCCTCCTGTTGAGGGCCGGGGGCGGGGCGGTGGGGGCCGAAGCCGGGGACGCGGGCGAGGTGGACCTGCGGGCACTGCCCGGGGAGGTCGCGCGCGTGCTGTTCCCCGTGCCGGCCGCCGTCCGGGTCCCCGGACTCGTGCTGCGGCTCCTGCGGGCCGCGGACGCCACCGAGCTCGCCTCACTCCCGCTCCCGCCGGACGCGCCGTTCGAGGGGGGTGAGCTCCGCCGTACGGGCGGCCTGTGGGTCTTTCACGCCACCGCGCCCCAGGGCCCGCGGGCGCCCGGCGGCCGGCCGGGGACGCCGTCGCCGGGCGCGGCCGGGGCGCCGTGGCCCGGGGCGGGCCGGCCGCCGTCGGCGGCGGTCGCCGAGGAGGAGGCCAGAGTGCCCTCCCAGGGGCCCGCTCCCGGGTGGGAGGGCCTCGCGCCGCCCGTGCACCGCAGGCTCGCGTTACGCCGCGAGCAGGCCGCCGTGAGCCTGCTCAAGTACGGTGCCGCGGACGCCGTGGCACGGGTCGTCCTCGTCCTGGACGCCTCCGCTTCGATGGCCGGGCTGTACGCGTCCGGGGCGGTCGCCGACGTCGTGGAGCGCACGGCCGCCGTGGCCGCGCTGCTCGGCGAAGGACGCATGGCGGCGTGGACCTTCGCCTCGCACCCAGCCCGGCTGCCGGACTGCGTGGTCGGCGGACTGCCGCAGTGGCTGCGGCTGCACGTACGCGCGGGACAGCTCGCGCTCCTCGGCAGGCCGCGACGGCGCACGCGGGGCCTCGACCCCGAGCAGATCGACATGCGGTGCGTCGGTGTGCGCAACGAGGAGCACAAGGCCATCGCGCAGGTACGCGCGTACGTGCGTGAGCGGCCCGTGCCCGTGCCGACGCTCGTCGTCTTCCTCTCCGGCGGTGGCGTGCACCGCGACGCGGAGATCGAGCGGCAGTTGGCCGAGGCCGCGGACGAGCCGCTGTTCTGGCAGTTCGTCGGGCTCGACAGGACGGCGGACTACGGCGCGCTCGCGCGCGCCGGGCAGCCGGCGGGCGGGGGCGTCGGCAACGCGGGCTTCTTCGCCGTGGACGACGTCACCCGCACGTCCGACGCGGAACTGTACGACCGGCTGCTGTGCGCCTTCCCCGGCTGGCTCGCCTCGGCGCGCCGCGCGGGCGTTCTCGACTGACGTGCGGGGTACGGGAGCCGCCGGCCGGCGGGCCGCTGCGCTGGGTAGGCTCGACTGGCGTGCCCCGCACGGGAGTTGACGGCCGGTGGCCGGACGGTCCGGCACGCTCAACCGACGCGTCGATGCCTCGACGCGTCGGCGCAGGGACGCTCGACGGACCACGCGTCGACGCGTGATGACCGGCCCATCGGCCCACCGGCCCACCGACGACCGGCACATCGGCCCGACCACCCCCGACGTACCGGCGCCCGGGCCGGGTTGAGGTTCCACCCGGGGCCGGGCGTGGCCGGACCGTGCAGTACGGTCGCCGCCGCGTCGTCAGACGCTGATCGAGCGGGCGTAGCCGATCTGGCCCATCACGTGCTGGAACGTCATGGGGTTCGTCGCCGGCACCATCGTCGAGTGGTGCGTCCCGCCGCTCGTCACCGTGACCTGGATGAAGCCGGTGGTGGTCTTCTCCTTCATCAGCAGGAACAGCAGCCCCAGGAAGCAGAACACGAAGAACACGATCGCGAGCACGATCGCGTGCGTCGGGATCTTCTCCTCGGTGCGCGACAGGTCCGTCGCGTTCCACACCGCGCCGCGCAGCGGCAGCGTGCCCGAAGGCGTCACGATGGAACCGGTGTTGAGGACCGTGATGTCCCCGATCGACACCAGCGGTGAGCCGCCGGCGAGCGCCGTGGGCCCCTGGAGTTCGCCGGACGTGGCGCCGGGCCCGTCCGGTGCGCCGGGATAGCCGTAGCCCGGCGACTGAGAGGGCAGGGCGGGCGGATAGCCGTACCCGGGCGCCTCGGCGGGCGCCGGATAGCCGTACCCCGGGGCCTGGCCGGACGGCGGCCCCCAGGCCGGTGCGGGGGCCCCGCCGGGGCCGGGAACGCCGGTGCCGAACGGGCCGGCCGCCGTACCGGGGCCGCCCGGGCCACCGATGTCCTCAGGCCCGTCCTTCGCGTACGGATTGGGCTCGCTCATGTGTCTTCCGCCTCCCCATGCGGTCCCCGCCAGGTGCTGCTTGCGTCAGATCCTGGCACAGAAAACGCCCGCCCCCGTGTGCGATGCACACAAGGGCGGGCGGACTGCTTCGCGGAGGGGTCCCCGGGGGTCAGAACCGGCGCGTGATCAGCGCCCGCTTGACCTCCTGGATCGCCTTCGTGACCTCGATGCCGCGCGGACAGGCGTCCGTGCAGTTGAAGGTCGTCCGGCAACGCCACACGCCGTCGCGGTCGTTGAGGATCTCCAGGCGCTGCTCACCGGCCTCGTCGCGCGAGTCGAAGATGAAGCGGTGCGCGTTGACGATCGCCGCGGGGCCGAAGTACTGGCCGTCGTTCCAGAACACCGGGCAGGACGACGTGCACGCCGCGCACAGGATGCACTTGGTGGTGTCGTCGAACCGCTCGCGGTCCTCTGCCGACTGGTACCGCTCGCGCGTCGGCTCGTTGCCGGTGGTGACGAGGAACGGCATCACGTCGCGGTACGCCTGGAAGAACGGGTCCATGTCCACGACCAGGTCCTTCAGGACCGTCAGGCCCTTTATGGCCTCGATCGTGATGGGCTTGGAGGCGACGCCCGTCTTGTCCAGCGAGACGATGTCCTTGATCAGTGTCTTGCAGGCGAGGCGGTTCTTCCCGTTGATCCGCATGGCGTCGGAGCCGCAGACACCGTGCGCGCAGGAGCGCCGGAAGGTCAGCGTGCCGTCGAGCTCCCACTTGATTTTGTGGAGGCCGTCGAGCACCCGTTCCTTCGGGTCGATGTCGATCCGGAAGTCCTGCCACGTCGACTCGTCCGAGACCTCCGGGTTGAAGCGGCGGATCCTGAACGTGACGGTGAGCAGGTGGTCGGAGGCGGCGGCGTCCGCCTCCAGCCGGTCCATGGTCGGGGTAGCCATCAGTACTTACGCTCCATCGGCTGGTAGCGGGTCTGGACGACCGGCTTGTAGTCGAGCCGGATGGACTCGATGCCGTCGTCGCCGACCTCGCGGTACGCCATCGTGTGGCGCATGAAGTTCACATCGTCGCGGTTGGGGAAGTCCTCGCGGTAGTGACCGCCGCGGGACTCCTTGCGGGCCAGCGCCGACACGGCCATGACCTCGGCCAGGTCGAGCAGGTTGCCCAGCTCGATGGCCTCCAGCAGGTCCGTGTTGAACCGCTTGCCCTTGTCCTGGATCGACACGTGCTGGTACCGCTCGCGCAGTTCGGAGATCCGCTCGACCGCCGTCTTGATGGTCTGCTCCGTACGGAAGACCATCACGTTGGCGTCCATGCACTCCTGCAGCTCGTTGCGCAGGACGGAGACGCGCTCCTTGCCCGTGGACGACAGCAGCTTCTCGACCTGTCCGAGGACGAACGTCTCCGGTTGCTCCGGCAGTTCGACGAACTCGGTCTTCGCCGCGTACTCGGCGGCGGCGATGCCGGAGCGGCGGCCGAAGACGTTGATGTCGAGGAGGGAGTTCGTGCCGAGGCGGTTCGCGCCGTGCACGGAGACGCAGGCGACCTCGCCGGCCGCGTACAGGCCGGGCACCACCGTGGTGTTGTCGGAGAGGACCTCGCCCGTCACGTTGGTGGGGATGCCACCCATCGCGTAGTGCGCGGTCGGCTGGATCGGGATCGGGTCCGTGTACGGCTCGATGCCGAGGTAGGTCCGGGCGAACTCGGTGATGTCGGGCAGCTTGGCGTCCAGCTGCTCCGGCGGCAGGTGGGTGAGGTCCAGGTAGACGTGGTCGCCGGCCGGACCGCAGCCGCGGCCCTCGCGGATCTCCGTGTAGATGGAGCGCGAGACGACGTCACGCGAGGCGAGGTCCTTCATGACGGGCGCGTACTTCTCCATGAAGCGCTCGCCGTCCTTGTTGCGCAGGATGCCGCCCTCGCCGCGGGCGCCCTCCGTGAGCAGGATGCCCATGCGCCAGATGCCCGTCGGGTGGAACTGGAAGAACTCCATGTCCTCCAGCGGCAGGCCGCGCCGGTAGCAGGCCGCCTGGCCGTCACCGGTGAGGGTGTGCGCGTTGGAGGTCACCTTGAAGAACTTGCCCGTGCCACCGGACGCGTAGATCACGGCCTTCGCCTGGAAGATGTGGATCTCGCCGGTCGCCAGTTCGTACGCGACGACGCCGGCGGACTTCCGCACGCCGTCGACCTCGACCATGATCTGGTCCAGGACGTAGAACTCGTTGAAGAACTCCACGCCCTCCTTGACGCAGTTCTGGTACAGCGTCTGGAGGATCATGTGGCCGGTGCGGTCGGCCGCGTAGCAGGACCGCCGGACCGGGGCCTCGCCGTGGTTGCGGGAGTGCCCGCCGAAGCGGCGCTGGTCGATCTTGCCCTCGGGCGTCCTGTTGAAGGGCAGGCCCATCTTCTCCAGGTCGAGGACCGCGTCGATGGCCTCCTTCGCGAGGATCTCGGCGGCGTCCTGGTCGACCAGGTAGTCGCCGCCCTTGATCGTGTCGAAGGTGTGCCACTCCCAGTTGTCGTCCTCCACGTTGGCGAGCGCGGCGGCCATGCCGCCCTGCGCCGCACCGGTGTGGGACCTGGTCGGGTACAGCTTGGTCAGGACGGCCGTCCGGCTGCGCTTGGTGGACTCGATGGCCGCGCGCATCCCGGCGCCGCCGGCGCCGACGATGACGGTGTCGTACTTGTGGATCTTCATGGGTGTCGTCAGCCCCGGCTCTAGCGGATGTTCGGGTCGAAGGTGAAGATCACCAGCGTGCCCAGCAGGACGGTCCAGATGGTGGCTGCGTAGAGCAGGCCCTTCAGCCACATCCGGGGTGCGGGACGCTCCGCGTAGTCGTTCACCACGGTGCGCAGGCCGTTGCAGCCATGCAGCATGGCGAGCCACAGCATCGCCAGGTCCCAGATCTGCCAGAACGGGTTGGCCCAGCGGCCCGCCACGAAGGCGAAGCCGATCTTGGACACACCGCCGTCCAGCACCAGCTGGATCAGCAGGTGACCGAGGACCAGGACGACCAGGACGACGCCGGACAGGCGCATGAAGAGCCAGGCGGCCATCTCGAAGTTGCCACGGGTGGACTTCGGGGTCTTGCGGGTGCGCGAGCGGGGCGCCTCGATGAACGGGGCCGGATGGTCGACGTCGAAGAGGCTCGCGCCCTCGACCTCGCCGATCGCGGAGCCGGCCGCGGAAGTGGTGTCTGCGGACATGGGTCACTAGCTCCCGAACACTTGACGGAATGCGTGGCCGAGCACGGGGTAAAGGGCGCCGATCATCAGCACCAGCCACAGGACCACGGCAGACCACAGCATCTGCTTCTGGTAGCGCGGGCCCTTGGACCAGAAGTCCACGGCGATCACGCGCAGCCCGTTCAGCGCGTGGAAGAGGATTGCGGCCACCAGGCCGTACTCAAGCACCGCGACGACAGGGTTCTTGTAGGTCGCTACGACATGGTCGTAGGCCTCGGGGGAGACACGGACAAGAGCGGTGTCCAGCACGTGTACGAACAGGAAGAAGAAGATGAGGACACCGGTGACTCGGTGAGCCACCCACGACCACATGCCTTCCCGGCCGCGGTACAACGTTCCAGCCGGCACGGAAAAACCCTCCGGAAGCGGGGATCGGGGCCGGCCGCCATCTTCTACTTGGTCAAGCACAGTGGTGTCGGTCGCGCCCGGCCGGGTACGGTCCACCGGCCCCGGCCATGTTAGCGACGAGTTGTCGGTCCGCTCGCCCGGGGGTCGCCGGTGTGATCGAACCCGCAGTCAAAGAGCCTCGTACGGACTACCGGGACCGGGGCGGATCACCGTGGACGCGGCATTTCGGGCGCTCCGCCGGGTGCCGGGACGACGGGAGAGCCCACCGGCGCGTCGCCGTCGAAGCCGTCGAGGCCGTCGGAGCCGTCGGCGAGGCGCGTCAGCAGGGCGCCGAGCCTGGTGCGGCCGAGCCTGCGGAGCTCGTCGGCCGCCACGGCGCGCTCCTCCTCGGGATCGTTGCCGAGGCGGGTCCTGATGTCCGCGAGCACCTGGCCGAGGTATTCGTCGGGCGCCCGGCCGTCCAGGCTGATGACGAACGTATGGCCGAAGCTGGCCTCGTACGCGGCGAACCCGGCGCGCAGGGCCGTCGCCGCGGCCTGCGGCACGTCGGTCCGGGACGCGTGCGCGCACCGGTCGGCGGCGGACTCCGCCGCCAGCGCCCGGCCGAGGTCGGCGGGTGACAGGTCGTAGGCTGCCTCGTCGGCCGCCGCGAGCAGCGCGGCGAGATCGGGGTACGGTCGGTGGGCGGTGATCCTCGCGGCCCAGCGGTCACTGCCGCAGCACGCCAGCAGGGCTTCGTGGACGGTGGCTGCGGGGGCGCCGTTGAAACGGCGCAGCCCTGACTCCTCGCGGGACAGCAGGGGCTCCTCGTACGCGACATGGGACACGGCGGGGGACGCTGGTGCGGATGGCGGGGGTTGCCCGGCCCGGTGGGCGGGTCCGGCCGCCGCGGTGCCCCGACGCTAGCGAGACGTCGTGGTGGCCGAGAACCGCGCGCACACTCTTTCACTCGTACGAAGAAGTTTCGACATGCGGCGTGGACGTCGGCGTGGCAGGTTCGCAGCAGGACGACCCGAACGCCACCACCCGAGCGTCCCGCCCGAGCACCGGACCCGTACCGGACCAGCGCCGGAGCGGTATCGAGCGAGCACCACACCGGCATCACCCCGCGGCATCAGGAGGACTCGAATAATGTGGCAACCGCGCAGCACCTTCGGCGCGGCGACGGCGGCCGTGGCCGTCGGCGCGCTGACGCTCACCGCCTGCCAGAGCGGTTCCCCCGGCGCGAACGGCACCGGATCCTCGCCCGCCGCGTCCCCGACGCCCACCCGCAGCTTCCCGCTGTCGAGCGCGCCGGGCACCATCCCGTCCGTGCGCCACTTCACGGCCGTCCACGGGCCCGGCTGGAAGCCGGCATCGTCCAGCGGTGTCGTCGTGGCGTCCGGCGCCGCCGGGCAGGGGCTGGCCGACGAGGCACAGCTCATCGCGAAGGAGCTGAAGATCCACTACCGGGGCACCGCCGCCGCGCGGGCCGGGGACGTGGAACTGGCCCTCGGCGGGGGCGGCGCGGCCGAGTCGTACACGCTGACCACCAGCGGCGGCCGTGTCGTGATCAAGGGACCGGACCAGTCGGGTGTCTTCTACGGGACCCGGACGCTCAAGCAGTCCGTCCGCGACTCCGGCGACATGCCGGAAGGGGTGGTCCACGATCAGCCCGCCAAGCCGGAGCGCGGCCTCAACCTCGACATCGCCCGCAAGTTCTACCCGGCGGACTGGATCGAGGACCGGCTGCGGCAGATGGCCGACCTCAAGCTCAACGAGCTGGGGCTGCACTTCTCCGACGACCAGGGCTTCCGCATCGCGTCGACCAGCCACCCCGAGATCGTCTCTCCGCAGCACCTGACGACCGCGCAGACCCAGCAGATCATCGCGCTCGCCACCCGGCTGCACATCACGATCGTCCCCGAGATCGACTCGCCGGGACACCTCGGCGCCGTCATCGCCAAGCACCCGGACATCCAGCTGCGCAACGCGTCGGGCACCACGTACCAGGGTGCCGTCGACATCTCGAACCCGCAGTCCGCGAAGATCGTGGACCAGCTGCTCACCGAGTACGCGAAGCTCTTCCCCGGCCCGTACTGGCACATCGGCGGCGACGAGTACCTGGCGCTGACCGCCGCGGACCCGCAGACGAAGTTCCCGCAACTGGCCGCCGCCGCACGCAAGAAGTACGGGCCGAACGCCACGGTGCGGGACCTCGCGACCAACTGGATCAACGCACGGGCCGCGGTGGTCGAGAAGCTCGGCAAGAAGCCGAGGGTGTGGAACGACGGGGTCTTCCCGGACGGTATCGCCAAGCCGTCCAAGAACTTCCTCGTCGAGTACTGGACCGGCCGGGAGGCGGGGAAGATCCCGCCGGTCACGTACCTGAAGGAGGGGCGTCAGATGATGAACCTCAACGACGAGTACCTGTACTACGTCCTCGGCCAGCCCAACGGCTTCACCTACCCGACCGGGCAGCGGATCTACCAGGAGTGGAGCCCGCTCGTGATGCGCGGGACCTCGCCCGTACCGGCGAAGTACGACGCGCAGATCCGGGGCGCGCGGTTCGCGGTCTGGGGCGACGTCCCCGACGCGCAGACGACGGCGCAGGTCGCCGCGGGCATCCGGATGCCGCTCAACGCGCTGGCGCAGCGGCTGTGGGCGCCGGGCAAACCGACCCTGGGCTGGCAGCAGTTCATGGCGCTCGCCGACCGGATCGACGCCTCGGCCGGATCAGTGGTCACCCCCGCGCCCAGCCCGTCGCCGACCTCCGCGTCCCCCTCCCCGGCGCGGCCCACCACACCGCCGGAGTCCTGAGGCCCCGGTCCCGGGTCCGGCTGGTACGGGCCCGGGACCGGCTGGGGTCCGGCCGGTACGAGGCGGACGGCGTGCGGCAAGGCACAGGCCCGGCGGGGTGTCGCGATGCGGGCGGGTTCGGGGAGCCCGGCTGACGTCGCCCGAAAGGCGGAGCGCGGGGAAGGGCCAGGGGCCGGTCCGCTCCCCGGGGAGCGACGACCGGGGTCGCCACCCCCCACAGGAGAGACCCCGGCCGTCGCCGTGCGAAGCCGCAGAGCGACCCCGTCACTCATGTCAGCGCCGTCCGTGCCGTTTCTGTCACACCGGTCCCCGCAGTACGTTGTTGCGACGTGTACGAGTCATGGACGCCGGGTGCGAAAAGGCCGTAGCGTGCAAAACGCGTGGGATGGCGCGGCAATGACCAGCTGCGGATCAGGACGGGTTGTGGGTTGTGCTGGGGGATGACGCGGAGCTCACCGCCGCGGTGCGTGCGGCGCGGGACGGGGACGAGGACGCCTTCCGTACCGTCTACCGCGCCGTGCATCCGCGACTGCTCGGCTACGTCAGGACGCTGGTCGGCGACTACGACGCCGAGGACGTCACCTCCGAGGGCTGGCTGCAGATCGCGCGCGACCTCGGCACGTTCGAGGGCGACGCCGACAGGTTCCGCGGCTGGGCCGCCCGGATAGCGCGCAACCGTGCCCTCGATCACCTGCGCATGCGGGGCAGGCGGCCCGCCGTCGGCGGCGACGAGAGCGAACTGACGGGCAGGCCCGCCGAGTCGGACACCGCGGATGAGGCCATGGAGGCGCTCGCGACCAGCCGGACGCTGGCGTTCATCGCCCAACTGCCCCAGGACCAGGCCGAGGCCGTGGTGCTGCGGGTCGTGGTCGGGCTCGACGCGAAGTCGGCGGCCGAAACACTCGGCAAGCGTCCGGGAGCGGTCCGTACCGCCGCGCACCGCGGCCTGAAGAAGCTCGCCGAGCTGATCGAGGCGGGCGCCGTCGAAACCGCTTACCGTACGGGGCCCGGCGCGCTGCCCGGCATCGGTCCCGAGGCCGCCCGGGGCCTGGTGCCGCGGGGTGGCGCGCTCGGCGGCGTGCCGCTGCAGCGCACCCCCCGCCCGGGAATCTCTGCCTCCATAGGTGTGACGCATTCGCGCCTGCGGACGCAGAAGGACATGTGATGGCCGACGAGCGTGACCGGTGGCTCGATGAGGAGAGCGCCGAGAGACTGCTGCGCGCCGAGCCTGTCGAGACCACTGGGGCGTACGCGGCACAGGACGCCGCGCGGATCGCCGCCGCCCTCGGTGACCTGTCCCGCGTCGCACACGCAAACACCGGCGGCGGCCCCGGCCCGGTCGACGACGCGGGCGGGCGTCCCGGACCGGCGGGGGAGACCCGCGGGGAGGCGGCCGCCGTGGCCGCGTTCCGGGCGGCGCGCCGGGACCGGGCAAGCGCTCACGCGGATCGCGTCGCCACCCGCCGCGCGCACGGCGGACGTTCGGCCGGCGCCGGCCGAAGGACGGCCGTCCGGGCACTGTTCGAGGGCGGGCGCCCGCGCGGCCTCGCCGCGACACTCGTCGGCTGTGTCCTCGGCGGCACGGCCCTCGCCTTCGGATCGGGTGTGCTCCTGGCGCCCGCGACGACCGGCGGCAACGGGGTGCCCCGCGCGCCCGCGCCCCTGAGCGGGGGACCGCTGCCTTCGGCCTCCGGCACGGCGGGCAGCATGCCGGCTCTCGCGGACCCCGTCCCTGACGACGTGGACCTGGGGCCCTGGAAGACCGTCGGGAAGCGGCTGCTCTCACTCGACGCCGCGCACAGCGTCGCGACCGGTGCCGGGGTGAGTGACGGGCCGGGGCCTTCCCCCTCCGCGTCGGGGTCGGCCCCGGCGGCCGGCCGATCCTCGCCGAGCGCGGCGGATTCCGGTGCGGGCACGCCGTCCGCCTGGTACGTGGCGGCCGTCGAGGCCTGCCAGGGCCTGCGGGACGGCACACTGGACCACCGCCGCAAGGACATGCTGCTGCGCGTGGCGAAGGGGCCGTCCGGCGCCGCCGCGTTCTGCGCCCGCCTCCTCGACGGCGGGCACGCGCATGGCGGGCACACCCACGGCGGGCACCCCGCCGGCGCTTCCACGGGCCCGAGTTCGAGCCCGAGCGGTGGCTTCGGTGTGCACGACCCCGGTGGTGGGGAGGGGTCCGGCCCACCGTCGCCCGGCGGCAGCTCCTCCGCGACGCCGTACGGCCAGCACGGTGGCTCGCCGTCCGTGACACCCTCCGGCGGCGCGTCCGGCTCGACGGGGGGCGCCACTTCGTCCCCCACCGGCGCGTCGTCGGGGGACCCGTCGTCCGCGGCGCCCGGGGCCGCACGCCGATGACGCGCGGGGCGCACGACGCCCCCGCGGTGGTACTGCCGTGCGCGACCTGGGGCTTTCAGCCGCCGGGCAGAAGGGTGTGACGTTTTTCCGCGGTGTGACGCAGTAGAGAGTGAGCCGACTGGTCATCGGCAGCGCACAGAGCCGGGGGTTCCCCCCGTACCTTCGGCTCGGCGCACAGGCGCGGACGGGGCACGTTCCCCCGGTCCCGTCCGCGCCTCTTCCCTCCCCGCCGGTGGCGAAGCGCCTCCCGAGCTGTGAGCAAGGTCCCAGCGTGTGGCCCTCCAAGCCTCCCACCCGCGCGGCTACAGTCCGCCGCAAGGACGCTGACGGCCCGGCTGGGCCCGGCACCGTCCCCTTCAGGTGGACGACGCCGTCCACACGAGCTCCCAGGGAGGCACGAACCATGGCGCGCGAGCCCGGCGGCGAACGAGTGACCGAGAGCGGATTCCCCGTGGCGCCGGTCTACGGGCCGGGCGACCTGAGCGCGTGGGATCCGGCCGAGAAGCTGGGCGAGCCCGGTGCGTACCCCTACACGCGCGGTGTCTACCCGTCGATGTACACGGGGCGGCCCTGGACGATGCGGCAGTACGCCGGCTTCGGCACGGCCACCGAGTCCAACGCCCGGTACAAGCAGCTCATCGCGAACGGCACGATGGGGCTGTCCGTCGCCTTCGACCTGCCCACCCAGATGGGCCACGACAGCGACGCGGCGATCGCGTCGGGCGAGGTCGGCAAGGTCGGCGTGGCCATCGACTCGGTGGACGACATGCGGGTGCTGTTCGGCGGGATCCCGCTGGACAAGGTCTCCACCTCGATGACGATCAACGCGCCCGCCGCGCTGCTGCTGCTCATGTACCAACTGGTCGCGGAGGAGCAGGGCGTACCGGCGGACCAGCTGACCGGCACGATCCAGAACGACGTGCTCAAGGAGTACATCGCGCGGGGCACGTACATCTTCCCGCCGAAGCCCTCGCTGCGGCTGATCGCGGACATCTTCAAGTACTGCCGGGCGGAGATCCCCCGCTGGAACACCATCTCCATCTCCGGCTACCACATGGCGGAGGCCGGTGCCACGCCCGCGCAGGAGATCGCGTTCACCCTCGCCGACGGCATCGAGTACGTGCGGACCGCCGTCGCGGCCGGGATGGACGTGGACGACTTCGCGCCGCGCCTGTCGTTCTTCTTCGTCGCCCGTACGACGATCCTCGAAGAGGTCGCCAAGTTCCGGGCGGCACGGCGGATCTGGGCGCGGGTGATGCGGGACGAGTTCGGGGCGAAGAACCCCAAGTCGCTGATGCTGCGTTTCCACACCCAGACGGCGGGCGTGCAGCTCACCGCGCAGCAGCCGGAGGTCAATCTCGTACGGGTCGCGGTGCAGGGCCTCGCGGCCGTGCTCGGCGGTACGCAGTCGCTGCACACGAACTCGTTCGACGAGGCGATCGCCCTGCCGACCGACAAGTCCGCCCGGCTGGCGCTGCGCACGCAGCAGGTCCTCGCCTACGAGACGGACGTCACCGCGACCGTCGACCCGTTCGCGGGCAGTTACGTCGTCGAGAAGATGACGGACGAGGTGGAGGCGGCGGCGCTCGCGCTGATGGAGCGCGTCGAGGACCTCGGTGGCGCGGTCGACGCGATCGAACACGGCTTCCAGAAGAACGAGATCGAGCGCAGCGCGTACGCGATCGCCCAGGAGACGGACAGCGGCGAGCGGGTCGTCGTCGGCGTCAACCGCTACCAGCTGGACGCGGAGGAGCCGTACGAGCCGCTGCGCGTCGACCCGGCCATCGAGGCCCAGCAGGCCGGGCGCCTCGCCGACCTGCGGGTGGGACGGGACCAGGCGGCGGTCGACGCGGCCCTGGCCGACCTGCGCAAGGCCGCGAACGGCGAGGACAACGTCCTCTACCCGATGAAGACGGCGCTCAAGGCCCGGGCGACGGTGGGCGAGGTCTGCAACGCCCTGCGCGAGATCTGGGGCACCTACGTGCCGGCGAACGTCTTCTGACGCCGCGGGGGGTCGGGGACCGCGCCCGCGGTCCCCGAAACCCTCACCGCCCACACGGCGCCGCCCCCGCGCGGGGCGGCGGAGCCTCGCGGCGCGCTCGGCCGGTCCCGGCCGAACCCCGGCGGCGGCCCCTCCCGAGACCTCTCCCGGGAAGGGCGGGCGACGTCAGAGCGTGCGCTCCAGGCGGTCCGCCAGCAGCCTCACGAAGCGCGGCGCGTCCGCGAGCTCGCCGCCCTCGGCCAGCAGGGCCATTCCGTGCAGGAGTTCCGTCGTCTCCGCGAGGTTGGTGGTGTCCCCGCCCCCCGCGTGGGCCTTGTTGAGGCCCGTCACCAGCGGGTGGCCCGGGTTGAGTTCGAGGATCCGCTTGACCTGGGGGACCGGCCGGCCCATGACGCGGTACATGTTCTCCAACGCCGGTGTCACGTCGTGCGCGTCGGAGACGATGCAGGCGGGGGACACCGTCAGACGGGTGGAGAGCCGTACCTCCTTGACGCTCTCACCCAGCCGCTCCGTCATCCAGGCCAGCAGGCCCTGGAACTCCTCCTGCAACTGCTCGCGTTCGGTTTCGGCCTCCTGCTTCTCCTCCTCGGTCCCGAGGTCGACCTCGCCCTTGGCGACGGACCGCAGCTGCTTGCCGGCGAACTGCGGCACGGCCTCGACCCACACCTCGTCGACCGGGTCGCTCAGCAGCAGCACCTCGATACCCTTGGCGCGGAACGCCTCCAGGTGCGGCGAGTTCTCCATCGCCTGCCGGGACTCGCCCGTGAGGTGGAAGATGTGCTCCTGGCCGTCCTTCATGCGTTCCACGTACTGCGCCAGCGTGGTCGGCTTCTCCGTGTCGTGCGTGGAGGCGAACGAGGACACCTTCAGGATGGTCTCCTGGTTCTCGAAGTCGCTGAGCAGGCCCTCCTTCAGGGCGCGCCCGAACTCCCGCCAGAACGTGGCGTAGCGCTCCGGTTCCTTCGCCTGCATGTCCTTGACGGTCGACAGGACCTTCTTCGCCAGGCGCCGGTGCATCAGCTGGATCTGCCGGTCCTGCTGCAGGATCTCGCGCGACACGTTGAGCGAGAGGTCCGCCGCGTCGACGACGCCCTTCACGAAGCGCAGATACGGCGGCATCAGCGCCTCGCAGTTGTCCATGATGAACACGCGCTTCACATACAGCTGGACGCCCCGCGCGTGGTCCTGCGCGAACAGGTCGTGCGGCGCGTGGGACGGGATGAACAGCAGGGCCTGGTACTCGAACGTGCCCTCGGCCTGGAGGCGGATGGTCTCCAGCGGGTCGTTCCAGTCGTGGCTGATGTGCTTGTACAGCTCGTGGTACTCGTCGTCCGTGACGTCGTCGCGCGAGCGGGCCCACAGGGCCTTCATCGAGTTGAGGACCTCGGGCGCGGGCGGGGCGGTGCCCGCTTCCCGGTCCCCGGCCTCGCTCGCCCCGTCCCCGCCGTCGGCGTCCGGGTCGGCGTCGGTGTCCGCGGCCACCGGCTCCGCGGCCATCCGGATGGGCCAGGTGATGAAGTCCGAGTACCGCTTGACGATCTCCTTGATCTTCCACCGGGAGGTGTAGTCGTGCAGGCCGTCCTCGCTGTCCTCGGCCTTGAGGTGCAGCGTGACCGCCGTGCCCTGCGGGGCGTCGACCGCGTCCTCGACGGTGTACGTGCCCTCGCCGGTCGAGGTCCACCGCGTACCCACGGACTCGCCCGCGAGCCGGGTGACCAGCGTGACCTCGTCGGCCACCATGAAGCTGGCGTAGAAGCCCACGCCGAACTGGCCGATCAGTCCGTCCGCCGTCGCGGAGTCCTCGGCCGCCCTGAGGTCCTTGAGGAACGCCGCGGTGCCGGAGTTGGCGATCGTCCCGATCAGCGCCACGACGTCCTCGCGCGACATGCCGATGCCGTTGTCGCGCACGGTCAGGGTGCGGGCGGCCGGGTCGGACTCGATGGCGACGTGCAGGTCGGACACGTCCGCGCCGAGATCCCCGTCGCGCAGCGCTTCGAGGCGCAGCTTGTCGAGCGCGTCGGACGCGTTGGACACGAGCTCGCGCAGGAACACGTCCTTGTTCGAGTAGATCGAGTGGATCATCATCTGGAGAAGCTGGCGCGCCTCCACCTGGAACTCGTGCGTCTCGCTTGTCATGATCCGTGTTCCTTCTGTGCCGAGCGGTTACCGGGAGTTGACTGCCGAATTTTAGGTCTTCTCCGGGGTGCGCGGCGGGACAGTGCTCCGGGGACCGCCGGCAGCGCCCAGCCCGGCCGGGCCGTCCGGAGGCTCGCCGCGTCCGTCCGGGCGCGGAGCGCGGGGCGTCAGCCGCGGCCCGCGCGTGCGGAGGGGACCCCGCACGGACACGGAGACCCCCGGGGGCGGTGCCGTGCGGCACACCCCGGGGGCCTCGCGCGGCACCGTCGCGCCCTTACGCCGGTGTCACCAGCCGGTGGACGTCCTTCGCCGCGCTGGTCACGCCCGACAGGAAGCCTTGCGCGCGCGGGGACGCGTTGGCCCTGAGCCACTCCGGGGCGATGTCGCAGACCGCGACCTTCACCCCGGTGCCCGCGAGGGCCAGCGGCAGGGTGTGCACGACCGTGGACGGGAAACTGAGGATGGTCCTGCTGATCGGGCCCCGGCGGGCCACCAGCTCCAGGGGCAGGTCGGGGCGGACGATCTCCAGACCGGTCGCCGCGTGCAGCGCGTGCAGCTTCTCGGCGTTCTCGCGGCGGTGCGCGAAGTAGCGGATGGCGCGGTGCTCGCGCGCCAGGGACGTGACCGCCTCGGTGTACTGCGCGTCGTCCACGACGCCCGTCTCCACCAGCGAGGTGCCGACGAGGTCGGCGCCGTCGAGGATCTTCGGCGGGCCGAACGTGGCGCGGGTCCACTCGAAGCGGTTCTCCGTCACGTCGATGCCTCGCGGCACCTCCTGCACCGGCATCGAGGTGAACACCTCCACCGAACGGGCGTCGGTCGGGGTCAGGCGGCGGCGGGCCGCCGCCGTGACGGGGGCGAGGACGAGCTCACGGGGCCCGCGGGGGCCGCCGCGCCGGTGCCAGCGCACCAGGCGTTCGCCGCGCGCGAGCTGACCGATGAACTCCATCGTCGCCGTGCCGTCGTCGACGACGGTCAGCCTCTTGCCGCCGGCCATCGTGAGCAGCAGCTGCACATACCGGGAGAACGGATCGCCGATCACGATCCGGCCCGACCGGTGCAGCAGGGGCGCCAGTTGGCGCACCGTCTTGAGCGGGGCCCCCGCGCCGCCCCTCGCCTCCTGCCAGCGCACCGTGCAGCCCTCGTCGCGGGCCAGCTCGGCCATCCTGCGGAGCTGGCCGCGCGACATCGGGTCGGTGGGTGAGAGCACGACAACGGTCAGGTCGTCGCCCCTCCCACCCGTCCTCGCCCACTCCAGCACGTTCAGCAGCTGGACGGGGCTCTCCACGAACGCGATCGCCGTTCGGGCGCGGAGGTCGCGGCGGCGCGGGGCTCGTTCCCCGCTCGGACTCGGCATGGCCCGCGCCGTCAGTCCTGCGCCGCGTCGGCCTCGGCCACGACGCCCGCGACACGGCGGAGCTTCTTCATCGGGCCGAGCTCGGACTCGTAGACCTTCTTCACGCCGTCACCGAGGGACGCCTCGATGGTGCGGATGTCGCGCACGAGGCGCGTGAGGCCCTGCGGCTCGACGGACGCGGCCTGGTCGGAGCCCCACATCGCGCGGTCCAGGGTGATGTGGCGCTCGACGAAGGTGGCGCCGAGGGCGACCGCGGCGAGCGTGGTCTGCAGGCCCGTCTCGTGGCCGCTGTAGCCGATCGGGACGTTCGGGAACTCGTTCTGCAGGGTGTTGATGACCCGCAGGTTGAGCTCCTCGGCCTTCGCCGGGTACGTCGAGGTGGCGTGGCACAGCAGGATGTTCTCGCTGCCGAGCACCTCGACGGCGTGCCGGATCTGCTTCGGCGTCGACATGCCGGTCGAGAGGATGACCGTACGGCCGGTGGCGCGCAGCGCGCGCAGCAGCTCGTCGTCGGTCAGGGACGCCGAGGCGACCTTGTGCGCGGGGATCGACTCGAACTTCTCCAGGAACGCGACCGCCTCGGTGTCCCACGGGGAGGCGAACCAGGCGATGCCCTTCTCCTTGCAGTGCTCGTCGATGGCGCGGTACTCGTCCTCGCCGAACTCCACGCGGTGGCGGTAGTCGATGTACTTCATCCGGCCCCAGGGGGTGTCGCGCTCGATGTCCCACTGGTCGCGCGGGGTGCAGATCTCCGGCGTGCGCTTCTGGAACTTGACCGCGTCGCAGCCGGCCTCGGCGGCGACGTCGATCAGCGCGATCGCGTTGTCGAGCTCGCCGTTGTGGTTGATCCCGATCTCACCCGTGACAAAGACGGGACGACCGGGTCCGGCCGTGCGCGAACCCAGCTTGCGCAGGCGGGAAGAGGCGTCGGTGTTCATGAACTGTCCTTAGTTGTGGGCGTGGGTGGGGGGAAGGTGCGGAGCGGGGACATGCAGCCCCGGCCCCAGCAGCCAGCCGGCGATCTCGCGGATCGCCCCTTCGCCGCCCGGGGTCGTGGTGACGGCGCGCGCGGCTGCGCGAACGGCGTCATGGGCACTCGCGACGGCCACGGGCCAGCCGACGAGTCCGAAGCACGGGAGGTCGTTCACGTCGTTGCCGACGTAGAGCACCCGTTCGGGTGTGACCCCGTGCTCGTCGCACCATTGCTTCAGTGCGAGATCTTTTCGGTCGATGCCGTGCAGTACCGGCACCTTGAGCTTTCTGGCGCGGGCCGCGACGACCGGGTTCTGCTCGGTGGAGAGCACCAGCAGTTCCAGGCCGGACTTGCGCAGCGCGGCCACACCGAGACCGTCGCCGCGGTGCACGGCGACCATCTCGCGGCCCTCCGAGTCGACGTAGACCTTGTCGTCGGTCTGCGTGCCGTCGAAGTCGAGGACGACCGCGTCCACGTCCTGGAGTCCCGGCAGCACCGCCGGGTCGAGCAGCGGCGCGAGCGCGCGGGAGCGGGCCAGGTCGTGCGGGTCGTCGATCTCCAGGACGCGCGCCGCGTCGGTCTCCACCAGCTTCGTACGGCCGAAGAAGCGGTGGCCCACCTCGCGGAAGCCGTCGGCGCGCATGGCGTACGCGGCGCCCGTCTCCAGGTACTCCTGGGGGCGGTCCTGGCGGCGCGGCCGGTTGGACTTGTCGTGGTTGACGCCGTAGCCGTCCACCTCGGCGCTCGTCGCGCCGCCCTCGCGCCAGATGAAACCGTGGGTCGGCGCGACCGTCAGGGCCGTGTCGGCGCCTTCGTCCGTGATGGCGCCCGCCACCCCGTCCATGTCCTCGGCGGTGATGAAGGGGCTGGTGCACTGCACCAGCAGCACCACGTCGACCGTGACGGCGCGCATCGCCTCGAAGGCGTCCATCGCGTGCAGCACGGCCGCCTCGCTGGTCGCCGTGTCCCCGGCGATCGCGGCGGGCCGCAGCACGATCTCGGCGCCCGCCGCGCGTGCCGCGTCGGCGATCGCCGGGTCGTCGGTGGAGACGACCACGTCGGTGACCTTGCGCGACGCCCGGCAGGCCCGTACGGCCCGCACCACCAGGGGTACGCCGCCGACCTGGGCGAGGTTCTTCGCGGGCACGCCCTTCGATCCCCCGCGTGCGGGGATCACGGCGAGGACGGTCATGTCTGCTCCGTGGGTTCGTGGGGTACGGCCGGCTTCCTTCACAGCTCGCCCATCCGGCGGATGACGGGCGCGACGCGCTGCACGCCGTGGCGGTACGCGCCGCGCGCGGCGCCGCGTACGGCCTGGCGCACGGCCCGGCGCATGCCGGACGAGCCGGCCGGCGCGGCACCCGGCGCGAGCGGCCGGCCGTCCGGGTCGAGGCGGTGTCTGGCGAGCAGCTGCGGCAGGTAGCCGGGGGCCGTGGTGCGGGTGTAGTAGGGGGCGATGGGCGGGAGTGCGGGATCGTCGAGCAGTGTCGCCACCCGGGCGCGGGCCTGGTCGAAGGCCGCCGCGTACGAGCCGTCCGCGGCGACGCCCTGCCGGTCCGCCCAGACCGCGTCGGCGCGCGGCTTCTGCCCGCTGTCCAGGTGGTCGAAGGAGGCGAGGCAGCCGGAGCCGACGAAGTGGTGGTTGCCGAGGGGCTCGCGGATCCCGAGGTCGGTGAGGATCGCGGTGGGGATGCGCCGGTGCAGCGCTTCGAGCGCGGCCGTCGAGGAGACCGTCACGAGGAGGTCCGTGCCGTCCAGGACGTCGCCCATGTTCCCGTACACGAGGCGGAAGTTGGACGGCAGCCCGCCGGGCACCTTCTCCGCGAGCCGCTGGTAGGGGAACTCCTCGACGTGGGTGGTCTGTTCGCCGACCTTGCTGCGCAGCTTCAGCAGCACCTCGCGGCGCGGGTGCAGCCGGGCGTGCTCGATCAGCCGCCGCAGGACGTACGCGCGGTCCTCGCGCGTCACCGGTACGGACGGCTGCGCCGCGAAGACGACCGTGTCGCGGCCCTCCACCGGCTCGTAGCGGGCGCCGCCGAGGAACGGCAGGGCCGCCTCGGTCACGCACGACGCGTCGGCGCCGACGCCCTCGTACACGTCACGGAAGCGGTGCGCGTCGTGCCGGGAGTTGGCGAGGACGACATCGGCACCGTGCCGCAGCAGGAGCCCGTCGGCGAGCTTCTCGTAGACGACCCCGACGTAGCCGGTGACGACGACGGGCCGCCGGGCGAGGTCCAGCGCGGCGATGCCGTGCAGCATCGCCTGCACCCCGCCGCCGACGAGGGCGAGGACGATCAGGTCGTACCCGCCCCGCTCGTCCTGCTCCTCGGCGAGGAAGGAGAGGAAGGCGTTCCCGGTGATCTCCCGGACATCGCTCGCCTCCGCCCCCACCTCGGCCAGTTGGCGGGCGGTGGGCGTGGCGCGGCCGCGCAGGAGGAAGCCGCTGAGCTCGACGGTGCGGCCCCCGGGGACGATGCGGCGCGCGGTGAGCGCGCCCCACTTCCACCGGGTGTCGGAATCGGCGAGTACGGCGACCCTGACCGCGTGGCTGGTACGTGATGGCACGTCCTGGACGTTAGAAAGCCATGTCGGGCGGCGGCCCAACTCCATGGCAATAAAGGGTTAACAGAACGTCTACGAATGGGGAAAGCGGCCACTTCGAGGGGTGATTAAGGATTCCGACATGCGCCGTTCACCTGCCGTACGCCGGATCTTGGGTAACCGAGCCGGGACAGCCCCTAGCGTCCCCGGAGTGGTCAAGCTCTCCGTCATCGTGCCGTACTTCAATGTGCGGCCTTTCATCACCGAAGCACTGCGAAGCCTGCGTGCGAACGTCAGCGAGAACGACGAGGTCGTTTTCGTGGACGACTGCTCCACCGACGGCTCGTCCGAAGCGGTGGCAGATTTCGCACGGGAATTCCGCTGCGAGGTACGCCAGATCAGACACGAGAAGAACAGCAGTATCGGCACCGCGCGCAACACGGGCCTGAACGCCGCGAGCGGGGAGTACCTGACATTTCTCGACGGTGACGACTGGCTGGCGCGCGGCTACCTGCCGGCGCTCGTCGGCGAGATCGAGAGACTGGGTGTGGACTTCATCCGCACCGACCAGGTCCGCTGCACGGCCCGCGCGCGCACCGTCTACCGCGCGCCGATCGGCCCGCGCGGCACCGTCCTGCGTCCCCGCGACCTGATCCTGCCCGACACCCGCTCCACGTCCGTCGACTACCCGTACTCGTGGGCCGGACTGTTCCACCGGCGGCTCTACGACGCGGGCCTGATGGCCTTCCCCGAGGGTCTGCACACCGCCGAGGACCGGCCCTGGATCTGGAAGCTGCACCGGGAGGCCGAGTCCTGCGCCGCGGTCAACCACCTCGGCTACTACTACCGGCGCGGGGTCGAGTCCTCGCTCACCCAGATCGGCGACACCCGCCAGCTCGACTTCATCGCCGCCTTCGACCAGTTGCTGCGCGAGACGTCGACGGACGCGGAGGCGGACCGGCTGATGCCGAAGGCCGTCCGCACCTACTGCGCGATCATCACCCACCACCTGGGCCAGATCGAACGGTTCGAGCCCGGCGTCGCCCGGCAGCTGAAGACGATGAGCGCCGCCGCCCTGCGCAGAATGCCGCAGGACGTACTGGACGACACCCTGACCTCTCTCGACCACCGGCGTGCGAGCCAGCTCGTCAAGCTGCGCCGCCGCCAGGCTCCCGCGGAGGCAGCCGCATGACCACCCGCATCTTCCTCGCGTCCACCCTCTACGGCGCCGCCACGCTGGCGGCCGCCCTGGACGCCGAATGCTTCGAACCGGCCCGCCGCACCATCCTGCTCGTGTCCAACAACGCGGCCAACCCCGAGGCCACGCCCGGGCTCGACGAGATGTCCGGCTTCGAGCGCCTGAGGGACCGCTTCGACGAGGTCCTGTCGTGGAACGAGGCCATCCACCCCTTCCACCCCGGCGCCTGGTCCCCGCGCCCCGACGACGTCGTGCTGTGGGAACGCCACCTGCGGCTGCTGTGGAACCTCGGCGACGACCCCGTGCACCTCGTGGCCGAGTCGATCCAGGTGGTGCCCGCGCTGGCCGTCACGGACATCTTCACCGGGGCCGCCATCGACATCTACGCGGACGGGCTGATGAGTTACGGGCCCACCCGCAACAAGATCCCGCCGCTGATCGGCACCCGGATCGGCCGTGTCCTGCACCTCGACCTCGTCCCCGGCCTGCGGCCCATGCTGCTGCGGGAGTTCGGCGCCGAGCCGGTGGTCGTACCCACCGAGGTGTTCCTCAAGGTCCTCGCCGAGATCGGTGGCGACGCCCCGGAGCTGCCGGGCGTCCCCGACGCCCCGCCCGGGCCGGACGACGACGGCACACCGGCCGCCGGGCGCCCGGCGCTCCTGCTGGGCCAGTACCTCTCCGCGCTGTCCATCCTCACCTCCGACGAGGAGGAGGAACTGCATCTGACGATGTTGCGCGGCGCCCACGGGCTCGGCCACCGCCGCGTCGTCTTCAAGCCGCACCCCACGGCTCCCGCGCGCTTCTCCCGCCGCCTGGAGGAGGAGGCGGAGCGGCTCGGCGTGGAGCTCACCATCGTCGACGCGCCGGTCATCGCCGAGGTGCTCTACCAGCGGCTGCGGCCGGGCCTCGTCGTCGGATGCTTCTCCACGGCGCTGTTCACCGCGGCGTCGTTCTACGGGCTCCGCGTCGCGCGCGCCGGCACGGGCCTGCTGCTCGAACGGCTCGCCCCGTACGAGAACAGCAACCGGGTGCCCGTGACGATCTGCCACGAGCTGCTGCCCGACGTGGGCGACAGCGCGGCCGTAGAGGCGCAGCGCCTCGATGCCGCCTCGGACGGTCTGACGGGGCTCCTCGCGGCGGTGGGCTTCGCGATGCAGCCGAAGATCAACCCGGACCTGCGGGAGCCGGCGGTGGAGTACCTGCGCGCCCATCAGAGCCCGGACGCGCTGCGCTACTTCAAGCGCCGCCGCCTCACGGTGCTCGACCTGCCGGGCGGAGTGCCGGCCCGGATGGCGTTCATCCCGCGCAACGCACGGGTGCGGGGAGTCGTGCGCCGGGTCAGGTCGCTGAAGCGGCTGGCGGCGGGGGAGGCCAAGGCCTGACCGCGCCCGGCCCGCAGGCCCCGCAGGTCCCGCAGGTCCCGCAGCCGCCGGAGCGCGGGTGCTGCGGGGCCTCGTCGGCGCTCCCGTGCGGCTCGCCGGGGCGGACGGTGACCCCGGGCGGCGATGTCGGCGAGGCACAGGTCGGTGAAGTCCGGGTGTTCCACCGTGGCCCGGAACTCGGCCGGTTCACCGGACGTGAAGCCGTGGGCGTCGCGCAGTCGGTCCACCGCGCGCCCCCTCGTCCCGTCGCACCAGAACCCGCGAGGACCCCGGTGAAGGCTCTCCCCAGCGACGCATGATCCGTGCCCCGGAGATCGCCGGGGCAACGGCGCACGGCTGCAGCGGGGCGGCCCGCTCAAGTGCCCCCGCCCGCGCCCGCGACGGCGGCGATGCCCGGCGGC
This sequence comes from Streptomyces sp. NBC_01497, assembly GCF_036250695.1. NCBI lineage: Bacteria > Bacillati > Actinomycetota > Actinomycetes > Kitasatosporales > Streptomycetaceae > Streptomyces > Streptomyces sp. NBC_01497. Next base: position 3,027,484 of record NZ_CP109427.1, on the reverse strand, counting down.
CGGTGGCCGTGGTGACGAATCGCCTGGTGAAAGGGCGGATGAACGTGCTGTGACGTCCCTGCGCAATGCCCCTTCCGCGCTTGGGCGGGGGGCGCCTGGCCCCTAGCGTGGCGGGGGAGCGACGGGAACCGGCGGGACTCGGCCGGGGCCGGGGAACGCGCCAGGTCACCTGTCGGGTCGCCGGCCGGGCTTGTGACCCGGGTGCCCGAGCGGGGCGTACGGGCCGGGCGTACGGGCCGGGAAACACACCGGCCGCCTGCCGGGCGTACGAGCCCGCAGTCCCGGTCCCAGCGGTGCCGAGGCGAAGGGAATCCGGTGACGTCCGCTCCGCACGCGAGCACGGGCACGAACACGGACGGGAACGCGCGCGGCAACGCGGTCAACGGCACGGGCACGAAGACGAACACGGACAGGGACATGAACGTGGACGCGGGCAGCAGCACGACCACGGGCGCGGGCACCGGCACCCCCGCAGGTGCGGCGCGGGCCGCGACGCCCCTCCCCGGCGGCCCGGTGACGCCGGCCGGGGACCGTACGCCGCCGGCCGGCCGGGCGCCGGGAGGAACGGGACCCGGTCCCGGCGGCCGGCCGCGCGGTGCCCGGCCGGCGCGGCTGCGCGCCCTCGACGGGCTGCGGCTGGTCGCGGCGCTCATGGTGGCGGCGTACCACTACGGGGGCCGCGAGGGCGACGTCAGCACGGCGTGGGGGACCTCGCCCGCCACCCAGTTCCCGTCACTGCACCAGTGGTTCGCGTACGGACCGCTCGGTGTGCAGATCTTCTTCGTCATCAGCGGGTTCGTGATCTGCATGAGCGGCTGGGGCCGTTCGCTCGCCGCGTTCTTCGCCTCGCGCGTGTCCCGGCTGATGCCCGCGTACTGGTGCGCGGTCCTCCTCATCACCGCCGTCTTCGCCCTGCCGGGCGTGGTGTACGAGGCGGTGTCGACGAGCGACGCCCTGCTGAACCTGACCCTCCTGCAGATGCCGGCGGGCGGTGAGCGGGTCATCGGTGTCGACTGGACCCTGTGGGCCGAGATCCGCTTCTACGCGCTGTTCGCGGTGTGTGTCGTCCTCCCCGGGGTGACGCGCCGGCGGGTCGTCCTGTTCGGCGCGCTGTGGACGCTCGGCGCGGTCCTCGCCGACGCCGCGCACTCGGCGCTGCTCGACCAGGTCCTCATGTCCCACTACGCGCCGTTCTTCGTCGGCGGGATGGGGCTCTACCTGGTGCACCGCGACCACCGCGACCCCCTCGGCTGGGGGCTCGCCGCCGTCGGCTTCCTGCTGGGCCAGCACTACGCCGTCGCGGACCTCTGGCACCCCACCAGCCACTTCGGCTACCGGCACACCGTGGTCATCATCGCGATCGTCGCACTGGGTTTCGCGGCGGTCGCCGCCATCGCGCTGGACCGCCTGCGCTGGGCCGACTGGCGCTGGCTGACGACCGCCGGCGCGCTCACGTACCCCTTCTACCTGGTCCACGAACACCTCGGCTGGGTGGTCATCGGCGGCCTGCACCGCACCCTGGGCCTCCCGGCCGGTGCCACCCTCCCCCTGACGGTGCTGGCGATGCTGCTCCTGGCGTACCTCCTGCACCGCGTGGTGGAACGCCCGCTGACGCCCCGGCTGCGCTCCCGGCTGACGGACGCGGCGCGCTCGGCGGGACGAGCCTCCCGCCCGGCGCGCGGCTGAGCGCGCCGGGCCGCGCCCGGCCTCCATGAGCCCGCCCCGCACGCCCGGCGGCGCTCCCGCATCACATGGTGCCGGTCCTCCTGGCCCGCCTGGTCTCCTGCGCACCCACATCCGTGCGCAGGTCCAGGGTCTGGCGTATGACGGCGAGACGCTGCAGGAGTTCCTGCTCGCTCGGCCTCCGGGTGCTCGGCTCGGGGGTCGAGCCGTCCCAGCGCTCGGTGGGAGTCCATTCCGTGCGCCGCCCGACGTGCTCCACAGTGCCGTCGGGGCCCTGCCGGGTGATGGCGCCGTGGTTCGGCCCACTGCCCGGGACGGTCGCCATCGTCGCCTCGACGAGGGCCTGGGCCGCGTGCCGCCAGGTGTAGTGCGTGAGGACCTGGTGGAGCTGGGCGGCGTCCTGCTGGGCGGCGGGCAGCCTGCTCTGCAGCCTCGCGATGGCCTCTGCCCACGCCCGGGCGCGCCGCTCGTCGCCTCCCTCGACCTCCTTGCCCGTCTCCCGGTCGACGTTGTACGGGGCGTCGACCGTCATGTGCCCGGTCAGGCCCTGGAACTGCGCCAGGAACTGGGCGGCGCCGCTCTCCCCGTTCACCAGGACGGGGATGCCGTTCCCGGCACCCTCAGTGGCGACCAGGCCGAACCCCTCGTGCAGGGACGGCATGATCACCGCGTCCTTGCCCTGGCGGTCCCTGTTCAGCTTCTCGGCGTCGGGGGTGAAGGGCAGCAGCGTGACGCCCCCCGCACCGAGGCTGGTGACGAGGCTCTGCCACTTCCCGTACTCGTCGGGGGCCTCCTTCGGGTCCGGGCCGCCCCGGATCGTCAGCCTGACGTCGAGGCCGTATCCGCCCATCGACTGGGGACGGCGCAGCATCCCGATGGCCGTCACCGCAGCCCGGACGCCCTTGATCGCGTCGGTCGCGCGGCCCGGCAGGAGCAGATCGAGCCTGCGCGGGCCGGGAGCCGAGTGGGTCAGGGGAGAGTTGATCTCGGTCCCCGGCACGAACTCGTGCAGGGCCGCCACCCGGAAGATCTGCTGCGACAGCCGTTCCGCCTCCTGCGTCAGCAAGGGGCCCACCCCGGAGACCAGGTCGGCCTCGCGCATCACCTGGCGTTCGGTCCTCGCCTTCTGGGCGCCCGTGCCGGGCTTGTCGTTGACCTTGTCCAGACGCACCGGACTCGTGTGCAGGAAGTGCACCAGGCGGGCGCCGGGGTACCACCCGAAACACATCAGCTCGGCGGCGGGGCCGGAGAACCGCGAGTGGCCGATGATGATGTCGAACGCGTCCCGCGCGGCGGGGAGTCCGTACGCCTGCGGCGGTTTGCTCGCCACCAGCTGGACCAGGCGTTCGCGGCCCGCCTTCAGCTCGGGCACGAGGACATTGATCACTCGGGCGCCGCCGTGCTGCCGCACCGTCTTGGAGTGGTCGTAGCTCTCGCGGTTGTTCACCGTGAGCAGGGTGACCTCGTTGTCGTGCTGGAGGCCCTTGACCATCTCCATGTTGAAGACGGGCACACCGCCGAGGCCCTGGCCGCTCTCGTCGCAGACGACGAGCACACGGCGGCGCACGTGCTCGCTCCCCTCGGTCTCCTTGCCCTGTTCCGTGCCGTCGCCGGCCGGCGCGCGCTGCACGGTCGCGGGCCCGGCCGGCGCGCGCTGCACGGTCGTGCCGTGGGCGTGCCCGTCCCCCGCGTGGTGTTCCGGCGCGGAGGGACCGTCGGCGAGACGCTCGTTCGCCGCGGCCTTCCTCTCGAACGGGTCGTCCGGGCTCGACCTGACCGTCCCGTCGCCGTGGTCGGTGCCCGCGACGGGCCCCTTGCGCTGGTCCGAGACGTGCGTCAGCTCGTGGAAGAGAGTCCTGTCGTCGATCTCGGCGGTGCCACTGACGATGTTGTCGCCGACCGTGTAGGCACGTGCCTGGAGGACGGCCGCGGAGCGCTGCGCGGCCGCGTCCGTGTGCAGGCGGACCCCGGAGAAGTTCTCGTTGAAGACGGACTCGGCCTTCTTGCGCTGCGCCGTCCGCAACGGCTGCCCGCTCCCGGAGATCACCTTCTTCACGACGCTGCCCATGTCGGGCTCGGCCTCGGTCCCCGTCGGACCGGTGGCGTCGAGATGGCGCAGCATCTGCACCACCGCGGCGTTGCCCGCCGAGCGCTGCAGCGCCAGGAGCCCGCCCGGGTCCTGCGGCGCGGGGCCCCGGGCCGCGTCGGACCTCAGCAGCGGCGAGTGGCCGCCGGTGACCCCGCGGGCCTGGTTCGCGGGTTCCTTGCGGGTCATCTGCGTACCTCCGTCGTCGGATGCGACCGGAGCATCCGAGGAAAATCTAGGCGCAGTCCGGGCGCCCACGGGAGGTCAAAAAGTGCAGCGGTGCCGGACCATCGGGCACATCGACCGGACAACGCGGCATCGTCGTCCGGCCTGTCCGGGGACCCGTGTGCATCCGCACCGCGCCGGTCCGGTGCGACGTGACGGCCGGCGTCACGTGTTGTTGACCCCGGAGTCCGGCGGCGGCCTTGACGACTTTCCCCGCGCGACGGGGCGGCCCGCGACGATGTCCGGGTACGGCAAGGGCCCCGACCCTGGTGGGGGCCGGGGCCCTGCCTCACCCTCGCATCGGACGAGGTGGTCGCGCTGCACACCGGTGAGGAACGCGGTCCAGGCGCCGGGGTCGAGAACGACGGCCGGGCCGGTCGGGTTCGCGGAGTCGCGTACGGGGAGCATGTCCCGGAGTTGTCCGGCTGCCACCTCGACGCAGTCGTTCGTGGGCGGGGTGGCGGGCCCGCCCGCGGCGTCGGCCCACCACCCCTGCGCCCCGGCGCGGACTCACCCCACGCGCGGTGTCAGCCCCCGGTTCGGGGGCGACAGCGTGGCGGCGATGTCCGCGCCGTTGGACTGGGTGATCTTCCACAGTTCCTGCTGACGGCCGTGGACGTCGGCGACCGCCGCGCCGTGGTCGTCCAGCAGGGACACCGCGAGGTCGGTGAGCCGTCGGCCGAGATGTCTGTCGTGGACCGAGACGCCCCAGCCGGGGCGGTCGATGTCGGCGAGGAAGTACGCCATCTTCGGGTGCGAGATCAGGCTGATGACCGGTGTGCCGCAGCCGAACGGGATCATCGTCGCGTGGCCGCGCATCCCGATGACGAGCTTCGTCCGGGCGAACTCGGCGCGGATCGCGTCGTTGTCGGCGTCGTACAGCGGCACCACGGGAAGCGAGATGCCGTGCTCACGCCGCAGGTCGAACGCGATGCGTTCGTCGTCCAGCGCGTGCGCGACGCACTTGACCTCGGCGTGCTCGCCGATGGCCCGTACGGCTTCGGCCATCTGCGCGAGGAAGTAGCCGTAGTCGTGGCCGAACCGCAGCCCCGCCCGGTCGTACGCCGCGTTGATGAGTACGGTGTCGTCCCGGCGCGCCGGGTCGCTCCAGCCGTCGACCAGTTGCCGGGTGACCGTCGTCGGGCAGGGCTGGTAGCGCACCTTGTCCCGCAGGCCGGCGGGGAGCAGGGCCCGGACCTTCTCGATGGATCCGTGGTTGCGCAGCCCGAAGAAGGCCGCACGCTCCACCAGCTTGGTCAGCGAGGTGCGGAACCGGTCGAAGCCGTAGGACTGGCCGTCGAACGCGTTGAAGCCCACGGCGTACACGATCACCGGCACGTCGATCCGGTCCATCGCGTCGTCCGTGACGTTCCACTGCCAGCCGCTGTTGCCGTTCGGCGCGGTGTCCGGGATGAACAGGCCGCCGCCGCCGATGACCACGCCGCGCCGCTCGTTGACCGCTGCGAGCGCGGCCTCGTCGAACAGCCGGTGCGCGTGGACGGAGTGCCAGCGGCGGGGGCCGGTGTCCTGGCCGAAGGTGAGGCGTACGGACTCCGGGAGCAGCTTGTCGCCCGCGTTGCCCTGCTGGGGCATGTAGAAGGCCACGTGGGCCAGTTGCTCGTCCGGGGGGCCCTCCTGGACCGGCGGGCGGGGATGGGTGCGCTCCCTCATCAGGCGGCTGGCGCGGTGGGTGGGGTCGATCCCGAGGCCGTCCGTCGCGTAGGCGTGCGCCGAGGTGTCGTCGCCGTTGATCCAGGCCATCTGGGCGAGCCGGCCGAAGGCGCTCGCCGCCCGGGTCGGCACGGACGTGGCGAGCAGGAGGTGCGCTTCGGCCTCCTTGTAGCGGGACAGGCTCATCAGCGCGCGCCCGTAGACCTCGTGCGGGAACGCCTCGTCGACGGGTATGTGCACCGAGCCGAGCGCGGCGGCGGCCTGCCGGTACTCGCCCGCGTCGAGGTGCGTCTGCGCCAGGCGCCGCGCGCCGTCCAGGTTCCCGGTGCGGGCGACGTGCGGCGTGCCGAGGTGCACCACGAGGTCGTGGTGGAGCGTCTTCGGCAGGTTCATGTACGTGCTGCGGAACTGGTCGTCGGACAGTTCGTAGGACCGCCAGCGCTCCTCGGCCTTGGCGTAGCCCGCCTCCCCGCCCTGCCACGGCTTGTGGCGGCCGGTGAAGTGCAGGATCGCGGTGTCGTCGGGCACCGGCAGGTCGCCGGAGAGGCGCCGTTTGACGAAGTTGAACCGGGAGTCGAGCCGGACGAAGCCACCGTCCAGGACGGAGTTGAGGATGCCCTGGTCATGCTTGTCGAGCTCGTAGTCGCCGCTGCGGCCGACGGCGTCGAGCCGGGCACAGAACTCGTCGGTCAGGTACTCGCGCTGGATGACCAGCAGGCCGCTGTTGAGCTTGTGCTGACCGTAGAAGAACTGCGGTACGGCGGCGATCCCCTCGCGCAGTTCCAGTAGTTCGTCCAGCTCGCCGAGGACCACCATGTCGGTGTCGAGCGTGATGATCGTGTCGTAGTCCCGGACGCGGAAGACGTCGAGGATGAAGTACGCCTTGCGCACCAGGTAGTTGTGCTGGTCGCCCTTCGCGTACGAGTCGTAGTGACCGGCGTCGACCCGCAGCATCCTGATGCGCGGGTGCAGGGCGCGTATGCGGGCTATGGAGGCGGGGCGCAGATCCTCGTGGAGGACGAGGAAGTCCTCACAGACGGCCGGGTTCGACAGGGCCAGGCTGCGCAGGAGGGTGAGGAAGCCGGGCAGGTAGTTCTCGTCCACGAAGCTGGCGAAGGCGATTCTGCGTTTGCCGGTGAGGCTCGTGGCGTGCAGCGGGGCGTCCGCGGAGAGGGCTTCGGCGGGGAGCGCGGCGGTGGTCATCGCAAAGAAATCCTTGTCTCTGTCACGCTGGTGGCGCGCTCCATCACCCAGGTCTTCTCGCCCCGGTACTCGTGCACCGAGGTGATGGGCTGGCGCATGGCTTCCTTCAGGCGGTAGGCGCCGCTCTCGTAGAAGTCGAAGCCGAAGAGGTCGAGCGTCGGGCTGACGTCGAGGAAGTCGAGCAGCCACAGCATGTTGAAGCCGGTGGTGGGGATGGAGGGCCAGGCGTTGGCCCCGACCCGGCCGATGTTGCGCAGCGGCCAGCGCAGTGAGTCGTCGCCGAGGTAGCGCTGCGCGCCGGGCACCAGGCGGTTGCGCAGGGAGTACATCCAGTCGCCGGGGACGCCGCCGAAGACGAGCCGGGTCGTGACCTTCTGGTCCCAGTTGAAGCTGTGCTTGTGGATGGAGGCGTGGATGTCGGTGCGGGCACCGGTCGCCGGCGCGTCGATCCGATACGAGTTGAACCGCACCACCAGGTCGTACGAGTCGATTTCCGGGCCGAGCGAACTCCTGCCGACGCTCCCCGAGTTGGCTATCAGGCAGATCGATTTACCGGCGATCCAGTTGCGGAACTCGCCGAGACTCAGCCACGCCGTGTCGCCGAACGTCGGGTCGTCGATCGGGCCGCGCATCCGGTTCCTGCGCTGGTCCGCGTAGAGGCCGATCAGCTCGCGCAGGTCCGCGGCGCTGCCGTCGTGCTGCCGGATGCGCAGGTCCAGGTAGTCGCCCATGGCCAGCTGGAAGTCGTCGGCGTGGCTGTCGTGCCGCGCCATGGCGAGGAGCGCGCCGACGAGGCGCGGCTCGGCGCCCGCCCAGTCGCCCGCGTCGTTGAGGGCGAGGCCCTCGGCCCAGGTGTCGGTGGCGGGTCCGTCCGCGTGCGCGGAGGCCGTGGGGCACTCGCGCTCCAGCACCTCCAGCATCTCGGCCTGGCGCTGTCCGGCGATCCGCAGGCCGGCCACCTTGGAGACGATGCCGAAGCCGTCCTCGGAGGTGCGGTCCAGGTAGTTCTGGTACGCGGCGATCGAGGCCGCCTCGTCGCCCGCGGCCTCCAGGGCCCGGGCGCGCAGCCGCCAGCCCGCGCGGGAGCCCTTGCGTTCGGTGAGCACCGCGGCCGATATGAGCAGGGCGAGGCGGCGCTCGTCGTCGTAGGGGCACTCCAGCGCCTTGCTGCCCACCTCCAGCAGGGCATCGAGCAATGCGGGGGACAGCGCGGGCCCGCTGCCCGCCGCCGGTGTCCTCGCGGCGCGGCGGAACAGCCCGCTCGTCGCACCCGCGCCGGCCGCCGCGGGAGCCGGCGGAGGCATCGGCGCCGTCGCGTACAGGGCCAGTGCGGCGCGGAGCCGTTCGGCCAGTTCGATGCGCCGGCGGTCGAGGCCCGCCACGAGCTTGCCGCTGTGCGCGGCGCAGGCGCTCAGGCACTCGGCGAGGGTGGTCGGCGGCACGGTTGCCGCGGGGACCGCGTCGGGCGGTGCGGCCTTCCCACCCTCGCCACGCGTTCCGGGCCGGAGGTTGCGGGCCATAGTCATGCTGCTCCAAGGTCGCTGCCCCGCGAGGAAAGTCGTACGGGGTCGGAGCACCGTAAGAAACACGGACGACGCGAAAGTGAACACGGAACGGCGGGGGATGAAACCTGGCAGGCCGGGCGGTTAAAAGCGGGGTAATGGCGGCTGATCCGGTCAGGGGATGGGCGCGGTGGGCTCGTCCGGACCGTCCGTTCGCCGGGTCGAGCCTTACCCGCGGACCACCCGCGCTGCCCGGGCCCGCGACCGTCCCGGCCTCGCCCGGGCCCGACGGCAGGACCCGTGAGCCGTGCCCCGACCGATCATGGTCGGCGGGCTTCCGCTGTGGGTTGATGGTGAACTCGGCTTCGGTGAGGTCGTGTTGGGGGCGCCGGGGCCTGCCCTTGACCGGTGGAGGTCGTCGCCGGGGCCGCCGGGGATTCCGAGGCCGGCGCGGTTTCCGAGGCCGCCGGGGTTTCCGAGCCCTCGGGGTTTCCGAGCCCTCGGGGGTTTCCGAGTCCGGCCGGGGCAGGGAAAACCCACGCCCACGGCGCACGGTCCCATCGGGGACCGTGCCCCGTGGGCGTGTCGTGCGCTTCAGCTGATCGTGTCGGTCAGACCGGCCGGCAGGAACGTCGCCGTGCGGTCGTCCTTCTCACTCTTCCAGGGCGTGTCGAGTTCGAGGAGCGTGCTGGTCCTCGGGTCGATGATCAGCTCGGTGGTGCCGATGCCCCCGTGGTAGGCGAGCCCCGTCCCGCTGCGTCCGTCCGCGTCCTTGACGGTGCCGACGTTGGTCACGCCCGTCAGCCCCGCCAGCGCCTTGAAGACCCCCGCGCGCAGTTTCGGGCCGGCGGGCGACTCGCTGAGCAGGAGGCCGGCCTGCTCGAAGGCGACCGTGCCCGCGTCCTCCTCCCAGGGACCCTTCTTCGTGCTCAGCATCAGCCGGCGCAGCGCCGTCGGGTCGGTGGTCAGCGTGTCCAGACCGTTCCAGTCGAGGGTCTTCGAGCCGACGTCCCAGCCGGGGAAGTGCCCCTTGCGGGACGGCTTGCCGTCGAAGCTCTTGCCGGGGACGACGTAGGTCATGTCCATGGACCGCGAGATGTACAGCTCACCGGTCTTGGTGCGGGTCTTCCAGTACTTCCCCGAGCCGGCCGACCGGGTGGCGGCGACCTCGGCGACGTGGTCCAGGAAGACCGACGCGGACTGTGTCTGCGTCCCGTGCCGCGTACCCGCCGCCGTCCCTCCCGTGTTCAGGCACGTCACCGTGACGCCGGCCGCGACCGCGGCGGCCGCCAGGACGGCCAGGACGCGGTTGCGCCTGCGCAACGGCCTCACCACGGCGGTCTTCTGCCCCTTCACGCGCGGGGACCGCGCCGCCTCCTCCCGTACGGCCTCTTCGACGGCCGCCAGCACCCGGGTCATCGTCCCTGCCGACGGGGGCTCGGTGCGGCCCGCCGCCCGCAGTGCCTCGGTGCCGGGGAAGTCCAACAGCGCCTGCCGCTCCGTCATGCCGCTCTCCTCCGCCTCGTACGTACTCATGCCAGGTCTCCCGTCACGCTCAGGCCCCGCCCCGCGAGGCGGGGCGCGCCGAGCCGCTCGCGCAATCTGCCCCGGGCCCGGTGCAGGCGCGAACGGGCCGTTCCGGTCGGGATTCCCACCGCCGCGGCCGCCTCGGCCGGCGTCAGTTGCTCCCAGCTGACGAGGAGCATCACCTCCCGTTCCGCCGCGGGGAGTTCGGCGAGCGCCCTGCGCAGTTCCGGTGCCAGGGCCGCCGCGTCCAGCCGCTGGTCCACCGCCTGCCAGGGGTCGCTCACCGCTGCGCCCAGTGCGACCTCGGCTGTCCGCGACGACCGTCGCACGTGACCCGCGAGGACGTTGCGGGCCACTCCGAACAGCCAGCCCCGCGCCGATCCGCGCGAGGCGTCGAACGTGCGCCGTGCGGCGAACGCCTGCAGCCACGCCTCGGCCAGCAGGTCGTCCGCCGCGCCGGGCATCCGCCGCGCGAAGTAGCCGTGCAGGGCCGCCGAATGCTTCTTCACCAGGGGCGTGAACGCCGCCGGATCGCGGGCGGCCATGGCCAGTTGGGCGTCACTCACGCCGTCGCTGTCGCCCCCGCCGTCGCCGTACGCGTCGTGTTCCGGTTCCACGGAACCTCCGTCTCCGACCGTCGCACGACAGTCTCACCCCGTACTTGTCCCCCGGGGCCGGTTGCGTTCGCGCCAGGCGCCCGCGCAGCCCGGCGGGCGCCACGCGCACGCCCGGGCGGCGGTGCGGACACGGCCGTCGTGACGTGCGCACCGTGGGGCCGCGATGCCGGGCCGTGAGGCTGCCGCCGCGCCGTCCGCGTCCGTGGCGTGAAGCGATCGGCCCGAGGGGTGCGAGGACCCCACGGCGTCCACGGCCGACGGGACGGCATCGCGCCTCAGGGCCGTTCGGCGTCCTTCGGCAGCAGGGTGATCTCGATGCCCGCCACCACCGCCGCCAGGCCGGCGTCGAAGCCCTCGTCCTGATGGTCGAAGAGTTCATAGCCGGCCTGCGCCGCCAGCGGGTAGCGGGCGAGGCGCTCGGCCCGGACCGCGAGGTCCAGGGACGCGCGGTCCGGGGCGGACGCGAGCGACTGCTCCTCGATGACGAAGCCGATCGTGTAGTGGTAGGCGGTCACCCAGGCGCGCGCCGCGCGTGCCGGGGTGAAGCCGCCCGCGACGAGCACTCCGAGGGACGCGTCCATGGCGCCCGCGTACGCCGTGTCGGTGAACCGGCTGCCGCTGTAGACCTTCGCGCCGTCCCGGTAGCGCAGCAGGTGATCGCGCAGGCCGCCCATCGACCGCGTGATCATTTCCCGCCAGTCCCGGTCGTCCGGGGGCTCCTCGCCGGGGGGGTCGGTGAACATGCGCCGCATCATCTCGGTCGCCATCTCGTCCAGCAGGGCCTGCTTGTCCTTGAAGTGCCAGTACAGGGCGGGTGCCTTCACGCCGAGTTCGGTGGCGATGGCGCGCAGCGTCAGTCCGTCGAGGCCCAGGTCGCTGAGCAGGTCCAGGGCGGTGCGGGCGACGAGCGCGCGGTCGAGTCGGGGAGCAGCCACCCCGCCAATCTATCCGCATCCACTTGACAACTTAACGGCGTTAAACGCAGGGTCTCCCCATGGAACTTAACGACGTTAAGGACGGGGTGGCTGTGGACGTCCTGGTGGTGGGCGCCGGTCCGACCGGCCTCACGCTCGGCTGCGACCTGCGGCGCCGCGGGGTGTCCGTACGGATCGTGGAGCGGGCCGACGGCCTGTTCCCCGGCTCGCGCGGCAAGGGGATCCAGCCCCGCACGCTCGAAGTGCTGGACGACCTCGGCGTCGCGGGCCGGATGCTCGCCGCCGGCGGCCCCGCCCCCGTCAACATGGTCTGGGCGGGCGGCGAACGGCAGGGCGAGTACCGGATGTTCGACGACGTCGCGCCCACCGAGGACGCCCCCTACGCGACGCCGTGGATCGTCCCCCAGTACCGCACCACCGCGATCCTCCACGACCGGCTCACCGCCCTCGGCGGCTCCGTCGACTTCGGCACCGCCCTGACCGGCCTCGACCAGGACGCCGACGGCGTCACCGCCACGCTCGACACCGGCGAGCGGGTCCGGGCCGCGTACGCCGTGGCGGCCGACGGCGGCCGCAGCACCGTACGGACGCTGCTCGGCACCGGGATGCGGGGCGAGAGCGTCGACCCCGCACCGATGATCGTCGCGGACGTGCGCGTACGGTCCCTCGACCGCCGCAACTGGCACGTCTTCCGTGAGGACGACGGGCGGTTCGTCACGCTCTGCCCACTGCCCCACACGGACGACTTCCAGCTCGCCGCCGCGTACGCGCCGGGTACCGCGCCGGACGTCTCACCCGAGGGCGTACGGGCCCTGATCGCGGCCCGCACGCACCTGGCCGCGGCGGACGTCACCGACGTGCTCTGGGCCTCGGACTTCCGGGTGCGCGCGGCCCTCGCCGACCGCTTCCGGCAGGGCCGGGTCCTCCTCGCGGGCGACGCCGCACACATCCACTCGCCCGCGGGCGGCCAGGGGCTCAACACCAGCATCCAGGACGCGTACAACCTGGGCTGGAAGCTGGGCCAGGTCCTGCGGCGCGGTGCGCCCGCCGATCTGCTGGACACCTACGAACAGGAGCGGCGCCCGGTCGCCGCCGAGATGCTCGGCCTGTCCACCCGCATCCACCGCGGCGAACAGCGCCGGGGCGCGGCCACCCGGCAGCTCGGGCTGAACTACCGGGGCGGCCCGCTGGCGTCGGGTGCGGCGGGCGCGCTGGTGGCGGGGGACCGGGCGCCCGACCACCTCCTCGCCGACGGCACGACGCTCTTCGACGTCCTGCGCGGACCGCACTTCACGCTGGTGCGCGCGGGCACGGACGCCCCGCTCCCGGACGGCCTGCCGGCCGCCGTGCGGGTCCACGACGATCCGGTCCCGGGCGCCGCGTACGGCAGGGGCCTGTTCCTGATCCGCCCCGACGGATACGTGGGCTGGGCGGGCGAGGACACCGGGGGCCTGCTGCCCTGGCTGGCGGCGGTGGGCCTCGGACCCGGGCGGTGAGGACACGGGCAGGGTCCGGGGGTCGGCCGCGGGGAGGCGTGAGGGGCTGCCGTGCGGCTCCGCGGCGAGGGGACGCGTCCCCCCGGGGCCGGCGCCCGCCCGTCCGGCATGGCAGCGCGGTTTACCCAATCCTGGCCCGGGTTATGCGCCCAGGGAGCGGACCCGTTCGCTCCTGTGGCTGAAATTTTCCCGAACGGTACGTGGTTGATCCCTTCAGGGGCCTACCCTTCAACAGGTGAGCCAGACGATGTCGCACGAGCCCGACGCCGAGCTGCCCGGCGAAGCCGCACTTCCGGGCGTGGTGTCCGCGGCCCTGCGCGCGGAGCTGATCGCCTTCCGGCGGGACCTGCACATGCACCCCGAGCTGGGACACCAGGAAGCGCGGACCACGGGCGCCATCAGGCAACGGCTGGAACAGGCCGGTCTCAGACCCCATGTCCTGTCCATGGGCACCGGCATCATGTGCGACATCGGCATCCCGGACCCCGCCCGTCCCCTGCTCGCGCTCCGCGCCGACATCGACGCGCTGCCCATTCCGGACACCAAGACGACCGTCCCGTACCGCTCGACCGTGCCGGACCGCGCGCACGCCTGCGGACACGACGTGCACACGGCGGTCGTCCTCGGCGCCGGGCTGGTACTCGCGGACCTCCATCGGCAGGGGCTGCTGCCGCACGCGGTGCGGCTGATCTTCCAGCCCGCCGAGGAGGTCCTGCCCGGCGGAGCCTCCGAGGCGATCGAGTCCGGCGTCCTCGACGGCGTCGGGCGGATCCTCGCCGTGCACTGCGACCCGAAGGTCGACGCCGGCCGGATCGGCCTGCGTGTCGGCCCCATCACCTCCGCCTGCGACCGGCTGGAGATCGCCCTCGACGGCCCCGGCGGCCACACTGCCCGCCCGCACCTGACCACGGACCTGGTCACCGCGGCCGCGAAGGTCGCCACCGAGGTGCCGGCGCTGCTGGCCCGCCGTGTCGACGCCCGTTCCGGGCTGGCGCTGACGTGGGGCCGGATCACCTCCGGGCACACCGCCAACGTCATCCCCCAGCACGCGGAGCTGTCGGGCACGGTGCGCTGCCTGGACCTCGCCGCTTGGCACGAGGCACCCGACCTGGTGCACGCGGCCGTCGACGAGGTGGCCGCGCTGCACCATGCGAAGACCGAGGTCACCTACGTGCGGGGCGTCCCGCCCGTCGTCAACGACGCGGCCATGACCGAGCTGCTGCGCGCGGCGCACGCCGTGCGGCGCGGGGCCGACGCCGTGGAGGACACCGAACAGAGCCTCGGCGGCGAGGACTTCTCCTGGTACCTGGAGGAGGTGCCGGGCGCCATGGCGCGCCTCGGTGTCCGCCCCCCGGGCGACGGCGCCAGGTACGACCTCCACCGGGGCGACTTCGACGTCGACGAGCAGGCGATCACGGTGGGCGTGGAGCTCTTCACGGCCGCCGCGTTGATCGACGGCAACCGGCTGTGACCGAAGTGGACACCTGCCGTTCGCGACGATCCGATAACAGCTTCCGTAGGGGCCTTTATCTGACATCTACGCGCGTTACGATCGCGGCGAAACCAGCGCCGGAAGAGGCGCTTCGGTCAGTTTGAAGGGACCACCCTCTTGCGCCGGGTAACCAAAGTCGCCGCGTCGGGGATAGCCTCCGCCGCGCTCGCGCTGTCTCTCGCCGCCTGCGGCAGTACGTCGGAACAGAAGGCCCAGGACGACTCGTCGGCCTCCTCGGGCAAGGCGGGCGGCGTCAAGGTCGGCGTCGCGTACGACGTCGGTGGTCGTGGTGACCACTCCTTCAACGACTCCGCCGCGCGCGGCATCGACAAGGCCAAGACGCAGTTCGGCGGCTCGGTCAAGGAACTGACAGCGAAGACGACGGACACCGAGGCCGACCGCCTCGACCGTCTCTCGCAGCTCGCGGAGGCCGGCTACAACCCGGTCGTCGGCATCGGTTACGCGTACGCGAACTCGATGAAGCAGGCCGCGGAGAAGTACCCGAACACGACCTTCGGCATCGTGGACTCCTCCGTCGACGCGAAGAACGTCGACAGCATCGTCTTCACGGAGGAGCAGAGCTCCTACCTCGGCGGTGTGGCCGCCGCGCTGAAGACGAAGACGGACCAGGTCGGCTTCATCGGTGGTGTGGACGTCCCGCTGATCAAGAAGTTCGAGGCCGGTTACACGCAGGGCGTGCACGACACCAACCCGAAGGTCAAGGTGGACGTGCAGTACCTGTCGCACGGCTCCGACACCTCCGGCTTCGCCAGCCCCGACAAGGGCCAGGCGGCGGCGCAGGGCATGCTCGACAAGGGCGCGGACGTGGTCTTCGCGGCGGCCGGCTCCTCCGGCTCGGGCTCGATCGAGGCCGTCCACGGCAAGAAGGGCGCCTGGGCGATCGGCGTCGACTCCGACCAGTACCAGCAGGCCTCGCTGGCGCAGTACAAGACGTCGATCCTGACCTCGGTCGTGAAGAACGTCGACGTCGGCGTGTACGACCTGGTGCAGTCGGTCCACAACAAGAAGCCGCTGACCGGCACCAACACGTACTCGCTGGCCAAGAACGGTGTCTCGCTGACCACCAGCGGCGGCTACATCAAGGACATCCAGGCGAAGATCGACGCCGCGAAGAAGAAGATCGTCGACGGCACGGTCAAGGTCAAGACGACCCCGTGACCCGCGTCGGCGCGGGGCCGCTTCACGCGGCCCCGCGCCCGCCGCGACCGATCGTCACGCGGGCCCGGCGGAGGGGCCGTTTCCCAGCCCCTCCGCCGGGCCGGTGCCATGCCTGGCAGGTGCCCGCCGGATCTCCGGCCACCGGCCATGATGAAGTGTCAACTCTACGCGCGTAGTGGGGAGTTGACGCTCGGGTGGCAACCCCGGCCGTAGGCTGGGGGCGTCACCGAACGCACCCCCTCCCCACCCCTCCTTACCACCAAGGAGAGTGCGCCATCAACGCGTCACGCCCTCCCACTCCCGACGGCCCGCCCGGCACCCCGGGCGCCGCGGCCACCGGCACCGCGGCCGCCGCGGACCGCGCCGTCGCGGTCGAACTCCGCGGCATCACCAAGCGGTTCCCCGGTGTCGTCGCCAACAGCGACATCGACATCACCGTCCGCAAGGGCACCGTCCACGCCCTGTGCGGCGAGAACGGCGCCGGCAAGTCGACCCTGATGAAGATCCTCTACGGCATGCAGAAGCCGGACGAGGGCACCATCACGGTCGACGGCGCCGAGGTGTCCTTCGGCAGCCCGGCGGACGCCATAGCCCGCGGCATCGGCATGGTGCACCAGCACTTCATGCTCGCCGACAACCTCACCGTCCTGGAGAACGTCGCCCTCGGCAGCGAGAAGCTGTACGGCATCGGCGGCCGGGCCCGCGCCAGGATCGTGGAGATCTCCGACGCGTACGGCCTGAACGTCCGTCCCGACGTCCTCGTCGAGGAACTCGGCGTCGCCGACCGGCAGCGCGTCGAGATCCTCAAGGTCCTCTACCGGGGCGCCCGCACGCTGATCCTCGATGAGCCCACCGCGGTCCTGGTCCCGCAGGAGGTCGACGCGCTCTTCGACAACCTGCGCGGCCTCAAGTCCGAGGGCCTCACCGTCATCTTCATCTCGCACAAACTGGGCGAGGTGCTCTCCGTCGCCGACGAGATCACCGTCATCCGGCGCGGCACCACCGTCGGCACCGCCGACCCCACGACGACCACCTCCCGGCAGCTCGCCGAACTGATGGTCGGCAGCGAACTGCCCTCGCCCGAGACCCGCGAGTCGACCGTCACCGACACGCCCGCGCTCAGCGTCAGCGGCCTCAGGCTGACCGCCACGGACTCCGACGGCTTCGTCCGCGAGGTGCTCGGCGGCATCGACTTCACGATCCACCAGGGCGAAGTGCTCGGCATCGCCGGTGTGGAGGGCAACGGCCAGGCCGAACTGGTCGAGGCCGTCATGGGCATGCGCACCCCCGACTCCGGCACGGTCGTCCTCGCCGGTACGGACATCTCCACGGCACCGACCCGCAAGCGCCGCGAGAGCGGCGTCGGCTACATCCCCGAGGACCGGCACCGGCACGGCCTGCTGCTGGAAGCGCCCCTGTGGGAGAACCGCATCCTCGGGCACGTCACCGAGACGCCCAACTCCCGGCGCGGCCTGCTCGACGGGCGCGCCGCCCGGCTCGACACCGAGCGGATCATCCAGGAGTACGACGTACGCACCCCCGGTATCGAGGTCACCGCGGCCTCACTGTCCGGCGGCAACCAGCAGAAGCTGATCGTCGGCCGCGAGATGAGCCACCACCCCAAGCTGCTGATCGCCGCGCACCCCACGCGCGGCGTGGACGTCGGCGCGCAGGCCCAGATCTGGGACCAGATCAGGGAGGCACGCCGGGAGGGCCTCGCGGTGCTGCTCATCTCCGCCGACCTGGACGAGCTGATCGGCCTGTCCGACACGCTCCGGGTCATGTACCGCGGCCGTCTGGTCGCCGACGCCGACCCGGCCACCATCACCCCCGAGGAGCTGGGCTCCGCGATGACCGGTGCCGCCAGCGGCCACCTGGACCACGAGGCCGCGGGCATCCCCGCCCAGGCCACCCCGGAAGGCGGCGACGACGCATGAACAAGCTCACCGCCCGTGTCGACAAGGAACGGCTGCTCCTCGCCCTCGCGGCCCCCGTCCTCGCCGTCGTCGCGGCGCTCGTCGTGACCGCGCTGGTCATCCTCGCCACCGGCAAGAACCCGTTCGAGGCGTTCAACGACATGCTGTCGTACGGCTCCGCGAGCGACAGCCAGATCTACATCCTGAACAAGGCGACGACGTACTACCTCGCGGGTGTCGCGGTCGCCATCGGCTTCCGGATGAACCTGTTCAACATCGGTGTCGACGGCCAGTACCGCATCGCGGCCTTCTTCGCCGCGGTCGTCGGTGGCGCCCTGCACCTGCCGGGTCCGCTCCAGATCATCGTGATCATCCTGGTCGCGATGGTGGTCGGGGCCATGTGGTCCGGCATCGCGGGCATCCTCAAGACCTCCCGGGGGGTCAGCGAGGTCATTTCCACGATCATGCTGAACTCCATCGCGACCGCCGTCATCGCCTACCTCCTGCAACCCGGCAAGCTCGGGCAGCTGGACGACGCGGGCACGCTGGTGTCCACCAAGAACCTGCCGAAGTCGTCCTGGTTCTTCACCTTCAACGCCGGCCCGGCCGGCGACCTGTGGGGCTTCATCGTGATCGCCGCGCTGGTCGGCGTCGCCTACTGGTTCGTCCTCGGCCGTACGCGCTTCGGCTTCGACCTGCGCACCGTCGGCCAGTCCGAGAGCGCCGCCGAGGCCAGCGGTGTCGGCGTGAAGAAGATGATCGTCACCAGCATGGTGATCTCCGGTGCGATCGCCGGGCTCGTCGGCATGCCGACCCTCCTCAACGACAGCCACGCGTTCAGCAACGACTTCCCGCTGGGCGTCGGCTTCACCGGCATCGCCATCGCGCTGCTCGGCCGTAACAACCCGGTCGGCATCGCCATCGCCTCGCTCCTGTGGGGCTATCTGGAACGCACCACGGGCCATCTGGAACTCATCGGCTACGACAAGGAGATCCTCGGCGTCATCCAGGGCGTGATCGTCCTGTGCGTCGTGATCGCCTACGAACTCGTGCGCCGCTTCGGCCTGAGCCGTCAGCAGCAGCGCGTCGGCGCCGAACTCGCCGCCCAGGCCGTCACCGACGAGAAGCTGGAGGTGGCGCGATGACCGCCACGACCACCGCCGCCACCCCGCCGCCCACGGCGCCCGAGGCGGCCGGCGGCGGCAAGCGGGCCGGCCGCGGCCGGCTCTCGGTCGCGAAGATCCTGCTGATCGTCGCCGCCGCGCTCGTCCTCATCTCGGCGGTCCGCGTCCTGACCGGCGCGGAGCAGCTCGACTCCGAGGGCCAGATCGCCGCCGCGCTCGGCCTCGCCGTGCCGATCGGCATGGCCGGCCTCGCCGGCCTGTGGTCGGAGCGCGCCGGCGTCGTCAATATCGGCCTCGAAGGCATGATGATCCTCGGCACCTTCGGCGCCGGCTGGGTCGGCTGGCAGTCGAGCCCCTGGCTCGGCCTGCTCGCGGGCATCGCGTTCGGTGTGCTGGGCGGCCTGCTGCACGCGGTCGTCACCGTCACCTTCGGCGTCGACCACATCGTCTCCGGTGTCGCCATCACCCTGCTCGCGCAGGGCGTCACGCAGTACCTGGCGAAGCTGTTCTTCAACCACGGCTCCGCGCTGGACAAGGGCGGCAACCCCAAGCAGTCGCCACCGGTCGACGCGTTGCCGCAGTTCACCGTGCCCGGGGTGTCGAGCGGTCTGAACTCGGTGGCGAACCACCACTGGTTCCTGATCTCGGACCTCGCGGGCATCGTCGGCGGCGTCTTCACCAACCTGTCGATCCTGACGATCCTCGCGGCGGCGCTGTTCGTCGCGACCTGGCTGGTCCTGTGGCGCACCTCGTTCGGCCTGCGGCTGCGTTCCGTCGGTGAGAACCCGGTCGCCGCGGAGTCGCTCGGCGTCAACGTCTACTCGTACAAGTACATGGGCGTCGCGATCTCCGGCGGCCTCGCCGGCTTCGGCGGCGCGTTCCTCGCCATGGTCTCCTCGCACTTCTACCTGGAGGGCCAGACCGGCGGGCGCGGCTACATCGGCCTCGCGGCGATGATCTTCGGCAACTGGCGGCCCGGCGGGCTCGCCATGGGCGCGGGTCTGTTCGGCTTCTCCGACGCACTCCAACTGCGCAACGGCGGCGACACCGTCCACGCGTTGCTGCTGCTCCTCGTGGTCCTGCTGGTACTGCTGGGCATATGGAAGGCGTACAAGAAGGCGACGGTCCAGGCGATCGTGAGCGGGGCGATGGCCGCGCTGATCCTGGTGTGGTACCTCCTGACCGACACGGTGCCGGACGACTTCGTCGGCGCGACACCGTACGTGGTGACCCTGCTGGTGCTGTCCCTGTCGGCCCAGCGGCTGCGGATGCCGAAGGCGGACGGCCTGCGGTACAGAAAGGGCCAGGGGTCGTGACGGGCGCGGCCGTCACGCCCGACTGGCCGGCGCTGCGGGAGGCGGCGCGCGCGGCGATGTCCCACGCGTACGCCCCCTACTCGCGCTACCCGGTCGGCGCGGCGGCCCTCGTCGACGACGGCCGCACGGTCGCCGGGTGCAACGTCGAGAACGCCTCGTACGGCATCGGCCTGTGCGCGGAGTGCGGACTCGTCTCCGCGCTCCAGCTCTCGGGCGGCGGCCGGCTCACGCACTTCACCTGCGTCGACGGCACGGGTGCGGTGCTGGTGCCGTGCGGCAGGTGCCGCCAGCTGCTGTACGAGTTCGGCGGCCCGGCGCTCGTCCTGGAGACCCCGGACGGGCTGCGCACGCTCGACGAGATGCTGCCGCAGGCGTTCGGCCCGGACCACCTCACGAGCGGCCCCGGCGCCCCCGCGCCGGACGATTCCCGAAGGAACCAGAACCAGAAATGAGTGACATGGACGTCATCTCGGTGATCCGCACCAAGCGCGACAAGGGCGAACTGACCCCGGAACAGATCGACTGGGTGATCGACGCGTACACGCGCGGAGCGGTCGCGGACGAGCAGATGTCCGCACTGGCGATGGCGATCCTGCTCAACGGCATGAACCGGACCGAGATCGCGCGCTGGACGGCCGCGATGATCGCCTCGGGCGAGCGGATGGACTTCGCCGCGCTGTCCCGGCCCACCGCCGACAAGCACTCCACCGGCGGTGTCGGCGACAAGATCACCCTGCCGCTCGCGCCGCTCGTCGCGGCCTGCGGCGCGGCCGTCCCGCAGCTCAGCGGCCGGGGCCTCGGGCACACCGGGGGCACCCTCGACAAGCTGGAGTCGATCCCCGGCTGGCGCGCCTCGCTCAGCAACGACGAGATGATGCGCGTCCTCGACACCACCGGCGCGGTCATCTGCGCGGCCGGGGACGGGCTCGCCCCCGCCGACAAGAAGCTGTACGCGCTGCGGGACGTGACCGGCACGGTCGAGGCGATCCCGCTGATCGCTTCCTCGATCATGTCCAAGAAGATCGCGGAGGGCACGGGTTCGCTCGTCCTGGACGTGAAGGTCGGCTCGGGCGCGTTCATGAAGACGATCGAGGACGCGCGGGAGCTCGCGTCCACCATGGTCTCTCTCGGCACGGACCACGGCGTACGGACCGTCGCCCTGCTCACGGACATGGCGACGCCGCTCGGCCTGACGGCCGGCAACGCGCTGGAGGTACGGGAGTCCGTCGAGGTCCTGGCCGGTGGCGGTCCCGCCGATGTGGTGGAGCTGACGCTCGCGCTGGCCCGGGAGATGCTCGACGCGGCGGGCCTGCCCGACGCCGACCCGGAGAAGGCGCTCGCGAACGGCGCGGCGATGGACGTGTGGCGCCGCATGGTCGCGGCGCAGGGCGGCGACCCGGACGCCGCGCTGCCGGTGGCCGCCGAGCGGCACGTGATCACCGCTCCCGCCACCGGTGTGCTCTCCCGCCTCGACGCGTACGACGTCGGTGTGGCGGCCTGGCGCCTCGGCGCGGGCCGCGCCCGCAAGGAGGACGCGGTGCAGGCAGGCGCGGGCGTCGAACTGCATGCCAAGCCGGGCGACGAGGTCCGTGCGGGCGAGCCGCTGCTGACGCTGCACACGGACACTCCGGAGAAGTTCGCGTACGCGCTTCAGGCTCTCGGCGGCGCCTATGACGTGGCAGCGCCCGGGACGCCGTACGAGCGGACACCGGTGGTGCGGGAGCGGATCGGCTGAGCCTTACTGAGCTGCACTGAGCTGGACGTTTCAGCCCCCGGCATATGCGAATGACACGTCTGGGTGAACGGGATCGGTGGACCTGCGCCGGTCCCGTTCGGCATGCCGGCCTCGGTGATGACCAAGAAGGAGACCGCCATGAGCGCACTCGCCGCCGAGCCCGGAGCCTCGCACGGGCAGGGCTGGGACGAGATCGTCCGCCTCTGGGAGGGCACGGACGCACCAGAGGGCTGCACGGTGGAGATCATCGAGGGGATCATCACCCTGGCACCACCGCCGTCCAACCACCACAACCTGATTGCGCACCTCGTGCAAGAAGTGCTGTATGCCGTGAAGCCGAAGGGGTGTGGCGTCTTCCAGACCCAGGGGGTCACTGTCCCGAGCAAGAAGGGGCTCTACGTCTCTGACCTGCTGGTGGCGGACCTGGGGGAGCTCGCGGGCCCCGGCTACTCCATCCCCGCCCATCGCGCCGAACTCGTCGTGGAGATCACGTCCGAGTCCAACGCCGACCACGACCGCATCGCCGAGGTCAATGGTTGTGCAGCGGCCGGGGTGCCGCTCTACCTGCTGCTGGACTCCTGGCACTCGGCCCGCCCCACCTTCACGCTCTACGGCGATCCTGCCGACGGGACGTATCGCACACTCCTCGTGGGCGAGTACGGCGAGAAGCTGATGCTCCCCTCCCCCTTCGACTGCGACATCGACACCTCGGAGTTCCCTGTCTCCTGAGGCCTCGCGTCTCCCTGGACCGCGACCACGATGAGTTTCCGTCGTGGCGGCGGTCCTTTCCCGTGTGGCAGACACCGACCGGATCGTCGTGCACCTGTCCTGGCCGCTCGCGGCGGGCGGCACGGGAGCGTTGTGCGCCGGCCTGGCCGCGCGGGTGGACGGCGGGGGAGCGCTGGTGGAGATCAGGGTCGACGGGAGGGTCGGCGCGGACCTCCTGGCCGTCGAGGCGCTGGCGCGGCTACGGCTGACGGCCGCGCGGCTCGGCTGCCGGACCGTCGTGCGGGGCGCGGGGATCGAGCTGGTCGGCCTGCTGCACACCGTCGGGCTCGGTTTCCTCGTGACGCAGGGGACGGGGGAGGCGGGAGCGGGAGCGGGGCCCGGCGGCGGGACGTAACGGCGGGGCGCGGGGGGCCCGGCCCGTTTCCGGCCGTGGGAACCGGTCGAGCCCGGTGCCGTGGGAGCGCCCGTGCGGGTGTGCCGGTCCGGTGCCGGTCCAGCGGTGACGCAGGGCCGTCGGAGTGCTGATCCGGGGGTGGCGCTGTGCTGATTCCCAGGCGATCCGGGGTCGATCCGGTGGCGGTGACGTGTCGCAGGACCGTGACAACGGGTGCTTTTCAGACGGGGGTTGAGGACAAGGCCGGGCCGTGGAGGCCGTTCGAGGGCTCCATACGGGAGTGCCGGTGTTGACGGACGCGCCGGAACGCGAAGTTTTCATCACGTCGATTTCCAGCCAACTGGCGTAATGAACTGGCCGATTCGCCGATGTGATCTTTCTATCCCCGGCGGTACGTCAGGCCAGGCCGGACATGGGATGGCGGTGCCGTTAGGGGGCGGCCCGCGTATGAATCCGCATGTTTGTGCGGTGCCCGGCGGCGGCTGCCATCGGCACGAAGTGCCGCTACCGGCCTTTGGGGCGCGCCCGTTGATCGGTAGCATCCCGCCTGTGTCCGTCCCCCCACCGTGTGCGAGCGCTTCCGACGATCCGCCAGGCCCTGTCTGACGGGCGGGTGTTGTCCGTCCGTGGAGCCGCACCCCTCCCGTGCCCCCGATCGTCCGCTTGAGGATCTGATGAACCCACCCCCACAGGACTCGGTCTCCTGGTCGCTGATCGTGGCCGCCGTCCTGGCGGTCGCCCTCGTCGTCACCGTCGTGGTGGCCCTTCGCGCACGTGGCGCCGCCCGCCGCGCCGAGAAGAGGGCCCGCGCCGCTGAGGACCGGATCCGCATCACGGAGGACCTGCACCGGTCCGTCGAGGAACGTCATCGCGCGCTCAAGCGCGAGTTCGACCTGCGTGACGCCGAGGACCGGCACATGGCGGAGCGCCAGGTGCCCGCCCTCGTGCAGGCCCTGTGGGAAGGCCGCGAGGCCGATTTCCCGCCGCCGCTCGGGACCACGGCCGCGGGTGGCAGCTCCTTCGCCGACCGGCGCGAGGACGCCCTCCAGCAGGTCCGGCAGGCGGCCACCATGGTCGCGGGCCGCGCCGAGGACGGCGCGAAGGCGGTCGTCTCCACGGTCACCCGCTCCATGCAGGCCCTGCTGAACGACACCACCAACGCCATCGACGCCATGCTGGAGCGGCACGACGACCCCGGTGTGCTCGCCGACGCCACCGCCATCGACCACGCGAGCAACCAGCTCGTCCGTCGTACGCAGATCATCAACGTGCTCACCGGCTCCTGGCCGGGACGGCAGCGGCGCAGCTCCCCGCTGCTCGACGTGGTGCGCGGAGGCGTCTCCAAGATCCGCGACTACGACCGCATCAAGATCACCGGCGCTCCCTCGTACCGCGTCGTCAGCCAGGCGGTGGAGCCGGTGGTGCTCGCCGTGGCCGAGCTGCTCGACAACGCGGCCCGGCACTCGGAACCCGGTTCCGACGTGCAGGTCTGGTTCGTGCAGGGACACAACGGCGTCACCGTGATGATCGACGACTCGGGTGTCGGCCTCACCCGCGAGGTGCGGGAGCAGGCCCGCGCGCAGTTGTCGGGGGACGAGGAGGTGCGCCTGACCAGGATGGGCAGCCGCCCCAAGTTCGGCTTCCCCGCCGTCGGCGTGCTCGCCCGCAGGTACGGCTTCCGGGTCAGTGTCGACCAGGAGTCCATCTACGGCGGCGTACGGGCCGGGGTCTTCCTGCCCTCCGCCCTTCTCACCACCCTGGACAGCACGCCTCCGGGCCGGCGCGACGAGCCGGCGGAGGCGGAGCGCCCGGCTCCCGCCGAGGAGTCCGGCACCGGGCGCGCCCCCCAGCAGGACGCCCCTCCGCTGCCCACCCGGTGCCCCCGCGTCTCGGATGACGACGAGGAGAGCGGAGCCCCGGACCCGGTGTCCGCCGGGGACTCCCACGAGGTGGGCTCCGAGGAGCGGACCGGCGGGGAGGCCGAGGGGCCGGCCGGAGTCCCCGCCTCCGCCCGGACCGGCGACGGCGCGGCGGACCTGCCCGCCCACGGGCGCCCCGAAGAGCCGCTGGCCGGCGGGAGCCGCCCCCAGGCCGGCCGCCCGGCCGGCACCGGTCCCCGCCAGGAGAGCGTCCCCGGCCCCCGGGCGACCGAGCCCGCGCGGCCCTCGGACGACGAGCCGCCGCGCACCCGCCCCGACGGCCTGCCGCAGCGGCGCCGCCGCTCCGTGCGCCCGTCCCTGGCCGAGGGCGTGTCCCCGGCCCAGCCGCCCATCAACTCCAGCCGCACCGTGGGGGCCTTCGCGCGAGGCATCCGCAGTGCGCGGGAGCGCCGGAACACCGACGAGAGGACCACAGACCAATGACCCACTCCACCTCCACCCCCAAGGCGGTCGGCGACTTGGGCTGGATCCTCGACGAACTCCTGCGCACACCGCACACGTTGCGCGCGATCCTGCTCTCGGCGGACGGTCTGATGTCCGCGACGTCCAGGGACACCGAGCGGGACATGGCGGACCGGATGGCCGCGGCGGTGTCCGGCATGCAGGCGCTGAGCCGGGAGGCCGCCCAGTTCGCGGACAGCGACGGGGCCTGGGAGATGACGATGATCCAGTACCGCACCGGGTACCTGTTCGTGATGGCCGCGGGCGACGGCAGTTACCTGGCGCTCGCCGCCGACGCCGACGCGGACGTCGAGAACGTCTCCTACGCGATGGAGGAAACCGTGGACCGCCTCGGCAAGCAGCTCGGGATCGCCCCGCGAGTCGCCACGGGTACTGGTTCATGACGCGCGCCCGCCCGGGGCGGGAGAGCGGACTGGTCCGCCCGTACGTGGTGACGGGCGGCCGGTCGGCGCCGAGCCGCAACACCTTCGACCAGGTCACACTCGTCAAGATCCTCCACCAGGACCTGTCGCGCGCGAACCTCACACCGGAGCAGCTCGCGGTGCTCGAACTGTGCACGCCCGGCGCCCTGTCGGTGGCCGAGATCGGCAGCCATCTCCGGCTGCCCCTCAGTGTGCTGCGCATCGTGCTCGCCGACCTGATGGAGACCGGGCACATCACCACCCGGTCCACGATCCTGAAGGCCCAGCGGGCCGACCGAGAACTTCTGGAGGCGGTCCTTGCTGGACTCCAAGCACTATGAATCCGCCGCGGGAACCCATCTGCGGGGCGACGAGACGACGGTCAAGGTCCTTGTCGCCGGGCACTTCGGGGTCGGCAAGACCACGTACGTCAAGACTCTCTCGGCCATCCGGCCGCTGCTCACCGAAGAGGTGATGACGGCCGCGAGCATCGGCACCGACGACCTGAGCGGTGTGCCGCACAAGACGACCACCACCGTCGCCATGGACTTCGGCCGCATGTCGCTCAGCGACGACCTGGTGCTGTACCTGTTCGGCGCGCCCGGCCAGCAGCGGTTCTGGTCGGTGGTGGGCGACCTCGCGCGCGGCGCCCTCGGAGCCCTCGTCCTCGCCGACACCCGCAGGCTCGGGGACAGTTACCCCGTCATCGGCCTGATGGAGGAGCTGGGCCTGCCGTACGCGGTGGCCGTCAACCGCTTCGACGGTGCGCCGGAGTACGGGCTCGAACAGCTCAGGGACGCCATGGACCTGGAGATCGACACCCCGCTCGTGCTCTGCGACGCGCGCGACCACGCGAGCGCCAAGGGCGCGCTCGTCGAACTCGTCGCGTACCTGATCGCGTTGGCGCCGGCGCCCGTGTGACTCCGCGCCGTGCGGTGCCTTCGGACCGGGCCCGGTCCGCCCCGAACACCGGTGCGTCCGGTGCGGCTCCTGGTCCGCACGGCTCCGGCGAGTACGTCGGGCGCACCGGATGTGCGGGTCCACCGCGCACACCGGCCGCCCCGCCACCGGAGCCGGTGCCGCGCCGGGCCCGTACGGCCGCGCGGGCCCGGCGCGAACGTGCCGCCCGGGGCCGGCCGGCACGCGGCCGACCCGAGCGCGTGCCGGCCCCGGTCCGACGCGGGTGCGCCCGGTCCGCAACGCGCCGTGACCCACCTCCCCAGCCCTCACTGACGCACCGTCACGCGGTGCTCGCGGTCGCGGCCCCACCCCGCGTCACGCGTACCGACCAAAACCCCTCCCCGGAGCGCGCCCGATGCCCAGCAACCACCCCGTGAGCCCTGAACTGCCCCCCGCCGTATGCCCGTTCTCCGCGCAGGCCGCCGACGGCGAACTCGGCGAGATCCTGAAGATCCACGGTCCCGAGTTCACCGCGGACCCGGGGGCCACCTACGCGAAGCTCAGGGCGCGCGGGCCGATCGTGCCGGTCGAGTTCGACAACGGCGCGTACGCCTACCTCACCACCACCTACCGCGCGGCCCTGCACCTGTTGCGGCACACCCCCGACCTGTTCGCCAAGGACCCGAACCACTGGGTGGCGCTGTCCTCGGGGCAGATCCCCGAGGGCACCCCGGCCGTGTCGATGATGCAGCCCCGCGACAACGCCCTGTGGCTGGACGGCGCGCCGCACACCCGGCTGCGCAAGACCATCACCGACACCGTCGAACTGGTCGACAGCCACGCGCTGGAGGGCGCCGTGGTGCGGATCGCCGACACACTGATCGACGCCGTCGCCGAACGCGAGGAGTTCGACCTCGTCACGGCCTTCGCGGACCCGCTGCCGATCCAGGTCATCATCGAGATGTTCGGCTGCCCGCCCGACCTGGGACTGCGCCTCATCACCGCCATCGGCAAGCTGTTCGACGCGGGAGCGGACGCCGCCGCCGCCAACCGCGAGATCGTCTCCTGCTGCCTCGAACTGATCACCCTGCGCCGCGCGGAGCCGAGCGGCGACGCGACGTCCTGGCTGCTCGCCCACCCCGCCCGGCTGACCGACACGGAGATGATCCAGCAGATCATGCTCGTCGCGGGCGCCGGCTCCACCCCGAGCTCCAACCTGATCGCCAACGCGCTGCTGCTGATGATCGACGACCCGGCGTTCAGCGGCAGCGTCTACGAGGGCGTGCACTCGGTGGCCGAGGCCATGGACCAGGTTCTCTGGGAGGACCCGCCGATCGCCAACTACTCGCCGGTGTACGCGCGCGTGCCCGAGACGTACGAGGGCGTGCGCCTCGAACCCGGCGTGCCCGTCCTGGTCAGCTTCGCCGCGGCCAACAGCGACCCGGCGCTCGCCCGTTTCCGGCGCGCGGGCAACCGCGCCCATCTCGCCTTCAGCGCCGGCGCGCACGCCTGCCCCGCGGTCGACCTGGCGAGGGTGATCACCGAGACCGCCGTCGAGCGCATCCTCGACCGGCTCCCCGACCTGAGCCTCGCCGTCGACCGCGCGGACCTCGTCCGCAGGCCCGGCACCTTCCACTCGGGATGGACCGCGCTCCCCGTGGTCAACCCGCACGCCGACCCGTCCGCACCACCACACCAAGGAGCGACGTCATGGACACCCAGCCGGCCACCGTCTCAGGCTGCCCGTTCCGCATCGATCCCGCAGCGCACGACATTCATGCCGAAAGCACCCGGATCCGAGCCGGCGGCCCGGCCGTCCAGGTAGAGCTGCCCGGCGGGATCACCGCCTGGTCCGTCGTGGACGCGGCGCTCGCCAAGCGGCTGCTGACCGACCCCCGGGTGTCGAAGGACGCGCACCAGCACTGGCCCGCGTACATACGCGGAGAGGTCGCCGAGGACTGGCCGCTGCGGATCTGGGTCGACGTGCGCAACGCCCTCAGCGCCTACGGGTCCGAGCACACCCGGCTCCGCAGGCTCATAGGCCCCGCCTTCACCGCCCGGCGGGTACGGGCGCTGCAGCCGGCCATCGAGGCCATCGTCAAGGAACTGATCGACGACCTCGACACCCCGCACGAGGGCCCCGTGGACCTGCGGGCCCGGTTCGCCTGGCTGCTGCCTCTGCGCGTGGTCAACATGCTCCTCGGCGTGCCCGAGGAGATGCACGAGACCTTCCGCACCACCGTGGGCGGCCTGTTCGCCACCGATGTCCCGGCCGAGGAGGCGGGGGCCAACGCCATGGCCGTGTACGCGGCCCTGACGGCGCTGGTCGACGCCAAGCGCGAGAACCCGGGCGACGACGTCACCAGCGAGCTGATCGAGGCCCGCGACGACGAGACCGGCACCGGCCTGAGCCAGCAGGAACTCCTCGACAGCCTCGTCCTGCTGATCGGCGCCGGCCACGAGACGACGGTCAACCTCTTCGACCACGCCGTCGCCGACCTGCTCGGCCACCCCGACCAGCTCGCCCTCCTCAGGGCGGGCACGGCCTCGTGGGGGGACGCCGTGGAGGAGATCGTGCGCCACGAGGCACCCCTGGCGAGCATGCTGATGCGCTTCGCCGTCGAGGACGTCGAGGACGAGGAGAGCGGCCTGACCTTCCGACAGGGCGACCCCATCGTCATCAACTACGCCGGCATCAACCGCGACCCGGCCGTCCACGGCGAGCACCCCGAGCGGTTCGACATCACCCGGGAGACCCGCAGGGAGCACCTGGCCTTCGGCTACGGCACGCACTTCTGCCTGGGGGCCGAACTGGCCCGGCTGGAGGGGCGCATCGCGCTGCCCGCCCTCTTCGAACGTTTTCCCGACATGGAACTCGCGCTGCCGGCGGCCGAGCTGAAGCCGCAGGAGTCCTTCATCTCCAACGGGCACCGCGAACTCCCCGTCCACCTGCACCGCGCGCCTGCCCCGGCCACTGCCTGACACGGCCGAGGGCGAGTACCCCGCTCCGCCCGACCCGGCCGCCGGTCCTGCGGTCGGGTCGGGTCGGGCGAACGGTACGCAACTCCGCCGGCCCGTACGCGACTGCGTCCGCCGGTGGTCAACTCCGTCGGCCGGTGGTGGTCAACTCCGCCGGCCCGTACGCGACTGAGTCGGCGGGTGGTCAACTGCCTCGGCACGTAGGCGACTCCGTCCGCCGGTGGGCAGCACCCTCGGCCGGTACGCGACCCCCCGGCCGGTGTCCATTTCAGGCCGGCCGGGTCCGGGTCCGGTGCTCAGCTTCCTGCGGGCAGCCGCATCGGGAGCTCGAACAGCCGGAACCACCGCGGCGTGTCGAGGAACGAATTGATCCCCAGGATCTTCCCGTCCTCGATCTCCATGATCATCAGTGCCCATGGCGTGAACCCGTCGCCGTCTTCCGCGGGGTGGTAGTGCGCGAACGCGGGCGTCCCGTTCGCCACCACGGGCACCAGGCGCGAGCCCCGGCAGACCGAGCCCACACCCTCCATCCAGCCCACGATGTTCTCGTGGCCCCGCAGCCACAGGTCGTACGGGGGCATGGACAGCGTCGCGTCCTCGTGCAGCAGCGCGGTCAGCGCCTTCATGTCGTAGCCCTCGAAGGCGGCCACGTACCGGTCGAGCAGTTCCCGCTGCTCCTCGTCCAGTTCGTCCGCCGTGTCCGTCTCGGCGGGCGCGGCCTCCGCGAGCGTCGCCCGCGCGCGCTGGAGCGCGCTGTTCACGGAGGCGACGCTCGTCTCCAGCAGCTCCGCGACCTCGCTCGCCTTCCAGGCCAGCACCTCGCGCAGGATCAGCACCGCGCGCTGTTTCGGCGGCAGGTGCTGGAGCGCCGCCATGAACGCGAGCCGGATGCTCTCGCGCTCCACGGCCGCCTCGGCCGGGTCGGCCACCGACGGCAGGACCCGGCCGTCCGGGGCGGGCTCCAGCCACGTCAGCTCGGGACGCGCCGTGAGCTGCGCCTGAGCCACCGGTGTCGGTCCCGTGAGATCCATCGGGCGGGCCCTGCGGTTGCCGGCGCTGAGCATGTCGAGGCACACGTTCGTCGCGATGCGGTACAGCCAGGACCGCAGGGAGGAACGGCCCTCGAACTTGTCCATGGCGCGCCAGGCCCGCACCATCGTGTCCTGCACCGCGTCCTCGGCCTCGAACAGCGAGCCGAGCATCCGGTAGCAGTAACCGGTCAGCTCCCTGCGGTGCTGCTCCAGCCGGGAATCGAGATCCTGCGTCGTCGCCGTCTCAGACATCGCTCACCCCAGTAGCCCCCTGGCGCCCGTTCGGGAGCCCCTCCTCCGGAAGCTACCGCAGCCCACTGACAGGCGCGGCTTCTCGCGGAAATCGCCCCCGGCGACCGGCCCGCGCACCGGTGTCCTGCGCCTGCCCTTCCTCAGAGCGCCGGGACGTGTCCCGGCTCGCGTCCTCAGAGCGCCGGGGCGTGTCCCGGCTCGCGCGAGCGCCGCGTGATCCGCCGGGCGGCGACCGTGCCGTACAGCGTCAGCCCCGCCACGCCCGCCATCGCGACCAGGCCCATCCCGACGGTCGCGGCCCACCCCGCCGAGTGGAAGGCCGCCGCGCCGATCGCCCCGCCCGCGCTGCTGCCCAGGTAGTAGGCGGCCTGGTAGAGCGCCGAGGCCTGCGCGCGTGCCTGCGTCACCGTACGGCTGACCGACGACGACGCCACCGCGTGCCCCGTGAAGAACCCCGCCGTGATCAGTACGAGCCCCACGATGACGGCGGCCAGCGAGTTCATCAGCGTCACCAGCAGCCCCGCCGACGTGGTGACGAGAGCCGCGTACAGGGCCCCGCGCCGGCCGAGGAGCGCGACGACCCGGCCCGAGGACGCCGAGGCGAACGTACCGACGAGGTACACCACGAAGACGGACCCGACGATGCCCTGCGGCAGGCTGAACGGCGCGCCCGTCAGCCGGTATCCGATCACCGTGTAGACCCCGCCGAAGACCACCATGAACAGCGCGCCGATCCCGTACAGGCGCAGCAGCAGCGGATTGGCGAGGTGCCTGCCGACCGTCCGTCCGAAACCGGCGAGTGACAGCGGCCGTGGCGTGAAGTTACGCGCCTTCGGCACCATGATCCGGAAGATCACCGCGCACGCCACCGCGAGGAGTCCCACCGCCCCGAGCGCCACGCGCCACCCCCAGGCCTGCGCTATCCAGCCGGTGAAGATCCGGCCGCTCATGCCGCCGATGCTGTTGCCGGCGACGAACAGGCCGATCGCTGAGACCAGCGCGCCCGCCTCGACCTCCTCCGCGAGGAACGCCATCGCGGATGCCGGCAGCCCCGCGAGCGCCGCGCCCTGCACGGCCCGCAGCACGATCAGGACCGTCAGGTTGGGCGCGAACGGCACCGCGAGTCCGACGGCCACCGCCACCACCAGCGACGCGGTCATCATCGAGCGCCTGCCGAAGCGTTCCGACAGTGCGCTCAGCGGCACCACGGCCAGGGCCAGCGCGCCGGTCGCCGCCGCGACCGTCCAGCTCGCGTCGCCGGGGGAGACCCGCAGCGCGTCGGAGACTGCGGGCAGCAGGGCCTGCGTCGAGTACAGCAGCGCGAAGGTCGCGATCCCCGCGACGAACAGCGCCAGGCTCAGCCGCCGGTAGCCGGGGCGTCCGGGGGACAGGAGTGCGGGCGCCGCCGGCGCCAGGGTACTGACAGAGGCCATACAAGGAACGTACGAACGCGGTCCTGATGCGTCCAATGCATCAGTCGGGGACAATCGTTCCCGTGGAGCATGAACCGAGGTCCGAGCCGCGGAACGGACCGAGAAGTGACGAGAACCGCATCGAATGGCGGGTGGACCGGGCCACGAACGGGCGGGACTGGCCGGTCGTCCTCGCGCCCCGCCTCGCCTACTTCGCCCAGGTCGCCCGCCACGAACATGTCACCAGGGCCGCACTGGACACGGGCGTCCCGCAGTCCACTCTGTCCCGCGCCATCGTCCGTCTGGAGCAGGACCTCGGCGTCGCCCTGTTCGACCGCAAGGGCCGCACGGTGGCGCTCACGCGCGAGGGCCGCTCGTTCCTCGGCGCCGTGGAGAGCGCGCTCGCCGACATCGGGCGCGCGGCCGAGTCCCTGCGGGCCGACGCGGACCCGGCGACGGGCAAGGTCGCCTTCGGCTTCCTGCACACGATGGGCTCCGAGACCGTGCCGGGCCTGCTGCGCGAGTTCCGCGCCGACCATCCGCGGATCAGGTTCCAGCTCGTGCAGACGTACGGGGAGGCGATGCTGGAGCGGCTGCGCGCCGGTGAACTCGACCTGTGCCTCACCTCGCCGGTACCCGACGAGCCCGGCCTCGTCGCCCACCGGCTGGACGAGCAGCGGCTGCGTCTCGTCGTGCCCGCCGACCACCGGCTCGCGCGGCGCCGGCGCGTACGGCTCGCGGAGGCCGCCGAGGAGGCGTTCGTGACCCTGGAGCCCGGCTACGGGTTGCGCCGCATCACCGACGACCTGTGCGCGAAGGCGGGCTTCCGGCCGCGGATCGCCTTCGAGGGTGAGGAGGCCGAGACGCTGCGCGGCCTGGTCGCCGCCGGGCTCGGGGTGGCGCTGCTGCCCCCACCGGCTTTCGCACGCCCGGGGGTCGTGGAACTGACGGTCACCGCGCCGCGCGCGGCCCGCGAGATCGGCGTGGCCTGGCTGGAGGGCCACCACGACACGCCCCCGGTGACCGCCTTCAAGCGCTTCCTGCTGTCCCGCAGGGGCGGTCTGGTGACGGCGTGACGGGCCCACGGCCTGACGGCCTGACGGCGGTGACGGCGTGGGGGCGTCGTGGCCTGACGGCCTGACGGCCTGACGGCCTGACGGCCTGACGGCCTGACGGGGCCTCGGCCGGACCGCCCTGCACGCCGGGGCGATGCCCGTCAGCCCGTGGGCGTGCCGATCTGGTGACGTTCCAGCGCGGAGCGCAACTCCGCGAGGGCCTGTGCGGTGGCTGCCGCCGAGGCGCCGTCGAGAGAGCCACCGATCAGCTCGGCCAGTGCCGCGGCGAAGGTCTTCTCCGCCGCGTCGACCAGTCGTGAGCCGTCGTCGGTCAGGGCCAGCAGCGAGGACCGGCGATCGGACGGGTTCGGCAGCCGGACGGCCCATCCCTGCTTCTCCAGACGGTCGATGGTCTTGCTGGTCGCCCCGATGCCGATGGCGAATTCGGCGGCGAGGTCCGCCACCCGGGCCTCGGGGTGGTCGCGCAGGTAGCGCAGCGCCTCGAACTGCGAGGTGACGATCTTGTGCCGCTCACGGAGACGGTCGTTGAGGGCGTTGTACAGCCGCGTCTCGCATCGGACCAGGTCGGCGAAGAAGCCCGGGAGGTCGGCCGCCGTCGCACCGCTCGTTGTGGATGTCACGGCATATAGTTTACGTTAGATGCCACGGCATATAGTTCCGTGGAATGCACCTGTGACGGGAGAAAGAACATGAGCAAGCGACAGCGCGCCCAGGTCAATGCGATGCTGCGGCAGCCGGAACCCGAAGGCCCCCTCCCGGTCGAGGAGATCCGAGCCGGATTCGAGATGCTGATGGCCCGGATGCACGTGCCGGACGGCATCCGCACCGCGCCGACGTCCCTCGGCGGCCGGCCGGCCCTGCGCGTCGAGCCGGACGACGGGCCGCGTGCCGGGACGATCCTGTACTTCCACGGCGGCGGCTGGGTGTACGGCTCCCCCCGGTCCGCGCTGTCGCTGACGGGACAACTCGTCGTCAGGACCGGGTTCGAGGCGTACTCGGTCGACTACCGGCTCGCGCCGGAACACCCGTTCCCGGCCGCGATCGACGACACGCTCAGCGCCTACCGCGCCCTCCTCGACAGCGGTCAGGACCCCTCGGCCATCGCGTTCGCCGGGGACTCGGCCGGTGGCGGCCTCGCCGTCACTACCTGCCTGGCCGCCCGGGACGCGGGTCTCCCGCTGCCCGCCGCCCTCCTGACGTTCTCCGCGGGCGTCGACGCCACCCGCACGGGTGAGTCCATGGAGACCAAGGAAGGCGTCGACCCGGTCTTCACCCGCAGGTCCATGGAACAGACCGGAGCCATGTACCTCGCGGGGCAGAACCCCCGTCAGCCCCTGCTCAGCCCCGCCGTCCTCGCCGACCTGACCGGCTTCCCCCCGATGCTGATCCAGGTGGGCACCAACGAGATCCTGCTGGACGACTCCACGCGCCTCGCCGCACGGGCGCGAGCGGCCGGGGTGGACGTCATCCTGGACGTCACCGCCGATGTGCCGCACGTGTTCCAGGCGTTCGCCGGTGTCCTGGACGAAGCCGAGGAGGCACTGGACCGCGCGGCCCTCTTCCTCGGCCAGCGCATCCGCGCGGGCGCCACGGCCCGCACGTCGACCAGCCGGAGCCTGTCCGCTTCCTGATCTCGGCATGGGAGAAGGCGAGTTGACGGAGCCGGCTCCGTGGCGAGGGGGCCGCGCGCCCGCCCGGGTCCCTCGCCGCGAGTGATCACCCATGCCCAGCGAGCGGCAGGCCCGCGATGACGGAGATGCCGCGCACGGGTCGTGGCCGCACCGTCCAGGCGGCGGCGAGCCGGTCGACGAGCAGCAGCCCCCGGCCGTTCTCGGAACCGGCGCCCGGGTGCGCCACGGCGGGTGTCCCGGTACCGCCCGGCGGGTGGGAACCGGGGTCCGAGACGGCCACCCAGTAGTGCCCCTCGGCCGGCCACAGGACGAGTTCGACAAGCTCCTCGTGCGCCGA
The DNA here is from genome assembly GCF_036250695.1 of Streptomyces sp. NBC_01497. Classification (NCBI taxonomy): domain Bacteria; kingdom Bacillati; phylum Actinomycetota; class Actinomycetes; order Kitasatosporales; family Streptomycetaceae; genus Streptomyces; species Streptomyces sp. NBC_01497. Next base: position 2,992,233 of record NZ_CP109427.1, on the reverse strand, counting down.
GCGGGTGCCGTGGCGGAGGGCGTTGGTGACCAGCTCGGAGGTCAACAGCTCGATGTCGGAGCCGAGATGGGTTCGTACGTCCTTCGGGAGCGCCTCGGCCACGGCGTGTCGGGCCCGTGACACGGAGGCGGGGTGCGCGGGGAAGCGCCAGTGGGCGGGTACGAGAGGGATTTCGGGCATGGCGAACTCCTTTGCGGTGAGGGAGGGTTCGAGATCGCCGGTGGCCTACCGCCCTGGTCGCGGACGCACCCGTCCCAGGGCGGACGGGCAGGCTCGCGCGGTGCGCTTCCGGCGCTACTGTGCGTGGGTGGTGCACGACTGACGGTAGAGCATGCGGTGGTAGATTTGCCACGTAGTCACGAAGAATGACCACGGAGTGGTGAACGAGCCCCGGTCCGCTGCACACGGAGCCTGCCGGGTGAAGGGAAGGGCATGCCCCAGAGGACAACACCCACCCAGCGCCAGCGAAGGCTGGGCAGTGAGCTGCGCCGCATCCGCACTGCGGCGGGGATGTCGGCAGAGATCGCCGCCGGATTGCTGGGCGTGGACCGCGGAAAGATCTCCAACATGGAGTCCGGCATTCGCGGTATCAGCGCCGATCGACTGCGGACGCTCGCCTGCAACTGCGATGTGACGGACACCCAATATGTGGACGCCCTGGTCGAGTTGGCGCAGTCGGCAACGGGCTGGTGGGAGAGCTATCGGGGGATTCTATCGGGGGGACTCCTCGATATCGCCGAGCTTGAGTGGCACGCACGGCGGATATTCACCGTGCAGACCGTGCACGTTCCGGGTTTGCTGCAGACCGAGGACTACGCGCGCAGCGTCTTCGACTCCGTTCTGCCTCCTCTGTCCCGCCAGGAGGTCGAGCTGCGGGTGCGGAACCGTCTGGAGCGACAGCGCGTCCTCGATGCGGAGATTGCCCGACCGTACGACGGGTATGTCCACGAGGCGGCGCTGCTCATGCAGTTCGGCGGACGCAGGGTCGCGCACGAGCAACTTGACCACCTGTGCGCCGCGACCGAACGCGACCACGTGTCCCTTCGAGTGATCCCGTTCGCAGCCGGCGCCTTTCCGGGTGCCGGACACGCCCTTCTCTATGCCGAAGGGGCCGTCAGCGAGTTGGACACCGCGCAGGTGGACACCGCCCACGGTGCCGAGTTCGTCCACGCGGAGGCCCAACTCGCCAAGTACCGTGCCCATCTTGCATGGATGGATCAGCATTGCCTGAGCGTGTCGAAGTCCCTGGATCTCGTTCACCGAATCGCGAAGCAGCTCTGAGGAGACCTTCATGCCTGACATCACCTGGGAAGCGCCCTTCTGCGGCGAAGGAAACAACTGCTTCCGCCTCGGCACCGACACCGACGGCAACGCCTACATAGCCGTCAACGGTGAGGAGGGCCGCTACCTCATCGACTCCGTGGACGCGCTGCGCACGCTGATCACCGACATCAAGGCGGGCAAGGCCGACCACCTTCTCTGACGAGGGACCGGGGTGCGGCACACCGCGAAAACGCCGGAGCCGGACAGGACCCCCCGGCCCGTCCGGCTCCGACGCTTTCTCGTTCCCCCGTGTGTTCCCCCCTGTGTTTCCCCCGTGTCCCCCCGTCCCCCCGCCCCTTGCCGGCCCGTTTCCGGCCCGTTTTCCTGCTGTGCGGTCCGTCCCCCCGAACGGTCCGCGTCCCCCTGGTTCCCCCCCGCCCCCGGACGGGCCGGTCAGGCGACCAGCTCGCCGAAGGACTCCTCCTCGTCACGGCCGAAGCTGAGGACCTCGTCGTCCCGCAGCCGGCGCAGGGAGCGCCAGATGCTGGACTTCACCGTGCCGACGCTGATGCCGAGGATGTCCGCGATCTCCGGGTCGGTGCGGCCCTCGTAGTAGCGGAGCACCAGCATCGTGCGCTGGGTCTCCGGCAGCCTGGTCAGCGCCTGCCAGAGCACCGTGCGCAGTTCCGTGCCGCTCATCGCGTCCGTACCCGCGGCCGTCTCCGGCAGCTCCTCCGTGGGGTATTCGTTGAGCTTGCGCCGGCGCCACGCGCTGATGTGCAGGTTGGTCATCGTCCTGCGCAGGTAGCCGCCGACCGCGGCCTTGTCGCTGATCCTGTCCCACGCCCGGTAGGTGGAGAACAGCGCGCTCTGCAGCAGGTCCTCCGCCTCGAACCGGTCGCCGGTCAGGTGGTAGGCCGCCGCGTACAGGGACGCGCGGCGCTCCTGGACGTAGGCGGTGAAGGCGGCCGTGTTGTCCGCGCTGTCCGTGGCGGCCGGGCCGTTCACGCTCTGCCCTGCGGGCCCCCCGGCCTGTGTGCCGCCCCCGTGAACCCCGGCGGTCCCCGTGCCCCCCGTGAACACGGGGTCGCCGTTGCCCCTGGCCGCGTCGACCACGCTCATGTACGACGGCTTGTGCTGACGTGCGGCGGCGCGGACGCACCCCCGTCCGTTCGCACCGCCCGGCTTCTCCGTGGTCCCCAGGTCGTGCAGACGCGTGACAACCGCGCCCGCAGCCGTCTCGTGCAGTGCGTTCATCCCGCGCCCCCCTCGGTCGGAGCCTCGTCTTTCCTTACACCGAGGAGCTTGCCGAACCCACTTCATCGCGTTGTCCCCCGACTGTCACAGAGCTGTCACAGGGGACGGAGCGGGCTCCTGAGGCGCGATGGAGGGGTGGCGGAACCGTGTCGAACCGGCCGAGATGGCGGGGACGGCTGAGGTGGAGCCGCCCGGACGGTCGAACTCCGGGCGCCGCATGGTTCAGAATGGCCCACGTGCCTTTCCTGTTGCTGATCGAGGACGACGACGCCATCCGCACGGCTCTCGAACTCTCGCTGTCACGCCAGGGCCACCGGGTGGCCACCGCGGCGACGGGAGAGGACGGCCTGAAACTGCTCAAGGAGCAGCGGCCCGATCTGATCGTGCTGGACGTGATGCTGCCCGGCATCGACGGTTTCGAGGTGTGCAGGCGCATCCGGCGCACGGACCAGTTGCCGATCATCCTGCTCACCGCGCGCAGCGACGACATCGACGTGGTGGTGGGCCTGGAGTCCGGCGCCGACGACTATGTCGTCAAGCCCGTGCAGGGCCGGGTGCTCGACGCGCGCATCCGTGCCGTGCTGCGCCGCGGCGAGCGCGAGTCCACGGACTCCGCGACGTTCGGCAGCCTCGTCATCGACCGTTCGGCGATGACCGTCACCAAGAACGGCGAGGATCTCCAGCTCACGCCGACCGAGTTGCGTCTACTGCTCGAACTGAGCAGGCGGCCAGGACAGGCGCTGTCCCGGCAGCAGTTGCTGCGCCTCGTGTGGGAGCACGACTACCTCGGCGACTCACGGCTGGTCGACGCCTGTGTGCAGCGGCTGCGCGCCAAGGTCGAGGACGTACCGGGCTCGCCGACGCTGATCCGCACCGTGCGCGGTGTGGGATACCGGCTGGACGCGCCTGCGTGATGCACGGACACGGCAGGTGAGGGACGACGACGCCCGTGAGGGCGCGCAGCAGCCGCAGCCGCCCCGCGGCACGGGAGCCGAGGACGGCGCCCCCTCCGGCGGGCGGCGCTTCGGCCACCTCGGCCTGCGCTGGGGCAGCCTGCGACTGCGCCTCGCGCTGGTCGTCGGGGCGGTCGCGCTGACCGCGGCGGTCTCCGCGTCGGGCATCGCGTACTGGATCAACCGCGAGGCGGTGCTGACCCGTACGCAGGACGCCACGCTCAACGACTTCCGCCAGCAGATGCAGAACCGCGCCGCCGACCTGCCGGTCCGGCCGAACGCGAGCGATCTGCGCACCACCGCGCGGCAGATGGCGGGCGACGGCAACGCGTACGACGTGCTGCTGATAGCCACCGGCCAGGACGGCCGGCCCATCAGTGGCGCGTCCGACGCCGACACCTTCACCCTGGCCGAGGTGCCCGCCACGCTGCGCGCCGCGGTGGGGGGCAAGCAGAAGGTCACGTCCGCGAACAAGTACCCGTACCACCTGTTCTGGCAGCGGGTGGACCACGACGGCACGCCCTACCTGGTCGGCGGGGCGCACATCGACGGCGGACTGACCGGTTACGTGTTCAAGTCGCTGGCGCAGGAGCGGGCCGACCTCGACTCGCTCGCCTGGTCGCTGGGGATCGCCGCCGCGCTCGCGCTGGTCGGGGCCGCGATCATCGCGCAGGCCGCGGCGCGCACGGTCCTCAAGCCGGTGCAGCGCCTCGGTGAGGCCGCCCGCAAGCTCGGCGAGGGCAAGTTCGAGACCCGGCTGCGGGTCACCGGGACCGACGAACTCGCCGACCTGTCGCGTACGTTCAACAACGCCGCGGCCTCGCTCCAGACGAAGGTCGAGGACATGAGCGCGCGGGAGGAGTCCAGCCGCCGCTTCGTCGCGGACATGTCGCACGAGCTGCGGACCCCGCTCACCGCGCTCACCGCCGTGGCCGAGGTGCTGGAGGAAGAGGTCGACAACCTCGACCCGATGATCGCCCCGGCCGTGACCCTCGTGGTCAGCGAGACCCGCAGACTCGGTGACCTGGTGGAGAACCTGATGGAGGTGACCCGATTCGACGCGGGCACCGCCCGGCTGGTGCTGGACTCGGTGGACGTCGCCGACCAGGTCACCGCCTGTCTGGACGCGCGGGCCTGGCTGGACGCGGTGGACCTGGACGCGGAGCGCGGCATCATGGCCCGCCTCGACCCGCGCAGGCTCGACGTGATCCTCGCGAACCTCATCGGCAACGCCCTCAAGCACGGCGGCGCGGGGGTGCGCGTCTCGGTGCGTACGCAGACGGCCGCCACGGGCCGGGAGGAACTCGTCATCGCGGTACGGGACAACGGGCCGGGTATTCCGGAGGCCGTTCTGCCGCACGTCTTCGACCGGTTCTACAAGGCGTCCGCGTCCCGGCCGCGCTCCGACGGCAGCGGGCTCGGCCTCTCGATCGCGATGGAGAACGCGCACATCCACGGCGGCACCATCACGGCGTCGAACGTCCCGGACGGCCAGGGAGCCATGTTCGTGCTGCGGCTGCCGCGCGGGGGGCCGGCCGACGACGGTCCCGACACCGATGCGGGCGGGGACCCCGGCACCGGTTCCGGCACGGGCACCGGCACCGGCACCGGCAGCGGTGACCAGGGCCGGGCCCCGGACGACGGCGGGGGCCGGGCACGGTGAACGGCGAAAACGGCCCCGGCGGGACGTCCGGGGGTGCCCGGCGGCGCGCGGGCAGGGGGCGCACGACGGCGCTCGTGGCCGGCGCGGCACTGTGCGCGGTGCTGCTGTCGGCGTGCGGCGTGCGGACGACGGCCGTACCGGTCGACGCGGGCGCGGCACCGTCCAGGCTGGCCTGCGAGGTCGACCAGAAGGACGCCGTCAGCCAGTCCCCCTCCGCCGCCACCACCGTGCCGGTCAGGGTCTACCTGGTGTGCGCCTCCGCGCTGACGGCCGTGGAACGCACGGTGCCCGTGCCGAGGCGGCCCGCCGCAGCGCGGGTCCCGCTCGCGCAGGCGCTGCTCGACGCGTTGCAGGCGCAACCGTCGGCGCAGGAGCACCAGGCCGGCTTCACCACGTACGTGGAGCCACCGCTGCTGGTCAGGCCGGGGCGACCCGGCGACCCGGCCGGGGCGCTGCGGCTGTCCACCCAGCCCGAGGACCTGCCGCAGTCGGCGCTCGCGCAGATCGTCTGCACGTTCGTCGAGAACGACACCGGGAGCCGCACGGCGGGTGACGACAGTGGGCAGGTGGTTCTCGGCGGGCCCGGTGCGTACCGGCCCCGGGACTACACCTGCGACCGCCGGGTCAAGACCGACCCGGATGCCCCGGTGCCCACGGCCGCGCCGAGTGCCGCACCCATGGCGCCCGCGACGCCCTGAGCGCGGGGCGAGGCCGTCCGGAGGACGTCCGCGGCCCGAGCGGCCCGTACGCGGCGCGTGCGGGCCGCGTACGGGCCGCGTAGACCCTGCGTGCGGCCTGCTGAGGGCCCGCGTACGGCCACAGGAGTGACGCTGCTCTCACGGGGAACCAGGCGCGCCCGCCCGGGCGTCTAGAGGAACGTGCGTCACGGTAAGGGCGGCAGTGCCGCCATCCGCCTGCGAACGGCGGGAGCCCTCCTCCTCCTCATGCATCTGCTGATCGTGGGGTGGCTGACGTTGAGACCCGTCGACGCCCCCTGGGTGACCGCCGCCAATCTGCGGCCCCTCGCCGGCATCAGGGCTGACTTCGCCGTCGGCACGGCACACGGAGTACGCAGCGTCGCCGAGGGCCTCGCGCTGCTCGCGCCGCTCGGAGTACTGCTTCCGGTGGTCAGCGGCAGGCTCTGGGTCTCGCCCTGGGCATCGCTGACCCGGACGGTCGGCGCGGGCGTGCTGATCTCCCTGACCATCCAGCTGCTCCAGACCGGGGTACCGGGCCGGGTGCTCGACATCGACTCGCTGATCCTCAACACGGTGGGCGTGGCGGTGGCGCACGCCGTCGTCGTGCCGCTCGGCCGGGCGCGCCTGCGCCGCGGCCTGCGCGCGTCCGCCGCGGCACGCTCAGCCGCCGTCGCGGGTGCCGCGGCGGAGCGCGCCGCCGCGGACCCGGGCCCGCGGCGGCCAGGTACCGGGCGGGTCAACGGATATGCGTACGGCGTGGTCGACCCACGGGCCGACGTGTACGACCCGGATGCCGTACCTGAGGGTGACGGCCCGCAGGGGCCCACCCCGACGATTCCCAGGGTCGGCCTCGCTCCGTAGAGCGACGCGCGGAAAAGGGGTACCCGGCGAACATGGAGTCATCGGGAGCCGCGCAGACGTAAGGACGGTTCCCCGGAAGCTCTCGTGAAGGAGCCCACCATGGCCGGTGCACTTGTCCGCCCCCGCGACGGACGCATGATCGGCGGAGTGTGCGCAGCGCTGGCACGGCGCTTCGGCACGTCCGCGACGACGATGCGCGTGATCTTCCTGGTGTCGTGCCTGCTGCCGGGGCCGCAGTTCCTGGTCTACCTGGCGCTGTGGGTGCTGCTGCCGGGCGAGAAGTCGGAGCGGCCGGCCTGGTAGCGAAAGGGCAGGCTGCGGCCACCCCGGGAGGCGGGCGATCACCACTCCCGTACCGCCCGGTCACAGCGCGGGGCCGGTCCCGTAGGGGCAGCTCCGGGCGTTTCGCCAGAGCCCGGGGGCCGGGGCCTGGGACGGGTGCCGGTGGGGATACGGCGGAAGACGGCATGGGGCGCACTCCGGAACGACCGGGGCGCGCCCCATCGTGCTGCCTGGTGCGGTCTCGCTCCGGGCGGCGATGTGGTGGCGGGGCTCAGCGCCTCAGCGGCCGAGACCGTTGATAGGCAGGCCGTTCTGGAGGCCGTTGACGGGCAGGCCGCCGAGCAGCGCGCCGAGCGGGTTGGCCGTCTGGGCGGCCTGGAGCACCTGGGGAGCGGTCTCGTTGACGACGCCCCCGGTGACGCGGGTCGCGGTCAGCGTGTCGTTGCCCGCGTTCGGCAGTTCCTTGGCGAGCTGGTCCACCGGCAGCTTGTTGACGGTTTCGAGTGCCTTGCCGGTGTCCGGGAGGGGGCCGACGGCGGCGGAGGCCGAACCGGCGGCGGTGGCGGCGAAGGCGGCACCGAGAACGGCGGCACCGAGGGTCTTGACAGCGGACCTGTTCATCTGAGATTTCGTCCTTGTGGGGGTGTGGAAAAACGAGCAGCTCTGAAATCTAGTCAGCGCGGCTCGTCCTCCGCAAATATCCGGCGCCCTTCCGTATTCGTGTTCCGGAGCGTCGACGGATAGGTGTGATGGACGTTCTTCGCGATGAATCAGCTGGTCACGGACGTCTGCCTGAACAGCCATTCGGATTTGAGTTCCGCGTAGCCGGGCTTGATGACGTCATTGATCATGGCGAGACGTTCATCGAAAGGAATGAATGCTGATTTCATCGCATTGACCGTGAACCACTGCATGTCGTCGAGGCTGTACCCAAAGGTCTCCACCAGTGCGCCGAATTCGCGGCTCATGCTCGTGCCCGACATCAACCGGTTGTCCGTGTTGACGGTGGCGCGGAAGTGGAGCCGGCGCAGCAGCCCGATGGGGTGCTCCGCGTACGAGGTGGCGGCGCCCGTCTGGAGGTTGGAGCTGGGGCACAGTTCCAGCGGGATGCGCTTGTCCCGCACGTACGACGCGAGCCGGCCGAGCTTCACCGAGCCGTCCTCGGCGACCTCGATGTCGTCGATGATGCGCACGCCGTGGCCGAGGCGGTCCGCACCGCACCACTGCAGCGCCTGCCAGATCGACGGCAGGCCGAACGCCTCGCCCGCGTGGATCGTGAAGTGGTTGTTCTCCCGCTTCAGGTACTCGAAGGCGTCGAGGTGGCGGGTGGGCGGGTAACCGGCCTCCGCGCCCGCGATGTCGAAGCCGACGACGCCCGAATCCCGGTAGGAATTGGCCAGTTCGGCGATCTCCAGGGCGCGGGCCGCGTGCCGCATCGCGGTGAGGAGCGCGCCGATCCTGATGCGGTGGCCGTCGGCCCGGGCGCGCCGCTCGCCCTCCCTGAAGCCCTCGTTGACCGCTTCGACGACCTCTTCGAGGCTCAGGCCGCCCTCCAGGTGCTGTTCGGGCGCGTAGCGCACCTCGGCGTAGACGACGCCGTCCGCCGCGAGGTCCTGGGCGCACTCGGCCGCGACCCTCAGCAGCGCGTCCCGCGACTGCATGACGGCGCAGGTGTGGGCGAACGTCTCCAGGTAGCGTTCCAGCGAGCCCGAGTCCGCGGCCTCGCGGAACCAGATGCCCAGCTTCTCGCTGTCGCTCTCCGGCAGGCCGTCGTAGCCGGCCTGCCGGGCGAGATCGATGACCGTGCCGGGCCGCAGTCCGCCGTCGAGGTGGTCGTGCAGCAGCACTTTGGGGGCGCGGTGGATCTGGTCCGCGCTCGGGGGAGGGGTGGTCTGACCGGGCTGGCTCGTCATCCGTCCAATCTAACGCCTACGCGCGTAGAACGAGCACCGTCCGACAGGTGTCGATACGTAACAGTGACCGCGCGGAAGGGTGGAGTCCACGCGCGCGTCTGACATCGTTCCGCTATGGGACATCAGGCAGGCCAGGACGCAACGGAGCGTCCGCAGCAACCAGAACGCGACGGGACCGGCCCCCTGCCCCGGCTGGGGCGGCCCCTCGTCCCACCCTCCGCCGGTACGTCGACGGGCGGCGTCGTCCTCGTTCTGCCCACCGCCGCGGAGACCTCCACGCGGCGCCCGTCACCGCTCACCCGCGCGACGCTCGCACCCCTCGCCCGGTCGCTGGGGCGGGCGGGCGCCCGGGAGGGCGTGATGGTCCATGTGGTGCGCTACCGCGTCGGCGGCTGGAACGGCCCGGACGCGGCCCTGTGCGCCGACGTCGCCTGGGCCGCCGACGAGGTCGGACGGCGGTACGGGGACGTGCCGGTGTGCCTCGCCGGATACGGGATGGGCGGCCGGGCCGCCCTGCGCGCCGCGGGCCACGAAGCCGTCAACTCCGTCCTGGCGATCGCCCCTTGGCTGCCCGACGACGACCTCGCCGCGCCCGACGAGCCGGTGCGCCAACTGGTGGGGCGCCAGGTGCTGATCGTGCACGGCACCAACGACCGGCGCACCGACCCGGAGTTGTCGTTCCGGCTGGCGGAGCGGGCGAAGAAGGCCAACCGCGACACCTGCCGCTTCGAGGTCCACTCCGACGGTCACGCGCTGCGCCACTACCACCGCGAAGTCACCTCGCTGGCGAAGGACTTCGCGATGGGGGCGCTGCTGTCCCGGCCGTACTCCCGCCCCGTGGAGGACGCCCTCGCCGCGCCGCCCCCGGTGGGGCTGCGGATGCCGCTCGCGGCGGGTTTCGGCCGGTCGCTGTCGTAGCCGGGCCGAACGGGTGGCCGGATGGCCGCCCCTTCGGCGCGGCTGCCGGGGGACCGGGGTGGGCCGACGGGCGCGCGGCCGGTCATAGGCATGGCTGTCGCGGACATGGGCCGGCGCGCCCGGCCTTCGGTGGACACCGTCGCGGGAATCCGCTCGCCGTCGCCCCCGCGCCCGCGCGGCCCGCCGTCTCGCCGATGAGGGGCCCGGCCTCCCGGAAGACGCCGTGCGTGGTGCGCCCGGCCTCCGGGATGACGCCGTGCGTGGTGCGCCCAGGTGCGGCTCGGGTGCCGGGGCGCTGTCCTGCGCGTGCGGGTCTTGCGCGAGGGCCCTCTAGGCGAGGCCCCGGCCGGGCCGGGCCGCCGTGCGGGTGCCCGTGCCGGCCGTGGCGTCCGGGGCGCTCGCGGCGGCGATCGCCGCCGCGATCCGGTCCAGGGCCTCGGGGGCGCCGCAGGGGTGGGCGCCCAGCCCCACCTGGTGCGCCACGATGCCGGGCTCCAGGCGCATCAGCCGCCATCCGCGCCGCAGCAGGAACGGCACCGACTTGCGGGCCTCGCGCAGGTCGCGGGCCAGCCGCCGCCTGAACGTCGTCCACGGGCGGCCGCGCAGGCACAACGCGTCGGACAGTACGCCCAGTTCACGGCAGCGGGCGACGATCTCCGCCGCGAAGACGCCCTCCGCGAGGAACGCGGGTGCCGCGCCCACGTCCAGGGTCGTCGTGCCCGTACGCGAACTGGTCGCGATGTCGTACACGGGGACGTCCGTACGCCCGCTGCCGTAGAGGTCCAGGACCGCCGCGACCGCCGCGTCCTCGTCCCACGAGCCCGGCGCGTCCCAGTCGATGTCGTCGCTGTCCGGCACGAGCGGCAGCGTCGGGTCGTCGCCCTCCTTGTAGAAGTCGTCAAGGCGCAGCACCGGCAGTCCGGTACGGGCGGCGAGGGACGACTTCCCGGAACCCGAGGGGCCCGAGAGCAGGAGGACGGGCGTCGGGCGGGGGTTCGGATGCGTCACGGAACACCAGTGTGAGGCATACGCCCGCGCAGGGGACCCCCGGGGACCGGCCCGCCGTAGAGGTGGTGAGCGGCCCCGGCCGTCACTTACTGTACGTACTGACCCCATCACGTACCGGAACGGAAACCCCCATGGCACGTCACGCAGCTCCCACACCCCGACGCCACGCGATGCTGCGCGTCGGCCTCACCGTCACCGCAGCGGGCGCCGCGCTCGGGCTCAGCGGGGCGGCGGCCCAGGCCGCAGGCACGAGCGCCCAGCAGGCGTCGGGGGCGACGGCGCAGGCGCTGACCGGGGCCGTCGGCAACGTGGTGAAGGGCGCGGCGCTGCCCGTGACGAACCTCCAGCTCGACCCGCTGGCGAAGACCGGCGTGGACCCGCTGGACAACGGAGTGGGCACACAGATCGCGGACTTCAAGCCGGTGTCCACCAAGACGCTCACCGACCCGGTCACCCAGGGCGGCGCCCTCGGCTCGCTCCCGGTGACCGGCCAGGTCACGAGCCTCCTCGGCGGCTGAACTGCCGGGCGTGGGCACCCGGGCCGTCGGGCGCCTCGGCCGCCGCACGGGGCAGGCCGTCAGGTCACCGACGCCCTCCGGTCACGGCCCGCCGGCCCACCGATGCCGACGGCGCGCGGCCCGGTCCCGTGAAGGACCGGGCCGCGCGCCCGTGGTGGCGGCTGCTCCGCCGCACCGCTCCTGAACGTCATTACGTCATACGTCAGTACGACGAGCCCGCCACGCCCAGCGCGCCCGTGGGGTGCCAGACGGTCTTCGTCTCCAGGAACGCCGTCATGCGGCGCGTCCCCGGGTCGGCCGTCCAGTCGGCGGCCGTGCCCGCCGGACGCAGCACCCGCTTCAGGTTGTCCGCCGCCGCGATCTCCAGGTCCTTGGCGAGCGCAGCGTCCGCGCCCGTCAGATCGATGCCGTTGACGTCCTGGTGCGCGGCGAGGGGCGCCGCGATCTCCGCCGTACGTCCCGACAGGACGTTCACGACGCCGCCCGGCACGTCCGACGTCGCCAGTACCTCCGCCAGCGACAGGGCGGGCAGCGGGCGGTCCTCGCTCGCCACCACCACGGCCGTGTTGCCGGTCGCGACGACCGGCGCCACCACCGACACGAGGCCCAGCAGCGACGACTCGCGCGGCGCGAGCACCGCGACGACGCCCGTCGGCTCCGGCACCGAGTGGTTGAAGTACGGCCCCGCCACCGGGTTCGCGCCGCCCACCACCTGGGCGATCTTGTCGGTCCAGCCCGCGTACCAGACCCAGCGGTCGATGGCCGCCTCGACGACGGCCGCCGCCTTCGACTTGGACAGCCCCTCCGCGTCGGCGACCTCGCGCGTGAACTGGTCCGCGCGGCCCTGGAGCATCTCCGCGATCCGGTACAGGACCTGCCCGCGGTTGTACGCCGCGGCGCCCGACCAGCCGCCGACCGCCTTGCGCGCCGCGACGACCGCGTCACGGGCGTCCTTGCGGGAGGAGAGGGGGGCGTTGGCGAGCCAGCGGCCCTTGGCATCCGTCACTTCGTACACCCGGCCGCTCTCACTGCGGGGGAACTTGCCCCCCACGTACAGCTTGTAGGTCTTGAGGACCGTCAGCCGGCCCTGGCCGCTGCTGTCAGACATCGAGGTACGCCTCCAGGCCGTGGCGGCCGCCCTCGCGGCCGTAACCCGACTCCTTGTAGCCACCGAACGGCGACGTCGGGTCGAACTTGTTGAATGTGTTCGCCCAGACGACGCCCGCGCGCAGCCGGTCCGCGACGGCGAGCATCCGCGACCCCTTCTCCGTCCACACACCGGCGGACAGCCCGTACGGGGTGTTGTTGGCCTTGGCGACCGCCTCGTCCGGGGTGCGGAACGTCAGCACCGACAGCACCGGGCCGAAGATCTCGTCCTGCGCGACGGTGTGCGCCTGCGCCACACCGGTGAACAGCGTCGGCGGGAACCAGTAGCCGGACGACGGGAGTTCGCACTCCGGCGACCAGCGCTCCGCGCCCTCGGCCGCGCCGATCTCCGTCAACTCGCGGATCTTCGCCAGCTGCTGCGCCGAGTTGATGGCGCCGATGTCGGTGTTCTTGTCGAGCGGGTCGCCGAGCCGCAGAGTGCCGAGCCGGCGCTTGAGCGACTCGATCAGCTCGTCCGCGACCGACTCCTGGACCAGCAGCCGCGAACCGGCGCAGCACACCTGGCCCTGGTTGAAGAAGATCCCGGTGACGATGCCCTCGACCGCCTGGTCGAGAGGCGCGTCGTCGAAGACGATGTTCGCGCCCTTGCCGCCGAGTTCGAGCGTGACCTTCTTGCGGGTGCCGGCGACCTGCCGTGCGATGGCCTTGCCGACATCGGTCGAGCCGGTGAACGCGACCTTGTCCACCTCCGGGTGGGCCACCAGGGCCGCGCCCGTCGTGCCGTCGCCCGTCACGATGTTGACGACGCCCTTCGGCAGCCCTGCCTGGCGGCACACGTCCGCGAAGAACAGCGCGGACAGCGGGGTCGTCTCGGCGGGCTTCAGCACCACCGTGTTGCCGGTGGCGAGGGCGGGCGCGATCTTCCACGCCAGCATCAGCAGCGGGAAGTTCCACGGGATGACCTGCGCGGCCACCCCCAGCGGGCGCGGCGCGGGGCCGAACCCGGCGTGCTCCAGCTTGTCGGCCCAGCCCGCGTGGTAGAAGAAGTGCGCGGCGGCCTGCGGGACGTCGAAGTCCCGTGTCTCCTTGATGGGCTTTCCGTTGTCCAGCGTCTCCAGCACGGCCAGCTCGCGGGCGCGCTCCTGGAGGATCCTGGCGATCCGGAAGAGGTACTTCGCGCGTTCCGCGCCAGGCAGCGCGGACCACTTCTCGAAGGCGCGGCGGGCCGCTCGTACGGCCCTTTCGACGTCCTGTTCGCCGGCCTGGGCGATCTCGGAGAGCACTTCCTCGGTGGCCGGGGCGAGGGTCTTGAACACCTTGCCGTCGGCGGCCTCGGTGAACTCACCGTCGATGAACAGCCCGTAGGAGGGCGCGATGTCGACGACGGAACGCGACTCGGGCGCGGGCGCGTACGCGAACGGCGAACGCCCGGCGGCCGGTGCGGAACTGGGGTCGGGATGCGGCGATGCCATGGTGTATCAGTCCACCGTCACGTAGTCGGGACCGGAGTAGCGCCCGGTGCGCAGCTTCTGACGCTGCATCAGCAGGTCGTTGAGGAGGGAGGACGCGCCGAAGCGGAACCAGTGGCTGTCCAGCCAGTCCGCGCCCACCGTCTCGTTGATCAGCACCAGGTACTTGACCGCGTCCTTCGTGGTGCGGATCCCGCCCGCCGGCTTCACGCCGACCTGGGTGCCGGTCTGGGCGCGGAAGTCGCGCACGGCCTCCAGCATCAGCAGGGTGTTCGCCGGGGTCGCGTTGGTCGCGACCTTGCCGGTCGAGGTCTTGATGAAGTCCGCGCCCGCGAGCATGCCGAGCCAGGAGGCGCGGCGGATGTTGTCGTACGTCGACAGCTCACCGGTCTCGAAGATGACCTTCAGCCGGGCATGCCCCTCGCACTGGGCCCGCACGGCGCGGATCTCGTCGTACACCTTCAGGTAGTGCCCGGCGAGGAACGCGCCCCGGTCGATGACCATGTCGATCTCGTCGGCGCCCGCGTCGATGGCGGAGCGCACGTCGGCGAGCTTCACGTCGAGCGCGGCGCGGCCCGCCGGGAAGGCGGTGGCGACGGACGCGACCTTGACGTCGGCGTCGCCCAGCGCGGCCCTGGCCGTCGCGGCCATGTCCGGGTACACGCAGACGGCGGCCGTCATGGGCGCGGTCCTGTCCGACGGGTCAGGGCGCAGCGCCTTCGCGGCGAGCGAGCGGACCTTCCCCGGCGTGTCGGCGCCTTCGAGGGTGGTCAGGTCGATCATCGAGATGGCGAGATCGATCGCGTACGCCTTGGCGGTGGTCTTGATCGACCGGGTGCCGAGAGCGGCGGCGCGCGCCTCCAGGCCTACGGGGTCGACGCCGGGCAGCCCGTGCAGGAAGCGCCGCAGCGTGCTGTCCGATGCGGCGACATCGGCGAGCGGGGGTGGGGTGCTGGTGGACATGGTCACCAGGGCAGCATATCTACGCGCGTAGCGGTCTGTACAGGCGTGGAACGGTTCGTCCGGGAGGGCCCCGGAGGCCCGGCCGGGGCCCTCCCGGACGCCCGAAAACGGCCGGGCGTGACGAGCGAAACGATAACGGCGGGGCGAACCGATCGATAACGACCATGAACGGTCCTCGTCCGTTCGCTCGCGCGTGCGGCAGAATCATGGGTATGGCACGTTCCGAACAGCAGCAGCCCGAGGCCGACCAGGCCGCCTCCGCCGCCCCGGCACCGGCGCCCGGTACGCCCGCGTACGCCGACCGTGTGTACCGCTCGGGCGGTGGCATCGCGGGCGGCATCCTCGTGCTGGCCCTGGTGCTCTGGCTCGGTATCGACGCCCTGGTCACCGGCAGTGGCCGCGCGCCGTGGCTGTCCCTCGCGGCGCTGCTGTTCGTGGTGCCGCTGCTGATCGCGTACACGGTCCGCCCGGCCGTCTACGCGGGCGAGGACCACGTCCGGATCAGGAATCCGTTCCGCACGGTCACCGTGCCGTGGAGTGCGATGAAGCACATCAAGGCGCGCTTCAGCACGGAACTCTTCACGCACGACGGTGCGAAGTACCAGATGTGGGCCGTCCCGGTCAGCCTGCGCCAGCGCAAGCGCGTGGACCGCAGGATGAGCCGTCTGGAGCGTTCCGCCCCGGCGTCCTCGGGCTCCCGGCAGGCGGCGCTGAGCTTCTCGGCCGCCGACAGCGAGACCAAGCTCGCCCAGGCGGACCGGGCGATCATGGAGATGCGCGAGCTGGCGGACCGCGCGGTCGCGCGGGACGACGCCGCCGCGCAGGGCGCACCGGTGGTGCGCTGGGCGTACGAGGTGCTGGCGCCGGCGCTGGCAGGCGCCATCCTGCTGATCATCCTGATCGCGGTGGGCTGACCGCGCTGGGCTGATCGCGGTGGGCTGACCGTGGGCCCTGATCGGGCGAGGTTCGTCACACTCGGCTGAGGCGCCGGGCCGAGAACGCCGGTGCGATCAGGAGCGCGAGCGCGACCGTCCGGGTTGGCGCGGTGCCCGTGCGGACGCACGGGTGATCGGGTGGGCGCGGTTGCGCGGTGCGAGGAAGAGCCACGCGATGCGGGCGGTGCGGTGCGGTGCGAGGAACAGCCACGCCGTGCGAGGGACAGCCGCGGGGTGCGGGCGGCGAGGTGCCTTGAGTGCCGGTCGGTCCGTCGCGGGGCCTCGCGGTTGAAGACCTGAACGGGCGGACGGCCGTCGAACCCTCACCGCCCGGGCTCCGGGGACCGGCCCGTTCACCTTCCGAAGTCCGGTGAGGCCCCCGCGGGTGGGGGAGTTGAGCGGCGAAGCGCAGCTGGGTAAGCACCGGGTAAAGGTTCGTACCAAAGCGCTGCACGGGCGGGATCCGTTCGGGAAATCACGGCGTACGGTGCCGTCGGCCCGCTCTCTCCCCCCACCTCACGGAGTCGCCGTATGCGCGCCGGACCCTCTCGCGTCCCCGGAAGAGCCCGTACCCGCCCGCGCGGCCGGATACCGCGCACGCCGCTCGCGGTGGCCGCGGGCCTGCTGTTGACGATCGGCGGCGCCCTCGGCACCGGGGCGGGACCCGCCGGTGCCGCGCCGGCCGCGCCCGGCACCGCTGCCGCCGCCGCGAGCGCCGCCTGCCCCTGGGTCGGCTCGGTCGCGCCCGTACCGCAGCGCGTGTCGCAACTGCTCGCGAAGATGTCGCAGGCGCAGAAACTGTCGATGGTCTCCGGCGTCGGCAGTTCGTACGTGGGCTCGACCCCGGGCATCCCGGCCCTGTGCGTCCCCGCGCTGACCCTGGAGGACGGCCCCGCGGGCGTCGCCGACGGCATGAGCGGCGTCACCCAGCTGCCCGCGCCCGTCGGCGCGGCCGCCACCTGGGACACCGGCGCCGAACAGCGGTACGGCGCCGTCATCGGCAGCGAACAGGCCGGCAAGGGCACCTCGGTCGACCTCGGCCCGACCGTCAACATGGTCCGCGACCCGCGCTGGGGCCGGGCCTTCGAGGCCAACGGTGAGGACCCCTACCTCGCGGGCGCCCTGGGCGCCGCGCAGATCGGCGGCATCCAGGGGCAGGGCGTGATGGCGCAGGTCAAGCACCTCGCCGTGTACAACCAGGAGACCAGCCGCAACACGTCGTCGGACAACGCGATCGTCGACGACCGGACCCTGCAGGAGCTGTACCTGCCCGCCTTCCAGGCCGCCACCAAGGGCGCCGTCTCGTCGGTGATGTGCGCGTACAGCGTGGTGAACGGGACGCCCGCCTGCCAGAACCCGTACCTGATGAACACCGTGCTGGACCAGCAGTTCGGCTTCCCGGGCTTCACCACCTCCGACTGGGGCGGTACACACGCCACCGCGGCGTCCGCGAACGCCGGCCTCGACATGGAGATGCCGAGCCCGGTCTTCTACGGCTCCGCCCTGCAGAGCGCCATCAACTCCGGCCAGGTCTCCGGCGGCACGCTCGACACGATGGTCAGCCGCACCCTCACCGAGATGTTCACGTTCGGCATGTTCGACAAGGCGGCAACCGGATCCCCCGCCGCCACCGTCACCACCTCCGCGCACGCGGCCACCGGCCAGCAGGTCGCCGAGCAGGGCACGGTCCTGCTCAAGAACGCGGGCGGCCAACTGCCCCTGGCCACCGGCACGCAGAAGACCGTCGCCGTACTCGGCGCGGACGCGAGCACCGGCCCGCAGACCGCCGGCGGCGGCAGCGCGTCCGTGAAGGCGCCGTCCGTGGTCACCCCGCTCCAGGGCATCACGGCACGTGCGGGTTCCGGGGTCACGGTCTCCTACGCGCCCGGTGACACGTCCGCGAACATCGGCCAGGCCGTGAACCTGGCGAAGAACTCCGACGTCGCGGTCGTCTTCGCGTCGATGAACGAGAGCGAGGGCGGCGACCTCGGCTCGATCGACCTGCCCGGCAACCAGAACCAGCTGATCACCCAGGTCGCGGCCGCCAACCCGCACACCGTCGTCGTCCTCAACACCGGCTCCGCCGTCACGATGCCGTGGCTCGGCTCGGTCTCCGGCGTGCTGGAGGGCTGGTACCCGGGACAGAGCGACGGCACCGCCGTCGCGCGGCTGCTGTACGGGGACGTGAACCCCAGCGGGAAGCTGCCGGTCACCTTCCCCAAGAGCCTGAGCGACGTGCCCGCCCACACAGCGGCGCAGTGGCCCGGCCAGAACGGCCAGGTGCAGTACTCGGAAGGCCTCGACATGGGCTACCGCTGGTACCAGGCGAAGAACATCGCACCGCTCTTCCCGTTCGGCTTCGGACTCTCGTACACGTCGTTCTCGTTCTCCGGCCTGTCCGTCTCGCCGCTGGACGCACACGGCACGGCGACCGTGAAGGCGACCGTCACCAACACCGGCACGAAGGAGGGCGCCGAGGTCGCGCAGCTGTACGTGGGCGACCCGGCGAGCACGGGCGAACCGCCCGAGCAGCTCAAGGGCTTCACCAAGATCGACCTGGCGCCAGGAGCGACCCAGCAGGTCAGCTTCCCCGTCACGCTGCACGACCTGGCGACGTGGAGCGACAGCGCGGGCGGCTGGACCACGGCGAGCGGCACGTACCGGATCCTCGTCGGTGACACGTCCGCGAGCCCGCAGCTCGCCGGTTCGCTCGCCGTGACCTCCACCGCCTCGGGCAACACGGTCACCGTGCCGCAGCCGGCCGGCATGAGCAGCCCGGTCGCCGTGGCCGCGAGCCTGCCGGTCACGGCCACGGACTCGGCATCCGGCCAGAGCCTCACCTACACGGCCACGGGCCTGCCCGCCGGCCTCTCGATCGACGCGTCGACCGGCACCATCGCGGGCACCGCGACCACCGTGGGCACCAGCACGGTCACCGTGAAGGCGACCGACGCCACCGGCGCCTCGGGCACCACGGCCTTCGTCTGGTCGGCCACCCCGGCGCTCGGCAGCAGCGGCGCGCCCGGCACCGCGATCACCTCGGGCGCGGGCCCCGGCCTCTGCCTGGACGTCAACTCGGCGAACAGCGCGAACAAGACGCCCGTACAGATCTACACATGCAACGGCACCGCGGCCCAGCAGTGGTCCATCGGCCAGGACGGCACGGTCCGTTCCCTCGGCAAGTGCCTGGACGTGGTCGCGGCGGGTACGGCCAACAACACCAAGGTCGACCTGTACGACTGCAACGGCACCGGAGCCCAGGTCTGGCAGCACCGCCAGGACGGCAGCTTCCTCAACCCGTCCTCGGGCCGCTGCCTCGACGACCCGGCGGCGAGCGTGGTGCCGGGCACCCAGCTCGGCATCTACGACTGCAACGGCACCGGCGCCCAACGCTGGACGCCAGCGGCGTAGCCACCACGGAGCGGGCGGGCCGGCCCCGGGGCAACCAGCCCGGGGGCGGCCCGCCGTTGCCCGTCCCGTTCGCCGCTGCACGGACCCGGGCGCGTGCGGACGACGGACGGCGCAGGGGTCGGAGCGGGCCTCAGCCGACCGGGGCGCGCGCAGGACCACAACGGTTCCCCCGGCGCAACGCGGAACGTGCGCCGGGTGGCGTCAGAGCCCCGCCGCCCTCGCCAGGTCCTGCTTGAGGGTCTCCAGGAGCCGCGCGGCTGCCTCCTTCGCGGCGGGGAGCGCTGCCGCGTCCGCTACCGGGAGGACGGCCTCCAGGTAGCACTTGATCTTTGGTTCGGTGCCGCTGGGGCGGACGATGACGCGGGCCTCGTGGGCGCCGCTCAGGGTGTAGCGCAGGCCGTCCGTCGGCGGGAGGCCGTGCGGGCCGGTCGTCAGGTCCTCGGCGCGTGCCACCGTGAGGCCCGCCAGTTCGGTCGGCGGGTGCTCGCGCAGGCGGCGCATCGACGCGGCGATCAGGGACAGGTCCTCGACGCGCGCGGAGAGCTGGTCGGTGGCGTGCAGGCCGTGGGTGAGCGCCAGTTCGTCGAGGAGATCCGTCAGTGTCCGGCCCTCCGCCTTCAGTTCGGAGACCATCTCCGCCACCAGGAGCGCCGCCGTGATGCCGTCCTTGTCGCGGACGCCGTCCGGGTCGACGCAGTAGCCGAGCGCCTCCTCGTAGCCGTAGCGCAGGCCGGGCACCCGGGCGATCCACTTGAAGCCCGTCAGGGTCTCCTCGTACGGCAGGCCCGCGGCGGCGGCGATCCGGGCGAGCAGCGACGACGACACGATCGACTCGGCGAAGGTGCCCTTCGCGCCCTTGGCGACCAGGTGCGCCGCGAGCAGCGCGCCCACCTCGTCTCCGCGCAGCATCCGCCAGCCGGCCGGTGCCGCCGGATCGGGCACCGCGACCGCGCAGCGGTCGGCGTCCGGGTCGTTGGCGATGATGACGTCGGGCTGGGCGGCGCGGGCCGTGGCGAACGACAGGTCCATCGCGCCCGGCTCCTCCGGGTTGGGGAACGCGACCGTCGGGAACGCCGGGTCCGGCTCGGCCTGTTCGGCCACCGGCACGGGCGCGGGGAAGCCGGCCCGTGCGAACGCCGCGAGCACCGTCCGCGTGCCGACGCCGTGCAGGGCGGTGTGCACGACCCGCGCGGTGCGCGGCGAGCCGGGGGTCAGCACCGCCTGCGTACGGTCCAGGTACGACGTCAGCACCGTGTCGTCGAGGACCTCCCAGCCGTCCGCCGGGCGCGGGACGTCCCCGAGCGCGCGGACCGCCCCGATGTGCGCGGCGATCTCACCGTCCGCCGGCGGCACGATCTGCGAACCGCCGCCCAGGTACACCTTGTAGCCGTTGTCCTGCGGCGGGTTGTGGCTCGCCGTCACCTGCACCCCAGCCACCGCGCCCATGTGCTGCACGGCGAAGGCGAGTACCGGCGTCGGCAGCGGGCCGGGCAGCAGCGCGGCGCGCAGCCCCGCACCCGTCATGACGGCCGCGGTGTCGCGCGCGAAGTCCGCCGACTTGTAGCGGGCGTCGTAGCCGATCACCACGAGCCCGCCGCCTTCGCCCTGCTCCTTGAGATAGGCGGCGAGTCCGGCCGCGGCGCGGATCACCACGGCCCGGTTCATCCGCATCGGGCCCGCGCCGAGTTCCCCGCGCAGACCGGCCGTACCGAACTGCAGCAGCCCGGAGAAGCGTTCGGCGAGCGCCGCGCCGTCACCCGAGTCGATCAGCGCCCGCAGCTCCGCGCGGGTGTCGCCGTCCGGGTCCTCGGCCAGCCAGGCCTCGGCGCGGGCGGTCACGGAGTCCTGCGTCACGATGGGTCCTTCCCCTGCGAGAGGTGGTGCGGGTGCGGGAGATTCGTACGGTACGGGCACACGGCCCGGCGGTAGTGGCACACGGGCACACGGGCCGGCGGGGCGGGGCGCGGGTCCGGGGCGGCGGGCGCCGCGCGCGGCGCCCGCCGGACGGTCAGACGCGCTCCAGCACCCTGGCGAGCAGCGAGCCCATCTGCTTCGCCGAGTCGCGCCCGGCCTGGATGACCTCCTCGTGGTTGAGCGGCTGACCGCTCAGCCCCGCCGCGAGGTTGGTCACCAGCGAGATGCCCAGCACCTCGGCGCCCGCCTCGCGCGCGGCGATGGCCTCCAGGACCGTGGACATGCCCACCAGGTCGCCGCCGAGCACCCGCACCATGTTGATCTCGGCGGGCGTCTCGTAGTGCGGGCCGGGGAACATCGCGTACACGCCCTCTTCGAGCTCCGGGTCGATCTCCTTGCACAGCGCGCGCAGGCGCGGCGAGTACAGGTCGGTGAGGTCCACGAAGTGCGGTCCGACGATCGGGGAGATGCCCGTCAGGTTGAGGTGGTCGCTGATCAGCACCGGCTGGCCGGGGCGCATGCCCTCGCGCAGGCCGCCGCAGCCGTTCGTCAGGACGACCGTCTTGCAGCCGGCGGCGACCGCCGTGCGCACCCCGTGCGCCACGGTGGCCACGCCGTGCCCCTCGTAGTGGTGCGTACGGCCGAGGAAGACCAGCGCGCGCTTGCCGGAGCTCTCGATGCGGTACGAGCGGACCGTGCCGCCCTGGCCCTCGACGACCGGCGGGGGGAAGTCGGGCAGGTCGGCCATGGGGAACTCGGCGTCGGGGGCGCCGAGCGCGTCGACGGCGGGTGCCCAGCCCGAGCCCATCACGAGGACGATGTCGTGGCTCTCGGCACCGGACAGCTCGCGCAGCCGCGCGGCGGCCCGGTCCGCTGCGGCATAGGGGTCGGCGGAGCTGTCGGCGGTGGCCGAAGTAACAGATGCGTTCACGCCGTGAGCCTAGCCGCTCCTGCCCTACGCGCGTAGATGAAGAGGTCCGGGGCCGTGTGATTGTTGCGTTGTCGTTTCCGACGACGACCTGACGGGGTGCGGCCGCGGCCTGGCGGGCGGGCGTACCGGGCCCGGTTCGACTCCGTCGCACGGCGGCCCGCAGCGGCGAAGGGCGGCCCGGAGCAGCATACGGCGGTCCGCAGCGGCGAACAGCGGCCCGCAGCGGCGTTCGGCGTACGGCCCTGACGAACGGCGGTCGCCGCTGGTCCCCGCGTTCCGCCCGGCCGTTGCGCCCGGCGTCGCGGGCGACCGCCCCGCGCTCCCCGGCCGCGCGAACGCGCCGGCCGTTCGGCCCGGTGCCACGGGCGACCGCCCCCGGCGCCGTGACGGTCCCGCAAGGCGCTCCGCCGGCCCGGCGGCGTGCGGATCCTGGTGCGGTGCCCGCTCAGCAGGGGCGCTTGCGCAGTTCCATCACGTAGTCGTGCGGCGCGCCCGCGGACTCCGCGGCGTCGGCGACCTCACCCAGGTAGCGGGCGGACGGCAGCCCGCCCTCGTAGCCGTTCAGCACGTAGAGCCACGACGGCTCCGCGCCCTCCAGCGTGTCGACCCGGACCCGCATGCGGCGGTAGATGTCGAGCCCGACGCCCTCCCAGCGGTCCATCGAGTCCTCGTCCATCGGGGCGATGTCGTAGAGCGCGATGAAGACCTGCTCACGGGGCGCCTCGACGATCGTCGCGAGTGCGCCCTCCCAGCCCATCTGCTCGCCGGCGAAGGTCAGCCGCCATCCGTTCAGCCACCCCGTGCCGCGCAGGGGGGAGTGCGGGGCGCGGCGGGACATCAGCCGCGCATCGAGGTTGCCGGCATACGCGGCGTAGAGCGACATGGGGTCGAGGGTACGGGAGGGGTGGGAGGGCCGGGGTTCGTGGGCCGGACCCGGGGCGCGCCGTGGGGCGGCCGGGGGCCAAGGCGTCACCCGTCATCGCTCCGTACGCGCCCGCACCGGCGCCGGCGCGTACGCCGGTGCGCGGGGATGCGCGCAGGCGTGCGCGGGTGGACGCTTCGCAGGGGCGGCCCGTACGGACCCGCTCGCCGCGGCCCCGGGTCCGGCCCGGCCCGGTGTCCCGTGGCGTCGTGGAGAACGGCCGCTTCCCGCGGGTGACGGGCGCCGGGCCCGGCCGTCCGCCGCGCCGGGCGGGCGTTTGGCGGACCCGTGACCGCGGCACCCATGGCGTGCGGGACAATGAGACATGTATTCCATCGCCCCCGGAGCACCCTCCTTCCCGGGGCACCCAGGAGCCCGGCCCGGGTGAGTGACGGCCGGCAGACGACGCGAGGCTGATTTTTCGTGACCCGGATCGTGATCATCGGCGGCGGACCCGGCGGGTACGAGGCGGCCCTCGCGGGCGCCCAGCTCGGCGCGGAGGTGACCGTCGTCGACTGCGACGGGCTCGGCGGTGCCTCGGTGCTGACCGACTGCGTGCCGTCGAAGACCCTCATCGCGACCGCCGAGGTGATGACGTCGTTCGACTCCTCCTACGAGGAACTCGGCATCATCGTCGCGGACGACACCCCCTCCCTGGAGAAGTCCGCGCGGGTCGTCGGCGTGGACCTGGGCAAGGTCAACCGCAGGGTCAAGCGGCTCGCGCTGGCGCAGTCCCACGACATCTCGGCGTCCGTGACGCGGGCCGGGGCGCGGGTCCTGCGCGGCCGGGGCCGGCTCGACGGGCGGCAGGGCACCGACGGTTCCCGCACGGTCGTCGTGGAGCTCGCGGACGGCGAGCAGGAAGTGCTGACGGCGGACGCCGTGCTGATCGCCACCGGCGGTCACCCCCGCGAGATCCCGGACGCGCAGCCCGACGGCGAGCGCATCCTCAACTGGACGCAGGTGTACGACCTGGACGAGCTCCCCGAGGAGCTCATCGTGGTCGGCTCCGGTGTGACCGGCGCCGAGTTCGCCGGCGCCTACCAGGCGCTCGGCTCCCGCGTCACGCTCGTGTCGTCCCGCGACCGGGTGCTGCCCGGTGAGGACCCGGACGCGGCGGCCGTCCTGGAGGACGTCTTCCGCCGCCGCGGGATGAACGTCATGTCCCGCTCCCGCGCCGCCGCCGCCAAGCGGGTCGGCGACCGCGTCGAGGTGACGCTCTCCGACGGCCGGGTCATCAGCGGCTCGCACTGCCTGATGGCCGTCGGCGCGATCCCGAACACGGCCGGGATGGGCCTGGAGGAGGCCGGGGTCGTCCTCAAGCCGTCGGGCCACATCAAGACGGACCGGGTCTCGCGCACCTCCGCGCCCGGCGTCTACGCGGCAGGCGACGTGACGGGCGTGTTCGCGCTCGCGTCCGTCGCCGCGATGCAGGGGCGCATCGCGATGTACCACTTCCTCGGCGACTCGGTGGCGCCGCTGAACCTGAAGTCCGTGTCCGCGAACGTCTTCACCGACCCGGAGATCGCGACGGTCGGTTACAGCCAGGCCGACGTGGACGAGGGCCGGATCGACGCGCGCGTCGTCAAGCTGCCGCTGCTGCGCAACCCCCGCGCCAAGATGCAGGGCATCAGGGACGGCTTCGTGAAGATCTTCGCGCGTCCCGGCACGGAGATCGTGGTGGGCGGTGTGGTCGTCGCGCCCCGCGCGAGTGAACTGATCCATCCGATCTCGATCGCTGTCGACAACAACCTGACGGTGGAACAGATCGCGAACACCTTCACGGTGTATCCGTCCCTTTCGGGTTCGATCGCCGAGGTCGCGCGGCAGTTGCACGTGCGCAAGGCGGCCGGGGAGGTCTGAGGCGCGGCGCGGGCGGCACCGTCGCGCCGCCCCACCGGCCCTGTCGTGGGCGGGCGTTGGGCGGGCGGAGCCGGCCGGAGGGCGCCGGGGCGGTTACGGTTCCGGTGTCCGCAGGACATGTTCCGGTTCCCCGTATACCACTTACCGACACCCCGTACGTACAACTTCGGTAATTAGGTGCAAACTGCTGAAAGCAGACGGTCATTGGGGTTACTGTCAGTTCCGTGTTCGCTGCAGAACGTCGCCAGTTGATCCTCGAGATGGTGCGCGCCAACGGAGCCGTGTCCCTCCGTGAGCTCGCCCGTGTCGTCCAGACCTCAGAAGTGACCGTACGGCGTGACGTACGGGCACTGGAGGCCGAAGGCCTCCTCGACCGCCGGCACGGCGGCGCGGTCCTGCCCGGCGGGTTAGCGCGGGAGTCCGGCTTCCCGCAGAAGTCGCACCTGGCGTCGGCCGAGAAGACCGCCATCGCCGATCTCGCCGCCACCCTCGTGGGCGAGGGCGAGGCCGTGGTCGTGGGCGCGGGCACGACCACGCAGGAACTGGCCCGCCGGCTCGCCCGGGTGCCGGGTCTCACCGTCGTGACCAACTCGCTGCTGGTCGCCCAGGCGCTGGCGCACGCGAACCGCGTCGAGGTGGTGATGACGGGCGGCACGCTGCGCGGCTCCAACTACGCGCTCGTCGGCAGCGGTGCCGAGCAGTCCCTCCAGGGCCTCCGGGTGAGCCGCGCCTTCCTGTCCGGTACGGGCCTGACCGCCGAGCGGGGCCTGTCCACGTCCAACATGCTCTCGGCGAGCGTCGACCGGGCGCTCGTGCGGGCCGCGGGCGAGGTGGTGGTGCTCGCCGACCACACCAAGCTGGCGACGGACACGATGTTCCAGACGGTGCCCACGGACCTCATCAGCCGCCTGGTGACGGACGAGCCGCCGGCCCACGACGAGCGGGCCGCGATGGAACTCCAGGCGCTCGCGGACCAGGGTGTGCAGGTGTCGGTGGCCGGTACGGGCGCCGGTGGCGTCGCGAGTGAGGTGACGGCGGCCGAGCCGCCGGCCGAGCCCCGCCGGGAGGCGCCGCTGCCCGGACAGCGGCGTACCCACGGGGGACCGGCGCATCTGCGCAGCGCCACGCCGTCGCAGGCGTCGAGGGCGGAATCCGCCGATCGGGAGCGCGAGCGGGCCCGGGTCGGGGACCTGCGCAGGAGGTAGCCGCGGGCCGGTGCGTGAACCGTCGCGCGCCGGCCACCCCCCTCCCCGGTGCGGCCGGGGTCCTCATGTCGCGCGAGAGCGGAACAGCGGCGTCAAGGAGAGCGGGAGAACGGCCCGGGGAGGGGTCGGGGCGGTCGTGGTCGGCCTGGGAGGGGTCCGGGCGGTCGTCGTCGCGCGCTACGCCTGCGGGCCGGACGGGCGCGGTGTCAGGCCCTTCAGCGTGAGGGCCAGCAGCCGGTCCGCCAGCTCCGGGTCCTCGGGTGTCTGCTCCGACGCCAGCGCGATCGCGTTGGTGAGCTGGAGCAGGTCCTCGATCGACACGCCCTCCCGTACGGCGCCCGCCCGCTGCGCGCGCGAGAGGAGCGCGTCCCCGGCCGTGCGCAGCGGACCGTTGCAGCGGCCCAGCGCGGAAGTGTCGTCGTCACGCGGGGCGGACATCAGCGCCTGTGACAGCCCCCGGTACTCGCCCGCGTACGTCACGAACGCCCGGAGCCACTCGACGAGCGCCCGGCACGGGTTCTCGGACTCGCCGAGCGCACGCGCCCGCTCCAGGAGGGCGGCCAGCGCGTCCTGGAAGACCGCGCTCATCAGCGCCTGGCGGTTGGGAAAGTGGCGGTACAGCGTGCCGATGCCGACCCCCGCGCGTCGCGCGATGTCCTCCAGCGACGTGTCCGTGCCGTGTTCCGCGAAGCCGGTACGGGCCTCGGTCAGGAGGCGCTCGTAGTTGCGGCGGGCGTCCGCGCGCATGGCTCTGCGCGGTTCCGCCGTGGCCGTGGGCGTACTCCTCGCCATCTGCCGCAGTCCCTTCCTGCCCCGGGCGGCCCGGGCTCCGGGCCGAGTGGGGACAAGGATGCCATTGGACGGCGCCGCTCACGCACAGCGCCGGGGGCGGGCCGATGTCGTCCGGCCCGCCCCCGGTCCCGCCCCGCGCCGGGGCGCGGCCCCCGCGTCAGTCCTTGATCTCGCAGATGGTGGCGCCGGAGGTGACGGAGCCACCGACGGTGGCCACCAGGCCCTTGACCGTGCCCGCGCGGTGCGCGTTCAGGGGCTGCTCCATCTTCATGGCCTCCAGGACGACGATGAGTTCGCCTTCCTTGACCTCCTGGCCCTCTTCCACGGCGACCTTGACGATGGTGCCCTGCATGGGGGAGGCGAGCGTGTCGCCGGAGACCGCGGAGGCCGCCTTCTTCGCGGCACGGCGCTTGGGCTTGGCCCCGGCGGCCAGGCCGGTACGGGCCAGGCTCATGCCCAGCGAGGAGGGCAGGGAGACCTCAAGGCGCTTCCCGCCGACCTCCACGACGACCGTCTCGCGACCCTCGTCGTCGACGTCGCCGTCGACGGGAGGGGCGGCGAACGGCGGGATCTCGTTGACGAACTCCGTCTCGATCCACCGGGTGAAGATGGTGAACGGCTCGCTCGTGAACGCCGGGTCCTTGACCACGGCGCGGTGGAACGGGATCGCCGTGGCCATGCCCTCGACGGTGAACTCCTCCAGGGCCCGCGAGGCACGCTCCAGTGCCTGCTTGCGGGTCGAACCGGAGACGATCAGCTTCGCCAGCAGGGAGTCCCAGGCCGGGCCGATGACACTGCCGGACTCGACGCCGCTGTCGAGGCGGACGCCGGGGCCAGAGGGCGGGGCGAAGGTGGTGACCGTGCCGGGGGCGGGCAGGAAGCCGCGGCCCGGGTCCTCACCGTTGATGCGGAACTCGAAGGAGTGGCCGCGCGGCGTCGGGTCGTCGTAGCCGAGCTTCTCGCCGTCCGCGATCCGGAACATCTCACGGACCAGGTCGATGCCGGAGACCTCCTCGGTCACCGGGTGCTCGACCTGCAGGCGGGTGTTGACCTCCAGGAAGGAGATCGTGCCGTCCGCGCCGACGAGGAACTCGACGGTCCCCGCGCCGACGTAACCGGCCTCCGAGAGGATCGCCTTCGACGCCGCGTACAGCTGCGCGTTCTGCTCGTCGCTCAGGAACGGCGCGGGCGCCTCCTCGACGAGCTTCTGGTGGCGGCGCTGGAGCGAGCAGTCGCGGGTGGAGACGACGACGACATTGCCGTGGGTGTCCGCGAGGCACTGCGTCTCGACGTGGCGCGGCTTGTCGAGGTAGCGCTCGACGAAGCACTCGCCGCGGCCGAACGCGGCGACGGCCTCGCGCACCGCCGAGTCGTACAGCTCGGGGATCTCCTCCAGGGTGCGGGCGACCTTCAGGCCGCGGCCGCCACCGCCGAACGCCGCCTTGATGGCGATCGGCAGACCGTTCTTCTCGGCGAAGTCGACGACCTCGGCGCTGCCGGAGACCGGGTCGGGGGTGCCGGCGACGAGGGGCGCCCCCGCGCGCTGCGCGATGTGCCGGGCGGCGACCTTGTCGCCCAGGTCGCGGATGGCGTGCGGCGGCGGGCCGATCCAGGTGAGCTGCGCGTCGAGGACGGCCTGGGCGAACTCGGCGTTCTCGGAGAGGAATCCGTACCCCGGGTGCACGGCGTCGGCGCCGGAGTCCTTGGCGGCCTGCAGGACCTTGGCGATGTCCAGGTAGCTCGCCGCGGGAGTGTCACCGCCCAGGGCGAACGCCTCGTCCGCCACCCGCACATGCAGCGCGTCCCGGTCGGGCTCCGCGTAGACCGCCACGCTCGCGATTCCCGCGTCCCGGCAGGCGCGGGCGACACGGACGGCGATTTCGCCACGGTTTGCGATGAGCACCTTGCGCACGATTGCTCCCTCCAAATAAAACAAGCTGAGTTTAGGGACTGCCGACACGGTCCTGCGACCTGTCCCCAATGGTGAGCTCGTTCACACGGAGCGTGATACGAGGTTCGCCCAGGTAACGAAATCCCTTGTGGCACCACGGTACGCCGGGATTCTTTCAGGCACAGTAGCGCCCTGATGTGGCCCAGCTCTCTGTGCGAGTACGCCGCGCCGAATCGTGTTTCTTTGTAGGAACCCCATAGGTGCCGCCGTGTGACGGCCCATTCGTACCCGATCTTCGCCCGCCTCGTGCGAACCCTTGTCCCCCCGTTTACCGATGAGTAGCGTGCCCGGAGCACTCTGTACTCGCGGTAACAAGCAAGCGGCAACAAGCGGCAACAAGGAAGGGGTGGGCAGCGTGGCTCGCCGACCGGTGGTGTGGGTGGCATGGGTGACGGCGGCCGTCGTCTTCGTGGAGGCGGTGGTGCTGGTCGCGGTGGCCGCGCTGCTGTCGAGAGTGGTCGGCCTCCAGCAGATGTCGCTCGCGGGTCTGAAGCCGTCGGCCATGTCGCTCGGCGCCTGGATCGGGTGCGGCGCCGCCGCCCTGTTCTCCCTCGTCTGCGCGGCGACGCTGGTCCGAACGGCCGTCAGGGACCAGCCGCCGGGACGGGCCGGGCGGATCCTGCTGATAGTGAGCGCGGTCCTGCACGGGGTGCTGGGGGCGGTGGCGTCCGCTCTGCTCGGGTGGGTGGTCTTCGCGGTGCTGATGGTGGGTCTGGGACTGCTGGTGTGGGTGCTGCTGGCGTACGGGGAGGACGGGACGAACGGGCGGGCCGCCGCCCCGGAGCGTTCACACCCACAGGTCCGTGAGGGACACGTCCAGCTCCAGGAGAAGCCGGCGGAATAGCGGCAGCGACAGCCCGATGACGTTCGAGTGGTCGCCGTCGATGCCGTCCACGAAGGGCGCCGAGCGGCCGTCGAGCGTGAAGGCCCCCGCCACGTGGAGCGGTTCGCCCGAGGCGACGTACGCCGCGACCTCCGCGTCCGTCGGCGTCCCGAAGCGGACCGTCGTCGACGCGGTCGCGGCGGCGCGCCCGCCGGTCGCGGTGTCGATCACGCAGTGCCCGGTGCGCAGCACGCCGGCCCGTCCGCGCATCGACTTCCAGCGGGCGGTGGCCTCTTCGGCGTCCGCGGGCTTGCCCAGGGCCTGACCGTCCAGCTCCAGCACGGAGTCGCAGCCGACGACGAGCGCACCGGCGGCCGCCGGCCGCGCGGCGACGCTCAGGGCCTTCGCCTCGGCCAGGACCTGGGCCAGCTCGCCGGGTGTCGGGGCACTCAGGGCGTCCTCGTCGACCCCGCTGACGATCACCTCGGGCGCGATTCCGGCCGCCCTGAGCAGGCCGAGACGGGCGGGGGACTGCGATGCGAGCACGAGGCGGCGGCGGAGTTCTGTCATGGGGCGAGGCTATCGGCCGCCCGGGTGGCCGGTCGGAGCCGGTCGCTCACAGCAGCCCGAGCACGAGCATCGCCAGCACCATCCCCAGGGCGATGACGACCCCGGCGCGCCGCAGCATGGTCTGCGCGTCACGCAGCTCCCTCGGGGGCTTGTCGTCGGGATCGGACCAGAGCATGCGTCCGATGGTGCTTCGGGAAGCGGGCACGCCGCCTGAGTACGCGTACTCACCGGGCCATGGCCCTCGCGGGTGCGGGTGCGGATGCCGATGCGGGAGGCGGCGGTCGGTTCGTCCGCCCGGCCGCCGCCTCGCGCCGACCGGCCCGTACGGCACGGTGCGCCCGTACGGCACGGAGACCGCCCGTACGGGCCGGAGGAACCATGCCGTACGGGCGGCCCCGGGCCGTCACACCGGCCAGTACGTGCGCGCCCACGCGCGCGGCCCCGGCATGGGTGCCCGCGTGCGCGCGATCCGCGCCGGCGCGGACCACTCCGGGCCAGGAGCGGGCGGGGCGGCCGGCTCCGCCGCGCCCGCTGCCCGGGCCTGGACGACCGCCACCGCCGCCGCCAGTTCCTCGGGCGTCGGATTGCCCCGTACCACCTTGATCATCGAACGGCCTCCTACAGCGGGATGTTGCCGTGCTTCTTCGGCGGCAGCGTCTCGCGCTTCGTACGCAGCTGCCGCAGCCCCTTCACCACGTGTGCCCGGGTGTCCGCCGGCATGATCACCGCGTCCACGTAGCCGCGCTCCGCCGCCACGTACGGGTTCAGGAGCGTGTCCTCGTACTCCTCGATCAGCTCCGCGCGACGCGCCTCCTGCGCCGCCGCGTCGCCCGCCGCCGCGATCGTGCGCCGGTGCAGGATGCCCACCGCGCCCTGCGCGCCCATCACCGCGATCTGTGCGGTCGGCCATGCCAGGTTGAGGTCGGCGCCCAGGTGCTTCGAGCCCATCACGTCGTACGCGCCGCCGAACGCCTTGCGGGTGATCACCGTGATCAGCGGCACGGTGGCCTCCGCGTACGCGAAGATCAGCTTGGCGCCGCGCCGGATGATCCCGCCGTACTCCTGGTCCACGCCGGGCAGGAAGCCCGGCACGTCCACGAACGTCAGTACCGGGATGTTGAACGCGTCACACGTGCGCACGAAGCGCGCGGCCTTCTCGCTGGCGTTGATGTCCAGGCAGCCCGCCAGTTGCGTCGGCTGGTTGGCGACGACGCCGACGGGGAAGCCCTCGACGCGGCCGAAGCCCGTGACGATGTTCGGCGCGAACAGCGGCTGCGTCTCCAGGAACTCGCCGTCGTCCAGCACGTGCTCGATCGTGGTGTGCATGTCGTACGGCTGGTTCGCCGAGTCCGGGATCAGCGTGTCCAGTTCCCGGTCCTCGTCGCTCACGTCGAGCGACGCCTCCTCGGGGAAGGCCGGCGCCTCGGACAGGTTGTTCGAGGGGAGGTAGGACAGGAGCGACTTCACGTACTCCATCGCGTCCTTCTCGTCCCCGGCCATGTAGTGCGCGACGCCCGACGTCGTGTTGTGGGTGCGCGCACCGCCGAGCTCCTCGAACCCCACGTCCTCGCCGGTCACCGTCTTGATGACGTCGGGGCCCGTGATGAACATGTGCGATGTCCGGTCGACCATCACCGTGAAGTCGGTGATCGCGGGCGAGTACACCGCGCCGCCCGCGCACGGCCCCACGATCACGCTGATCTGCGGCACCACACCGGAGGCGTGCACGTTGCGCCGGAAGATCTCCGCGAACAGGCCGAGCGCGACCACCCCTTCCTGGATGCGGGCGCCGCCGCCGTCGTTGATGCCGATCACCGGGCAGCCGGTCTTCATCGCGAAGTCCATGACCTTCACGATCTTCTCGCCGTAGACCTCGCCCAGCGACCCGCCGAAGACGGTGAAGTCCTGCGAGTAGACGCACACCGGGCGGCCGTCGACCGTTCCGTAGCCGGTGACGACCCCGTCGCCGTACGGGCGCTTCTTGTCGATGCCGAAGTTCGTCGACCGGTGCCGGGCGAACTCGTCGAGCTCCACGAACGATTCCTCGTCCAGCAGCAGGTCGATGCGTTCACGCGCCGTCAGTTTGCCCTTGGCGTGCTGCTTCTCCACCGCGAGGGATGTGCCGGCATGCGTGGCCTCCTCGATCCGCCGCCGCAGATCGGCGATTTTTCCCGCGGTGGTGTGCAGGTCGGGTCCCGCACCTGCCGCGGACTTCTGTTCCGGCTCGGTCGGCTCGGTCATCGGCAACTAACTCCTACTGATCCGTAGCTTTGTTCTCGTAGCGTATCCGCGCCCCTACGGTTCGGCGGTGCGGTGTTTACCACACATAGTCTGGCTTGCATGACGGAGCCGAACACCCCAGGAAGCCGCTGGTCCGACCTCGACCGCCCACCGCTGGGCGCGGCCGGGCTGCGGCGGACGCTGATCAGGCCGGGGAGCCTGTGGACCGCACTGGACGTGGTCGACACCACCGGATCGACCAACTCGGACCTGGCGGCCCGGGCCGGCGGCACCGGCGGCGGGCCCGCCGAGGGCGCGGTGCTGGTCGCCGAGGAGCAGACGGCGGGGCGCGGCCGGCTCGACCGCAGCTGGACGGCGCCCGCACGCTCCGGCCTGTTCTTCTCCGTGCTGCTGCGGCCCGGGGACGACGTACCGGTCGAGCGCTGGGGGTGGCTGCCGTTGCTGACGGGCGTCGCCGTCGCCACGGGCCTCGCACGTGCCGCCGGCGTGGACACGTCCCTCAAATGGCCCAACGACCTGCTGGTCGTCGTGGACGGGGAGGAACGCAAGGCCGGCGGCATCCTCGCCGAGCGCGTGGGCGAGCACGCCGTCGTCATCGGCATCGGCCTCAACGTGACGCTGCGTGCCGACGAGCTGCCGGTGCCCATGGCGGGCTCGCTCGCCCTCGCCCACGCCGTCTCGGTGGACCGGGAGACCCTGCTGCGGGCGGTGCTGCGCTCCATCGAGCAGTGGTACGGGGACTGGCGCGCGGCCGGCGGCGACCCCGTGGCCTCCCGGCTCCAGGAGGCGTACACGGCGGGGTGCGCGACCCTCGGCCGCACGGTCAGGGCGGAGCTCCCCGGTGACCGGGAGCTGATCGGCGAGGCCGTCGCGATCGACGGGGACGGGCGGCTGGTACTGGCGACCGGGACAGGCGTACGGGAGCCGGTCGCGGCGGGCGACATCGTGCACCTGCGGTCGGCGGAGACGGACTGAGCCCGCCGGCCGTTCCGGCGGCTCCGGCCGTACGCGGCCTCCCGTGCCCCGGACACCGGCCCCGGCGCGTCGAGGCTGGTCCGGCGCGTACGGGGGCGCTCGGGCCCCCGCGGCGGCCCCTGCGCCGGGGCGGGTGGGGCTGGTGGCGCGAGGTGGGCGGGCGGGACGTGAGCCAGGGCACACCTGCCGTATCGTTGAGGCAGTTCACGAAGATCGGTCACAGGATCGGCAGGACAGTGCGCAGGGAACGGGCAGGAGGCGGCTGGTGACCGTCGACGACACGAATTCCGGCGCGGACGACCCGCAGCCCCCGCCGGACGCCGCCGCCGCTGACCAGCCGACCCCGCAGGAGTCCCAGGACGGGTCGGCCGACCGCCCCCGGGATCCCGCCGGGGACGTCCCTGACGCGAGCCCGGACGCGTCGGAGCGGGCCGAGGGGGCGGACCGCTCCGAGCGGCCGGAACCCCCGGCGGGCGGCGACCAGCACACCACGCACCATCTGGTGGAGCACACGGCCGAGCCGACCGACAACCCCCTCGCCATCCGCCTGGAACACCTCATCCTCGGCGCCGAGCGCCAGTACACGCCCTTCCAGGCCGCCCGTACGGCCGGTGTCTCCATGGACCTCGCCTCGCGCTTCTGGCGCGCGATGGGCTTCGCGGACATCGGCCAGGCCAAGGCGCTCACCGAGGCCGACGTGCTGGCCCTGCGGCGCCTCGCGGGCCTCGTCGAGGCGGGCCTGCTGAGCGAACCGATGGCGGTGCAGGTCGCCCGGTCCACCGGGCAGACCACCGCGCGCCTCGCGGAGTGGCAGATCGACTCGTTCCTTGAGGGGCTGACCGAGCCGCCGGAGCCGGGGATGACCCGCACCGAGGTCACGTACCCGCTGGTCGAGCTGTTGCTGCCGGAGCTGGAGGAGTTCCTGGTCTACGTGTGGCGGCGCCAGCTGGCCGCCGCGACCGGGCGCGTCGTCCAGGCCGGCGACGACGAGGAGATGGTCGACCGGCGGCTGTGCGTCGGCTTCGCCGACCTGGTCGGCTTCACCCGGCTGACGAGACGGCTGGAGGAGGAAGAACTGGGCGAGCTGGTCGAGGCGTTCGAGACGACCTCGGCCGACCTGGTCGCCGCGCACGGCGGACGCCTGATCAAGACCCTCGGCGACGAGGTGCTGTTCGCGGCGGACGACGCCGGTATCGCCGCCGAGATCGCGCTCCGGCTCATCGAGACGATGGCCCACGACGAGACCATGCCGGCGCTGCGGGTGGGCATCGCCTTCGGCACCGTCACCACGCGCATGGGCGACGTCTTCGGCACGACGGTCAACCTGGCCAGCCGCCTGACGTCGATAGCGCCCCGGGACACCGTCCTGGTCGACGGCGCGTTCGCCGAGGAACTGATCCGCACCGGCGAGGCGCCCGCGTCCGAGGCGCTGGCGGCGGAGGCGAAGGCCGGGGCCGAGAAGGAGGGCGCCGCGCCGCCCTCGTACCGCTTCGCGCTCCAGCCGATGTGGCAGCGGCCGGTGCGCGGGCTCGGCGTGGTGGAGCCCTGGCTGCTCTCCCGGCGCACGACCGGCTAGGACCGGAGAGCGGGGGCCGCGGCCCGCGGCAGCGCCCCGTGACAGCGCCCGGCGGCCGGCCGGGGGCAGGGCCCCGGGCCGGCCGCCGGGCGGACCGATGGCCGCTCCCCCCACCGCGATGTGCGGCTACTGCGATGTGCGGCCCGGTTCGGAGGAGGACCGGCCCGGTTCCGAGGAGGACGGGACACGTCCGTCGCCGGGGAGGCCGACGTCCTGCCGGTCCTCCTCCACCCGCTCTGCCATCGCGTCCTCGTCCGGGCGGCGCGGCATGCCCCGTCCGTGCTCGCTGTCCGCGTTCCCCTCGACGGCCTTGTTGGACTTGTGGTGGTGCGCCATCACTGCCTCCTTGCCGTGCGGCGTCACCGGCAGCGCGTGCGCGCCGCCGGGAATGGGTGCACCGCAGGGGCCGGATACCGTCGCGGCCGGGCCCGTGCCCGGGCTCGTGAGAACGCGCGCGCGGGGCCCCACCCCGGTGGGGAAGCCGTCCGCCGGAGGCCGCTCAACCACGGCGGACGGCGTGGGCGGCGTCCACGGGAACGATCCGGCGGTCCGCCGAACGGACGGGCCTTCCGCATCGTGAGCCGGACCCCACAGGCATGGTGGTTCCCGCTGCGGTGAACGCACTCCTCACTCAAACGCCCCGCGCGCCGCCTCGCAAGCGGGGACGAACGCGGGCAGCCGCGCCCGGACTCCGCGCACGCTCCCGAACGCGCCGCCCCGGACGCCGTCCTGCCTCCAGGCCGGACCGGGGACGCTCGTTTTCCGCAATCCGCACCACGCGGCCGGGGTGGTACCGGTCGCGACACGGGGTCGCTACCGTTCGGCCATGTCCACCTGGCTGCCGTACTCCGCGGTTCCCCGGCTCGCCGGAGCCGCGGTCGCCGGCGCGGTGGTCGGTGTCGTCGCCGGGTTCCTCTCGGAGGTGCCGCTGGGCGTCATCTCCGGGATCGCGGCGGCGGAGACCCTCTTCGTCGTGGCGGGCTGGATCGTGTTGTGGCCGATGGATGCCGCCGCCACCCACCGCAACGTCCGACGCGAGGACTTCCGGCCCGTCGTCGAGGAGCTGGCGGTGGTGGCGGCCGCCGTGTGCGCACTGCTGGGCATCGTGATGCTGATCGTGCTCGGCCACGCGGACACCGGGCATATCGGGGCCGCGACGGCGCTCGAAGGCGTCTTCATGGCCTGGGCGGCACTGCATCTGATGTACGCCACCCGCTACGCGTACCTCTACTACCAGCCGCCCGAGGGCGGGATCGACTTCAACTCCGGCGACCGGCCCAGGTACAGCGACTTCCTCTACTTCGGCTACAACCTCGGAATGACCTATCAGGTCTCCGACACCGGCGTCTCCAGCTCCACGATCCGCGCGGTGGTGCTGCGGCACTGTCTCCTGTCGTACGTCTTCGGCGCCAGCATCCTGGCCACCAGCATCAACCTCGTGGCGGGCATCGTCACGGGCTGACGCGGGCCGTCCCGTTACGGGGAGGACCCCGGTCCGTGCGGCTTCCGGACCGGCCTTGCGGGCGCTTTCGGGGTGAGGCCCGTCCGGCGGTCCGCTCTGGGCGGGGCGGTGAACCGTCGTTAACATCGACTCCGGCCGCCGGGCGAGCCGCCGCCGGTCACCGACGATGAGGGAGGGCGCATGGGCGAGGACACCGCGCGAGCGGAGCAGGCACCGCAGGCCGCAGGAGCCGGGGAGGCCGCGGGGAGCGGCCGGCCCGCCCAGAGCGGTCAGGCCGGGGAGCGGCGCTACGGGGCGTTCGTCGCCGTACGACGGCACGGCGACGGCGGGCACGTCGCCGAGCTGGTGCTGGACCGCCCCGAGGCCATGAACGCGGTCTCCACCGAGATGGCCGCCTCCCTGGCCGCCGCCTGCGACGCGCTGGCCGCCGACCGCTCCGTGCGGGTCGCCGTGGTCACGTCCAGCCATCCGCGTGCCTTCTGCGTGGGCGCCGATCTGAAGGAACGCAACGGATTCAGCGACGCGGACCTGATGCGCCAGCGTCCGGTGGCGCGTGCGGCGTACACCGGGGTGCTGGAGCTGCCCATGCCGACTGTCGCCGCCGTGCACGGCTACGCGCTGGGCGGCGGGTTCGAGCTGGCGCTGTCCTGCGATCTGATCGTCGCGGACGCGACGGCCGTGGTCGGGCTGCCCGAGGTGTCCGTCGGGGTGATCCCCGGCGGGGGCGGTACGCAGTTGCTCCCGCGCCGGGTGGGCGCGGCCCGCGCCGCCGAACTGGTCTTCACGGCCCGCCGGGTCGAGGCGGGGGAGGCGCGCGAGCTGGGGCTCGTGGACGTCCTGGCGGCTCGGGGCGGCGACCGGGACGAGGCGCTCTCGCTGGCGGGCCGGATCGCGGCGAACTCCCCGGTCGGGCTGCGGGCGGCGAAGCGGGCCCTGCGGCTCGGGCACGGGCTCGACCTGCGGACGGGGCTGGACGTCGAGGACGGCGCCTGGCGGTCCGTGGCGTTCTCCGGGGACCGGGCGGAGGGCGTGGCCGCGTTCAACGAGAAGCGCAGGCCCCAGTGGCCGGGGGAGTGAGGGGCCCCGCCGCCCGGCAGAGGTCCGGTGCCGCCGGGGCCCGCCGGCGCCACGACGCACACGCTCCGTGATCGCGCATTGCTCCAGGTGATCGAAACGTCCCGAACCACCCTAAGGTGGGGTTATGGGAGTAGATGTGCGAATGCGCGCCATGGTGGCGCTCGCCCAGGGCATGGCGGCGGCGCACTCGCCGTCCGAGTCCTGGCGGGCGGCCGCGCAGGGGGCGCGCGATGCGCTAGGCGGCAGCTTCGCCGCCGTGTCGGTGTGGGAGCGCGACCTCGGCAGGCTCCGGGTCCTCGTCAACGCGGGCGAGCGGGTCCTCGGCGAGGAGGAGTTCCCGGAGGACGAGGCGTACCCGGTGCACCAGTTCCCGGAGATCGCGGAGTTCCTGCACGAGAAGTGGGCCGGCGGCGGCGGTCCCAACGCCTGGGTGGAGACCGCGGCCGGCCCCCCCGCGGGCGACTCCGGCTACTGCCACCAGCGCGTCGCCGCGCTCCGGCGGCGCGGGCGCGGCTGCTGCGTGGTCGCGCCGATCATCCTGCACGGCCGGGCCTGGGGTGAGTTGTACGTGGCACGGCCGGTCGGTGCCCCGTTCTACGGGAGCGACGACGCGGACTTCGCCACGGTCATCGCCTCCGTGGTGGCGGCGGGCATCGCCCAGACGGAACGCCTCGAAGAGGTGCGGCGGCTCGCCTTCACGGACCCGCTGACCGGGCTCGCCAACCGGCGCGCGGTCGACGCGCGGCTGGACGAGGCGATCACCCTGCACCGCTCCCAGGGCAGCGTGGTGAGCCTCGTCGTGTGCGACCTGAACGGATTGAAGGCGGTCAACGACACCCACGGCCACGCCGTGGGCGACCGGCTGCTCGAACGGTTCGGCACGGTGCTGTCCGTGTGCGGCGCGAAGCTGCCCGGCGCACTCGCGGCACGTCTCGGCGGGGACGAGTTCTGCCTGCTGACGGTCGGGCCCGGCGCGGACGAGGTGATCGTCGTGGCGGACGAACTGTGCCTGCGGGCCGGTGCGCTCGAACTCGGCGAGGGTGTCGCGTGCGGGGTCGCGTCCACGGCGGACCCGATCGGGCAGGTGCGGTCGGCGCGCAGGCTGTTCCGGCTCGCCGACGCCGCGCAGTACCGGGCGAAGGCCGAGCGGGCATCGGTGCCGGTGATCGCCGGGCGGGACGGGGTCACGATCCGGCTGGCCGACGCGGCGCCCGACACGCCCCCGCCCACCGAAGGAGCGCGACGTCACTTCCGCGACACCCGCCCGCCGTTGCCCGCGCCGGAATCGCCACCGTCCCGGGAGCCGAAGCCGGGCCCGGGCCATGGTCCGCTACCGGACCCGGACCCGGAGCCGGACCGTCGGCCGAAACCGGACTCGGGCCCTGCCCGGAAACCGGACCGTCGCCCGAAGCCGGGCCCGGACCGTTACCCGACGCCGGACCCGGACCGTCGCCCGACGTCGGACCCGGGCCATGGTCGGATACCGGACCCGGAGCCGGACCGTCGCCGGAAGCCGGGCCCGCGACCGGACCCGGACCCGCGACCGGATCCGCGACCGGATCCGGACCGTTACCCGAAGGCGGACCCGCGACCGGACCCGAAACCGGAAGCGCCACCGGCACCTTAGGGCGCCACCGGCCTCCCGGATCGCCACCTGCCGGGTGCCCCCGCGGCGCTCGTGACGTCCCGTCGGACGCGGCGCCCGCACCCCCGGCCGGTGACACTTTCCGATTCAATCCGTACGCTGCTGAATATGGATATGCATACCGTCGTGGTGGGAACGTCCGGGGTCACCGCGCAGGACGTCGTCGCGGTCGCCCGCCAAGGCGCGCGCGTGGAACTCGACACCGGCGCCCTCGACGCACTCGCCGCAGCCCGTGCCGTCGTGGACGCCCTGGCCGCGAAGCCCGAGCCCGTGTACGGCGTCTCGACCGGGTTCGGCGCGCTCGCCACCCGCCACATCGGCCAGGACCTCCGCGCCCAGCTCCAGCGCAACATCGTGCGCAGCCACGCCGCGGGCATGGGCCCCCGGGTGGAGCGCGAGGTCGTGCGCGCCCTGATGTTCCTGCGGCTGAAGACCCTCGCCTCAGGTCACACCGGCGTACGCCCCGAGGTCGCGCAGACCATGGCCGACGTGCTGAACGCGGGCATCACGCCCGTCGTCCACGAGTTCGGCTCCCTCGGCTGCTCGGGCGACCTCGCACCGCTGTCCCACTGCGCGCTCGCCCTCATGGGCGAGGGCGATGCCGAGGGCCCCGACGGGACCCTGCGCCCGGCCGGCGAACTGCTCGCCGCCCACGGCATCACCCCCGTCGAACTGCGGGAGAAGGAGGGCCTGGCGCTGCTCAACGGCACGGACGGCATGCTCGGCATGCTCGTGCTGGCGCTCGCCGACCTGGACCGCCTCTACACCTGCGCCGACATCACCGCCGCTCTCACGCTGGAGGCGCTGCTCGGCTCGAAGGGCGTCCTCGCCCCCGAACTGCACGCCATCCGGCCCCACCCCGGGCAGGCCGCGAGCGCCGCGAACATGCTGCGGGTCCTCGCGGGTTCCGGGCTGACCGGGCACTTCCAGGAGGACGAGGCGCCGCGCGTCCAGGACGCCTACTCGGTGCGCTGCGCTCCGCAGGTCGCGGGCGCGGGGCGGGACACCCTCGCGTACGCCCGCACGGTCGCGGAGCGCGAGCTGGCCGCCGCCGTCGACAACCCGGTGGTGATCTGGGGCGAGCCCGGCACGGAGTCCGGGGGCGGACGCGTCGAGTCGAACGGCAACTTCCACGGCGCGCCCGTCGCGTACGTCCTGGACTTCCTCGCCATCGCCGCCGCCGACCTCGGCTCCATCGCCGAGCGGCGCACCGACCGGCTGCTCGACAAGAACCGTTCGCACGGCCTGCCCGCGTTCCTCGCCGACGACCCGGGCGTGGACTCCGGGCTGATGATCGCCCAGTACACGCAGGCCGCTCTGGTCAGCGAGATGAAGCGACTCGCGAACCCGGCCTCGGTGGACTCGATCCCCTCCTCCGCGATGCAGGAGGACCACGTCTCCATGGGCTGGTCCGCGGCGCGCAAGCTGCGCACCACCGTGGACAACCTGACCCGCATCGTCGCGGTCGAGCTGTACGCGGCGACGCGGGCGCTCGAACTGCGCACCGGCCCCGCGACAGGGCTCACCGCGGCGCCCGCGTCGCGTGCGGCGATCGACGCCCTGCGCGCCGCCGGGTCGCAGGGCGCGGGCCCGGACCGCTTCCTCGCGCCGGACCTGGCCGCCGCCGACGCCTTCGTACGGTCGGGGGCACTGGTGAGCGCTGTGGAGCCGCACACGGGCCCCCTGGTGTGAGCGGGAGACCTCAAGGAGCACCACGCCGGACGCAGGGCGCGGACACGAACGGGAGGGCAGCACACAGCGGTTCGGTGGGGGCGGCAGACCGGCGGCGCGATGGGGCCGGTGGATCAGCGGACCCGCGGTGCGATGGGGGCCGGTGGCGCGCAGGGTCCGGGATAGGCCCGGCCCCGGCCCCGGCCCGGGCCCGCGCCGCCCGTCAGGCCGCGCCGTCCCTGCGCCGCATGGCCCGGGTCACGAACGCGGCGCCGACGCACAACACACCGGCGCCGCCCACCACGTAGGGCGTCGCGTCGCTCGCCGGCGTCTCACCGAGCGCGAGCTGCCGCGACGCCCGGGTGTTCTGCCCGGCGAAGACGGCGCTCCTGGCCGCCCCCGAGCCCGGCGCGGACGGGGAACCGGCCGCGTCGGCCGCGTCCGGTGTGCCGCCCGTGTCCTGCGACACCGCGGCCTGCCCTGTTCTGTGGGGTGTCTCACCGCGGGGTACCCCGCCGTGGGCGGTCGGGATGAAGAAGAGGCCGCAGAGCATGACCCCGGCGGCGCCGGCGGTCACGAGCGGACGGAACGCGGCAGAGCGGAAAGTGACGGACACGAGATCGATCCCCTTGTGACGAGGTCGAATTGGTGGGGTGCGCCGATGCTAGTGACAACGCACCCGTGGGGGAAAGTCGCCCTCCAGTTCCCCTACTGTGCGTGGATGGGTGGCCACACGGGGTGCGGGACATAGGTCCGGGACGGAGGTCCTGAAGACGTCCTGAACGGGACGAGATGTCACGAGTCACTGCGAATCCGTGTCACCCTGGAACACCCGGCCCTTCCCGAACGCCGGGTTTTCCTGGCCGGCGGCGGGGTTTTCCACTCCGGCCGGGACCCGGGTCCGACCGGCATCACGACCGGGGACCGGGGTACGCGACGGGACCGCGCGTGGCACATCAGTGGCCTCGGACACATCGCCCGGCGATGTGGAACCGAACGGCATGCCACGGCTGTTTCTAGAAGCTGTCCGCAGAGTTATTCGGCGACGATGGAGAAGCGTGTGATGACGCAGAGGAAGCGGCGCACCAGCATTGCGGCCGCGTCCGCGGCACTGGGCGGAGTCCTGGTGCTTTCGGCATGCAGTGGCGGCCACGGCGGGGGAGGGGGCGCCTCGTCGTCCCCGAAGCAGTCCTCACAGGCGCAGGCCGCCGACAAGGCCGCCGCGCAGGACACGTCCGACGCGAAGATAGCCATCACGCCGGGTAACGGCGCGGACAACGCGAGCATCAACAACGCCGCCAAGGTCAGCGTCACCCAGGGCACCCTCACACACGTGAGTCTCACCACAGCGGACGGCACCGCGGTCAAGGGCGCGATCGCCGCCGACGGCAAGAGCTGGAGCCCGCAGGGGCAGCTGGCCCGCTCCACCACGTACAAGGTCTCCGCGTCCGCGAAGGACAGCAAGGGCCGCGGCGCGGACGAGAACTCGACGTTCACCACCGTCTCGCCCGCCCACAGCTTCATCGGGAACTTCACCCCCGAGGACGGCTCGACGGTCGGCGTCGGCATGCCCGTGTCGATCAACTTCGACAAGTCCATCACCGACAAGAAGGACGTGCAGTCGCACATCCAGGTCTCGTCGACGAGCGGCCAGCAGGTCGTGGGGCACTGGTTCAACTCCCAGCGCCTGGACTTCCGTCCGCAGAACTACTGGCAGGCCGGCAGCAAGGTCACCCTCAAGCTCAACCTCGACGGTGTGAAGGGTTCCGACGGGACCTACGGCGTCCAGCAGAAGACGGTGTCCTTCACGGTCGGGCGCAACCAGGTCAGCACGGTGGACGCGAAGACGCACACCATGGTCGTCCAGCAGGACGGCAAGACCGTGCGGACCATCCCGATCTCGGCGGGGTCGCCGGACCACACCACGTACAACGGCCAGATGGTGATCTCCGAGAAGTACAAGAAGACCCGCATGAACGGTGCGACGGTCGGCTTCACGGACTCCGACGGCAAGGGCGAGTACGACATCAAGGACGTGCCCGACGCGATGCGCCTGACCAACTCGGGCACCTTCGTGCACGGCAACTACTGGGGCGCGTCCTCGGTGTTCGGCAGCTCCAACACGAGCCACGGCTGCGTCGGCCTCCAGGACGTGAAGGGCGCGGGCGACCCCAACACGCCCGCGCACTGGTTCTTCGACCACTCGCTCGTCGGTGACGTGGTGACGGTCAAGAACTCCCACGACAAGACGGTCCAGCCCGACAACGGCCTCAACGGCTGGAACATGAGCTGGGCGGACTGGCAGGCGGGCTCCGCCGCCTGACCGGCCCCGGCGCGGGGCCTCGCGGCCCGGTGGGGCGGCGCGGCGCGCCCCCTGGAACCGGCAACCTCGCGGGTCATCGGAGCACCTCGCGGCACGGCGGTCGCACCCCTTCCGGGTGCGGCCGCCGTGCCGCTTCCGCGTGTTCTCATCCCACTCTCATCGGAGCCTCAACAACCTGTCACCACGCGCCCGTAATTTCACGCCATGTTCGTCACCTACCTCCGGCGCGAATTGCGTCGCCGCAGAAAAGCGGCCCTCGTCGTCGCCTCAGGACTCGCCCTCGGCATCGCGCTGGTCATCGTGGTCAGCTCGGTCACCGCGGGCATGAACAAGGCCCAGGACAAGGTCCTGCAGTCCCTCTACGGTCTCGGCACCGACATGACCGTCACCAAGGCGGCCCCGGCCGCAGGCAGCAGCGGGGACTCCGGTCGTCCCCGCTTCGACTTCAAGGGTCAGAACAACGACGACAAGAGCAGTCAGAGCACCGACCGCGTGATGGTGCAGGGCTTCCAGACGCTCGCGGACTCGACCGTCACGAAGGTCGGGGACCAGCACGGCGTCGCCTCCGCCGTCGGCGGCCTCAGCCTCAACGTCCTCAAGGTCAACGGCCAGTTCAAGCGCGGTGAGTTCAA
Source organism: Streptomyces sp. NBC_01497 (assembly GCF_036250695.1). Taxonomy (NCBI): domain Bacteria; kingdom Bacillati; phylum Actinomycetota; class Actinomycetes; order Kitasatosporales; family Streptomycetaceae; genus Streptomyces; species Streptomyces sp. NBC_01497. The sequence continues at coordinate 2,948,441 of NZ_CP109427.1, read as the reverse complement.
GCCCGGCCAGCAGAGCGGCGGCCGGGGCACCCGGGGCGGCGGCAGTGCGAGCGGCGGCCAGGTGCAGGGTGGCGGCGCCTCCTTCAGCGTCGACTCGTACACCGTCTTCGGTACGGACGTCACGAACGCCGCGCTCGGCCCGCTGACGAGCTCGAAGCTCACCAAGGGCCGGACGTTCAAGACGTCCGAGACCAACGCCGACGTGGCACTCGTGGACAGCGCGTACGCCAAGCAGAAGAGCCTCGACGTCGGCAAGACACTCACCATCAGCGGCACGAAGTTCACGATCATCGGCATCGCGACCGCCGACAGCGGTGACGCGGCGGCCAACGTCTACATACCGCTGCAGAAGGCGCAGACGCTGGGCGACGCCAAGGCGAAGGTCACCACCGTCTACGTGAAGGCGTCCGACTCGAAGCAGATCGACGCGGTGAAGGCGGCGGTCCAGAAGAACGTGTCCGGCACGACCGTCACCACCTCCGCGGACCTCGCCTCCACGGTCTCGGGATCGCTGTCCACGGCGTCGAATCTCGCGTCCGACGTCGGCAGGTGGCTGTCGATCGCCGTGCTCGTCGCGGCGTTCCTGGTGGCGGGCCTGCTGACCTCCTCCGCGGTCAGCCGCCGGGTGCGGGAGTTCGGCACCCTCAAGGCGCTCGGCTGGAAGAGCGGCAGGGTCACCCGTCAGGTCATGGGTGAGGCCCTGGTCAACGGCCTGATGGGCGGTGTGCTCGGCATCGCGCTCGGCCTCATCGGCGCCTACGTGGTGTCCGCGATCAGCCCGACGCTCACGGCGCAGCTCGCGAGTGCGGGCGGCGGCGGTGGCGCGGGTCGTGGCGGCTTCGGTGGTGGCGGCGGTGGCGGTTTCGGCGGCGGTGGCGCGGGTGGTCCCGCGCGGCAGCTCGCCTCCAAGGCCGTCCAGGTGACGCTCTCCGCGCCCGTCTCGCTGAGTGTGATCGCGGTCGCGGTCGCGCTGGCCGTCGCGGGCGGCCTGATCGCCGGCGGTTTCGGCGGCTGGCGCGCCTCCCGGCTCCGCCCGGCGGACGCGCTGCGCCGCATCGAGTAGTCCCCGGCCGACGGCTGTCTCGCGGCCACCCGTGCGGGTGGACGACACGCGGGCGCGGCCGGCGGGCGGACGACACCGCCCGTCGGCCGTCCCGGGGGCCGGGGCACGGGGGCTCCGGTCCACCGCCCGGGCCGCCGCGACGGGCTCCGCGGACCGCGTGAGGCGGCCGCGGGGCCCGTACCGGCCGTCCGGGGGCCCACCCGGGCGGCATCCCGCTCCGCGGCGCCGCGTACGGACACACCGCGCGGCCCGACCTCCGACCCGCACCGCGGCACCTCGTACAGCGACAGGCCGCACCACCCCGTACGGCACCGGACCGCACGACGTCCGCCCGTACGGCACCGGACCGCACCACGTCTGCGTACGGCGCCGGACCACACCGCACGGGCCGGGCCCGACCTCACCGGGCCGGGCCGGACCACCCCGCCGGAGCGCCGCGCGCCCCGCCCGGGCGTCGCGCCTCCCATTCACCGCACTTTCCTTCTCGTCGCAGGAGTCACACACCATGTACCAGCTCACCGGAGTCACCAAGCACTACCAGCGCGGCAAGAAGACCGTCCAGGCACTCGCCGGCGTCGACCTGACCATCCCCGACGGCGGCAGACTCGTCATCCAGGGCCCCACGGGCGGCGGCAAGTCGACCCTCCTGCAGATGCTGGGCGGTCTCGACCGCCCCACCAAGGGCACCGTCGAACTCGACGGGACCGATCTCGGCGCGCTCTCCGAGGCGCGGCTCACCCGGGTCAGGGCCGAGAAGATCGGGTTCGTCTTCCAGAGCTTCAACCTCATCCCGACCCTCACCGCGCAGGAGAACGTGGAGACGGCCCTCGTCCCCCTCGGCATCAAGGGCGCCGCACGCCGCGAGCAGGCCGCCGAGGCGCTGAACTCGGTGGGCCTCGGCGAGCGGCTCGCGCACGTCCCGGGTGAACTGTCCGGCGGGCAGCAGCAGCGCGTCGCGATCGCGCGCGCCCTCGTCAAGCATCCGAAGGTGCTGCTCGCGGACGAACCGACGGGAAACCTGGACGAGTCGATGCGGGACGAGATCATGGAACTCTTGGAGGGGCTCTGGAAAGAGCACGGCCTGACCTTCATCATGGTCACTCACGACAGCACCATCGCGCGCCGCGCCCCGAGGCTGGCCACGATCCGCAAGGGACGGGTCACGGTCACCGAGAACGCGACCGCCTGACCAGCACTGCCTGACCAGCACCGCTCGGCCCACCGTCTGTCCATCCCGCTCGCGCCGTCCTCGTCGCCGTACGCTCGCCGCCATCCGTCCTCGTCCGGGCCCCGGAGGCCCGCGCCGCCGCCAGGACGTCTCCGTAAGTAAGGGGCGTCGCCACCCTCGCACGCGTAGGTTCTCTACATGCTGATCACACTGGGAAACCCGCCCTCGGACGCGGAGATCGACGCTTGGCACGCAGTGGTCAGCGCCGCGCACGTCCGTGACCTCCCGGCCGCCGTTCCGGAGCCCAGCCGCTCCGAAACGGCGGGCAGGCTGAGCGTGCAACCGTGGAACGGGCGGGAGGCACACCTGGCGGCGGTGGCGGAGGACGGCTCGTACGAGGGGGTGGCTTCCCTCCTCCTGTGGACGGAGCCGCCCAACCTGCATGCGGCGTATCTGCACAAGCTGGTGGTGGATCCGGGGGTCAGACGCGGCGGGGTGGGGGCGCGGCTCTGGGCGGGGATCCGCGAGCTGCTCCTCGCCGAAGGGCGCACGTCGGTCTCCACGCGCCTCGAACTCGGCGGTGCGGGCGAGGCGTTCGTGGACAGCCTGGGGTTCGTGAAGATGCTGCCGCTCACCCGGTACGTCCAGCGGGTCGAACAGGCACGGGAGAGCACACCCCCGCTGTCGCTGCCCGAGGGTCTGCGCTTCGCGCACTGGACGGGTGTCGCGCCCGCCGCGCTGGCCGGCAGCCTCGCGACGGTGCACAACGCGCTCGTGGACGCGCCGAGCGGCGATCTCGCGGCCCGGCCGCCGCAGTGGGACGCGCGGAGTGTGCGGGCTGCGGCGCGGCTCGTGGGGCAGCGGGGCGGCGTCCTCGTGACGGTCGCCGCCCTGGACACGGCCGGCGCCGTCGTCGCGTACACCGAGGCGGTCCTGCACACGTCGGACGACACCCGGGCCGCGCAGGGGGACACCTCGGTCCTCCCGGCCCACCGGGGCCGGGGCGTCGGCCGCGCGGTCAAGCGGCACCTGCTGGACGTGCTGCGCGACGAGCACCCGGGAGTACGGGAGATATCCACGTCCGTCGCCGACGGGAACGGCGCGATGCTCGCGGTCAACGAGGCCCTCGGCTACCGCCGGGAGCGTCCGGCCGGGCTCTTCGAGATGAAGCTCTGACCTTTCCTGACCCGGCCCCGGCCTGATCGCCCCGGACGGATGACCCCGGCCTGATCGCCTTGGACGGATGACCCCGGCCTGCGCATCCCGGACGGATGACCCCGGTCCCGGCCCGATCGGCCCCTGACCGAAGCCGTCTCCTGCGGGCCTCCGGCTGTTCCCCGGCCGAGGACGGCCGCGCCCCCTTCGCCGGCCGGACACCTTCTTCCCCCCAGCTCCGGGCTCCGAGCCCGATGCGTGTGTCGCGACCGAGCTGTCGAGCATCCTCCGGCCGGTCCCGCCGCGCGCGGACGCACCCCGCCCGCCCCCCACCCCTCTCGCTCAGCGCTGCCGAGCGGCCGTCCCGACGTACCGTCAACTGGCCGACGTCGCAATAAGGCGCCGTGCTGACGCAAGAAGGCGACGGACAAGCGAAATCAGTCCGTACAAGTCTTGTAATACCCGCCGAACCCGCCCTACTGTCGCCCTCACCCTGACGGTGCCGCTGCCTCGCGGCGGGCACCGCGGCTGTTCGCCTTTCCTCAGAGAAACGAGCATGCGATGTCAGTGAGCATCAGTGCCGCGATGAGCTGGTTCCGCGGGCCCCGGCGAAGAGGGGTGACGGTCCTCGCCCCGCTGACCGCCGCCGCACTCGGACTCGGGCTCATGTCCTCCGGCGCGGCGCTCGCCGCCGCGCCCCGTACGGCGCTCCCGGCGCAGACGTCCCACACGACGGCCGTCCCCGCGCCCACCCGCGCCGCGCTCGATCCCTCGCTCGTCGCGGGACGCGGCGCCGATGTGCCGTTCGCCGAGCAGGAGGCCGAGAACGCGAGGACGAACGGCACGGTCATCGGCCCCGGCACGGCCGCGTACACCCTGCCCGCGGAGGCGTCAGGGCGCTCGGCGGTGTCCCTGAAGCCGGGCCAGTACGTCGAGTTCACCCTGCCGGCGACCACCAACGCCATCACGGTCCGCTACAGCGTCCCGGACGCCCCGCGCGGCGGCGGGACCACCGCGCCCCTCGACGTCACGGCGAACGGCTCGCACCGGCAGCGCATGACGCTGACCTCCGCGTACGCCTGGCTGTACAACCAGTACCCGTACACCAACGACCCGGGTGCGGACCTGCTCTTCCCGGACCAGTGGATCACCGAGTGCGGCTGCGTGCCGAACCAGACCACGCCCACGCCCGTCGTCGCGAAGCCCTTCCGGCCCAACCACTTCTACGACGAGCAGCGGCTGCTGCTGGGCCGCACCTACCGCGCGGGCGAGAAGATCCGCCTTTCCGTGCCGGCCGGCAGCCCCGCCGCGGCCACCACGATCGACCTCCTCGACTCGCAGTTCGTCGGCGCCCCGAAGCGCGACCTGCGCGCCGCGAACGCGCTGCTGTTCGGCGCCGACCCGACCGGCAGGCACGACTCCGCGCCCGCCCTGGACAAGGCGATCGCCTTCGCCCGCAAGGCCCATCTGAAGGTGTACGTACCGCCGGGCACCTACCAGGTGAACCGGCACATCGTCGTGGACGACGTGACGATCGAGGGCGCGGGCAGCTGGTACACGCTCTTCAAGGGCCACCAGGTCACCCTCGCCACCCCGGCCGCCGACGGGTCCACCCACACCGGCATCGGCTTCTACGGCAAGGACGCCGCCGCGGGCGGCAGCCACGACGTCCACCTCTCGGACTTCGCCATCGAGGGCGACGTACGCGAACGCGTCGACACCGACCAGGTCAACGGCATCGGCGGCGCGCTCAGCGACTCGACCATCGAGGGCCTGTACATCCAGCACACGAAGGTCGGCATGTGGTTCGACGGGCCGATGAAGAACCTGGCCATCACCGGGAACGTCATCGCGGACCAGATCGCCGACGGCATCAACTTCCACACCGGCGTGACGAGTTCCCTCGTCGCGGACAACTTCGTGCGCAACACCGGTGACGACGCGATCGCCGCCTGGTCCGACAAGGTGGAGGACGCGGACGACACCTTCCGCGACAACACCGTGCAGACCCCGGTCCTCGCCAACGGCATCGCGCTGTACGGCGGCACCGACAACACCGTCTCCGGCAACCTGATCGCGGACCCGATCCGGGAGGGAAGCGCCATCCAGGTGGGTTCGCGGTTCGGCGCCGAGCCCTTCACCGGCCACCTGTGGATCAAGGACAACACCACGGTCCGCGCGGGTACGTACGAACTGAACTGGGGGATCGGCCTCGGCGCCATCTGGTTCTACGCCCTGGAGAAGAACATCGACGCGGACATCGAGGTGACCGGGGACAACTTCCTCGACAACACCTACAACGCGATCATGTTCGTCGCGGACTTCCCGGTGAAGGACCTGTACACGATCACGAACGTCCACTTCGCGGACATCAAGGTCGACGGCACGGGCACGTCCGTGCTGAGCGCGCGCTCGGCGGGCGGGGCGACCTTCAAGAACGTGACCGCGCGCAACGTCGGCGCCGTCGGCGTCAACAACTGCGGTTCGTTCCACTTCGGGCCGGCCGGCTCGGAGTTCGCCGTCACCGACCTCGGTGGCAACACCGGGGGAGACCCGGCGGGCAGCGCCGGCACCGCGTGGCTCAACGCGGCCGACAGCCCCACCACGATCACCTGCGACGACCGCCCCGCCGTCGTGCCGCCGCCGGCGCCGACGGCCTGGTGACCGGGGTCCGGCCCGAAGCCGCCTGACGCCGGGCGGCGCGTTCCCGAACGGCCCGGGGGGCGTGCCGCCCGGCGTCGTGCCGACGGGATACGGGCGTGCCTCTCCACCACGCGGACACGGGACGCCGGGCGGGCCGCTCGACCCCGCACGGGCGGGCCGGACGGGGCGGCCCGCCCGGCCCGTTCTCAGGGACCCGGTCAGCCCGCGGTCACGGATTCGGCCGCCGCCCGCCCCCGCGCCCGGGTCTCAGGAGGACGCGTTCCGCACCGTCGCCTCGCGGGCCCGCATGTAGAGGTCCTCCTGCGTGTAGTAGCGCCACGGCAGCGCGTTCACGTGCCCGTCCACCTGACGGAACTGTTCGAGCGCCGAGTCGAACCGCTCCTGCTTGTAGAGGAAGTACGCGAGCAGGTGGCGCAGCTCCGGCAGACGCGGGTGGTCGGCCGGTGCGGCCGCCGCGTCCATCAGGGCCCGGTCGATCCGCCCGGTCAGTTCCGCCGTGCGGTACTCCTCCCGGTCGCGGGTGCTCTCCAGGTGCTCCTCGAACCACGCGATCAGCGGGAACGCCGACATCAGCGTGCCGAGCGGGGCGTCGGCCGCCGCGTCCGTCGCGAACTCCTCCGCGAGCGGCGTCGAGCCCCTGCCCTTCGGCAGCCAGTAGCGCAGCGCCGCCTCGTGCGCCGCGTACAGGTAGGGCGCCCGGATGACGGCCTCCCTGAACACGGCGCTCGCCTCCGCGTGCGAGAGTTCCGCCGTCACCGCGCCCGCGAGCTCCACCACGTAGGGCGTCGGGTCCTCGGGGCGGGCCTTCTTGGCGGTCGTGAGCGCCGCGGCCCGTGCTTCGCGCTCCGCCTCACCGAGGCCGCCGCCCGGGGCCGCGAGGGCTGCCCTGCGGGTCACGTCGGGCGCCTCGGCCGCCGCCCGCACGAGTGACGCGTCGGGGTCGCCCTCCCGCGCCCGCTCCCACGCGGCCGTCCACTCCGACCCGCCGGAACCGGCGGCGGCCCGTCCGAGCAGTTCGACGCCGAGCGCCCGCCGCTCCCAGTCCTTCGCCTCCGCGGTGGCCGCCAGCAGCTCCGCCGCCGGCTCCCAGTCGCCCTCGCCCGCCGCGGCGAGCGCCCGGCCGGTGGCGGGATCGGGTGCGCTCGCGTACCGGACGTCCTGCTTCTCGGCGGGCAGCAGCCCGAGCTCGGCGGAGCGCTCCGAATCCTGCGCCGCCTCGCGCGCCGCGACCTCGGGGTCCGCCATCGACTTGAGCATGCGGTCCGCGCCGCGCCGGGACCGGAACCAGAAGTAGATGCAGATCCCTATCAGGATCACCAGGATGACGCGTGACACGGGGGGTCCAATCGGTCGGCTCTGAGCGCTGTCCGCTCGGGTGGTGCGGTGTGTTCGGTTTCTTCAGTGTGCGCCCTGGCCCCCGGAACCCGGCACCTTCGCGGGCCGGCCTCCGCGGCCCGGACCCCAGGGCGGCCCCCGGACGATGTCCGATGGCTTCCCGTACGGCCGCTTCCGGACCTTGCCTGCCCGGGCCCGGACCGGCCGTGCGGGCCGGACCGGCCGTGCGGGGCCGGTCCGGCGGGGGCGGGCCGGTCACTGCGGCAGGGTGGCAGGACTGCCGCCGTTGGCCTCGTACCCGGCGACCGCCAGCGCCCGGTGCAGTGCGTACTCCCCGGCCGGGTCGGCCGTGTACGTCCACGGCACCGCGCCCACCTGCCCGTCCACCAGCACCAGCTGGCTCATCGCCTCGCCCCAGCGCGACATCCGGACGAGGAAGAGGACCAGCAGGTGACGGACGTGCGGCAGGACGGGGTCGTCGGCGCGCGCCGAGTGCACCGCGAACATCGCGCCCTCCACCGCCCGCGTGACCGCCTCACTGCGGTAGAAGCTCCGCACGAGATTGACCTCGGGCAGGTGCTCGTACAGCGCGAACAGCGGCAGCGCCGCCAGCAGCGATCCCCGGGGAGCGCGCGCGGCCGCCGCGGTGGCGAACCGGTCCGCGTCCTCGCGCGAGCCGTGCCACGCGGCGCTCCAGTAGCGCAGCGCGGCCAGGTGCGCGCCCATGTGCGCGGGAGCGCGGTCCATGACCTTCGCCCACAGCAGGTCGAACTCCGCGGGCGGATAGGCGAGGCCCCGCGCGACCGACAGCTCGACGATGTACGGCACCGGATCGCCCGGCGCCAGCAGCGCGGCCTCGCCGCAGACCGTCCGGGCCTCCTCCAGCAAAATCCGGAACTCGTCCTGACCAGGGCGCGAGGTACGCCACGCCTGCTGGACCAGGAACTCCGCCTGCACGGCCGCCCCGCCCGCGTCCTTCGCAGCCGCCACCCGCCACTCGCGCAGCCACTGTGCGCCGGCCCCGGGCCGGCCGGCCAGCTCCAGTGACGCCGCGCCCGCGAATCCCTGGATCCGCTGCCACCTGCCCTCGCCCTCGGCCGGTGTCGCCGCGAGCAGCCGGGACGCGGGCCCCCACTGCTGGGTGCCCTGGACCACGTCCAGCACGTGCAGCAGCTCGTCGTCCGGCCCCGGCAGCCGTACGTCCAGCTCCTCCTGGCGTACGAAGCCGTACGCCTCGGGGTCCGCCGCGTCCGCCGAGCCCGCGGGCACCAGCCGGATCGGGCCGTTCCTGCGCCGCAGGATCATGCCCAGCGCGGCGGCCAGCAGGCCGAACGCGAACAGGGACCACAGAATGTCCATACCTCCATTGTTCCCGAGACCACGGGCGTCCGGGGGCCCGGTCGGCCCCGGATCTCCGATGCCCCGGCCCCGGGGTCCCCGGCCAGTCGCGGCCCGGCCGCCCGACGCCCCGGGGCGCCCCCGGCACGCCGATGTTCCGGGGTCCCGCGGCATGCCGACTACGCTCGCCCCCATGACCCACGAGCACTTCGGCGATTCGCTGCACTTCGAGACCCGTGCCATCCACGCGGGCAACACCGCGGACCCCGCCACGGGGGCCGTCGTTCCCCCGATCTACCAGGTCTCCACCTACAAGCAGGACGGCGTCGGCGGGCTGCGCGGCGGCTACGAGTACAGCCGCAGCGCCAACCCGACCCGCAGCGCCCTGGAGGAGAACCTCGCCGCGCTGGAGGGCGGCAGCCGGGCCCTGGCGTTCGCGTCCGGCCTGGCGGCGGAGGACTGCCTGCTGCGCACGCTCCTCGTGCCCGGCGACCACGTGGTGATCCCGAACGACGCGTACGGCGGCACGTACCGGCTGTTCGCGAAGGTCGCCTCCCGCTGGGGCGTGGAGTGGTCCGTCGCGAACACCTCCGACCCGGAGGCGGTGCGCGCCGCGCTGACGACCCGTACCAAGGCGATCTGGGTGGAGACGCCGTCCAACCCGCTGCTCGGCATCAGCGACATCACGGCGCTCGCGGGCGTCGCCCGCTCGGCGGGAGTCAGGCTCGTCGTGGACAACACGTTCGCGAGCCCGTACCTCCAGCAGCCGCTGGCGCTCGGCGCCGACGTCGTCGTCCACTCCACCACGAAGTACATGGGCGGCCACTCCGACGTCGTGGGCGGCGCGCTGATCGTCGCGGACCCGTCGTTCGGCGACGAACTGGCCTTCCACCAGAACGCGATGGGTGCCATCGCCGGCCCCTTCGACGCGTGGCTGGTGCTGCGCGGCGTCAAGACGCTCGCCGTCCGCATGGACCGCCACAGCGAGAACGCGACGCGCGTCGCGGACATGCTCACCCAGCACCCGCGTGTCTCGCACGTCCTGTACCCGGGCCTGCCCGACCATCCGGGGCACGAGGTCGCGGCCAAGCAGATGAAGGCGTTCGGCGGCATGGTCTCCTTCCGCGTCGCGGACGGCGAGGCGGCGGCGGTCGCGGTCTGCGACCGCGCGCGGCTCTTCACGCTGGGCGAGTCCCTCGGCGGCGTCGAGTCGCTGATCGAGCACCCGGGACGGATGACGCACGCCTCGGCGGCGGGCTCCCCGCTGGAGGTGCCCTCGGACCTGGTGCGCCTCTCGGTCGGCATCGAGTCGGGCGACGACCTGCTGGAAGACCTGAAGCAGGCGCTGGAACGCGACTGACGGCGGGCGGCGTCCCGGCCTCGGACCGCGACACGGCCGGGGCCTCGCCGTCGCCACCCGCGGGCCCCGGGGCCGCTGCCGGCCACTGCCGCCACCGGGAGGGGGACCCGGGCGGCTGCCGGGCCGCTCCCGTGCCCGTCCCGTCAGAACAGTCGGGGTGGTGGTGCGATCACCGACGGCGGGGCCGCCCAGGGGTCGGCGACCGCCAGCCAGGTGAGGAACACCGCCACCGCGACCAGCAGCGTCAACATGACGGCCGTCCGTGTCACCCGTCGCCGGTGGGCGATCCGTGTCCCCCGACGGGCGGCCCGGAGCGCCAGCCCCGGCGGCACCGGCGGGTGCGGCAGGTCCAGCATCCGGCGGACCTGGTCCTCCTTGCCGCTCATGACAGGGCCCGCCCACCGGTCGCGGGGCCGCCCGCGCGGGCCCTGGCCCGCAGTGTCGCGACCGCCCGTGCGCACAGCACCCTGACACGCTCCACCGGCAGTCCGGTCAGCGCGGCCGTCTGCCCCTCGTCGGCGCCCTCGTACAGGCGCAGCACCAGCACCAGTCGCTCCTGGCGGCCGAGGACGCCGAGTACGCCGTCCCGCGTATGCCTGCCGCGCCACGCGGCGGAGCGGGCGTACCGCATCGCGAGCTCCTGGCGCGCCCTGTCGTACGGATCCGAGCCGCGCAGTCCCGGCCAGTCCGCGTACGTGGCGGCCAGCGCCGCCGTCAGCAGGCGCAGCGCGCGGGGCGCGGCCCCCGGCGGCTCGCCGGTGAGCAGGGTGGCGGTGTGCAGCAGGCGGCCCGCCGCGCCCGCGACGAACGACTCGAACTCCTGGGCGCGGCGGCGCTCCTGGGCCTGGGACGTACGCCGCTGCCGCACGTCCTCATATGAGGCCCGGCACGGCCTCCGGGTCAAGAGGCCGGAGCGGCCCGTGGATCAGGGGTCCGCGGCGGCGGCGCCGGTCAGGAGGCCGGCGGCGCGTCCTCCGGGGACACGGACTGCTTCGCGGCGGGCAGGCTCCGGTTGAAACGCGTGAGCAGCGCGGTGAAGGAGACTTTCTCCTCCTCCGTCCAGTCGTCCGTCACGCGCTGCATCAGCAGCCTGCGGGAGAGGCGCACCTCTTCGAGGCGCGCGTGGCCGCGGTCCGAGAGCTCCAGGACGACGGCACGGCCGTCCTCCGGGTGCGAGGTGCGCTTGACCAGGCCCGTGTCGACCAGCGGCGCGACCTGCCGGGTCACCGTCGAGGAGTCGATGCCCATCCCGGCGGCGAGCGCCTTGACGCCCATCGGGCCTTCCAGGTCGAGGCGGTTGAGCAGCAGGTACGCGGCGCGGTCCATGGTGTTGCGCACCTGGCCCACCCCGCCGAGCCTGGTCTGTTCGGCGCGCCGGGCGAAGATGGCGACTTGGTGCTGGAGCGCGTCCAGCAGCCCGGCACCGTCCGGGAATTCGGAAGCGGCCGGCCCGGATTCCCTGGAATCCTGAGGGGCCTGCGCGTCCGTCGCGTCCTGGGAGACCGACGCATCGGAAGTCATGTCCTGAATGGGGGGCATGGCCGGGACTCTCTCGTGCGGTGGTCGGTTGATGGTGGTCCAGGGTACGCGGAATGAACCCTTCACGTACCGCACCCGCTCCAACGTCCGCGGGCCGCGCGGAGTGCCCGCGATCACGTTCCGCGTCGGTGACGTCCCGCCGCCGGACCCGGCTCCGCGCGCGGATCCGCCCGGCCGCGGCCGGTGATCCGGCGTGCGGCGGCGATGAGCCGGGCCCTCGGAGCGGGTCCTCAAGGGGGCGGAAACGGTCGCGCGTCGATGCTTGTATATCGCGATGTATCGCGATAGCGTTCCGCTCTCCAAGCGGCTCAGGCCCCCACCCGTGCGGCTCCGGCCTCACCAGTCAGGAGAACCCTCATGCCAGGCGCCATCTATGCCGAGGGACTGGTCAAGACCTTCGGCGACGTCCGGGCTCTGGACGGCGTCGATCTCGACGTGCCCGAAGGCACCGTGCTCGGTCTTCTGGGACCCAACGGCGCGGGCAAGACGACGGCGGTGCGCGTCCTGACGACGTTGCTGCGCCCGGACAGCGGCCGTGCGGTCGTCGCCGGTGTCGACGTCCTCAAGCACCCGAACGACGTACGCCGCTCCATCGGTCTGTCCGGCCAGTTCGCGGCCGTGGACGAATACCTCACCGGCCGGGAGAACCTCCGGATGGTGGGCCGGCTCTACCAGTTGAGCGGACGGCAGTCCAAGGCACGCGCCGACGAACTGCTCGAACGCTTCCACCTCACCGACGCCGGCGACCGCACCATCAAGACGTACTCGGGCGGCATGCGGCGCAGGCTCGACCTCGCGGCGGCGCTCGTCGTCTCGCCCCCCGTCATGTTCATGGACGAGCCCACGACCGGCCTCGACCCGCGCAACCGGCAGCAACTGTGGACGATCATCCAGGAGTTGGTGGCGGTGGGTACGACGCTGCTGCTGACCACGCAGTACCTGGAGGAGGCCGACCACCTCGCGCACGACATCGCCGTGGTCGACCGGGGAAGTGTCATCGCCCGCGGTACGGCCGACGAACTGAAGGCCCGCACCGGCGGCGAGCGCGTCGAGGTCGTCGTGCACGAGCCGCGGCATATCGCCACCGCGCGCGGCGTCCTCCGCGGCTTCGGCACGTCCGGCACCGTCGCCGGCGACGCGTCCGTGACCGTCGTCGAACACACCCGCAAGCTCACCGTCCCGGTCAGCGGAGGCGCCAAGCTGCTCGCCGAGGTGATCAGGGAACTCGACGCGCGGGGCATCGAGATCGACGACATCGGGCTGCGCAGGCCCACGCTCGACGACGTGTTCCTCTCCCTGACCGGGCACGCGGCCGAGGACGCCGACGCCGGTGATGAGGACGGGGCGGGGAGCGAGGGCAGGGCCCGGTCCGAGGACAGGACCGCGGACCGGCCACCGGCCGGTGATCCGGAACATGCGGACGGCAGCGGAACGCCACGTCGAACCGGAGCAGAGACCGAAACGGAAACCGAAAGCGGAAACGAGAGCGGAACCGGAACCGGAAAGGGGACGGCGGAATGACCGTCATCACGACCCAGGCCCCCGTCGTGCGCGGCGGCGTCGCCGGGTCCGTACGGGACTCGCTCGTCGTCGCGCAGCGCAACCTGATCCGGATGACGCGCATCCCGGAGGTCATCCTCTTCGGGCTGTTCCAGCCGATCATGTTCGTGGTGCTGTTCAGCTACGTGTTCGGCGGCTCACTGACCGTGGGCAACACCACCGATCCCACCGTCTACCGCAACTTCCTCATGGCGGGGATCTTCGCGCAGACGGTGACCTTCGCCACGGCGGGCGCGAGCGCCGGCATCGCGGACGACATGCACAAGGGCCTGGTCGACCGGTTCCGGTCACTGCCCATGGCGCGCGGCGCCGTCCTCACCGGCCGTACGCTCGCGGACCTCGTGCAGACCGCGCTGACCGTCGTCGTGCTCGCGGTCGTCGCCGTGCTGGTGGGCTGGCGCATCCACGAGGGCGTCGCGAAGATGTTCGCCGCCTTCGGGCTGCTGCTCCTGCTGGGGTACGCGTTCTCCTGGATCGGCGCGCTGATCGGCCTGTCCGTGCGCACCCCCGAGGCGGCCACGTCGGGCGGACTGATCTGGCTGTTCCCCGTCACGTTCATCTCGAACGCGTTCGTGGACTCCAGCAGGATGCCGGGCTGGCTGCAGCCCATCGCCAACTGGAACCCGTTCAGTGCGACGGTGCAGGCCAGCCGCGAGCTGTTCGGCAATCCGGGGGTGTCGACCTCGACGGCCTGGCCGATGCAGCACCCGGTGTGGGCCTCGCTGATCTGGTCCGCGGTGATCATCGCGGTGTTCCGCACCCTCGCGGTGCGCAAGTACCGCTCGGCGACGTCCTGACCTCGGGCGCGGCCGGTGGCAGCGTGCGACAGGGCCGTACGGCGCCGGAAGACGGTGCGGTACGGCCCTGTCGTCGTGGTGCGTGGGCCGCCGGCCGGGGCGCCCGCCGGGAGCGGGTTCCGGCCGGAGGTTCCGGCCGGAGCGGATCCGGCCGGGGCGGAGATCAGGCCGAGTACGGCTTGGCGGCGAGGATCTTCACCGTCGCCGACTTGCCGTTGGGCAGCTCGTACTGCGCGTTCTCGCCGACCTTCTTGCCGTTCACACCCGAGCCGAGCGGGGACTGCGGCGAGTACGTCTCGATGTCGGCGCTCGCGTACTCACGGGACGCCATCAGGAACGACAGGGTGTCGTCCTCGTCGCCGTCGAAGGCGATCGTGACGACCATGCCGGGCTCGACCACGCCGTTGTCCGCGGGGGCCTCGCCGACCTTCGCGTGCTCCAGGAGCTGGGTCAGCTGGCGGACGCGGAGCTCCTGCTTGCCCTGCTCCTCCTTGGCCGCGTGGTACCCGCCGTTCTCGCGCAGGTCCCCCTCCTCGCGCGCGGCCTCGATCTTCTTGGCGATCTCGGTGCGGGCGGGACCAGACAGGTAGTCCAGCTCGGTCCTGAGCTGGTTGTACGCCTCCTGGGTGAGCCAGGTGACGTTCTCGCTGGTCTGGGTCACTGGTGCTCCTCGTAGGTACTGGGAATACAAAGTAACGCCCTACCAGTAAGGATGAGGCCTTCCCGGTCGGGCGAAACCACGAGCCTAACAATTTCGCGGCCAAAGGGGGAGCACAAAAGCCGTCAGAGATGCGTCAGTGCAGGTCAGTGGCGTGTTGTCGCCCCTCTTCGAGGGCGCTGCGGGGCCTTTTCCGGCCTGCGGAACGGCCCGTACCGACGCTGTTGTGCACGGCCTCGGTCCGGGCCCGCCCGGCCGTGCCGCCGGCCCGGGGAACGGGCTAGCTGTCGGAACAGCCCACCAGCTCGGCGGCGGTCGACTTCGCGGTCGTACGGAGGGTGATGATCTGGTCGATCTGCGTCGTGTGCTGGTCGTAGCGGACCGTCTTGCGGCCCACCTCGTTGTGGTCGGTGTCGAGGGCGCGGACCGTGCAGCTGCCGGTCGTCGACTTGCCCTTGTTGACCTCCAGGTGGATCTGCACCTCGGAGGGCGTCACCTGCTCGTACGAGACGACCTGGCCGGACACGCTCTGGTCGGCGATCGTGTGGAAGCCGTAGTAGCCGAGCCCGATCACGGCGGCGGCGCCGAGCACAGCGCCAATGATCTTGAGCTTGTGGTCCGCGCGCTCGTCCGCCGAGCGGCCGTAGCGGCCCGCGGGGGCCTGCGTACGCGCCTGGGCCATGATCAGTCCTCTCGCGGCGGGCGCCTATGCCGGAATTTTCGCCCCCCGGTATCCGTCACTATAGAAGCCGCCCTTTGCGACGAATCACTGAGGATCGAGTCTTGACTGAGCAGCTGCGACTGATGGCGGTCCACGCCCACCCCGACGACGAGTCGAGCAAGGGCGCGGCCACCATGGCCAAGTACGTCTCCGAGGGGGTGGACGTGGTGGTCGTGACCTGCACAGGTGGCGAGCGCGGCGACATCCTCAACCCGAAGCTCCAGGGGGACACGTACATCGAGGAGCACATCCACGAGGTGCGCAAGCGGGAGATGGACGAGGCCCGCGAGATCCTCGGCATCCAGCAGGAATGGCTGGGTTACGTGGACTCCGGCCTCCCGGAGGGCGACCCGCTGCCGCCGCTGCCCGCAGGCTGCTTCGGGCTCGCCGACGTCGACGAGGCGGCGGGCAAGCTCGTCCGCCTCATCCGGTCGTTCCGGCCGCAGGCCGTCACGACGTACGACGAGAACGGCGGCTATCCGCACCCGGACCACATCATGACCCACAAGGTCTCGATGGTCGCGTTCGAGCACGCGGCGGACACCGAGAAGTACCCCGAGGCCGAGTTCGGCCCGGCCTGGCAGCCGCAGAAGCTCTACTACAACCAGGGCTTCAACCGCACCCGTACGATCGCGCTGCACGAGGCGCTGCTGGCGCGCGGCCTGGAGTCGCCGTACGCGGAGTGGCTGGAGCGGTGGCAGAAGAGCGACCGCGGGGAGCGGAACCTGACGACGCACGTGCCGTGCGGCGACTTCTTCGAGATCCGCGACAAGGCGCTGCTCGCGCACGCCACGCAGATCGACCCCGACGGCGGCTGGTTCAGGGTCCCGCTGGACCTGCAGCGGGAGGTCTGGCCCACGGAGGAGTACGAGCTCGCACGCTCCCTCGTCGATACGACCCTCCCCGAGGACGACCTCTTCGCGGGCATCCGCGACAATGCCTGACATGGATGCGACTCACGCGGTGACGAACATGGTCACGCTGGCCGAGGTCAACGAGAACAAGGTGACCCCCGGCCTGCTGGGGTTCGTCGTCTTCGCGGTGCTGGCGGTGGGCGTCTGGCTGCTGATGAAGTCGATGAACCGGCACATGGGCCGGGTGGACTTCGTGGAGAAGCCCGCGACGGCGACAGCGGCGGCGAAGACGGCGGCCCCCACCCCGGCCCCGAAGGCTCCGGCCCAGGCGAAGGCGGACCGCAAGGCGACCCCGAAGACGCCGGCGGACAGTTAGGACCCGCGCGGCGCCCACGCACGTGGGCGCCCGCGGACTCTTAGGCGCCCCTCCCGTACGGCGTGCGGACGGGGGGCCATGGCGTCGACCCCGCAGACCCCGGCCCGCCCGGCCCGCTCCCGGGCTGCCCGGGAGCGGGCGCGGAGCGTGAACGCCGTACGCCCCGGCGCTCCCCGCGTGACGCCGAGCCCCCCGCGCGCGCCGCGCCCCTCACGTGACGCGGCCCCCACGCGGGCTCCCGCGCACAGCGGTGCACGGCCGGCATCACGGCACGACCGGCTCACGGGTTCGCCGACATCCCGGGACAGCCGGTATCACGGGTTCGCCGAACCCACCGCTTCGCCGAGCCCACCGAAGGCGCCAACTCGGCCCGTACCGGCGCGAACCGGCGCCCGGACCGACCGCACGCGACCCCAGGCGCCGGATGCCTCCACCTCTGTGACCTGCGGATATCGCTCGATCTGCCGGATCACCCGGCAGCGGGTAGCGTCGATTGCAAGAGGTGCTCACGCTCGTTTCCGCTGCCGGCCGTGCCCCGCGCCCACGTGCGTCGTCGCCGGTCCGCAGCGCGGGATCCGCACACCGCCTGGGCACTGGACTTCGCAACGCGGAGTTCCACACCGGCGTTGAAAGGAATGCGCTATGCCCTTCGTCACCGCCGCGGACGGCACCCAGATCTTCTACAAGGACTGGGGCACGGGCCGGCCCGTCGTCTTCTCCCACGGCTGGCCGCTCACGGCCGACGCGTGGGACCCCCAACTCCAGCTGATGGCCGACAACGGCTTCCGCGCCATCGCCCACGACCGGCGGGGCGGCGGGCGCTCCGGCCAGACCTGGGAAGGCAACGACCTGGACACGTACGCGGATGACTTGGCATCGCTCATCCAGACGCTCGACCTCCGCGACATCGTCCTGGTCGGCCACTCGACCGGAGGCGGGGAGGTGGCCCGCTACATCGGCCGGCACGGGACGGACCGCGTCGCCAAGGCGGTCCTGCTCTCCGCGATCCCGCCGCTGATGCTGAAGTCGGCCTCGAACCCCGACGGCCTGCCCATGGAGGTGTTCGACGGCATCCGGGAGGGCGTGGCAAAGGACCGCTCGCAGTTCTACGAGGACCTCAGCGAGACCTTCTACGGAGCGAACCGCGAGGGTTCCGACGTGTCGCAGGGCACCAAGGACGCGTTCTGGCTGTGGTCGATGAGCGTCGGGATCAAGGGCGCCTACGACTGCGTCAAGGCGTTCTCGGAGACCGACACCACCGAGGACCTCAAGAAGTTCGACATCCCCACGCTGATCGCCCACGGCGACGACGACCAGATCGTCCCCATCGTCGCGGCGGGGGAAAAGTCGTCGAAGATCGTCAAGGGCTCGACCTACAAGGTCTACCCCGGCGCCCCCCACGGCCTGGCGATGGTCCCGAAGTTCGCGGAGCAGTTCAACGCGGACCTGCTCGACTTCGCTCGCGGGTGAAGCCACGTCCCGGTGGGTGCCCGGGGGTTCGGACTGAGCGCCACCGCGCCGGGAGCATCGGTGGGCGGATGCCCCGGCGGATCGACGTACCGCGGAAGTGACCTGTGGGTGCGGGCGGTCCGGGCGCCCCGGTGACGCGGAGCCACGCGTCGCCGGGGCGCCCGTGGGACCGGCGTGGGTTCCGCCGCCCCGTCAGGCGTGCGGACGCGCGCGCATCGCGCCGGCCGTGTCGCGGGCGTCGTAGCCGTCGGATACACCCGGTACGAGGATCACGTCGCCGTCGATGTGGTCCGTGCGCAGCGGCAGGATCTCCCGGTACGCGTCGGAGGCGTACCACCCGCGCGCCTCCGTCATGTCCGGGAACGCGACCACCACGACGCCGCCCGGCCAGGTCCCCTCCACCACCTCGACGGCGCTGCCGTGCACGGCGAACCGGCCCCCGAACGGGTCCATGGTGGCCTGGATGCGCTCGATGTAGGTGAGGATGTCGTCGTGCGGCTCGGCGTCCCGCAGATGCGCTATCGCGTACGCGGTCATGGTCTGCCTCCTCGCCCCGGGATGCCCCGGAGGTTGCCCGGGTGCTCCCGGCGGTCCGTCCGTACCCGCAGTCTTCGCGCCGGGGGCGGCGCGGTCGATTACCTCGGAGGTCATGAGGCTCCGCGCTGGGGCGCGGTCCGGGCGGTACGAACGACAGCGAACGACAACGCCCCGGCGGCCGCGGCCTGTGGTGTCCGCGTCAGGAAGTGGTAAAGCTCGGGGCTTCTCCCGGTTTTTCGAGCCGCCGCGGACCACCATGACGGGACGATGACCGGCCGGTGGGGGGACACCATGTCGTTCGACGCGCAATGGGCACAGGCGAAGACGGCCGCGCGGGAGCACGCCGTCGTACACACGGAACTCAACTCGCTGAGGGCACCGGACGGCGGAGGCGATCCGTCCGGCGACCTGGCGGTCAACCGGCGGGACCTCGCGGCTGTCGGCAACGAGGCGTACAGGCTCCACGGGGAGCTGACGACGGACGGTACGACGGCGGACGGGCCGACTCGCACCGCGGGGACGGCTCTGGGCAAGGACTTCGCGCTCGGCGCCCAACTGCCCGCGCTGGCCGACGCCTGGGGGACCCAGGTGGACAGCCTGCTCTCGGCGTGCGCGCTGATCTCGGACCACCTCGACTACACGAAGAACGCGCACGCCGATGAAGAGCGCTATCTCGTCAGCGACTTCACGTACGCGCAGCTCGACGAGGGCTTCGGCCACGGCAAGGGGCGGTCCTGATGCGCTTCGACGCCCTGCGCACCGCCAAGTTCGCGCCCCTGGGCGAGGCCGTGGACGCCTGGACCAGTCTCATCGGGAAGCTGGACACCCTGTCGGCCGAGGCCGGAGGACAGCTCGACCACCGATCGAAATCGGCCGACTGGAAGGGTGTCAACGCGACGGTCACCCAGCCCTTCATCACGAAGACCGCCGGCGAGTTCGCCGACGCGGTGACCGAGGCGACCACGATCCGCAACATCCTGCGCGACACCCACGAGGAACTGGTCGACTGGCAGCGGAAACTCGTCGCGGCCGTGGCCGACGCCGGGGAGGACGGCCTGACGGTCTCGGAGTTCGAGGACGGCGCGGTCGTCGAATGGAACGGTGCCGTACCCGGGCTCGTGGACGGGCAGCGCCTCACACCGTCCGCCGCGACCGAGGCGGCGATGAAGGACATCACGGCCCGCCTCACCACCATTCTCTCCGGCGCCACACACAGCGACAGCAGCGCGGCCGACGTGCTGGCGCGACTGGTCGCCCAGGACCCGGTGGGCTTCTCCGCCGCCGCGTACAAGGACCGGGACAGCGCGGTGGCGGCGGTGGACGCGGCGAGGAAGGACGCGGCGCTGATGAAGAAAGGGGACAGCATGACCCCGGCCCAATTCGACGCGCTCCTCGCCGACATGAAGCGGTACCGGAATGACCCGCTCTTCCAGGAGGACCTGGCGACCACTGTAGGGGCGCACGGCGTCCTGGACTTCTGGGCCGACATCTCGGACCCGATCGAGGGCAACGGCCTCCAGGAGGCCCGGAAGGACCAACTGGGCACGCTTCAGAGCGAACTGAGCCTCGTCCTCGCCGGTGCCACCCAGTCGGGGAGCCCCGCGATGCAGACGTGGGAGCAGCAGATGACCGACCTCGGTCCGAAGACGGTGAGTACGCCGTACACACAGGCGTCCGGCTTCCAGCTGATGAGCAACCTCATGCGGGTCGGCACGTACGGGGACGGCTTCCTGGACCGCTACGGCAACGCCATGGTCGCGAATGACAAGAAGGTCGGTGTCACGGGCACGGCATCGGGGCCCGCTCCTCGGATGAACTACCTGAGGACCGGCGGCCTCGGCCGCGACCCCATGACGGGCCTGCTCACCGCCCTGTCCGGTAATCCGGACGCGGCGACGCGGTTCTTCAATGAGAAGGTGCCCCAGGACAACGCGGCGTGGATCCTCAAGGACCGGCCGGAGTACGACGACTCCCCCGATGACCCGCACAACCCGAACGAGTCCCGCGAGGCGGCGGGTAGAGCACTCGTCGCGGCGGCGACCGGTGTCGACCCCAACGACAAGGATGCCCGGCCGGTCGCGCACACCGCCGAGCAGCGTGCGGTGCTCGACGGCTCCTTGCGGATCCTCGCCGGCGCGGGAGACGGTTTCGCGCCGGAACTGCGCGACGACATGGCGACGGTACTCGTCAACTACGGTGACGTGACCCACCACAGCATGAGCGCGCTCGCCGACGATCCCGGCGACCCGAATCTCCTCGACCGGCACCAGCTGCTGACAGTCACCCAGCAGATATCCCGTGATCAGCAGTCGTACGGCATCCTGAACCAGGGGATGACCCACGCGATCGTCCAGAGCATCGACGAGGGCCACCCCAGCGACCCCAGGGAGACCCTGGAGAGGGCGGGGATGACCGTGGGCTTCTTGGAACAGGCCCGGTATCAGGAGCTCAAGGCGGGTGAGTTGGACCCTAGTTGGGACGCGAAGTGGCTCTATCACGGGTTCGGCAGCGCGGTGAACTTCATACCCGTCGTCGGCGACGTCGCGCAGCGCGGTGTGGATGCCGCCACCTATCAGTGGCAGCTGGACGAGCAGCACCGGCATGACGCGGTGCTCCAAGGTCAGGAGCAAGGCGTGTTCACCGCCCGGTCCAACCAGTTGAGCTCCCTTGCCGCACAGTGGAGGGCAAGGAACCCGGGCAGCGGCCTGGACGCCTACACCGCTACCAGCGACATCAACACGTATGCCTACAACGGCAACGACATGGCGGATGGCCTGGCGGGAGCGCAGTGACGAGGTGCGGGTGGGACACGACGCGTGATGCGGCCCTGCCGGGCCGACCGGCCTGCGGACGTGGCCCGGTCGCCGTCCGCGCCGGGAGGGCCGGCGCCGGGTCGCGTCCCGCGCCCGAGGCGCGGTGGCCGGGACGCGTCCGGAGCGCGGCGGTGGCACTGACAGGTTGCCTGCTCGTGGCCGTCGCGGTGGCCGGGTGCGGGAGGACGGACTACGCCGCTCCGCACGACCTCTGCGGCATCCCGGTGGACTCCGGGGCGCTCGCGGTGTTGCTGCCGCCGGGGGAGAAGGTCAGCGAACGCACAGTGGATCAGACCGAACCCGGTCACGACGATCCCGGTGCCCTTCTCTGCTTCGTCTCCGTGGACGGGAGGACCATCCTCCAGGCGACCACCTCGACCGACCACTCGTACGCGGACCCCCTGGACGAGCGGCCGGGGAAGGGCGGGGCGCGCATCCCCCCGAAGCTGGACGTCCCCATCGGCCAGGGGGCCGAGGTGCGGTCCGACTTCGCGCTGGCCGTGGACAGTTGTCCGCGCAGGAAGGGCTACCGGCGCGTGGTGCAGGTCTCCTACGAGACGAAGGCACCCCTGCCGACGAGCGCGGCGAAGCGCAGGACCGCACTGGAGCAGTTGCTGCGCGGCCTCCTCCGCGACCCGGACCGGGACGTCTGCTCCGCCTGACAGCGGCGCCGGGGGCGGTGGGGGTGCGCGCACCCCAGCTCCTGCGGCCCGGCGCGCCGGTGCGCGCGCCTCAGGGCCGCACGCCCCGCCTCACGCCGCGGGGTGCGGGAGTCCGACCCCCATCACCTCCTGCGCGTGACGGCCCGGGACCATGCCCAGCGACCAGGCGCGCCACCCGTCCTCCAGGGTCACCCCGCGCGCCAGCATCACCGTCAGGGTCTCCACACAGTCGTCCAGCTTCGGATCTCGCAGGACGTGGCGGGCGGCCGACAGATCGGACAGCTCCTGTTCGGCGACGGCCGTGCCGACGTCCGCGCCGCCCGCCGACGCGTACGGCAGCAGGGTGCAGCGCAGGAAGCGGGACCAGTCGGCGCCGCGCTCGTCGCCGTAGGAGTCGAACAGGACCGTCGCCTCGTCGCACAGCGCCAGCGCCTGGGCCGCACGGCTGTTGCCCGCGTCCACGATCGCCAGCTCGACGCACGTCCATCCCTCGCCGTACGCGACCCCTGCCCGGCGGAAGTCGGCGCGCGCGTCGGACAGCAACTGCCGGGCGAAGCCGGAGTTGCGCAGGTTGCCGGTGCGGGCGGCCCGCTGGTCGCGGGTGACGCGGCCGAGGTGGTGGCGTGCGCAGGCCAGCCCGTACACGTCCCGCATCCGGGAGAACATCGTGCGCGCGCGGTCCAGTTCCCGTACCGCCTGGTCCCCGTCGCCCGCGTCCTCCAGCGCCTGCCCCAGGTAGTACAGCGTCCATGCCTCGCCGCGAGCGTCCTCGTTGTCGCGATGGCGGGCGAGCGCGCCGCGCAGGCCGTCCGCGGCCTCGGCGGGCTCGCCCGCCACCAGACGGGTACGGGCCAGCTGGGTCAGCGCCCAGGCCTCACCGCGGCCGTCGCGGGTGCGGGCGTACCGGTCGAGCGCGTGGCGCAGGTCCTCCTCGGCGCGCGCCGGGTCGTCCATCCGCAGGCGTACCTGCCCGAGCTGGAAGTACGTCCACGCCTCGCCGTGCACGGAGCCGCTGCGGCCGTGCAGCCGCAGCGCGTCGGTCAGCATCGTCAGGGCCTCGCGGAGACCGCCCCGGTCGCGTTCCACCGCGGCCAGCGCGTGCAGCGTCCACGCCCGGTCACCCGCCAGCGACTCCGGCTCCTGGAGCGCCAGCGCCTCCCGCAGTTTCGCCGCGGCGCCCGTCAGGTCCCCCTGGTGGTGCAGCGTGATGCCGAGCGAGCACAGCGCGAGCGCCTCGCCCGCGACCTGTTCCGCCTCCCGGTACAGCTCCACCACCGACGTCAGGGTCGTGCGCGCCGTGTCCAGGTCGCCGATCTGACGGGCCGCGATGCCCGTACGCCACTGCACGGACCGCACCAGCAGACCCTGGCCCACGGCGTGCGCCAACTCGTTGATCTCGCCCAGCCGGTAGAGGTCGCCGCGCAGCAGGCAGTAGTCGCACAGCGCGCCGAGCAGCCCCAGCACGGCCTGCTGGTCGACCCCCTCGGCCTGCCGCAGGGCCGCCGTGATGAAGCTCGACTCGTCGTCGAGCCAGCGCAGCGCGGCGTCCGGGGAGGCGAAGCCGTGCGCACCGGCCGTCGTACGGAAGAGGTCGGCGCGCGTCGACATGTTGCCGTCGACCAGCCGGATCACGGTGTCCGCCAACTGGCTGTAGTTCCTGATGAGGCGCTCCTGCGCGGCCGTGCGGTCCCCGGCCTCCTCCTCGTCGAGCAACCGCGCCAGGGCGAAGCCCCGCACCACGTCGTGCAGCCGGTAACGGCGGCCCCGCACATGGTCGATGAGGCCCGCACCCGCGAGCGCGGTCAGCAGCCGCTGCGCCTCCTGCTCGCCGGTCGCGAGCAGCGCCGCCGCGGCGGACGCGCCGAGCGACGCGCGTCCCGCGAGGGCGAGACGGCGCAGCAGCCGGCGGCCCTGCCCGTCCTGGTCCGTGTAGCGCAGCCACAGCGCCCGCTCCACCGGCGGGACCGGCCCGTACGCGCCGAGGTCGGTGGCCAGCCGGTCCGCGGACCGCTGCCCGAGCGACGAACCGGCGATACGCAGCGCGAGCGGCAGCCCGCCGCACAACTGCGCTATACGGTCCACCGATTGGGCGTCGTAGGGAGTCCCGGCCGAACCGGCACCGCTCGGCGGCCCGCCCGCCGCGCCCGTACCGGCGCCCCCGTCCTCGTCCCCGTCCTCGTCCGAGCCGGCGCTCGCCGCCTCACGCAGCAGCTCCTCCGCGCCCGCGGCGTCGAGGGGTTCCACCGGCAGCTGATGGACCCACGCGGCGAGGTCGTCCGGCAGCTCCAGCGGGTCGCGCGCCGTCACCAGGACCAGGCTGTCGGAGCGCTCCGGTATCAAGGAACGCACCTGCTCGGCGTCCGACGCGTCGTCCAGCACCACCGTCACCGGCAGACCCGTGAGGTGGCGGTGGTAGAGGTCCGTGAGGCGCCGCACCTGCTGCTCCTGCGACGACGAGTCCCGGAACAGCAGCTGTTCGCGCGGCGCGCCCAGTCGGTTCAGCAGGTGCAGCAGCGCGTCCCGGGTCGACAGCGGGGACAGGGGCGACGACGGAGTGGGCTCCTCGCTCGCGCCGCCCCGCATGTCCACCACGCACGCGCCCCGGAACTGGTCGCGCAGATGGTGGGCCGCCCGCACCGCCAGCGTCGAACGCCCCGAGCCGGCCTCGCCGTGCAGCACCACCACCGTCGGCTGGGTCCTGGTGGACGCGCGCGCCGCGTGCACCCACTGGGTGATCTGCGAGACCTCGCGCCGACGTCCCGCGAACGGCCCGTCCGCTGCCGGGAGATGGCCGAAGGACTGCTCCAGCAGCGACCGCCGCCGCGCCGCCGCGCTGCGGTCCTGGCCGCGCAGCGAGGAGACCGCGGACGCGCGGCCCCTGGCCTCGCGGACCGTGGCCGACCTGACCACCCGCTGCTGGTCCAGGAACGGCCGGATACCGCGTACCTCCAGTGCCCCCAGCCAGGCGAGCCGCAGTTGCTCCACCCGCGCCGGGTCCGCGCCGGGCCCGGGCGCCGGCCGGTGCGTGGAGGTGGCCCGCACCACCGTGGTCGCGGCGCCCGCGACGGCGACGACCGCCCCGGCGCCGACGGCGGTACCCACCGCCGTGCCGAACGCGGCGTCCGCGCAGGCGGCGGCCACCGCGGCGACGGCCGTGACCAGTGCGGGAGTCGCCACCGCGCCCTTGCCGAGGCGGCCCGCCAGTGGGCCCCTGCCCGCTTCCAGCGCCCGCAGTGCCGCCAGGTATGCCGTGTACTCCTCGGCCGCCTCGGCCGTCAGCCGGTCGAGTTGGGTGCGGGCGTGCGCGAGCAGGGCGGCACTGTCGATCCCGCCGCCGCGCCGCGCCTCGTCCTGCACCGCCCGCACCAACAGCCGCTCGGCCTCGGCACGATGGCTGTCCCGCATCTGCAGTCCCCCTCCGCCTACGCGCGTCGTGTGTCCCAGGTCATGCCCGCCCGGCATGCGCGTGATGCCGGTCACGGAACACGCGTACGAAACCGGGACGGAACCGGGACCCGCCAGCATCGCGCGGGCCGGGGCCCACGACAAGGCGGCGCGTGCGGCGGTCTCTTGGGACCCGAGCCGGTCCTGGCCGCCGGGGAGCGCGCCCGCTTCGCGGCTCCCGCCGGGCCCCGCCGCGTCCGACCCGGCCCGACGCGCGCGCCACATGGAGGACTTCACACTCCAGGGCGGTCGCCGGCCGGTGTCAGCCCTGCACGGCTGCGAGGTCCCCGTCGTGCGCGGGACGGTGCCCCGCCGGGAGGACGCAGGGTGTGGCGGTGCCGCGCGGGTCGGCGGTCAGGCATGCGGTGAGCGCGGTGACGTAAGACGAAGTCCGGGTGCCGGACGAACCACACCTCGCGCGCTGCGTCCGCCGTGCAGGCCTCACCCGGGAGCGCCGGACGCCTCGCCGACGTAGGTGTAGTACGTGCCCCTGCCCCCGGTGTGCTGCTCCAACGCGCAGCGGAACCGCAGCCCGTGGAGTTCGCCGCCGCTCTCCTGTGCTGATCGTCGAGGCGCTGTCGCGACGGTGGGGAACGGAAACACTGCCCACCGGCAAACGGGTGTGGGCGGACCTGCGGCTGCCGTGCCGGGACCGGGACGGGACGGAACGGGGCCACAAGGGCGGATTGGCCCTGCGTGTCGGCCCGTTCCGCGCCGTACCGTCCGCGTCACGGGGGCGGCGCGGGACCGGACGATCCCGGGGGCCGTCCTTGACGGAGATCCGTACGTATTTCCGAGGCGATCAGGGCGGGCGGAGACGCGCCGGGTGCCCCGCGCGAAGGATCGGGCCCGGGCCGGTGCCGAGCGGCAGACCCGGGGCCGGTGTCGAGTGGCAGGCAACCCCCGGTCACGCCCGCCACGTCCCCACCGACCGGTCAGCGCTCCGTACCTACCGGTCAGTGCGCCGGTCGGTCCCGTCCGCTCACACCGCCGGTACGTACGGGAACGACGGGGTGGGCAGTTCGTCCATCGCGTCCTTGGTCAGTCCGAGGCTCAGTGCGCTGTTGGTGGTCAGGGAGAACATGGCCTCGCCCGCGTTGTCCGTCAGGCTGCGGCCGTTGAACCCGGCGAAGCCGAACTCCGCCGGTGTGCCGATCGTGTACGGCAGGACGTCGGGCAGTACGCGCTCGGCGACGTCATGCCCGTAGGCCTTCGGGTCGGTCACGATGCCGCGCGCACCGACGACCGCGGCCACCAGGTCGGCGAACTCCTCGCTGAAGGTGCGGACGTCGTCGGCGGGGGCCGTCTGGTTCAGGCGCTCCGCCAGGTCGTCGTCGAACTGGGCGAAGATGGGCGAGACCATCGGCAGACCGCAGCGGTTGATGCGGTGCCATCCTCCGGCGTCCGTGGCGAGCGCCGTGACGCCCCACACGTTGACGTGTTTGTCCTGGGCGGACACGGGCATGTCGCCGTCCGGGACCTCCACGACGATCGCGTGCACCTTCTGGTCGGCGAACAGGCTCTTGAGCTGCGTCGGGTCGTCGTTCGGTACGGCGACGTCCGTGCCGTGCCGGAACGCCTGGCCGACCGCCTCGACGAGTCCGGGGTTCATCCAGAACGGGTCGCTCGCCCGGCCGGCCCACAGCCGCAGGCCGTTGCCGTCGGAGGCCGCCCGGCCCGTGGTGCCGCTGAGCAGCAGCGTGCCGGCCGCCGCGTCGTCGCCCGCTTCCGCGCCCACGAGCCGGCGCAGTTCGACGGCCTGCGCCCCCTGTGCGTCGGCGGGCTCGAACGTGACGCGGTAGACCACGTCCTCGACGGCGTCGCCGGACCCGTCGATCTTGAACTCGTAGCGTGCCTCGGGATGGAACCCCTTCGGCGCGTCAGGTCCCGCCGATTCGGAACTGACGTTCATCACGAGGGCCGTGCCGCTCTCTCCGCGAAAGACGTACAGGTCCGAGATGTTCAGCCGGGCATCCGCCCGGGCAGCGGGTGAATCGAGGTGATGGGACATCGGCGCTGACTCCAGACCTGGCGGGCCTCGACGCGTCGGCCGGTCCCGGCCCGCTTCGGCACGTCCGGGCGGCGGCCCCCGCGCCGGCGAACCGGCGGCCTCGCCTTCCCGGACCGAAAGGCGAAACACGCCCGCGTGTCGGCGCCGGTACCAGGTGGATCGCGTCCTGATGGCGGCCGCGTACCCGCGACGACCGGATCCGCCGGCCGGGACAGGGCTCGCTGCCGGTGGCCGCTCCCGCAGGACCGTCCACCAAGGTCCACGCTACGACAGCACGGACGGGCGCGCAGGAGGTGCGGGCCGCGCCCGGCGGGAGTAGGGGGAGCGGAGCACACCGGGCGGGAGCACGCGGGAACGCGGCACGCCGACCGGGGACACGGGTGCCGGAGCACACCGGAGGGCCCGCCCCGTGCACGGTGGCTCTCCGGTTAGGGTGACGATGCGGTGGGAGTCCGACGAGGCGCCGCGGACACCACGGGCACATCACGGGCGCCACGGGCACCGCGGAGGTCGGCACCACCGGGCCGGGCCCGGGTGTCGTGCCGACGGGGTCGTCGCGTACGGACGCGGGTGCCCTCGAAGGGCCCAGGAGGCCGGGATGAACAACCGTGTTCAGCCGTCGCGGCAGGACCGCGCGATCAGTGTGCTCGGAGGACCCAGCACGGTGATCGACATGGGCGGTCTCAGGATCGTCGCCGATCCGACGTTCGACGGCCCCGGCGCTCAGGGGTACCTGACGAAACTGACGGGCCCGGCGGCCTCCGCGTCCGATGTCGGAGCTGTGGACGCCGTATTGGTCAGCCACGACCTGCACCCCGACAACCTCGACACGAGCGGGCGCGCGTTCGCCCTGGCCGCGCCGGTCGTCCTGACCGGGCCGGTGACCGCGGGCCGCCTGGGCTCCCCCGCGATCGGACTGCCCACCTGGGGTACGCACCGGCTTCCGCGCCCCGACGGAGAAGGGGAACTGCGGGTCACCGCCGTCCCCGCGGTGCACGGTCCCGAGGACGGCGCGCGCGACGCCGACGGCCACGTCAACTGCGAGGTCACCGGCTTCGTGCTGTCCGGGCGGGGCCTGCCGACGGTGTACGTCAGCGGGGACAACGCGTCGGTCCGGGTGGTCGCGGAGATCTCCCGGCGCATCGGCCGCGTCGACGTCGCCGTGCTGTTCATGGGGGCGGCGCGGGTGGCCGCCAAGGAGCAGGGCCGTCCGCTCACCCTGACCAGCGAGCGGGGCAGCGCGGCCGCCGCCGTCCTGGGCCCGGCGATGGTCATCCCCGCGCACTGCGACGGCTGGGCGCACTTCAGCGAGGGCCACGCCGAGATCACGCGGGCGTTCGGGGAAGCGGGCCTCTCGGATGTGCTCGCCGACCCCGAGCACGGTGAGTGGATCCCGTTGCCCCGCTGAGCGCGAAGGCCCGTACGCGCTGCCGTACGCCGAACCCCCGTGGTGAGGGCCGGGATGTACGGCCCGTCGTCGTGAGGGGTGATCCGCGGGATCCGCCCCGGCCGGGCGCGGCATCCGCCGCGAGTGGAGTGGCCGTTTCGGAGGAGGAGAGCGTCCCGATGGGTCCGCGAAGGACGCGATACGGGCACCACCGGCCAAACGTTGAAATTCGAAAGGGGAGATGGCTTTTCCGTTCTTTACATGTCCCCAAGATCGACTGTGATGGAGAAAGGCGCGGTGGCCCTCACCGTGCCGGTGAACATCTCGCCGTCCCTGTAAGCCGTGGTGGCGGGGTCGAGGACGTAGGTGTAGATGATCGGGACGCCGGTGGCGGCCTGCTCGACCCGCCAGTAGAAGGGGACACCCGCTTTGGTGTACTGATCGGCCGTCACGATCCGGTCCGTGGTCTGCGAACCGGGCGACACGACCTCGACGACCAGGAGCACGTGCTCGGGGCGGGTGGGCGTGAGGTCGATGGTCTTCGCTCGGTAGACGATGACGTCCGGACGCCGGTTGGTGAGAGGAACGTCCTGCAGGCGGACGTCGAAGTATGTGTCCGCGTTCCAGTCGGCGCCCGCGGCGGCGTCAAGGGCATTGGCCAGGATCCGGGCCAGCCGGTTGCGCCGTTTGGAGGCGCTCGGGCTCACGGCGACCATCCCGTCCACGATCTCGACGCAGGCGCACTGCTCCTCGGACCAGGAGTCGTACTGTTCCGCGCTGATCTGCGTGTGCATCCATGCGGGCGCCACCATCTCGGCGGTCATGGTGTACCTCCTTCGAGAGGCCTCGGCAGGTCCGGCGCTGCCGCGCCCAGCCTACTGTTTCGAGGGGCCGGGCTTCTCGACCCCGGGGGAGCGCCGGGAAGGAGGTGACGCGGACTCTGAGGAGAAGGAACTGCCCACCACGTGATGGCCCGCACGTCCGATTCGGCCAAGTGGGGTGGGCTCATGAGGGTTTCGCTGGTCGCGCCGGGCGCTGTGAGAGGCTGGGTCGTATGAACCGGTTGGCTGGTGTGACCTCGCCGTATCTGCTTCAGCACGCTGATAATCCGGTCGATTGGTGGCCGTGGGGGCGTGAGGCGTTCGCGGAAGCGAAACGGCGTGATGTACCCGTTCTGCTGTCGGTCGGCTACTCGGCCTGCCACTGGTGCCATGTGATGGCTCACGAGAGCTTCGAGGACGCCGCCACCGCCGCCTACATGAACGAGCACTTCGTCAGCGTCAAGGTGGACCGCGAGGAGCGGCCCGACGTGGACGCCGTGTACATGGAGGCCGTGCAGGCGGCCACCGGCCAGGGCGGCTGGCCGATGACGGTGTTCCTGGACGCGGACGCGCGGCCGTTCTACTTCGGTACGTACTTCCCGCCCGCCCCGCGCTCCGGAATGCCGTCCTTCCCGCAGGTCCTGGAGGGTGTCACCAGCGCCTGGCGGGACCGGCGCGAGGAGGTGGCGGAGGTCGCGGAGCGCATCGTGACCGAGCTGGCCGGGCGCTCGCTCGCGCAGGGGGCCGGCGCCCCGCCCGGTGAGCCCGAGCTCGCCCAGGCCCTGTCGGGGCTGAAGCGGGACTACGACGAGCGCGACGCCGGGTTCGGCGGGGCGCCGAAGTTCCCGCCGTCGATGGTGCTGGAGTTCCTGCTGCGCCACCATGCCCGTACGGGCGCGGAGGACGCGCTGCGGATGGCCGCCGAGACGTGCGAGGCGATGGCGCGCGGCGGCATCTACGACCAGCTCGGCGGGGGCTTCGCGCGCTACTCCGTGGACCGCGCGTGGGTGGTCCCGCACTTCGAGAAGATGCTGTACGACAACGCCCTTCTGTGCCGGGTGTACGCGCGGCTGTGGCGGGCCACCGGATCACCGCTCGCGCGGCGCGTCGCGATCGAGACCGCCGACTTCATGGTCCGCGAACTGCGCACCGCCGAGGGCGGGTTCGCCTCCGCGCTGGACGCCGACAGCGACGACGGCACGGGCGCGCACGTCGAGGGCGCGTACTACGTGTTCTCGCCCGCGCAGCTCGTCGAGGCGCTGGGCGACGAGGACGCGGAGTTCGCCGCCGGGTACTTCGGTGTGACCCCTGAGGGCACCTTCGAGCAGGGTACGTCGGTGCTCCGGCTCCCGCGCGACGCGGCGCCGGGGGACGAGGCGCGCGTGGCCCTGGTACGGGAGCGGCTGCTCGCGGCCCGTGACGGCCGGGCCCGGCCGGGCCGGGACGACAAGGTCGTCGCCGCCTGGAACGGCCTCGCGATCGCGGCGCTCGCGGAGACCGGCGCGTACTTCGAGCGTCCGGACCTCGTCGAGCGGGCCACGGAGGCCGCCGACCTGCTCGTACGCTTGCACCTGAACGACTCGGCCCGTCTCGCCCGCACGTCGAGGGACGGCCGGGCGGGCGCGCACGCCGGGGTCCTGGAGGACTACGGCGACGTCGCCGAGGGTTTCCTCGCGCTGGCGTCGGTGACCGGCGAGGGGGTGTGGCTGGAGTTCGCGGGCTTCCTGCTCGACATCGTCCTGGACCGGTTCACCGGCGAGGACGGCGCGCTGTTCGACACCGCCGACGACGCCGAGCAGTTGATCCGCCGCCCGCAGGACCCCACCGACAACGCCACCCCGTCCGGCTGGACGGCCGCCGCGAGCGCGCTCCTGACGTATGCGGCGCACACCGGTTCGGAACCGCACCGCACCGCGGCCGAGAAGGCGTTGGGCGTGGTGAAGGCGCTCGGGCCGCGCGTGCCGCGGTTCGTCGGCTGGGGCCTCGCCGCAGCGGAGGCCGCGCTGGACGGCCCCCGCGAGGTGGCGGTCGTCGGTCAGGGCCCGGCGGCGGAGGTCCTGCGCCGGACGGCGCTGCTCGGCACGGCGCCCGGCGCGGTGCTCGCGGCGGGCGTGGCCGGCAGCGACGAGTTCCCGCTGCTGGTGGACCGGCCGTTGGTGGACGGCGCGCCCGCCGCGTACGTCTGCCGTCACTTCGTCTGCAAGGCCCCGACGACCGACCCGGCGGAACTCGCCGCCGAACTGGGCACGGGCGCCGGGCGGTAGGGGCGGGTGGGGCGACCCCGGGCGCGTCCCCGGGGCGGCTCCCTCAGTCGTGCGGGCCGAGGTCCCGGAGCATCGCGATCCCCTGGTCGAGGAGCGCGAACAGGTCGTCCTGGAACCCCCGTTCCCCCCAGTAGACGGTGACTTCGCGCAGAGCACCGATCACCGTGGAGACGAACAGCCGCAGTTCGAGCCCGGCCGGATCACGGCCGGTGCGCTCCGCCAGGATCTCCGTGAGGAGCTGCGCCGTGCCGGACATCGACTCCGCCATGCGCGCGCGGACCGAGGGCACCTCGACCATCAGCCTCGTGCGCGCGTACACCTCCTCCGGCTGGTCGCGCAGCATGCTCCGAAGCCCCTGGGCGATCACGAAGCGGAGGGATTCGAGGACCGGCTCGTCGGCCGGGCGCGACCGGAGCACCTCCGCCATCACCAGGTCGTGATCGTCGCTGAGGACGATGTCCTCCTTGACGGGGAAGTAGCGGAAGACGGTGGAGGGTGAGACCTCCGCGGCCTCGGCGATCTGCTCGACGGTCGTCGCCTCGTACCCCTCCTGTGCGATCAGCCGGTACATGGCCCGGCGGATCGCGGCCCTGGTCTTGAGCTTCTTGCGCTCGCGCAGGCCGAGGCCCGCGCGGCGCTCCGCGAGGCAGGGGATGTGGGGGGTGACGTCCATGACCCTCATTGTCGGCCACCCCCGCGCGGCGGGACCACAGGTGGAGCACCCGCGTCCGGGGCGTCCGTCCCGGGGGCCGGGGGCGGGAACGGGACAGGGGGTGACGTCCCGGGCGATGCGCGGGGGGCTTGCGGAGCGTCGGACGTCGCGTGGCCGGGGGCAGGCGGTGGGGTCCCAGGTGGCTCCCGGGGTGTGTGCGGCACCGGCGTGCCCGGGCGGCACCGCAGGCGGGTGCGGCCTCGCCGTCCCGGCCGTCCCCGCCCGGGCTCACGCGTCGGCTTGTCGTGATGCGGCCGTGATTGTCCCCTCCGCATGTAACGTGCTGTCGGGGGTACGCGCACCCTCCGTAGGCAAAGGCTCCCGGGGCGCGGCCGCCGGGGCAGTGAGAGGGGGTCCCCGTGGGCATGAGGAACGGGAACGGGAACGGGCTCCGCGGACTGGCCGCCGTCGCGGCGGTGGCGTGTGTCGGAGGGTTCCTGCTCGTCGGACCGGCCGCCGCGCTGGTCGTCGCGGCGGCGGTGGCCGCGGTCGTCGCGTGGCGGGTGGGTGCGGAGTCGATGCCGCGCCGGCGCCGGGTGCGCGCGACGCGACGTTGAGGGTGCGTCGCGCGGATGATGCGTGCGGGCAAGGCGCGCGGGTGAGGCGCGTGGCGGCGAGTGGGCTCTGCGCGCGGCGCACCGGTGAGGAACGGGCCCTGCGCGACACGCCGATGAGGGCGGATCGGCGCGCGCTGAATCCTTAGGCCTTTCTTTACGTCCTTTACCCGCCCGGGTCGAGGGGTGTGCGCGCGTTTGAGCCGGTCGACGCCTTTTCCCGGCCCATCCGTGCTGACCTGCGGCTTTCTCGATTCCGCCGGACGGGGTTCCGCTCTTGACCCGTGGCGATGCTCACGTGGGCGGCCCCCTGGACAGATGGGCGCGCGCATCGGATCATCAAATGAGTGCGGTCGGCACCGGATGAGCGTGCGGCGAAGCGTCCGGGTCGCAGCCCCCAAGGGGCCCCAACACACCACCCTCATCAAGGAGCATTCGTGGCAAGCGATATGGCAGCTCCCGTCGTCGCGCCCGCCGACACGTCCCTCGGCTTCACCTCGGCGCCCACCGGGCACAAGGAACTGCTCACCTGGGTCGACGAGATCGCGTCGATCACGCAGCCGGCCCGCGTCGTGTGGTGCGACGGATCCCTGTCCGAGTACGAGCGCCTGTGCGAGGAGCTCGTCGCCAAGGGCACCTTCGTCAAGCTCGACCCCGCCAAACGCCCCAACTCGTACTACGCCGCCTCCGATCCGTCGGACGTGGCGCGGGTCGAGGACCGTACGTTCATCTGCTCCGCCGACGAGGCGGACGCCGGTCCCACCAACCACTGGATGGACCCCGCCGCGATGCGGGACGTCTTCACCGGTGAACAGGGCATCTTCCGGGGCGCGATGCGCGGCAGGACCCTGTACGTCGTCCCGTTCTGCATGGGGCCGCTCGGTTCCCCGCTCTCCGCCATCGGCGTGGAGATCACCGACTCCGCCTACGTGGCCGCCTCCATGCGCACGATGACGCGCATGGGCCAGCCGGTGCTCGACGAACTCGGCCCCGACGGCTTCTTCGTGAAGGCCGTCCACACCGTGGGCGCGCCGCTCGCGCCCGGCCAGGCCGACGTGCCGTGGCCCTGCAACACCACCAAGTACATCTCGCACTTCCCCGAGGACCGCGAGATCTGGTCGTACGGCTCCGGCTACGGCGGCAACGCCCTGCTCGGCAAGAAGTGCTACGCCCTGCGCATCGCGTCCGTCATGGCCCGCGACGAGGGCTGGCTCGCCGAGCACATGCTCATCCTCAAGCTGACCCCGCCGAGCGGGACGGGCGCCACGGCCGAGCCCACCTATGTGGCCGCCGCGTTCCCCTCCGCCTGCGGCAAGACCAACCTCGCGATGCTGGAGCCCACCGTGCCCGGCTGGAAGGTCGAGACCATCGGCGACGACATCGCCTGGATGCGTTTCGGCGAGGACGGCCGCCTCTACGCGATCAACCCCGAGGCCGGGTTCTTCGGTGTCGCCCCCGGCACCGGCGAGCACACCAACGCCAACGCGATGAAGACGATGTGGGGCAACTCCGTCTTCACCAACGTCGCACTCACCGACGACGGCGACGTGTGGTGGGAGGGCATGACCCAGGAACCGCCCGCCCACCTCACGGACTGGAAGGGCAACGACTGGACGCCCGAGTCCGGCGTGCCCGCCGCCCACCCCAACGCCCGCTTCACCGTCCCGGCCGGGCAGTGCCCGATCATCGCGCCCGAGTGGGAGGACCCGAAGGGCGTGCCGATCTCCGCGATCCTCTTCGGCGGCCGCCGCGCCTCGGCCGTACCGCTGGTGACGGAGTCGTTCGACTGGCAGCACGGTGTCTTCCTCGGTGCCAACGTCGCCTCGGAGAAGACCGCCGCCGCCGAGGGCAAGGTCGGCGAACTGCGCCGCGACCCGTTCGCCATGCTGCCGTTCTGCGGTTACAACATGGGCGACTACATGGGCCACTGGCTGGAGGTCGCCGCCGACCGCGACCCCGCGAAGCTCCCGAAGATCTACTACGTCAACTGGTTCCGCAAGGACGAGAAGGGCGCCTTCGTGTGGCCCGGCTTCGGCGAGAACAGCCGTGTCCTGAAGTGGATCGTGGAACGCCTCGACGGCAGCGCGGACGGCGTCGCCTCCCCGATCGGCACCCTGCCGACCCGGGACGCACTCGACGTCGAGGGCCTCGGCCTGTCCGACGCCGACCTCGACCTGCTGCTCACGGTCGACAAGGAGGTCTGGCGCGAGGAGGCCGCGCTGATCCCCGCGCACCTCGGCACCTTCGGTGACCACGCGCCGTCGGCACTGTGGGACGAGTACCGCGCGCTGGTGCGCCGCCTCGGATGACGTCGAACCCCCGGAGCCGTGGTGACGGTTCCGGGGGCCCGGTTCGTGTGCCGCAGCGCCGGGCGGAGCCTGCCTCAGCGCGACGTCGGCCGGGACAGGTAGCGGCCCTGCGGGTCGCCCGTCACCTTGCGGTCGGCGTAGATCCGCTGCCCGCGCAGGAACGTGGACTCGACGCTCGCGCCGATCTCCAGGCCCTGCAGGGGCGTGTACTCCTGCGCCGACTCCGAGTCCGCCGCGTCCACCGTCCACGACCGTGCCGGGTCGACGAGCGCCAGGTCCGCGTCGTACCCCTCGGCGATCTGGCCCTTCGTCCGCAGCCCGAAGCGCTGCGCCGGTGCCCACGCGGTCAGTTCCGCCACCTTCTGCAGCGGCAGGCCGTGCGAAGGGGCCGCGCCCGCGAGGCCCGGCAGCAGGTACTCCGTGCCGCCGAAGCCCGACTTCGCCTGGAACACGTCGCTCTTGGGGTCGCCGAACTTCTTCTCCTCCTTGCAGCAGGCGTGGTCGCTGACGACCCAGCTCACGTTCCCCGCCACCAGGTGCTCCCACAGCGCGTCCACGTCCGACTGCGGCCGCAGCGGCGGATTGACCTTCCCGCCGACACCGGAGGCCGTCTCGATGTTCGCGAGGAGGTGGCCGATCGTCACCTCGCGCCGGAAGTTGACCTGCGGGAAGGTCTTCGCCATCAGCATCGCCGCCTCGATCGCCTTGCGCGAGGACAGGTGCAGCAGGTTGATGTTGGGCAGTTCGGTCTCCGCCGCCAGGTAGCTGGCGATGGTGACGGCGAGTCCCTCCGAGTGCGGCGGGCGGGAGGCGCTGTAGGCGGCGAGGCCGTCGAGCCGGCCCTCCTCCTCGACCAGCTTCGTGTACGCCGTCATGATCTCGGCGGTCTCGCAGTGCAGCGACAGCGAGATCTCCTCCGCCAGCTCCGGGTACGCCTGGCGTGCCGCCTGCACGCCGCGCATGACGAACTCGAAGTGCGCAAGGTCGTAGCGCTCGCCGGGCGGTGTCATCAGGAACGAGCCCTGGTCCTCGGAGCGGCCGTGCAGGCCGTGGCTGCCGTAGAACATGAAGATCTTGAACGAGGTCACACCGAAGCGCGCGATCAGCTCCGGGATCTCCTCGATGTGCGACTTCTGCATGGGCGCCAGGTGGAAGGCGTAGTCCACATGGCTGCGGCCCTCGGCGCCCTGGAGCACCAGCGGGAAGACCTCGTTGTAGCTGCCGCCGCGGTTCATGTAGTACTGCCCGGTCCGCATGTACGTGATGGCGGTGGTCACGCCGCCCTGCGCGCAGGCGCGCGACTCGCTCGCGGTGTCGTCGGACAGCGGGTTGTAGATGCCCCAGTGCTGGTGCGCGTCGACCACTCCGGGGAAGGCGAGCAGTCCCTTGCCGTCCACCACCTCGCGCGCTTCGGAGGCGGCGATGCCGGGGGCGATGCGGTGGAACTTCCCGTCCTTGACGCCGATGTCCGTCGTCGGGATGTCGGCGGCGTCGTGCTTCACCAGGCGCACGTTCTTGATCAGCAGGTCCAGTTCGGTCATGGTGCTGTGCCTCTCTCGGTGGTGCGAGGTGCGGTGGGGTGCGTGGAGTGGGGTGGGGTGGGATGCGAGGGGGTGAGGGAGCGGGCGGGGAGTGGGGAATGGGTGGGGACGGGGCCCGGGGTGGGGTTTCGCCCGGACGCCTCAGGGGACGCGGGCGCCGGTCAGGTCGTTCGCCGCCTGCCAGGCGAGGCCCAGCGCGGGCAGCAGCCCGTTGCCCGCGAGGTAGCCGGCGGCGCCGTGGCCGGAGATGCCGTGCGCCGCACCGCCCGAGGCGTACAGCCCCCCGAGGGGCGCGCCGCCCGGGCCGAGGACCCGTGCGTCGCCGTCCACCACCAGGCCGCCCTGGGTGTGGAAGAGCGCGGGGACGACCTCGACGGCCGCGTACGG
This sequence comes from Streptomyces sp. NBC_01497, assembly GCF_036250695.1. NCBI lineage: Bacteria > Bacillati > Actinomycetota > Actinomycetes > Kitasatosporales > Streptomycetaceae > Streptomyces > Streptomyces sp. NBC_01497. Next base: position 2,910,941 of record NZ_CP109427.1, on the reverse strand, counting down.
CGCGCGCAGCGGGGCCTCGAAGAACGTCCGGCCGAAGGCGTCGCCGCCGGACCCGGCCGTGCGGGCGTCCGCCGTCGCCTGAGCCCCCGCCGTCGCCTGTGCCGCCTGTGTGTCGAGGGACCGGGCCAGGGCGTCGGCCGGCAGGCCCGTACGGTCCGCGAGGGCGGCGGGGTCGTCCGCCCACACCAGCGAGCCCGCCTCCGCGGTCTCCCGGAAGTCGGTGAACGGCGTGCACAGGTCGTGGACACGCTGGTCCAGGACGATCCAGCCGCGTGCACCCGGCCGGGCGGCGAGGGCCGCCGCGTACTCCGAGTAGCCGCTCGTCTCGTCGCCGAACCGCTCGCCCGCCGAGTCGACCATGATCGCGCCGTGCATGATCGTGGCCCAGCCGACGAGGGTGCGGGAGCGCCGGGCGAGCGCGGCGTGGCCCTGGTAGGCGTCCATGTACGCACGGCGCGCCCCGTGCCGCAGCCCGATCGCCAGACCGTCGCCGCGCGAGAACTGGCCGCCGTGGTAGTCGGCCGCCGCGATCTCCGGCAGGTGCCGCGCCACCAGGGAGCGGTCTGCGCCGTATCCGTTGGTCGCCAGCAGTACGGCGCGGGTGGCGATCGTCTCGCGGTGCCCGCCCGGGTACTCGACGACCGCGCCGGTGACCCGGCCGCCGCCCCGCGCGTCGGGATCCGCGACCTCCACGTCGACGAGGCGCGCGGGGACCAGCGTGTCGATCGAGGGGGAGCGCCGCACCCGCTCGTACAGGTGGCGCAGCAGGGTCGAGCCGTGCCGTCCCTCGACGGTGTGCAGCCGGTCCGCCGAGTGGCCCGGGTAGCTGAAGTCCCGTACGAGCTGGAGCGGCAGTCCCGCGCCATCGGCGAGCCACTCCACCAGCGGGCCGCTGAGCGAGGCGAGGGCGGCGGCGAGAGTCGGGTCGGCCGTTCCGTGGGTCTTCGCGCGGATGTCGGCGAGGAAGCGTTCAGGACTGTCCTCGATACCCGCCTCGCGCTGCCAGCGGGACCCCGCGCCGGGGATCATCGCGGTGGACATCGAGGTGTTGTTGCCGCGCAGGAACTGCTCGTCCGGGTCGACGACCAGCACACTCAGCCCGGCCTCCGCCGCCCGCAGTGCCCCGGCGAGGCCGCCGCCGGCACCGGCCACCACCAGGTCGACGGCCGCCTCGTCCGCCGGGCTCGCGGCCGGTCCTGCCGCGCTCTGCGTGGTCCTCGTGTGCCCGTCCATGCCGTCCTTCATACCTCGGCTCCCGCCGCCAGCAGCCGCAGCGCCAGTCGCGCCGGGTCGACCAGGCGCGCGGTGATAGGCGCCGGTGATCCCTCGTCCCCCGCGCCGTCCGCGTCCGTCTCCTCGACCGTCACCGCCGAGCAGCCGTTCACGACCGCGGTCACACCGCGCGCGGCGAAGCCGTCGAGGGCGGTGCGCACCGCGGCGTTCCACCGTCCGGTGTCGGGGATCGCGTCGAAGTCCAGGTCCAGGACGCTCACTCCGGCGAACCAGGGCCCGTACCCGTACTCCTCGATCCGGTCGGCCAGCGCGTCGCCGATCGCGCGGTTGCGGGTCACGGCGCCGAAGCGGCGGCCCGTCGCGACCAGGTGCGCGGCGGTCAGCCGCAGCATGCCGACGGTCGGTACCGGGGAGCCGTCAGGGGTCAGCGGCACGCCCGGGTCGAGTACGCAGTCCGGCATCCGGTAGGCGAAGCCGCCGCCGGGCGGGGCCACCAGCGCCTCGGTGACCGACTCCGTCGACGCCGCGATGTCGTCCGCGGTGGCGAACTGGCCGGGCGCGCCCCGGCCCGCCGGTTCGAGGGTGAACTCCATTCCGAGTGGCGACAGTTGCTGGTAGCGGTCACGGCGTCGCGCCAGTTCCGCGGCGTCGACCCGCACCGGTGCGACGGACAGGATCTTCATGCTGTGCCTCCCGATGCTGCTGCTGATCCGAGGGTGCCGGCGGCGCCGGCCGCCGTGGTGCCGGCGGCGCGCTCCGCCGTGGTGCCGGCGGTTGCACCGGGGTGTCCGTCCTCCTCGGGCTCCCCTGCGAGGCCCCGCAGGAGCGGCCCCACGTCGTCCGCCGACGGCAGGTCCTTCGCCGACTGCCGCAGGGAGTCCACCAAATCGCCGTCCCCGAGGAGCCGGGTGAGGAAGGACGACAGCGTCGCGTCCGTGAAGGGGTGGTGTGCGCTGTCCCCGACCGGGTGCGGGGCGCTGAGCACCGCCCGCTCCCGGCCGTCCGTGAAGTGCGCCGTCAGCCGTGACGGGCGTTCGTGGGGCAGGCGCGCGGTGAACGCCGCCTCCTCACGTACGGTCACCTTCCGTGCCAGCGCGAAGAGTTCGGGCCGCTGCTCCTCGGTGGCGTCCGCCGTCGCCGGGGCCACCTCGCCGTCGAGGAGCGCGGCGGCCACCGCGTACGGCACGGAGAACATCGCGCCGAGCCCGCTGTCCCAGTGGGTGCGGTCCAGGGGCGCGGCGAGCCGGTGGGTGTCGACGGTCAGGGTGTCGACGGCCGCCACGACGTCGGCCGGTGTCATGCCGTGCAGCCGGCTCGCCCGCAGGTCGAGGGCGAGGTCGGCGGCCGGGTGCGTGTAGGAGCAGGACGCGTGGCGCTTGAAGTAGTTGTGCGTGATCTGCCAGTCGACGATGCCCTCCTGGCCCGGGCCGCCGGGGCCGTCGCCGTCGGCCGCGGCGCCGTGCGCTCCGAGGCCCCGCGTCAGCGCCGACGCGTCGAACGTGCCGAGCAGGGTCCCGAGTGAGCGGGCCGCGGTGCCGGTGTTGCGGACCACCGAGGCGCGGGCCAGCCGCGCGGCGGCGAGTCCGGACACGGCCGCCGCGCCCATCCAGGCGTCGCGCACCCGGTGGCCGTCGAGCGCGGAGTCGAAGTGGCCCGCGACCGGCAGGCCCGCCGCCGTATCGATCGCCGCCGCCACCTGCGGGGCGGACAGCCCCAGCAGCAGCGCGCAGCCCGCTGCGGCGCCGGTCACGCCCCAGGTGCCGTGCGGGTGCACGCCGGGGCCGAGCGCGGTGGCACGGCCGAAGCGTGCCGCGACCTCGTAGCCGGCGAGCAGGGCCAGCGCGGTCGCCTCGCCGCTGGCGCCGAGGCTCGCCGCCAGCGCCAGTACGGCGGGGAAGACGTGCCCGGCCGGATGGCCCTTCGCGTACTTGCCGCCCTCGTCGAGTTCGCAGCACACGAGCGCCGACGCGTTCAGGTACGCGGCGGTGTCGGTGTGCGTGAGGAACCCGGATCCGAGCACCGGGGCGTCGCCCGGTGGCCTGGGCCAGGCGGCCCTGATGCGCCGCTGCCCGTCGGTACGGGCTCCGGCGAGTGTCACGGCCAGTGTGTCCAGCAGGACGAGCGACAGTCGCTCCCGTACCGGTACGGGGACCTCGGACCAGGAAAGGCCGCTGGCCCAGCGGGCGAGGCCGTCTGTGCCCGCGGCTGCCGCGTCCTGGTGTCCGGTCGGCTCCACCTCCACGGTGTCCACCTCCCTCCAGGTTGTTCCATTCAGCGGAACGCCTTGATATTTCGATGATCTCAGCGCTTTCTCGGAATCGTCAATACCCTTCCCCAAAACCCCTGTAGCTCCGACATTTCCCACGGATTGACTGGTGATGAGCCCTTGACCTGGCTGGAATGCGGTGCTTCTCTGTTGTTCCATTGAGCGGTACGAAGAATTGGACCGTGGTCAGCCACCCCCCGAGGAGGCAGGCGAGAATGGGCCCATGACGACACAACCCACGACCCAGCCAGGAACCGAGACAGCGGGCCGGGTGATCGACGTCCTCCTGCTGTTCACCGACGGACCCGACGAACTCGGCGTCTCCCGGATCGCGCGTGAACTCGGCCTCAGCAAGGCCGTCGTCCACCGCATCCTGCAAACCCTCGTCGGGCGCGGCATGGTGGCGTTCGATCAGGAGACCCGGCTCTACCGGCTCGGCCCCAGCGCAGCGGCGCTCGGCGCCCGCGCACTGCGGGAGTTCGACCTGCGGGCGGTCGCCGGGGACACCCTGCGCCGCCTCCAGCTGGAGACGGGGGAGACGGTGACCCTCACGGCCCTCGTGCCCGGCGGGCGCGCGTACGTCGACCAGATCGTGAGCACGCACGAGGTGAAGATGACCGTCGAACTGGGCCGCAGGTTCCCGCTGCACGCGGGCAGCTCCGGCAAGTGCTGCCTCGCCTTCCTGCCCGAGCAGCGGCGCGAGGAGATCCTCACCGCCGCGCTGCCCGCGCTGACCGACTCCACCCCCACCGACGCGGTGTCCCTGCGGGTGGAACTGGCCGCCATCCGTGACATCGGCTACGCCAGTTCGCAGGGTGAGCGGCAGGCCGACGCGGGCTCCATCGCCGCACCGCTGTTCGGCCTCGACGGCGACGTGCGCGGCGCGGTGTCCGTCTGCGGACCGCGCTCCCGCTTCACCCCCGCTTTCGTCAACGACTGCGCTCCCCGCGTGGCCGAGGCGGCGCGCGACATCTCCGCCGCGCTCGGCTGGACCGGCGGCACTCCCGCCGGGCGGCACGGCGGGCTGCCCGCCGCCGGCGGCCACGCGACCACGAAAGGACCCGGCTCCCCATGAGTGACCCCGACACCGCTGACACCGCCGACACGAGCGCGGCCCCGCCGGCGGCCCTCGCCGGCACCGCGCTCGACGGCATCAAGGTGCTGGACATCGCCACCCTCTTCGCCGGACCGCTCGCCGCGACCCTGCTCGGGGACTTCGGCGCCGACGTCACCAAGATCGAGCACCCCAAGGGCGACCCGGTGCGCAGCCACGGCGCCAGCAAGGACGGGGTGGGGCTGTGGTGGAAGATGCTCTCCCGCAACAAGAGGGCCATCACCCTCTACCTCGGCAGTCCCGAGGGGCAGGACATCTTCCGCCGCATGGTCGCGGACGCCGACGTCGTCGTCGAGAACTTCCGGCCCGGCACCCTGGAGCGCTGGGGCCTCGGCTACGAGGAGCTCAGCGCCATCAACCCCCGGCTCGTGCTGGCCCGCGTCACCGGGTTCGGCCAGCGCGGCCCGTATGCGAAACGGCCCGGTTTCGGGACCCTCGCGGAGGCCATGAGCGGCTTCGCCGCGATCACCGGGGAGGCGGACGGGCCGCCCACCCTGCCGCCGTTCGGCCTGGCCGACGGGGTCTCCGCGCTCACCGCCGCCTTCGGGATCATGACCGCGCTGCACGCCCGCGAACGCACCGGCCGCGGCCAGGTCCTCGACCTCGCCATCATCGAACCGATGATCACCCTGCTCGGCCCGCAGGCCATCATGTACGACCAGCTCGGCGAGCTCCAGCCGCGTACGGGCAACCGCTCGGCGAACAACGCGCCGCGCAACACCTACCGCACCAAGGACGGCAGTTGGGTCGCCGTCTCCACCAGCGCGCAGTCCATCGCGGAACGCGTGATGCGGCTGGTCGGACGCCCCGAGTACGTGGACCAACCGTGGTTCGCGTCCGGCGCCGAGCGGGCGAAGCACGCCGACGAACTCGACGAGGCCGTCGGCGGCTGGATCGCGCAGCGCACCCGCGACGAGGTCATCGAGGCCTTCGAGCAGGCACAGGCCGCCGTCGCGCCGATCTACGACATGAGTGACATCTTCGAGGACCCGCAGTATCAGGCGCTCGACACGATCACCACCGTTCAGGACGAGGAACTCGGCACCGTACGGTTCCAGAACGTGCCCTTCCGGCTCAGCGACACTCCAGGCGCCGTCCGCTGGCCCGGCCCGCGCAAGGGCCGCGACACCGCCGAGGTGCTGCGTGCGTACGGCGTGGACGAGGACGCGCTCACCGGGCTCGCCGAACGGGGCGTCGTATGAACACCCCGAGGACGCCGGACGCTTGTGGCAAAAGCCCGGCCGCCGCGGTCCCGACCGCCGTACGGACCTGGCTGTACGTCCCCGCCACCCGGCCCGACCTGCTGGCGAAGGCCATGAGCGGCGACGCCGACGCCGTCGTTCTGGACCTGGAGGACGCCGTCCCGGAGGCCCGCAAGGGCGAGGCGCGCGCCCAGGCCGCCGAGGCGGTGCGCGCGAGGTGGCCCAAGCCGCTCTGGATCCGGGTCAACGACGTCCGCCACCCGCACGGCACCGCCGACCTGGAGGCACTCGCGGGCGCACCCGTCGACGGGCTCAGGCTGCCCAAGTGCGAGAGCCGGCAGCAGATCGCCATCGCCCTGAGCCACGTCGACGCGCCGCTCCACCTGCTGTTCGAGACGGCCCTCGGGGTGGAGCGCGCGTACGAACTCGCCGCTGACGCGCGGCGCGTGACGCTCCTCTCGCTCGGCGAGGCGGACCTGCGCGCCGATCTGCGGATACGGGCGGACGCCGCGCTCGACTGGGCGCGGGCGCGGATCGTGAACGCCGCGCGCGCCGCGGGCCTGGCCGGGCCCGTGCAGAGCGTGTACACCGACGTCGCCGACCTCGACGGGCTCGCCACGAGCACCGAACACGGCCGCGACCACGGCTTCTTCGGACGGTCAGTCGTCCACCCCCGGCAGATCGCGCCGGTCAACTCGCTCTTCACCCCCACCCCGCTGGAGATCGCCGGGGCACGGAGCCTGATCGACTCGCTGAACACGGCCGCCGACGCGGGCAGCGCGGCCTGGCTGGACGAGCGGGGCCGGCTGATCGACCCGGCCGTGGTCGCCCAGGCCCGCTGGATCCTGGAGCGCACCGGCTGACCGCGCGCGCCCCGCCCGGCCGCGAAGCACCGGCCGGGCACCGGCGCCCACCGTCCGCGCGCACCCTTTCGCGTGCCCCTCGCGCAGGACCCGTACCTCCGGGTGCGGCCCGGACACCTACCCCACCGGGGCCACCGCACCCGGCCCCACCCCCACCAGACCCGAGGCAAGGCAGGCCATGACCTCCGTTCCGCGTACCCCCGAAGTCCGGCAGTCCGCCAACCCGTTGCTCGCCGCGCTGCCCGAGGCGGCGCACATCGTCGAGCTCGGCCAGCCGCTGTTCACCGGGATGCCGTGCTCGCCCAACCACCCCGGCTTCCGGATGACCCTGGCCCGCCGCCACGGTGACATGGTGCGCCCCGACGGCGGGTCCGCGTCCAACGAGGTGATCATCACCGGCGGTCACGTCGGCACCCACATCGACGCCCTGTCGCACGTCAGCCACAACGGCAAGCTGCACGGCGGGGTCGACGCCGCCGAGGCCCAGTCCGGCGGCGCGTTCAGCGAGCACGGCGCGGAGCACACGCCCGCCATGATCACCCGCGGCGTCCTGCTCGACGTGGCAGCCGCCCACGGCGTCGACACCCTGCCGGGCGGGTACGGGGTGAGCGCCGCCGACCTGGAGCAGGCCGCCGCCGAGGGCGGGGCCGAGCCGCGACCGGGCGACGTCGCCGTCGTACGCACCGGCTGGGCGCGGAACTTCGGTGACCCGGCCGCGTACCTCGGCAAGGAGTCCGGCGTGCCCGGCATCACCGAGGACGCCGGCCACTGGCTGGCGGAGCGGGGCGTACGGGCCGTCGGCTGCGACACCACCGCGTGCGAGCAGATCCCGCCCGGCGCGGGCCACAGTGTGCTGCCCGTGCACCGGGTGCTGCTGGTGGAGCACGGCATCTACATCATGGAGCACCTCGCCCTGGAGGACCTGGCGGCCCTCGGGCAGCACGAGTTCCTCTTCGTGGTGGCCCCCCTGCGGATCGTCGGCGGCACCGGCTCCCCGATCCGTCCCCTGGCGGTGGTGGCCTGATGCCCGCGCCCACCGGGGACAAAGGGTCCACCGCAGAGACCGCGTCGGAGAACGAGCCCAGGGGGAACAACGTGAGCACGAACACGACCGCCGGGCACGGCGGCCCCAGCACACCGGGCCCCGCACCGACCGCCGCCCAGCACCTCGCCCGCTTCGCCGTCGCCGTACGCGGCGCCACCCTGCGCCCCGACCTCGCGGAGAAGACCACCGGGCACCTGCTCGACCTGCTCGGCAACAGTCTCGCCGCCCTCGACGAGCGGCCCGGCGCGGCCGTCCGCGAACTGGTCACCGAGTGGGGCGGCGCGCCCACCGCCACCGCCATCGGCTCGCCCGTACGGTTGCCCGCGCCGTCCGCCGCCCTCCTCGGCGGCACCCTCGCGCACAGCCTCGACTTCGACGACACCCACCTGCCGTCGGTGCTGCACCCCTCGGCGTCCGTGCTGCCCGCCGCGCTCGCCACCGCCGAGGCCGTCGGCGCGTCGGGGGCCGCGCTGCTCGCCGCGTCCGCCGTCGGCATCGAGGTCACCTGCCGGCTCGGCATGGCCCAGTACGACGAGGAACTCGGCAACTCCGTCTTCTTCGACCGGGGCCTGCACGCCACCGCCATCTGCGGCGCGATCGGCGCGGCCGTCGCCGCCGCCATGCTGCGCGGCCTGGACGCCGACGGGATCTGCGACGCCATCGGCATCGCCGCCAGCATGGGGTCCGGCATCATCGAGGCCAACCGTACCGGCGGCACCGTCAAGCGTGTGCACTGCGGCTGGGCCGCGCACGCCGGGGTGGTCGCCGCCGACATGGCGCGGCTCGGGCTGACCGGACCGCCGACCGTGCTGGAGGGCCGGTTCGGCTTCTTCCAGGCGTTCTGCGGAGACCGGTTCGACCCGGACCTCGTGGCCGCCGCGGTCACCGAGGGCCTCGGCGAACGCTGGGAGCTGTCCCGGCTGTTCGTCAAGCCGTACCCGTGCAACCACTTCACGCACGCGGGGGTCGACGCGGCGATGCGGCTGCGCAGGCGGGGCGTCGACCCCGCACGGATCACCGCCCTCACCCTCGGTGTCCCCGCACCGGTGCTGCGCACCATCGCGGAGCCGGCGGCGGAGAAGGCGCACCCGCGGTCCGGCTACCACGCGGCGTTCAGCGGCCCCTACACCGTGGCCGCGGGACTCCTCGCCGACCCCTCGGCGCCCGGCGCCGGACTCGGCGTGTTCCACCAGGACTTCACCGACGAGGCGGCGGCGGATCCCGCCCGCCTCGCCCTCGCGGCGCGCGTGACCTGCGTCGCCGACGAGGAGTGCACGGCCACGTTCCCGCACCAGTTCCCCGCGGTCCTCACCGCCGAACTGGACGACGGAACCACCATGACCGAACGGGTCATGGTCAACAGGGGGAGCCCCGAAGACCCTCTGGACGCGGACGAACTCACCGCCAAGTTCCTCGCCAACGCCCTCGGCGCCGGCGCGGAAACGGCCGTGAAGGAGCTCGCCGACGAGGTCTGGAAGATCGGCAGCGCTCAGGACACCGCGGGTCTGACCCGCGCGCTGTCCGCGGTGGTGACCGGCACATGACGCACCGCAGTCCTCCCATCCCACCTGTGTGAGGTGAACCCATGAGCACCACGCGATCCACCCGTTCCGGCGTGCGCTGGACGACGCTGGGCCTGATCGTCGCCCTCATCGTCATCAACTACATCGACAGGAGCGCGGTCAGCTACGCCGTCGGTCCGCTGACCAAGTCCTTCGGCATCAGCAAGTCCCAGTACGGGTACATCAGCAGCGCCTTCTCCATCGGATACATGGTCTTCGCGTTCCTCGCGGGCCCGCTGGTCGACCGGTACGGGGCCCGCCGCATCCTGCTGATCGGGGTGGCCATCTGGTCGGTGATCACCGCGATCACCCCGGTCTCGGGCACGTTCGCCGGCCTGTTCGCGGCGCGTGTGGTGCTCGGCGCGGGCGAGGGGCCCGGCTTCCCCGCCGCCGCCCGCACGGTCAGCCGCTGGCTGCCGCAGCACGAGCGCGGCCGCGCCCTCGCCATGGTCGGCGGGGTCGCCGTCGCAGGATCGCTGCTGATCGGCGGCCCGGTGGTGACCCAGCTGATCGCGGGTGTCGGCTGGCGCGGCATGTTCTGGGTGCTGTCCGGGCTCGGCGCGCTCTGGTTCGTCATCGCCTGGGCGCTGCTGCGCAACACCCCGCAGGAACACCCGAAGGTGTCGGCGGCAGAGCGCGCGTACATCGCGGACGGGCAGCGGGAGGAGGAGCGCTCGGCCCGGGTACGGGTCCAGTGGCGCCCGGTGCTCACCAGCCGGAACCTGTGGATCATCGCCATCGGCTACTTCGCCTGGGGCTTCATGTTCTGGGGCTTCATGTACTGGCTGCCCGACTACCTCTCCTCGCAGTACGGCCTCAGCATCACCGCGGTCGGCCTCTTCACGGTCGCGCCGTGGGCGGCCGGTGTGGTCGGCGCGCTCCTGGGCGGCTTCATCACCGACCGGGTCTTCACCCGCACCGGCAGCCCGCGCACCCGCTTCACCATCATGGGTGTGGCACTGCTGCTGTCGGGCGCGGCGCTCGTCCCGATCATCACGTCGCCGTCGCTGACCGTGTCGGTCACCTTCATCTCGATCGGCGTGGGGCTCGGCTTCGTCACGGGCGGCATCTGGTGGGTCGCCGCGATCGACGCCGTACCCTCGCAGCCGGGTGTCGCGGCGGGCTTCGCCGACGCGTCGTTCGCCCTCTCCGGCATCGTCGCGCCGTCGGTGATGGGCTTCATCGTCAGCTCCACGGGCAGCTTCTCCAGCGGGTTCGTGGTGATGACGGTCCTGGCCGTGATCGGCGCGGGCTCACTGCTGATCCTGCCGAAGCGGGAGCACCGCCGCGAGGCGCCGCCCACGGGCACTCCCGCCGGGCTGGTCGCCGACACCCGCTGACGGGCGGCTGCCCGCAGCGCCGCGTACGGCCCGGACTGCCGTGTACCGCCCGCCCGGTGACGAGCGGGCGGTACACGGCGTGTGGTGTGCGGCAGGGTGCGTTCCTCCGTGCGCGGCGCGGGCCCACGTGCCGCGGGAGCGGACGGCCGCGCACGGTGCGGGGCCTCAGGTCAGCGCCGCCGCCACGATCGTGGCGGTGCGCGCGACGACCGCGTTGTCCGTCGGCCCGTCCACGCGCTTCTGCGTCGACAGGACGGACAGCAGCAGCGGCGCCCCGCCGGGCGCCCGCACCACGCCGACGTCGTTCGCCACGCCGTACGCGTCGCCCCCGCCGGTCTTGTCGGCGAGGGTCCAGTCCCCGGGCAGGCCCGCCCCGAACCGTTCGCCGTCGGTGGTGTTCGCGATCAGCCAGCCGGTCAGCAGCCGCCGGCCGGCAGGCGCGAGGACGTCACCGAGCAGGAGGCGCCCGTACGTCGTCCCGACCGCGCGGGGACTCGTGGTGTCGGTGACGCGCCACGGCTCCGCCGAGTTCAGCGCGGGCTCCCACCGGTCCAGCCGGGTCCGCCGGTCGCCGAGGGAACGGCAGAAGCGGGTGATGGCGGTGGGTCCGCCCAGCGCGCGCAGCAGGAGGTTGCCCGCCGCGTTGTCGCTCTGGCCGACGGCCGCGGCGCACAGGTGGGCGACGGTCATGCCGTGGGCGAGGTTCTCGGGCTCGCCGGTGACCGGGGCGTACCCGGAGTCCGTCACGGTCTTTTGCGTGTAGTGGATCCGCCGGGCGAGGAACGCCCCGTCGCGGTCCAGGTCCCGCAGGACGGCCGCCGCCGCGAGCGTCTTGAACACCGAGCACATCGCGAAGCGTTCGTCGGCGCGGTACGCCACGGTCCTGCCGGTACGCGCGTTGCGGGCGAACACGCCGAGGCGTACGCCGTGTTCACGTTCGAGCGCCCTCAACTGCCCGCCGACCGCGTCCCCGGCCCGCAGGGGAGGGGGCACGGCGGGGCCGGTGGTCCCGGTGGTGGTACCGGCGTACGCCGTGCCGCCGCTCGCGGTCAGCGCGGCGGCCAGCGCGGCGCCCGTCCCGAGGGCCAGGACCGCGCGGCGGGACAAAGAGGCGGGTGCGGTTGCCGAAGTCATGTGTTCTCGCTTCCTGTCGACTGGGTGACGGCGGTCGGCGGGGCGCCGACGGCCGGTCATCACCAGGACGGACCCGGGCGTTGGGCACCGGGCACCGCCGGGCGGACCTCACACGGCGGTCCGGGGCGTCGGTACCGGACGTCGCCCGTGGTCCACGGGCCGTGCCCCGCAGTCAATCCGCGCCGAGGGCCCATGTCGAATATGCTCTGGCAGCCCCACCCATTCGCAGGACGTATCACCGCACGCGGGAGGCCGGTTGCTCACCGAACGGCACGTGGAGATCTTTGTCGCCCTGGCCGACGAAGGGCACTTCGGCAGCGCCGCGCAGCGCGTCGGCATCACCCAGCCGCCGCTGTCGCAGGGACTGCGCCGGCTGGAGGCGCTGCTCGGAGTGCGGCTCTTCGACCGGAGCCGGGGCGTGACCCTCACCGAGGAGGGCGAGCGGCTCCTGCCACACGCCCGCACGGCGCTCGCAGCGATGGCGGAACTCCGCGAGATCGGGGCCCGTGAGCACGCCGAAGGCCCGCGCCTGCGGCTCGGCGTGGCCCCCGAGGTGCCCGCGCGGCTCGCGGCGGGCCTGGCCGCCGCACCCGTGCGCGCCGGGGGGCCTGGCCGGGTCGGCGTGGTGACGGCTCCGACGGCCACTCTGCTCGCGCGGGTGGCGACGGGCCGCCTCGACCTCGCCGTGATCCGGCATCCGGCGGTACTGAACGGGCTGGCCGCCGGGCCGGTCGAACTCTTCCCGACCTGGCTGCTGACCCCGGCGCCTACGCCCGGGGGAACGCGCCGGCCGCTGCCCGTCGCCGTACGGCCCCGGGACGAGGCGCCCGCCGCCTACGACCTGTTCGTGGACGCGCTGGCCAGTCGCGGCCGCCGGGTGGAGACCGTGGTGGTGCCCGACGAGCGGGCGGGGCTGGCGCTCGTGGCGGCCGGCGCGGCGACGCTGGTCACCGCGGACGGCACCCTGTCCGCCGACGGCGTCGAACGGACGCGTGCCACCGAACCGCCGCTGCCCCTGCGGCTGCGCGTGGTGTGGGACGCGCGGGGGGCGGCGCGCGAGGAGACGGAGCGGGCGGCCCGGTCGCTGGCCGAGGCGCTCACCCGGGAGGCGGCGGCATGAGCGGTGCACGGCGGAGCGGGGTGGAGGGGACCCTGCGGGGGCTGTTCGCGGACGCCGGGGTCCGCGGCTGGCTGCACGTCGCCGACGTGCGCAGGCCCGCCGCTCGGGTGGTCCTCGATCCCGGCGAGGCGGTCCCCGTGGGCTCGCTCTACAAGGTGCCGCTGATGGTGGCCTTCTGCCGGCTGGTGGACGAGGGGGTGCTCGACCCGGCGCTTCGGCTGACCCTCGACCCGGCGGACCGGGTTCCCGGCCCGACGGGTCTGTCCCTGTTGCGGGACGCCGTCACCATGTCGCTGCGCGACCTGGTCGCCCTGATGATGAGCATCTCGGACAACACGGCGGCCGACGCGGTGCTGCGCGCGGTGGGAGCGGGGGCGGTCGAGGACGTGTGCCGCCTCTTCCGTATGCCCGCCACCGATATCCGGGGCGGCGCCGCCCGCACCTTCGAGCGGCTGGTGACGGAGACCGGCGCCGGGACGCTGGCGGCCGCGATGGCGCGCGTCGCGGACAACGACGCCACCGTCCCCGAGGGCGTCTACGACCCGCTGTCGAAGGCGTCCAGCACACCGGAGGACATGGCCCGGCTGCTCCGGGCCGTCTGGACCGGCCGGGCCGCGTCCCCCGAGAGCTGCGGCTTCATGCGGGACGTCATGGGCAAGCAGCCCTGGAACCACCGGCTCGCGTCCGGCTTCCCCTACGACGACGTGCGGGTGTCGGGGAAGACGGGCACCTTCGGCGCGATGCGGCACGAGGCGGGCGTGGTCGAACTCGCCGACGGCAGCGCCTACACCGCCGTGGTCTTCACGCAGGCCGCCCGCGCCGACGCCAGGCTCCCGCGCGCCGACGCCGTCATCGGCGCGGCGGCGCGGGTGGCCGTCGAGGAACTGCGCGGGAACGAGGGCACCTGACGCGGGCGGGCCCGGCGGCAGCTCGCGCCGGGGCCCACCGCGCGGGGGCCCGGCGCAGGCACGGCGGTGCGCAACGGGTCCCGTCACGGCGGGGGTTCAGGCGTCGCGCGGCAGGCCGTCGCCCGGCTCCCGGTGGCGGCTCTCCAGGTAGTGGGTGTGGGACTGCTGGCGCCGCGACTCGCTCTCGCGCAGGGCGGCGGCGAGGGACCCGGCCTCCTCACGCAGCAGGGTGAGCTGCCGCTCCAGATGGCGTTCGGGCGGTTGCGCGCCCGGCTGGAGCCGCGTCCACCAGCGGACCCTGACGTACGAGTCGACCGACTCCGGCACGTCGCGGCGGATCGCGCGCGAGAGCACGTGCACCGCCTCCGGGTCCCCGGCGAGGGCGTCCCCGACCCACCCGGGTTCGAGGAGCATGCCGAGCACCTCGGTCAGCTCGTCCGCCGTGGCGCGTGCCCCCGCGGGCAGTTCCACCTCCGCGAGGTAGGTACGCAACGAGGCGAAGTCCGCCCGCGCGCTGTCCAGTTCGTCCGTCGTGGCGTCCGCGGTGAACACCGGCGCCGTGGGGCGCTTCGGCGGGAAGATCAGCGCGCCCGCCGCGTAAAGGCCCACCACGGCGGCAGGCCAGAAGGCGCCCGCGAGGCCCGCCGCACCGAGGCCGACGCCGACGAGCCCCGCCGCGCAGCCCGTGATGTTCTTGCCGGACTCCAGGTAGCCGACGACCCGGCCGGGGTCCGCGGGGTCCTGGTCACTGGTAGCCACGGATCTCCTCGAAGGCGCCGTCGAGAGCCGCGTCGCCGCCCGTCGCGTCGAACAGCCGGCCCCCGGTGAGTGCGGCGATGTGCTGGAGTTCCGCGCGGTCCGCGTCGCCGAAGACGACGGGGAAGACGGGCGTGGAGCGCCCCGCCGCCGGCAGTCCCGCGTAGAACGTGTCGAACCGCCCTGCAGGGGAACCGGCGTTGGACTCGCCGTCCGTCATCAGCACGATCGAGGTGAACGTGTTCGCGCTGCCCGGGCCGAGGTGTGCGTAGGCCGCCTCCAGGCTGTCGTAGACCGCCGTGTTCCCGGAGGCCGTGAGCCGGCCGATGTCGGAGCGCAGCACCGCCAGCGACGCCGTCGGGTCGGCCGGGGCGACCGTGCGGGTCGTCACCTGTTTCACCGTGGTGCCGAACGGCATCAGCGTCACCTGTTCGCGGTCCCGGAAGCCGTCGTCCGCACCGCCCGCACCGTCGCCGCTCGCACCGCCCCCGCCCGCACCGCCCCCGCCCGTCCCGGAACCGGTCAGGCCGATGAGTGCCCTCTTCAGGCGGGCGAGCCGGTCACCGGCCATCGAGCCCGACGTGTCGAGCACGTAGACCGTGCGCGAAGGGCGGCGCAGCTTGTTCTCGTACGCGTCGAGCAGGCCGCCTGCCACCGCGAGCGAGCCGGGGAAGGGGAGTTCGCGCCGCTTGTCCGTGCCGAGCCCGGGGGCCGGGGCCGCGGCGGGCACGACCGGCCGCCGGTAGGTCTGCCGGCTGATCCGCTCCTGGACCGCCGGGGTGCGCAGGTAGCCGGTGAGCGCGTCGGCCGAGGTGCGGGCGTCCTGGGGCGCCGACGTCAGCAGGGTGAACGGGTAGTTGGCGGTGACCACGCCGTCCTTCGGGCGGATCACGCTCAGCCCGGCGTGCTCGGTGCGGTTCAGCTCGGTCAGCACCGACTCGTAGTTGATCATCGCGTTGACCGAGCCGTCGCGCCGGTACGCGCTCGCCAGCCACCCCGAGGACCCCGACGTCAGTTTCTGACCGGAGAAGAAGGACGTGAGCTTCGCGGAGGTGCGGTCCACGTCGGCCTGGGTGAGTGCGGACTGCGCGTCGGAGAGCGCGGAGGTGACCGAGATCAGCGCCGCGTAGCCGGAGTTGGAGCGGGCCGGGTCGGTCATGCCGTACGTCAGTCCCCGGCGGGTGACCGCGTCGTAGACGTCCGACCAGGTCACGTCCGACGCCGGGCGGCCGAGCAGGCCGGCGTCCTCGGCCCGGACTCCGATGGCCACCGGTGAGGACATGACGGGCGTCTCGTCGGTGATCTTCGGGCCGGTGCCCGGCAGGAGCCGCAGGTAGTCGTTGGAGGACAGCCAGATCGCGTCGTAGCGGCCGTCGGCACCGCCGTCCGCGACGAGTTCCGCCGCGTCGAGCGTGCCGGAGTACGTCATCTTCACATCGACGCCCGTCGCCTTGCGGGCGTCGGTGAGGATCTTCGCCATGTCGGACAGCTCACTGGAGGCGAGGACCCGCAGTGTGCCCTGGTGGTAGGTGGCGGGCGTGGTGGCGCGGACCGGCACGCGGCCGTCCGCGCCGCCCCTGCCGCCGGACGTGCACGCCGTCGCCGCCAGCAGCGTCACGGCGAACGCGGCGAGCACCCGCAGCGGCCCGGTACGACGTGATCGCGGGCCCGGGGATCCCGTGCGCATCAGCGCGTACCGCCTTCCAGTGCGTTGGCCGAGCGGCTGCGCTCCAGGTGCGTGCGCGCCGTGCGCAGTTCGCCGCTCAGCGACTCGACGGTCGTCGCCATGGCTTCGGTTGCCTGCACCTTGTACGTGTCGATGGCGTCGAGCGTCCGGTAGATCTGCTGGAAGGCGGCCCGCAGTGTCTCCACGCCGACCGCCGGGTCCGCCGCGATCCGCTGGATCTCGCCGCTCTGCGTGGACAGCATCTCGGCGTTGCCCCGGATCAGGTCCTCGGTCGTCGCCCGCAGCACGGTCACCTGCTCGGTGACCTTGCGCTGGCTCTGGAGCGCCTGCGCGAGCATCACGGCGATGCGCAGCGCGGAGACCGTCGTGGTGGCGGCCCGGTCGACGCCCTTGATCAGTTCGTCGTTGTTGCGCCGTACGACGTCCATCGCGAGGTAGCCCTGCGCGCACACGGCGAGCTGTGTCAGCAGGTCCTGGTGCTTCTGGCGCACCGGGAAGAGCACGTCGGCCCGCAGGGCGTCGGCCAGCGTGGCGTCCGTGGAGGCGACGGCGTCGACGCGCCGTTCGACCGCCGCGTCCAGCGCCTCGGTGAGCACCGCGTACTCCTGGAGTTTGCCCATGGTCTCCCACAGGCGGGTGCGTTCGGTGTGCAGCGCCGCGTTGTCCCGGCGCAGTTCGTCCTGGCCGCCGCGCAGCGAGCCGACGATTTTGTTCAGGGTCGCCTGCGAGGAGGCGTACTTGGCGACATGGTCGCGCAGCCTGTTCCCGCCGGGCAGCCTGGACAGGAACCGGCGGCCCCGGCCGGCGCCGTCGCGCGGGTCCAGGTCCTCGACGGTGCGCCGCAGCTCGACCAGTGAACTGCCCACCCGGGCCTGCGCGTCCACGTCACCGCCGGCGAGGGAGCGCACGGTCCGCTCCAGCATCCGGTTGGACTGCTGGGCGGCGCCCCGGATGTCGCCCGCGCCGAGGTTCGCGATCTCGCCGATGCGGGCGGTGAACTCGGGCGAGCGCGCGTCGAGCGTGGACAGCGAGGAGACGTACTCGGCGGCCCGCCGCTCCATCTCCTCGCGTACGGACGCGTCGAGCGGCACGAGCCCCGACGCCTGCTCGGTGCGCACCGGCGGCACGGGATCGGGCGGGGTGAGGATGAACTCTCCGGCGTCGCTGGGCACGCTGCTGACCTCCGTACTGTTCTGAGTGGACAAGGGGTCCCCCTGGACGTGCGGTGGGCGTACGGCGGATGCGCGTACGCGGGTGGACGTCGGTGCCGCGTCCCGGCCGCCGCGACACCGCGGCCGGGACGCGGGCGTCCTGGCGCCCGGTGTCAGGACGTGGCCGCTCGGGCCATGCGCCGGATGATGTCGCTGGTGGGCACGGGTGCCAGGACGACCCCGGAGAGCGACCGGTTGAGGTACGCGCCGTCGCCGGCGGTGGCCTCGTCGAACGCGGCGCGCGCCGCGCGCGGCCGGAACCCGTGCCGCACTTCGAGGCGCTGGAGGGCGGGGTCACCGCTCAGCAGGGCGCTGAAGCGCCACCCCTCGGGCGTCAGCGGCACGATCGTGTGGTCGCTGCTGACGGTGGTGTCGGGGTACAGCGTCACCAGGTCGCCCGGGTCCTGGTGGGCCAGGAGCAGCGCCGCCACCTGCGACTCGTAGGCGAGGACGAGTGGTGTCCCGACCCCGCTGATGAAGTCCGTGAACGGCTCCTCGGAGCTGGACTTCTGCGAGCCCTGCGCCGATACGAGCTTCCTGAGCAGGGGCGCCGTGCGGTCGAGGCCGGCCTGGTCGGTGACGACGCTGCCGCCGCTGTCGACGTAGGCGGCGTCCGCGAGCAGCAGTGCGCCCGAGTTGGACGTGTCGGGGTCGGTGGAGGTGATGGTGAGCGTGCCGCGCAGCTCCGCGTGGGACGAAGTCCCCTTGAGGTCCTGCCACTTGGTGCCACGGCCCGCGGCCTTCAGATAGGCGCCCATCTTCAGGGTGCCCCGGTGGGCCGCGTCGAGGGTGGCGAGGCCGTTGTCCGCGAGGACCTGCGCCGCCGCGTGGGTGGCGACGACGACGAGCGGTGAGTAGAAGGGCCGCGGCAGTTCGCGCGTGACATGGAGTTGCCGCGCCAGCGCGTCGGCCGGTGCCTGCGACGAGGGGAAGGCGAAGTCGTCGCCCTTGAGCGGCTGGTCCTGCATGGCCCACGAGCCCGACGTCACCGTCTTGACCGAGAAGCCTTCTGCCGCCAGTGCCTTCCGCACGGCGGGATCGGCGAAGAAGTCCGCCTTCTCCGACCCGATCACGCCCTGCACCTGGACCACGGTCTTCGTTGCCGGGTCCTTCGCGTCCTCGGAGTGGTGGTTGACGACGACCGAGGCGACGCAACCGATCAGCACCACCGCAAGGACGATTCCCAGGATGCGTGTCTTCACAGGGGGAGCGTGCTCTCGGAACTCCACATTCCGGGCGGGTTCGGGTGTACGGGAGGTGAAGTACCCATCCCGGTAACGAACCGGAGGCTCCAATTCCGGCTGCTGGTACGGCCGTTCGCCGGGCGGGGCGCGGACCGGTGCGCCGGCCGCTCCGCGCGGGGGTGCGCGCTGCGGGTCAGTGCGCGCCCGTGAGCTGGGCTCCCTCGCGCAGCGCCCGCGTGTGCGCCGCCAGGCGCTCCGTCAGCACCTCGGTGGCCGCCGCGTCCGCGCGGGACTCGGCGACGACGAGGGCGCGCGCCGCGGCGGCGGCGGCCCGGCGGTGTAGTCCGGCACGGTGTCCGGCGTCGTCCACCGCGGCGGCCCGTACGGGTTCGGTGCCGCGCAGCCGGACGATCTCCCGCAGCACGCGCCGCGCCGCCTCGTCGAGGCCGAGCTCGTCGGTGACGGTGAGGAGGGCGGTCAGGTAGCCGGCGAGCTGGCTGTCCAGCTCCTCCTCGCGGCTGCGGTGCGGGACGTCGGGGCGCGGCGCGGCCATCGAGTGGACCGACCTGGTGCGGATCTGCTCGTACATGGCATGGCCTCCTGGCGTCGTCAGGAACCCATCCTACATTGGAATCAGTCTAAAGTTGAGGCCGATCGAAGACCGGCGGCGACGGCTACCAGGAGTCCCGGCGTCAGTGCTGTCCGTAGCCGTCGAGGAACGTCCCGATCCGGGTCACCGCGTCCGCCAGGTCCGCCGCCGTGGGCAGCGTCACGATCCGGAAGTGGTCCGGCTCCGGCCAGTTGAAGCCCGTACCGTGCACCACCATGATCTTCTCCGCGCGGAGCAGGTCCAGGACCATCTCCCGGTCGTCCTTGATCTTGTAGACCGCCGGGTCGAGCCGCGGGAACAGATACAGCGCGCCCTTCGGCTTCACGCACGTCACCCCCGGGATCTGCGTCAGCAGCTCGTACGCCGTGTCCCGCTGCTCCAGGATCCGGCCGCCCGGCAGCACCATCTCGTCGATGGTCTGCCGGCCGCCGAGCGCGGCGGCCACCGCGTACTGCGACGGCATGTTCGCGCACAGCCGCATGTTCGCGAGGATCGTCAGCCCCTCGATGTACGAGGACGCGTGGCCCTTCGGGCCGCACACCGCGAGCCAGCCGGAGCGGAACCCGGCCACCCGGTAGTTCTTGGACAGGCCGTTGAACGTGAGCGTCAGCAGGTCGGGCGCGAGCGCCGCGGTCGGCGTGTGGGTGGCGCCGTCGTACAGGATCCGGTCGTAGATCTCGTCCGAGCAGATCACGAGGCCGTGCCGGCGGGCGACGTCGGCCAGGGCCGTCAGCATCTCGGGGCCGTACACCGCGCCCGTCGGGTTGTTCGGGTTGATGATCACGATCGCCTTGGTGCGGTCGGTGATCTTGCGCTCGATGTCGGTGAGGTCGGGCTGCCAGTCCGCCTGCTCGTCGCACCGGTAGTGGACGGCGGTGCCGCCCGCGAGCGAGACCGACGCGGTCCACAGCGGGTAGTCCGGTGCCGGTACGAGCACCTCGTCGCCGTCGTCCAGCAGGGCCTGCATCGCCATCTGGATCAGCTCGGACACCCCGTTGCCGAGGTAGATGTCCTCGACGCCCAGCTCGATGCCCTTGGTCTGGTAGTGCTGCATCACCGCGCGCCGCGCGGACAGCAGCCCCTTCGCGTCGCCGTAGCCGTGCGCCGTGGCGAGGTTGCGGAGCATGTCCTCAAGGATCTCCGGCGGGCACTCGAAGCCGAACGCCGCGGGGTTGCCCGTGTTGAGCTTCAGGATGCGGTGGCCGGCCGCCTCAAGGCGCATCGCCTCGTCGAGCACCGGGCCCCGGATCTCGTAACAGACGTTGGCGAGCTTGGTCGACTGGATCACCTGCATGACCGCCACTGTACGGGCGCGGGCCCGGGGCCGCGCCGTGGTTTTCCCCACGTTCGCCCGGCCGGCGCAGGACCGGCGGGAGCCGCCGGGACGCGGGCGCCCAGGGCCTGGGGCGCCCGCTCCCGCGCCCGCCGGGCGGGTGGCCCGGACGCCGGCCCGCGGGTGTCAGCGCACCGGGAAGCTGAACGCGTAGCCGTGGTGGCGCAGCCACGGCAGCAGCTGCCCGAGCGCCTGCACGGTCTGGCTGCGGTCCCCGCCCCCGTCGTGGAAGAGGATCGTCGGGCCGTTCGACAGCTCGTCCTTGACGGTCGCCTGGATGGCGCCGACGCCCGGCCGCTCCCAGTCCTTCGCGTCCACGTTCCAGCCGAGCGGCCGCAGTCCGGCCGCCGCCGCGACCTGCCTGCTGTACGGGGTGAAGGCGCCGCCCGGCGCCCGGTAGTACTGCGGCTTCACGCCGCCCGACGCCTGGGCTATCTGGGTGGCCGCCGCCAGGATCTCGTGCTTCTGGTACGCCCGGCTCTTGTGGTTCATCGACTCGTCGTGGTCCACGGTGTGGTCGCACAGCCGGTGGCCGGCCGCGACGACCGCCTTCACCAGGTCCGGATGGGCGGCGGCCTGCGGCCCGATCATGCAGAACGTCGCCCTGACGCCGTTCTCCTTCAGCACGTGCAGCACCTGGGGCGTCCACGCCGGGTCCGGCCCGTCGTCGATCGTGATGTTGACCGCCTTGCCGCCGCTGAGGGCCGCGTGCGCGATGTCCATCGACACGACGGGCGGCGGCAGCGCGGGATCGGGCGTCGAGGTCTGTGAGGGCAGCGGCCGGTGCGTCGGCGACGGGCTCGCCGACGCGGACGGGCGGGGCGGCGCCTTCCCGTCGGCCGCGCCCGCCCCGGGACCGGCCGCCCGCACATGGTCGGACCCGCACCCCGCGAGCAGCGCGGCCAGCGCCAGCGCTCCCGCCGCCGTCCCCATCGCCCGCGCGCGAAGCCGCCCCCGGCCCCGCCGCCCTGCCCGTCCCCGCACCTCTCGGCGTACCCGCGTGCCCCCGGCGGCCTGCCCCATCGCGCTACCTGCTCCCACCCCGACAACCGTGTCGGGGAAAGAGACGATCGAACGGGCCGCCGGGATCCGTTCGCACAGCAATCTCATAAACTCGCGGGCCGCGAATCGGACGCGGGGCGCGGTACCGGTACAGGCCGGGCGTGCCGGGAGGCGTTCGCGCGGACGGCCGGGGGCGCCGCGACCCGCCCGGTCCCTCTGAGCGCAGAATGCCGTGGGGGACAGGGGGAGCGTGTGGACGGTTCGGGGATGATGCGGCCGCTTCGGGCGGCGGCAGCGGAGGACGAGAGCGTAAGCCGCTGGGCGCAGGCGGGCACGGCCTCGCTCGCGCTGTGTTTCGAGGTGCTGCTCGCCGGGGCGGTGTACGTACCGGTATGGGCCGCCGAGCCGGACGCGGGAGGCGGGGACTGGGGGCTGTTCGGGTTCTTCCTGCTGGCGATGGTGCCCGTGGTCTGGGGAGTGTGCCGGATCCTG
Organism: Streptomyces sp. NBC_01497; assembly: GCF_036250695.1. NCBI lineage: Bacteria > Bacillati > Actinomycetota > Actinomycetes > Kitasatosporales > Streptomycetaceae > Streptomyces > Streptomyces sp. NBC_01497. The sequence goes on along the minus strand of NZ_CP109427.1, from coordinate 2,888,879 downwards.
GCGGGCGTCGGCGTGGTGCCGCTGGTGCGCCTCGTCGGCTCCCTGGTCCGCAGGCGGCGCGGCCGCTACGGGGGCTGGTGGTTCCCCGCGTTCGCCGCGGTGGCGGGCCTCGCGACGGGACTGAGCTGCCTGATGGCGGGGGCGGCTCCGGCGAGTGCCGGCTGGGCCGCGCTCGCCGTGGCCGGAGCGCTCACCGGCGCGGGCGTGCCCGTGTGGTGGACGCTGCGCGACGAGCGGCCCGTGCCGCTCCCCGACGCCCGGGAGCGGGTCTGGCTGAGCGGGGGCCTCGGCTTCACCGCCGTCGTGGCTGCGGGAGTGCTGCTGTTCACGGTCGGGCCGCTGCACGTCTACCGGCCGCCGGTGCTCACGCCCGCCCGGCTCGTCGGTGTCTGGGCGGACGGCCACGGCGGCGGCGTCCGGCTGGAGTCCGACGGTTTCATGGAGGCGGTGCGCCTGCACGACCGGGCCACGCACGACGGCGGCCGGGTCGTCCTCGGTCCCGGCTGCACAGTGAGCGGGACCTGGTCCTTCGACGCGGACGTGGGCGAGCGGCAACAGGAGGTGCGCACGGAGGGCGGCAAGTCCTGCGGCACGGAACAGTGGTCGGTGCTGGGCACGGATCACGATCCCCAGCTGTACGTCTTCGTCGACGGGTCCGACCTCTACACGCTGACGAAGCAGCGCTGAGCGGTGCGCCGGCCACACGGCAGGCGCAGACCTGCGCGCCTTCGCACCCCGTCCTCAGACCGCCGTCCCGTCCGCCCTCCGCCGTACCGAGCGGCCCGCGAGGACGTCCGTGCGGCGGCCGTCCGCCATCACGAACCGCCCGTCGATCATGACGTACGGGATGCCTGTCGGGGGCGTCCTCGGCGCGTCGAAGGTGGAGCCCGCCGCGACCGTGTCCGGGTCGAAGAGGACCAGGTCGGCGCGGAAGCCGGGGCGCACGAGGCCCCGGTCCGCGAGGCGGAGCCGGGCCGCCGGACGGCCGGTCAGGTGGGCCACGCACTCCTCCAGCGACAGCACGCCCAACTCCCGTACGTAGCGGCCGAGGTAGTGCGGGAAGGTGCCGTAGGCGCGGGGGTGCGGCTTGCTGCCGTGCAGGATGCCGTCGCTGCCGCCGGTGTGTACCCGGTGGCGCATGATGCGGCGCACGTTCTCCTCGTGGCCCACGTGCTGCAGGATCGTCGGCGCGAGCCGGTCGCGGGTCAGCAGGCGCAGTGCCACCGTCCACGGCTGTTCGCCCGCCGCCCGCGCCGAGGCGGCCACCGACCGGCCGACGTACGGTGCGAGGTCCGCAGAGGTGACGCCGGAGATCTCGATGGTGTCCCAGTCGATGGGCACGCCGTGGCAGCCGTCGGAGCCGGTGACCTCCAGGTCGTGGCGGACCCGGGCGGCCACCGCCGGATCCGCCAGGCGGGCCAGCGCGGCGTCGGGTCCGCCCTCGTTGGCCCAGCTCGGCAGCATCGCCGCGAGCGTCGTCGCGCCCGGGGTGTACGGGTAGGTGTCGAGCGAGATGTCGGCGCCGTCCGCGAGCGCGCGGTCCAGGAGCGCGAGGAGTTCGGGCGCGCGGCCCTCGTTCTCCGGGAAGTTCATCGTGGCGTGCGCGAGGTGCAGGGCGCAGCCCGCGTCGCGGGACAGTTCCACCATCTCCGTGTAGGCGGCGAGGGCGCCCGCGCCGTAACTGCGGTGGTGCGGGCAGTAGTAGCCGCCGTAATGGGCCACCACCCGGCACAACTGGGTCAGTTCGGCGTCGTCCGCGTACATGCCGGGCGTGTACGTCAGGCCCGACGACATGCCGACCGCGCCCTGCTGCAGGCCCTCGGCGACCAACTGCCGCATCCGGTCGAGTTCCCGCGCGCTCGTCGGCCGGTCCTGCCAGCCGACGGCCAGCATCCGCACCGAGCCCTGCGGCACCAGGTACGCCGCGTTCACCGCGATGCCCCGTCCGCCGAACGCGCCGTCCAGCCGGTCCAGGTACGCGCCGACCGTGCGCCAGTCGAAGTCGACGGAGCGGTCGCCCGGCCCGCCGCCGTTCCAGCCGGCGATGGTGCGGCGGATCTCGCCGAGCGTGCGGTCGTCGGCCGGCGCGTACGACAGGCCGTCCTGTCCGAGTACTTCGAGGGTCACGCCCTGCGCGGTCTTCGCGAGGTGTTCGGGGTCGCGCAGCAGCGCCAGATCGCTGTGCGCGTGCATGTCGACGAAGCCGGGGGACAGGGCGAGCCCCGCCGCGTCGATCTGCCGGGCGGCGGACGGGCGCGGCCCGCCGCCCTCCGGCGTGATCCCGGCGATCCGGCCGCCGTCGATGCCCACGTCGGCGCGGTAGGACGGGTCGCCCGATCCGTCCACGATCAGCGCCCCACGGATGACGAGATCCACGCCGTACCTCTCAGAAGAACGTACGGACGAGGTCCGTGACCGTGCCGTCGGCCGTGACCACGGGGATCAGCTGCCATTTGTCGAACGACGTGCACGGGTGCGAGAGGCCCATCCCGAGCCAGTCCCCGACCTCCAGGTCCGCGCCCGGCCCGGTGGTGATCCAGGCGTGCTGGTCGGACAGGCGGGCCACCGCGATGCCGTCGGCCGCGCGGATCTCGCCGGTGCGCCCGTCCCGTACGACCTGCGCCTCCGGCAGGTCCAGATCGTAGGCGGCGTCCCGCTTGCCCGCGTTGACGAACGCCTGCTCACCCGTCGGGCGGGAGACGACCTGCGCCCACAGCCGGAACGCGGGCTCCAGCGCGCCTTCCTGCGGCACCCGGTTGAACGGTGTGAGGTGGCGGTAGTGGCCGTCGTCGTGCGAGACGTACGCCCCCGAGCGCAGCAGCTTCACGACCGGCGCGGACAGCTCGGGGATCGTCTCGAACACGTCCGCCACCGCGTCGAACCAGGCGCTGCCGCCCGCGCTGATCACGATGTCCCCGGCCCCGGCGAACCGGCCCTGAGCGTCGAAGCCGGCCGCGAGCGCCACCAGGCGCCGCAGGTAGGCACGCACCCGCTCGCTGTCGGCGTCGGGCACCTCGCCCTCGTACCCCGCGACGCCGGTCAGCCGGAGCGTGCCGGCCGCGGCGACCGCGTCGGCGACCGCCGTGCAGTCGGCCTCCGTGCGGGCGCCGGTCCGCGCGCCCTCGCCCGCGCCGAGTTCCACGACGACCTCGACGGGCCGGCTCGCGCCCGCCGCGCGCAGCGCCTCGTCCATCAGCTCCACGCCGCGTACGGAGTCGACGTAGCAGACGAAGCGGAAGTCCGGGTCGGCGTCCAGTTCGGCGGCGATCCAGCGCAGGGCCGCCGCGTCGACGACCTCGTTGGCGAGGAAGATCCGCTGGATCCCGTACGCCCGGTAGACCCGCACCTGGTGCGGGACGGCCGCCGTGATGCCCCAGGCGCCGTGCGCGAGCTGTCGCGCGAACAGCTGCGGCGCCATGGACGTCTTGCCGTGCGGCGCGAAGTCCAGGCCGTGGCGTGCGGTGTAGGTCTCCAGCAGCGCGAGGTTGTGCTCAAGCCGCTCGGCGGACAGGGCGAGCACCGGGGTGGTGAAGCCGCCGGTGAACAGGGAGCGGTGCTGCGCGGCGAGCTCCCCGACGGTCAGCCCCTCCGCGTCGGGCGGCAGCCCCTTGAACCGGTGGTCGACGCGGGTCTCTGCGAGGCCTGCGACGGCCTCCTCGCTGATCGGGCCCATGGGTGTGCGCTCCTGCGGGGTGAGTCGCCTGGGGTGAGTGGTCCCCCTGTTGGTTGCACATGCTGCAACGCGCGTTGCGCATGACGCTTGTCGTTGTCTAACATCCGACGCGACATCGGGTCAATCGGGAGGAGCCGGCGAGTGACCGAGGTTGTGTGCGTGGGCGAGTCCATGGTCACGTTCGTACCGTCGCGGCCCGGCCGCCTCGCGGACGTGCCCTCCTTCGCCCGCGGTATCGGCGGCGCGGAGTCCAACGTGGCCTGCGCGCTGGCCGCCGCGGGCCACCGGTCCGCCTGGGTCAGCCGGGTCGGGGCCGACGGCTTCGGGGACCACCTGGTCGAGGCGATAGGGGCGTACGGGGTCGACACCTCGGCGGTACGGCGCGACACGGAGCGTCCCACCGGCATCTACTTCCGCACCGCCAACGACCGGGCGACGACCGCGCACGAGGTCGCGTACTACCGGGCGGGTTCCGCGGCCTCCGCGATGTCCCCCGCGAACATGCCGCTCGGCCTCCTCGACGACTGTCGCGTCCTCCACCTCTCCGGCATCACCGCCGCCCTGTCGCCGGACTGCCTCGCCCTCCTCGAAACCCTCACCGCGCGGCGGCCCGGCAGGCCCCTGGTGTCCTTCGACGTCAACCACCGGCCCCGGCTGTGGCGCGACGCCGCCGGCGCCCGGGTCCTGCTGGACCTCGCGCGCGGCGCCGACCTCGTCTTCGTCGGCGAGGACGAGGCGGCGGAGGCCTGGGACGTGCGTGGCGCCGAGGCGATCCGGGCGGCCCTGCCCGAGCCTGCGACGCTGATCGTCAAGCGGGGAGCGGCGGGTGCCACGCTGTTCACCGGCGGCACCTCGGTGACCGCGCCCGCGCTCAGCGTCGACGTCGTGGCTCCGGTCGGCGCGGGCGACGCCTTCGCCGCGGGCGTCCTGTCCGCGACGCTGCGCGGCCTGCCGCCCGCCGAACGGCTGCGGCACGGCCACCTGATGGCTGCCTCCGTCCTGACGGTCGAGGCCGACGTGTGCGTACCGCCGGAGCGTGCCCACGCCGACCGGCTGGCCGCGCTCGGCGAACGGGAGTGGGCGGCGCTGCGGCTCTCGGCGGGCTGGACGGACGCGGGCCGCAAGGACGCCGGCGCGACGGACCCGGCCGCGGCCCCCGCACCGGACCCGGCCGCCGGTGACGCGGGAGCCGCCGGGGCGGTGCGTACGCCATGAGCCAGACCGTCGACCGCGCCCTGAGCATCCTGCCGCTGCTCGCCCGCGGCCCCGCCGACCTCGGCGAGGTCGCCGAGGCGCTCGGCGTCCACAAGTCGACCGCGATGCGGCTGCTGCGCACCCTGAACGAGCACGGCCTCGTGCACCGCCAGCGCGACCAGCGCTACCGGCTCGGCGCCAAGCTGTTCACCCTCGCCCAGGAAGCCGCCCTGAACCTCGACGTGCGCGACGTCGCGCACCCGCATCTGATGGCCCTCAACGAGAGCTGCGGGCACACCGTCCACCTGGCGGTCTACGAGGAGCGCGAGGTCCTCTACATCGACAAGGTCGAGAGCCGCTACCCGGTCCGGATGTACTCGCGGATCGGCAAGTCCGTGCCGATCACCGTCGCGGCGGTCGCCAAACTGCTGCTCGCCGACCTCCCGGAGCCGGAGCGGCGGGCGCTCGCCGAGCGCCTCGACTACCCCATGTACACGCCCCGTTCGACGCCCGACGCGCCCGCGTTCCTCCGGGAGCTGGCCGTCGTGCGCGACCAGGGCTGGGCCACCGACCTCGGTGGCCACGAGGAGTCCATCAACTGTGTGGGCGCCCCGATCAAGGGACCCGACGGACGGGTGGTTGCCGCGATGTCGGTCTCGGCACCGAACGTCGTCGTGACCGCCGAGGAACTCCTCGGACTGCTGCCGCAGGTCCGCCGCACGGCGGACGCCGTCAGCAGGGAGTACGCAGGTACCACACCACCCAAGGAAGCAACAGGATGAGCGACAAGACCGCGCTGACCCCCGCCACCCACACCGAGCCGCCGGCGAAGTTCTCGCACGGCGTGCGCAAGGGCAACATCCTGCAGGTCGCGGGCCAGGTCGGCTTCCTGCCGGCCGTCGCGGGCCAGGCCCCCACGCCCGCGGGCCCCACCCTGCGCGAGCAGACGCTCCAGACCCTCGCGAACGTCAAGGCGATCCTGGAGGAGGGGGGCGCGAGCTGGGACGACGTGATGATGATGCGCGTCTACCTCACCGACGTGACCCACTTCGCGGAGATGAACGAGATCTACAACGCGTACTTCGCGGAGCAGAACCTGCAGGCCCCGCCGTCCGCCCGTACGACGGTGTACGTGGCGCTGCCCCCGGGCCTGCTGATCGAGATCGACGCGCTGGCCGTCCTCGGCTGAGTCCGTCCTCGCAGTCCCTTCCCGGCCGGACCCGTTCCCGGCCGGACCTGGGCGCGCGACAGCGCCGCCGTTTCGACGCGGCGGCGCTGTCGGCCCTGTGGGGGGAACGGGAGAGGCCGTCGGGCCCCTGGCCCCCGGCCCCGGGCGGGGTGTTACGGCAGGGCGTGCACGTGCGGGCCCACCGTGTTCGACCAGGCGTTGCCGGCCGAGGCGTCCCAGTTGGTCGACCAGGCCATCGCGCCGCGCAGGCCCGGCCAGGTCGTCGAGGGCTTGAAGGAACCGCAGTTGCTGCCCTTGGCGAGGCAGTCCAGCGCGTTGTCGACGACGGACGGCGCCACGTAGCCGCTGCCCGCGCCGCTCGTCGACGCCGGTACGCCGATGCCGACCTGCGAGGGTGAGAGGCCGCCCTGGAGCTGGATGCAGGCGAGTGCCGTGATGAAGTCGACGGAGCCCTGCGAGTAGACCTTGCCGTCGCAGCCCAGCATCGAACCGCTGTTGTAGTACTGGGTGTTGACGACGGTGAGGATGTCCTTCACCGCGAGCGCCAGCTTGAAGTACTCGGTGCCCGTGGACTGCATGTCCAGCGTCTGCGGCGCCATCGTCAGGACGAACCCGGAGCCGGCCTTCGCGGCAAGCTGGTGCAGCGCCTGCGCCATGTAGGTGGAGTTGACGCCGTTCTCCAGGTCGATGTCGATGCCGTTGAAGCCGTAGGTCTGCATCAGCGAGTACGCCGAGTTCGCGAACTCCGTCGCGGACGAGGCGCTGTTGACGGAGACCGTGCCGTTCTGGCCGCCCACCGAGAGGATCACGGACTTGCCCGCGGCCTTCTTCGCGGCGATGTCCGCCTTGAAGTCGGCGGCGGAGGAGTAGCCGACCGCCGGGTCGAGGGTGAAGCCGAGCTGGCCGGGCGTGCTCGTGGCGTCCGCGAACGCCACGGCGATGATGTCGTAGTTCGAGGGGACGTCCCGCAGCTTCTGCACGGTGGCGCCGTTGTTGAAGTCCTGCCAGTAGCCCGTGACCGCGTGCTTCGGCACGGAGGGGGAGCCGCCGGGCGGGGTGGTGCCGCCGCCCGAGGTGGTCGTCACGCTCACGGCCGTCGACTTCGCGGACTCGCCCGCGGAGTTGGTCGCGCTGACCTGGAACTGGTACGTCGTGTTCGCGGCGAGCCCGGAGACCGTCGCGGACGTGCCGGACGTCGACTGGATCTTCGTCGCGCCCTGGTAGACGTTGTAGCCGGTGGCGCCGGAGGCGGCGCCCCAGTTCAGGTTCACGGAGGACGCGGTGGCGCCGCTCGCGCTCAGCCCGCCCGGCGTGGCGGGCGCCTGCGGGCCGGTGTCGCCGCCCCCGCCGCCGTCCGGGCCCACGAGGGTGAGGTCGTCCACGTCGTACGCGGCCTGGCCGTACCAGCCGTGTGTGTAGACGCTGACGGACTTCGTGGACGGGCCCGTCGTGAACGTCGTCTTCAGCTGCGTCCAGCCGGAGCTGCCGGGTGTCCAGGTCTGCGGGTCGGTCGTACCGGTGCCGGTGGCACCCAGGTACGTGTACGAGCCCTGGACCCAGGCGCTGAGCGTGTACGAGGAGTTGGGCGCGACGGCCACGGTCTGCGCGCACTGCGCGAAGTCCTGCCCGGCGGGCGTGCCCCGGAGAGCGGCGGAGCCGCCGTGCACGGGGGAGGAGACCACGGCGGTGGTGCCCGCCGCACAGGTCCAGTTGGCGAGCCCGGACTCGTAACCGCCGTTCTTGGCCACGTTGATGTCGGCGGCGTGCGCGGTGCCGGCGAGTCCGGCGAGGCTCAGCGCCCCGGCCGCGAGGGCGGCGACGGCGCCGCCCGCGGTTCTGCGGAGCCAGGATCTGCGTCTGGTGCGTTCCACTTACTGCCTCCGGATGGGGGTGGGATGGAGGTGCGGAAAGGGAAACGGTGGCCACCGCCTGACCGGTAAAATGGTCCAGACCAATGGACTTGTCAAGATGTCACGGCGAATTCCGCAGGAAGTGCGGCGGCCCGGAGGCGCCGGCCACGTGTCCTGCGGGCCCCGGCGCCTTCCCGCCGGGCGAACGGGAACGCCGCCCGCGGTGGCGGACGGCGTTCCGGTCGGACGTCCTCCGCGGGTGATCACCCCGCGGCAGGCTGCCTGTTCAGAGGGAGTGCACGTGCCCGCCGACCGTGCTCGACCAGGCGCTGCCGGCCGACGCGTCCCAGTTGGTCGACCAGGCCATCGCACCGCGCACGCCCGGCCAGGTCGTCGGGGGAGTGAAGGAACCGCAGTTGCTGCCCTTCGTCAGGCAGTCCAGGGCGTCGTCGACGACCGAGGGCGCCACGTACCCGCTGCCCGCCGCGCTCGACGACGCCGGTACGCCGATGCCGACCTGCGACGGGTCGAGTCCGCCCTGGAGCTGGATGCAGGCGAGCGCCGTGATGAAGTCGACGGAGCCCTGTGAGTAGACCTTGCCGTCGCAGCCCAGCATCGAACCGCTGTTGTAGTATTGCATGTTGACGACGGTCAGGATGTCCTTCACGGCCAGCGCCGTCTTGAAGTACTCGGCGGACGTCGACTGCATGTCGATGGTCTGCGGCGCCATCGTCAGCACGAACCCGGAGCCCGCCTTGGCCGCGAGCTGATGCAGTGCCTGCGCCATGTAGGTCGAGTTGAGCCCGTTCTCCAGGTCGATGTCGATGCCGTTGAACCCGTACTGCTGCATCAGCGCGTACGCGGAGTCGGCGAACGCGGACGCCGAGGCGGCGTCGCTGACGGAGACGGTGCCGTTCTGCCCGCCGACGGACAGCACCACGGACTTGCCCTCGGCCTGCTTGGCCGCGATGTCCGCCGTGAACTGGGCGTCGGAGGTGTAGCCCACCGCCGGGTCCAGGCTGAACGCGATCTGCCCGGGCGTGGTTGTCGCGTTCGCGAACGCGACGGCGATGATGTCGTACTGGTCGGGCACGTCGGCGAGCTTTTGGACCTGCGCGCCGTTGTCGAAGTCCTGCCAGTAGCCGGTGACGGCGTGCGCCGGGACGGCGGCCGCCGACGCGGCCGGTGCGGCCTGGGGTGCCGGTGCCGCCTGGGCGGCTGCCGGCAGGGCGAACACCGTCGCGGCGGCGGCCAGTCCGGCCACCGCGAGGGCGGCCCTGCGGGGGAGTGAGGTGAGGTGCACTGCTTGGCCTCCGTGGGGGGAGAGCGGAAAACGTGTGGGGGGAAAGCGGTTACAAACTGGTCCAGACCATTGGGTGATGTCAAGACTCCGTACGCGAAAGGAAAGAAGGCAACAGTGCGGCGCGATGCCCGGTGCCGGCGCCCCGGCCGCCGTTCGCGGGCGAACCGGGCCGAGCCCCTTCAGGCGTCACGCGCCGGGTCGTAGAGTCGGCGCATGGGCGACGACAAGGACCTCGACGTATCGGCGGACGACCTCACCCATCTCGTGGGCGGCCTGAACAAGATGCGGGACCACCTGGGCGACCAGGTCCGGCGCATGTCCACCCTCGTCGACACGATCGAGGGCGGCTGGCAGAGCGACGCCGGTGACGGCTACCGCGAGAACCACCTCCGGGTGGCCAAGGACGTGGTCCGCGTCGGCGAACTCCTGGGCGTCGTCGAGGAGGCGGTCCGCCTCAGCCGCGACGGCTTCACCGACCAGGAGGCGGACACGCTCCGCCGCATGAACGACGAGGCCCGGCACATCGACGCGGGAGCGGGGGCCCAGGACTTCGCGAGCACCCCGCACAGCCGCATCCTGGATGTCTGAGGCGCCGTGGACGCCCGTCCGGGGCGTCCGGGGTGCCTGAAGTGCGCGCGACGTCCGAGGTGCCTGAAGTGCGGGCGACGTCCGGGGTGCCTGAAGTGCGGGGGGCGTCCGGGCCGGATGTGCCGGTCCCGCCCCCGGGTGAGGGTTCGCGGTGTGCTTACGGGCGGTTCGCCCCGGTTGGGGACGCTGTTCATGTACGGACGGTGCCATGGGCGCTCCGAAAAGTGTTCACTGTGCCCCAGGTCGTGGATAAAGTGCTGAGGCAGGAGCGCACACGCACCACGCACAGCAGGAGTTGAGTTGAGCTGCGACGGCCGGGACGCCGGCGTCCGGAGCCGAACGGGGAACCAGCGTGCCGACCGCAATCGCCGTCACCAGCCCTGATCTGGTGTTACCGCCCACCGACCGGCAGACCCCCACCGCCGCCGTCCTCCAGCCGCCCGAACAGCAGCCGTTGGGCGACGCGCTGTCCACGGCCCAGCTGCTGCTCGAACAGCACGGCTACGTCGTGGTGCTGTATCCGGCCAACCTGCCCGCCGCGTACGAACGCCGCCTGCACACGGTGCGCTCCCTCCTGGAGAGCGACCGGATCGCCCTGCTCCGCTCCGAGTTGCCGCCGCTCGCGCTGGGGGTCCTCGTACGCCAGTTGCGGCAGCTGTCCGTCTGCGACTTCAGCGCGGGCGTCGTCGCCTCCGCCGCCCGGCTGCTCTCCCACTACCTGTACGCGGGCGCCGTCCTCGGTTCCGTCGCGAAGCTGGACCGGGTGCCCGTCAGCCTCACGTCCCACGCCAAGTCCTGGGTCCCGGGCTCGCAGTTCGCGGTGCTCGCCGCGCCCAGCCCCGCGCTCGTACGGCTCGGCTCGGGCGGCAGCGCCCCCGCGGGCAAGGCGGCCAAGACCGGCAAGGGCGGCGCCGACGGCGGCCCCCGGGACGTGGACCAGCTTCCCGGACCCGAGTTCGGGACCGAACTCCTCATCGCCAGGGGCCAGCTCACCACCGACTGGCCCACCGCGACCCTCGCGCCCGCCTGGCAGGTGGCCGCCGTACGGGAGTGCCCGCTGCCCGCGGGCTCTCCGGACTGGTGGGGCACGCAGCGCGCCGTCGAGTTCGCCGCGTACCTCCCCGACATCACCGTTCTCTACCAGCTCGTCTCATCCGTCCGGCGGGAGGTGTGCTCCTGGTGCGGCCTCGACCTGATCGGTGACCGCTGCGGTTTCTGCTCGGCGGCGATCGCGCCGCCGGAGACCCACCGGCGCGTCGCGGGTGCCCTGACCCGAGGAACTCCGACATGAACTCACGGCAGCGCCGCGGCATCCTGCTCCTGCTCGTCTCCGTCCTGTGCGCCCTCGCCGCGTTCGCCGGCGTGCTGCTGGTGATCAGCGACGTGGACTCGAAGGTCGGGCCCGAGGTGAGCGCGTACGAGCTGAAGACGGACGTCGCCCCGTACACCCCGCTGCAGCAGGGGCAGTTCACGAAGGTGAGCATGCCGAAGCGGTGGCTCTCCTCGACCGCCGTCACCGACCTGTCCGCGGTGGACGGGAAGATAGCGGTCACCCAGCTCAAGAAGGGCTCGCTCCTGCAGAGCGACATGATCGTGCCGAAGCCGGCGCTCGCGCCGGACGAGGAGGAGATCGCCATCATGATCGACGCCGAGACCGGCGTCGCGGGCAAGATCACCCCGGGTTCCCGGGTCAACATCTTCGCGACCTTCGCCGGTGACCAGAAGAACGGGAAGGCCACCGCCGACGAGTCCCGCATCATCGTCAGCGACGCCCGTGTCATCGACGTCGGCCGGATCACGGCCCTCCAGCAGAAGGGCACCGACGACCGCGCGCTCGGCACCGAACAGGCCGTTCCCATCACGTTCGCGCTGAAGACCGTCGACGCACAGCGCGTCGCGTACGCCGAGTCCTTCGCGGACCACGTACGGCTCGCCCTGCTGCCGGACGGCAAGTCCGTCCCCCCGGGCCCCGGCCAGGACGTGTACACCCTCGCCGGGGACAAGTGAGCGCCCCATGAGCACCCGCATCCTCGCGGCCGTCGCGCATCCGGACGCCGCCCGCGCCCTCGCCACGCTGCTCAGCCAGCTGCCCGACGCCGAACCCGCCGCGCCGCTCGCCGACTCCACCAGCCTCGTCGACACCCTCGCCCGGCTCGCCACCGAGGCGGTCGGCGAACTGCCCGAGGTCGTCCTCGTGCACGAGCGCGTCGGGCCGGTGCCCGCACTGGAACTCGTCCGGGAGATCACGCTGCGCTTCCCGTCCGTCGCGGTCATCCTGATCACCTCGGAACCGGGCCCCGGCCTGTTCTCCGCCGCCATGGACGCCGGCGCCCGGGGCCTCGTCACGCTCCCGCTGTCGTACGAGGAACTCGCGCAGCGCGTCCAGGCCGCCGCGGCCTGGTCGACGGGGGTGCGGCGGCACCTCGGGCAGGGCGGCGTCGAGCTGTACGGGGGTCCCGGCGGGCGGGTCGTCACCGTCAGCGGCGCGAAGGGCGGGGTGGGCACGACCGTCGTCGCGGTCCAGCTCGCGCTCGCCGCGAACGCGTCGGGCATGGCCACCGCGCTCGGGGACCTGGACCTCCAGGCCGGGGACGTCGCCTCGTACCTGGACGTGCAGTTCCGCAGATCGGTCGTGGACCTCTCCGCGATCCAGGACATCTCGCCGCGCGTCCTCCAGGACGCGGTGTTCCAGCACCACACCGGCATCGGGCTGCTGCTCGCCCCGGCCGACGGCGAGCGCGGCGAGGAGATCAACGACCGGTCCGTACGGCAGATCGTCAGCGCGCTGCGCAACCGGTACGAGATCGTCGTGCTCGACTGCGGCACCCAGATGAACAGCGCCAACGCCGCCGCCATCGAGATGGCCGACACCACCGTGCTGCTGACGACGCCCGACGTCGTCTCGGTCCGGGCGGCGCGGCGCATGGTCCGGCTCTGGGACCGGCTGCAGATCCGCAAGGCGGATCAGACCGTCACCGTCGTCAACCGGCATGTCCGCAGCTCGGAGATCCAGCCGGCGCTGGTCGAGCGGATCACCGGCACGCGCGTCGCGAAGACCGTGGTCCCCGCGCACTTCAAGGAACTCCAGGCCGCCGTCGACGCCGGCCGCATGCAGGACCTGGAGGCCAAGTCCACGGTGAAGCAGGCCCTGTGGTCCCTGGCGGGCGAACTCGGCATCGTCCGGGCGCCGGAAGGGGAGGATGCCGGCAGGAGCGGGCGCAACGGGCGGGGCGGCAAGAACGGCAGAAACGGCCGGAACGGGCGGGGCGGGACGGCACGGGGCGACCGGGACGCGGTCGCGCTGCGGCACGGACGTCCGACGCCGTGAGGGCGCCGGGGGGCGACCGGGCCCCGCGGGGCGGCGGCGTCGCGGACACCACGAGCGGTGCCGAGGGGGCACGGTGAGCCATGAGGACGGTACGGGTACGGACAGCGGCACGGGCCGAGCGGACGCATGCGCAGGCGGCGGCGCGGCCGTCGGTAGGGGCGCTGGGAGGGCCGCGTGCCGAGCCGGCACGTGAGGCCCCGCAGCCGCTGACGGCTCCCGGGTCCACCGCCGCGTCGGGGCCGCCCACGCGCGCGCGACGCGGTGGCACCCCGCGACGCGAGGTGCTGCGCGACGCGTTGCGCGGCGACCGGGGACAGGCCGCCATCGAGTTCACCGGCATGATCCCCGTCATCCTCGCGACCCTCGCCCTGATGTGGCAGGCGGCCCTCGTCGGTTACGCCTTCTCCCTCGCGGGCAACGCCGCCGACGAGGCGGCGCACGCCGCTGCCGTCGGCGGCGACTGCGCCGCCGCGGCGCAGCGCGCCATGCCCGGGGCCTTCCACGCCGACCCCAGCTGCGGCGGCGGGACCGGCGCGGTCACCACCGCCGAGGTGAAGGTCGAGATCCCGGTCTTCTTCCCGGGCTTCAACATCCCGATCGACGTCACGGGCCACGGCGCCGCCGTACGGGAGGACCAGCATGGCGCTTCGTAGGACCGGTGCCCCGGCGCCCCGCGACCCCCGCGCCACCGGTGCCACCCGCCAAGATGGCAGCCAGGCCGGTCCCCGCCGCGACGAGGGCCGGGGCCGGCCCCGCCGCGACGACGGCCAGGCCGCCCTCGAATACGTGGGCGTCGTGGCCCTGTTGCTGTTCGTCGCCGTCGCCGCGCTCCAGCTCGGCATCGCCGGGTACACCGTGCAGCAGGCGGGCACCGGCGCGCGGGCCGCCGCCCGTACCGCCACCTACCGCGAGACCGAGGGGGACGACTACCAGGCGGCCGGGCACGCCGCCATCAGCGGCTGGCTCTCCGGCGGAGCCACGTTCACCGCCGCCTCCACCGGCACCGGGATCACCATCACGGCCCGCGTCCACATCCCCGCCATCATCCCGCTGCTGGACCTCGGCTACGCCACCCGCAGCGTCACCATGCCTCTCGACCGGCTGCCCGACCACAGCCCAGGAGCCACGCCATGAGCCTGCGGTCCCGCATCACCACCCACGAACCGGCAGGCGGCGCGAGCCAGGAGTCGCTGCTCGTCGGCACGTACCGGACCAAGCTCCTCCAGGAGATCGACCTCGCCGAGATGTCCGCCCTCGCCGCCACCGAGCGCCGGGCGCGGCTGGAGCGCGTCCTCGGGCACATCATCAGCCGCGAGGGCCCGGTCCTCTCCTCCGTCGAGCGCTCCCAGCTGATCCGGCGGGTCGTGGACGAGGCTCTCGGCCTCGGCATCCTCGAACCGCTCCTGGAGGACGCGTCGATCAGCGAGATCATGGTCAACGGCGCGGACCAGGTCTTCGTCGAGCGCGGCGGCCGGATCGAACGGCTGCCGATCCGGTTCAGTTCCGACGAGCAGCTGATGCAGACCATCGAGCGCATCGTCTCCACCGTCAACCGGCGGGTGGACGAGGCCAATCCGATGGTCGACGCGCGGCTGCCGTCGGGGGAGCGCGTCAACGTCATCATCCCGCCGCTGTCCCTGACCGGGCCGATCCTCACGATCCGGCGCTTCCCGCGCTCCTTCACCCTCGCCGAGCTGATCGAACTCGGCACGCTGGACGAGCAGATGATGCTGCTGGTGGCGGGGCTGGTCCGGGCGAAGTTCAACGTGATCGTCTCCGGCGCGACCGGCACCGGCAAGACGACGCTCCTCAACGCGCTGTCCGCGATGGTCCCGGAGGGCGAGCGCATCGTCACCATCGAGGACTCCGCCGAACTCCAGCTCCAGCAGCACCACGTCATCACACTGGAGTCCCGGCCCGCGAACGTCGAGGGCAAGGGCGAGATCACCATCCGCGACCTCGTACGCAACTCCCTGCGCATGCGCCCCGACCGCATCATCGTCGGCGAGGTGCGCGGCGGGGAGACCCTCGACATGCTCCAGGCCATGTCCACAGGCCACGACGGATCGCTCGCCACCGTGCACGCCAACAGCGCCGAGGACGCGCTGATGCGGCTCCAGACTCTCGCGTCGATGTCCGAGGTCGAGATCCCATTCAATGCGATCAAGGACCAGATCAACAGCGCCGTCGACGTGATCGTGCAGCTGACCCGGCACGCGGACGGCTCGCGCCGCATCACGGAGGTCGCCGTCGTCGACTCGCACGGCCACGAGGACTACCGGATCGTCTCGATCTGCCGTTTCCTCGCCCAGCCGATGACCCCGGACGGCCGGGTGTACGGGCAGTTCGCGTACTACCCGCTGCCGCGCAGCGTCGCCGAACGGCTCTACATGAAGGGCGAGAACATCCCGGCCGCGTTCGGCGTCGCCCAGTCGGAGGAGCAGCTCGCCACGCGCCGCTCCAACTCCTGGCGGATGCCGCAGTCCGTCCCCCTGCCCCCGGGCGCTGGCGCGGGCGTCCGGGGGCAGGGCGCCGGACCACCGCCGTACGGACCGACCGCCCCGGGCGCCACCCGGCCCGTACCCCCGGGGAGCGCGGCGCCGCCGAACGGCACGGCGCCCGTGCCCCCGCCCGCCACCCCCACGTACTGAGGGCCACCGACACCATGGACAAGACGAACCTCTCCCTGCTGACGCTCGGCGTCACCCTCCTCGCGCTGCTGTTCGCCGTCATCGGCATCCAGGCGTACGCGACCGGCCGGTCCCAGCGGCGCGCGCTCATCGCCCGGATGACGGAGACAGAGGGGCCCGGGGACACCGTCGGCGGCGGGCGGCCCCGCTTCCTCGGCGTGGACCGCAGGCTGCGCCGCACCGGACTCGGCAGGCGCCTCGAACGCAAGATCGCCGTCACCGGACTCGACCTCAGCCCCGGCGAGTTCGCCATCTACACCGTGGCGGGTCTGCTCGTCGTCTACTTCTTCGTCGGCTCGTTCTTCGCCCCGTTCTTCGGGGTGCTGGCCGCGCTCGCCGGGCTGTGGGGCGCCAACGCCTTCCTGAACTGGCAGCGCAACAAGCGCACCGAGGCGTTCATCAACCAGCTCCCCGAACTCACCCGGGTCCTCGCCAACGCCACCCAGGCCGGACTCGCGATGCGCACCGCCCTGTCCATGGCCGCCGACGAACTCGACGACCCGGCGGGCGAGGAACTGCGCCGCGTCTCCGACCGGCTCGCCGTCGGCCACTCCTTCGACGACGCCCTGAACGAACTCGCCGAACGGCTGCCGTCCCGTGAACTGGTCGTCCTCGTCACGACGCTCGTCCTGTCCAACCGGGCGGGCGGCCAGGTCGTCAGCTCGCTGCGCAACCTCACCAAGACCCTGGAGGAGCGAAAGGAGACGCGCAGGGAGGTCATCACCATGCTGTCGCAGATCAAGGTGACCGCCGTGGCCGTCCCGGCGCTCGGTCTGGCCTTCCTGCTGCTGATCAACCAGGTGACGCCCGGCGCGCTCGACCGGATGACGGCGTCGGGCCTCGGCCAGTTCGCCACGGTCGTCGCCTTCGCGCTGTACGGGGCCGGGCTGTTCCTCATCCGCCGCATGTCGACCGTACGGGTGTGAGCATGTGCGCGAGGAGCGGAGCCGACGAGGCGGACAGAGCGGGACACATCCGGCGGACGGGACGGGACGCATGAGGGAGACGGAGACAACACCATGACCACGACGGCCATCGCACTCGCCCTCGCGGCGCTCTTCGCGCTGTCGGTGTACGGCGTCTTCCACGGCATCCGCCTCTACCGCGCGGACGCCAAGCTCCCGGCCGACCTGAGCGTCGCCCTGGAGGTCGGAGCGACCCGCACCTCGGCCGTCGGCTCGGGCATCGACCGCGTCGGCATGCGGTACGCGCCGGCGGTACTGCGCCTCATGGGCCCCAAACGGGTCGACGCCCTGCGCCGGCGACTCGACAGCGCGGGCAACCCCGGCGGCCTGACCGTCGACCGGTACGCGGCACGCCGCGCGGTGTTCGGGGTACTCGGCATCCTCGCGTTCCTGGCGCTGACGGCGCGCGGACAGTTCCCGCTGGGGATCGCGGCCCTGATCTTCGGACTGGTCTGGACCGACGTCATCATCCGCGCGGCGACCCGCAAGCGCCGCAGCGACATCGAACGGACACTGCCGGACTTCCTCGACGTGCTCGCGGTCGTCGTCTCGGCGGGCCTCGGCTTCCGGCAGGCGCTGGAGCGGGTCGCCGAGAAGTACCGGGGCCCCTGGTCCGACGAACTGCGCATCACCATCCGCCAGATGGACATGGGCGTGTCCCGCAGGGAGGCCTTCGACCAGCTGCGCAGGCGCAACGACAGCGAACAGGTGTCGATGTTCGTCACCGCACTGCAGCAGGGCGAGGAGCTGGGCGCGCCGATCGTGGACACACTGATCCAGATCGCCGAGGACATGCGCCGGGCGGACGCCCAGAACGCACGGCGCACGGCGGCCCGCGCCGTACCGAAGACGACGATGGTCGTCACCCTCGTGATGCTCCCGGCGACGCTCGTCCTGATCGCGATGAGCTTCTACTACGGGTCCGGGGTGAACTTCGGCCAAATCCTCGGGGGTTGAGGCCCCGACACGCGGGACGAGGAGAGCCGGGGCGCGGGGTTCCCGGAGCGGGGCGCGGAGTCCCGGGCCCCGGGGCAGGAGAGACGGACGAAAGGAGGCGGTATGCGACACCGAGAGGGCGACGGACGCACGACGGCGACGCCGATGACGTTCGTGGCGGCGGCGCCGGCCACCGCGATGGCGGCGGCGACGGCGCTGTTCGCCGGCACGGCGGCGGTCCTGCGCCGCGCGGCCGGCCGCCTCCAGGACCGCCCCCCGCGCCACGTACCGCCGCTCCCCCTCCAGGTCAACGCCCTCCAGGCGCTGTGCCGGCAGGTGCTCGGCTTCCGTATGGCCATGATCGTGCTCGCGGCGCCGTTCGCGCTGCGCGGCACCGCGAGCGGCCTGCCGCTCGTACTGGTCGGCGCGGCCGTACTCGTCACGTTCATGGTGTCGTACGCCCTGGTGCGGGACTGGGAGCGGTTCGGCCCCTTCCTGCTGCGCCACCCGCTGCTGCTCGGCGCCGACATGCTGGTCGGCTCCCTGCTGCTGGTCACCGCGTCCCCGGACTCCACCCTCGCCTACGTCACGATCTGCACGCCCCTGCTCGCCGGCCTGGTCTACGGATGGCGGGGCGCCGCCGTCTTCGCCGTCCTCCAGGCGCTCCTGCTGGCCGGCGCGTACGCCGTCACCGGTGGCGTGGCGAAGGACCACGGCTTCAACGTGCTGCTGCTGCCGGGACTGTGCGTCGCGGCCGGCGCGATCGGCAGTTCACTCCGGACGTTCCTGCTGGACCTCGGAGAGGCGAGCCAGGCCCTTGGCGAGGCCAGGGAACGGCTCGCTGCCGCCGGCGCCGTCGACGAGGAACGGGCCAGGCTCGCCAGGGAGTTGCACGACTCCGTCGCCAAGACCCTGCAGGGACTCGCCCTCGCGGCGGACGGCCTCGCGGCCTCGTCGGAGGCGAAGGACCCCGAGACGGTCCGGCGGGGAGCGGAGCTGGTGGCCCGCTCGGCCCGCAGGGCGGCGGCCGAGTCGAGGGAACTGCTGTCGGACCTGCGCCGCGTACGGATGCCGGGCGGGGCCGACCGCGTCGACCTCGCAGCGGAACTCACCAACCGCACACGGGACTTCGCGGCACTGCACGGCGTACGGGCGACCTTCGGACCGGGCCTCGGCACCTACCCCGCGCCCCCGCTGCCGCACGCCACGGCCCGCCAGGTACTCGGCGTCGTGGCGGAGGCGATGGAGAACGCGGTACGGCACGGCGGAGGCACCCGGGTCGCCGTGTCGGCCGGACTGAGCGCGGACGGGGTGCTGCGGATCAGCGTGTACGACGACGGGCGCGGCCTGCCGCCGGGCACCACCCTCGAAGACCTCCGCACGGCGGGGCACTTCGGCCTCGTCGGCATGGTGGAACGGGCGGCGGCGATCGGCGCGCGGATCAGGGTCGGCAGGGGAGAGGCGGCCACGGGCACGGAAGTGCGCCTGGAACTGCCCCTGGAGCGAGACCCGGGACCGCCGACGGGACCGCCGCGGCCGCCACTCCCGGGACGTCCGGCGCTCCCGCCGCTCCCGCCGCTCCCGCCGCTCCCGGCACTTCCGGCGAAGGAGGCCGAGATCCATGGCTGAGCCCGGGAGGACCCTCCGGGTGGTCGTCGCCGACGACAACCCGGTCGTACGGGCAGGGCTGACGGCGCTGCTGTCGGGCACCGACGGCATGGAGGTGGTGGCGGACGCGGCGGACGGCCGCGAGGCGTACGAGGCGACACTGCGGACCCGCCCCGATCTCGTGCTGCTGGACGTCCGGATGCCCCGCCACGACGGCCTCACCGCCCTGCCGTACCTGGTCCCGCTGGCGCCGGTCCTGATGATGACGTACAGCGGCGAACCCGCCACGGTGCAGGAGGCGTTACGGCTCGGGGCGGGCGGCTACCTGGTGCACGGGGAGTTCACCGCCGATCAGCTGACGACGGCAGTCCGCGACGTCACCGACGGCCGCGCCCACCTGACGCCCACGGCCTCGAACGCGGTCCTCCAGGCCCTGCGCGCGACGCCGACACCCTACGCATCAGCGAACGATGTGGCCGCAACGTCATCGCAGCTCCAGCCAACTGAACATCCAGGCAGGCATGTTGCTGGCAACGAATCCGTGCACCATTTCCTCCCAACACCTTTGCGGGAGCAATCAAATGTGGGACATTCGTCAGGGCTGAGCCGGCGGGAGGTGGAGATCATGGAACTGATCGCATCGGGAATGACGAACCAGCAGATCGCCGTGGCCTGCTTCATCAGCCAGAAGACGGTCAAGAACCACATCAACCGCATCTTCACCAAACTCGGCACGGGCAGCCGCGGCGCGGCCATCGCCCGCTGGCACGGCACCACACGAAGGGGGCCGGACGCCCATGGATGACCGCGCTTGGGCCCGCGCTTGGGCCCTGAGACCCACGCGCACCGCCCCATATCGGCCGTACGGTGCCGACGTCACCGGTGTCACCGACCGTGAAGAGGCCGTGACCGGGGATGACAGCGACGGAGGTGAGAGCCATGGCAGACACGACGCGACAGCTCGCGGTCAGAGCGAAGGTGTATGTCGGTACGTGGGCGAACACGACGACACAGGCCCTGAAGCGCCGCAGCGACCGGGGCCAGGGCTCGATCGAGTACCTGGGGATCATCATCCTGGTCGCACTGATCATCGTGGCGGTGGTGGCCACGGGGATCGACGGCACCATTGCCGACGCGCTCAAGTCGGCGGTCGCGAAGGTGACCAGCAAGGCCGGCTGATCCGTAGGCGCGGGGACACAGGGCAGGCTGCAGCGCTGTACATCGTGATGGTCGCGGGCCTGCTCTTCGCCGCGCTCGCGTTCTTCGTCTTCGGTCAGGCTGGTGCCACGCGGAACGGAGGGCAGTCCGCCGCGGACGCTGCCGCGCTAGCGGCTGGTCAGCAATCCCGAGACGATCTGAGAGACGGATTGCTCTCGGGGGCCGCCCTGGATCCCGACTTCCTGACCCGGCTGTTCGGCGGGAACGAAGTCGGGCCGGAGGACCATGCTTGCTTGGCTGCCTCGGCATACGCGGCCGACAACGACGCCATGGTTGATGACTGTGTGACCTTGGGCGGCGGTCGCTGGGGCTTCAAGGTGGACGTCACCACGCAGAGCACGGTGGGCAAGAGCGTCGTGCCCGGTACGGAGAGCGTGAGGGCAACCGCGACTGCCACTGCTGTGGTCGAGCCACGGTGCAACTTTGCTCCATCCGAAACGCCGAGTTCGTCCGCACCCCCGGCATCGGGTGTCCCATCCCAGCCCCCGGGCGGGCAGAAGCCGCCGGAACCCGTATCACCGGGCAGTCTGAACTGCCCTGGCGCGGGGGACATCACCATCGAACCCGAACACCTCGACCTTCTCCCGGACATGGCCGATCTGTTCACCGTCCGACTCGTGGACAACTGACCCGAATGAACGATAAGGAACGTCACTCATGAACAAGTGGCACGGTGCGTGGGCGCACAGATCGGTAGCCGCCACTGTCACCGCTGTGGCGCTGGCGCTCTCTGTTGCGGCCTGCGGTGGAAGCGGTGGCGACAATGGCAAGGACGACGGGAGCAAGCCCGTCGTCCAGTCTTCGACCCCGTCGTCTCGGAGTCAGGACTCTCAAGCGGGCGACAGCGGTGCCTCTCCTTCGCCCTCCCAGACTTTGGCGACGGCGAGCAGCGGCACCTTCCAGTTCGACATCACCTCGGCCAAACGCGACAGCGGCGGTTTCTTGACCATCAATGGCACCATCACCAATGTGACCGGTCAGGTGCAGATCGCCGTCAACGCCTGGAACGGCAAAGAGTCGCAAGTCAACCAGACCGGTCCCTCGCTGGCCGCCATGACGCTCATCGATGCGGCACAGAAGAAGCGCTACTACGTGCTCAGGGACACCGACGGCAACCCGCTCACCACGGTGAACATGCCCAACTTCCAGCCGCACGCAGCAATTCCGTTCTTCGCGCAGTTCCCGGCGCCGCCCTCGTCCACGTCGCAGGTCCAGATGGACTTCCCGGGCCTGCCTCCGACGACAATTGCGATCTCCTGATGCCCGCGCCCAAGCGCCTCGCGGCCAAGCGACTCGCTCCCAGACCCCGTGCCGCTGTCCTCACCGGCGCTGTCCTGCTGACCGTCGTCGCGCAGTTCGCCGCCGCGCCCGCCTTCGCCGACGACACGCCGGCTGCGCCGCCCGGCGCGGCGCAGACCTCGCCGCCGCCGCAGATCGACGGGAACGCCTCCGGCCTCAAGCTCCGCGCCGGAGCGCAGCTCGCGCCCGCGCGGGTGCTGGACCTGGTGTCGGTGGTCGAGTCGCAGGGTGGCGAGGAACGACGGTCCGACACACCCGACTCCGTGACGTTCGCCCTCCAGGCTGAGGTCCTTTTCTCCAAGGACAGTGCCAAGCTGTCGCCCGACGCGAGTTCGCGCATCTCGGCGATCTGCGACGAGGTCGAGAAGCAGCACGCGACCAACCTCCGCGTCTTCGGGTTCACCGACAACCTCGGGTCGTCCGAGCACGGTCTCGTCCTGTCGAAGCAGCGGGCCGAGGCGGTGCACAGCCTGCTGGAGCAGCGGCTCTCCGACGCGGGGATCACCTACGAGATCCGGGGGTACGGCGAGCAGTATCCGATCGCGGACAACAGCACGGAGGACGGCCGCAAGAAGAACCGTCGCGTCGAGGTCTCCTTCCCCCGCACCGACAGCGGCCAGAGCGACGCGAGCGGGACAGGGTCGTAGAGTCTTTGGTTTCTCGGACCAACGGCTCAGTGGAGATGCCCGGGTGGTGCCCTGTCCTGTCCTTGCGGGGCGGGGGGTGCGTCCAGCGGCAGCGCTCTTCGCGTTTCTGATCTCCCAGCGGAGGACGCCTTGCTGCGAGAGGGCACGAGGCGGGTCGCGCCTCCTCAGCGTGCCCGCTGATCGAGGTCGAGCGCGGCCAGCCATCGGTCGAGTGTGTCAACGGCGTCGGGGTCGACGGCTTCGCTGATCCATGCCTGTGCCCGTTGCCAGGCGGGTTCGGCGTCGGCCAGCGCTTGGTAGCCGGCGTCGGTGACGGCCACGCGGGTCGTTCGGCCTGTCGAGGACGTGGCGGCGACGCGTACGTACCCGCGTTGTGTCAGGACATCGAGGTTGCGGCTGATCGTCGAGCGTTCAAACGGGACGGTCGTCGAAGCCGTCGCGCCGGGCCGGCCGAACGCCGCGTGATCTCCGTACGTCCGCATACCCACCCGCGCTGACCCCAGGACGCCAGGCCCGGCCTACGACGGTCCGGCCGAACGCTGTCGGGACGGCCGGAAAACAGGGCTGAGCGTCGTACGTGGCCTCATTCGACGGCCACGGAAGCCTGCCAGGCGCCCGGGGGTACGCCTGTCGCGTTCCGGAAGAACACCGAGAAGTTGGACGCGTCGGGGAAACCGAGTGCGCCCGCGCAGCCGGCGGCGGTGAGGCCGTCGTGCGCGAGGAGCCGTTTGGCTTCGAGGACGATCCGATCGACGATGTACGCCTTCGCGGTACGACCGGTGACCTGCTGCACGGCTCTCGAAAGGGTGCGGGGCGCATAGCCCAGAGCCCGCGCGTAATATCCGGCGTCGTGATGTTCCCGGAATCCCGCTTCGACGCGGGTCCGGAAAAGTCGGAACACCGAATTCGTCGACCGTGCTTCGCCGGGCGGTGGCCGCAGCCGGGCGATGAGCGCGGAGAGAAGGATCGCGGGCAGCTCCGGCGACGCGTCCGCGCCCGCTGCGCACGCTTCGAGGAGGAGATGGCTCCGCGCGGTGTCGACGAACGGCCAGTCGGCCTCGGGAATCCTCCAGCACGCGACGTGGTCCGGGGAGGCGACGAACTCCCGGGTGGCGTGGGTGACCGGCGCGGTCGGGAGGAACAGTACGACGTGGCCAGCCACACGGACGATGTCGTCCCATCGGTGCACCGCGCCAGGAGTGACCCACACCGCGGACCGCGCGCTGAGCGGGTGTCGGAGGAAGTCCACCGTGACGGCTCCGGGCCCGGCGTCGATGACGGCGAGGACATGGAAGTCGGCACGTTGCGTGCCGCCGTCGTTCAGCTCACGAAGGCGATCGAACGTCATCGTCTCGACAGTGGCGCCACCACGTCCGACGGGCTGGTAGGTCATCTGCCGGATCACGGTCACGTGTCCAGTTTCCACCATCGGGCGACCAGTCGTCCCGATGCCCCGCACGAGCCCCGGAGATTCAATCGATACATGGGGGATTAGCCTCAGAACACTGATCGAGGAGTCGCGATGAACACGAGAGAGCAGCCGCTGCTGCCCGCTTTCGACCACCGACCGGGGGCCGGACCGACTC
Source organism: Streptomyces sp. NBC_01497 (assembly GCF_036250695.1). Lineage (NCBI taxonomy): Bacteria > Bacillati > Actinomycetota > Actinomycetes > Kitasatosporales > Streptomycetaceae > Streptomyces > Streptomyces sp. NBC_01497. The sequence goes on along the minus strand of NZ_CP109427.1, from coordinate 2,864,805 downwards.
TGGTTTTCCTGCACTACTGGGGCGGTTCGGCCCGCACCTGGGACCTGGTCGTCGACCGCTTCGCGGGCCGCGACGTACTCACTGTCGACTTCCGCGGGTGGGGCCGCTCCAGCGGCCTGCCCGGCCCGTACACCCTCCGCCGCCTCGCGGACGACACGCTCGCCGTGATCGCCGCCGCGGGTGTCACCGATTACGTCCTCGTCGGACATTCCATGGGGGGCAAGGTCGTGCAGCTGATCGCGGGGACCCGGCCCGCCGGCCTTCGCTCAGTGGTGCTCGTCGGTTCCGGCCCGGCGAAGCCCTCGGCGCAGATCTCTCCCGAGTACCGGGAAGGCCTCTCCCACGCCTATGACTCCGACGAGTCCGTCGCCGTCGCACGGGACACCATCCTCACCGCGACCGAGCTGCCAGAATCGATCAAGTCCCAGATCGCGACCGATTCGCGTTCCAGTGCGGACGCCGCCCGCGCGGAGTGGCCGCTGCGCGGTATCGCGCAGGACGTCACCCGGCTCACCCGCATGATCGACGTCCCTGCTCTCGTGGTCGCCGGAGAGAACGATCACGTCGAGTCCGTCGACGTGCTCCGCGACAACCTGCTGCCCTATCTCGCCACAGCCGACTTCATGGTGATCCCGAACACGGGTCACCTGATGCCGCTGGAAGCTCCGGCCGCCCTCGTCGACGCGATCGCCGCCTTCGCACCGGCTGCCTGACCGGTGCACCACGGCACGCCCTGGGGGGTGAACTCCCTACGTGGGTACGGGCCGAGGCGACCCGAGTGGAGGGTCTGCCCGAGTGGAGGGCCTGGTGGTGGCGTTGAACGCCGGACGGCGCGCGGTGGGGACGAGACGACTCCTGGCGGACGGGCCGACGGACGTCGGGAGAGCGGAGGTTGCGGGGCCGGCGTGCGGCGCCTCACTCGGCTACGGGCTCCCGGGCCGATGCGCGTGACCGGGCACGGATCTCGGCCACTCGTCTGATCACGTCTTCCGCCGCGAGGGTCGGCGGTACGGGGTCCAGCCCACGGCACCGGGGGCATTCGCCGTCCACCAGTGCGGCGGCGGAACGCGGTGTCGTGCAGCGCGAGCATTCGAGGATGCGCCACATCGTCCGCTCGCCGGAGCCGGAGCCGGAGCCGGAGCCGGAGCCGGAGCCCGGATCAGCGGCCGACGCCCCGGCCGGTGCGACCGGCTCGGGCGGCATGCGCTTGGTGAGCCGGGAGCGGGCGAACGAGCCGGGGTGCAGCACTCCCGTCGTGGGCAGCCCGGCCGTGAGGGCGGAGAGAATCTGCTCGCCGCTCGCGCCCCTCCTGAGCCATTCGGCCGCCAACTGCTCCAGGTCGGCGCATTCCTGCGCGGAGAGCCCCATGGCCGGGTGGCGGCGGCCCACCGAGGCGAGGACACGGTGGGCCGGTGACGGCTCGTCGGGCGCGGAGCCGTGGACCGCCACGACGACGGGCTTCATGACCGTCCTGCCGGTCGCGGCCTCGGGCACCCGCGCTTCCGGGGCAGCCGGCGCCGATGCTGCCTCGGCGGGGGAGGCGTCACGTGTTCCGGCGCCCTCCACGTCGCGCGGATCGCCGGTGACGAAGGCGGCCCACCAGGCATCCGTCCGGGCCGTGCGCGAGAAGTACGTACGGGTCACCCAGCGCGCGCCGTCCGGTCCGACGAGCTGTTCGCGGCCCCGCCGCAGATGCCCGGCCCGTTCGATGCGGGTGAGGGCCGTACGGAGCGCCCACTGCCCGTAGTTCAGCACCTTGGCCAGGGTCTTCACCGAGATGTCGGCGCCTTCGGGGAGCCGGTCGACGAACGCCGCGACCTCGGCCTCCCGGCTCGGCAGGTCGCGGAAGTCGTCGCTTGATCGGGCCGGTTGGTCCGGGACGCGCCGCTTGCCGTATCCGGGACTCGCCAGCGGATGCGGTGGAACGTGCGGGGGGCACGGGGCAGCACTAAGCTGTTCGGCAGCCATGGGGATCGCGCCTTTTCGATCTCGTTGGTCAAGCCCCCACAGGTGTTCCTAGCACCTGATGGGGGCTGTTTGTCTGTCTGAGGGCACGCTAAACCGCCGTCACCATCCGTGGCAAGCCGATCGCGGAAAGTCAAGAGCGCAGGTCGGTGGGGGAGGGTGGTGGGTGGGTTCAGAGAACCAACCGATCCTTACAAGCACCGCTCGGAGATCGGCGCTTGAGCCCCGGGCCGCCCGACCGGATCGCAAACCCGCAGCTCACGCGGTCCCTGGCGGGCGGGACCCACCCCGCGACTCCCGAGGCTCGACCCTCGAAGCCCGGCCGTCGAAGCCCGATACCCGAGTACCGAGCCCTGAGCCCCGAGTACCGAGCCCTGAGCCCCGAGTACCGAGCCCTGAGCCCCGAGTACCGGGCCCCGAGTACCGGGCCCCGAGTGCCGAGCTCCGAGTACTGGGCCCCGAACTCCGGCCCCCGTACGTGCAGATGTCACGCGGGTGGCGAGGGATCGGCCTCGATCCGGACACGCACCCCCGTCCGTAGGCCCCATCCCGCCATGGTCCCGGCCTCCGCCTCAAGGACGTGACGGGCCCGCAGCCGGGGCAGGGGCATGCGACCCGGGCGCAAGGTCGCCACCCCCAACACCCGCATCCTGCGGTCGAGATACGCCACGTCGATCGCGAAGCGCATCCCGAAGGTGTGCACACTCCCGCAGGGCGTCAGCAGGAGGGCCCCGTCGATCCCGTCCCGCCCCAGAAGGCCCCGCCGCCGCGTGCCGTACGACGCTGCGATCTCCACGGGCACGGGCACGGGCACGGGCGCAGGCATAGGCATAGATACGGGTACGGGTGCGACCTCCTCGGGCGGCGCCCCCTCGTCGTCAACGGTCAGTGTCCCGGTGCCGTTTCGCCATCCGCCCATACCGTCACGCTAGCCGCCGCCCGGCACGGAAATCTCGGCCCAGACCGTTTTGTACGGCTGGCTGGACGGCGACGCACCGCCGTTCGCCTCCGCGCCGTGCGTCACACCCCACCGGTCGGCGAACGCCTCGACGAGGAACAGGCCCCGCCCGCCCTCACCGCTCCCGGCGTCCTGTGCCGCGAGGACCCCGCGAGGCGTGACGGAGGGTACGTGTTCATGGCGCGCGTCGGTCACTTCGATGCGCAGTACGTGTCCCGTGACGGACAGCGTCATGCGGAAGTCGCGCCCGGGGACCAGGCCGTGGGTGACCGCGTTCGTGGCCAGTTCGGCGACGATCTGCGCGGTGGCTTCCAGGCAGGTGGGGAGCCCCCATGCCCGTACGTGTTCGACGGCGAGCAGGCGGGCGAGCCGGGCGCCGCGACGGGTGGCGGACAACTGCAGGACGAATGCGCGTTCGGGTGCCCGCTCCGGGGCGATTTCTGACGTCACGTCACTCAGCGTGCCCATGCGTGCGTACGCTGTGAAGTCGACGTGGCTGTACGCGCGGTGATGGTCCAGGGCTTCTCCTGATCTGTCCGGTCTGTCCACCGTGACGCCCCCGGATCCGGACGGGTTGGCCCGACGAGAGAAGCGGGTGAGGGATGAACGAGGAAGCGGACACGCACGACGGGTCGGTCGACCCGGACGACGACGAGTCGAGCGCGGTGATCGCCGCGCTCGGGCGCCAGTTGAAGTTGTGGCGGGAGCACGCCGGGCTCAAGCACCGGGAGTTCGCCGCAGCCCTGGGTTACGGCGAGAACCTGGTCTACAAGGTCGAGGCAGGCAAGCGCATCCCGCGCCCGGAGTACCTGGACAAGGCGGACGAGGTCCTGGACGCGGGCGGCCGGATCGCCGCGATGAAGAAGGACGTCGAGCAGGCGAGGTACCCGAAGAAGGTCCGCGACCTGGCCAGACTGGAGGCGGGCGCCGTCGAGCTGGGTGCGTACGCCAACCACAACATGCATGGCCTGCTCCAGACAGAGGAGTACATGCGGGCTTTGTACAACACCCGGCGTCCGGCGCTGGACCCGGACAACCTGGACCGTTTCGTGGCCGCCCGCCTGGCCCGCCAGGACATTCTGCGACGCAAGCCGCTCCCCACACTGACGTTCGTGTTGGAGGAGGTCACGCTTCGTCGCCCACTCGGCGGGGATGAGGTCAGGCGCCGTCAGCTGGAACACCTGGCGATCCTGGCCACGTTGCCTAATGTGGAGATCCAGGTGATGCCGACGGAGGTCGAGGACCACGCCGGTATGGGCGGCCTGTTCCAGGTCCTGAAGTTCGAGGACGGTTCGGCTGTCGGCCACGCGGAGGGGCAGTTGGTGGACCGCCTCGTCTCTGACGCGAAACAGATCCGCATCCTCGAACTGCGCTATGGGATGATCCGAGCGCAGGCTCTCAGCCCACGGGAGTCCCTGGAGTTCATTGACAAGCTGCTGGGAGAGACGTGATGGATGCAGCCACGGCTGGAGACATGAACGAGCCGCAGTGGATCAAGAGCAGCTACAGCAGTAATGACGGTCCTCAGTGCGTCGAGGTGGCCGCGTCCCCCGGCGCCGTCCTGGTGCGCGACTCGAAGAACACCACCGGCCCGAGGCTGGCGTTCGCCGCCTCCGCCTGGGCCGATTTCGTGGCACACACCGGCAGCGCGTGACCGTCGAGGCACCGGCCGCGTGTGACCGTCGAGGCATGAGGGCGTTGACGTGCATGTCACGCTGATTGCCTTCGCGCTGCTCTGGGGCGCCGCCACGGGTTCGCTGCTGCCGCGTGCCGTGTACCGGTTGTCTGTCGAGCCCGGGGAGGAGCTGCGGGCGGTGTGTCCCGACGGGCACCCGTTTCCCGGCGGGGCTGCCGGATGGGTCGGCCGCAGAGCCTGCGCTCTCGGCCCGGACGCCGGTACCGCCGGGACGGCCACCGCAGCCACCCCCATTACCCCCAGCATCCCCATCACCTCCGCCCTCGCGTGTGCCGCCCTCGCCGCTGCCACCGGCCCGCGCCCCGAACTCTTCGTCTGGCTCCTGCTCGTGCCCGTCGCGGCCCTGCTCGCCGCCGTCGACCACGCCGTCCACCGGCTGCCGGACCCGCTGACCCTGCCGCTCGCCGCCGCCACCCCGTTGCTCCTGGGCGCCGCCGCCCTCGTCCCCGGGAACGCCGGATCGTGGCCCACCGCGCTGCTCGGCGGACTCGGCCTCGGCGCGGGCTACTTGGTGCTGCTCCTGATCAACCCGCGCGGCCTCGGCCTCGGAGACGTCAAGCTCGCTCTGCCGCTCGGGTGCGCCCTCGGCTGGTACGGCTGGCCGATCCTCTTCGCCGGGGCCTTCGCCGGGTTCCTCTTCGGCGCGCTCTACGGTCTGGGCCTGATGCTGCTGCGCCGGGCCGGACGGAAGACCGCGATCCCGTTCGGCCCGTTCATGATCGCCGGGGCGTTCGCGGGTCTGCTCGCCGGTGGACTCGCCGCATAGCCCGGTGCCGCGTTCGGCGCGCGTGGACCTGTACCGCGCAGTGGCACCACGCGGTCCCGCACCGCGCGCAACAATCCGCTCGCGCCCTGCCCACGCGTCCTGCCAGCATCGCTCCCATGCCGGACCGCACCCAGCACCCCTCCCATCGCCACCGCACCTTCGACGAACTCGTCTCCGAGGCCGCCGCCGTCTCCGTCGACGGCTGGGACTTCTCCTGGCTCGACGGCCGTGCCACCGAGGAACGCCCGCCCTGGGGCTACGCACGCCTGGTCGCGGACCGGATGTCCCGGGCCCGGGCCGCGCTCGACATCGAGACGGGCGGCGGGGAGGTACTCGACAGCGTGCCCCGGTTGCCCCGGCTGACCGCCGCCACCGAGTCGTGGCCCCCGAACGTCGCCCGGGCGACGGCCCGGCTGAGTCCGCGCGGCGCCGTCGTCGTCGCCACGTCGGAGGGCGCGCCGCTGCCGTTCGCCGATGCCGCGTTCGACCTGGTCGTCAGCCGTCATCCCGTACGGGCCCGGTGGGGCGAGATCGCGCGGGTGCTGGCCCCCGGCGGGACGTACCTCTCGCAGGAGGTCGGTCCCGCGTCCGTCTTCGAGCTGGTGGAGTACTTCCTCGGGCCTCAGAGCGCCGAGGTGCGCGCGCGGCGCGGCCCGGCGGCGGCGCGCGCGGCGGCCGAGGCGGCGGGGCTGGAGGTGACCGATCTGCGGGCGGCGGAGCTGCGGACCGAGTTCTCCGACATCGGGGCCGTCGTCTACTTCCTGCGCAAGGTGATCTGGATGGTGCCCGGTTTCACGGTGGAGCGGCACCGGGACCGGCTCGCCGAGCTGCACGAGGACATCCTGCGGGACGGTCCTTTCGCCGCCACGACCACCCGGTTCCTGATCGAGGCCCGCAAGCGGCCGGCGCCGTGAGGGGTGCTTTCGGGTGGTTTCGGCGGGCCGTCGAGGTCCACGTCAAGCCGGTGACTCGGCCGTCGTCGCTCCTGAGGGTTACGACACACCCGCCGCGCGAGGGTCGCGCCGAACGTCCGCAAAACCGCCCGGAGGCCGGAATTCCAAGGCCACACGGGGCATTCGGACGCCTCCGGAGCGTCATCCTTCGCCGACAAGGCTGCCGTCTTCCCTCACGAAGGGTTATGGTGGAACTCCCCCCCTCGGGCCGGTCCGTATCCCCCCACGGACCGGCCCGTTTTTTCTTCCCCGCCCCCGGCGCGCGCCCCAGGCACCCTCCTGACGGCCACCGCCCAGGGCTTCGGCCGCCACCGCTCAGGGCTTCCGGCGGCCCCCGCCCAGGGCTTCGGCCGCCCGACGGGAAGGCGGTTCCGGCCTTCGCGCGCCGCCCGGACCGTGCCCCGCACCGTGCATGCGGCCGGGCTCACCCCGTACCGCCCGGACGGCGCCGTCATCGCGACCACCCGACCGGCTCGGTGGACCGGGCGCCCCGTTCGGACACGCGGTGCCGCCCCCGAAGCCTGGGTCCGGCCCCCTGCGACAACCCCGGCTGCCGGGGCGACTGCTCCGTACGCGGCTGCCCCCGACCAGTACGCGGCACCCGGACCCGTACGTGGCACCCCCGACCAGTACGCGTCCCCGACCAGTACGCCGCACCCCGGACCCGTACGTGGCAGCCCCGGAAACGGCCGAGGGCCGGCGCCCGACCCCGGTGGGGCGGGCGCCGGCCCTCGGCCGTTCACGCGGACGGAGCAAGCCGTGATGTCAGTTGCGGCCGGCCCAGATGTTCGTGCCCTCGGTGTCCACCGCGAAGCTGTCGATCTCCGTCAGCTCCTCCTCGGTCAGCGGCGCGCCCGAGAGGGCCGCCACGTTCTGCTCGACCTGCTTGACCTTCGACGCGCCGATCAGCGCCGACGTCATGCGCGGGTCGCGCAGCACCCACTGGAGGGCCAGCTGGGCGAGCGACTGGCCCCTGCGGCGGGCGATGTCGTTCAGCCCGTTCAGCCGGCGGGTGACCTCCTCGGACAGCAGCTTCGGGTCCAGGGACTTGCCCTGGGTGGCCCGCGAGCCCTCGGGGATGCCGTTGAGGTACTTGTCGGTGAGCAGGCCCTGCGCGAGCGGCACGAAGGAGATGCAGCCCATGCCCGCCGTCTCCAGCGTGTCGAGCAGGCCGTCGTCCTCGATCCAGCGGTTGATCATCGAGTAGGACGGCTGGTGGATGAGTGCGGGCACCCCCATGTCCTTGAGGATGGCCGCGGCCTTGGCGGTCATCTCCGCGTTGTAGGAGGAGACACCCACGTACAGCGCCTTGCCCTGCTGGACGGCGGAGGCCAGTGCGCCCATCGTCTCTTCGAGCGGGGTCTCGGGGTCGGGGCGGTGCGAGTAGAAGATGTCCACGTAGTCCAGACCCATCCGCTTCAGGGACGCGTCCAGCGAGGACAGCAGGTACTTGCGGGAACCCCACTCACCGTAGGGGCCCGGTGTCATCCGGTAGCCGGCCTTGGTCGAGATGATCAGCTCATCGCGGTACGGGGCGAAGTCCTGGGCGAAGAGCTTGCCGAAGTTCAGCTCGGCGGAGCCGGGGGGCGGTCCGTAGTTGTTCGCCAGGTCGAAGTGCGTGATGCCCAGGTCGAAGGCGCGGCGCAGGATCGCGCGCTGCGTGCCCAGGGCGAAGTCGTCGCCGAAGTTGTGCCACAGGCCGAGGGAGATGGCGGGCAGCTTGAGCCCGCTGCGGCCGGTGCGCCGGTACTCCATGGAGTCGTAGCGCTCGTCGGCCGCAATATAGAGAGAAGAATCAGTCACACGTCTTTCCTTATCACGGACTTGTGACAGACCGAGTTGGGTGCCCGTGCGGTGGGCGCAGTAGTGTGACGGCTTCGGGGCCCCGTCGCGGCCCGGTGCTCCGGCGTTTTGCGCCATGGAGCTGTCGCGGCTCGCGGACGATCCCCACACGACGGATGAGGTGGACCCAGTGAACCTGCGCGACCTTGTGTACCGGCTGTACGCCCACCGGGTCGAGGGACGTCTCGACCTTTCCCAGGGCCCCAAGCACATCGGGGTCATCCTCGACGGGAACCGCCGCTGGGCCAAGGCGTCGGGCGGTACCACCGAACAGGGTCACAAGGCGGGTGCCAGCAAGATCCAGGAGATGCTCGGCTGGTGCTCCGAGACCAATGTCGAGGTCGTCACCCTCTGGCTGCTGTCCACGGACAACTTCGACCGGCCCGAGGAGGAGCTGACCCCGCTGCTGGGGATCATCGAGGACGCGGTGCGTGATCTGGCCGCGGACGGCTGCTGGCAGGTCCACCACGTCGGCACGATGGACCTCCTGCCCGCCGGGACGCAGCTGGTGCTGAAGGAGGCCGAACAGGCCACGGTCGGCAACAAGGGAATACTCGTGAACGTCGCCGTGGGCTACGGCGGCCGGCAGGAGATCGCCGACGCCGTGCGGTCCCTGCTGCACGACCACGCCGCCCAGGGCACCTCGTACGAGGACCTGGCCGAGATCGTCGACATCGACATGATCTCCTCCCACCTCTACACCCGCGGCCAGCCGGACCCCGACCTCGTCATCCGCACGAGTGGGGAGCAGCGCCTGTCGGGCTTCATGCTCTGGCAGAGTGCCCATTCGGAGTACTACTTCTGCGACGTCTTCTGGCCCGCGTTCCGCAAGGTCGACTTCCTGCGCGCCCTGCGCGACTACGCGGCCCGTCACCGCCGCTACGGGGGCTGACGACCACGGATCTCCGGGCGGACACGCCCGGGGACCCGGCCGGCCCGCCGCCGCCGTGCGGCCGGGTCCGGCGGCCTCCCCGCGTCCCGACACGCGGTGTTCACCCGCTGTGCGTCATATGCCAACGCATGGCGGCGGCCGGAAAAGGGAATACCCCTAGCAGGTCGACGTACCGGAACGTACTGGCCGGTCCCTCGGGGGGCCGGTCGGCGGACGTCGTTCTCAGTGGGCGGCAGCTGCCGCCCGCCCGGGAGGCCCTTTGCACCAGGACGACCGTACGGTGAGTCGTACGGGCGACGTGGAGGGCCGGAGCTCGGCCCGCGCATGGGCCAGGAGCCCGGTCCACCCGCCCGCGACGCCGTCGCATCCCCGACCTCATCCGAGGGGGTTCGTCCTTCCGTGGTGACCAGCTCGAAGCGCCGCTCCGACCGGCGCACGTATGTACTCGACACCAGCGTCCTGCTGGCCGACCCAGGTGCCATGTCCCGCTTCGAGGAGCACGAGGTCGTGCTCCCGATCGTGGTGATCACGGAGCTGGAGGCCAAGCGGCACCATCCGGAACTCGGGTATTTCGCCCGGCAGGCGCTGAGGCTGCTGGACGACTTCCGCATCCGCTTCGGCCGTCTCGACGCGCCGTTGCCGATCGGCGACATGGGCGGCACGCTCCGCGTCGAACTCAACCATTCGGACCCGGGGGTACTGCCCGCCGGATTCCGGCTGGGCGACAACGACTCGCGGATCCTCGCCGTCGCGCGCAACCTCCAGGCCGAGGGGTACGACGTCACGGTCGTCTCCAAGGACCTGCCGCTGCGCATCAAGGCGTCGTCGGTGGGCCTGCTCGCCGAGGAGTACCGGGCCGAGCTCGCGATCACCGACTCCGGCTGGACGGGCATGAGTGAGTTGCCCCTCTCCGGTGAGCAGGTCGATCTCCTCTTTTCCGAGGAGACGCTCTACGTACCGGAGGCGGCCGAGCTGCCGGTCCACACGGGCCTGGTGCTCCAGTCCGAGCGCGGCAAGGCGCTCGGCCGGGTCACCGCCGACGGCAACGTGCGGCTGGTGCGCGGCGACCGGGAGGCGTTCGGCATCCGCGGGCGCAGCGCCGAGCAGCGCATCGCGCTCGACCTGCTGCTCGACCCGGATGTCGGCATCATCTCGATGGGCGGCCGGGCCGGTACGGGCAAGTCGGCGCTGGCGCTGTGCGCCGGCCTCGAAGCCGTGATGGAGCGCAGACAGCACCAGAAGGTGATGGTCTTCCGTCCCCTGTACGCGGTCGGCGGGCAGGAGCTCGGCTACCTGCCGGGCAGCGAGGCCGAGAAGATGGGCCCGTGGGCGCAGGCGGTCTTCGACACACTGTCGTCGATCGCGGGCCGCGAGGTCATCGAGGAGGTGCTGGGGCGCGGGATGCTGGAGGTCCTGCCGCTCACCCACATCCGGGGCCGGTCACTGCACGACGCGTTCGTGATCGTCGACGAGGCGCAGTCCCTGGAGCGCAACGTCCTGCTGACGGTGCTGTCCCGGATCGGCTCCGGCTCGCGTGTCGTGCTCACCCATGACGTCGCGCAGCGGGACAACCTGCGGGTCGGCCGGTACGACGGAGTCGTCGCCGTGGTCGAGAAGCTGAAGGGGCATCCGCTGTTCGCGCACGTCACGCTGACGCGCTCCGAGCGATCGCAGATCGCCGCGTTGGTGACGGAGATGCTCGAAGACGGACAAATCTGAGTCCTGGAACCGCACAGAGGCACGACGCCGCCCCGCAGAGCCAAGGAGCTTAGCGGGGCGGCGTCGTGCCGTGCGGGATTTCCACAAATCCGTTGGGGCAAACGGGGTGTGAGCTTTCCCACGCAACTGGGAATTGCCCTGCGGCGTCGCCTTCCGGCAGAGTCTTGCTTCCGTCAGGCCCCGCATGCGGCACACGAACACCAGGCGTTTCGGCGCCACCACAACTCCACACCCCCCGCCGCATGCCGCCCGAGTACCACGCGTCAGTCCCCCGAGGACTGTCCACCGGGCCCGAGTCTCCCGTGACCAAGCAGTGCGGAGGCCAGTGCCAGGGGCAAGATCGCGCCCGCGAGGTCACCGGTGCGGGCGTTGCTGGAAGGACACCGTGTGAGTCGGATCTCGGTCCGGGGATTCGCAGTGGCATCGGCTACTGCGGTCACCACTGTTGGCGCCGTCGTAGGTGTCGCTTCGGGCGACCCGCAGCACGCTTCGACCGACAACCTCGAGACGACCGCTTCGGACGCGACGCTGCTTGCGGACATCCCCTCGGGTCAGCAGGCCCAGGTGCTGACGGCGTCGCTCGCGCAGCAGGCCAGTGCCCAGTCGACGGCGGCGGACCTCGCCTCCCTGAAGTCGGCGGAGGCGGATGCCCGCATCCAGGCCGCCCACGACGCGAAGGCCAAGAAGCAGGCGGCCGACGACAAGGCGGAGGCCGCCAAGAAGGCGGAAGAGGCCAAGAAGGCCGCGGCCAAGCTCAAGGCGGAGCAGGACTCGATCAAGTCCGCCTCCGCCTTCAGCGTGCAGAGCTCGTACTCCGCCTCGGCTGTCCAGGCGATGGCCCGGCAGATGATGCCGGCCGACCAGTTCCAGTGCTTCAGCAACATCGTCACCCGTGAGTCGGGCTGGGACTACACGGCCACGAACTCCGGTTCCGGTGCCTACGGTCTGGTGCAGGCCCTGCCCGGCTCCAAGATGTCGACCGCCGGCGCCGACTGGCAGACCAACCCGGCCACCCAGATCAAGTGGGGCCTGAACTACATGGACAGCCGCTACGGCAGCCCGTGCGGCGCCTGGTCCTTCTGGCAGGCCCACAGCTGGTACTGAGCGAGCCGGGGAGGACCGCCGCGCCTTCCCTCCCTGCTCCCGCTCAACCTCGTGAAGCCCCCCTCCGTCCTTCGGTGGGGGGCTTCCCCCGTGTACGGTCGGTTCGGAACGGCTCTCCGGTGACACGAGTGGGGAGACGGACGGGGGAAAGAAGGAACGCATGTCGAGAGTGCCTTCGTGGCTGGGCCGTATGGGTGGGGAACTGACGAGGCTCGGCCAGCGGTTGGATCAGCGCCGGGCCGAGGCGGAAGCGCAGCACGCCGCCCCCGTCCCGGACCCCGCCCCCGTCCCCGTCCCCCCGGAACCGTCCCGGGTCCCGCCCCCGCCCGACTACGCGCCGTCCGTCGCGGCGAAACCCGACCCGGTCGCCGCCATTCCGTGGGGGATCCGGGTCGCCGTGGAGGCGGCCTGGCGGCTGCTGATCCTCGCGGCGACGGTGTGGGTGCTGATGCGGGTCGTCAGCGCCGTACGCCTGGTGGTGCTGGCCTTCGTCGCGGCGCTGCTCATCACGGCGCTGCTCCAGCCGACCGTCGCCCGCCTGAAGCGCCACGGCGTGCCGCGCGGGCTCGCGACCGCCCTGACCACGCTGGCCGGGTTCGTGATTCTCGCTCTGATCGGCTGGTTCGTGGTCTGGCAGGTCTCCGAGAACATCGGGAACCTCTCCGACCGGCTGACCGACGGCGTCAACGAAGCCAAGCACTGGCTGCTCAACAGTCCGTTCCATGTGACGGACAAGCAGATCAACGACATCGCGGCGAACCTCAGCAACGCGATCGGCACCAACACCAACGAGATCACCTCGGCCGGCCTGCAGGGCGTCACCGTCATCGTCGAGCTGCTGACCGGGATCTTCCTCGCGTTCTTCTCGACGATCTTCCTGCTCTACGACGGGCCGCGGATCTGGCAGTGGGCGCTCAAGCTCGTTCCCGCGCAGGCCCGCGAGGGCGTCGCGGGCGCCGGTCCGCGCGCCTGGCACACGCTCACGGCGTACGTGCGCGGCACGGTGATAGTCGCGCTGATCGACGCCACCTTCATCGGTCTCGGCGTCTTCTTCCTCGGGGTGCCGCTCGCGGTGCCGCTGGGCGTCATCATCTTCCTCGGCTCGTTCGTCCCGCTGGTCGGCGCCGTCGTGTCGGGTGCGCTCGCGGTGGTCGTCGCGCTCGTCACCCAGGGCGTGTTCACCGCCCTGATCGTGCTGCTCGTGGTGCTCGCCGTGCAGCAGATCGAGGGCCACATCCTCCAGCCGTTCATCCTCGGCCGCGCGGTACGGGTGCACCCGCTGGCGGTCGTGCTGTCCGTCGCGGCAGGCAGCCTCATCGCGGGCATCGGCGGTGCTGTGGTGGCCGTGCCGCTGGTCGCGGTCACCAACACCGTGGTCGGCTACCTGCGTTCGTACGCGCATGAGCAGGCGCTGCGCACCGCGCCGCGGCCGCACGGCGCGACGGCCGCGTCCCTCGCCCCGACCCCGGCTCCCACGCCACCGGCCGCCGGGCCCCCGACGCCCGGCGGGTCCGGCGCCGAGGACCGCGGCGAACAGGGAAGTGAGCAGCCGCGGGACCCGGGGCGGGACCCGGAGTGATCTCGGAACCGGAACTGGAGGGCGAGGACTGGCCGTCGCGCCCCGGCGACCGGCCCGGCGGCTTCGCTCCCGGTGTTCCCGGGCAGCGGGACGGCAACTTCGACACCCCGGCGGACCCCGGGCCGGGGCCGGTCCTCGTCGGTGACGGGATACCCGCCCCGGCGCCCAGGCGGGCCGCCCTGACCTGGGGCCTGTGGGGCGCGCTCGCCGCGTCCCTGCTGTGGGGCGCGGGGCTGACCCTGTACCACTCCCGGGGCCCCGACCTCGGCGGGTACGGCCCCGAGCGCGACCTGTGCCTCGACGCCCCGCTGTCCGCCCTCTCGAAGGTCCTCGGCCCGGCGCAGACGCCGGAGGCCGCATCCGACGAGACGAGCGCGGTCGACAGCGCCGTGTGCAGGACCGACCTCGGCACAGCGCCGCCGGGCAGCCCGTTGCGCACCCTCCCCGGCCTGATCATCAGCGACAACGGGGGCGTCCGCACCCTCGTGGACCTCAGGTACGTCCTGCACCGCAGCACCGACCCGGCACCGGAGTTCGACGCCCTTCCCCAGGCCAAGTCGCCCGGCTGGGCGCTGCACACGCTGCGCGTCCCGGACCTCGGCACCCGGGCGTACCTGATCACCGACAGCGTCGGCGAGATGCCGCCCACCCTGCGGGTCCTCGACGGCCGGGCCGAGTTCACCCTGACGCTGAGTGTCTACTCCTCGTACGACGGACGCCGGGCCGCCGCGTCCGACGTGCGGCCCGTCTACGTGTCCGCGCACGTCGTCGATGTGCTCGCGCCCGCCATGACCGACGACATGCGGGCCCTGATGAGGACGGTCAGGTCGGCGGACTGACGAGGCGGAGCAGGACCCGGGCGGCGCCCGGACCCCGTACCGGCAGCCGCGGCGCCCGGACCCCCGCCGCGCGACCCGCGGCGCCAGGACGCCCACGCCGCCACCCGCGTCACTCCGTCCGCAGGCCGTCCGCCCGCATCAGCCGCCACAGTGGCGCCATGCTCGCCAGCGTCACCAGCAGGACGACCGCCACGCCCGCGCCCGCGTAGGGCCAGAACACCCACCAGTCCTTGACCGGTGCGACCAGCAGGTCCAGCGTCACCTTGCCGAGGGCCACACCGCCCGCGACCGCGAGGACCGTGCCGACCAGCACCGGAACGGCCGTCTGCCACAGCACCGACCAGGCCAGCGTGGCGCGCCGGGTGCCGAAGGCCACCAGGACCGACAGCAGCCGCCTGCGCTCGCGCAGTTGCTCGGTCTGCGAGACGAGCAGGCTCGCCGCGATCAGCGCCATGGTGGCCGTGCCACCGATCCTGAGCCCGGTCTGCACGCTCGCGTACTGGCTGTCCCTGGCCTGGTTGAGCAGGGTCTGCACCTGGACCGTCGGATCGACGCGCCCCGCCGCGGTGCGGACCCGTTCGACTCCGTCCGCCAGCGGCCCGTGCAGCCAGACCCGGGACCAGGTCTGCCCGCCGGCGACCTTCGCCGCGTCGAGGGCGGCCGGCGTGGCGAGGACCCCCGCGTGGCTCTCGCCGTCCCAGCCGGACAGTGCCGCGACCGTACGGGCCGAGGCCGGCACGGTGAACTTCGCCGAGGTGGCGGGGGATCCGTCACCGTTGTCGAGGGAGACGACCTCGCCCGGGCGGTCGTGGGCCGACGTCGCGGCCTTCGTACGGGAGATGAAGGTGTCGCCGTCGTGGCAGACGGGGATCCGCGCGAAGACCCGCAGGCTCGCACAGTCCCCGACCGTGACGCTGGTGAGGGACGCGGACCCGCCGCCTTTCCCCTTCCCCTGCCGGACCGCCGTCGCGTACGCCTCCACGGTCGTGGCGACCGCGCTGACGCCCCGGGTCCCCGTGAGGGAACTCGTCAGCCGCCGGGCCAGGCCGATGTCGGGCGCGTCGACCTGTACGGTCACGTCCGCCGTGCGCGGTGTGCCGTGCGCCGTCGCCGAGGGAGTGGCACCCTTCGTGCCGTCCGGGTGCGCGAAGTCGTCCTGCATCCCGCCGAACACCATCTGCAACAGGATCGCGCCCGCGACCGCGACGGTGATCCCGCCGACCGCGCGTGCCGCCGAACCGCCGCTCAGCTGAAGGCGCCTGGTCGCCAGTTGCCAGGGCACGGGGCCGCCGCGCATCCGTGCCACGGACTTCTCCACCAGCCAGGGCAGCAGCCCCACCAGCCCGATCAGCGTCAGCGACGAACCGGCGATGATCGGCACGGTGTGCAGTGCCGCCTTCTTTCCGGCGAACTGATGGGTGAGGACGAGCGTCACGATCCCCGCCGCGGGCAGCACGAGGCGCCACCACAGGCGCCGGGGGCGCAACTCCGCGTCCCGTACGACGCCGAGCGGTTCGATCGAGACCGAGCGCAGGGCGACGAGCGCCGCGCCGACGGAGGTGACCAGGACGGCCACCACGACGAGCGCGACGAGCAGCGGGCTCGGTGTGATGTCCTCGGGATACGCGGACATGTCCCACAGCCGTATCGCGCCGGCGAAGTGCCGCACCCCGGCGAAGATCAGCGCTCCGACGACCAGCCCCGCCGCCGCGCCGAACAGCGCCTCGCCCGCCGCCATCCAGCGGGTGGCGCGCGCGTCCGCGCCGACCAGGCGCAGCGCCGCGAGCCTGCGGTCCCTGCGCTCTCCGCCGAACCGTACGGCCGTCGCGATGAAGACGACCACAGGGACGAGCAGCACGACGCAGATCAGTGCGATGACGGCGATCAGCCGCGGGTCGAGCGGGTCCTGGGCGTCGTGGCGGCCGTATGCGCCCGCCCGGTGCGCCCCCCGGTGCGGGGAGAGGGCCGAGTCGCCCGCGTAATAGACCAGTTCGGTCGGATCGAGCAGGCCGGCGCTCGCGACGGTGCCGGAGTCGGTGAACGGCAGCCGCTGCTTCAGCAGTGCGCCCCCCGGGCCGTCCATCAACGTCCGCAGGGCGGGGGAGACCGCCATCTCGCCGGGCTTCGGCATCGCGCGCAGGCCGGGCGGGGGTGTCGCCCCCGGGCCGTCCGGGCGCAGCAGCGTGCCGGTGACGGGACGGCCGTGGTACTCGGTGCTCGCGTTGATGTACAGGAACGTCCGGTTCCCGCGGGGCACGTTGCCGGAGTCCGCCGTCGCGATGCCCCGCGCCTCGCTGCGGGCGCTGCGGCCGTCGATGATCGACGGTACGCACGAGGCCGCGAGCAGGAGGACGACGCCGAGGCCGACCCCGAACGCCGTCAGGGCGGTGCGTATCCACCCCTCGCGGCCCCCGGCGGCGGCGAAACGGGCGCCGAGCGCGAGGTGGGTGGCCGCCGCCCTCATCGGGTCGCCGCCATGTCGCGTGCCACGCCGTCGCGGACGACCACCTCGCGGTCCGAGTAGGCGGCGACGCGGGTCTCGTGGGTGACGAGCACGACGGCGGCGTCCGCGAACCTGGCCGCGTTCGTGAGGAGTTCCATCACGCGCTCGCCGTTGAGCGAGTCCAGCGCCCCGGTCGGCTCGTCGGCGAAGACCACGCGCGGCGAGGTGACGAGGGAGCGGGCCACCGCGACGCGCTGACCCTGTCCGCCGGAGATCTCCCCGGGCCGCTTGCCGGAGACGCCCGTCACCTCCAGGCGCTCCAGCCATTCGAGGGCGGCGGCCTCCGCGGCCTTGCGGCGGGCGCCGCCGAGGCGCAGCGGCAGTGCCACGTTCTCCAGGCAGGTCAGTTCCGGCACCAGCTGGCCGAACTGGAAGACGAAGCCGAACTCGCTGCGCCGCAGTGCGCTGCGGCGCGCGTCGGACAGCCCCGTCAGCTCGGCGCCCCCGTAGGTGATGGACCCGGAGTCCGGGACGACGATGCCGGCCAGGCAGTGCAGGAGTGAGGACTTCCCGGAGCCGGAGGGCCCCATGACGGCGACGATCTCGCCGGGGCTGATGGAGAAGGACGCGCCGGCCAGCGCGGCCGTGGGTCCGTACGACTTGTGCAGGTCCACAGCGTGCAGCAGCGGTTCGCGGGTGCTCACGTGCGCACCTCCCGCGCGAGCCGGTCCAGGCGGGCCGTGGTCAGTTCCAGCCAGCGCACGTCGGCTTCCAGGTGGTAGAGGGCGTGGTCGCAGATGAGCTGGTCGGCGAGGTCGCCGTGGCGCTTGCGCTCGGTGAGTTCACGCATCATGCGCAGGTGGGAAGCGCGCTGCACGTCGAGCAGATCGGCGGCGTCCCGGCCGGTCAGCAACGCGATGACGACCTTCGTGTACAGCGTCGAATGGAGGTACGGCTCCGGCTTCTCGGGAGTGGCGAGCCACTCCCGTACGTCGGTCACCCCGGAGTCGGTGATGGCGTACCGCTTGCGTTCGGGCCCCTCTCCCGACTCGACGCTGTCGACCTCGACGAGCCCGTTCTTCAGGAGCCGGGACATGGTCGAGTAGACCTGCCCGTAGTGCAGTGGGCGGTCGTGCCCGAATCTCTCGTCGAAGGCGCGCTTCAGGTCGTAACCGTGGCGGGGACCGGTCTCCAGGAGACCGAGGAGGGTGTTACCGATGGACATGCGGAGAACTATACACAGCGGCTATACACGCCATGTATAGCCAGCGTGGAGGGGGTGTGCCCCCGTCGGGGCACACCCCCTGCCGTCGGTCCGCCCTGCCGTCCGTCCGCCCAGGCGCCCGTTCGCCCGTGCGCCGTGCTCGCCGTCCCGCCCCTCAGGTGCTCGTCGCCCCCGGTCCCGGGCCGGGGGGCTGCTCACCCGGGGCCGGGCGGCGCGGCCGGCCCCGGGGCGGGATGGGCCGGGCGGTGCCCGGCAGCCGGCCCGCCTCCGCCAGGGCGCGCCGCAGCAGGTACTCGATCTGCGCGTTGGTGCTGCGCAGCTCGTCCGAGGCCCAGCGGGCCAGCGCCTCGTAGACCACGGGATCCAGCCGCAGCAGTACCTGTTTGCGTTCAGCGCCCCGACGCGGGCCCGGTTCCGTCACTGGTACAGCGTGCCCGTGTTGACGATGGGCTGTGCGGCCCGGTCGCCGCAGAGCACCACGAGCAGGTTCGACACCATGGCCGCCTGACGGTCCTCGTCCAGCGTGACGATGTCCTCCTGCCGGAGACGGCGCAGCGCGGCCTCGACCATGCCGACCGCGCCGTCCACGATCTCCCGGCGCGCCGCGACCACCGCGCCCGCCTGCTGCCGCTGGAGCATCGCGGATGCGATCTCCGGCGCGTACGCGAGGTGGGTGAAACGGGACTCGATGATCTGCACCCCGGCCGCCTCCACCCGTGCCGACAGTTCGACCACCAGCTTCTCCGTGATCTCCTCGGCGTTGCCGCGCAGGGACAGGTGGCTCTCGTCGTGCGCGTCGTAGGGGTACTCGATGGCGATGTGCCGCACGGCCGCCTCGGTCTGGGTCGCGACGAACTCCAGGAAGTCGTCCACCTCGAAGGTGGCCTGCGCGGTGTCGCGCACCTTCCACACCACGACCGCCGCCAGCTCGATCGGGTTGCCGTAGGCGTCGTTGACCTTGAGCACCGGCGTCTCGTTGTTGCGGACGCGGGTGGAGACGGGGCGTCGCGTCGTGAGCGGGTTCACCCACCGCAGGCCGTCCGTGCGGATCGTCCCCCGGTAACGGCCGAACAGCTGGACCACCCGGGCCTCGCCGGGCGCCACCATGTTCAGCCCGCGCATCGCCATGAGCGCCGCGATGATCACCACGATCCCGGCCGGGACGAGGGCGCTCTTGACCGTCGTGCTGTCGTTGCCCGCCGCCACGGCGAGCAGGGCCACGCCGATCACCAGACCTATGAGGCCGAGCAGCAGGGCGAGGCCGCCACTGATGCTGTGGGCCGTCGTCTCCCTGACATGAGCCTGCGGCATCTTCGGTACGTCGGGAGCGCTGCCGCCCGGAGAGGGTGCGGTCCCCGCTGGAGTCCTGCGCTCCGCGTTCTCGCTGGTGGAAGCCATCTCACTACCCCGTTCCCTTCGCGGGCGCCGCACGGACGCCCGGTCGGACCGCCATCCGGCCCACTAGCATTGTGATATCAGATTAACGGAGATAGCAACCGTTTGGCCCTACCGTGAGTCGGTTCCAGTCGAGACGGGTGGTTCTTCTCACGTCCCCGAAGCCGGATCGACCGCCGTGCGCCATAGGGCACGGTGTTAGTTTTCTGAGCTGGTTTGCACAATGTTCAAGCGGATTCCGGCGGCGGGGGCCTCGACACGGATCACCGGTACCGAGACCTGAGAGCGGAGCGAGACACCGATGGGCCGAGCAGATGAGCGACGCGCCCGGCAGCAGGCCACGCGCCGCGCCGGCCGCCAGGGGAGCACGGGGAAAAAACGCGGCATACGCCGCCTCTTCACCTGGAAGAAGATCCTCGGCACGTTCCTCGGCCTCGCCGTGCTGGTGATCGGCGGCTTCGTCTTCGCGTACATGTCGGTCTCGGTGCCGGCCGCGAACGCGGACGCCCAGCGCCAGAGCAACGTCTACGAGTACAGCGACGGCAAGGTGCTCGCCAGGACCGGCGCGATCAACCGCGAGATCGTGGGTCTCGACCAGGTGCCCAAGGGTGTGCAGCACACGTTCGTCGCCCTGGAGAACAAGACCTTCTACCAGGACTCCGGCGTCGACTTCAAAGGCACCGCGCGCGCCCTCATCAGCACGGTCACCGGCCACGGCAAGCAGGGTGGCTCGACCATCACCCAGCAGTACGTGAAGAACTACTACCTGAACCAGGACCAGACGGCGACCCGCAAGCTCAAGGAGCTCGTGATCTCGCTCAAGGTGGACCGCAACAAGTCCAAGGGCGACATCCTGGCCGGGTACATGAACACCAGCTACTACGGCCGCAACGCGTACGGCATCCAGGCCGCCGCGCAGGCGTACTACGGCGTGGACGCCTCCCAGCTCAGCGTCAACCAGGGCGCCTACCTCGCCGCGCTGCTCCAGGCGCCCAGCCAGTACGACTGGGCCGTGGCCACGCCCACCGGCAAGAAGCTCGTCACGGACCGCTGGAACAACGTCCTCAAGAACATGGTCTCCATGCACTGGCTGTCCGCACAGGACCGGGCCGGCATGAAGTTCCCCGTACCGATCACGCCCAAGCCGCAGGCAGGCCTCAGCGGCCAGACCGGCTACCTGGTGGACGCCGCCGACAAGGAGCTGGAGAGGCGGTTGGAGACGCAGGGCGAGTCCGCGTCCGACGCGCAGGCGCGGGTCGCCGCCGGCGGCTGGACGATCACGCTCAACATCGACCGGAAGAAGGAGGGCCAGCTGGAGGACGCCGTCAAGCACCAGCTGACCTCCAAGCTCGAACCGAAGGACCGGGAGCGCGACAAGGACGCCCAGGCAGGCGCGGCCTCCGTCGACCCGAAGACCGGCAAGGTCCTCGCCCTCTACGGGGGCAAGGACTACATGTCGCACGCCACCAGCAACGCCACGCGCGAGGACTACCAGCCGGCGTCGACGTTCAAGCCGGTCATCTTCGCCACCGCCCTGCAGAGCGGCGCGCAGACCCAGCTGGGCAAGCCGATCAACGCGAACACCCTCTACGACGGCACCAGCGGCCGGTCCGTCAAGGGCAGCAGCATCGCGTTCGCGCCGACCAACGAGGACGGCACCAACTACGGCCCGATCACCGTCCAGAAGGCCATGGACGACTCGGTCAACTCCGTCTTCGCGCAGATGGGCGTGGACGTCGGTATGACGCAGGTGCTCAAGACCGCCGGCAAGCTCGGTATGGACATGACGAACCAGCAGCCCTACCCGTCCCAGACGCTCGGCACGATGGGCGCGAGCCCGCTCCAGATGGCCGGCGTCTACGCGACACTCGACAACCACGGCAGGCTCGTCACGCCCGCCGTCCTCAAGTCGGCCGAGCACCAGGGCACGAAGGTGTCCCTGCCCGACCCGATCGGGCAGCAGGTGCTCACCCGCAACACCGCCGACTCCGTCACCTCCGTCCTGACCGGCGTGGTCGACGAGGGCACGGGCTCCATCGTGAAGAACAAGAACTTCCAGGTCGCGGGCAAGACCGGCACCTCCGACGACGACGTCTCCGCCTGGTTCACCGGCTTCACCCCGGACATGGTCACCTCCGTGGGCCTCTTCGGCGAGGCGGCGAAGGCGGAGAGCGTCGAGGGCAAGAAGTACCCCCAGTACGGCCATGTGCCGCTGACCGGCACCGGCGGCCTGACCGCGCAGGGCGGCCGCGTCAACGGTGGCGGCTACCCGGCCCAGATCTGGGGCGAGTTCATGTCGGGCGCCGACCCGGTGCACGGCGCGAAGGGCAAGTTCGACCTGGACACCGACCAGGGCGCGGCGGTCGCTCCGCCGCCGTCCGCGACGACCTCCCCGTCGATCACCGACTCGCCGAGCGCGCCCGACTCGCCCTCGACGTCGGACAGCCCGCCGCCGTCCCCGTCGCACAGCGAGCCGGCGCCGCCGCCGGAGTCCTCGCCCGGTGACGGCCAGGACTCACCGCCCGCCAGCGACGAGCCGCCGGGCAGTGGCGAGTCGTCCCCGGCGTCCCCGCCGGTGACTCCGCCGCTGGGCGGCACGGACGCGGGCGCGGGCAACGGCAACGGCAACGGCAACGAGGACAACAACGGCCTGCTCAACCCCTGATCGCGCGCCCGGACCGGGCCACGGCCCCGGCCGGGGCCTCGATCGCGGCACCCCACAGGGCCCCGGCCGACGCGCTGTCCGCGCGCCGGCCGGGGCCCTGGGCCGTGCCTGCTCCCAGCGGCGCGTCAGCCGCCGTTGACCTTCTTGGCGATCCGGTCGCCCACGTTCTTGTCGATGTTCCGCCAGTACTGGATCGCCCGCTCCAGCACCGGCCGCGAGACGCCCTGGAGCAGGTGCCCGGAGACGTTCGAGACGAGCCGGTCGCG
The DNA here is from genome assembly GCF_036250695.1 of Streptomyces sp. NBC_01497. Lineage (NCBI taxonomy): Bacteria > Bacillati > Actinomycetota > Actinomycetes > Kitasatosporales > Streptomycetaceae > Streptomyces > Streptomyces sp. NBC_01497. The sequence continues at coordinate 2,842,498 of NZ_CP109427.1, read as the reverse complement.
CTGCGCGTCGTCGAGAACGTTGCGGACCATCGCGCCGGGCTGGCCCCAGTCGTCGTCCTCGCGGTGCAGCGTGTAGGTCTCCCGGACCATCTCGCCGGCCGCGGCCCAGCCCGCGGGATCACCGAAGCGGCCGAAGTCCGCCGCGGGGCCGCCGTAGGAGTTCGGCGCGTACGGCATCGACGCCTTCGAGGGCGTGTACCGCATCGAGCCGTCCCTGCTGTACGAGTTGACGGCGGAGTGCGGGCGGTTCGGCGGCAGCTGCGTGTAGTTGGGGCCGATCCGGTACCGATGGGTGTCCGGGTACGAGAACAGCCGGCCCAGCAGCATCTTGTCCGGCGACGGGCCGATGCCCGGCACCATGTTCGACGGCTCGAACGCGGCCTGCTCGATGTGGACGAAGAAGTCCTCGGGATTCCTGTCGAGGACCATCCGGCCCACATCGATCAGCGGATAGTCCGCGTGCGGCCACACCTTGGTCAGGTCGAACGGGTTGAAGCGGTAGTCCGGCGCGTCGTCGAACGGCATGACCTGGACCTTGAGCGACCAGCTCGGGGCGTTGCCCGACTCGATCGACTCGTACAGGTCGCGGCGGTGCTTGTCCGCGTCGTGGCCCGCGAGTTCGTCGGCCTCCGCCTGGGGGAGGTAGTCGATGCCCTGGTCCGTCTTGAAGTGGTACTTCACCCAGAACCGCTCGCCGGCCCCGTTGATCCACATGTACGTGTGGGAGCCGTAGCCGTTCATGTTCCGGTACGTCTTCGGGATGCCCCGGTCGCCCATCAGCCAGGTGACCTGGTGGGCGGATTCCGGCGACAGCGTCCAGAAGTCCCACTGCATGTCGTTGCTGCGCAGCCCGGTCGCCGGGTGCCGCTTCTGACTGTGGATGAAGTCCTGGAACTTGATCGTGTCCCGCACGAAGAAGACCGGGGTGTTGTTGCCGACCAGGTCGTAGTTGCCATGCTCGGTGTAGAACTTCAGCGCGAAGCCGCGCGGGTCGCGCCAGGTGTCGGGGGAGCCCTGCTCGCCCGCGACCGTGGAGAACCGCGCCAGCATCTCCGTGCGCTTGCCCGGCTGGAAGAGGTCGGCCTTGGTGAACTGGCTGACGTCGTTCGTGACCTCGAAGAAGCCGTACGCGCCCGCGCCCTTGGCGTGGACCACCCGCTCGGGCACCCGTTCGCGGTTGAACTGGGCCATCTTCTCGATGGCGTAGTGGTCCTGGAGCAGAATCGGGCCGTCGGGTCCCAGGGTCAGGGAGTGCTCGTCGCTCTCGATCGGGATACCGACGTTGTTGGTGGTGAACGGCGCCTTCGGGGGTGACTCTGACACTTTGTGGCCTCCCGCACATAAGAAGGCCCGGGGGCCGGGGACCGTCCCCCGGGCTGGCTGTGGACACATGCCGGCCCGCCGGGGCGCGCGACGCACGGCCCCGTGCCGGGCACAGCACCCGCCTGCCCCAGTGAACCGCCCCGACACCCCTTCGGCAACATGTGGAGAACGTCCGGCTTTGCCCATGAATCGAGCGCGTGCCCGGCGTCGGCACGCGGCGGGCCGTGCCCGCGCGCGGACGGTCCCGGAAACCCCGGGCCGCGCGAGGTCGCGACGGGCCGGGGGACGACTCGTCGGGATCACCCGGAGGAATGAACGGTCGAGACCCGGTGCCGTCTCGCGGGACCGGGACGGTGCCGCCGGGAGGTCCGGACCGCGCAGCCTGGACCGGGACGGCGGGCAGGGGAGTGCGCGCCGGGGCGCCCGGCTCAGGGGGCGTGGGCGGATGTCCGTGACGGGGGCACCGGAGCCAGGCCCGTCAGCGGTACCGCGAGCCCGGAGACGGGGCCGGCACCCCGGACCGAGGAGACGGCGCCGTCAGCCCGTACCGAGGGCGTGGCGGGCGCGCCGCCCGCCTCAGGCCAGGCGTCGCGCCGCCCGCGTCACGATCCCGTCGGGATCTCGAACCAGACCACCTTGCCGGTGGACAGCCGGGTCGCACCCCAGCGCCGCGCCAGCCGGTTGACCAGGAACAGCCCACGGCCGCCCTCGTCGGTCTCACGTGCCCTCCGCTGCCTCGGCAGCTGCGGCGAGTCGTCGCCGACCTCGCACCGCAGCACGTCCGTACGCAGCAGCCGCAGCGTCACCGGCCGCTCCGCGTACCGCACGGCGTTCGTCACGACCTCACTGATCAAGAGCTCGACCGAGTCGCTCAGCTCCTCCAGGCCCCAGCGTGACAGCGCCTTGCGGGCGAGCCGCCGGGCGCGGCCCGGGGCCGCGTGCTCCGGCTCCAGGAACCAGTACGCGACGTCGCTCGGCGCGATCCCGTCGAAGCGGGCCGCGAGCAGCGCGATGTCGTCGTCCCGGTCGCCCGGGCCCAGCACGTCCAGCACGTCGTCGCACAGGGCCTCCAGCGGCGGCGCGTGGTCGGGGCCCGTCAGCCGCGAGGTCGCCTCCAGCCGCTCCCGCAGCTGCTCGATGCCCGTCCACACGTCCCGCAGCCGCGACTCGACCAGGCCGTCCGTGTACAGCAGCAGCGTCGCGCCCGACGGGGCGTCCAGCTCCACCGCCTCGAAGTCGACCCCGCCGACGCCGATCGGCGCGCCCGGCGGCACCTTGAGGACCTCGGCGTGCCCGCCCAGGTGCAGCAGTATCGGCGGCGGATGACCCGCGTTCGCGATGGTGATCCGGTGCGCCACCGGGTCGTAGACCACGTACATGCAGGTCGCCATGCGGTCCGTGCCGAGGCGCTGGGCCTGCTCGTCCAGGTGGTGCAGCACTTCCTGCGGCGGCAGGTCGAGCCCCGCGAGGGTCTGCGCGGTCGTGCGGAACTGGCCCATCACGGCCGCCGACGTCATGGAGTGGCCCATCACGTCACCGACGACCAGCGCGACCCGGCTGCCGGGCAGCGGGATCGCGTCGTACCAGTCGCCGCCGACCCGTGCGGTCTCGGCCGCCGGCAGGTAGCGCGAGGCGAGCCGTACGCCGGTGGGCTGCGGCAGGTTCTCAGGCAGCATCGTGCGCTGCAGCTCGTCCGCGATGTAGGCCTCACGGCCGTACAGCATGGCCTTGTCGATGTCCGCCTCGACGACCTCCAGTTCCGCGTTGACCTTCGCGGCAGCCGCCTTGATCTGAGCCAGCGCCCGGATGTGCGCGCGCTCCAGACGGCCGCCGGAGATGGGGAAGTTCTCCACGGCGCGCTGCGTCTGGGCCCGCCACTTGGCGTGCGCGGGCACCCGCACCTCGCCCATCGAGTCGTGCTCGGTGCGGTGGCCGGAGCCGGCCGCGTGGTCGTCGTCCTGGCCGCTCGTCGGGCCGGTCGTCGGGTCGCTCATGGTGTTCGTACCTCCTGCAGGGGACAGCGCGGGGCCGCGTCGAAGTGTTCCCGCCAGGACGCATCTCACGACTCGGCCGCGCCGGCCGGCACGCGGCCCCGCGCGGCCGGTACGCGGCCCCGGGTACCCGCAGGCGGGCCGCGGCCCGGGAGCCGCGCAGCCGCGGCGCCCGGACAGCGGGCCGGGGGCTCCGGCCCGCCGCCCGGGACCCTCAGGCGAGACCGGGCCCGCGCACCGGGATGGAGGTGAACGTCGGCGCCGGAGCGGGCTCGGTGAAGAAGTCGTTGCCCTTGTCGTCCACGACGATGAACGCCGGGAAGTCCTCGACCTCGATCTTCCACACGGCCTCCATGCCGAGCTCCTCGTACTCCAGGACCTCGACCTTCTTGATGCAGTCCTGCGCGAGCCGGGCCGCGGGGCCGCCGATCGAGCCCAGGTAGAAACCGCCGTGCGCGTCGCACGCGTCCGTGACCTGCTTCGACCGGTTGCCCTTCGCGAGCATCACCTTGGAGCCGCCCGCCGCCTGGAACTGCTCCACGTAGCTGTCCATACGGCCGGCCGTCGTCGGACCGAAGGAGCCGGACGCGTACCCGGACGGGGTCTTCGCCGGGCCCGCGTAGTAGACCGGGTGGTCCTTGAGGTACTGCGGCATCCCCTCGCCGGCGTCCAGCCGCTCCTTGATCTTCGCGTGCGCGATGTCGCGCGCCACGACCAGCGGACCCGTCAGCGAGAGGCGCGTCTTCACCGGGAACCTGGTCAGCTCCGCGAGGATCTCGTCCATCGGCCGGTTGAGGTCGATCTTCACCACGCCGTCCTCGGACAGGTGCTCGTCCGTGGTCTCCGGCAGGAACCGTGCCGGGTCCCTCTCCAGCTGCTCCAGGAAGACACCCTCGGCGGTGATCTTCGCGACGGCCTGCCGGTCGGCCGAGCAGGACACGGCGATCGCCACGGGCAGCGAGGCACCGTGGCGCGGCAGCCGCACGACGCGGACGTCATGGCAGAAGTACTTGCCGCCGAACTGGGCGCCGATGCCGATCTTCTGTGTCAGCTCGAAGACCTGCTGCTCCAGCTCCTTGTCGCGGAAGCCGTGGGCCACCGGAGAGCCCTCGGTCGGCAGCTCGTCCAGGTAGTGCGCGGAGGCGTACTTCGCGGTCTTGAGCGCGAACTCCGCCGACGTACCGCCGACGACGATCGCCAGGTGGTACGGCGGACAGGCCGCGGTGCCCAGCGAACGGATCTTCTCCTCAAGGAACTTCATCATGGCGGACTCGTTGAGGATCGCCTTCGTCTCCTGGTACAGGAAGGACTTGTTGGCGCTGCCGCCGCCCTTCGCCATGAAGAGGAACTTGTACGCGCCGCCATCGGTCGCGTACAACTCGATCTGCGCCGGGAGATTCGAGCCGGTGTTCTTCTCCTCCCACATGGTGAGCGGAGCCATCTGCGAATAGCGCAGGTTCAGCTTCGTGTACGCGTCGAAGATGCCGTGCGAAAGGGCCTCTTCGTCGCCGCCCTCGGTCAGTACGTGCTGACCGCGCTTGCCCATCACGATCGCCGTGCCGGTGTCCTGGCACATGGGCAGGACACCCGCCGCCGCGATATTCGCGTTCTTCAGGAGGTCGAGCGCGACGAATTTGTCGTTGGAGGACGCGTCGGGGTCGTCGATGATGCGGCGCAGCTGCGCCAGGTGCGTCGGGCGCAGGTAGTGCGAGATGTCGTGCATGGCCTCGGCCGCGAGCGTACGGAGCGCCTCGGGCTCGACCTTGAGGAACGTACGACCGCCGGCCTCGAAGGTGGAGACGCCCTCGGCGGTCACCAGCCGGTACGGCGTGGTGTCTTCGCCTGTGGGCAGCAGATCGGAGTACTCAAACTCGGGCATTTAGGGCCATTCCTCACTCGACGGGCCGGCGGCTGCCCTCAACGTCGGCAGCCTCCTAAGCCTAGGACGCGGCACCGGCGCCGCTTGTGTGAGGTGACGCTCACCTGTGCGCGCGGCCCCGGCGCTCGATCCGGCACGCCGGGACGCGATAGCCCCTGGTCGCGATCTATCGCGTTTCGCTAGTCTGGTGCGGTGGACCTCGAAAAGCAGCCCCTCAAGCCCCCGGCCCCGGTGGCCCCCGGAGCGATCCGGGCCTCCGACGCCGACCGGGACAGGATCGCCGACATCCTCAAGGAAGCCCTGGCGGAGGGGCGCCTCGACGCGGAGGAGCACGGCGAGCGCATCGACGCGGTGTACCGCGCCAAGACCGTGGGAGAGCTGGAGCCGCTGGTGGCCGACCTGCCGGCGGCGGGCGACACGGCACACCCCGGGGCCCGGACCTCCTCCGGCTCGTCCTACGGATACGGCCCATCGGCGGGGGACGCCCCCGCCGAGACCCTGGTCGCGGTCTTCAGCTCGAACGTCCGCAAGGGGCGGTGGCGCATCGGACCGCGCACCAACGCGTTCAGCCTGTTCGGCAACATAGAGATCGACCTGACCGAGGCGCTGTTCGCCCAGCGGCAGACCGTGATCAACGCGACCTCGGTGTTCGGCAATGTCGAGGTGCGTGTTCCGGAGAACATCTCGCTGCGGGGCAGCGGCACCGGGATCTTCGGGAACTTCGAGGTCAGGACGCTGGAGGCGGCGGACCCCGAGGCGCCTTTGGTGATCGTCAACGGGTTCGCGGTGTTCGGCAACGTGGAGGCGAAGCCGAAGCGGGGCAAGCTGATCACCGACCTGCGCGACCGCGTGCGCAAGTACCTCGGCTGAGGCGGCGCGGGGAGCACCCGGGCGCTCGCGGCGCGGGTACGCGCGCGGTACGGGAGGTGCGGCGCGGGTACGCGCGCGGGGAGGCGCGGTGCGGGTGGCGCGCGGGGGTGTGCGGTGCGGGGGGAGGAGCGCGGTGCGGGGCGGGCGTGACGCGGGGCGTGCGTGGTTCGGCAGGGGGATGACGTGTGGCGGGGCACTGCGCTGGGTGAGGTGCGGAGGCCCGGCGCCTTGGAGGGCGGGCGTCCTGGACTCCGCAGCCGTGCGGGGCGCCGTGGCCGTCGAGGGCTCCGCGGCCGTCCCGGACTCCGGGTTGCCGTCCCGCGTCGCGTCCTTCGTCCCTTTCCCGGGCCCTTTCCGCCCGGCCGCCCCTTCGGCGAGTTTTTATGCGGATACAGTGCCGTCCTCCGCGTCCCGGCCTGGTTCCGGAAGTCCGCCGGGCTCCCCGAGTTCACCGAGTTCGTCGGTGAAGGGGACTTTCCGAATGCGCCGGATCGGCCTCCTTCGCGCGCATTTCAATTGCCCGTACTTGGCCCGACTCGGCCCCGACGTCCGGTATTCCGCACCCCGCTCCATGCCTCGAACCGTGTGCCACGCAGTGCATAGGCCCGCGTACAGCGGGTAGGGACCCCTGCGTCGTCTCTCGCTCGCGAAGCCGCCGTCAGGAGTAGACCGTGCTGCATCTCCCGCAGAAGCCACTGCAGGTCGCCGCCGCTGTGTCCCAGCAAAACCGCGTGCGCGAGGATCAGGCGGGCCCGTGGCACTCGGAAGCTGTGTGCCGTCGGGACGAGGCCGGATTGTTCTTCGCGCCCTCCAAGGAGCCGACGGCCGCCAGGCTGTCCCGTGAGGAGGCCGCGAAGCGGGTCTGTGCCCGCTGTCCGGTCATGGTGGAGTGCAGGGAGCACGCGCTGGTCCAGCCCGAGCCGTACGGGGTGTGGGGCGGCCTCACGGCCGCCGAGCGCCGCGTGGTGCTCGCCCGGCGCCGCCGCAGGGACGCGGAACTGCGCCAGGCGGCGTCGAGCTCGGCCTCCTCGGACCGGATAGCCGCGGCCGGCTGAGTCCGGCCGCGTCTTCGCGGGTACGGGAGGTGCCCCCGCCGCACAACGGGGGCACCTTCCGCATGTCTCCGCGATGGTTCTGTGGCGCGCGCCGGCGTCCTGCGGACGCGTGCGGCGGGCGCGGACGGGGATGCGGAGGGCCGGGGCGGCGGCCTTACTTGGCGCGGTCGAAGTCGACGGCGCTGTAGGCGCGCAGCTTCGACAGCCGGTGGGTGGAGTCGATCTGGCGGATCGTGCCGGACTTCGAACGCATCACCAGCGACTGCGTGGTGGCCGTCTCCGAGCGGTAGCGCACGCCGCGCAGCAGCTCGCCGTCCGTGATGCCGGTCGCGACGAAGAACACGTTCTCGCCGCTGACGAGGTCGTCCGTGGTGAGCACCCGGTCGAGGTCGTGCCCCGCGTCGAGCGCGCGGTGGCGTTCCGCGTCGTCCTTCGGCCACAGCTTGCCCTGGATGACGCCGCCGAGGCACTTCATCGCGCAGGCCGTGATGATCCCCTCGGGAGTGCCGCCGATCCCCATGAGCAGGTCGACGCCCGTCCCCTCGCGCACGGCCATGATCGCGCCGGCCACGTCGCCGTCGGAGATGAACTTGATCCGGGCGCCGGCCTCCCGGATCTCCTTGACGATGCCGTCGTGGCGCGGGCGGTCCAGGACGACGACCGTGACGTCCTCGGGCGAGGAGCGCTTGGCCCGGGCGACGCGCCGGATGTTGACGGCCACCGGGGCGTTGATGTCGACGAAGTCGGCCGCCTCCGGGCCTGTGACGAGCTTGTCCATGTAGAAGACGGCGGACGGGTCGAACATCGTGCCCCGGTCGGCCGCCGCGAGCACGGCGATCGCGTTGGGCATGCCCTTCGCGTTGAGCGTCGTGCCGTCGACGGGGTCCACGGCGATGTCGACCTCGGGGCCGGTGCCGTCACCGATGTGTTCCCCGTTGAACAGCATGGGCGCTTCGTCCTTCTCGCCCTCGCCGATCACGACGACACCGTTCATGGAGACGGTGGAGACCAGGGTCCGCATGGCGTTGACGGCCGCGCCGTCGGCACCGTTCTTGTCCCCGCGCCCGACCCAGCGTCCGGCGGCCATGGCGGCGGCCTCGGTGACGCGGACGAGTTCGAGGGCGAGGTTGCGGTCGGGCGCCTCGGGCGCCACGTCCAGCGGCGGCGGCAGGTGATGGTCTGTCATCGAAAGCGCGCACCTTTCTGCTGCTCCGGGGAGCCTGCTGGCTCCGCCGTGCCGGTCGGCGAGTCGGGGTGACGGCCCGGTCCGCCCAGTACGGAGAGCGGATGATCCGACTCTATCGGCTTCCCGCCAGATTGAGCAGTGGGCCCCACGGATGAGCGCGCGACGCGGGTGCGAACATATGGGGCGTGGCAGGCGACGAACAGCAGGGCGCGACGACGGCGGAGACGGCCGCACCGGCCGCCGCACCGACGGCCGAAGAGAGCGCGGGACAGAGCACGCGGCAGACTGCGGGGCCGGACGCTGATCCGGCGGTCGCGGGCGGCACGGAGCCGACGGCGGGCGGGGAAGCGGCACGGGCGGGCGCCGGGAGCGCCGCTCCGGACGTCGGCCGGCCCGGCGACAAGCCCGGCGGGGGCTCCCGCCGGCGCGAGAGGACCGTACGGGGCATGTTCCTCTCGCTCCTCGTCATCGGCGCCGCGGTGGCCGTGATCTACACCTTCTTCATCCCGCACGACGACAAGGCCGACCCGGTCAAGCGCGTCGACTACCGCGTGGAACTCATCACCGCGCGGCGGGCGGCGCCCTACCAGGTCGCGGCGCCCGCCGGCCTGCCGAAGACATGGAAGGCGACCTCCGTCACGTACGACCAGAGCGCGGGCAATGCCTGGCACCTCGGCTTCCTCGACCCGACAGGCCAGTACGTCGCGATCGAGCAGTCCACGTCGCCCACCAACGGCTACGTGACGAACGTCAGCCAGAACGCGAAGAAGACCGGCAGGACGCAGGAGATCGCCGGCAAGCAGTGGCAGCGCTGGAAGGGCGGCCACTACGACGCGCTGGTGCACACCGAGGGCAAGGCCACGACCGTGGTGACGGGCACGGCGTCGTACACCGGCCTCGCCAAGATGGCGGCGGCGCTGCGGTTCGTGCAGACCAAGGCCTGACTGTCGGTGGCCGGCCCTAAAATGGCGACATGGCCACAACGGATACGGACGCCGAGCCGGAGCAGCGCACCGGTGCGCTCGGGTACGAGCAGGCGCGGGACGAGCTCATCGAGGTCGTGCGCCGCCTGGAGGCGGGCGGCACCAGCCTGGAGCAGTCGCTCGCGCTGTGGGAGCGCGGCGAGGAACTCGCGAAGGTCTGCCGCCGCTGGCTGGACGGCGCCCGGGAGCGGCTGAACGCGGCCCTGGCGACGGACGAGCCCGCCGAGGACTGAGGCGCCCCGCGCCGCATCGCGAGGTCCGGGGCGGGATCGACCAAGGCGCCGAGCGACCGGGGAGCGGGCCCCGGGCCGGGAGGACGTACGACGCCCCGAGGCCGTTCCGCCGAATGCCGGATCCCCGGATGTCCGGTCCCCGGATGTCCGGTACCGCACTGCTGCCGTACTGCGATGCGGTCCTGCGCACGACGGGCAGTGGCCCGGAAGCCTCTCACCGGCCTTCCGCCCGCCGCCGGGCCACGCACATCCGCTGGACCGCAGGTGCCCGCGTCCGGTGACCCCGGCCGATCCCATCCGCCCGGGTCAGTCCGCCCGCACCCTCAGTTCACCCTCCGCGACCCGGGCACGCAGTTCGTCGCCCGCCGTGACCTGCTCCGGTGAGCGCACCACCGTGCCGTCCTCGCGCTGCAGCACCGCGTACCCGCGCTCCAGCGTCGCCGCGGGGGAGAGCGCCACCACGCGCGCCAGCGTGTGCGAGAGCTCCGAGTCCGCGCGGTCCAGGAGGTGGCGCAGGACGCGGCGGCCACGGTCCGCGAGGGCACCGACCTCGGCCTCCCGCTCGTCCACCATGCGCTGGGGCCGCTCCATCACCGGCCGCGCCAGCGCGTGGGCGAGCCCCCGCTCCTCCCGCTCCAGCAGGGCCCGCACCGTACGCAGGGCGCGCTCGCGCAGCGCGTCCACCCGGTCGAGTTCCTCGCCGACGTCCGGCACGACGCGTTTCGCCGCGTCCGTCGGCGTCGACGCCCGGACGTCCGCGACCAGGTCCAGCAGCGGCGAGTCCGGCTCGTGGCCGATCGCCGACACCACCGGCGTACGGCAGGCGGCGACCGTCCTGATCAGCTGCTCGTCCGAGAACGGCAGCAGATCCTCGACGCTTCCGCCGCCCCGCGCGACGACGATCACGTCCACCTCGTCCAGCGCGTCGAGCTCCTTGACCGCCGAGACGACCTGCGCGACCGCGTTGACCCCCTGCACCGCCGTGTTGCGCACCTCGAAGCGGACGGCGGGCCACCGGCGCCGCGCGTTCTCCAGCACGTCCCGCTCGGCCGCCGAGGCGCGCCCGCAGACCAGGCCGATCAGCTGCGGCAGGAAGGGCAGCGGCCGCTTGCGCTCCGCCGCGAACAGCCCCTCCGCCGTCAGCGACTTCCTCAGCTGCTCCAGCCGCACGAGGAGCTCGCCCATCCCCACCGGCCGGATCTCCACGGCCCGCAGCGAGAGCTGGCCGCGCGGCGCGTACCACTCCGGTTTCGCGTGGACCACCACGCGCGCGCCCTCCGACACCACGTCCGCGATCGCGTCGAACACCTGGCGGTAGCAGGTCACGCCCACCGAGATGTCGTACGACGGGTCGCGCAGCGTCAGGAAGACCACCCCGGCGCCCGGCCGGCGGGAGAGCTGCGTGATCTGCCCCTCCACCCAGACCGCACCCAGCCGGTCGATCCAGCCGCCGATGAGGCGTGACACCTCGCCGACGGGCAGCGGTGCCTCCGGTGACGTAGTCAGAGCCATACCCGCGAGCGTATCGGCCGGGTACGACAACGCGCCCGGGCCCGTACGGGCGCACCCGGACGCCGGCCGCCGGTGTACGCGCGGGCACGCCCCCACCGGCGCTCCCGCGCGCCGCGACCCTCCCCGTACGATGGCCATATGACTGCAACGCCCGACCAGCCCGCGTCGCCCGCCGGAACCGGAAAGCGTGTCCTGCTCGCCTCCCCCCGTGGGTACTGCGCGGGCGTGGACCGCGCCGTGATCGCCGTGGAGAAGGCCCTGGAGCAGTACGGCGCCCCGATCTACGTCCGGCACGAGATCGTCCACAACAAGTACGTCGTGAAAACCCTGGAGAAGAAGGGCGCCATCTTCGTCGAGGAGACGGCGGAGGTCCCCGAGGGCTCCATCGTCATGTTCTCGGCGCACGGCGTCGCCCCCGTCGTGCACGACGAGGCGGCCGCCCGCAACCTCGCCACGATCGACGCGACCTGCCCCCTCGTCACCAAGGTCCACCGCGAGGCCGTCCGGTACGCGAAGGAGGACTTCGACATCCTCCTCATCGGCCACGAGGGCCACGAGGAGGTCGTCGGCACCTCGGGCGAGGCGCCGGAGCACATCACGATCGTCGACGGCCCCGCCGACGTCGCCGACGTGAAGGTGCGCGACGAGTCCAAGGTCGTCTGGCTGTCGCAGACCACGCTCTCCGTGGACGAGACGATGGAGACGGTCGACAAGCTCAAGGAGAAGTTCCCCGGACTGGTCTCGCCGCCCAGCGACGACATCTGCTACGCGACGCAGAACCGTCAGATCGCCGTGAAGCAGATGGGCGCCGCCGCCGACCTGGTGATCGTGGTCGGTTCGAAGAACTCGTCCAACTCGGTCCGGCTGGTCGAGGTCGCCCTCGGCGCCGGCGCGCGCGCCGCGCACCTCGTCGACAGCGCCGACGAGATCGAGGAGTCCTGGCTCGGCGGCGTCACCACGGTCGGCCTGACCTCGGGCGCGTCCGTCCCGGACGTCCTCGTCGAGGGCGTCCTGGAATGGCTGTCGACGCGCGGCTTCGAGGACGTGGAGATCGTGAAGGCGGCCGAGGAGTCGATCACGTTCTCCCTGCCGAAGGAACTGCGCAGGGACCTGCGCGCGGAACTCGGAACGTCCTGAAGGGAACACCTTCCGACGGATTCCCCTGACGCGGGCGTGCGCCCTGCTGCCTGGCCTTAACGTTATGTTCATGAACGTCTTCGGAGTGGACATCGGCGGCTCTGGCATCAAGGGCGCACCCGTCGATCTGGACCGCGGCGACCTGGCGGAGCCCCGGCACAAAGTACTGACCCCGCACCCGGCCACGCCGGACGGCGTGCTCGAAGGCGTCGTGGAGGTCGTCCAGCACTTCGGCTGGTCCGGCCCGATCGGTGTCACCTTCCCCGGCGTGGTGACCGGGTCGGTGATCCGTACGGCGGCGAACGTCGACAAGTCCTGGGTGGACGTGGACGGGAGCAGCCTGATCGGCGAACGCCTCGGCATGCCGGTCACGGTCATGAACGACGCCGACGCGGCGGGCGTCGCCGAGATGACGTTCGGCGCGGGCCGCGGCCGCAAGGGCGTCGTGATGCTGCTGACGTTCGGTACGGGCATCGGCAGCGCCCTGTTCGTCGATGGCGTCCTCGTACCGAACACCGAGTTCGGCCACCTCGAACTGCACGGGCACGACGCGGAGAAGCGGGCGTCCTCCAAGGCCAAGGAGGACGAGGAACTCAGCTACCGCCACTGGGCGCAGCACCGGGTGCAGAAGTACCTCGCGCACCTGGAGATGCTCTTCACGCCCGAGCTGTTCATCATCGGCGGCGGCGTGAGCCGGAAGTCCGACAAGTTCCTGCACTACATCGAGGGCATCAACGCGGACATCGTCCCGGCGCAGCTGGAGAACAACGCGGGGATCGTCGGCGCGGCGATGACGGCGTCACAGCGTTAGCCGGTCCACGTCGCGGGACCCGGGGGCTCAGCCGCGGCGGGGCCCCCGCAGGGCGGCGCGCACGGCGGCGCCGGGCCGGGCGGACTCCGCCGCCCGCGCCGCCGCGTCCCGCTCCGACTGGCGCCGCCCCATCTGCCGGATCTTGCGTACGGACGCGATCACGCCGGCCACCAGCGTGCCCCCGTACAGCCAGCCGGCGTGCATCGCGAGCGACGTGACGACGGCCATCGCCTGTGTGACGAACCCGCCGGTACCGCCGGACACCGGCACGGTCCCGAGGGCGAACGCGATCGGGACCCCGATCGGCGCGGTGACCAGGTCGGCCGTCCGCACCCATAGCGCCGTCGCCGCGCTGACCGGCAGGAACAGCACCCCGAAGAACGCCGCGGAGCCATCGAACAGCAGGTCGTCCACGAACCCCAGGAAGACCATGGAGACCGCGGCGAACAGGCCCGCGCCCAGGCCGGTGAGGCGGGGGCTCGGCAGCTGCCGCAGCGCGGCCACGAGGGGCGGCACGCGGCGGACCGAAGGAACGGACGCGGTGGGCGCCACCGGCGCCCGATAGGCGCCCGCCGACGGGGCGAGCGGACCGCGCGGCACGTGGGAGGAGGGGGTACGGCGCTGGTATCGACCTGTCCTGTGCTGCTCCACCGGACCAACGTAGGGGCCCGAGGGGGAGGAAGCGGGCGCGGGACACGCGCTTTGGACGACCTTGGGGCTGCGTTCGAGAGCGCGACCGGTGACGGCGTCGCCGAGTCCGCCCGTAGACTTAACAGCTGACATCCCTCACCCGTGCCCCCCATCGCGCTCCTCACCCCTCCTTCTCCCACTCGCCTCCCACCGGAAGTCGCCACCGTGTCGCTCACGATCGGAATCGTCGGTCTGCCGAATGTCGGCAAGTCGACCCTTTTCAACGCCCTGACCAAGAACGACGTGCTGGCGGCCAACTACCCGTTCGCCACGATCGAGCCCAACGTCGGCGTCGTCGGAGTCCCCGACCCGCGCCTCGACAAGCTCACCGAGCTGTTCGCCTCCCAGCGGACCATCCCGGCGACCGTCGACTTCGTCGACATCGCGGGCATCGTGCGCGGCGCGTCGGAGGGCGAGGGCCTCGGCAACAAGTTCCTGGCGAACATCCGCGAGTCCGACGCGATCTGCCAGGTCATCCGCGCCTTCAAGGACGAGAACGTCGTCCACGTCGACGGCAAGGTCTCGCCGAAGGACGACATCGAGACCATCAACACCGAGCTGATCCTCGCCGACCTGCAGACCATCGAGAAGGTCCTCCCGCGCCTCCAGAAGGAGTCGCGGATCAAGAAGGACATCCAGCCGAAGGTCGCGGCCGTCGAAGAGGCGCAGGCCATCCTCGAATCGGGCCAGACCCTGTCCGCGGCGGGCATCGTCCAGGGCACCGAGCGCACCGAGCTCCTGCACGACCTGCACCTGCTGACGACGAAGCGCTTCCTGTACGTCTTCAACGTCGACGAGGACGAGCTGACCGACGACACCTTCAAGGCCGAGCAGCGCGCCCTGGTCGCGCCCGCCGAGGCGATCTTCCTCAACGCCAAGCTGGAGTCGGACCTCGCCGAACTCGACGACGAGGAAGCCCTCGAACTCCTCCAGTCGGTCGGCCAGGAGGAACCGGGCCTCGCCACCCTCGCGCACGTCGGCTTCCGCACCCTCGGCCTGCAGACCTACCTCACGGCAGGCCCCAAGGAATCCCGCGCCTGGACGATCAAGAAGGGCGCCACGGCCCCCGAGGCGGCCGGCGTCATCCACACGGACTTCCAGAAGGGCTTCATCAAGGCCGAGGTCATCTCCTACGGGGACCTCGTGGAGACCGGCTCGGTCGCGGACGCCCGCGCCGCGGGCAAGGCCCGCATGGAGGGCAAGGAATACGTGATGCAGGACGGGGACGTGGTGGAGTTCCGGTTCAACGTGTGACTGCCCCGTCGGTAAAACTGCCCGGCTTGTCTGTCGGTGAGTCGGGCAGTTTCTCCTGTCCGCGTGGGTCCTCGTGGGTCCTCGTGGGTCCTCGCGCGGCGAGCGCGGGGTGTCGGCGGCCCCCGGCCGACTCCGGTGCGGCAGGCGTTTCACACCTTGACGACTTCTGCGGCGAGGCCGCAGAGGAGCGTCAGGTCCTCCGGGTCGGAAGTGAGGACGGTGACCGGCTGGGGCGCCGTGCGGGCGATGGCGGCGATGGCGGCGTCGATGGCGTACTTGTGGCCGTGGAGACGGTGGGCGCGGAGGAGGCCCGCGGCCTGGTCAGTGACCTCCTTGGTGACGTCGTGAACGTCGACGCGGGAGAGAACCCACTTGATGCGGGCGGGGTGGATGCGCTCGTAGTCGGCTTCAAGGGTGGTCATCGCGCTCGTGGCCACGCGGACACCCTCTTCCGATGCCGCCTGGACAAGAGCCACGACGGTCCGGTCCTTGCGGTAGAGCTTCGAGAGCCCTTCACTGTCGAGCAGCAGGGTGCCGGGCATCAGGCGGCGGCCCCGCCGGCCTGCCGGTGGTCATGGCGCAGCAGCGCGCGGGCGGCTTCGACCTCCTCACGGGTGAGTTCGTCGTTGTCGGTCTCGAAGTCGCCGACGATCTCACGGAGTTTGTCCATGGCGACCCGTTGTTCGAGCGCTTCGGCGACGTAGGCGGAGAAACCGCCTGGGCCGACGTGGGCGCGCACGGCCTCGGCGAGGTCCTCGGGCAGGCTGATCGAATATTTCCTACTACTGCTCATGGTGTCGATCCTACCATCGGTAGTAAGCCTTTGTTCGGGAGGAATTTCCGAAGGCTGCGCCTTGCCTCGTCGGAGGTGTAGTCGGTATGCGGGCAGCCCACAGGCGGTCCGCAGGGCCCCCGCAAGCACCCGTCGGAGACCAACGCGCACCAACGGGGAAATACCGCTCAGGGTCCTGCGCAGGGCGTCACCGTAGATCGGGGTCAGAGGCCGAACGTTCCGCTTGCCTGTGTAGCGGGTGACTCGGTACCACTTCCGCCGGGGCGCTTCTCCGGCTACCTCGGTTCAGCCGCCCCGAGAGTGTCACCGCGCAGGGCCTTGTCCGTGGCACGTCCGATGATCGAGATGACGCCGACCGACGCCTCCGGCTCCGGCTGGTACCGCACGGCCATCTTCACCGGCCAGGTGCAGCAGTAGACCGGACCGCGGGCGGGCCCCCGCCGGATGCCCTCGCCGTCTGGCGCCTGGTCGTCATCGGCGACTTCGATGCGCGGTCCCAACACCGTTACTTCGAGGACCTGGCGCAGCACCAGATGATCCGCAGATGGGCCCCGGAGCGCTGAGCCGGAGCCGCTCCCCCCGCGGCGCGGCCGGCGGGATGGGAACGCCGCTGTGGCGAGGCCCCGAGCGGCTTACGCGGAAACGATCGTGGCTGCGAGGCTGCCCGTATCACTGCGTCCGGCGAAGGACTGCCGCCACCGGCACTTCTCACGTCCCTGGCCCTGGCCCTGGCCCAACGATGCACCGATCCACTAGGTCTCGCGCCGGTTGAGAGACCGCTCGGTCGAGACCACGGGCGATATCTACGGGTATCCGCCGCCCAGTGCGTGGGATCGCTGCCCGGATGTCCTGCAGCACGCCATGAGGCCCGCGTCCTCGGGCGGGACGTCCTAGCCGCCGAAGGAGGGCGAGCTGGAGCGCCGGCGCCCGAACTCCGTAGGCGGATGAGGGACGTCCGGCCTTCATGTTGCCGGGATTGAACGCCCGAGCTGGCATGGTGCTGGGCCGACCGCTGCAAAACCCATGTTTCTGCAGGTCGAGGGGCCTGCGCTACGGATTCCGGTCCACGGCCCACGGCGCCCTTTTATCCCCGAAGTCGGTGATGAGCGTCACCACACCTTATGTACGGGAAGTGGCATCTCCGATTTATGGTTGACACGTCAATCACTGGTGACCGCAGGTGAGCCGAGGCCGCCCGCACGCGGAGTCACCGACCACGGACCCGGAGGATCCCATGGGAACGCTCGACGGGAAGATCGTGCTCATCACCGGCACCGGAGGAGGTCAGGGCCGCGCCGCGTCACTGGTCTTCGCGCGGGAAGGTGCGAAGGTCATCGGCTCCGACATCCTGGCCGAGGCCAACAACGAGACTGTCGAACTGGTGCGCCGAGACGGCGGTGGGATGACGGGCATCGCGCCGATGGACCTCACCGACCCCGAGCAGGCACGGCGGACCGTCGAGGACGCGGTCGCCGTTCATGGAGGACTGGACGTCGTCTACAACAACGCGGCCGTCCAGTACTTCGGTCCGATGCCTGACTTCTCCGTCGCCGACTGGCGGGCGACCATCGCCGGGGAACTCGACATACCGTTCTTCGTCACGAAGTTCGCCTGGCCGCACCTGGTCCGGCGCGGTGGCGGCGTCATCATCAACGTCGCGTCCGAAGCCGGCATGATCGCCGGTGCGGTCCCGCCGATGGTCGCGCACACCGCGGCGAACGCCGGTGTCATCGCCATGACGCGCCAGTTGGCACTGGAAGGCGCCCGCCACGGGATCCGCGCGGTGGCCATCAGCCCCGGGCCCGTGCTCACCCCGGCCAGCCGCCGCGACCTCGGCGACGACACGTCGGCCCGCGAGGCCATCACCGCGAAGACGCTCCTCAAGCGGTTCGCCCAGCCCGAGGAGATCGTCGAGCTGGCGGCTTTCCTCGCCTCCGACCGCGCGTCCTACATCACCGGCGCCAACTATGCCGTCGACGGAGGCGCGACCGCCTGGTGACCCGGCGGAGTCCTGGTACGCGGCACCCCCCTTGCGCCCTGTGCGACCTCCCGTACGGCCCCGGAAACGGGGGGAGGGAGAAGGGGCCCGTGACCCGCACCGGCGCCGAGCCGCTTCACGCCTCCGGCTTCGGTTCCTGCTTCGGTTTCTGCTCGTGCAACATCTCGCTGCCGGGCTCGCAGACGTCCCCCCAGCTCGACAGGGCCATCCGCAGGGCCTGGATGAGGCGGTCGAAGCTCCGGTCGACGCTCGCCCGGAGGGCGAACGCGCCGCCGGCCTCCAGGGAGACGAATCCGTGCAGGGCGGCACGGAAGGCGCGGATGGCGTCGATGGCCTCGTCACCGTGGAGGCCGTAGCCGTCGATCACCGCCGCCACCACCTGGACCGCTCGCGCGCTGACTGCCTCGTCCTCGGCGTTGCCGGGGACGGGAGCCCGCTGGGCCGCCACGTAGCGGCCCGGATGGGCCTGTGCCCAGGTGCGGTAGGCGTGGGCCATCGCCACCAGGGCGTCGTCGCGGGCGCGGCCCATGACGGCCCGGCCCCACACGTCGGCGAGTTCGCCCTTCGCCTGTACGGCGATGCGCTGCTGGAGGGAGTCGAGGCTCTCGACGTGTTTGTACAACGACGGCTGGCGCACCCCGAGCCGGGTGGCGAGGCCCGCCAGGGTGACCCGGTTCAGCCCCACCTCGTCGGCCATCACCGCCGCTTCGGCGACCACCCGGTCCGTGTTCAGGCCGGCCCTAGGCACGAGCGGCCCCCGACGGCGTCGAGCGGAGGTGGGCGAGCACGAGCGCGGCGACCTGGCCGGGGAACTGGTCGTGCGGGTAGTGCCCGGCGCCCTCGATCATTTCGAGGCGGCCGAGGCCGGACGGCAGGGCGTCGACGATAGCGGAGCCCTCGGCGCCCGGGTCGGCCCAGTCGGGGTCGAGCGTTCCCATCACCACCAGGACCGGGCAGCGGACGTCCGCGAGCCGCTCTCCCGCGTCGGTCGGGGCGCTGCGGCCCATGCCCTGCAGGGCCTTCATGCGGCCCGGTTCGCGCAGCAGCGCGTCGATCCGGCCGATCCGCTCGGGCCAGTCGGCGGGCTTGGCGCCGGGGTAGGCCACGTCGAGGTAGGAGCGCCAGAGCGGCACGCTGCCCAGCACGCCTGTCCCCAGCAGCCGCAGCATGCCGCGCCGGAAGCGCTTCACCCGCAGGTCACCGAGGCGCACCGACTGCTTGCGGGTGAATGGCGCCAGCTCGACGACGGCGGTGATCAGGGAGGGCTCCAGCGCCGCCGCGATGGTGGCGGCGCCGCCGGAGATCGAGTGGCCGACGAGCACGGCCGGGCCGCCGAGGTGGCGGACCACGGCGAGCAGGTCACCCGCGATGGCCGTGCGGCTCCAGGCCGGCCAGTCGGTGCTGGACTCGCCGCAGCCGCGCAGATCGACGGAGGCGACCCGGTAGCCCGCCGCCACCAGCGGCGGGACCAGGGCGCGGTACGCGGAGCGGCTGTCGCCCATGCCGTGGGCGAGGACGACCAGCGGGCCGGATCCCGCCACCTCGTACGCGATCGTGCCGCCTTCGACGGCAAGGAACTCGGTCATGACATCCTCCAGGACTAGGTAGTCTCTCTAACCTGAAAGCTAGTACCTATAGCTAATGCGCGTCAAGCCCGTGCTGTTCTGTCCTGAGAGTTCTGTCCTGGGATGAGGACGGAGACGGGGCCGGGGAGGGGGAGTGTGACGGCGTGCTGTGGCGCCGACGGTCGGGGGAGGGGACGACGGTCGGAGGAGGGGCGACGGCCGGTGCGGGTGCCGGACTGCGCCGGGCGACGGCGGGTCCGAGCGGCTTTCCGCACGGAGGGGGAAGCGGAGGACGCGCGAGCGTGGCGGCCCAGGGGTCGCGGAATCCGTGTGTCGCGGAATCCGTGGCCTCTGCCCGGAGGGGGGCGAGCCTGGCGATCGCGGCCGTGGTGGGGGTGTCGGGCCGGTGATCCGTGCGTCGCAGGACGGGCCGGAGGCCGGTCACAGGAGCGCTCGGTACGGCCCCGGGTGACGAGGAAGACGACCATGGCGGCGGCGACGGTGAGCATGACACCCGACCCGGGCCACCGCATCGGGTGGATCCGTCGGGTGGACCCGGGAGAATCCGTCGGGTGGATGCGGGAGACGGGGGAGGCGGGGCGGCCCCGCCGGCCGAGGGCGTGGGGGTGGCCGCCCGCGCGGAGGTGCTGGTGAGCCGGGCCGTTGTCGTCGTGTTGCCGGGGCGGTCCGGCGGCGCCGTGCCCGCCGGGCGGAGGCCGCGCCGGCGGTCCGGCGGCGCCGTGCCCGCCGGGCGGAGGCCGCACACCGTGCTGTTCTCGGTACGCGTGCCGCCTCGCGCCGCGGGGGCGGGCCGCCGCGGCGCGAGGGGCGTTCCTGGGGCGGCTCCTCAGGAAGCGCCGTCCTGGGAGGCGCCGAAGAACTCGATCTCGGCGATGGCGACTTGCTTCTTCCCGTCGGTGTTGTACGCGGTCTCCAGGGTGAAGCGCACCGACGTGACGTCGTGGAAGCGGAAGTCGCGCGACTGGAAGCCGCTGGACGGGTCGAGGAGGAGTTCCTTGGTGCTGACCTTGCCGTCGTCGGTGGTGATGGTGGCCTCGACGCGGTGCGGGAGCGCCGACTTGGAGAGCGTGTCGGCGTGGGTGGACTCGCCGGGGGTGATGCCGACGTCGAGCAGCGTCACCGGCTCCTGGAAGTGGGCCTCCAGCCATTGCCCCTGTCCGGACCCCGAGTAGCCGGGCCCCCACCAGGTGTTGCTGACCTTGTCGAACGCCAGGCCGGGGCCTTGGTGCTCGTAGGAGTGCGACGCCTTGTACGAGTCGGGCGCGACGGCGACCCGTTTCGAGAAGTGGTCGCGTACCGCGTCGATGCCCTCGCCGGCGTGGAAGAGGCCCGTCACGACCAGGGCGATCGCCGCGGCCCCCGCCACCCACCGCAGGATGCGGCCGAGTTGGCGGCGCAGGCGCGGGCGGTCACCTGCCCAGGGCTCCTCCCGGTTGCGGTAGTCGACCATCCGCCGCCACCAGGAGCGCCGTGCCGCGTTCTCCGGTCCCGCGCCCATGGACATGGCGCACCGGGAGCAGAAGTGGCGTTCGGGCGGGTTGGGGGTGGCGCACCAGGGACAGGCGATGCCTCCCTGGAAGGGCTGCTCTCCCACGGTGCGGACCTGGGGCCGTGCGGGCTCGGGCCGCCCCGGCAGGACGGGGGCCACGCTCGGCGGCAGGTCCTGCGGTGCCCGCGGATCGGCCAGCGGTACGAGCAGCGCCCTGGCCCGTTCGGTGTCGATGCCCGGGTCCTGTACGGGCGGGCGGCCACCGGCCGCGGCAGCGGTGGCGGGCGGTTCCTGCGCCGGCAGTGCCGCGCCCGCGCCGCCCGGCCACACGGCGGGCGTGGCGGTCTCCAGCGTGTCGTCGTTCATGGCGTGGCCACCGCTGTGCGTGCCGTGGGCGGAGGGACCCGCCCACGGGGCGGAGGCGGCCGGCGCGGCGCCCGGCGGGGGTCCGAAACCGCCCGCGCCCGGCGGGGGTCCGAAACCGTCCGCGCGTGGCGGGTACCCGTACCCGCTGCCGGCCGGGGGTGCCCCGTATCCGCCGCCGGCCGGCGACGCGTTCCACGGGTCGGCCGGGCCCGAAGGCGCCGCCGGTGCGGACGCCGCGGTCCGGCCGTGGAGCGGCTGCTCGGGCGGCAGGTGGCCGGCCGGCCCCTGTTCGGGGGGCAGTTGACCCGGTGCGCCCGGTGCGCCCTGCGCGACGGGGGTCCGTTCGGGCGCCGGCCGGGCGGAGGGCGCGGGCGCGGGCGTGCCGGGGCTCCAGCGCAGCACCGCGTTGCAGCTGTCGCAGAACGCCTGCGCCGGGTCCTGGTGCGTCCCGCACTGGTCGCAGACCACCATCCGCTGCTCTCCCCTCGGGTCGCCGGATGCCTGACTCATGTCTGGTGGGTCCTTTCCACGGCGGTCACCTGGACCGTGTAGGGCATGTGAGCGGGGCGGGCGGCTGCCACCAGGTTGTCGAGCCGGTATTCGTCCGCGTCCGTCGGTGCGGGCAGGCGGAGGACCACGTGCAGGCGGGGGCGGTGTTCGCCGGGAACCGGGCCGAGGGGCCGGGCGTTCCAGGCGGCACCGCCGCTCTCGGTGATCTCGGGCTCGACGCCGAAGGCGAGCCGTACCGCCTCGGAGAGGCCCGCACGCGTGCCGCGGATGCGGTGCAGCCGGGCGGCGGCGGCGACCGCCGCGCGCAGCCGTGCCTCCCCCTCGGCGGTGTCGTCCTGGATGCCGTCGGTCTCGGCGCCGACCCACCAGCCGAGCCAGCGGGCGAAGTCGGCGGGGGCCAGGGAGGGGAGGAAATACGCGTCCATGCAGTCGAGGACGTTGAGGAAGGGGGCCAGCACCTCGTCCAGTCCGGCGACGAAGCGCTGCAGCACGTCGTCGTCGGCGAAGGCGGCGGGCAGCATGGTGCCGAGCGGGACGGAGGAGCCCAGGCCGTCGATCGAACCTCTCACGAGGACCCTCCGCTCACCCGTACGCGGTGGTCGTAGGAGAAGACCAGGGACGGCGCTTCGAGGTCGATGCGCTCGGTCCGCTCCCCGCGCTTGCCGGTCAGCGGGTCGGCCGGGTAGAGCAGCACCTCGTCCACCAGCTCGACCCCGGGCACGCGCTGGAGCACCGCGAAGATCTCGCCCGACTGGACGGGCCGGCCGAAGGGCCAGCCGGTGCCGTCGGCTCCGCCGGTGAGCGGGTCCAGGTGGCGGTAGAGCGCGTCGTACGCGTCCTGCCTGACCCGGTCGGCGTCGACGCCCCGGAAGGCGTGCAGGGTGGTGACGACGGTGACGCCCTGGTAGTACGGCGGGCCCACCGCGAGGCGGGTGCCGATCAGGCGCCGCTCGTCGAGGTAGCCGCTGATCCGCCGCAGCAGGTCGTCGGCGGGTACGAGCTGTTCGAAGCGCAGCCGGCCGCCCGGGTCGGGGACGGCGCGGGGCACGACGAGGACGCGCACGGCGTACGCGCCGTGCTTCTCCTCCTCGCCTTCGAGGCAGGTGATGCGGGCGGTCTCGGGGGCCGCGTGCCGGGCGAGTTCGGCGTAGTCGCGCAGGGTGACGGCGCGGTCCTGGGCGCGCAGGGTGAGGGGCGCGCGGGCCTTCGCCTCCGTGACCGTCTCGCCGTCCACACCTCCGTGGGCGGCTTCGCGGTTGACGACCTCGGCGACGTAGGGAACGGAGTCGCGCAGGGTGCGGACGGCGCCGCGGGCGACGTTGCCGGCGCGGCCGCCGCCGGTGCGGTAGCGGCGGGCCCGGATGACGGCGCCCTTGGCCGGTACGGCCCCGTACTGGCGCAGCGTGCCGTCCCGTTCCCGTACGGCGGGGCCGAAGGCGATCTCACCGGTCGCGGCGTCGAGGGTGAGGTGGCGGTCGTCCGTCCGGGAGGCCGCGAAGTGCTGGACGACCGACCAGTCCTGCCAGCCGTCGTGGTCGGCGACCTGGAGGTGCACCGGCGGGATGTCGCCGACGACGGGGGCGTGGGTGAGCCGGAGCCGCTGCCCCGGCAGCCCGTTGGACTCGCCCAGGGCCTCGTCGTAGACCGTCTCGGCGTGCACGACGGGGACCGTTCCGCCCATGGTGAAGGCCTCGGCAGAGCGCACGGTGGGAGAGGTGGTGTAGAAGGGCTGGTTCGGCGCGGGTTCGGTCACCCGGCAGCGCAGCCAGCCCGCCTCGTGCCGGCCGCTGCGGGAGAGGATGTGCCCGGCGGGTACGTGCAGCACCACGTCGCCCGGGCGGTTCAGACCGCCGGTGCCGTCCTCCTCGATCTCGCACGCCGCCCAGCCGTCGGCGGTCCACGCCTCCCACACCAGCGGGGGCTGCCGGGGGTCCACGCCGACGCCGTCGACCCGGCTGTCGAGCCGCAGCGCGACGGCGCAGTGCGGGACGGCGGCGCTGAGTCCGAGGAGCATGCAGTCACCGACGCCGGGGGCCTCGGCGAAGCACAGGACGTCCCGCGCCTCGGCGAGGTCGGTGCTCCTGTCGAGTACGGCCTGGCCGCCGTTCTGCACCGCGAGGTGCCGCAACTCACTGGAGATGATGGACAGTTCCCGTTCGGTGCAGAAGACGACGGCTTCCTCGCCCTCCGCGCGCACGGTCGCGGTCTCCGTGCCGAGGGGGACCACGACGGGGTCCTCCTGCGGGGCCGACAGCCAGAACGTCACGTCGGTGCGCGCGGCGGACGGCGGGAAGAGGGTGATCCCGACGAGGTCGAGGAAGGCCAGGTGGTTCTTCTCGGGGACCCGGTTGAGCCGGTAGACGATCTGGTCGGCCAGGTGGGCGACGGTCTCCACGAGGGTGATGCCGGGGTCGGACACGTTGTGGTCGGTCCACTCCGGGGCGCGCCGCTGGATGTAGCGCTTGGCGTCGTCGACGAACTGCTGGAAGCGCCGGTCGTCGAGATTCGGGGAGGGCAGTGCCATCAGCGGTCGCTTTCGGTGGCCGGGCCGTCGTCGGACGGCGGCTCGGGATCGTCGTGTGAGGGGATGACGTAGAACGGGAAGACCAGGCTGCGCGGGTTGTTGGTGCCGCGGATCGCGTAGCGCACGTCGATGAACAGCACCCCCTGGGTGTCGTCGCCGGGGGTCACCTCCACCTCGTGCACCTCGATGCGCGGCTCCCAGCGGTCCAGGCTGGTGAAGACCTCGTGCTGGATGCGGCCCACGGTCGTCTCGTTGACGGGCGCGAAGACCATGTCGTGGATGGCGCAGCCGAACTCCGGGCGCATGGGCCGCTCGCCCGGTGCGGTGGCCAGCACCAGGTGCATGGCCTCCTCGACCTCCCGCTCCCCGCTGACCAGCGCGATGCCTCCGGTGGGACCGATGCGCAGCGGGAAGGACCAGCCGGAGCCGACGAATTGCTCGGGCATCAGATCACCGGCTCCCCGTTGGCCGTGACGAGGCCCAGCATCGCGATCTTGGCGCCGGTCATCTGCATGTTGAGCGCCTGGATGTTCGCGTCGAGGGCGGCGGAGATGCTCAGGGCCCCCTTCGCATCGATCGCCATCACACCCGAGTTGATGGCGAGGGCACCGACCGAATCGAGGGTCATGGCGCCGCCCGCGCTCAGCTTCAGCGAACCGCCCGCCTTCAGGGTCAGGTTGAGGCCGGCCTCGACGGACACGGACCGGCTTCCCTTGATGGAGACGCTGCCCTTGCTGTCCACGGTGATCTCGGTCTTCGTACGGTCCAGGTTGATGACGAGCCGGTCGTTTCCGGTGCTCAGCCGCACACCGCGCTTGCGCAGGCCGGTCTGCTGGCTGAGCAGGTCGACACGGTTGAACTCCCGGTCGGCCAGGGTGTGGCGGCTCGCCTTGCCGCTGAGCTTGTCGTGCAGCGGCACATCGCCGGGCCGGGGCCGGTCCTTGCCGTTGTAGAGCCCGCCGAGGACGAAGGGATGGTCGAGGGAGCCGCGGTCGAACGCCACGAGCACCTCGTCGTTGACGTCCAGCGGGATGATGCTGCCGCCGCTGACCCCGCCGAGCTGCACGGTACGGGTCCAGTCGCTGACGTAACTGTCGTCCAGCCAGGGGAACGTGAGCTTCACCCGGCCGAGCCGCTGGGGGTCCTTCACGTCCGTGACCACCGCGTTCGCCACGCTCGGCAGACGAGGTGCCGCCGCCGCGCCGCCGGAGGCGAGCCCGTACAGGGAGCGCCACTGCCTGCCGCTGACGGTGACCCGGGTGCGGTAGGGCCGGCCGTTCTCGAAGGTGTGCCGGACGCCCGTCACGGTGTACTTGCCCTCGAAGGGCTCGCCGACGTCTTCGAGGAGCACCGCGACGTCGGGGCGCAGCCTGGGGTTGCCGTGCACGGTGACCTCCAGCTCCGCGAAGGCCGACGTCACGTCGTCGGCCAGGGACTCCGCCGCCCGCTTGACCTGTGCCTGCTGGTCGTACGGCGTGCTCGTCTCCACCAGATCGCCGGACGGGAACTTCCGGGCCATCTCGCCCGGTTCCGCGCCGATGTCGAGAGCCGGGTTGGTGAGGGTCTTCGTCTTGGACGTGAGGGCCCGCTTGGCCCCGACGTCCCAGCCGCGCGCCTCGACCTCGGGTACCTGGTCGGTGGAGGTGACGGCGGCCCGGCAGCGCAGCACGTCGCGCCCGGCCTGGAGCACGAACGCGCTCTTGTCCGTGTCGGTGCCCTCCGGGGGAGCCCCGGAGGCCCGCTCGCGGCTGACGAACTGGAACCTGCCCTCGGAGTCGAGGTACATCACCTTCTCGTTCTCGTCGGCGAGCCGCGCGAGGAAGTCCCAGTCGGTGACGTTGTCCTGGGTGATGAAGTCGTAGTCGGGCCGGGTCGGTTCGATCCTGCCGAGCGGGATCCCGCTCTGCGGCACCAGCTTCCGCGCGATCGCGGCAGCCGTCATCTTGGTGTACCCGGCGACCCGGCGCCGGCGCAGCAGGCGGTGCCCGAGGTCGTAGCCCCGCACGACGGTGAAGGTGCCGGTGCCGTCGTAGTCCGCCTCAAGTCCGGTGACCTCACCGGTCAGCAGCGGGTCCTGCGCGCCCTTGCCGTCGGCCACCGCGGCCAGCTCGATCTTCGTGCCGATCCTGATGCCCGCGAGGCCCAGCACCTCCCGCCGGGCCTTGTCGCGGAAGGCGAGTTCGAACGCGCCGGGCACCCCGGCCCCGAGGTCGACCCAGGCACTCACGAGCTTGTCGGCGACCGTGGCGGGCAGCTTGCCGCCGCCGACCCTGACGTCGATGACGCTGGAGAAGGCAAGCAGAGTCATGGGGCGGTGACCTCCTCGACCGCGGGCAGGATGAGCTCGGTGCCGGGACTGAGCCGCGCCGGGTCGTCGATCTCGTTGGTCTCGGCGATCGCCCGCCACACGGTGGCGTCCCCGTACTCCCGCCAGGCGAGCGACTGCAGCGAATCGCCCGCGACGACCCGGTGCACACGGCGCGCGGTCAGCGCGCCGGAGGTGGGGTTCTGTCCCAGGGTCTTGCCCGGGATCTCGTGCAGCCGCAGCTGGCAGGTGGCGCGGATCGGCATCCCCGAAGTGCCGAAGAGGGTGTACGTGGTGTCCACCGACTCGACGTACGCGGTGAACCTGGCCGTCCGGAACGAACCCCACTGGAAGATCACCCAGGGCGTGGACGGCTGCTTCGCCGCGATGCTCATGGAGGTCACCTCGCAGCAGGAGAACAGCGACTCGACCATCTTCATCACGTCATTGCTGTCCGGGTCGTCGGAGCGGTCGAGGAAGACCGCCACGGACAGTTCGAGCGGCTCGGGCCCCATGAACTCGGGCAGCGCGCCGTCGCGCACCATGGCCGTCGGGGTGGACTGCCACTGGGCGCGCCGGGTCAGGGAGAGCTGGGAGGGGTTGAACTCGAAGCCGAACGACTTGATCAGCGCGCCCGGCGTGGTGCTGTGCCCGAGCGGCGGTTCGTGGATCGCGAGCGTGGCGTGCACCAGGCTCCCGATGACCTCGGAGAACTTGTTGCCCGCCTTGTCGAAGGCGCCTTCCTTGCCTGCCATCGCTACTCCCCCCCTACGTCCGTGAATCCGTGGTGCGCGATCTCCAGGACCTCCGTGGCGACCGACGGGTTGGCCGGATCGAGCGTCGGGCCCTGCCAGCGCACGGGGACCACGTCCATCAGGCCCCAGCGGACGACGACCGAGCCGTCGGCACGCAGCGCCGCGATCTCGGCGGTGGGCCGGGAGACCCCGGTGGTGACGGAGGAGATCCAGGCGGCCACGTTCGCCGTGCCGGCCGTCAGGGGACGGGTCAGCCGGATCGTGGAGAACGTGACGCGGGTGGGCAGCTGCCAGACGAACCCGTTGTTGCCGCCCTCCTGGTAGTGCTCCATCTCGACCTCGGAAGCCAGGCCCTCGCAGCCGTTGAAGTACCCCAGGTCCTCGCCGTCGATGGTCAGGGTGAAGAAGATCGAGGATCCCGGGTCGAGATCGCTGGGCATTGGATCGGCCTTTCGTCTGCAGTCTGTGACTTCCCCGGGGAGGCGGGCTCCCGGATCACCGGCTCCGGGCCCGGTGTCGGTCAGCGGCGCGCGTCACGCAGCTTCCCGACGCGCTCCCGGTCGAGGCGCAACTCGGTTCTCAGCAGCCGGGTCAGCGGGCCGAACAACCGGTGGACGAGTTCGTCGAGTTGGCGCTCTGAGAGTTTCTTCGCCTCGAACCCCAGAAGTCGCGCCATTCGGCTGCTCAACCGCGAAGCGAGTTCATCCAGTTGACGTTCCGTCAGTCCGTTGGCGCTGAACTCCGCGGTGGAGCGGGAGGTCCCGGGGGACCTGCCGGCCGTGCTCGGCGCCGGGGCGCGGACCGGCGCGGCGGCGCGCCGCTGGATCTGCGGGACGGGTGCGACGGCCGCCGGGCGGGCGGGCCGGGGCCCCGGCCCGGCGGACGGGCCGGGAGCCGCGAGGACCTTGGCGAGCGCCGGTCCGCGCGCCGGAGCGGAGGCGGGCGCCGTGCTCCGCTGCACCGGCATCGCCGGCGCGGGGGCGTACGCCGGGAGGCGTACGGGCGAACCCGTCGGCCCCGGGGAAGCCCCGGCCGGGACGGTCCGGGCGGTGGGCCCGGGACGGCCGGACGGCAGGCCGAAGGACCCGGGACCGGCCGCCGCGCGCTGTACGGGCAGCGCCACGCGCCCACCGGGTACGGAACCCCCGGCGGGTGCGGGTGCGGCGGTGACGGTCCGGCCCGGCAACCCGGGAGCGGGGGAGACGGGCGGGGACAGGGGCAGCGCCGGACGGGACGTCGTCCCGACCCGGGTGGACGGAACGGGGGTGTACGGAACGGGCGTGTGCGAGGCGCCGGCCGGTGGGCGTGGAGGCGTGAGTGCCGTGGCCGACGCCGCAGAGGCGGCGGGCCCGAGCGGCCTGGGCCCGGCCGGGGCCGGTGCGAGCCCGGAAGCCGGGGACGCCGCGAGACGCTGCACGATGCCCGCCGCGCCGCCCTGACCGCTCGCGGCGGGCCGGCCACCGCGCGGCGGCGGGGCGGCGGGACCGCCGGGGAGCCCGAGGGCGACCGGCCGGGGCGGTCCGCCACGGCCCACCGGCCCGGCAGGAGATACGGGAGCGGTGGTTCGCGGCAGCGCGGGTCCGCTCACGGTGGGGGCGGAGCCGGATCGCGGCGCCGCACGGCGCTGCACCGTCGGGCCGGCAGAGCCCGAGCGGCCCCCGGGTGCGGGCGCCGACGCTGTCCCGGCTCCCGTCGGGCCGGTGGGCCGGACGGCGTTGGGCGGGCCGGCGTTGGGCGGGATGGTGCCGGCCGGGATCGCGGTGGGCCGGACGGCGGCTGCCGCCGGGACGGGAGCGGCCGTCCCGGCCCCCGCTCCCCCGCGCGCCGCAGGGGCGGGGCCGCCGGCGCCCGGGCGGCCTGGCGCGGCAGGGCGTGGCGGACCGCCGACGCCGGAAGGCGCCGCGAGGACAGGGGCCGCGGGGCGGCGCAACGGTACCGCCGTGGTCGCGGGGCGCCGCTGCAGGGCAGTGGTGCCGGGGGCGGGCGCCGGCACCGGCGGCAGGGCGGACACCAACGGACGGGCCGAAGTCAGAGCGAGAGAGCGGTGGTTGGACGCGCCACCGGAGTCAGGACGCCGTTCCCTCGTGGCGGTGGCGTCCTCGGTACCTGCCGCGGTGGCGCCCTCCGGTGTGCCGGGCACCGAGGCCGGGAGCCGTGAACCGGCCGCCGGGGCAGGTCCGTTGCCGGCCGGGGCGCGTACGGGGGATGCCGTACCGGGAGCTGTGGGCCGCCCGGATGACGCGGCGGCGCGCCGCACGGGGACGACGGGCATCGCGGGGGAGCGGGGAGCCCCGGCGGGCCCGGTCCCGGCGGACGCCCGGACGCGCTGTACGGGCACGACGGCTGCCACGGGCAGCACGGTCGTACGCGACGCGGGTGCCGTGTGCGCGGCGGTGGCGGCCGGATCGTCCCTGCCGTCGAACCGCACCGGCGCGGACGGCATGGCGCGGGCGCCGCTGTCTCCGGCCGCCGGGGCGGCCGGCCGCGCGGCCCCGCCGGAAGTCGTCGCCGGGGGCAGGACGCCGGTCGAGCGCGGGTCGGTAGCCGCCTCCGCTCGCGGTGCCGCGGGGGTGAGGGGCGCTGTCGGCAGGGATCTCGCGGTGCCGGACGCCGCGCCGTCCCGCGCCGGTTCTGACAGGGGGCGTCCCGAGGAAGGGAGCGCCGAGGCCGAGGGGGCGCGGTTGCCCGGGGTCACGGGGCGCGGCGACGGCTCCGGCCGCATCGGCGCACGCTGGACCGGGGCCGGGGCGGCCGCGGGGCCGTCGCCGGCCAGCGCGGCGGTGGAACGCGGGGGAGCGAGGGAAGTGGGGGAGGGCGGGGACGCCTGCCCGGCCGCGCCACGGGCGGGGTCGGAGCCGGGAGACGCCGGGTGCGACGTGGCGCGGCGCCCGGCCGAGGTCCCGGGCCCCTGGGGCCTGGCGGGCCCCGTGGCCGGGGGCGGAGCGGACAGCGGGGCGCCGAGCAGCGGGCGCGCTCGACGCGCGCCCGGGCCGCCTGCGGCTTGCCCGCCCGATGCCGAACCGGCCGACGCCGAAGGGGCCGACGGTGATCCGCTCGCCGTCGAACCGCGCGAGCCCGAAGGGGCCGACGGCGATCCGCTCGGTGCCTGACCGGTCTTCGCCTGTCCGCTCGACGGCTGCCCGGCAGATACCGGTCCGGCAGTTGTCGGTCCTGCCGATGCCGGTCCTGCCGAAGCCGGTCCGCCCGCCGGTGTGCCGAGTCCGGGCCGTACGGGTCCGACGGCGGGGCGCCGCTGGATCGCGGTCGGCGCGGTGGGCGGCGGCGGGGACATGTCCTGGCGCGGCGGCGCGGAGGGTGCGGGCGCGGATGCGGCGGAGACCGACGGGGCGTCCGGCGTCGGGTCCGTGTTCACGGCCTGCCCCGGCTCGGAGCGTGCGGCCATCGGGGCGGGCGGGGAGGACGCACGTGACGAGCCGCCGGCACGCGTGGACGCCGTCACCGTCGGCAGGGCGCGTCGCTGCACCGGGGGCGACGTCGTCAGGGTGACGGGCCGGGCGGCACGCGGGGGCACCGGCGAGACCCGGGGCCCCGCGGTCCGGCCCGCGAGCGGCGGGGCTCCCTGAGGGGCGGTGTCCGGGACCGCGCGGGCCAACGGCGCGGCAGCGGGGCCGGGTTCCGGGACGGCGGCTGCTCCCGCGACCGGCAGGGTCAGCGAGGGCATGCCGAGTTCCGGCCCGGGCGACGAGGCCGCCAGGACCGGGAGCGGGCCCTTGACCAGGCCGCCGGGAGCACCGTCGAGGACGGCGTGCGAGAGGGCCCCGACGAAGGAGGGGTTCTGCCAGGTGGTGAGCGACACGCCGAACCCGGCGTCGGTGACGGCTCCGGTTCCCCGGGTGAGGGAACTTCGCAGCGGCGGCAGGCTCGACCAGCCCGCCGCTCCCGGGCCCGTGGGGTGCGCGGGCTGCGGACGGTCCGCGGGTGCCTCCGCCGCGGGAGGCGGCGCACCGTCCGGTCCGCCGCGGCCCGCGTCCGGCCGTCCGCGCAGCCTGTCGAGGAACCCCATCACCCCTCCGTCGCCGCGCGGCTGACGAGAGAGGCGATCTCCTGGGCGTAACGCCGCCGGTCGCGGTGTTCGAGGTCCAGGATGTCCTCCAGGCTCCAGTGGAAGTGGTAAGCGATGTACGCGATCTCTTCGTGGACACGGTCGGTCGCGTACGTCACGATTCCCCCAGGCGGCTCCCGCCGAGCTCCACCTCGAAGGGCTGCTCGCAGTGCGGGCAGGTCACCCCGGCCCTGGTGTGTCCTTCGGCGTTGACCTGCCGGTAGAAGTCCTGCAGGAAGGCGAGGTCGGAGGCGAACATGTTCTCCACGACCCCGTCGTGCACCTGCCCGAGCGTGCCCAGCCGGGTGATGACCCGGCCGAGCAGCACGACCGACAGGTAGGCCGGGTTCTCCTGCACGCGCAGGTCGCGCAGCGGGACCAGTTCGTCCCGCGCGGTGGCCAGGCGCATGGTGCCCGTGCGGTGCACCGTGCCCGCGTCGTCGACGTATCCGCGCGGCAGTTCGAAGTCGAACTCCGTTCGCAGCGACTGCCGTTCGGGCACCTGCTCGGCGACCGGGGCGCTCGCCGGGGGAGTGGGCTCGGACTCCTCGGGCTCGGCGCCCGCGGGTGCGGGCGCCGCCGAGGAGCGGGCAGCCGTACGGCGCATTACTCGATGACCAGTTCTTCGAAGGTGATGGTGACGGTCTCGGTGAGCGCCGACGCCTCACCGGCCTTGACCGTGCTGGCCTCGACCTTGCTGCACCAGGCGTTGCGCATGTTGTAGCGCTTGACCGGGGCGTTCGTGTAGTCCATGTGCATGATCGTGGCGTTCTTGCGGGCCGTCGCCATCTGGCCGGCGATCGACTCGTTGATCCACTGGTTGAACGCCGCGGACTGGGTCATGCCGCGCACGACGGTGCACGTGCCGGCCTTCTTCACGCCCGGCAGCTTCTTCGTCACGGGCACGCCCTGGGCGGAGACCTGCTGGTACTCGATGACGTCCTGTTCGAGGCTCAGGCCGCTGACCTCCTGGAGGTACTCGACCATGACGCCGTCGATCTGGAGGCCGAAATTGTGTGAGGTGAGGGAATCACCGGGCTGAAGACTCATGAGCCGCTGTCTGTCCTTCTACTACTGACGACGTACCTGGGGAAGGTGGGGACGGGGTGGCCCGGCGTGGGCCGGCGCGCCGCTACTCCTCCAACTCGCCGCTGCCACTGGAGAACTGGGCCAGCCGGAAGATCACGAACTCGGCGGGCTTGACGGGCGCGATACCGATCTCGCAGATGACCCGGCCGAGGTCGACCGACTCCGGCGGGTTGCTCTCCGCGTCGCACTTGACGTAGAAGGCATCCTCGGGACGCGAGCCGAACAGGGCGCCGTTGCGCCACTCGTTGACCAGGAACGCCGATACGTTGCGCCGGATACGGGCCCACAGCGCCTCGTCGTTCGGCTCGAACACCACCCACTGGGTGCCGATCAGGATCGACTCCTCCAGGTAGTTGAAGTACCGGCGGATGTTGATGTAGCGCCAGGCCGGGTCGGAGGAGAGGGTGCGGGCTCCCCAGACGCGGATACCGCGGCCGGGGAAGGCGCGGATGCAGTTCACGCCGATGGGGTTGAGCAGGTCCTGCTCGCCGCGGGTGATCTGGTTCTCCAGGTCGACGACGCCGCGCACGACCTCGTTGGCGGGCGCCTTGTGCACCCCGCGCTCGAAGTCGTTGCGCGCCCAGATACCGGAGACGTGGCCGCTCGGCGGGACCATGCGGGCCTGCCCGGTGGCCGGGTCGAAGACCTTGATCCACGGGTAGTAGACGGCCGCGTACTTCGAGTCGTAACCCGCGGTGTCCTGGCGCCAGACCCGGACGTCACGGGCGTTGAGCCCGGGCGGCGGGTCGATCACGGCGACCCGGTCGCCCATCAGTTCGCAGTGCGCGATCAGTCCGAGCTGGACGGCCTTGACCGCCTCCAGGTCGATCGCGCCGCGCTGGTAGGCGGCCATCAGGTCGGGGACGGCGACCATCGCGATCTCGTCGACCGCTTCCAGGCCGCCGAAACCGGTGCGGTCGGAGGAGTCGCCGAGGTACTCGGCCGGGCCGGGGTGGCCGGCGTTCACGCTCTCGACGGGGAGAGCGGCGGGGGCCTGGGTGGGGCGGGCGAGCGCCACCGTCTGGTTGTCCGGACGGGCGAGCTGCGCGGCGGGCACCGCTTCCTGCACGCTGATCAGCGTGGAGCGTTCCTTGACCTGCGTGACGACGTAGTTGCGGCCGCTCTTCTTGGCGCTCACGTCGAAGGTCTCGACGGGCTTCTCGCCGTCCTTGACGACCAGCCGGAACCGTTCGGCGGGCCCTTCGCCCTCCGCGTCACTCACCTCGACGCTGAGCGCGCCGCCACCGCTGCCGGCCGCGAGGGCGCGGACCGTGAACGTGCCCAGCGCGGCGGGGGCGCCCGGGTTCAGCGCGGCCGGGGCCGCGGAGCCCGGCACCGCGGCGGGGGCGCCGGCGTTCGGGCCGTCCCCTTCGGCCGCGCCGCCGACCCGCACGACATACGCGGCCGAGCCGCCGTTGTTGAAGAAGCCGTAGACGGAATGGGCCAGGTAGTAGCCGTCGGTGAACTCCCCGAAGGCGGCGACGTACTGGGACCAGTTGGTCACCAGGGTCGGCTTGTTGAGCGGACCGGTGGGTGCGAGGCCCACGAACGCCGCCACGGAGGTGCCGACACCTTCGATCGGGCGGGAGCCGCTGGCGACTTCCTCGACGTAGACACCCGGCGACAGGTAGGACGGCATACTCTGCTCTCCTCGGGGGTATGACTGGTCAACAGCTACAACACTGGCGCCGCGCGTAGATCGCCGTAAGGGCCTTCAGTGCCGCTTAGGGGGCATGGCCGATGCCCCAACGGGACGCCGCCGTGCCCCGGGGGCGTCGCGGCGCCGGGCGACGGGCCGCGCCCGCCGCGATACCCGTGACGACGCCCCGGGTTCGGGAGCCGCCGGGCGGCCCGAGCGGCCCCGCCCGAGGACCGGACGCCCGCCGTCGATGCCCTGCGGGCCCCTGGAAGTGCCCGATCGGTCCATGTCCCCGTGGCAGGGCAGGATCGAGCCGTGGGCGCGCATGTCCGACGCCGCGACAGGGTAGGGCTCGTACCCGCTGACGAAATGCGGCCCGGGCGCGAGGAGGAGCGGGACGAGCAGGGCACGGGGACAGCCCCGGGCCCGGTCCCGGCGGCATCCCGGGCAGGCCGGTGCGCGAGGCGCCCGGAAGGACAGCGCTGCTGCTCTTTCGGCCGCCCCATCCTGCCCCGTGGCCTGCGACACCGCGGTGGCGCTCACCGTAGCGTCGGCACATGAGTCCCTGGACCTCCCTGGAACCCCCTTCGACGACCGTGGACCCGGGCGGTTCGACCCGCGTGCGGCTGCGGGTGCGCAACACCGGTGACGTCGTCGACGAGTACCGGTTCGTACCCGTCGGTGACCTCTCCCCGTGGACGACCGTCGAGCCGCAGTCCATCCGGCTGTACCCGGGGACGACCGGGACCGTGGAGCTGGCCTTCGCCCCGCCCCGCACCCCGGACGCCGCGGCGGGACCGCACCCGTACGGCGTGCAGATCATCCCGTCGGAGTACCCGGAGGCCACCACGGTCTCCGAGGGCAACGTGACCGTCACCCCGTTCACCGAGGTACGGGCCGAACTCGTGCCCCAGACGGTGAAGGGCCGCTTCCGCGGGCGCCCCCGGCTCGCCGTCGACAACCTCGGCAACGTCAAACTCACCGCCTCCGTGGGCGGCAGCGACAACGGCGACCAGCTCGCGTACGACATCCACCCCGCCAACGTCCAGATCGCGCCGGGCCGGGCCGCGTTCATCAAGAGCACGCTGAAGCCGCGGCAGATCATCTGGGCGGGGCAGAAGCAGTCCCGCCCGTACACGCTCTCCGTGCAGCGTTCCGGCGCGGAGCCGCTGCCGGTGCAGGGCACGTACGTCCAGCCCGGGCTGCTGCCCCGCTGGCTCGGGGTGCTGCTCTCGATGCTGATCGCGCTCGCCGTGGCCTTCGTGATGATCTGGATCGCCTACAAGCCCGCGGTGGCCAGCCAGGCCACGGAGCGCAATGACACGCCCGTCACGTCCCTGACGCCGCCGCCTCCGTCCCAGGCCCCGGCGCCCCAGCCGTCGCAGACCGAGACCGCCCAGAACACCCCGCCGCCGCAGCCGTCGACGAGTGCGGGCGCGGGTGGCGGCGGGGGAGCCAAGAAGTCCCCCGCGCCGCACCCCTTCAAAGACGTCATGCTCAGGAACGGCACGACCGAGAAGTGCGCGGGCCCCGCCTTCGCGACGGGATCGGCGGGCAGCACCTACGGCCAGTACACCTGCAACACCGATACCAAGGCCAACCAGGTGTGGGATTTCGACACGGTGGCCAAGGGCAAGGGGCCCGACGGCCGGGACCTCTACCAGCTCCGCGACAAGTCGACCGGCTTCTGCATGGACCTGTCGGGGACGGGCGCCGCACCGCTCAGTGCGAAGCCGCAGGACAGCGCCTGCACCCAGACGATGAACGACAACCAGCTCTGGTGGCTGGAGAAGCGGCCGAACAGCGGCGGCCTCTACTGGATCCACAACTACGCCAGCAACAATCTGTGCCTGGACGTCTACGGCAACGCGTCGGACGGGTCCGACCGCGCGGAGGGCGGCGCGCTGACGCTCTTCCACTGCACCGACACCGACGACCAGGGATGGCTTCTCGCCAAGCCCGACAAGAGCTGATTTCGGCGGGCGGCGGCCCCGGCCGGCTCCGGTGACGGGGTCCGGCCGGGGCCGCCCGCGCGCTCCGGGCCGCACCGGGACCGATCAGACGGACCCCGGCTACGATCCGGCGGGTCCTCGTTCACGGGGGCCCGCCGGTCCGCGTTTCACCAGCCCACGTCGCCGGGGACCAGGCGGCCCGCCTTGCGGTACTCCCGGCGGGCACCCGTCAGCAGGTCGGCCGTGGTGACCGTCTCGCCACGGCCCACGGCCGCGTAGGCGGCGGTCACCACCGCGCTGCGGATCGAACCGCCCGCCAGCTCGAAGTCCCGGGCGCAGACGCCCGGATCGACGTCGTCCGCGCAGGGCACATGAGTCAGGCTGTGGTGCCACAGGGCGAGCCGCTGACCGGCGTCCGGGAACGGGAAGTCGACCACCAGGTCGAGGCGTCGGGTGAAGGCGTCGTCGATGTTCGCCCGCAGGTTGGTGGTGAGCAGGGCGATGCCGTCGAACGCCTCAAGACGCTGGAGCAGGTACGCGCTCTCCATGTTGGCGTAGCGGTCGTGGGAGTCCTTGACCTCGGAGCGCTTGCCGAACACGGCGTCGGCCTCGTCGAAGAGCAGCACCGAGTCCGCGCGGTCGGCCTCCGTGAAGATGCGCTCCAGGTTCTTCTCCGTCTCGCCGACGTACTTGTCGACCACGGAGGAGAGCTGGACGACGTACAGGTCGAGGCCCAGGTCGGCGGCGACCACCTCGGCCGACAGCGTCTTGCCCGTACCGGAGTCCCCGGCGAACAGCGCCAGCACCCCACGGCCGCGCCCGCCGCCGGCGCTGAGCCGCCAGTCACCGAGGACCCGGCTGCGGTACCGGGCGCGCAGGGCAAGTTCCCGCAGGTGCCCCAGCGGTCCCGCCGGCAGGACGAGGTCGTCCCAGCCGACGTCGGGCCGGATACGGCGGGCGTGCCGTTCCAGCCCTGACGCGGACTGCTGCCGGGCGGCGAGCCGCAGGTGCGCGGCGGTCAGCGCGGTGCCGTCGAGGGCGGCGAGCTCCAGCGCCGAGCGGGCGGCGCGGGCGATGCCGTCACCGCCGAGGCGGTAGGGGGCGACGGTCGTGGCCAGGTCGAACCCCGGATCCTCGCCCGCGTCGAGACCGAGCGCGGCCGACCACGTGCCCACCGCGCCCGACGGCAGCCGGGGCACGTCCAGCACCAGGGGATCGCTCTCGCACCACTGCGGGTCGTACGGGCCCCGCCCGGTGAACAGGACCGGCACGTCGGACACCGTCAGCGCCCTGATCAGCGGGCCCGGCCGCTCGGGCAGCGGACTGGCCACGACGGAGCAGCCCAGCAGCCGCGCCTCGCGCAGCAGTTCCACGACCGGGCCGTGGCCCTCGGTGCTGCTCCGCCCGCCCCCGCCGGGGTCACCGTCCGGGCCTCCGGTGCGCGCGCCCCCGCCCAAGGGGGTGAAGTGCAGCGCGTCGCGGCCGGCGGCACGCAGCGCGGAGGCCGCATACAACAGGCCGTCGCCGTCGCGTTGTTCGCGCAGGTAGACCGTGAGCGGGGCGGCGGCGAGGAGCTTCGCGAGCCGGTGCGCCGACGTGCCGCCGTCCTTCGCGTAGGGGTCCTCGGCGAGGTCCGGCAGCGCCCGGATGTGCCCGGTGAGTGCGGCGTCCGGGGTGTC
Organism: Streptomyces sp. NBC_01497; assembly: GCF_036250695.1. NCBI lineage: Bacteria > Bacillati > Actinomycetota > Actinomycetes > Kitasatosporales > Streptomycetaceae > Streptomyces > Streptomyces sp. NBC_01497. The sequence continues at coordinate 2,804,825 of NZ_CP109427.1, read as the reverse complement.
GTCGCCGAGCAGATGGGCGGCGACCCGGTCCGGGACGCGCAACGAGCGGCTGAGGAAGGGGCGTTCGCTGTCCTCCACGAGCAGCAGGCCGGACGCGGAAAGTGGCGCCGTGGGGTGGAAGAGGTCACGCGCGCCGGCCTGGGCCGCGGGCAGGCCGCACACGTCCAGTGCCAGCCCGATGGTGGCCCGCCGGCGGCTGACGTCGTCGTTCAGGTACCCGTACAGCGGCTCGAAGCCCCGGTCGAGGTCGGGGGCGAGCGCGATGAGCAGCACGGTGGCGTCCACCGCGGTGAGCCCGAGGCGGCGGCTGAGCCGGTGCAGCCGGTCGTGCGCCGGGTGGGCGCCCGCCGGGTCCCCGAAAGACGCCGGGTCCGCCGGGTCCAGGGCGTCGGTGAGGTCTGCCGGGGCCGCCGGGGCCGTCGGGCCTCCGGCGTCGGGCCCGGTGTCCCCGCCGTCGGCCGGGCCCCGGGCGCCGTCCGGTTCGCCGTGCCCGGCCCGCTCAGGACCGGCGGCCCGCCGCACATGATGGCGTACGGCCTCGACGGAGAGGTACAGGCCCCGCAGGGGGTCGGCCGCGGTGGGGTCCTCGGCGCTGCGGCGCTCGACCAGGTCGGCGACCCGCTCGCGCAGCCCGGCGAGCCGGGCGAGCAGCGGGCCCTCAGGGATGCCCTCAGGTATGCCGGCGGGGATTCCGGCAGGGATGTCCGCGGGGGCGCCGGTGGGCGGGCCGCCGGGGTCGGGAGTGCCGTGCGTCATCGGGGAGGTGCTCCGAACCGGGTCGTCGTGGCCGAGCCGCGGGCGGCTTCCGGCTCCTGCTCCGCGCCGGAGAGATGGCGCGGCAGATGCGCCCGCTCGCCGTCCTCCAGGGGCCCGTCGATCTCCCGTGCGCGCACCACCGCGCCCTCGGTGACCGGCGGTCCCGCGTCGTAATCGGGGTAGGCCGGGAACGGCACCGTGACCACGAGGTCGAGCGACGGCTTGAGCGCGCCGCCGAGCGCGGTCCAGATCTCGGCCAGCGAGCGCGTCTCGGCCTGGATCCCGGAAACGGCGACGGGCACACTGAGGCCGAGCGCCGCGAGCGCGTCGGGAAGGCGTTCGGGCGCGACGAGTTCGTGCGGCAGCAGGGTGGCCAACGCCGCCGAGAGCAGGCGGTGTTCGTCCTCGGGGAGCTTGGTCCAGGCGGTGACGAGGTACGACAGCCGAAACCAGCGCGGCGGACGGCGCCGGCGCACGACGATGCCGCGCTCGTCCCGCACGTCCATCGACCCGCGCTCGCGCCGTTTGACGTCCTCCCGGATGTCGAACAGGTAGATGTTGAAGGCGGGCGCGTTGCGCCGGGCCGCCCAGTCGCGGGTCGGGGCCTCGAAGGAGACCTCGACGTCGGCGCCCGCCAGGGCGCCACCTTTCAGCAACCCCTTGAGCAGGGCGTCCACTTCGTGGATCACGAGATGTACCCCTCGCGCAGGGCGTAGGCCACGGCGTGCGTGCGGTTGCGGAGTGCCAGGCGAGTGGTCAGTCCTTGCATGATGTTCTTGACAGTCCGTTCGGAGTACGACAGTTTCCCGGCTATTTCCCCGGTGCCCAGACCTTCGGCGACCAGCCGCAGGACGTCGGTCTCCCGGGGCGTCAGGCCGGACGGCTGGACGCCGGACGTGCCGACGGCGCTGGTCCGCAGCGTGCCGACCTGGCTGATGAGGCGGCCGAGCAGGTCGGACGGCAGGTCGCCCTCGCCGCGATGGGCCGCGAGCACCGCCCGGAACAGCCGCTGCGCGGTGGCCTCGTGCCGCCAGACGATGGCCCCCACCCCGCACTCGAAGACGTCGAGCAGTTCCGCCTCGCGCAGCAGGCTCACGACCAGGACGGTGTGCAGGCCCTCGTTGCGTACGAGGCGGCGCAGCCACGCCAGCACGGTGGGGTCGAGCGACTCGGCGAGCAGCACGGCCACGCCGTGCCCCTGGGCGTCGACCTTGTCGACGAGGTCCACCACGGGGTGCTGGCGCAGTTGACTGATCGTCCCTTCCCGGGAGATCGGATCGGGCGCGTGGACGACGACAGGAATCCGCTGGCCGGATTCCGGCGCGGTCGACTGAAAAGAGGCGTGCAATTTCCCTCCCCTGCCGAGCGAGATCGTCCGCCGGTACGCCATGAGGATTCGACGGCCTCATATGCTCCGCGATTCCGAGATCGCTCGGATATTGCCCCAATTACTGCTCAACTGGACGACTTCTCATGGGGTGATCGGCGACGGGAATTCACGGCAGGCGTCCTCTCCCCTGGGCGCCGCACGAACTTCCCGTGGTGATCTCCGCTGGGGGATCGGCCGGGGGGCCGCGCTCCGGCCGGTGGGCGTGCCTCTCGTGCGGCCGGCTGTGCCACTGGCCCAGGAGCCGCGCCCCGGGGCCGGGTACGAGGACGGATCTCGACGCGCCAGGTGGGCGCGGAGGCAGGGCAGGGCTCGGGGCGTGTGTGCTGCTGCCAATGGAGACGGTGTCGATGGCGGCCAACCCTCCCGCCTGAGGCGTTCCCGGGTGCGTCGAGACGGGACGGCGACCGAAGCGGACCGGGGCACTCCGTAAATTGCCTCATTGCTCCGCAAGTCGCGTGTAAATTACACCGGTTGACGGTAGCACAGGAGTACGGAAGGCCTTTCGTGGTCGGGACGCGTCGGCGCGCCGTGGCGGAGGGCGCGGACGCGGTTCGGGACCGCAAGCGCGCGGGTTGCGTAACGGGGGCAAACCATGCAAACCGGCGGTCGGCTCTGCCCTGGTGGGTCTCGGCCCGCGTGCGGTCCTCGCGGCGGGGCCACGCGCGTCGGGGCCGCTCCCGCGGGCCTCGGCCTGCGCCGGAGTGCGGCGGACGGGGTCCCGGTGGCGGCGAGGACGGTGGGTGCCGGTCGTGGCGGCGACGGTACGATCGGTCAGGGCGAGGCCCGTGCGCGCCCATTTCGTGGGATCGCGCGGGAATGTGCATGGTGACCGAGTTATTACTTGACGCGTACAAGTCGAATACGTGGGGCCGAATGCCGGAGGCCGCCGGAACGGGCCACCCTTCCACCGGACTTCACGACCGGCACGTCCGGGTGGTGCGGTCTCGCCCCGTAATGGGTCATGGACGCGCGGTCCTCGGTGGTCCTCGCCGGGAAGGCGCCACGCCCGTGGACGGGGCGACGCGGCGAGGGCCCGGCGCACCGGACGATCGGCGACGTCGCCCGGCCCGGACGTCCCGGTCCGCGATGCCTCTCCTCGGGCTCCCGATACGCCTGAGGGACCGCGGACTCCGGCGGCGCGCCGGTCGTCGGCGCGTGATCCCGCTCTACGCGGCGGTTGACCCCGCGACACGGGGCGGGCATCCGGCGCGGTCGCGGGCCCGGTGGGCCGGGTGCCGGACGGGTCGAGCCGCGTCCCGCGCCGGTCGTTCATCCGGTCGTCGAGGGAGCGGAATAGTCATCGGCCCGCGAGAACACCTCCGGGCCGGGACGTCCCGCCTCCCGAACCGCGTGGGCGCCCGCGGCGCCGCAGGGCCAGGACGGGCGTCAGCAGTGAAGAGGCCGAAGAAGAAGGGGCCGAAGAAGACGAAGAGGAAGCCGACGCCGGCCCCCCGGGGGGGCGTCAGGCGTCGTCGGAGCGCGCCGCCCGCTCCTCGTCGCGCTCCTTGATACGGGTGGTCTCCTTGCGGACCTCGGCCTGGGTGGCCCGCTCGCGCCGGAGCCACTCGGGGCCCTCCTGCTTCAGCGCCTCGATCTGCTCCGTGGTCAGCGCCTCGGTGACGCCGCCCCGGGCGAGGCCCGCGATGGAGACGTCCAGCTTGGCGGCGACGACCGGGCGGGGGTGCGGCCCGTCGCGGCGCAGCTCCCGCAGCCACTGGGGCGGGTCGCTCTGGAGCGCGTTCAGTTCGCTGCGCGAGACGGCGCCCTCCCGGAACTCGGCGGGGGTGGCTTCCAGGTACACACCCAGCTTCTTCGCCGCGGTCGCGGGCTTCATGGTCTGGGTGGTCTTGTGCGACGTCATGGTGCCCAGCGTAACGAGCGCGGGCGCCCCCGCCGACCACGGCCGGTTAACCTGGACCGGTGACCGGCTCGGACGTACCTCCCTCTTTCCGGCTCGCGTACGTTCCGGGGGTGACGCCCGCGAAGTGGGTGCGGATCTGGAACGAGCGCCTGCCCGGCGTTCCGCTGACCCTGACCGGGGTCTCCACCGACGAGGCGGCCGGGATCCTGCGGGAGCGGGGCGCCGACGCCGCCTTCCTGCGCCTGCCCGTCGACCGTACGGATCTCAGCGCCATCCCCCTGTACACAGAGACGACCGTGGTCGTGGCCCCCAAGGACCACCTCGTGGCCGCCGTCGACGAGGTGACGGTGGAGGACCTGGCCGACGAGATCGTGCTGCACCCGCTGGACGACTCCCTGGACTGGGAGCGCCTTCCGGGCCGCCCGGCGATCGAGCGGCCCGCCACCACGGCCGACGCCGTCGAACTGGTGGCGGCGGGGATCGGGGTCCTTCTCGTACCCCAGTCGCTCGCCCGCCTGCACCATCGCAAGGACCTCACGTACCGGCCCGTCACGGACGCCCCGGTGTCGGGGGTCGCGCTGTCGTGGCGGGAGGACACGACCACGGACCTGGTCGAGCAGTTCATCGGCATCGTCCGCGGTCGTACCGTCAACAGTTCGCGCGGACCGGCACCTGCCGCGGCGGAGCCGAAGCGCAAGCCCGCGGCGGGCAATTCGGGCAAGCCGTCGGCGGGCAAGGCGGGCGCTCCGGCGGCCGGCGGGGCTCGGAAGCCTCAGCGGAAAGGCTCCGGCAGCCCGAAAGGTGCGCCCAAGGGGGCGGCGAAGCGCGGCAGGCCCCGCAAGCGCTCGTAAAGCGCCCCGCGCCGCCCGGTGAGACGCCTCACGCCCGCCGGGCGACGGATGCCGCTGCCGTGCTCGGCCCGTCGACGGGACGAGTCGGGGCCCTCGACCGCACGCGGTCCGGTACCGGGGACCCGCGGCGGCGACGACGCCCCGCGAGGCCCGCACCGGTGGCCGGACAGGCCGTTCCCTGCGCCGTCCCGCCGCGCGGCGGGACGTCAGACGCTGTCGGGACGTGCCGGCGGGGTGGCCACCCAGCCCGTGGCCAGACACAGACCCGTGGCCCGCAGGACGGCGGCGAAGCCGAACGGGCGGTCCAGCGTCGCGACGATGCTCATGACCCGTGTCCTTGCCGTCGACGCGGCGCCGGGCATGAGGCCCAGCGCCGTCACGGCAGCCGCCGTGAAGCCCGTCGGGCCGAAGTCGGCCATCGCCGACTGCGCCGCCGAGCGGATCGCGAGCGGGGACGGACTGATGCCGGGGAAATGCCCCCGTGACGCGTCGCACGCCGAGACCAGACCGAAGACGGCGGCCTGGCGCAGCAGGTCGTGCTCGGCGCTGAGGCGGAAGGCCGGCATGTTCACCGACAGGACGGGCCCGGGGCTCATCGAATCGATCTCGTCCTTGACCAGGCCGGGGCCGGCCTGGTTCCCGTACGGCAGCAGTTCGGGGGGTATCACCTCGTACCGGCCGGCGAGCGCGCCCGTACCGCCGCCGATGACCTGGCCGGGCCCCATGCCGGGCGGGCCGATCAGGAGGTGGACGTCGATGCCGTTGCCGCCGCGCACCTGAAGCAGGGTCACGGGTCCCTCGGGGGTCCTCGCCACCCGGACCGGATGCGTGCCCGCCGTGTTGCGCATCAGCCACCGCATGTCGCGGCCCGCCCAGGGACCCGTCCCGGGCGTGTGCCGCGCGTGCTGGACGAACGGCTCCTCCCACTCCGTCGAGAGGCAGAGCGCGCTCGCGAGCACCAGCAGGGTGCCCGGGCCGAGATCCACCGGCATCCGGTCGATGAGGCCGCCGGTCCGCCGTGCCGCCCACGCGTCGAGTGCCGCCCGGTCCGCGTCCGCGTTCCCGGACAGCGAGGCCTGGCTGCCGGCCGGCAGGGTCGCGAGCCAGGAGTCGTGCAGCGGCAGGGACCGCGCCGTCCACAGCCCCAGCGCCGCCTGGAGCCCCTCGGCGCCGGGGAGTCGGGCGAGCAGTGCGCGGGCGGCGCGGGCCGCTTCGGGTGCCGGGGCGCCGACGGCGTGCTCCAGTTCGGCGCGGGCGGGCCCGTCCGCGGTCTCCGCCAGCAGGGCGAGCAGCGGCCAGACGCCGGCGGCCGAGAACACCGCGTCCTGCCCGCCGTCCAAGTGCGCCGCCCACCGCGCCGTGAGGGCCGCTGTCCCGGCCACCGCCGTGTCCACCGGTTGCCGCGTCATCCGTCGCCCGCTTCCGTCGCGCCGGCCCGTCGTCCTGTCCGGCCGTCCTGTGATGTATTCGCGCGGCGGTGGTCCGCTCGCCCGCCGCCGGTCCGGCCGTGCCGGGGGCCCGGTTCGGACCGTGCCGGCACCGGGGCGCACCGTCGCCGCGGGTGGCTGGTCGTCGCCCATTCTGGGCCTCTTGCGGATCATGCGTCCACCGTCACCAACTCATCACTTCGGGTGAAACGTTGGCCCACGCTTGCGGGGGTCAACCGTCGGTTGCCACTCTGTTGCTGTCTGTCAACTTTGAGGGAGTGGCCCGTGGCATTCGGTGAGCAGCCCGCCTATCTGCGCGTAGCGAGCGATCTCCGTCAGAAGATCGCCGACGGGGTCCTGCCGCCGCACACCCGGCTTCCCTCGCAGGCCCGCATCCGCGAGGAGTACGGGGTCTCCGACACGGTCGCGCTGGAGGCGCGCAAGGTGCTCATGGCGGAGGGGCTGGTCGAGGGCCGCTCGGGCTCCGGGACGTACGTCCGGGAGCGACCCGTGCCGCGCCGTATCGCGCGCTCCGGCTACCGCCCCGCGACCGGTTCGAGCCCGTTCCGGCAGGAGCAGGCCGACGAGGGCGCGCGGGGGACCTGGGAGTCGCGCAGCGAGCAGGAGGACGCGACGCCCGAGGTCGCGGCGCGGCTCGGCATCAGGGCGGGCGACCGCGTGATGCGTACGCGCTACGTCTTCCGGGCGGAGGGCGAGCCGATGATGATCTCCACCTCGTGGGAACCCCTGGCCGTCACGGGGCGCACGCCGGTGATGCTGCCGGAGGAGGGGCCGCTCGGCGGCTGCGGGGTGGTCGAGCGGATGGCGGCGATCGACATCGTCGTGGACAACGTGCTGGAGGAGGTCGGGGCGCGCCCCGGCCTCGCGGAGGAACTGCTGACGCTCGGCGGGGTGCCGGGGCATGTGGTGATGGTCCTGGAGCGCACCTACTACGCGTCGGGGCGGGCGGTCGAGACGGCGGACGTGGTCGTGCCGGCCGACCGGTTCCGGATCGGCTACCACCTGTCGGTGAAGTAGCCGCGGACCCCGGGGCCACCTGTGCCGCCGCCCGCGGAGTCACCATCCGTGCCCGGCGGATCGCACGTGGTGCGTACCGGACGGGTGCAGGCCCCGGCGGCGGGGGCGCGTACCGGCGCGTGCCCGGCGCACTCGGGGGCGTATTCAGGGGCGCACGGGGCTCGCGCGCGCCCGTACTTTTCGGTGTTTTGTTGGCCGGAAGTTGCCTCTTCGTGTAATCACGCATCCGGTGAGTAAGGGTCGGGCGTACGCTCCGGCATATGCGCATTGGGGTTTCCTGGGGACGCGCGACGCGTCCGGAGATACGCGTCCCGGCGACGGTGGCGGCGGGGGTGCGGCCGTGAACGAAGGTGGAGCCGCCGTGCTGCCCTGGCAGGTCATACGCGACGACGACAACGGCAACCGCTACCGGGTCGCGTGGTACGCCACGCGGGACGAGGCCCAGCGGATGGCCGAGAGGCTGGACGGCCACGATGCCGGGCCCGTCTACAGCGTCGAGCGGCTGGAGCGGAACGCGTCATAGGCTCCGGCGCATGACGGAGCGAGAGTCGGCGGTGACGGTGGTGGTCGCGGGCGCCGTGTACGACGGCGGACGCCTGCTGGCGGCCCGCCGCAGCGCGCCCCCCGAACTGGCCGGCCGCTGGGAGTTGCCGGGTGGCAAGGTGGAGCCGGGCGAGCGGCCCGAGGACGCGCTCGTACGCGAACTGCGCGAGGAACTGGGCATCGAGACCGAGCCGGTGGCCCGCGTGCCGGGAGCGTGGCCGCTCGGACGCGGCTACGAGCTGTGGGTCTGGACGGTGCGCCTGGTCTCGGGCGAGCCGCGCCCGTTGCAGGACCACGACGCACTGCGGTGGGTGACGGCGGCCCAGGCGGCCCCCGTGTGCCGCGACAACGGCGCCGGACGGTGCGATCCGGACCATCCCGACCCTCCGGAACGACCGGAAAGACCGGAACGACCGAACCATCGGGAACGCCCGGATCATCTGGACCAACCGGAATGCATGCTGATGTCGAGTGATTCACCTGATTCAGCCGATTCGTACGGTGCGCGTGATGCCCGGAGTTCGTGCCGTCCGCGAGATCAGGACCGTGTCGACTGGCTGGACGCGGACCGGCCCGCCGTCGTGGCGGCGCTCGCCGTGCTGGGTCCCGATCTGGGGTGTGCCGAGGGTCGCGTCCGGCCCTGACGCCACCAGGCAAGCGGGTCGAACGGCGCCCGGACGAGGGGCGTCAGAGGGCGCAAAGCGTGGAATGTGCGGTATGTCCCCTTGGTGCGGCGTCCCGTGCGGGCTCCGCCCTCGGAGGAGAGCCCGCCCTCGCACGCCCCGCCCCGTGCGGCCGGACCCCCGTTCGAGCCCCCGCGCGCCCCCTGCGGACACCCCTCGCGCCCCCCGCTCAGCGGTGTGCCCGCGCGTATGGGACCGTCGTTCGGGCATAACGCATAGCGGGGGTGTGGCGACTTCTTAGCGGTATCTCTACGGTGCTCGCGTCGTCCCTTGCCTCGTCGAGCGGTAGTTTAGGTCTATTTTCGGGTATGGGCTGTTTGATCCCCGAAACAAACGAGACAGCGGGGGGCGTCGCGTGCTGTGGGAAGTGGTCGGGTTGATCGACACCGAGGACGAGTCCGCCGAGTGGATTCTGCCCGCCGAGCCCGGTGCCGTGCGTGTCGCCCGCCATGACGTGCGGGACACCCTGCGCGCGTGGCGGCTGGCACCGGCGGTCGAGGACATGGCGATGCTGCTGGTCAGCGAACTGGTCACCAATTCACTGACCTACGCGCCCGGCCCCATCGGCATGCGGCTGGAGATGCGTTCACTGCCCGACCAGGAGGACGTCCTCCTGGTCGAGATTTCCGACCAGCTCCCGGAGGCGCCCGTCGTGGAGCGGGCGCCGGGGCCGGAGGACGAGCGCGGGCGCGGGCTTCAGCTCGTGGCGTGTTCCGCCCGTCGCTGGGGCACGAGGCGGGGCAAGACAGGTAAGACCGTGTGGTTCGAGCTGCCTCTCCATGGTTAGAAGTCACAAGGGACGACGGTCGCAGCGGGTTTCTCGCAGGTCCGGAGAGAACGAGACCTTGCTGTGATCGTGAACGCCGTGTCAGCCAGGCCCGTGGTACTGAATACTGCGGTGCAGGGCCGGTCCGGTGCGTGAGCTGGAGGGGACGGTCGCGTGAGCGAGACACCAGAGATGCCAGATACGACGGGCGATGACGTCGTGTGGCAGAGCAGCCCGCCCGGCTCCATCTACGAGCACATCAGGGTGGCTTCCTTCTCGATCGGGCCCGACGGCCTGATCGACCAGTGGAGCGCGCGTGCGGCCGAACTGTTCGGCATCGCGGCCTCTGAGGTCAGGGGCAAGGATCCGCTGGAGGTCTTCGTACCTCCCGAGTTCCGCGCGAAGGGCCATCGCAAACTCAGCGAGATCCTGGACGGCAAGGAGTGGACGGGTCTGGTCCCGTATCTCCTGCCGTCGGCCGAGAGCGCCGCGGGCGCCCGGCAGCACGGTCTGGCCGAGGTCTATGTGATGCCCAGTGAGACGGACCAGGGCGAGCGGGGCGCGCTGTGCGTCGTCGTGGATGTGCGTGCGCTGCGTCGGATCGAGACCGACCTCGCCTCTTCGCAGGCGATTTTCGGCCAATCTCCGTTCGGCTTCATTCTCTTCGGTACGAACCTGACCGTTCAGCGCGTCAACCAGCGCTTCGTCACCGTGTTCGGCGGCAGGGCGTCGGCGCACCGGGGCAAGTCGGTCCACGACTACCTCCCCCTCGGTGAGGCCGACCGGCTGGAGGCCGCGCTGCGCCGGGTCCTCGCCACCGGCGACCCCGTGGTCGAGTTCAAGATCGTCGGTTCCCCGCCGGGCGGTGGCCAGGAACGCCGGCACTGGTCGCTGAACCTCTACCGGGTGGGCGCGGGCGGCGGCCGTACGCTCGGCGTCGCCGCCATCGGCACGGACATCACGCACCGTCATGTCGCGGCGCGTGAGGCCGCGAACGCGCGCCGCAACCTCGCGCTGCTCAACGAGGCGAGCGCCCGCATCGGCAACTCGCTCGACCTGGAGACCACCGCCCGCGAACTGCTGGGCGTGGCGGTCCCCAACTTCTGCGACATAGCCTCCGTCGACCTGTACCAGTCGCTGCTGACCGGTGAGGAGGCGCCGCCCGGACGGTGGGCCGCCTCCTCGCAGGAGTCCGGCGGCGGGACGGCCCGGCTGCGCCGCGTCGCCTTCGCGAGCGCCGTCTCGGACGGGCCGATCTCCGGTCCCGACGAGCGGCACGACGGCTATGTCTCACCCGAGGTCGGCGCTGTCCACCGCTTCCCGTTCAGCTCGCAGAGCGCGGGGGCGCTGCGCAGTGCGCGGGTGCGGTCGATACCGGGCGAACCGGGCAGCCTCCTGCAGTCCACGCTCGCGGTGCCGATGGTCGCGCACGACACGGTGGTGGGCCTCGTGCAGTTCGCGCGGGCCAAGGGCAGTGAACCGTTCGGCGACCGCGACCGCGGCCTCGCCGTGGAACTCGCTGCCCGCGCGGCCGTCTGTATCGACAACGCGCGCCTGTACCGCCGCGAACACGAGCGCGCCCTGATCCTCCAGCGCAGCCTGCTGCCCCCCGGCGACCCCGAGGCCGCCGGCCTCGACATCGCCTGCCGGTACCTGCCGGGCAACGCGGCGACGGAGGTCGGCGGCGACTGGTTCGACGTCATCGAACTGCCGGGCCACAGGACCGCGCTCGTCGTGGGTGACGTGATGGGCCGCGGCCTGCGCGCCGCCGTCGCCATGGGGGAACTGCGCACCGCCGTCCGGACGCTGGCCCTGCTCGACCTGGAGCCCGCCGAGGTGCTCGGCGCGCTGGACGAGATCGCGAACGGCCTCGGGACGCCCAACGGCGCGCAGCAGGCCTCCCGGGTCGCCCACAAGGCGCGCGACGCGGACCTCGCCGAGGTCTACCTCGCCACCTGCGTCTACGCGGTGTACGACCCGGTCACGCGGCGCTGTACGTTCGCCAACGCGGGCCACCCGCCGCCCGTGCTCGTCGAGCCGGGCGAGAAGGCGCTCCTGCTGGACGTGCCGCCGGGGGTACCGCTCGGCGTGGGCGGCGAGCCCTTCGAGCAGGTCGAGGTGGAGCTGTCCGAGAACTCCCTCCTCGCGCTCTACACCGACGGCCTCGTCGAATCCCGGGACCAGACGCTGGAGGAGGGACTGACCGCGTTCCGCGCCTCGCTCGCGCACGCGGAACGGCCGCTGGAGGACGTCGCCGACCATGTGCTCTCCACCCTGGAGACCGGCCACGGCCAGGACGACATCGCCCTGCTGATGGCCCGTATCCAGGGTCTGCCCGCCGAGGCGGTCGGCGACTGGCGGCTGCCGCGCGAGCCGCGCTCCGTCGGCCGGGCCCGTGAGTACGCGCGCGCCCAGCTCATCGCCTGGGACCTCGAACCGCTCGTGGACACGGTCGAGTTGCTCGTGAGCGAACTGGTCACGAACGCGATGCGCTACGGCGAGGGCGAGATCAGGCTCCGCCTGCTGCGCGATCGCACCCTTGTGTGCGAGGTGTGGGACGCGGGACTGGTCCAGCCGCGCCGCCGCCGCGCCCGGGACACGGACGAGGGCGGGCGTGGTCTGCAGCTCGTCGGCATGCTGAGTTCCGCGTGGGGTTCGCGGCGCACGCCCCGCGGCAAGACCGTCTGGTTCGAGCTGGCCCTGCCGGGCGGCGCGAGCGCCTCGGAGCCGACGGCGGAGCAGCTGCTGAGTATGTTCTGACGCGTCGGCCGGGGCGCGGCCGGCACCGCCGACCGGGTCCGGAGCAGGCGCGACGCCATGTACTGATCCCGCAACGGTTGCCGCCGGGCGCCCCGGGACCTCCCGCGCCGCCCGTACGCTGAGCGCCTTCGCGGCCTCGGGGCCGCGCCCTGGGGAGGGGATCGGGCGGTGCGGGAGCGCGGGCGGGGACGGATGGCGGCGGTGGCGCGAGCGTTGCGGGGTCCGCGCGCCCGGTGGCCCCGGCGGATCGCTGTGGTGGTCGCCGCGCTGGTCGTCGTGCCGGTCGTCACGGCCGGCGCCGCGCTGCGCGTCACGTACATGGGCGATCTCCAGGACGGCACCCGCACCCGGGGCAGGGACGCCGTGTGGATGGGGCACGCGTGGGTCGACGGCCGCAAGGACGACGCGGACCTCGCCGCGTTCGCCCGCCGCGTCAGGGGCACCGGTATCCGGGACCTGTATGTCCACACCGGCCCGCTGGAGCACGACGGGACGCTGCCCGCGGACCTGTACCCGAAGGCCGCGTGGCTGATCGCCGCCGTCCACCGCACGCTGCCCGGGGTCAGGGTGCACGCGTGGCTCGGCGACGTCCTCGCCGGCGAGGGCCCGGACGGCCTGCGGCTGTCGCGCGCCGCGACCCGTGAGGCCGTCCTCGGCTCCGCCCGGCAGGTCCTCGCCGCCGGGTACGACGGCGTGCACCTCGACCTGGAACCGCTGCACTCCGGCGACCGCGACTTCCTGCTGCTGCTCGACGAACTGCACGCCCTGACCCGGGGGCGCGGCGCGACCCTGTCGGTGTCCACGGCGCAGATCGACCCGCTGCCCGCGCTGCACGCGGCGGCCGGGGCGCTCACGGGGCACCCCAAATGGTGGTCGCAGGCGTACTTCGCGCAGGTCGCGCGCCGCGTCGACCAGGTCGCCGTCATGTCCTACGACACGGCGATGCCGCTGGAGTCGCTGTACGGGGGCTACGTGGCCCAGCAGACCGCGCTCGCCCTGGAGGTCACGCCGCGGAGCACGGACCTGCTGATGGGGCTGCCCTTCTACCGCGAGGAGGACATGAGCCACCACGGGTACGCGGAGACACCGGCCGCCGCGATCCACGGGGTACGGCTGGCACTGGGCCGCGACGACGTCCACCGTGAGCGGTTCGGCGTCGCGCTGTACGTCGACTTCGCGGCCACGGAGAGCGACTGGGCGGCGTACCGCGACGGCTGGGGCGCGACCTCCCGCGGCTGAGGCCGCGGGCTTCAGGGTCCGGCCGCCTGGACCGTCGGCACCCGACCGGCCGCCCGCACCGTGGGCACCCGTCCGGCCGCCCGACTGTCGGCACCCGTCCGGCCGCCCGGCAGGAGCGGGGCACGGAACAGCCCGAGGGGCAGGGGACAGCCCGAGGGGCACGGAACAGCCCGAGGGGCACGGGACAGACCGGGCGGGGCGCGGGACAGCCCGAGTGAGGCACGGAACAGCAGGCAAACTTGCAAGGCTCCCTGTCAATTTCGTAGTCTGTTGCCATGACCGATTCGTCAGGAGACCCCACGTCGGAACAGGTGGCAGCGGATATCGCCGCAGTCGCCGGGCTCCTGTCGCGTCGCCTGAGGTCCACCTCGTCCGAGACCGGGCTCACCGCCTCCCAGCGCTCCGCGCTGGTACGGATCACCGACGACGGCCCGTCCACGACGGCCGCCCTCGCCCGCGCCGAGCACATCAGGCCGCAGTCGATGCGCCTCACGCTCGGTGTGCTGGAGGAGCAGGGCCTGATCGAACGGACGCCCCACCCGACCGACGGCAGGCAGTCCGTCGTCTCCGTCACCGACCACGGCCGTACCGTCCTCGCGGGCGTGCGCGCGGCCAAGCAGACCTGGCTGTCAAAGGTGATCGCCGAGGAACTCGAAGCGGACGAGCGCCGCACCCTGGCCGCCGCGGCGGCCCTGCTGCGACGCCTGACCGAGAAGTGAGAGCACGGCTCCTGTGAGCACCACCGACACCCACGACCCCCGTACGGACGGAGGGAACGACACGTCATCACCGGCACGCGACAGCACGGCTGACCCCGCCGCCACCGACCCCGCCACCGGCGCGAGCCCCACCGGTGCTGCCTCCGGTTCCGGCGCGGCCCCCGGTTCCGGTGCGGCCCCCGGCCGGGCCGGACGTCCCCTGCCGACCCGGCCGGGTACCGAGTCCCGTCCCGGCGCGCGGAAGGGTTTCGCGGGACGCCTGACCCTGCCGCTGCTGATGGGCTCCCTGCTCAACCCGCTCAACACCACGATGATCTCCACGGCTCTGGTGTCGATCGGGCACGACTTCGGTGTCGGCGCGGCCGACACGGCCTGGCTGATCTCCGTCCTGTACCTCGCGAGCGCCGTCGCGCAGCCGGTGCTCGGCAAGCTCGCCGACTCGCTCGGCCCGCGCCGGGTCTTCCTCGGCGGCCTGGCCGTGGTCTTCCTGTCCGGGATCGTCGGCACGTTCGCGCCGTCCTTCAGCTGGCTGCTGCTCTCCCGGCTGTTGCTGGGCATCGGCACGTCCGCCGCCTACCCGGCGGCCATGTCCGTGCTGCGCGACGAGGGCCGCCGGGTCGGCAGGACGCCGCCACGGCCCGTGCTCGCCCGGCTGTCCTTCGCGGGGCTGGGCAGCGCGGCGGTCGGTCCGACCCTCGGCGGGCTGCTCGTCGGGATCTTCGGCTGGCGCGGCATCTTCGCCGTCAACCTGCCCGTGGCGCTCGCCGCTTTCGTCATGGCGCTGGTCTACGTGCCGAGGGACGCCACGCGCGCCGAACGGGCCGCGGCCAGGGCCGCCGATCCGGCGGCCGGGGCGCGGAGTTCCGTGTGGCGGTCCGTCGACCCGCTGGGCATCGGCCTGTTCACCACCGCGCTGACGCTTCTGGCGTTCTTCCTGCTGGACCTCAGCCACCCGATCTGGTGGCTGCTCGCGCCCTTCGCCGTCGTCTCGGTGGTCCTGGTCCGCTGGCAACTGCGTTCCAGGCAGCCGTTCATCGACCTGCGGATGCTCGCGGCGAACGGGGCGCTGGCCCGCACCTACCTCCGCCACGGTCTCAGCTACCTGCTGATCTACTGCGTGATGTACGGCTTCACGCAGTGGCTTGAGGACGGCCGCGGCTACTCCTCCGCCATGACCGGCCTGCTGATGCTGCCCATGTCGGTGGCCGCGCTGGTCTGTTCGCTGCTCGGTGCCCGTACGAAGGGCATCCGCGGCCCGCTGACCCTGGCCAGTGTGCTGCTGCTGGCGGGTGCGATCCTGCTCGCCTTCATCGGCGGCCACACCCCGCTGGTGGTCCTGCTGGTGGCGGGAGCATGCTTCGGTGTCCCGCAGGGCCTCATCGGCACCAGCAACCAGGCGGCCGTCCAGTCGTACTCGCCGGCGGAGAGCATCGGTTCCGCCGCGGGACTCCAGCGCACCGCCCAGTACATCGGCGCCATCGCCGCGTCGAGCCTGATCGCTCTCGCCTACGGCCAGAAGGCCAGTGACAGCGGTCTGCACCTCATGGCCGTGGTGTCGGCCGGCCTCGGGGTGCTGCTGATCGTCGTGACCCTGACCGACCGGGCGCTGCGCCGCGGCTCCCGGACCTGACAGGCACGGCCCGAGAACCCCGGCGGGCGTGATGCGGACGCATCCGGCACACCGGGACATATCGAACAGAGCCGGGCGGGGACATCCTCCGCGCGGCGCCGTACGAAGCACCAAATCCAAGGAGAAAAGCCTCAGATGAGCGCCACCACCCTCGACCCCAAGACCGCCCTGGTCGTCGTCGACCTGCAGAAGGGGATCGTCTCCCTGCCCACCGTCCACCCCGCCGACGAAGTGGTGGAGCGCTCCGCGCGCCTGGCCGCCGCGTTCCGCGCCAAGGGCCTGCCCGTCGTGCTCGTCCGCGTCACCGGCGGGGCCCCCGGCCGCACCGAGGGCGCGTCCGGCGGCGGGCAGCCGCCGGCCGACTGGGCCGACCTGGTCGAAGGGCTCGGCCGGCAGGACAGCGACATCGTCGTCACCAAGCAGGTCTGGGGCGCCTTCCACGGCACCGACCTGGACCTCCAGCTGCGCCGCCGGGGCGTGACGCAGGTCGTGCTGAGCGGCATCGCGACCAGCATCGGCGTGGAGAACACCGCGCGGGCGGCGTACGAGCACGGCTACAACGTCACCGTCGCGACGGACGCCGTCACCGACATGGACGCCGAGACGCACCGCAACGCCGTGGAGCGGGTCTTCCCCCGCCTGGGCGAGACGGACACCACCGACGCGATCATCAAGCTGCTCGGCTGACCGTCCGCCGCTCGCGGTACGCGCCGCGCGGGCGCGTGGCCGCCGACCGCCACGCACCGGGGCCCGCCTCCGCCGATTCCGGCGGGCGCGGGCCCTTCGGCGCTTCGGTGCTTTGGCGCGCGAGGTTCGGCGCGCGGTTCCGGCGCGGGCGCGGTGGGTGTGGCAGGGCGGGGACGGCCGGGGCGGGTCAGGTGCCGGTGCCGGTGTCGGTGTCGCGTCCGCGCCGCAGGATCTTGTTGCCCAGCCAGACCAGCGGGTCGTACGCCCGGTCCGCCGCCCGCTCCTTGAGCGGGATGAGGGCGTTGTCCGTGATCCTGATGCCCTCCGGGCACACCTCGGTGCAGCACTTGGTGACGTTGCAGAAGCCGAGGCCGTGCTCGTCCTGGGCCGTCCGCTTGCGGTCGAGCCCCGCCTCCTCGGCGGCGTCGAGCGGGTGCATGTCCAGTTCCGCGACGCGCATCAGATAGCGGGGCCCGGCGAACGCTGTCTTGTTCTCCTCGTGGTCGCGTACGACGTGGCAGGTGTTCTGGCACAGGTAGCACTCGATGCACTTGCGGAACTCCTGCGAGCGGTCCACGTCGACCTGCGCCATCCGGTAGTCGCCCGCCGCCACTCCCGGCGGCGGGACGAACGCCGGTATCTCCCGGGCCTTCTCGTAGTTGAACGACACGTCCGTCACCAGGTCGCGCATGACGGGGAAGGCGCGCAACGGTGTCACGGTGACCGTCTCGTCCCGCCCGAAGACCGACATGCGCGTCATGCACATCAGCCGGGGCCGCCCGTTGACCTCCGCGCTGCACGAACCGCACTTGCCCGCCTTGCAGTTCCAGCGCACCGCCAGGTCGGCCGCCTGCGTCGCCTGGATGCGGTGGATGATGTCGAGGACGACCTCGCCGTCGTGCACGTCGACGGTGAAGTCCACCAGGGCGCCGCCGTCCGCATCGCCCCGCCACACCCGGAAGTGCGCGGCGTACGCCGTGCCGGACGGGCCGGCGCCCCCGCCCGCGGCCGTGCCGGAACCTGTCCCCGTGCCGGAGTCCGTCCCCGTACCCGCGTGTGTGCTCACTCGTGGATCTCCTCTTCGGCCAGGTACTTGACCAGCTCCTCCTTCTCGAAGAGGGCGAGCAGGTCGGGACGGATCGGCGGGGTCTCCTGCCGGGTCAGCGTGATCTGGCCGTGCTCGGGACCGGTGGCGTCCGGGGCGCCGGGACCGCTCAGCGCGCAGTGCAGATTGACCCGGCGCCAGCGTGCCTCCATGTCCGGCCGGTCCTCGCGGGTGTGGCCGCCGCGGCTCTCCGTGCGCTCCAGCGCGGCACGCGCCACGCACTCGCTGACGAGCAGCATGTTGCGCAGGTCGAGTGCCAGGTGCCAGCCGGGGTTGAACTGCCGGTGCCCCTCGACGCCCGCGCGCCGCGCCCGTACCCGCAGTTTCCCGAGCCGCTCCAGCGCCTCCTCCATCTCACCCGCCCGCCGGATGATGCCGACCAGGTCGTTCATCGTCTGCTGGAGTTCCTGATGGAGCGTGTACGGGTTCTCGGCGGGCGCGGTCCCGGTGGCGCCCGCGGACCCGGGCGCGGTGCCCGCGCCGCTCCCGTCGCCGGTCGCGCCCTCCTCCGCGCTGAACGGCCGCAGCGCCTCCGCGGCCGCCGCGTCCACCTGGTCCTCGTCGATCCGGGGGCGCTCGGGGAGCGCCGCGGCGTACCCGGCCGCGCCCAGTCCCGCCCGGCGGCCGAACACCAGCAGGTCGGAGAGCGAGTTGCCGCCGAGCCGGTTGGAGCCGTGCATGCCGCCCGCGACCTCGCCGGCCGCGTACAGACCCGGCACGCCGAGCGCGGCGGCGGAGTCCGAGTCGACGGCCACGCCGCCCATCACGTAGTGGCAGGTCGGGCCGACCTCCATCGCCTCCGTGGTGATGTCGACGTCCGCGAGTTCCTTGAACTGGTGGTACATCGACGGCAGCCGGCGCCGGATCCGGTCGGGCGTCATCCGCGTCGAGACGTCGAGGAAGACCCCGCCGTGCGGCGAGCCGCGGCCCGCCTTCACCTCGGAGTTGATGGCGCGGGCGACCTCGTCGCGGGGGAGCAGTTCGGGTGGGCGGCGGTTGTTGTCGGCGTCCTCGTACCAGCGGTCGCCCTCCTCCTCGGACTCCGCGTACTGCTCCTTGAAGACGTCGGGCACGTAGTCGAACATGAAGCGCTTGCCCTCGGCGTTGCGCAGGACCCCGCCGTCGCCTCGTACGGACTCCGTGACCAGCAGGCCCTTCACGGACGGCGGCCAGATCATGCCCGTCGGGTGGAACTGCACGAACTCCATGTTGATCAGCGGCGCCCCGGCCAGCAGCGCCAGCGCGTGTCCGTCGCCCGTGTACTCCCACGAGTTCGAGGTGACCTTGAAGGACTTGCCGATGCCACCGGTCGCGAGGACGACGGCGGGCGCTTCGAGCACGAAGAACCTGCCCGACTCCCGCTCGTAGCAGAAGGCGCCCGACACCCGGTCGCCGCCCTTCGGGCCCTGATCCTTCAGGATCCGCGTGACCGTGCACTCCTGGAAGACCTTCAGCCGGGACTCGTACTCCCCGGTCTCGCGGAAGTCCTCCTGCTGGAGCGAGACGATCTTCTGCTGGAGCGTACGGATCAGCTCAAGTCCTGTGCGGTCGCCGACGTGCGCGAGGCGCGGGAACTGGTGCCCGCCGAAGTTGCGCTGGGAGATCCGCCCGTCGGGCGTACGGTCGAACAGCGCACCCCACGTCTCCAGTTCCCACACCCTCTCGGGTGCCTCCTTGGCGTGCAGCTCCGCCATCCGCCACTGGTTGAGGAACTTGCCGCCGCGCAGGGTGTCCCGGAAGTGCACCTGCCAGTTGTCGCCGGAGTTCACATTGCCCATGGACGCGGCGATGCCGCCCTCGGCCATCACCGTGTGGGCCTTGCCGAACAGGGACTTGCAGATCACGGCCGTACGGGCGCCCGCCTCGCGGGCGGCGATCGCGGCCCGCAGCCCGGCACCGCCCGCCCCGACGACCACGACGTCCCACTGGCCTCGTTCCGGTTGCGTCATTTCTGGTGGCTCTCCCTGCGATTGCCTGCTGGTCCGACGGGCGTGCTCCGACGGGCGTGCTCCGACGGTCGTGGTCCGGACGGTCGTGGTCTAGAAGAAGCGCGGATCGGCGAAGACCCCGGAGGCGACCAGGTACACATAGAAGTCGGCGACGGCGACGCTGATCAGCGACGCCCAGGCCAGCTGCATGTGCCGGGCGTTCAGCTTCCCCACGAGGCCCCACAGCCGGTAGCGCACCGGGTGCCGGGAGAAATGCCGCAGCCGGCCGCCGATCAGGTGGCGGCAGGAGTGGCACGAGAGGGTGTACGCCCAGATCAGCGCGATGTTGGCGACGAAGACGAGCGAGCCGAGGCCCATGTGGCCGAAGGCCCCGTGCGCGTCGCGGAACGCCAGCACGGTGTCGTACGTCAGGATGCCCGCGACCAGCAGCGCGAAGTAGAAGAAGTACCGGTGGACGTTCTGGAGGATCAGCGGCAGCCGCGTCTCGCCGCTGTACTTCGCGTGCGGCTCGGCCACGGCGCAGGCGGGCGGCGAGGACCAGAAGGCCCGGTAGTACGCCTTGCGGTAGTAGTAGCAGGTCAGCCGGAAGCCCAGCGGGAAGATCAGGACGAGCAGGGCCGGGGACAGTCCCCACCAACTGCCGAAGACGTCCCAGTCGGCGCCGCCCTTCATGGGGACGCAGTCGTGCGCGACGCACGGCGAGTAGAAGGGTGAGACGTAGGGCGCCGCGTAGTAGTCGGCGTTCGCGAACGCCCGCCAGACCGAGTACGCGATGAAGCCGAGCAGTCCCGCCGCCGTCACCGCGGGCTGCAGCCACCAGCGGTCGGTGCGCAGATGGCGGGCCGCGATGGCGGCGCGCCCGGCGCCGCGCACGCCCGTACCCGTGGTGGCGGGGGTGGTGGGAGGGGTGGTGCGAGGAGGTTCCGTGCCGGTGGCCAAGACGTCTCCCAGGTGAGGGGTCTCCCAGGGGCTTTCGTGCGGACGGGCCGGATCAGGGAGCGGGGTCCGGTGCGGTGGATCGCGGAGGGGAGGGCGGAGCCACGACGCGGCCCCGGGACCCGGCGCGTACGGAGCGCGGCGGGGTGCCGCGCGCGCGGGCGGGCCCGGCTCGGCCGGGGCCGCTATGGCGCCCGGTGGTCGCGTACCCCCAGGCCCTCGTCGTCCGAGTCCGTCCACAGCGTGCTGTCGTACGGCGTGTCGGGGATGGTGACCAGGTCGACGCGGTCGGCCGAGCGGGGCCCGTACCGGTCCTCCGGAAGCTGCGCGAGGCTCTGTTCCAGGCGTCCGACCGTGCGGACGAGGTCGTCGAGGCAGCGTCGTACGGCGGTGAGTTCGTCCTGCAGGGACATGGGTCGTTCCCTCACTTCCGCGGTCGCGGTGGCGTGCGGGGTTTCCCGGGGGGTGCGGGCCCCGGGTGGCTCTTCGTGCGCGTACAGGAGTGTTCCGCGTCACATCCCGCTTGGGAAGACCGTGTGCGCGAATGGGCCGCACGGGTGGCGTTGGGGGCGTGTGCCGCCGTGTCGACCGCCCCCTGACCGCACGGGCCACTTCAGTGGGAGGGCATAGGTGTGATCATCTCTAAATTCCACAAAACAGGATGAAGAGGTACAAGTCATGTCCCAGGTCGGCGCCCCACGCGGGAGGACGTGCTCCGGGCGGACATGCCCCCGGACGTTCCGCTCCGTCGCGCTCCTCACCACCGGTGTCCTCGCCCTGCCCGTCCTGTCCGCGTGCAGCTCGGACCACGACAACGGCAACCCCGCGGCCGTCGACATCTCCCCGGCCTCCCGCGGCTCGCTCGCGCAGGGCGGCACCCTGAAGTGGGCCGTCGACACGGTGCCCGCGACGCTCAACGCCTTCCAGGCGGACGCCGACTCCACGACCGGCCGGATCGCGGACGCCGTACTGCCCTCGCTGTACACACTGGACAAGAACGGCGCGCCGAAGGCGGACTCCGACTACCTGGAGTCTGCGAAGGTCATCGACCGCGAGCCCAAGCAGGTGGTGGAGTACAAGCTCAACCAGGCCGCCGTGTGGAGCGACGGCCGGGAGATCGGCGCCCCCGACTTCGTGGCCCAGTGGCAGGCGCTGCGCGGCCGCAACTCCGCCTTCTGGACGGCCAGGAACACCGGCTACGACCGGATCGAGAAGATCCAGCGCGGCAAGGACAACCTGGACGTCAAGGTCACCTTCAGCAAGCCCTACGCGGACTGGAAGTCGCTGTTCACGCCCCTGTACCCGAAGGACGTGATGGCCACCCCCAGCGCGTTCAACGACGGCGCCCGGGCCGCGCTGAAGGTCTCCGCGGGCCCCTTCGAGGTCAAGTCCGTCGACCGGAAGGACAAGGAGACCACCCTCGTGCGCAACCCCCACTGGTGGGGAGCGCCCGCGAAGCTCGACTCGGTCGTGCTGCGCGCCGTCCCGATGGACGGGCGCGCGACGGCGCTCGCCGCGGGCGACCTGGACGTCGCCGACGTCGACACCGGCCTGGCGGAACGTGTCTCCTCCGCGTCGGGCCCGGCCGGCACCGCCGCCGCCCGGCCCGCCCAGGGCGCCCCAGGGGCGCAGGGTGCGCACGGCGGGCAGGCTGCCAAGCCCAACGCCAAGGAGAAGGCCGAGGAGGCGCGCCGCGTCGCCGCCGCCAAGGCCGCCACGGAAGCGCAGGCCGCGAAGCTCAAGGGCAAGGAGCTCGCCGCCTTCAGGACCGAGCAGAAGTCGCTGAAGGCGTTCTCCGTGCGCAAGTCGCTGGAGCCCGCCTACACACAGCTCGCGATGAACGGGGAGACCGGGCCGCTCGCGGACGACCGCGTACGGCGTGCCGTCGCCCGGGCCATCGACCGGCAAAAGCTCGCCGACACCGTGCTCAAGCCGCTGGGCCTGCCCGCGAGGACGCTCGGCAGTCACCTCGCCGTCGCGGGTCAGCCCGCGTACGCGGACGCCAGTGACGCACTCGGCAAGCCGGACAAGCACGAGGCCCAGGCGCTGCTCGCGGACGCGGGCTGGACGCCGGAAGGCGCCCGCGAAGTGCCGAAGAACAGCACGAAGGCCGGCAGCGAGGGCAAGAAGACCGACGCCGACGCGCACGGCGAGAAGGCCGACGAGAAGAAGGGCTCGGGCGGCGCGGACAAGCCGGGCAAGGGCGACGCGTCCGAGGACACCAAGAAGGACAGCGCCAAGAAGGGCGACACGGGCGGCAGCGCGTCCGACGACAAGCCCGCCGAGCAGCAGCCCGGCGGGATGGCCGGCGCCTACGCGCCGCGTGGCACGGCAGCCCCGTCCGGCACGGCATCCCCGTCCGGCACAGCTTCGCCGTCCGGCACGGCATCCCCGTCCACCACGGCCTCGCCGTCCCGTACGGCATCGCCCGGCACCGCCACCCCGTCCACGACGGCGTCGCCCGGCAGTGCCCCGAAGGGCGGCCCGCTCGGCAAGGGCGGCAAGCCGCTGACGCTCCGCTTCGTCCTGCCCGCCGGCCAGGGCTCCGAGCAGCTGCGCGCCGTAGGGGACCGCATCGGCACGATGCTCGACAAGGTCGGCATCAAGACCGAGATCACCAAGGTCCCGGACAGCAGCTTCTTCAAGGACTACATCGCGTCGGGCTCCTACGACCTCGCCCTGTACTCCTGGCCGGCGAGCGCCTACCCGGCGACCGACGGACGGCCGATCTACGCGAAGCCGCAGCCCGCGGCCGACGGATCGCTGATGGTGGAGCAGAACTACACCCGTGTCGGCACGGACCGTATCGACCAGCTGTTCGATCAGGCGGCCGGTGAGCTGAACGCGAGCAAGGAGGACACGCTGCTCAAGCAGGCCGACGCCCGCATCTGGGCCGCCGCCGGCTCCATCCCGCTCTACCAGCGGCCCGAGCTGGTGGCCGCGCGCAAGGACGTCAAGAACGTGGGGGCCTTCGGCTTCCAGACGCCGCGCTACCAGGACATCGGCTTCACCACCCTCAAGGGCCACTCGGGGGCCGAGGCGGAGAAGGCGAAGGCCAAGGCGAAGGCGGCGGCGCAGGGCAAGGACGACGAGGCCGGCGACGAGGACTCGTCCGACGACGACTCCTGACCGCCTGACCGCCTGACCGTCTGACCCCGGACCGGCCCGAACGGGCCAGGACCGGGCCGTACGGGCCCTGAACCAGCAAGGACCGGCTCCGCACCGACCCCGGCCCGGCCCCGCGCGCGAATCCGCGCGGGGCCGGGCCGGGGTCTTGTGGTGTCCCCCGCGCGGACTCAGGCCTGACGCAGTCGAGCCCGCCCGGCCCGGGCCTCCCGCAGCGATCCGCGCGGACCCGGGCCTCGGAACTCCCCCGCGTTCACCCCGGGGACCCGGCTTCGTGGAGGTCCCTCGGGTCGCCCGACCCCCGAAGCGCACCAGCCCCTGTCCCCGAAGCTCCCCAGGCTCCCTGTCCCCAGAGCTCCCCGAAGCAGAGCTCCCCGGCGGTCCCCGGGCCGCCGATCACCGGAGCGGAGGCCCCCGGCCCCGCCGCGGGGATCTGAAGTTCTGGGGAAGAGCAGGCGTCCCGGCGGGGCTCGGGCCGAAAACCACGGACGAAGAAAGGGCCCGCACGTCCGAGAGGGCCCCGCACAGGGGCCCAAACCGCTTGCCCGCGCCTCTCCCCGGCGGGCAAGCTCGTGTCCGAGTCCCTGACCCGAGCTCGCCCTGTCCGCTCCATCGCGCCCCCGCCCGCATCCTCCGCCGGTCGCGGACCGGCGCCCCGGGCCGGCCCCCTCGCCCGCCCCGCGTCCGACCGCCCACGTGGCCCCTGAGCAGGCAGGACCCGCTTTCGCGGTCCCGGCCGTCCGCCGCCGCCCCCGCTCGCCGCACCGGCCTGTGCGAAGCCCCGGCGAGGGCCGCCAAGGAGCCCCGCGACCCGCTCCGCGGCCCCGTTCCCGGTGGGCTCCGGCCCCCTGCCCACTCGGCCGGGCGGGCCCGGGGTCCCCGGGCCCCGTACGATGGAGGGAGCCGTGGCGTGACGCCCGGCGGGCGGACGGAGCAGAACGACAGCCGCCTCATCCCACGATCGAGAGAAGCGCCAGTCAGCATGCCCACGCGCCACGACATTCGTAACGTCGCCATCGTCGCCCACGTCGACCACGGCAAGACCACCCTGGTCGACGCCATGCTGAAGCAGGCCGGTGCCTTCGCCGCCCACGCCGCCGAGCACCTCGACGAGCGGATGATGGACTCGAACGACCTGGAGCGTGAGAAGGGCATCACGATCCTGGCCAAGAACACGGCCGTGAAGTACCACCCGAAGGATGGCGGCGACGTCATCACCATCAACATCATCGACACCCCCGGCCACGCCGACTTCGGTGGTGAGGTCGAGCGCGGCCTGTCGATGGTCGACGCGGTGGTGCTGCTGGTCGACGCCTCCGAGGGCCCCCTCCCGCAGACCCGGTTCGTGCTGCGCAAGGCGCTGTCCGCCCGGATGCCGGTCATCCTGTGCATCAACAAGACGGACCGCCCCGACTCCCGGATCGCCGAGGTCGTCGACGAGACGTACGACCTGTTCCTGGACCTGGACGCGGACGAGGACCAGATCGAGTTCCCCATCGTCTACGCCTGCGCGCGTGACGGCGTCGCGTCGCTGACCAAGCCGGAGGACGGCACCGTCCCCGCCGACAGCGACAGCCTGGAGCCGTTCTTCTCCACGATCCTGGCGCACGTCCCGGCCCCGGAGTACGACGAGGCCGCGCCGCTGCAGGCCCACGTCACCAACCTCGACGCCGACAACTTCCTCGGCCGGATCGCCCTGTGCCGGGTCGAGCAGGGCGAGCTGAAGAAGGGGCAGACCGTCACGTGGATCAAGCGCGACGGCACGATGTCCAACGTCCGCATCACCGAGCTGATGATGACCGAGGCGCTCACCCGCAGGCCCGCCGAGAAGGCCGGCCCCGGTGACATCTGCGCCATCGCCGGTATCCCGGACATCATGATCGGCGAGACGCTGGCCGACCCCGAGAACCCGATCGCGCTGCCGCTGATCACGGTCGACGAGCCGGCCATCTCCATGACGATCGGCACCAACACCTCGCCGCTCGTCGGCAAGGGCGGCAAGGGCCACAAGGTCACCGCCCGCCAGGTGAAGGACCGCCTCGACCGCGAGCTGGTCGGTAACGTCTCGCTGCGCGTCCTGGACACCGAGCGCCCCGACGCCTGGGAGGTGCAGGGCCGCGGTGAGCTGGCGCTGGCCATCCTGGTCGAGCAGATGCGCCGTGAGGGCTTCGAGCTGACCGTCGGCAAGCCGGAGGTCGTCACCAAGCAGATCGACGGCAAGACGCACGAGCCGATCGAGCGCATGACGATCGACAGCCCCGAGGAGCACCTCGGCGCGATCACCCAGCTCATGGCGACCCGCAAGGGCCGCATGGAGACCATGACGAACCACGGCTCCGGCTGGGTGCGCATGGAGTGGATCGTCCCGTCCCGCGGCCTCATCGGCTTCCGTACGGAGTTCCTCACCCAGACCCGCGGCACGGGCATCGCGCACTCCCTCTTCGAGGGCCACGAGCCGTGGTTCGGCGAGCTGCGCACCCGCCACAACGGCTCGCTCGTCGCGGACCGCTCGGGCGTGGTGACGCCGTTCGCGATGGTCAACCTGCAGGAGCGCGGTGTCATCTTCACCGAGGCCGGCACCGAGGTCTACGAGGGCATGATCGTCGGCGAGAACTCACGCGCCGACGACATGGACGTGAACATCACCAAGGAGAAGAAGCTCACCAACATGCGTGCCGCCTCCGCGGACACCACGGAGAACGTGGTCCCGGCGCGGAAGCTGTCGCTGGAGCAGTCGCTGGAGTTCTGCCGCGACGACGAGTGCGTCGAGGTGACTCCGGAGACTGTCCGCATCCGCAAGGTCGTCCTGGACCAGAAGGAGCGCGGTCGCGCCGCCTCGCGCGCCAAGCGCTGACGCTCCTGACGCACTCCTGACGCCCCCCGGGGGGCCTGGGCGGGGCCCGTGGGCCCCGCCCGCGGCCACCGGCCTGTCCGGGGCCGCGTAGGCGCACGGAGCGGCAGGAACCGGCGTGGTACGGGCAACGGCCCGGCCCTGCCGCACGGCATCGCCCGTGCGGCAGGGCCGGGCCGTTTAATATCCCGGACCAAGCCTCTGAGCAAATCATTTTTCTCTGAATGCCGTCCGGATTCCGGACGTCGCTCTCCGGAACATATGTTAACGGTCCGTTTCGGGGGTGTCTGTCTGGACTAAGTTTGTCCGGATTTCGGGCGGACGCCCTTGGTCGATGTTGTCAAAACGAGACCCTTTAAGTGTGGTTTACGGCCCGGTCGTACTTAATAGTTGGCTCCATTGAGCTCGGGTCAATGGGTCATGCGCTGTGGGGGGCGACGACTCACGAGCACACTGAGGGCAGGCAACTGGCGCGTAGGCACCGCTGAGTCAGCGCGCGTAGATGACTGCCCTTCTCGTAAGTGACAAGTGGACTCATGAGGAGGACCCCATGCGCGGTGCCATACGCACCACACGGGTCGGGCGCGCGATGGTGATCCCCACGGGGGAAGTGCGATCGTGACAAGTCCAGTTCAGACCGAAGACACCTCGGTCCCCGGCGGGTCCGGTCCCGACGTCCTGACGAAGGACGGCGCCCAGGAGACAAAGCCCAGTGAGGGCCTGTCTCCCGGTCAGTTGATGTGGATGCGTTTCAAGCGCGACCGCACCGGGATCATTTCGGCCTGTGTCGTGATCTTCTTCTTCCTGATCGCGATTCTCGCCCCCGTCATCAGCAAGCTGTACGGGAAGGATCCGTACACGCTCTACGGGCAGAACAGCCTGACTCTGCTCAACGAGTTCAACATGCCTTC
Organism: Streptomyces sp. NBC_01497; assembly: GCF_036250695.1. Taxonomy (NCBI): domain Bacteria; kingdom Bacillati; phylum Actinomycetota; class Actinomycetes; order Kitasatosporales; family Streptomycetaceae; genus Streptomyces; species Streptomyces sp. NBC_01497. Next base: position 2,777,597 of record NZ_CP109427.1, on the reverse strand, counting down.
CGGCGCGTTCGGTGGCGCGTCCGGCAGTCACTGGTTCGGCATCGAGCCGAACCTCGGCCGCGACGTGTTCATGCAACTGCTGTACGGCATGCGCACGTCGATCTACACGGCACTCGGCGCCACCGTGGTCGTCGTGGTCCTCGGGGTGCTGATCGGCCTGTTGGGCGGTTACCTCGGCGGCGCCGTGGACTTCTGGCTCGGCAGGTTCACCGACCTTCTGCTCGGTTTCCCCTCGCAGCTGTTCATGATCGCCTCGATGCCCGTCATCACGGCCGCGTTCGTCAAGCCGGACGAGAACACCCCGGTCTGGCTACGGGCCGGCGCGATCATCTTCGTCACCGGCATCCTGGGCTGGATGGGCCTCGCCCGTCTGGTCAGAGCCGCCACGCTCACCATGCGCGACCGCGAGTTCGTGGAAGCGGCGAAGATCTCCGGTGCTTCACCCTGGCGCATCATCCGCAAGGAGCTGCTGCCGAACCTCTGGTCACCGATCCTGGTCCAGGCGACGCTCCAGCTCCCCTCGAACGTTCTGAACGTCGCGTTCCTCTCCTTCGTCGGTGTCGGCTTCGTCGAGCCCACCCCGGACTGGGGCCGCATGTTCTCGAACGGTGCGGGGTTCATCCAGCAGGACCCGGCGTACATGCTCTACCCGGGCGCCGCGATGGTCATCTTCGTGCTGGCCTTCAATCTCCTCGGCGACTCCGTCCGAGACGCCTTCGACCCGAAGTCCGGGCGCTGACACTCCCGTCGGTACCCCGCTGAGGGGATCGCTGCCCTCAGGGCGCCGGATTCAGGCCGCGCGCACAAGCAGCACAGCCCGATCACTACTGACAGATAGGTACTCACCACCATGAGGATCTTTGGCTCGCGCAGAACCCAGGCTGCGGTCATAGCCGTTGCCGCAGGGTCGCTGGCGCTCACCGCGTGCGGCGGCAGCGACGGGGGCAGCAAGGGGCAGCCCAAGACGCAGACCCAGTCGGACGCGAAGAAGCTGAGCCAGCCGGTTGCCTTCGGCGATGCCCAGCAGTCCACGGGGCCGGCCCCCGCGGAGGCCGGTGCCCACAGCGGCGGCACCATGCAGGTCTACCAGCAGGCCGACTTCTCGCACCTGGACCCGGGCCAGACCTACGTCAGTGACGGCAAGGTCCTCGACCGCCTGCTGCAGCGCGGTCTGACGCAGTACTCCCAGGACGCCAGCGGCAAGCTCACCGTGGTCGGCGACCTCGCCACCGACTCCGGCAAGCAGACCGACGGCGGCAAGACCTGGACGTACACGCTGAAGGACGGCATCAAGGACCAGAACGGCAACGCGATCACGTCGGCCACCATCCGGCACTCGGTCGAGCGGCTGTACGCGTCCTTCGAGACCGACGGCCCGACGTACCTCCAGCAGTGGCTCTCCGGCGCCGGCACCACGTACCGCAAGGCCCTCCCGGGCGGCGGCTACGACGGCAAGCACCTGCCCGACTCGGTGCTCGCCACGCCCGACGCGAAGACCATCGTCTTCCACTTCAAGACGGCGGAGCCCGACCTGCCGCAGGCGCTCACGATGCCCGGCTACTCGGCCGTGCCGATCAAGGGCGACACGAAGCAGAAGTACGACCAGATGCCGCTGTCGACCGGTCCTTACAAGATCGCGGACTACAAGCCCGGCAAGTCGATGACGCTGGTCAAGAACCCGCAGTGGGACCCGAAGACGGACTCGGTGCGCCACCAGTACGTCAACGGGTTCAACATCCAGGTCAACGTCCAGAACGAGGACCAGACCAAGTCGATCCTCGCGGACCGCGGCACGGACCAGAACGCCATGCAGTGGACCGGTGCCGTCGAGACCACGCAGGTCCCGAACGTGACCGGCAGCAAGGCCGCCATGGCCCGCACGATCCAGGGCTACCAGCCCTACGTGTGGCAGATGAACTTCAACATGGACCGCATCAAGGACAAGCGGATCCGTGACGCCATCACGTACGCCATGCCGAGCGCCCAGATCTACAAGCTCGACGGTGGCGCGTTCGGTGGCGAGGTGGCCAACAGCCTGCTGGCCCCGACCGTCCCCGGCTTCGACGCGAAGTACGACCCCTTCGGCAAGCTGAAGAAGCCCAACGGTGACCTCGTCAAGGCCAAGGCCCTGATCAAGGCCGCGCACGCCGAGGGCAAGAAGGTCGTCTACGCCTACGCGAACACCCAGATCCGCCAGCAGCAGTCGGTGATCATCACCAACATGCTGAAGGCGATCGGTCTCGACCCCGTCACCAAGGAGGTCGACAACCAGAGCTGGTACGAGCAGATGGGCAAGCTCAAGAACGGCATGGACCTCTACATGACCGGTTGGGGTCAGGACTGGCCGTCCGCCTCCACCGTCATCCCGCCGACGTACGACGGGTCCAACCTGCAGGACGGGTCCTCGGACTACTCGCACATCAACGACCCGAAGGTCAACGCCGACATCGCGGCCGCTGAGAAGATCACCGACCCGACGAAGGCCCAGGCGGCCTGGGCGGCGATCAACAAGGACATCATGGAGCGGGTCAACCCGGCCGCCCCGGTCTACTACACCAAGACGTTCCAGATCTTCGGATCCAACGTCGGTGGGCTGCGCTACTCGAACGACTCGAACGAGGTCGACGTGACGCAGGTCTTCCTGAAGAAGTAACACGTTCAGGAAGTAACAGCCCGTAAGGCCTGTCCCGATGGTGCGCACCCGGCGGAGTGCGCGCCATCGGGGTACCGGGCCAGCGTTTCCGAGTCTCGACTCCTCACAGCAGCCGCCGTCCTGAGAGCAGCGACCAGCCATGCTTCAATTCCTCATTCGCCGGACGTTCGGCGCCGTCCTGATCCTCATATTGATCAGTGCGATCACGTACTTCATGTTCTTCGCCATCCCGCAGGACCCGGCGACGCTGGCGTGCGGCAAGAACTGCACCCCGGACGCGCTGGCGATTGTCCGCAGGAACCTCGGCACCGACCAGCCCGTGTACCTCCAGTACTGGCACTACGTGGTGGGCATCGTCATGGGACGCGTCCAGGGCGGCAGCCACTGCCCCGCGCCGTGCCTCGGCATCTCCTTCGCGAACGGCCAGAACGTCTGGTCGACGATCCTCGACCGCTTCCCGCTGACGCTCTCCCTGATGGTCGGCGGCGCGGCCGTCTTCCTGGTTGTCGGCCTCGGTGCCGGCATGCTGGCCGCCTGGAAGAAGGGCAGCCTGGTCGACAAGGTGTTCAGCGGCGGCTCGCTGGTGCTCAGTTCGTTCCAGATCTACTTCCTCGGCCCGCTGGTGATGCTCGCGCTGGTGTTCTCCACCGGCTGGCTCGACAAACCCTCGTACACGCCGATCACCGAGAATCCGGTCGCCTGGTTCACGGGGCTGATCATCCCCTGGGCGGTCATGGCGACGATCTTCACGGCGCAGTACACCCGTATGTCACGCTCCTCGATGATCGAGCAGCTCCAGGAGGAGCACGTACGGGCGGCCCGCGCCAAGGGCATGTCCGCGAAGTACGTGTTCTTCCGGTACGCCTGGCGCGGTTCACTGATCCCGATCATCACGATCCTCGGTATCGACATCGGCGCCCTGTTCGGCGGTGGCATCGTCACCGAGGTCACCTTCGACCTCGCCGGCGTCGGCAGGCTCGCCCGTGACTCGGTGATCCAGAAGGACCTGCCCACGACCCTGGGTGTGATGCTGTTCAGCTCCGCCTTCATCCTGCTGTGCAACATCGTCGTGGACGCGTGCTACGCGCTCATCGACCCGCGCGTACGGCTGTCCTAGGAGTAACGACAGTGACCACACTCACCAAGCCCGAGGGCGCTCCGGTGCCGACCGCGTCCGACGCCTTCCTGTCGGTGCGCGACCTCAACGTGCGCTTCTCCACCGAGGGCGGCATCGTCAAGGCCGTGAACGGGCTCTCCTTCGAAGTCGAGCGCGGCAAGACGCTGGGCATCGTGGGCGAGTCGGGCTCCGGCAAGTCGGTGACCAACCTGTCCATCCTCGGCCTGCACGCGCCCGAGACCACCACGGTCGAGGGCGAGATCTGGGTCGACGGCCAGGACGTCACCGACCTGTCGCGCAGGCAGCTCGAAGCGCTGCGCGGCAACAAGATCGCGATGATCTTCCAGGACGCGCTGACCGCGCTCTCCCCGTACTACACGGTGGGCCGGCAGATCGCCGAGCCGTTCCGCAAGCACACGGGAGCGTCCAAGGCGGAGGCCCGCGCGCGGGCGATCGAGATGCTGGGCAAGGTCGGCATCCCCGACCCGAAGAACCGCGTCGACGACTACCCGCACCAGTTCTCCGGCGGTATGCGCCAGCGTGCGATGATTGCCATGTCGCTGGTGTGCAATCCGGCGCTGCTGATCGCGGACGAGCCCACCACGGCGCTCGACGTGACGGTCCAGGCGCAGATCCTCGACCTGCTCAAGGATCTGCAGCAGGAGTTCGGTTCGGCGATCATCCTGATCACCCACGACCTCGGCGTCGTCGCCAACACGGCCGACGACATCCTGGTGATGTACGCGGGGCGTGCCGTCGAGCGCGGCACGACGCGCGAGGTCCTGAAGTCGCCGCAGCACCCGTACACCTGGGGTCTGCTGTCCTCCATGCCGGGTCTGACCGGCGACGTGGACGAGCCGCTGCGGCCCATTCCCGGATCCCCGCCCAGCCTGCTCAACCCGCCGTCCGGCTGCCCGTTCCACCCGCGGTGCGAGTTCGTCGACCTGGTCGGGGGAGGGCGCTGCTCCAGTGAGCGGCCCGCGCTTCCCACGGGGCGCGGTTCCGCCTGCCACCTCACGGGGGAGCAGAAGCGTGAAGTGTTCATAGAGAAGATTCAGCCCCGGCTGGGCTGACGTACCGGCGACTGGGGCTATCACCATGAGCGAGAACAAGACGACCACGGCGGTCACCGACAAGGCCGCACCGGCAAAGGGCAGGCCTCTGCTCGAAGTCAAGGGCCTGACCAAGCACTTCCCGATCTACGGCGGGTTTCCCTTCAAGCGGCAGGTCGGCGCGGTCCAGGCCGTGGACGGCGTCAGCCTGGACGTCTTCGCCGGCGAGAGCCTCGGCCTGGTGGGGGAGTCCGGCTGCGGCAAGTCGACGACCGGCAGGATGCTGACACGGCTCCTGGAGCCGACGGCCGGGACGATCACCTACGAGGGCCGCGACATCACGCACGCGGGCCGCAAGGAACTCGCGCCGATCAGGTCCGAGATCCAGATGATCTTCCAGGACCCGTACGCGTCCCTCAACCCGCGCCAGACGGTCGGCAAGATCATTGCCGGCCCGATGGAGATCAACAACATCAACCCACCCGGTGGCCGTGAGGTCAGGGTGCGGGAGCTGCTGGAGACCGTGGGTCTGAACCCGGAGCACTACAACCGCTTCCCGCACGAGTTCTCGGGCGGCCAGCGGCAGCGCATCGGGGTCGCCAGGGCGCTCGCCCTGGAGCCGAAGCTGATCATCGCCGACGAGCCGGTCTCCGCGCTCGACGTGTCGATCCAGGCGCAGGTGGTCAACCTGCTCCAGGAGCTCCAGCGGGAGCGCGGTATCGCGTTCGTCTTCATCGCCCACGACCTGTCGATCGTGCGGCACTTCTCGCAGCGCGTCGCGGTGATGTACCTCGGCAAGGTCGTCGAGCTCGCCGACCGGGACACGCTGTACAACGGCCCCCGTCACCCGTACACCCACGCCCTGCTGTCGGCGGTGCCGGAGACGGACATCGACGCGCAGCAGCGCGAGCGCATCCGGCTGGTCGGTGACGTCCCGTCGCCGATCATGCCGCCGTCCGGCTGCCGGTTCCGCACCCGCTGCTGGAAGGCGCAGGACAAGTGCGCCACCGAGGAGCCGCCGCTGCTGCAGATCAGCGGCAACAAGGAAGGCCACCTGACGGCCTGCCACTTCCCGGAGGACCCGACCACCTCCGCCGCGGACCGCGAGGGGGACGTGGTCATGGACCCGGCCCTGCGTTCGCTGGAGAAGGACCTCGGGCACAGCTGACACCGCACGCGCGTACGGCCCCGCCGCCCCGGTCACCGGGGGAGCGGGGCCGTCGTGCTGCCGGGGAGCGCGGCGGTCCCTCTCGGGGTGCGCGAGGTGCGTTCGCGATGCCGGCTTGGTCGCCGGTGCCGGTGCCGGTGCCGGGCCGGGGCCGGCCGGCGTCCGGTGCCGTGCCGTCGGCCGTGCCGCCGGGACCCCGAGGCGACGCCGAACCCTGCGCGAAGGGCGGCAGCCCTGCCACGAGGTCCCCGGTGGACCGTCAGAGCCAGCCCTTGTCGGTGGCCGTGCGGACGGCCTCCGCCCTGTTGCGTACCGCCAGCTTCTGGATCGCCGTCGAGAGGTAGTTGCGTACCGTGCCCTGCGACAGGTGCAGGGTCCGCGCCAGTTCCGCGTTGCTCGACCCGTCCGCCGCCGCGGCCAGCACCTCACGCTCACGGTCCGTCAGCGGGTTCGCCCCCTCGGCCAGCGCCGCGGCCGCCAGGGTGGGGTCGATGACCCGCTCCCCGGCGAGCACCCTGCGTACCGCCTGGGCGAGTTGAGCCGCCGGCGCGTCCTTCACGAGGAACGCCAGGGCGCCCGCCTCCATGGCCCGGCGCAGATATCCGGGTCTGCCGAACGTCGTCAGCACCACCACCCGCACCGACGGCAGCTCCGCCGTCAGCCGGGCCGCCGCCTCGATGCCCGTCATCCCCGGCATCTCGATGTCCAGCAGCGCGACGTCCACCCCGTGCTCGCGGGCCGCGGCGACCACCTCGTCGCCCCGCGCGACCTGGGCGACCACGTCCATGTCGCCCTCCAGCCCGAGCAGTGCCGCGAGGGCCTCGCGGACCATGGACTGGTCCTCGGCGAGGAGGATCCGGATCTGCTCGCTCATGCCCCGGATCCTGTCAGACCGCTTCGGCCGGCGGGGCCAGCGGGACGCGCATCATCAGCGTCAGGCCCGAGCGGGACGACCGCAGGTCCAGCGTCCCGCCCGCCGTGTCGAGCCGTTCACCCAGCCCCGTCAGGCCGTTGCCCCTCGGTGCGGCCGCGACACCCCGGCCGTCGTCCTCGACGCTGAGCTGGAGGAACAGCCCGTCCAGCGTCTGGCGCGGTGCCAGCGCGATCTCGCAGTGCCTGGCTCCGCTGTGCCGTACGACATTGGTGACGGCCTCCCGCAGTGACCACGCGAGCGCTTCCTCGGACCCGCTGCCGAGCGTGCCGGGCAGATCCTCGGGAACCTCCGCGGGCAGCGTCGCCGCGATCCCGGCCACCGCGAGCGTCGTCCGGGCGCCCGCCAGTTCACCGGAGAGCGTCAGCCTGCGATATCCGCTGACCGCCTCCCGTACGTCGGTGAGGGCCTGCCTGCTCACCCGCTCGATGTCCCTGACCTGCTCGGCGGCCCGCTCGGGGAGGCCGGGCAGCATCCGGCCCGCCAGTTCGCTCTTGAGCGTGATCAGCGAGAGGGAGTGGCCGAGCAGGTCGTGCAGGTCACGAGCCATCCGCAGGCGTTCCTCGTTCGCGGCGAGCGTGGCGACCGTGGCGCGCGCCTCGCGCAGTTCGACCATCGTGCGCACGAGTTGGCTCACCCCCACCATCGCGAAGCCGCCGAGCAGTGCGGGGAAGACCAGCGACACCACGAAACCGGAGCCGTTCTGTGTCTGGAACCCGATCAGCACCATCACGGCGACCGTGGACGGGATGGCCACCGCGCTCTGCCGGATCGGCAGGGCGGCGCCCGCCGACACCGCCACGTACACGAAGAGCACCAGCCACGGCGAGCCCATGGTCAGCGCCAGGCAGAGCGCGATGGCGAAGGTGACCGCGAGCAGCGCCAGGACCCGGCCCGGGTCGAGGGAGCGACGCGTGTAGCGGAAGACCAGGGCGAGGTACGCGCCCACGAACGCCACCAGGCCGCACGAGCCGAGGACCACGGCCCACCACGTGTGGCCGCCGCTGTCGAGATCGGCCGCGGGCGCCCCGAGGTAGGCGAGCCAGATGCCCGTCCACATCAGCTTGATCAGCGCCTGGCGGCGGTTCTCCGGCGGCCGTCCGATGGGCACCTCACGGGCGTCGTACGGCGGGACGCCGCCCGTGGTCCGCTGCTCGCTCACGCCTTCCTGGTGTCCTTCCGGTACAGCCACGCGGCGCCTGTGGAGAAGAGGAGGAAGTAGCCGATCATGATGGCCACGTCCTTCGCGTGCGGGGCGCCGCCGAGCTCGATGGCCTGGCCCAGCCCCGCGTACGCATGGGTGGGCAGCCAGACCGTGATGTCCTGGAGCCACTGGGGGTAGGTCGTCGTCGGGAGCCACAGGCCGCCGAGGATCGACAGGCCGAAGTAGATGATCATCGTGATCGGCCGTACCGCGTCGCCCGTGGCCAGGTAGCCGATGGCCACGCCCAGCGCCGCGAAGCAGAGGCTGCCCGCCCAGATCACGCCCGTGAGGGCGAGCCACTGCCAGAGGTCCAGGTGGATGTGCTTGATGGCTGCCGCGAGCAGGAACACGATGATGATCGACGGGAGACTGACCACCGCCGCACTCGCGATCTTCGCGAGGACGTAGCCGCGCCCGGGCAGCGCGGTCAGCCGCAGCTGTCGCACCCAGCCCTTCTCCCGCTCCTTGGCGATCCGTTCGCTGTTGCCCATCAGCACCGCCGTCAGCGCTCCGAAGGACGCCATCGCGACCATGTAGAACGCGCCGAGCGTGAGGCCGCCGGTGCCCGCGATCGTCGTGTCGTCCTGCGGGCCCGCGATCACCAGGAAGAGGCCCGCCGGGTAGATCACCGAGAAGAACATGAACTTCTTGTTGCGCAGGGTGCGGGTGATCTCCAGCTTGATCAGCGCACCGTAGGCGAGGTTCATCATGCGGTCCTGGCCTCCTCGGCCTCGGTGATGGCCACGAACGCCTGCTCAAGACCGAGCCCGGCGACCTCCAGGTTGCGGGGGTAGACCCCCAGCCCGTACAGCGCGTGCACGGTCGCGTCCGCGTCGTGCGACTGCAGCCGCACCGTCGTGCCCGACACCGAGAGGGAGGTGAGGAACGGCAGCGCGCGCAGCGGCGCCTCGTCGATCTCGCCGTCCAGGTCGAACGCGATGCGCCGGGCGCCCGCCTTCGCCTTGATCTCCGCCGCCGTGCCGTCCGCGAGGAGCCGGCCCCTGTGCAGGACCAGGACCCGGTCGGCGATCGCGTCGGCCTCTTCCAGGTAGTGCGTCGCGAACAGGATCGTGCTGCCCTGGTCGGCCTGTTCCCGCATCGTCGACCAGAACGCCTGACGCGCTGTGACATCCATGCCGGTGGTCGGCTCGTCCAGCACGATCAGGTCGTTGGCCCCGGCCGTCGCGAGCGCGAACCTGACGCGCTGCTCCTGTCCGCCGGAGAGCTTGTCGACCATACGGTCCGCGATGGGCGTGATGCCGGCCCGGTCCATCACCTCCGCCACCGGAAGCGGCTTCGGATGCAGGTCGCACGCGAGCTGGACGATCTCGCGGACCTTCACACCCTCCATCAGGCCGCCCGACTGGAGCATCGCGCCGACGTGTCCCGCGGCGACGGCACCGGCCGGGCTGGTCCCGAAGACCGTCACGTTGCCGGTGTCGGGCTTGCGCAGCCCGAGGAGCAGATCGAGCGTGGAGGACTTGCCCGCGCCGTTGGGCCCGAGCAGCGCCACCGTCTCACCCGGGTGCAGGTCGAGTGTGAGGCTGTCCACGGCGCGGACCGCGCCGTACGCCTTCGAGACGTTCGCGAAGGTGACCACCGCCGTCGCGGCGGGAGCTGTTGACTTCATGGCTCCATCCTGCGGGCCGCGGGGGCGCTCCGGCAGTGCCGAATGTGGCCGACCCGGCATGACGGATGTCATGCCGGGTCGGTGACGCCGTGGCCGTCCGCCGGTCCTTGCGGCCGTGTCCGGCCGGGTGCCGGGTGGAGCCGCGGTCCCGCGGGAGCCCGCCGGAGCGCGTGGCCCGTACGGTCAGCCGGTCAGTCCCGTCGTCTTCGCGCCGATCTCACGGACCCGCTGGTCCGCGCTCTTGCCGCGCAGCGCCACCCGCAGCTGGTCGGCGACGTCCTGCGGCGTGACCGCCGTGCTGGAGCCGTCGGCCCGCTTGACCTTCACCCCGTCGAACTGGGAGCCGTACGCCTCCTTGAGCGCCTTCAGGTCGTAGCTGTCCACCAGCTTCCCGTCGACCGCCTTCATCGACAGGATCTTCGGCAGGGACACGGGGCCGAACGGGACCGCCGCGCCGTTGGCCGCCTTGATGGTGACGAGGCCGGACAGCGCGGGCTTCGCGAAGTCGTTCATCGCCCGGTCGAGCTCCGCCTGGCTGATCGTCGGCTGCTGCTCAACGGTCGGCAGCGTCACCCCGACCGGCCGGCCCGTCTGCACCTGGTTGCGGTAGGCGTCCCGTACGGACTGCTTGGCCCGCTCCACGTCGAGCCCGGTGCCCGCCTTGCCGGGCACGGCGACCGGCTTGCCCGTGTCGAACGTGATGGTGCCCTCACGCGCCGAGCCCAGCGACTGCGCCATCCCGGTGAGGGCGGCCGTCAGCTTCTCGTCGTCCAGCGGCATCACCGGGTCGACGGGACGCGGCCTGCCGAACAGCGAACCGACCACGTCGACCGGGTTGTAGTCCGGGCCCGAGGCGGCCTCGGCCGTTGCCTGGTCGTCCAGCGTCAGGCCCGCGTTCTGCGGCGAGAGGTTCTCGCTCTTCCCGCCGACGGTCAGCTTGAGCGGCATCGTGGCGCGGCTCCCGAGCCGCTTCTCCAGCGTGTCCACCGCCTGGTCCTTCGTACTGCCGCCGATGTCGATACCGAGCACGGTGGTGCCCTTCGGCACGTCCGCGTGGTTCATCACCAGGCCCGCCCCGTACAGGCCACCGCCCACCACGAGCACCGCCACCACCGCGAGGACCAGCTTGGAACGGCCCTTCTTCTTCGCGGGCCTGGCGGTCGCGGGCTTGGCCGCGGGCGCCGCGGCGGCAGGTGCCGCAGGCCGACCGGTCGGGCCGGCCCCGGGGCCGCCGGAGTCCTGGCCGGTCCCGGGGCGCCCGTCGAGTCGGGGTGTCAGGTCGGGGCGGGGGCGTCCGCCCGGCCCGCCGGAACCCGGGAAGGGCGCTGTGCGACCCTCGGCCGACGGGGCCGCGACCCCGCTGGAGAGCGTCGACCCCGACACATGGCTGCCGTCCGGTGCGGTGCCGGGGGCACCCGGCTCCGGAACGAGCTGCTGCGGGGTAAGGATCGCGGTGTCGTCGGACATGCGCGGCGGCCCGCCGGCGCCCGGGGCAGTGCCCTGCGCGGGCGTCCCGTGGACCGGGGTGCCGTCGGGCCTGCGCCCGTCGGTCTCCGGCGTGCCGTAGGGCGGCGTGTGACCGGGGCCCGCGGACACCGGGCCGCCCTGCCCGCCGAGTGTGCCGTTCCGGCCGAGCGCCGAGCTGCCCGTGGCCGGTCCCGCCGTGGGGCCGCTCGGCTGGTCGCCGGCGCCCGGTGCCGGGGGAGTGCCGTAGGGCGGGACGCCGAGACCGTCCGGCGCGGGGGTGCCGTCGCGGTACGCGTCCGCCGGGTACGGGTCCTGATAGGCGTCGCCGTAGGGGGACGCCCCCTGGCCGTGCCCGGCGTCACCGGGGGACGCCCCGGTGACGGGCGGCTCGGCGTCCGGCGCGTCCTCGCCCGGGCCCATGGGGCTGCCCGGCGCCATCGGCTTGCGTGGCGCGAACCAGTCGCTCGTCTTCTTGTCCGGCTGCGGCGACGGCTCTCCGGCGGGTTCCTGCTGGCCCTGTGCCGGAACGGCCGGCGCGCCGGGCACCGGCGTGGAGCCCGTACGCTCGGCGCCGCCGTCGTCCCCGGCGAGCGCGGCGATGCCGCGCCCGTCCGTGGCCTCGCCGCTGTCCGCGACCGGTGTCCGGACGACGACCGGCGGGATCGGCCGCGATCCGGGGATGTTGATCCGGATGCGGGTGGTCAGCGTGGTCTCGGTTCTGGGTTCTCCCTGGCGGGGACTCGCCGGTGCACCGGACTCCTCGGCGGCGTCCTGCTGAAGCCCCGGTGTCTGGCGCGATCCGTACGGCGGAGTCCCCGACGGATACGGCGAGCCACCGCGCCCGTGGGGCCCGGAGGGCGAACTGTCAGTTTCACGACTCAAAGCAGGTTCTCCCGGTTGGCTCCGCCGCCCGTTCTTACTGATATGCGTGTGCAGATCCCCGTGCCGGAAGCCGGGGGACGGTCCGGAGCGCGCACCACCATACTGGGCCTGGCGGACGTGTACCCGGTGCGTGCGTGAAGCCTTCCGTCCGGCACGGTATGTATACGGTCAATTCCGGGCCTGAGGACGAACTCACCTGCTGCGGGGCCCCGACCGCGCGGCGGAGACGGCGGAGCGAGAGACGGTGGCGCAGATCACAGCGATCACCATCCCGCCGAGCAGGTAGACGAGCGGCCCGATGCCGGCGGCGAACACACCGTCACCCTCCGGGCGGCCCATGCTGAGCAGAATAACGGAAACCAGCCACCCCGCGACCGCCGCACCGAGCCCCAACTGACTGCGGGTGGCGCGCCGTCCGCCGAGGAAGACGGCGGCCGTCGCGAGCAGTGCGAGAAGCAGCCCGCCGGGGAAGAGCCCGCCCTGCACCAGCGCGCCCGCGACGCCGACCGCCGCGCCGAGGACGAGGAGCCCGACGCAGGCCGCGATACGTCCCGCTCCGATGGGCTTCGTCATGTCGAAGCCGGACTGCGAGCCGCTCATGCGGCGGCCTCCCCGGCCAGCGGAGTCCCGCCAAGGCCCGGGATCCCCGCGAACAGGTCGCTCTCCCACTCGCCGGGCGGGGCCCCCGCCGTCCCGCGCGCCAACTCGTAGAACTCCGTCGTGAACAGCGGCTGGCCGAGGTCGTTGGAGAGCGCGAAGAACGGGCCGTCCACCGCGATCTGCGAGGCGTGTGCCCGCATCGCCTCCGTCTTGGCCGCGGCGAACGCGGAGCCGTCGATCGCGGCGCTGATCACATCGTCGTCCACCACGCCCGGCACGTCCGTCACATCCGCCACACCGGGGAACCGCACCCCGCTCGCGCGCAGCCGCCCGAAACCCTCCTCGGCCGCGGAGCGCGGCACCCGGTTCCAGTAGACCTTGGCGATCGTGTGCGCCGGGCCGAGATCGGGGCGGTACGCGGCGTCGGCCGCGAGCTCCGCCGCGCGCATCGCGACCCGGTGGGCCTGGATGTGGTCGGGGTGCCCGTACCCGCCGTTCTCGTCGTACGTGACGAGGACCTGGGGCCGCAACGAGCGCACGACCTCCACGAGGTAGGGAGCGGACACGTCGAGGTCCGTGTGCCAGAAGGCGTTCTCCCTCTCGTTCTGCGGGAGGCCCATCATCCCGGAGTCCCGGAACCGGCCGGGACCGCCCAGGAAGCGGTGGTCGCTGACGCCGAGCGCCTTCATCGCCCCGGCCAGTTCGCCGATCCGGTGCGGGCCGAGGGCGTCGTCCCGGTCGGCCGCGAGATGGGCGATCTCCGGCGGGATGACCTCGCCCTCCTCGCCGAGGGTGCAGGTCACCAGCGTCACGGTGGCGCCCTCGGCCGCGTACCTGGCCATGGTGGCGCCGTTGTTGATCGTTTCGTCGTCGGGGTGCGCGTGGACGAGCAGTAGCCGGCGGTCGGACGGATCGGTCATGGCACCAGCCTACGAGGCACCGCCGACAGCCGTCCGGCCCGTCCCCGGGCGAGCGCCGCCCGCCGTCAGAACTTGATGTTCCCGATCATGCCCGCCAGGCTCGACGTCAGGTTGGTGATCGTCGGGGCGATCGACGAACTCGCGAGGAAGAAGCCCGCCAGCGCGCACAGGATGGCGTGCCCCGCCTTCAGTCCCGACTTGCGGATCATCATGATGACGATGATCACGAGCAGCACCGCCAGCGAGATCGAGAGCACCACGGTGGTTCACCTCCACAGGGCGTTTGGGCAGGAGATCTGGGGACAGACGTCAGCGGAGAACGGTCGGGGGATCGGCCGGCGAAACGGCGGACGGACAGCGGTCGGCGGAAAACCCGGGCAGCATGTGCCCGGCGGGTGGTTCATACCCACCAGCCGCTATGGATCATAACTATCCGTACCAACGCATCGATCGGAGCACAGCAGCACAACGGGGGCGCACGGCCGTTAGATTCGGGTGCATGACCTTGAACGATCAGCTCTCGTTCCCGCGACAGCATGCGAAGACCCAGAGGTTCACCCTGGGCGCCCCCCGTGCCTTCACCGTCTCCCCGGACGGGACCCGCGTGGTCTTCCTGCGGTCCTCGTCGGGCACCGACCGGGTGAACCGGCTCTGGGTGGTGGACCTGGCGGCAGGCGAGCGCCCCAAGGAGCGGATCGCGGCCGATCCGCTGTCCCTGCTCGGCGGCGCGCCCGAGCAGTTGTCGGCCCAGGAGCGGGCCCGGCGGGAGAGGGTGCGGGAGGGCTCCGGTGGTGTCGTCGGGTACGCCGTCGACGAGGCCGTGGAGACCGCCGTGTTCGCGCTCTCCGGACGTCTGTTCACCGCGTCCCTGACCGAGCCCGTGGTGCGGGAGCTCGACGCTCCCGGTCCCGTCATCGACCCCCGGCTCTCGCCCGACGGCGCTCATGTCGCGTACGTGACGCGCGGCGCGCTGCGCGTCACCGAGGCCGACGGGAGCGGCGACCGGGAGCTGGCCGCCCCCGAGAAGGACGAGGTGGCGTACGGGGTCGCCGAGTTCGTCGCCGCCGAGGAGATGGACCGTACGCGCGGCTTCTGGTGGTCGCCCGAGTCCGACCGGCTCCTCGTCGCACGCGTCGACACCGCGAAGGTCCGCCGGTGGTGGATCTCCGACCCGGCGCACCCGGACAAGCCGTCGGCCTCCGTGTCGTACCCGGCCGCCGGTACGCCCAACGCCGAGGTGACGCTGTTCCTGACGGGCCTGACCGGCGAGCGCACGGAGGTCACGTGGGACCGGGCCCGATTCCCCTACCTCGCGCGCGTGCACTGGTCCGGGGCCGGCGCGCCGCTCCTGCTGGTCCAGTCGAGGGACCAGCGGCGCACCCAGTACCTGGGCGTCAACACGGTGACCGGCCAGACCCGCATCGTCCATCAGGACGAGGACCCGCGCTGGCTGGAGCTGTACCCGGGCGTGCCCGCCTGGGCGCCGGACGGCCGGCTCGTCCGGATCGCCGACGAGGGCGGCGCGCGCGTCCTCGTGGTGGGTGACCGCGTCCTGACGGGGGAGCGGCTGCACGTGCGGGCCGTGCTGGACGTCGACGTGCGGGACATCCTCGTCTCCGCGTCGGCGGGCCCGGAGGCGAAGGACCCCGAGACGGGCGAGGTGCACGTCTACCGGGTCAACGAACTCGGCGTGCGGCGCGTCTCGCAGGAGCCGGGACTGCACGGGGCGGTACGCGGCGGGGGCACGACCGTCCTGCGCTCGGCGGGTCCCGGCCGCGGCGGCCCCGCCGTGGCCGTGCTGCGGGAGGGCCGGCCGCCCCTCGCCATCGCCTCGCACGCCGAGGAGCCCGTCCTCACCGCTCGCTTCACGCTGACCGAGGCGGGCGAGCGCCGCATCCCGAGCGCCGTGCTGCTGCCGAGCGGCTACCGGGAGTCCGACGGGAAGCTGCCGGTCCTGCTGGACCCGTACGCCTTCCCGCACGCGCAGCGCGCGGTCAACTCGCACCACGCGCATCTGACGTCCCAGTGGTTCGCCGACCAGGGGTTCGCGGTGGTCGTCGCCGACGGCCGGGGCACCCCGGGCCGCAGCCCCGAGTGGGAGAAGTCGATCAAGGACGAGATGGCGGCCGTGATCCTTCAGGACCAGGTCGACGCACTCCACGCGCTGGCCGCGACGTTCCCCCTCGACCTCGCGAGGGTCGCCATCCGGGGCTGGTCCGGCGGCGGCTTCCTCGCGGCGCTCGCCGTGCTGCGCAGGCCGGACGTCTTCCACGCGGCGGTCGTCGGCGCGCCCGTCACGGACCTGCGGCTGTACGACACGCACTACCAGGAGCGCTACCTCGGCGACCCGGCCGAGAACCCCGAGGTGTACGCGCGCAACTCGCTGATCACCGACGCCGGCCTGTCGCTGCCGGCCGAGCCCGCCAGGCCGATGATGATCATCCATGGGCTGGCGGACGACAACGTGGTGGTGGCGCACTCGCTGCGGCTGTCCACGGCGCTGCTGGAGGCGGGCCGGCCGCACGAGGTGCTGCCGCTGACGGGCGCGACGCACATGACGCCCCAGGAGCAGATCGCGGAGAACCTGCTGCTCCTCCAGCTCGACTTCCTCAAGCGGTCCCTCGGCCTGTCCTGAACCGCCGCCGGCGGGTGGTCAGCCGCCGGCCGGGTCCCCGGGGCCGCCGCTGTCGTCCCCGGGGGGCCCGCCGGCTCCGGGCCCGGTCCCCGGTCGCGGCCCGGTCCCGGGCCGGCGGCCTGTCCTGTCCTGCGGCTTCGTGAGCGACGGCACGATGCGCTTCTCCTCGGCGAAGTGACAGGCCGACGGGTGCGCCGTCGGCCCGCCCCCCTCGCGGAACCAGGCAGGCACGGCGAGCGGCGGCTCCTGCTGGGCGCAGATCTCCTGGGCCTTCCAGCAGCGCGTACGGAAGTGGCAGCCGGACGGCGGGTTCGCCGGGGAGGGCACGTCTCCCTGGAGCAGGATCCGCTCCCGGTGCTCACGCCCCGTCGGGTCCGGCAGCGGCACCGCCGACAGCAGCGCCTGCGTGTACGGGTGCGTGGGATGGTCGTAGATCTCGGTGTCCCTGCCGGTCTCGACGATCTTGCCGAGGTACATCACCGCGATCCGGTCCGAGATGTGCCGCACGATCGACAGGTCGTGCGCGATGAAGACGTAACTCAGGTCGAACTCGCTCTGCAGCCGGTCCATCAGGTTGATGACCTGCGCCTGCACCGACACGTCCAGGGCGGAGACCGGCTCGTCCGCGACGATCACCTCGGGCTGGAGCGCGAGCCCCCGCGCGATGCCGATGCGCTGGCGCTGCCCGCCGGAGAACTGGTGCGGATAGCGGTTGATGTACTCGGGGTTGAGCCCCACCACGTCCAGCAGGTCCTGCACCTTGCGGCGCCTGCTGCCCTTGGGGGCGACCTCCGGGTGGATCTCGTACGGTTCGCCGATGATGTCGCCGACCGTCATGCGCGGATTCAGCGAGGTGTACGGGTCCTGGAAGACCATCTGGATGTTGCGCCGGACGGTCTTCATCGACTTGGCGGAGAGTTTGGTGATGTCCTCGCCCTTGAACGTGATCCGGCCCGACGTCGGCTCCTCCAGGTGCACGAGCATCTTCGCGACGGTCGACTTGCCGCAGCCGGACTCGCCCACGATGCCGAGCGTCTCGCCGGCCGCCAGGTCGAACGAGACGCCGTCGACGGCCTTCACCGCGCCGACCTGCCGCCGGAAGAGGACACCCTGCGTCAGCGGGTAGTGCTTGACGAGGTCGCGTACCTCCAGCACCGTCGCCGCCCCCGACGCGGCCTCAGTTCTCGACGTCATCGAGCGTCTCCCTCCAGAAGTGGCAGGCGCTGTGCCGCGTCGCGCTCACCTCGTACAGCGGTGGCTCGTCCGTGGTGCACACGTCCCGCGCGCGCGGGCAGCGCGGGTGGAAGGCGCAACCGGGCGGGATGTTCAGCAGGTTCGGCGGCAGGCCCTTGATCGCGTAGAGGTCCTGGCCCTTCTGGTCGAGCCGGGGGATCGAGTCGAGCAGACCGCGCGTGTACGGGTGGGCGGGCGCCTTGTAGATGTCGTGCACGGGAGCCGTCTCCACGATGCGGCCCGCGTACATCACGGCGATCTTGTCGGCGACGTCCGCGACCACCCCGAGGTCGTGGGTGATCAGGATCAGGCCCATGTGGAGCTCCCGCTGGAGCTCCGCAAGCAGGTCCATCACCTGCGCCTGCACGGTGACGTCCAGGGCGGTCGTCGGCTCGTCGGCGATGATCAGCGACGGTTCGAGCGCCAGCGCCATGGCGATCATGATGCGCTGGCGCATACCGCCGGAGAACTGGTGCGGGTACTGCCCGACCCGCTCCTGGGCGGCCGGGATACGGACCCGGTCCATCAGCTCGACGGCCTTCGCGCGCGCGTTCTTGCGGGACATCCCCCGGTGCACCACGAACATCTCGCCCAGCTGCTGGCCCACGGTGAGCACCGGGTTGAGCGACGACAGCGCGTCCTGGAAGATCATCGCCATCTCGGCCCCGCGCACCTTGCGCCGCTGGTCCTCCTTCAGCTTCAGCAGGTCGCGGCCCTTGAAGAGGACCTCGCCGCCGGAGATCCGGCCGGGCGGGACGTCGAGGATGCCCATGATCGCCTGCGCGGTGACGGACTTGCCGGAACCTGACTCGCCGAGCACTGCGAGCGTCTCGCCCGCGTCCACCGCGTAACTGACACCGTTGACGGCCTTCGCGACGCCCTCGCGGGTGTGGAACTCCACGTGCAGGTCGCGCACTTCGAGCAGCATGCCGGGCTCCTCAGCGCAGCTTGGGGTCGAGGGCGTCGCGTACCGCGTCGCCCAGCATGATGAACGCGAGCACCGTGATCGCGAGGGCGCCCGCCGGGTAGAGCAGCATGTGCGGCGCGTTGCGGATGTACGGCGACGCGGAGGAGATGTCGATGCCCCACGACACGGTGGGCGGCTTCAGCCCGACACCCAGGTAGGAGAGCGTCGCCTCCAGCGAGATGTACGTACCGAGCGCGATGGTCGCGACGACGATGACCGGCGCGATCGCGTTCGGCATGATGTGCCGCAGCAGCATCCGCGAGTTGGACGCGCCGAGCGCCCGCGCCGCCTGCACGAAGTCGTTCTGCTTGATGGTGATGACGGAGCCGCGCGCGATGCGGGAGAGCTGCGGCCAGCCCAGCAGCACGATGAAGCCGATCACCGGCCAGACCGTCGTGTTGGTGATGACGGACAGCAGCACCAGGCCGCCGAGCACCACCGGGATGCCGAAGAAGATGTCGGTGAGCCGGGACAGCAGCGCGTCGCCCGTCCCGCCGTAGAACCCGGCGAGGCCGCCGAGCACCGTGCCGACGATCGCCACGCCCAGGGTGGCCAGCACGCCCACGGTGACCGAGGCACGCGCCCCGTAGACCGTGCGCGTGTAGACGTCGCAGCCCTGGCCGTTGAAGCCGAACGGGTGTCCCGGCTCCGGGCCGTCCTGCGACTTCGCGAGGTCGCAGGACAGCGGATTGCCGGACGCGATCGCCTGCGGCCAGATCGAGATGAAGATCAGGAACAGGATCACCAGCGCCGAGATGATGAAGACCGGGTTGCGGCGCAGGTCGTGCCACGCGTCCGACCAGAGGCTGCGTGCCTCGCCGGATGCGCCGCCGCCCTCCGGCGCGCCGGGTACGTTGCCGGAGCCCGCGCCCTCCGTCGCGATGTCCATCGCACCGCCGCCGCCGGTGGGTGCGATGGCACCGTCGCCCGCGTTTCCCGGGTGTTGTTCAGGCATACCGGATCCTCGGGTCGAGAACGGCGTACAGAAGGTCGACCAGCAGGTTGGCGACCAGGAAGACCAGCACCAGCACCGTCACGAAGCCGACGACGGTCTGCGAGTTCTGCCGCAGGATGCCCTGGTAGAGCTGGAAGCCGACGCCGTGGATGTTGAAGATCCGCTCCGTGACGATCGCGCCGCCCATCAGGCCGCCGATGTCCGTACCGATGAAGGTGACCACCGGGATCAGCGAGTTGCGCAGCAGGTGGCGCACGATCACCCGGTGGCGCGGCAGGCCCTTGGCGGTGGCGGTGCGCACGTAGTCGGAGCGCCGGTTCTCCGCGATGGAGGAGCGGGTGAGCCGGGTGACGTACGCGAGGGAGACCGACGCGAGCACCAGGCCCGGCACGATCAGCTCGTCGAACGGCGCGGAGGGGGAGACCGAGGGCTGGATCAGGTTCCACTTCACGCCGAACAGCAGCTGCGCGACGAGGCCGGTGACGAAGGTCGGTACGGAGATCACCACGAGCGTGAGCAGCAGGACCGTCGTGTCGGCCGGGCTGCCCCGGCGCAGGCCCGTCAGCACGCCGAGCACGATGCCGATGATGATCTCGAAGATGATCGCGATGATCGTCAGCCGGATGGTGACGGGGAACGCGTCGCCCATCAGGTCGATGACCGGCTGTCCGTTGAAGGCCGTGCCGAAGTTGCCTTCGAACAGATGGCCCATGTAGGTCAGGTACTGCTGCCACAGGGGCTTGTCGAGGCCGAACTCGCTGCGCAGCTGGGCCGCCGTCGCGGGGTCGCACGCCTTGTCGCCGCACAGGCCCTGGATCGGGTCGCCCATGACGTTGACCATGACGAAGATCAGCAGCGTGGTGCCGATGAACACGGGGATCATCTGGAGCAGCCGCCGGATCACATAACGTCCCATGCCGGCCTCCGCGGGTCGTCGGGTGTTCGGGGTGCGGGCACGTGCGCGGACCGGTGGGCCGCCGCCTCACGGGCCCGCGGGTCCGCCCGGGCCGCCGGTACGGGAGGCCCGGCGCGCAGGACCGCGCCGGGCCGGGTGCGACGAGGCGCCGTCACTTGACCTTGATGTCGCCGTAGACCGGGACGCTGAACGGGTTCAGCGCGACGTTGGTGACACGGTCGGAGAAGCCGGCGCTGCCGTTCTGGTACCAGAGCGGGATGGCAGCCATCTGGTCGCGCACGACGCCCTCCGCCTGCTGGAACAGCTGTACGGCCTTCGTCCTGTCGGTCTCCGCGTTGGCCTGGTTGACCAGCTTGTCGAACTGCGGGCTGGAGAACTTGCCGTCGTTCGAGGAGGCGTTCGTGAAGTACAGCGGCTGCAGGAAGTCCTGGATGAGCGGGTAGTCCATCTGCCAGCCGGCACGGAACGGCCCGGTCAGCTTGTGCTGCGTGATCTGGCTGCGGAAGTCCGCGAACGTGCCGACCGGGGCGCCGACGCAGGCCTTGTCGTTGTGCAGCACGTTGTTGATGCTGTTGCAGGTGGCGTCCACCCACTCCTTGTGGGAGCCGGTGTCGGCGTTGTACGTGATCGTCATCCGGCCGCCCGGGATCCCGCCGCCCTGCTGGATGAGCTTGCGCGCCTGCGCCGGGTCGAACTGGCAGGACTTGCCGCACAGCCCGCTCTGGAAACCGCCCGCCGTGCCGAGCACCGGCGAGGTCCAGTCCGTGGCGGGGGTCCGGGTGTTGTTGAAGATGGTCTTGGTGATCTGGGCCCGGTTGATGGCCATCGAGAGCCCGGTGCGCAGTGCCGCGGAGTTCTTGCCGTTCCACCGCTTGTCGTAGAACGGGAAGGCGAGCGTCTGGATGATGCCGGCGGGGGTGTTGATGTACCGGCCGCCGAGGTCCGCCTGAACGTTCTTGAGCTGGGCCGCCGGGATGTCGTCCACCAGGTCCAGGTTGCCGGCCGTCAGGTCGGTGTAGGCGGTGTTGTTGTCGGTGTAGACCTTCAGGTCGACGCCGCCGTTCTTCGCCTTGTCCGGGCCGGGGTACGTCTTCCAGGCCCGCAGCTGCATCTCCGAGCCCTTGGTGTACTTGCTGATCGTGTACGGGCCGTTGCCGACGGGCTTGGAGAGCCACCCCGCGTGGTTCGAGAAGAAGACGGCGGGCAGCGGCGAGAAGGCCGCGTAGCCGAGGGTGTCGGGCCAGGTGGAGAACTTCTGCGAGAGGCGCACCGTGAAGGTCTGGGGGCCGGTGACCTTCAGCCCGGACATCGTCTTCGCCGTGGGCTGCCCGGTGGTGGGGTGCACCTGGTCGTATCCGTCGATGTACTGGAAGAAGGACGCGTTGACCTGGTTGTTCTTCAGGTAGGCGCCGTAGTTCCAGGCATTGACGAACGACTTCGCGGTGACCTTCTCGCCGTTGGAGAAGGTCCAGCCGTTCTTCACGGTGACCGCGAAGTTCCTGGAGTCCTTGGTGGTGATCGACTGGGCCAGCCAGTTCTGCGCCTTCGCCGTCTTCGGGTCGTAGCGCTTGAGCCCCCGGAAGACCATGTCGAGGACCTTGCCACCCTGGACCTCGTTGGTGTTCGCCGGCTCCAGCGGGTTCTGCGGATCGCCCCAGGACGCGCTGACGACCCCGTTCGCGCCGCTGCCACCTCCGCCGCCGCTGCTGCCTCCCCCGCCGCAGGCCGTTGCCGTGAGGGCGACGGCGACCGCGCAGGCGGCCCACTTGGCGTGTGTGGCTCCACGCATGGAGTGCCTCCTCTTCAGGCCCAAGATCTCTTGGACCCCAATACACCCCATATAGATGCCAAACGCACTTTCTCGGCGGCTGTTCGCGCCGTACCGCGCGTCAGATACGCCCGGATGAGGGCAGCACCCGCTCCCAGACGTCGACCGCGTGATCGAGCGTCATGCCGTTCGCCTCGGGCCGGCCGTCTTCGGATCGGCCACCCGCGGGCCGGACCCGAGCGGCGCCCGTCGTCCGCCCGCGCCGGGACAGCGTCCCGGAACCGCTCCGTCCGTCCCCTAGCGTGGCGCGCCGGGGGCCGGCAGCAGCCCGGCCGCCTGGGCACGCAGCACGGTCTCCAGCCGGTCGCGCGTGTGGAGCTTGCGGTAGATGTTCTCCACATGCTTGTGCACCGTTCGCACCGAGATCCGCAGCCGCCGGCCGATCGCCGTGGCGGGCAGAGCCTCCGCGAGCAGCACCAGCACGGTCGTCTCCCGCGCCGTCAGCCGGTACTCGTCCGCGCCCGCCCGGACCGCGGGCGCCGTCGCGCAGCGCCGCAGCAGGCAGGCGTGCCGGTCCATGCCGCGCAGCAGCGGCTGCATCCTGGTCAGGTACGCGCGCTCCCGGGGCGTCCCGCCCCGGCCGGTGCAGTGCACCAGCAGGCCCCGCACCGGGCCGGGCGAGCCGTCGTCGAGCCGGAGACCGATCACGTCCCGCGTACCGAACAGCGCCCGCGTCACCTCGTACGTCTCGCTGTCGCGCCACGGGCCGTCCCCCGCGACGCCGCTCGCCGGCAGCGGCCGGTCGTCCGGGATCGTCCGCCCCTCGCCGGCGAACGGGTAACCGGTCCGGATGCACGCCAGCTGATCTGCCGTCGGCAACCGCTGCACCGGCCAGGCGAAGACCCGGCCCGAGGCCGCGGTCCACTCGTCGTCCTTGCACAGCACGGCCGTACCGGGCAGCGCGGTCATGATCTCCTGGCCCGCCCGCCTCCAGAGGGTGTCCGGGTCGTCGCTGCCCAGCACCTCGGCGGCCAGGTCGAGCAGCCGCGCGTCGTCGCGCGCCGTGAGGCTGTCCGCCATGCCCCTCCGCGTTTCCTGTCGGCTTCCCTGCCGGCCGGTACCTGTGGTTCCCGCCTGTCGATACGCAATTCTACGAATGGACCCGGGGTCCGGCGCGTAGAAGGCTGACGGATGTCTCGGACCGCGCGGGGGGCGTTCCGGGACGGACACGCCGCGCCGCACCCCCCAGGGGGCGCGGCGCGGCGGTCAGTTGAGCATCGCGCGGGCGGCGCGCGCCCGGTGGCGGATCGCGCGCGCCGTCGCGGGCTCGACGACGGCCACCACGTCCGCGTACTCCTCCAGCTCCGCCGCGCCCCGCAGGAAGTCCCCGCGCTCCACCAGCAGCCGCCCGTGCTCGTAGCGCAGCCGCGCCGGGCGTGCGGGCAGCAGCATCGACAGCTCCAGCGCCCACAGCGCCACGTCACCGCGCTCCGGCCGTCCGGCCGCCCAGGCGCGGATGTTGCCCAGGACGCGCGCGACCACGTCCAGCGGGTCCGCGGGTCGCAGCATCTCCGGCCGCAGCGGCTCCCCCGCCGTGCCGGCGACCAGCGCGCCCGCGTCGGCCCGTGACAGCAGCGCGCCCCCGGCGAACGGGTCGGCCAGCACCTGCTGCTCCGGCGCGCCGAACCCGACCACGAAGTGGCCCGGCAGCGCCACCCCGTACACCGGGGCGCCCGCCCGCCGCGCCACCTCCGTCCACACCACCGAGAGCAGGATCGGCAGGCCCCGCCCGCGCCTGAGCACCTCCGGCAAGAGCGACGACTCCAGCCTGCCGTAGTCGGCCGCCACGCCGTGGAAGCCGCAGCGCGCGCCGAGGAGGTCCCCGACCGCCCGCGCCCAGTCCACCGCGTCGCGCGGGCCGAACGGCAGCAGCCCGGCGAGCCGGTCCAGCTCGGCCTGCGCCGCGTCCACCTGCGCCTCGCCCATCGCCGGATCGGCCTCGGCGCCGATCAGCAGGCACAGCAAGGCCAGGTCGGGCCGGTCCGCGCGCGCCTCCGCACCGAACCTGCCGCGCCGCTCGTCCTTCTCGTACGGTTTCCCCACCGGTCCCACGGTCCTTCCGGTTCCTCGGTCCCTGCGCGCGAGCGTCCCTGGTCCCTGCGCGCGAGCCGTCCCTAGGCCGGCCGGAAGTACCGGTAGCCGTGGTGCGGCGTGAACCCCATGGCCGTGTACAACGCCCGGGCGGCCGTGTTGTCGTCCTCGACCTGGAGCCAGGCGGCCGACGCGCCCTCGTCCAGCGACCGGCGCGCGAGCGCGGCCATCACGGCGCGCGCGAGGCCCTTGCGCCGGTGCCCGGGCGCGACCTCCACCGCCATGAACCCCGCCCAGCGCCCGTCGACGACGCACCGCCCGATCGCCGCGGGGCCTTCGCCCCCGGCGGCGCCGTCGTCCGGGACCGTGGCGAACCAGGTCGAAGGGCCGCTCCGCAGCACCCGCAGCAGGTGCGGCCCGACGGCCCCGCCCGAGCGGTGGTACCGGCTCAGCCACTGCTCGTCCACATCGCGTTCCAGCCGCACCCGCGTCACGTCCGCGTCCAGGTCGCCGACCGGTGCGAGCGCGCCCGTCCACACCTCGGCGGCCGCCTCCGGCCGCCAGCCGAGCGCCACCAGCTCCTCGCCCAGCCGTGCCTGACCGTCCGGGGACTCCGTCTCCAGCTGGACGTACGGGGGCAGTTCGCGCGCCGCGTACCACGCGCTCACGCGCTCCAGCGCGGCGGCGAGCGACACGCCGGGGTCGCCGGCCGGCAGGACGGAGTTGGCCCGCCGGGTGAACCCGCCCGCGGCGCGCAGCCGCCAGTCGCCGAGGGACTCCGACTCCACGGGCTGCCAGGCGCGCGCCACGACGCCGATCAGCTCGGCGCGCGTCGCCGCCGGGCCCCGGCGCCGGGCGGGGGCGTCCGGCACGACCTTCCCGGCCACCAGCGAGGACTCCTCGATCACCACCGTCTCGCCCGAGCGGCGCGTGATGAGCATCACGCCGTCGTTCCACGATGTGAGAACACCCACCGTGTCGGTGAACTTTCCGGCCCCGCCCGGCGCACCGGTCAGTCGTCTGACTGATACCCGTTTGCCCACATCAGAGGGGCTGATTCGGACTTCAAGGCGTCCTCCGCCGGTGATTTCCACTGCTCTGCGAGCCCCTCCTGTTCGGATCGTGCCCAGGAACGGAGATACTAGATGCGGGCATCGACGACGCCGCGCTTTCGCGCGCCCGTGGACGGAGCCGCAGATCGGCCCGCCGCGCCCTATGGAGGAGGAACGACAGCGTGACCTACGTCATCGCGCAGCCTTGTGTCGACGTGAAGGACAAGGCGTGCATCGAGGAGTGCCCGGTCGACTGCATCTACGAGGGCTCCCGGTCCTTGTACATCCACCCGGACGAATGCGTCGACTGCGGTGCCTGTGAGCCGGTCTGCCCGGTCGAGGCCATCTTCTACGAGGACGACACCCCGGAGGAGTGGAAGGACTACTACAAGGCGAATGTGGAGTTCTTCGACGAGCTCGGCTCCCCCGGTGGCGCCTCGAAGCTCGGTCTGATCGAGCGGGACCACCCCTTCGTCGCCGCGCTGCCGCCGCAGAACGGCTGACCTTCGCGTCTGCGGTCCCGCACGGTCGTCGCCGTGCGGGACCGACGTGTTCGTGTCCGCCGCGTGAGGCGACGCCGGGCGGACCCGTACGAGAGAGTAAGTGAGCACCGTGCCCGCACTGTCGCAGTCCCTGCCGGTCTTTCCCTGGGACAAGCTGAAGCCGTACGACGAGACCGCCCGCGCCCACCCGGACGGGATCGTGGACCTGTCCGTCGGCACGCCGGTCGACCCGGTCCCCGCGCTCGTCAGGCGTGCGCTCGCCGACGCGGCCGACTCGCCCGGCTATCCGACGGTCTGGGGTACGACGGCGTTGCGCGACGCGCTCACCGGCTGGGCGGAGCGCAGGCTCGGCGCGCGCGGCCTCACCCACCGGGGCGTCCTGCCGGTGGTCGGCTCCAAGGAACTCGTCGCCTGGGCGCCCGCGCAGCTCGCGCTCGGCCCGGGCGACCGTGTCGGCTACCCGCGCCTCGCCTACCCGACGTACGAGGTGGGCGCGCGCCTCGCGGGTGCCGGCCTCGCCCCGTACGACGACCCGACGCTGCTGGACCCCGAGGGCCTGAAGCTGCTGTGGCTCAACTCCCCGTCCAACCCGACCGGCGCGGTCATCCCCCAGGACGAGCTGACCCGGATCGTCGCCTGGGCGCGTGAGCACGGCGTGCTGATCTTCAGCGACGAGTGCTACCTGGAGCTCGGCTGGGAGGGCCCCGAGCCCGTCTCGGTGCTGCACCCCGACGTCTGCGGCGGCTCGCACGAGGGGCTCGTCGCGGTGCACTCGCTGTCCAAGCGCTCGAACCTCGCGGGGTACCGCGCCGCCTTCCTGGTCGGCGACGAGAACGTGCTCGGTGAGCTGCTCCAGGTGCGCAAGCACGGCGGGATGATGGTGCCTTCGCCCATCCAGGCGGCCACCGTCGCCGCGCTCGGCGACGACACGCACGTCGCGGAGCAGCGGGCGCGGTACGCGGCCCGGCGCGCTCCGCTGCGCGCCGCGCTGGAGGCCGACGGCTTCCGCGTCGAGCTCAGCGACGCCGGGCTCTACCTCTGGTCGACGCGGGACGAGAACTGCTGGGACACCGTCGGCCACCTCGCCGAGCGCGGCATCCTCGCGGCGCCGGGTGACTTCTACGGCGAGGCCGGGGCCCGCCACGTGCGGGTGGCGCTGACGGCCACCGACGAGCGGATCGAGTCGGCGGTCAAGCGCCTCGGCGGCTGAGCCGGCCGGACCGGCCCCGGCGCCCGCCGGGAGGACCGTAGCTGCGAAGGGGCCCGGAGCGTCCAACGCTCCGGGCCCCTTCGCTTCGGCCGCTCAGCCGCCGAAGGGCAGGCCCGGCAGCTGGTTGTCCTTGGCGGTGTCACCGAGGACGGTGCCGGTGCTGCCCGCGGTGTCGCCCGCGACCTTCTGCGCGGCGGGCGCGACGGTCTTGCCCGTGGAGCCCACGGTCTTGCCGGCTGTCGGGATGGCCGTGCCGACGACGTGCGCGCCGGTGGTGCCCGCCATGGAGGTGGCGGCGCGGGCGCCCTGGTCGACGGTGTTGCCGACGTTGGAACCGTCGAGCGAGCTGACCGCTCCCAGGTCGGTGGCCTGCGGCAGCGACGCGGCGTTTGCGGCACCGGCGGCGACGGCGGGGGCTGCCGCGCCCGCGGCGACGAGCAGCGCGGCGCGGGCGATGCGGCGGGTCAGGGGGAGGGACATGATGCTCCTTCGACGGGATGATCGGCGCCCGGGCCCGGGCCGGTCGGCTCGGGGCGTTCGTGTCGGGCGTCGGTCGGACGCCGTGACAACTCCCTGAGGGGCGGCCGAGGTTGCGGAGCACCGACGTAAAGAATTGGCAATGCGTCGTATTGTCGGTCTCGGGCGAAACCGGGCAAACGGCGACGGTCGGCCCGGGCGGGCGAACCGTCACTCCGCAGGCGCCGCAAGCGGATCGGGGTCATGAACCGACAGTCGGACGATCTTCGGGAATGTGCCGCGTGAACCTGCCCTACCCCCACCGTGCGGGGGACGCGCCGAACTACTGCGCGAGGGTGATCCTGACCTCGGATGTGGCCGACTTGTCCGACTCACCGGACTTCCCCGCCAGCCGCTGCCACCCCGCGCCGGCATCCGCCGCGCTCCACACCCGGCCCCCGTACGCCACCCGGTCGATGTGCAGCGCCCCGGCCCGCGCAACCGCCCAGTGCGCCAGCTCCCAGCCGCGCTGCTGAGTGGTGGTGCTCGCCATCTCGCCGTGCGTGCCGCCCCCGGGCGTCGCCCGCACCGGTACGGAGACGACGGGAGCCGCTGCCGCCGCCGTGCCCGCGCCGCTCACCCCGGAGGCCGACAGCTCCGCCGTGCCGGAGGCGGCCGGCGGCGCGGTGCGGCGCCGGGCGCTGTCCTGCCCGGCGGTGGACGCCGTGGCGGCCGGCAGCACCTTCGGGCCGAACGCCCGCACCAGCGCCGTACGCACCTTCCCCGGATCGCCCGGGGCGTGGTCGAAGGGCGCGGGGCAGGTCAGCACGGCGGGCGCGAGCCCCGTGAACGCGGCCGCCAGCAGCGTCGCGTCCGGCTCGTGCTTCGCGTACGCCTGCGGGAAGCCGCTGTGCTGGACCTCCTGCGCGGCGACCGTCAGCGGCAGCCGCGAATAGCCGGGGATCTTCGCCAGATGCTTGTAGAACTGCGTCGACGCGTACACCGGGTCGAGGATGTGCGCCGAGGTGCCCCAGCCCGCCGACGGTCGCTGCTGGAACAGGCCGACCGAATCCCGGTCCCCGGTCCGCAGGTTGCGCAGCTCGGACTCCTGGAGGGCCGTCGCGAGCGCGATCGTGACGGCCCGCTCCGGCATGCCGCGGCTGATGCCGACCGCCGAGATCGTGGCCGCGTTGGACGCCTGCTCGGGCGTCAGTTCGAAGGAGCCGTCGTCCCCGCCGTCCGCCCGCGCACCTCCGCTCCCGGACCCGGACGCACGGACGGTGCACTTGACGGGGCCCCCGGCCCCACCGGTCAGATACTGCACACCGACGTAGGAGGCGACGGCGAGCAGCACGAGAAAGGCAGCCGCGAAACGCAGGAGGCGGCCGCGACGGGATCGCGTGACGGTCTCGGACACGCGCTTACGGTACTGGAGTGCGGGACCTCATCATCCCGCCTGTGGACGGAGGTTGCCCCCGCTCCCCGGTCCAGGCGCGGGACCAGCGCGAAGACCGGGGAAAAGGGCCGCCGGCGGACTTCGGGCCGCGCCCGGGGGAGCGTTAGTGTCACGTGCATGTCCGACAAGCTCGACCTCACGCTCGACGCCGCCACGCTCACCGCCCGCCTCGTCGACCTCCCCTCCGTCAGCGGCAGCGAGGGTCCCCTCGCCGACGCCGTCGAGCAGGCGCTGCGCACGCTCCCGCACCTCACCGTCGACCGGCACGGCAACAACGTCGTCGCCCGCACCCACCTGGGGCGCGCGGAGCGCGTGGTGCTCGCGGGGCACCTGGACACCGTCCCGATCGCGGACAACGTGCCGTCCCGGCTCGACGAGGACGGTGTGCTGTGGGGGTGCGGCACCACTGACATGAAGTCAGGAGTGGCCGTACAGCTGCGGCTCGCGGCGACCGTGCCGGCCCCCAACCGCGACCTGACCTTCGTCTTCTACGACAACGAAGAGGTCGCTGCCCACCTCAACGGCCTCGGACACGTCGCGGACGCGCACCCCGACTGGCTGGCCGGGGACTTCGCCGTCCTGCTCGAGCCCTCCGACGCGCAGGTCGAGGGCGGCTGCCAGGGCACCCTGCGGGTCGAGCTGCGCACGGCGGGGGAGCGGGCCCACTCGGGGCGCAGCTGGATGGGGTCCAACGCGATCCACGCCGCCGCACCCGTGCTGGCCCGCCTCGCGTCGTACGAGCCGCGCAAGCCGGTCATCGACGGGCTGGAGTACCACGAAGGCCTCAACGCGGTACGCATCGAGGGCGGCGTCGCGAACAACGTGATCCCCGACGCCTGCACCGTCACGGTCAATTACCGCTACGCCCCCGACCGAGGCCCCGACGAGGCGGTCGCCCACGTACGCGAGGTCTTCGCGGACTGCGGCGTCGACACGTTCACCGTGACCGACCACTCGGGAGCGGCGCTGCCCGGCCTCTCGCACCCGGCCGCCGCCGCGTTCATGGCGGCCGTGGGTGGCACACCGCAGCCCAAGTTCGGCTGGACCGACGTGTCCCGGTTCGGCGAGCTCGGCGTGCCCGCGGTGAACTACGGACCCGGTGACGCGCTGCTCGCGCACAAGGTCGACGAGCGGGTCGCGGTCGAGCGCATCGCGCACTGCGAGGAACGGCTGCGGCGCTGGCTCACGGCCTGACCGGCCCACTGCCTCTGACCTGCGCCGTACCGACGGCCGGAATTTCTCCGTTCGTCATGTCCCTACCTCTAGGCTGGCGGGGAAACAGGGAAGAACAGGAAAAGACCGACACCAACGGGTGGCGGACGCAGAACCCGCTCAGGTACGCGCCCGGGCGCGTCGAGCACGCATGCGAGACGAGGAACCAGGCATTTCGAGGATCATCACCAGAACAGGACAGATCAGGACGAGTGAGGAGCGGCTCATGGGCGATCCCGAGGGATCGAGACGGCCGGACGAGCAGCGGCTCGGGCCGGTGATCCGGCGCGGCGGCCAGGTGCAGGCCGGTACCACCGACCAGCGGCTGCTCGACACGGGAGGCGACTCCCAGTGGGTGCACACCGACCCGTGGCGGGTCATGCGCATCCAGTCGGAGTTCGTAGAGGGCTTCGGGGCCCTCGCGGAACTGCCGAGCGCGATCAGTGTGTTCGGCTCGGCCCGCACACCGGTCGACTCCCCGGACTACGACGCGGGCGTGCGCATCGGCAAGGCGCTCGTCCGGGCCGGATTCGCCGTGATCACGGGCGGCGGCCCCGGCGCGATGGAGGCCGCGAACCGCGGCGCGAAGGAGGCCGGCGGCGTGTCCGTGGGCCTCGGCATCGAGCTGCCCTTCGAGCAGGGGCTCAACCCCTACGTCGACATGGGCATCAATTTCCGGTACTTCTTCGTCCGCAAGACGATGTTCGTGAAGTACGCGCAGGGCTTCGTGGTGCTGCCGGGCGGCCTCGGCACCATGGACGAGCTGTTCGAGGCGCTCACGCTGGTCCAGACCCGCAAGGTGACGCGGTTCCCGATCGTGCTGTTCGGCACGGAGTACTGGGGCGGCCTCGTGGACTGGCTGCGCAACACGGTGGTCGCGCAGGGCAAGGCCGCCGAGAAGGACCTGCTGCTGTTCCACGTCACGGACGACGTGGAGGAAGCGGTGGCGCTGGTCAGCAAGGAAGCGGGCACGGACCGCGTCTGAGGCCTCCCCGGCCTCCTGACACCGCCCGCCGCGCGCCGGATCGCCCCAGGAGCCCCCCGAGGGACCTGGGGCGTCGTACGTTCCGGGGCGGCCCGCACGCCTCCGGCGGTTTCCGGACGTTTTTTCCGGACGGCGTTCGTCGCGAGGCGACGGCACGTTCCGCGACTCCCGGCGGCACGCCGCTCCGCAACCGGCACCACGTTCCGCGGACCCGGCAGCCGGGCGGCGGCCGGGCTCCGCCGCCGTGCCGCGGCCCCGCGCCACGACGGCCGCCGTGCCCCCGGTGGCCGGAGTCGGGCCGCGACGCGTCCTCGGGTCAGGCGAGGCCGCGGCGGGCCACGGCCGGGGGGCGGTGGCCCGCGATGGACGCCACCATGTCCAGCACCTGGCGGGTCTCCGCCACCTCGTGCACCCGGTACACCCGCGCGCCCAGCCATGCCGACACCGCCGTCGTGGCCAGCGTGCCGATCAGCCGCTCCTTGACCGGGCGGTCGAGCGTCTCGCCCACGAAGTCCTTGTTCGACAGCGACACCAGCACCGGCCAGCCCGTCCCGGCCATCTCCGGCAGCCTGCGCGTCGCCTCCAGTGAGTGCCGGGTGCTCTTGCCGAAGTCGTGGCCGGGGTCGATCAGGATGGCGTCCCGCCGTACCCCCAGGTCGCGGGCGCGCTCCGCGAGCCCCACGGTGACGCGCAGGACATCCGCCATGACGTCGTCGTACGTGACCCGGTGCGGCCGGGTGCGCGGCTCCGCCCCGCCCGCGTGCGTGCACACCAGGCCCACGTCGTGGCGCGCGGCCACCTCGGCGAGTTCGGGGTCCACACCGCCCCACGCGTCGTTCAGCAGGTCCGCGCCCTCGGCGCACACCGCTTCCGCGACCTCGTGGCGCCAGGTGTCCACACTGATGACCACATCGGGGTGGCGGGCGCGTACCGCCGCGACGAAGCCCACCGTGCGGCGGATCTCCTCCGGGACGGTGACCTCCTCGCCGGGGCCGGCCTTGACCCCGCCGATGTCGACGATCCCCGCGCCCTCGTCCACGGCCCGCGCCACCCGGTCCAGGGCGGGCCTGTCCTGGAAGGTCGCGCCCTGGTCGTAGAACGAGTCGGGCGTGCGGTTCACGATCGCCATGACCACCGGTTCGTGTTCGCCGAATTCCCGCCGCCCAAGCCGCAGAGTCCCGCCGCTCATCCCTCGTACCGTTCCTCTCGCCCGCCGGGGCCCCGGTTGTGCCCCGGCCCGGCCGGGGCCGTCCTCCGGCCCCGGCCACCGACCTTACGGGGCCGGTCGCGTCACCGGTGTCAGTGGCTCATGGCACGATCGGTGCGACACAGTTCGGCTTCGGCACCGGGGAGAGGCACGTGTTCTGGTTCTTGCTCATCGCGATGGTCGTGGTGGTGGCCGCCGTCACGATGGCCGTCCTGGGCGGCGGTGACCGCGCCGTTCTGCCGGAGGCGGAGCCCCAGCGCCTCGTCGACCCGCTGCCGCAGACCCGCCCGGTCGGCTCCGCCGACATCGACGCGATGCGTCTCCCGGTGGCCGTGCGGGGGTACCGGATGGCGGAGGTCGACGACGTGCTCGGCAGGCTCGGCGCCGAGCTCGCGGAGCGGGACGCCCGGATCGCCGAGCTGGAGTCCGCTCTCGCGGGTGCCCGCGCGGGCGCCGGAGCCGGGCGCCGGCAGTACCAGCAGCCCTACCAGGAGCAGGGCTGGGAGCCGCGGACCTGTCCCGCGCCCGGCGGCCCCGCCGAGCAGGGCTGGGACCCGCGGACCTACCTGGCGTCCGGCGGCCCCGCCGAGCAGGGCGGCAGCGGGTTCGCGGACGGCGAGGGCGGGCGATGAGCGACGGTTCCGCGGTCGTGGGCTCCGACGGCCTGGCCCGCTGCCCCTGGGGGCTGTCCACCGACGACTACGTCGCGTACCACGACACCGAGTGGGGCCGCCCCGTGCGCGGCGACGACGCGCTGTTCGAGCGGCTCAGCCTGGAGGCCTTCCAGTCCGGTCTGTCCTGGATCACGATCCTGCGCAGGCGCGAGACCTTCCGCACCGCCTTCGCGCACTTCCGGATCGCCGAGGTGGCGCGGTTCGCGGAGAAGGACCGGGAGCGGCTGCTCGCCGACCCCGGCATCATCCGCAACCGCTCCAAGGTCGACGCCACGATGGCCAACGCGAAGGTGCTCGCCGAGTGGGCCCCCGGCGAACTGACCGACCTCATCTGGTCGTACGCGCCGGACCCGGCGAAGCGCCCGCTGCCGCGCAGCACGGCCGACGTCCCCGCCGTCACCGACGAGTCGACGGCCCTGTCCAAGGCCCTCAAGAAGCGCGGCATCCGGTTCGTGGGACCCACCACGGCGTACGCGACGATGCAGGCGTGCGGGCTGGTCAACGACCACCTGGCGCAGTGCGCCTTCGCGGACGTCACCGCCGCCCGGTAGGACCGTCCGGGCGCGGGCCACACCCGCACGGTGGCCCCCGGGGCCCACTGCCGGGCCCGGGCGGCCCTGCGGCACCCCCGGGAGTCCGTGGGGGCCCGCAGGGGCGGCGGTGGCGCCGGCGGGCGTCAGCGGCCCAGGTACTGCGGCTTCCGCTTCGCCAGGAAGGCCTCGACCGCGATCGTGTGGTCCTCGGAGGAGCCCGCCCTGGTCTGGAGTTCGTCCTCCTTCGCCAGCGCCTCGTCCAGCGAGTGCTCGCAGGCGAAGGCCAGCGACTCCTTGACGGCCGCGTACGCCACCGTCGGGCCAGCGGCCAGCGCGCGCGCCACCGCCGCGGCCTCCCGGGCCAGGTCGGCGGCCGGGACGAGCCGGTTCACCAGCCCCAGTTCGTACGCCTCCTGCGCCTTCACGGTGCGCGGGAACAGCAGCAGGTCGGCGGCGCGGCCCTGGCCGATCATGCGCGGCAGCGTCCAGGACAGGCCCGAGTCCGCGGTCAGCGCCACCCCGGTGAAGGACGTGTTGAAGCTGGCGGTGTCCGCGACGATCCGGTAGTCCGACGCGAGAGCGAAGCCCATGCCGGCCCCCGCGGCCACCCCGTTCACCCCCGCCACCACGGGCTTGGGCATGGTCGTGATGGCGTGGGTGATGGGGTTGTAGTGCTCCCGCACCGTGCTCATGGTCGCGGTGGTGCCGCTGTCGCGGTCCTGGGCGAGCAGTGCGGTGTGCTCCTTGAGGTCCTGGCCCACGCAGAAGGCCCGGTCGCCGGTCGCGGTCAGCAGGACGGCCCGTACGGCGGTGTCCTCCCCGGCGTCGCGCAGGGCGTCCCGCAGCGCCACCTTGGTGGCCACGTCCATGGCGTTCATCGCCTCGGGCCGGTTGATGGTGATCGTCGCCAGGCCGTCGCCCACCTCGTACAGCACGGTGTCCGCCATGATCGGGTCCCTCCGGGGTCGCTTGCTGGTTTCTCGTCTCCGCGCGGGTTGTGCGCGCACCAGCATGACGGACGGAGGAACGGCGGAAGTGTGCGGTGGCGGCGAAGTATCGCAGGCGGATCGCCGAAATGGGCCGTTTTGCGTGAGCGCGTTGCGTAAGCGATGCCGTCCGATGTTGGTCATCGGGTCGTGAGATGCGGGATAATGCGCAAGAAGCAATGTGTTCGATGCCGGTGACGCAGCGCCTGCCATGGGGCCGCCGGCTGCTACGAGCTGGTTTCAGGAAGGGGAACGAGCATGGCGGCCATGAAGCCGCGGACGGGCGACGGCCCGCTCGAGGTGACCAAGGAGGGGCGGGGCATCGTCATGCGTGTTCCGCTCGAAGGCGGCGGTCGGCTCGTGGTCGAGCTGACGCCGGACGAAGCGGACGCACTCGGCGACGCGCTGAAGAAGGTCGTCGGCTGAGCGGGGCGCTCGACGCTTTCCCCACCAGGGGCCCTCGGTGCGGGGCCATCGGTGGAAGGTCACCCTTGAGAGACACCGCCGCTGCCCCGGTACGGACGACCACCGTCCGTACCGGGGCAGTGTGCTGACCGGGTCCCGCGACGCGCGCCGTGGTGAACACCGGGCCCACGGCACCGCAGGGCGCGCGCTCCGCGGGGTGCCGCACGGGTCGCACGGGTACGGGTCGTTTGGTTCGACGGCCTCCCGCGTCCCTCACGCGCCGGCGGCAGGCCCCCGGCGCACCGCGCACAGCAGCCCGTCGCCCACCGGCAGCAGCGACGACAGCAGTTCCTCGCTCTCCCTGACCGTGCGCAGCAGCTCCCGCAGTCTGAGCACCTCGGTGGGCTGCACCGCCGAATCGACCGTACGGCCGTTCGCGAAGACCCCCTCGAAGCAGACGAGGCCCCCGGGCCTCAGCAGGCGCAACGATTCATCCAGGTAGTCCAGGCACTCCAGCCGGTCACCGTCGCAGAAGACGATGTCGTAACCGCCGTCCGCGAGCCTCGGCAGCACGTCCAGCGCGGGCCCCGGGATGAAGCGGGCACGGTTGCCGGTGAAGCCCGCGGCGCGGAACGCCTGCCGGGCGAACTGCTGCCGCTCCGGATCGACGTCGACCGTGGTCAGCACGCCGTCAGGGCGCATGCCCCGCAGCAGGTGGATGCCGGAGACACCGGTGCCGGTACCGATCTCGGCGACGGCCTTCGCGTCCACCGTGGCGGCGAGCAGCCCCAGCGCGGAGCCGGTGCCTGGTGACACCGGGCGGAGTCCACTTTCCCTGGCCCGCTCGCGGGCCCAGCGAAGTGCCTCGTCCTCGGCGACAAAGGCGTCGGCGAACGCCCAGCTCGTCTGCCGGTTGGCGGTAATGACCCTCTCCTTGTCCCCCGGTGTCGGCGCAACCGTGACTGTATCCGCTGGGGTCGGGAACCCGCTGATGGGACCGGACGTTAAGCGGGGGTAAGCAGGGTGGCGGAGTGGGCGGCCACCGCGTGCGACGTCGGAGAGCCGTGGTGAGCGAGGCTCCCAAATTCGCGTAAAGATTCTTATCCGGAGCTAACGGGCGAGGTGGCTATGGTAGGGGCTCTACTGGACACCACCAGAGCCGACAGGGGAGGTGCGGCCGCGACTGTGGATCTCAGGGAGACGCTCCGGTGCCTCCTCGGGTCGGCAGGTGAGCCGAAATCCGTGACCGACACTGCTGACCGTTCCCGCTCCACCGACTCCGTTGTCACCGCGACCTTCGCCTCCGATGCGGAGTCGCCTGCGTGGACGCCTCCCACCTGGGAGGAGATCGTCAGTACGCACAGCGGACGCGTCTACCGACTGGCCTACCGTCTCACGGGCAACCAGCACGACGCGGAGGACCTGACACAAGAGGTCTTCGTCCGCGTGTTCCGCTCGCTGTCCACGTACACGCCGGGCACCTTCGAGGGCTGGCTCCACCGCATCACGACGAACCTCTTCCTCGACATGGTCCGCCGCAAGCAGCGCATCCGCTTCGACGCGCTCGGCGACGACGCGGCCGAGCGCCTCGCCAGCCGCGAGCCCTCGCCGCAGCAGGCCTTCCACGACACCCACTTCGACGCGGACGTGCAGCAGGCGCTCGACACGCTCGCACCCGAGTTCCGCGCCGCCGTGGTGCTCTGTGACATCGAAGGACTGTCGTACGAGGAGATCGCGGCCACGCTCGGGGTCAAGCTCGGCACCGTGCGCAGCAGGATCCACCGGGGCCGCTCGCACCTGCGCAAGGCACTCCAGCACCGTTCCCCCGAGGCACGCGCCGCCGAGCACCGCGCGGTCGTGGGCGTCGCGGGTGTCAGCGTGGCCGGGGAGGGCGGGACGGCGTGAGTTCGACCAGCCCCACACCCTCGGAGCACCACCTGGGGGACCGGCTCGCCGCCCTGGTGGACGGAGAGCTGGACCACGACGAGCGCGAGCGTGTCCTCGCGCACCTGGCGACCTGCGCCCGGTGCAAGACCGAGGCGGACTGCCAGCGGCAGTTGAAGGCGTTCTTCGCCGAGGTGGCGCCCCCGCCCCCGTCCGAGGGATTCCTCGCCCGGCTCCAGAGCCTGCCCGCGGGCGGTTCGAAGCCGCGGGGCGACGACGACGACCGGCCGGGTCCCTTCGGCCACCGCACCCCGGGGCACGAACCCTTCGGCCACGGCGTGTTCGACGCGCCGGACACCGGGGGCGGGCTCATGGACGCCTTCGGCTACGCGGGCGCCCACGGCGCCTCCGTCTTCCCGGTCCATCGCGCGGGCCGGCCGGAGGCGGAGCGCACCTCGCCGTGGCGCGGCAAGCGGTTCGCGTTCGCCGCGGCCAGCGCGGTCTCTCTCGCCGCCATGGCACTCGGCGGCGCCCTGCCGCTCGGTGGCTCGCAGGACTCGCCCGCCCGCAACAACGTCGTGCCGCTGCGCGCCGCGGGCGCGTCCACGACGGCCGAGGCGGGCCGCAGGAACGGCTTCGGCGGCGGCATGCTGCCCCAGTCCGGCTCACCGGCCAGGGTCGTGGCTGCTCCCGGCACGCTCCAGTCGCGAAACCTCCCGGTGGTGTCGACACCCTCCGCCCGGGCGGCGCTGTCCGCGCTGTCCGCGCGCTCGTTCGCCTCGCCGTCCTTCGCCTCGCCGTCGTTCCCGACCCTCGCGTTCGGAGCGCCCGCCTTCCCGGCGGACGCGGTCAACAGCGCACGGCCCGATGTCTCGGCGAGCGCCGCGGGCCCGGCAGGCGCGACGGGGACGAACCCGGGCGCCGGGCCGCTCGCCACGGCGTCCGGAAACCGGCGGGCCCTGGAGCCCACCCCCTCCGGTGCCTCCTCGGGGGCACCGCGTCCCGAGCTGCTCGCGGCGCCCAGCCCACTGTCCCGAACCCGCTGACCGTACGCGGCCGGAACCTGGTTGAATCCTCGCCAGGGGTGCCCACGGCGGGCGCGTGACGCTGGTTGCGGGGATGCGGGGGAGACATGGACGACGGGAAGACGGCCAGATCCGGAAGGTCCTGGTGGAGCCGCCCCGCGACGGACCGGCCCGCGCCCCGCGAGGAGTCGTCGGGGCTCCCGCGGCCGGCCGCTCCGGAGCCCGGACCGGGCACACCGCAGGCCGGACCGGCGGGCGGCCAGGGGTCCGTGCCTCGCGCTGACGCGCCACCCATACCCGCCGGCGGCCCGGTCGCCGCTCCCTCGCCGGAGTCCGCCGGTCCTCACGAACGGGAGACCGGCGCACCCGGATTCACCCGACCGCTGCACGACCCCGACCCGTACAGCACGCCTCCCTACGGCGGCCCGGGTCCCTGGGCGCCCGCGCCCCCGGTCCAGCTGCCGGTGGCCCCACCGGCAGGGGACGTCACGGCAACCGGCTCCCCGATGTACGACTCCGCGGCACCCGGCTCTCCGGCGTACGAGTCCCCCGCACCCGGCTCCCCGGCGTACGACATCCCCCTCGACGCCGCTCCCGGCCGGCCGCGGGCACCGCGGAGTGATCCCGCGCAACCGGGGCACCAGGGCCCGCAGCCGTACGCGACCCCGGCGGCGGCAGCCCCCCGCACCGCCGACCCGTACCCCCGGCCGTCTCCCGACCGGTACCCCCAGCCGGTTCCCGACGCGTACACCGGTCTGCCCGGTGATCCGGGCCCCTGGCCGTCCTCCGACCCGTACGGGCGGCCCCAGGAGGCCGCGCGACAGGGGCCGTTGCCGGCGCGGGACAGCGGGATGCCGGGCGGCGCCGCGTGGCAGCGTCACGACCCGTGGAGCACACCGGACGCGGGAGCGGACCTGCCGGCGGACGGCGCCGCGTACCCCGCCCGGCCCCGGCGACTGCGCGGCTTGTCGGCCGCACTGCTGTTCGCGCTGGTCACCGGCGTCCTCGGGGGCGCGGTCGGCGCGTATCTGGAGCACCGGGACGGCGACGCGGACACGGTGCTGCCGCAGGAGGCGCGCAACGACGCGGGCCGCGCTCCCACGAGTGTCGCGGGCATCGCCGCGAGCGCCCTGCCCGGCGTCGTCACCCTGCACGTCAGCGGCAAGGACGAGGCGGGCACGGGCACCGGCTTCGTACTCGACCGGCAGGGCCACATCCTGACGAACAACCATGTGGTGGCGCTCGCGGGCAGCGGCGGGGAGATATCGGTCACCTTCGGCAACGGCAGGACGGCCGACGCGAAGCTCGTCGGCAAGGACGGCGGATACGACCTCGCCGTCGTCCAGGTGAAGGGGATCACGGGACTGAAACCGCTGGAGCTCGGGAACTCCGACAACGTCCGCGTCGGTGATCCGGTGGTGGCCATCGGGGCGCCCTTCGACCTCTCGAACACGGTCACCTCCGGCATCATCAGCGCCAAGGACCGGCCCATCACGGCGGGGGGCGAGAGCAGCGCCGCGGGCGACGTCAGTTATGTGGACGCGCTCCAGACCGACGCCCCGATCAACCCGGGCAACTCCGGCGGCCCCCTCGTCGACGCGCATGCCCGGGTCATCGGCATCAACAGCGCGATACGGGCCGCCGACAGCGGCACCTCGGGCGACGGCGCCCAGGCCGGCTCCATCGGCCTCGGCTTCGCGATCCCCGTCAACCAGGCCAAACGGGTCGCCGAGGAACTCATCAGCACCGGGAAGGCCACCCACCCCGTGATCGGGGTCACGCTCGACACCGGCTACCAGGGCGACGGCGCCCGGGTCGGCGCCAAGGCGGCGGACGGCGGCCCCGCGGTGGAGGCGGGCGGCCCCGCAGCCCGGGCCGGTATCAGGTCGGGCGACCTCATCACGGCGGTGGACGGCGAGGCGGTGCACAGCGACCAGGAACTGATCGTGAAGATCCGCGCGCACCGGCCGGGCGACCGGCTGACACTCACCGTTCGCCGTGCGGGCACCGCCCGGACGGCCAGGCTGACTCTCGGCTCTGCCGAGGGGATGTGAGGGGCCGGGGAGGTACCGCCGGGACACGGGGTGCGGGTACCGTGTAACGGCCCGGACCTTGACCCCACCGCGGACCAGGACGGACCCCCTGCCCGTCCCGCCGGCACGGAGAGCACAAGGAGCTGCTAGGTGTTCAACGACATTGGTCCACTGGAGATCCTCGCCCTGGTGATCCTCGCCGTGATCGTGTTCGGTCCGGAGAAGCTGCCGAAGGTGATCCAGGACGCCGCGCGGTTCATCCGTAAGGTCCGTGAGTTCTCCGACAACGCGAAGCAGGACATCCGCTCGGAGCTCGGCCCCGAGTTCAAGGACTTCGACTTCGAGGACCTCAACCCGAAGACCTTCGTGCGCAAGCAGTTCCTGGAGAACGACGACTTCAAGGAGATCCGCAGCAGCCTCGACCTGCGCAAGGAGATCTCCGACGTCGCCGACCTGAAGAAGGACTTCGGCGAGGGGAGCGACCTCAAGAAGGAGATGGCCGAGGTCGCGGACGCCGTGCACGGCCGCGACACGGCCGTCGCGCCGATCGCCTCCGCCAACGGATCGGGCGGCGGCTCCACCACCCCCGACCTGCTCAAAAAGGCACCCGAGTCGGACGGTGACGACCACCCGCCGTTCGACGCGGACGCCACCTGAGCACTGCCTGTCCCGCCCCGCGGTGACGGGATGGCTATCCTCCATCTGTCCGGCAGGTGTTTCCCCGGACCCTGGGCAGATCGAGGAGGCGGGCCGGACCGATGGAGACGACCAGTCAGGCGGCGACCGACGAGGTTTCCGAAAAGGGCGAAAAGCCTGAGAGACGGGGCACGGTGGAACCGTCGAGACCGGTCGACGGCTACCTGAAGGCCACCTTCCCCTGGTACGGGCTGGACGCGGCCTACACGGGCCCGCGCCACCTGATGCAGGCGGTGGCCGCGGCGGACGGCACCGTGCAGCACGGCGCGGTGCGGCACGGCTCGGAACCGACGATCAGGCCGGAGAGCATGTCGGTCCCCTCGGCGGCCTCCGAGGGCGGCGACGGCGACGGTGAGGACCCGCGGCGTTTCGTCGTGGTCATCACGGTCGCGGCGAACCCGGCGCGGCACAGCGGTGACGGCACGGGCGAACTGGACGCGACGACGGCGTCCTCAGCGGCCTGGCTCGCGGGTTCTGGGCTGCTCTCGTGCACCTGGCCGGGCCAGCTGGACCACGCGTTGCGCGACGACTGGCTGAGCCAGCAGACGGAGACGGCGTTCGACCTGGCGGACGACCTGGAGAGCCCCGAGTGGTCCGCGCTGGCCCTCCCGGTGGACGGCGTCGCCACCGCCTTCCGCTACCGCGAGTCGGAGTACGGCTGGGTGCTGGCGGGTTCGGCGGACGGGGTCCACCTGGGCGCGTACGGGCGCGGCATGAGCGCGTACGGCCTCGGGTTCGCGCGCATCGAGGATCTCAGGACGTACCAGGGCTGACATGGGGCGAAGGGGCGCGTCCCCGCCGGCAGGTGCCGGCGGGGACGCGCCCCTTCGCCGTACGCGGGGCCGGTCAGAACTTGTTGCGCGGGGTGATGCCCAGGGACAGGCCCGACAGGCCGCGCTTGCGCTCGCCCAGCCGGTCGGCGATCCCGCGCAGGGCCTTGCCCGCTTCGGAGTCCGGGGCGCTCAGTACCACCGGGCGGCCGTCGTCGCCGCCCTCGCGCAGCCGTACGTCGATCGGGATGGAGCCCAGCACCGGCACCTCCGCGCCGGTCGTCCGGGTCAGGCCCTCCGCGACGAGCTTGCCGCCGCCCGTGCCGAAGACGTCGAGCATCTCGCCGCAGTGCGGGCAGGGCAGGCCCGACATGTTCTCCACGACGCCCACGATCTTCTGGTGCGTCTGCACGGCGATGGAACCCGCCCGCTCCGCGACCTCGGCCGCCGCCTGCTGAGGCGTCGTCACGACGAGGATCTCCGCGTTCGGCACGAGCTGCGCCACCGAGATCGCGATGTCGCCCGTGCCGGGCGGCAGGTCGAGCAGCAGCACGTCCAGGTCGCCCCAGTACACGTCCGCGAGGAACTGCTGGAGC
The DNA here is from genome assembly GCF_036250695.1 of Streptomyces sp. NBC_01497. Classification (NCBI taxonomy): domain Bacteria; kingdom Bacillati; phylum Actinomycetota; class Actinomycetes; order Kitasatosporales; family Streptomycetaceae; genus Streptomyces; species Streptomyces sp. NBC_01497. The sequence continues at coordinate 2,735,725 of NZ_CP109427.1, read as the reverse complement.
GCGCGGTGCAGCATCGGCCCGCGCCACACCACCGGCGCGTTGCCGGGCGTGAACATCCCGATGGAGATGACCTTCACGCCGTGCGCGGACGGCGGCATGATCATGTTCTCGACCTGGGTGGGGCGCCCGTCCACTCCGAGCATGCGCGGCACGCTGTGCCCGTAGATGTCCGCGTCGACGACGCCCACCTTGAGGCCGTCGGCGGCCATCGCCGCCGCCAGGTTCACCGTCACCGACGACTTGCCGACGCCGCCCTTGCCGGAGGCCACCGCGTACACGCGGGTCAGCGAACCGGGCTTGGCGAACGGCACCTCGCGCTCGGCCTGTCCGCCGCGCAGCGACGCCGCCAGTTCGCGGCGCTGCTCGTCGCTCATCACGTCCAGCGTGACCGACACCGACGTCACACCGGCGACCGCCGAGACCGCCTCGGTGACACCGTTGGTGATGGTGTCCCTGAGCGGGCAGCCGGAGACCGTCAGGTACACCGTCACGGCCACCGCGCCGTCGTCCGCGATCTCCACCGATTTGACCATGCCGAGCTCGGTGATCGGCCGGTGGATCTCGGGATCGTTCACCGTCGAGAGCGCGTCGCGCACCGCGTCTTCCGCGGGGACGGTGGTTCCGTACGTGTCGGTAGCCATACCGAGATGGTACGGCGCCCCGGGGCCCGCCCGGAAAGTACGGAGCTCCGGAGAGACGGGTGTCACGACGGCGGTCACGGCCCGCCCGTCGAACGCTCCCGTGAGGCCCGGACGGCACCGCGCGTGGCGGGCCGCGTCCCCGCTGCCGAGTTCTCCGGCGGCGCGGGCAGCGGAACCGCCCCGGCGGTACGCCGGCCTACGCGTCGCGCGACGCTCCGCCCCCGCGCGCCTCCCCGGCGCGCGGCGTGTCGCCGCCGGGCGGGTGATGGCCGTCGCGGCGCTCGTCCAGCTCCCGGACCAGGTCCTCCAGCTCCGACCTGATCCAGTCCCTGGTCGCGACCTCGCCGAGGCCGATGCGCAGCGCCGCGATCTCCCGCGTCAGGTACTCCGTGTCCGCGATGGAGCGCTCGTTCTGTTTGCGCTCCTGCTCCTGCGTGACCCGGTCGCGGTCGTCCTGCCGGTTCTGGGCGAGCAGGATCAGCGGCGCCGCGTAGGACGCCTGGAGCGACAGTGCCAGCGTGAGGAAGATGAACGGGTACTCGTCGAACCGCACACTCCTGGGCGCGGCGATGTTCCACACCACCCACAGGATGATGATCAGCGTCATCCAGACGATGAAGCGGCCCGTCCCGAGGAAGCGCGCCACCCGTTCCGAGAGCCGTCCGAAGGCTTCCGGGTCCCACTCGGGCAGCAGCCTGCGCCGCTGCTCGCGCGGCTGGTCGAGCCGTACGCGCCGGCGCCCGTCGCCTTCGCGCCGCTCGCCGCCGTGCCCGTGGCCCCGCCCGCGGCGGCCGCCCCGGCCGCTCTCGCGGCGCAGGGCCGTGGCGCCGTGCGGGAACGGTCCTGCGCCGTCCCCGCGCCTGTCACTCGTCACGCGCGGCGTCCCCCTCCAGGCCGTGGAAGCCGGTCTCCCGCCAGTCGTCCGGCAGCAGGTGGTCGAGCACGTCGTCCACGGTCACCGCGCCGAGCAGCGACCCGCTCGCGTCCACGACGGCCGCCGAGACCATGTTGTACGCGGCGAGGTGGCTGGTCACCGCGGGCAGCGGGGTGTCGGGGGCGAGCGGCGGCAGGTCGCTGTCGACGACCGCGCCGACCATCGTGAACGGCGGCTCGCGCAGCAGCCGCTGGAAGTGGATCGTGCCCAGGTACTTGCCCGTGGGGGTGTCCTCCGGCGGCCGGCAGACGTAGACCTGCGCGGCCAGCGCGGGGGAGAGGTCCCGCACCCGTACGCGGGCCAGCGCGTCCGCGACCGTCGCGTCCGGCCGCAGCACGATCGGCTCCGTCGTCATCAGGCCCCCCGCGGTGCGCTCCTCGTACGCCAGCAGCCGCCGCACGTCCGCCGCGTCGTGCGGCTGCATCAGCTCCAGGAGGCGTTCCTTGTCGTCCTCCGGCAGTTCGGAGAGCAGGTCGGCGGCGTCGTCCGGGTCCATCGCCTCCAGGACGTCCGCGGCCCGCTCGTCCTCCAGCTTGCCGAGGATCTCCACCTGGTCGTCGTCCGGCAACTCCTCCAGCACGTCGGCGAGCCGGTCGTCGTCGAGGGCGGCCGCGACCTCCGAGCGCCGTTTCGCCGTCAGGTTGTGCAGGACGTTGGCGAGTTCGACGGGCCGGAGCGTCTCGAACGTGGCGACGAGGTTCTCCGCGCCCTGGCCGTGCTCCTCCAGCGAGAAGCCGGTCACGTCCGACCAGTCGGCGGTGAACGCGTCCTTGCGGCGCCGCAGCGCGCCGCCGCGCTTGCCGCCCCGTACGAAGACCTTCGCGACCTCCCAGTCGCGCCGGGCGGGCAGTTGCTGCACCGCCACGTCCAGGACGGTCACCTCGGAACCGTCCTGGACCATCCGCACCCGCCGGTCGAGCATCTCGCCGAAGACCAGGCGCTCCGTGGGGCGCTGCTCGAAGCGGCGGACGTTCAGGACCCCGGTGGTGATGATCTGACCCGAGGTGATGTCCGTGACGCGCGTCATCGGCAGGAAGATCCGCCGCCTGCTGGCCACCTCGACGACGAGCCCGACGAGGCGGGGCGGCCGGTTCCCGACCCGCAGCATGGCCACGAGGTCCCGCAGCCGCCCGACCGGGTCGCCCTGGGGGTCGAACACGGGCACGCCGGACAGGTGGGACACAAAGATCCTGGGGGCGCCTCCAGCCATCTCGCGCGCCTCCTCGATCACATCGCTCCGGTCGGGATCAGGCTAGCCCGTAGGCGCCCGGCGTGCTCCGGCGGACGCGGGTACGCTGCCGTCTGCCGCCGCCCGCGCCTGCCCGGGACCTGCCGTGCGAGGGGTCGCGACCCGCTGCGGCTCGTCCCGTACGAAAGGTTTTGTGTGTCCGTGACCCGTCTTGTCCGCCGGCCCGTCCGCCGAGTCCAGGCCACCGTCGCGCTCTGCGCGGGCCTGGCGGTGGCGCTGTCGGGGTGCGCGGACCCCGACGAGGGGACGAACGGCGTCGGAAAGCTGCGGGCGAGCGCGATCGAGCAGAAGGCGCGGACCGCGGTGGACGGCGCCACGGCGGTACGGGTCACCGGCGCGCTCGTGACGCGGGGCCAGACGTACAAGCTCGACATGCGACTGAAGAAGGACGGCGGCGCCGGGTCCGTCACGGCGCACACGACGACGTTCACACTGCTGCGTGTGGGTGACTCGCTGTTCCTCAAGGGCTCACCGGACTTCTGGGACCAGGCGGCGGGCGGCGCGAGCGCGGCCCCCGGCGCCTCCGGGACAGCGGCGTCCGGGGCCTCGGGCGGCGAGGTCGCCGACAAGCTGGGTGACAAGTACGTGAAGGTCCCCGCCGACGATCCCGCGTACCAGCAGCTGCGGGGCTTCACCGACATGCGCGCCCTCCTCGACGGCCTCCTCACGCTCGGCGGCGAACCGGTCAAGGGCGACCGGCCCACCCTGAGCGGTGTGCGGACGATCGAGGTCAAGGGCGGCGACGACGCGAAGGGCGGCACGCTCGACGTCTCGCTCCAGGGCACCCCATATCCCCTGCGGCTGGCCCGCGCGGGCGGCGCGGGCACGCTGACGCTCAAGGACTGGGGAGAGGACTTCCCGCTGAAGGCGCCCGCCGAGAACGAGATGGTCGACTACGGCAGCACGATCCCGCGCACCTGACGGGAGCCCCTGCGGCGACAGGCGACGACTGCCGGGCCCGCGCCCGCGCGCCGACCGGTACGCGCCGCGTCATTAAAGCGAGCCCGACCGGTTCGGGCCGCGTCCTGAGCACGCCCCGACCGGGTCGCGCCGCGTCCGGAGTACGCCTCGACCGGTTCGCGCCCAGTCCTGAGCAGGCACCGACCGGTATGCGCCGCGTCCTGAGCACGCCGACCGGTACGCCGGGCCGGTTCAGGCCTCGCGCGTGCCTCCGCGCCGGTCCTCGCGTGCGGCCTTGCGGCGGCGCCGGAGGCCGAGCGGCGCGGGCAGCGGTCCCCGGGTCGTCGCCCGCGTGGGCGCGGGGCGCGCCGCCGACGAGGTGTCCGGCAGGTCCGTGGTCGCCTCGCGCACCGTCAGGCGCAGTACACGGCACTCGCGGCGCCAGCGCTCCGGCGCGGCCTCGCCGTCCGGCGCGTTCAGGCGCTTGCCCTTCAGCTCCGCGACGGCGGCCGTCCACGGCTCGCCGCCCGGCGCGAGTTCGCCGACCTCGGCGGTCCACGAGACGACCCTGCCGCGCTTGTCCTTGCTCGGCACGCTCACCTCGACGCGCGCCCCGTCGGTGAGCCCGGGCGGCAGGGGCTGCTCGTCGGGGCCGCCGCCCACCACGTACGCGGCGCCGTCCAGCCACACGTGCCACAGGGGCTGTGCCCGGCCGGTGCCCCGTACCCAGATCAGGCCGGACTTCTTCGTGGCCTCCTCCACCAGGGAGCGGACCGCGGGAGACTGCTGCGTCATGCACCGCAGCCTACGGCCACGGTTGCGGCCCCCGCCGAGTCCGGTGCGCCCGGCTCCGTCACAGCCAGCCGTTCTTCTTCAGGGTCCGGTGGATGACCAGGCAGATCGCGCCGATCGCGCCGAGCACCAACGGGTAGCCGTACTTCCAGTGCAGTTCCGGCATGTGGTCGAAGTTCATGCCGTAGATGCCGCAGACGGCGGTCGGTACGGCGATGATCGCCGCCCAGGACGTGATCTTGCGCATGTCCTCGTTCTGCGCGACCGTCGCCTGCGCGAGGTTCGCCTGGAGGATCGAGTTGAGGAGTTCGTCGAAGCCGACGACCTGCTCCTGCACGCGGACGAGGTGGTCGGCGACGTCGCGGAAGTACTTCTGGATCGCGGGCTCGACCAGCCGCATCGGGCGCTCGCTCAGCATCTGCATCGGCCGCAGCAGCGGCGACACGGCACGCTTGAACTCCAGTACTTCGCGCTTGAGTTGGTAGATCCGCTGGGCGTCGGGGCTGCGCTGTCCGGCCTTCTGTCCCTTGACGGGCTCCGAGAACACGTCGATCTCGACCTCGTCGACGTCGTCCTGCATCGAGTCGGCGACCGCCATGTAACCGTCCACGACGTGGTCGGCGATCGCGTGCAGGACGGCGGACGGGCCGTGCGCCAGCTGCTCGGGGTCCTCCTCCAGCCGGTGGCGGAGATTGCGCAGGGAGCCCTTCGCGCCGTGCCTCACGGTGATGACGAAGTCCCGCCCGGTGAAGCACATGACCTCGCCGGTCTCCACGACCTCGCTGGTCGCCGTGAGCTCGACGTGGTCGACGTAGTGGATCGTCTTGAACACCGTGAACAGGGTGTCGTCGTACGGCTCCAGCTTCGGACGCTGGTGCGCGTGCACGGCGTCCTCCACGGCCAGCGGGTGGAGGCCGAACTCGGCCGCGATGCCGGCGAACTCCTCCTCGGTCGGCTCGTGCAGGCCGATCCAGGCGAAGCCGCCCTCCTCGCGGACGCGCAGCATCGCCTCGTGCGGCGTGCGGCAGCTCTCGGAGCCGACGCGGCGGCCCTCACGGTAGACGCCGCAGTCCACGACCGCGGTCGAGGTCGAGGCGTCGCGCGTCGGGTCGTACGGCGAGTCGTACGAGCGGAAGGTCCCGGCGTTCTTGCGGAACGACGGGCGGACAGCTGCGCGGAGGTCACGGATCATCGACATGGCAGGCTCCTTCACGACAGAGACCGTCAGGCGAGACGTGGAACAGCCCGGAATGGGGGCGTGGCTTTTACGGGACTTTTACGTCCGCAAAGCGGGCGGCACCGGGGAGGATCGCCAGGACGGAGTGCGCTACCGACAGGTGAAAAACACAAGCTGGGATGATGTGCTCATCCGCCGGACGGAAGGCCAGGGAGCGATTGACCGGAGCGGTGGTTCCGTGTCGTCCTGCGACGTTGCCCGGTCAAAGGGGCGAGGCTCAGCTCACAACGCTGTGAAGCCGTACGGAGAGCGGCTGGTACTGGCCGGGTGACTTCGATCCACCGCAGCCCCACCTCCTCCGGTCTGTCCCCCGTAGGGGATGACGTATGTGCGTGTCGGGACTGGAGAGCAAGGCTTCTGCCTGCTGCCCCGACCGGCGCCTCAGCCTAACAGCTGGGACCAGGTCAATCTTGCGTCATGCCCCATCCTTACGCGATCTATGCTCGCCGGGTGGCAGAAATTCTCCCGCTGGTAGAGGGCCGATTGCGTGACGCACTCGGCGAACCGGACGCGCGCGCGTCCGTCACCTTCGTGGGCGCGGACCGTGTCGAGGTGCTCCGGTTCTTCGACCCCGCGAGCGGCGTCGTCCGCTACGCGACGCTCGGCATGTCGGCCGCGCCGATGAGCGACAGCACGTTGATGGTCGCGGACACGGTCCACGGCCCGCGTGCCGAGCTGCTGCTCTCCGTACGCGCCGGGCTCGCGCCCACGGACGAGGTGCTGCGCCCGCTGGCCGTGCTGGCCGCGTCCCCGCAAGTGGAGGGCGTGGTGGTGGCGCCGGGCGCGTCGCTCGACGTCGGAGGGCCGCTCTGGCCCGGGGCGCCGTTCAGCTCCGTCCTGGTGGCGGAGAGCGGGGGACTGGTGGCGGATCTGGAACTGCCGGAACCCATGGACCCGGTGCGGTTCCTGCCGCTGCTGCCCATGACCGCTCATGAGGCGGCGTGGAAGCGCGCGAGGGGCGCACAGGAGCTCCAGGAGCGCTGGTTGTCGCACGGTAGCGACCTGCGTGACCCACTGCGCGGGGCCGTACCACTTGACTGAGAGGCTCGCGGCCCCCTCGGAGTCCGGTGATCGCCTTGACGCGAGGTCGGCCGGAGAGGACCGTTGGCGCATATGAGGGGCCAACCCAGTTGCCCGAAGTGTGGTGGACGCGTCAGGGCGCCAGGTCTCTTCGCCGACTCCTGGCAGTGCGACGCGCACGGTGCCGTGTACCCGTTGCAGCCTGTCGTCCCGCCCAGCGTCGAGGCGCTGGGCGTCGTCGTGAACCGGGCCGAGGTCCCCGTCTGGATGCCGTGGCCCCTCCCCGTCGGCTGGCTGTTCACCGGCGTGTCCTACGCGGGCGACGATCGCAGCGGCGGCCGTGCCACCGCCGTCGCGTGCACCGGTCCAGGTCCCCTGGGCGGCCCCGGCGAGCTGCTGCTCGTCGCCGAGGAACTGGGCGTCGGACTCGGCGCCAGGTACGCGGGTGTCACGGGCCCCGACCCCGGCCCGCAGCTGCGCGTGGAGGAGCCCCCGCGTGCGAAACTCCTCGCCGCCGGCCGGCCCACCCCCCTCTGGCACGTCTCCGGAACGCCCGACGACCGGATCGTCTTCGCCGGGGAGGCGCTCGGACTCTGGCTCTGGGCGGTGCTGTGGCCGCAGGAGTCGGGGCTGCTGATGTACGACGAACTGGTCCTGACCGACCTGCGCGACGCGGGCGCCGAGGTCGACCTGCTGCCGTGCGGCGCGCTGTCGCCCCGGCTCCTGTCCTGACGGCGCGGGAGCGCTCCCGCGCGGCCCCGGCCGCCGTCCCGGTCACGGGTGGGGGCAGGGAAGCGGACCGGGACCGTTAGGCTGGACGGGTTGTCACCGTCCGTACCAGCCCGCCAAGGAGACGTCCCGTGCGTATCGACCTGCACACCCACTCCTCGGCGTCCGACGGTACCGACACCCCCGCCGAACTGGTGCGCAACGCCGCGGCGGCCGGGCTCGACGTCGTCGCGCTCACCGACCACGACAGCACGCGCGGGCATGCCGGGGCACTGGCCGCCCTGCCCGCCGGGCTCACCCTCGTCACCGGCGCCGAGCTGTCCTGCCGGATCGACGGCGTGGGCATGCACATGCTCGCCTACCTCTTCGATCCGGCCGAGCCGGCGCTGCTCGCCGAGCGCGAACTCGTGCGCGACGACCGGGTGCCGCGCGCCCGGGCCATGATCGGCAAGCTGCGGGACCTCGGCGTCCCCATCACCTGGGAGCAGGTCGCCCGGATCGTGGGCGACGCCTCCGTGGGCCGTCCCCACATCGCCTCCGCACTCGTCGAACTGGGCGTCGTGCCGAGTGTGTCGGACGCGTTCACCGCCGACTGGCTGGCCGACGGCGGACGGGCGTACGCGGAGAAGCACGAGAGTGACCCCTTCGAGGCCATCCGGCTCGTCAAGGAGGCCGGGGGCGTCACCGTCTTCGCGCACCCGGCCGCGGTGAAGCGCGGCAGGACCGTCCCCGAGGACGTCATCGGGCGCCTCGCCGCCGCCGGGCTCGACGGCATCGAGGTGGACCACATGGACCACGACCCCGCGACCCGGGACGCCCTGCGCTCCCTCGCGGGCGACCTGGGGCTGCTGGTCACCGGGTCGAGCGACTACCACGGCAGCCGCAAGGAGATCGCGCTCGGCGCGAACACCACGGACCCCGAGGTGTACGCCGAGATCGTCCGGCGCGCCACCGGCGCCTTCCCCGTCCCCGGTACGGGCGGTCCCGTTCCCGCCTAGCGCATCCGCGCGTCTCCCAGCGCAGCGGCGCGTCCGCGCCGTCGCGGCGCGGCCACGGTGCCCTCCGTGCCCGGTCCCGCTCCCGTTCATCCCTGACCGCTGCCCGGCCACCCGGCCCGCTCCGGTGCGCCGCGCCCGTGTCCGCACGCGCGCGCCCACGTCCCCCGATCCACCGCAAACGCAAGGCCCTGCCGTGTTCGACTTCGCCGTGTTCGGCTCCCTCTTCCTCACCCTCTTCGTCATCATGGACCCGCCGGGGATCACGCCGATCTTCCTGGCGCTGACCTCCGGCCGCGCCGCCAAGGTGCAGCGCGCCATGGCGTGGCAGGCGGTCCTCGTCGCGTTCTGCGTCATCGCGGTCTTCGGGCTCCTCGGCCGCCAGATCCTGGACTACCTGCACATCACCGTGCCCGCCCTGATGATCTCCGGCGGTCTGCTGCTGCTCCTGATCGCGCTCGACCTGCTCACCGGCAAGACCGAGGAGCCCAAGCAGACCAAGGACGTCAACGCCGCCCTCGTCCCCCTCGGCATGCCCCTGCTCGCCGGGCCCGGCGCGATCGTCTCGGTGATCCTCGCCGTGCAGCACGCGCACACCGCCACCGCGCAGGTGTCCGTATGGGCGGCGATCGCGGCGATGCACGTCGTGCTCTGGCTGGTCCTGCGGTACTCCCTGCTGATCATCCGCGTGATCAAGGACGGCGGTGTCGTCCTCGTGACCCGCCTCGCCGGGATGATGCTGTCGGCGATCGCCGTGCAGCAGATCATCAACGGCGTCACCCAGGTCGTGAAGGGCGCGTGACTGCTCCTGGCCCGGCATCCGGCGCCCGTCGTGCGGCGCCCGTCGTGCGGGGCGCGGACGGTGAGCCGGGGCCCGTCCGCCCGGCGGCCCGGGCCCGGACAGGTCCGCGAACGCAGAACCGCGCCCTCCGGAGTCCCGGGGGGCGCGGTTCTGCGTGGTCCGAACCGTATGATTCGGTGGCACGGTAAAGGGGCTGGATAAGAGAGTTACGAGGCCGTCGCCTCGGCCGGCCGGATGTAGATGCGCTGGCCCATCGCTGCGGCCTGCTGCACGATCCGGTTGACGGAGGCTGCGTCAACGACGGTACTGTCCACGGCGCTGCCGTTGACGTCGTCGAGTCGCGTGATCTCGAAGCGCAAGGCTTCTCCCTTCGTCTGATCCTCCTGCTGGAGAACTATTGATGACAGCGAAAGTGTCGATCGATACATCGAGATCAACGGCTTACGCTGTGCAAACATTCCCTACGCTAAAGAAATCTTTCGGACAGCTAACTACTGGTCGGTACGGCGCGGCCCACGGAGAATGAACCGGGTATGAGCGAGGCAAGCGAGTCACAGGCGGGTACCGGATCCGTGCACGACCCCGAGGGGTTCGGCACCTCACCCGGCGACGGCGCCTTCGCCGCCGACCTCGCCCGCCGTCTCACGACGACCAACGAGCTGCTGACCCGCATGCTCGCCGAGGTCGCGAAGACACCGTCGACCCATGCCATCTTCGTCGACGCGGGTTACGTCTACGCGTCGGGCGGATTGCTGGTGGCGGGCACCGAGGACCGGCGCTCCTTCGACCTCGACGCCGAGGGCCTCATCGACGCGTTCATCGACAAGGCGCGGGTCATCTTCGCCGACAGCAGGCTGCTGCGCGTGTACTGGTACGACGGTGCGAGGCGCCGCATCCACACGCCGGAACAGCAGACCATCGCCGAACTCCCCGACGTCAAGGTCCGCCTCGGCAACCTCAACGCCAACAACCAGCAGAAGGGCGTCGATTCACTGATCCGTACGGACCTCGAATCGCTCGCCCGGCACCGCGCCATCAGCGACGCCGCCCTCGTCGGCGGCGACGAGGACCTCGTCTCGGCGGTGGAGGCCGCACAGGGCTACGGCGCGCGCGTGCACCTGTGGGGCATCGAGGCCGCCGACGGGCGCAACCAGGCGGAGCCGCTGCTCTGGGAGGTCGACAGCCAGCGCACATTCGATCTCGACTTCTGCAAGCCGTTCGTGACCCGCAAGGCCGTCACGACCTGGGAGCACGAGGGGGAGCCGCCGCCGAGCCGCGACGAGGTCCGCTTCATCGGCGCCCAGATCGCCGCGACCTGGCTGGTCGACCGGGGCCGTGCGGCGATGGCCGAACTGCTGCCCGGCCTCCCCTACCTTCCGGGCAACGTCGACCAGGACCTCCTGATCGAGGCCGAGAAAATGCTGCAGCGCTCACTGCGCGGGCACTCCGTCCTGCGCAGGGCGCTGCGCGACGGGTTCTGGAACCACCTGCAGTCGCAGTACTGAGTGCGGGCGTCGGGTCCGGCCGTCGGCCGTGACCGCGCCCGCCTACGGGTGGTCCCGCCAGAACGAGGCCAGCGCCGCCGCGGTCTCGGCCGGCCGGTCCGTGTTCGGCGAGTGCCCGGCGTCCGGTACGACCGTGCGGCGCGCGCCGAGCCGCCGCGCCATGTCGTCCAGCAGCACCGGCGGCCAGATCCCGTCCTCGTCGCCCGACACCACATGAACCGGCAGGACGGCGCGCAGCGCGGCGAGTTCGTCCACCCGGTCGGGCTCCGCCACCAGGAGGCCCGCCGCGGCCACCAGCTGTGCCGGGTCCGTGGACATCCAGCGCCGGTGCAGGTCCGCCCCGTCGACCGGGGTCTCCTCCATCGGCGCCATGTCCGACATGGCCTCCCACACCTGCTGCATGCTCATCACGGCGAGCGCGTCGATCAGCAGCTTCGCCCGCTCCCGCTCGCCCTGGGAGATCTCGGCCGGGCCGGACGACATCATCGTGAACGTACGAAAGGGGCGCGCGTCCCGCAGCACCGCCGCGCGGGCGACGTGCCCGCCGAAGGAGTGCCCCAGCAGGTGCACCGGCACGCCCAATGCGTCGGCCTGCGCGAGCACGTCGGCCGCCAGTTCGGCCTGTGAGTAGCCCTCGGGCGCCGGCGGCGGAGCCGATTCGTACTGGCCCCGCCCGTCCACGGCCACGACCCGGTACCCGGCGGCGGAGAGCGGCTGGAGCAGGGAGTTGAAGTCCTCCTTGCTGCCGGTGAACCCGGGCAGCAGCAGGGCGGTGCCGAGCGGCTCGCCCGCGGGCAGCGCCTCGATCGCCGCGAAGTCGCCGCGCGAGGTGGCGAGGGCACGGGCACGGGCGCAGGCGGGCGGTACGAAGCTGAGAGGGCGGCTCATGCCATGAGGCTAACGGTGTCGGCGCGGCGGCGCGTCGGCTCCCGGCCGGTGGGCGGCGGAAGCGTACGCGGTGGTGGTCCGGACAGGGCTGTGGCCCGGAACCACCGGGGTTCCGGGCCACAGCGGGTGTCCGCGCCGCCAAAGCCGCGGATCACGCCTCCGGCTGGGCCGTCTTCGTCGCGCGGGAACGGCGGCGGCGCGGCTTGGCCTCGGCCTCACCGGCCGGTGCCTGTGCGGGCTCCGTGACGGTGGACGCCTTGGCCGAAACGGCCTTCGCCTTCGCCTCGGGAGCCGCCGTGGCGTCCGCGGCCTGCTTGACGGGGCGCGTCCGGCGGCGCCGCGGCTTCGCGGCGGCGTCGTCGGCCTCCACCGCGTCGGGCGCCTCGGCGGGTGCCGGCACGGCCGCCTCGGCCGTGGCCGTGGCAGCGGAGCGCGTACGGCGCCTACGGCGCGGGGCACGCTCCTCGGTGGCGTCCTCGACGGCCGGAGCCGTCGAACCCTCGGCCGTGTCCGTGGCCACCTGCGCCGACGCGTCGTCGGACGTCAGCCCGCCGCGCGTACGGCGCCGCTGGCGGGGCGTACGCGTACGGGCCGGGCGCTCCTCCACCACGGTCGCGGCCGGGGCGGCACCGCGACGGCCGCGACCGCCGGTCTCGCCCAGGTCCTCGACCTGCTCGGCCGAGAGCCCCGCACGCGTGCGATCGGCGCGCGGCAGGATGCCCTTCGTCCCCGCGGGGATGTCCAGCTCCTCGAACAGGTGCGGGGAGGTGGAGTACGTCTCCGGCGGGGCCGGGAAGCCCAGGTTCAGCGCCTTGTCGATGAGCTGCCAGCGCGGGATGTCGTCCCAGTCGACGAGCGTGACCGCCGTGCCTGTCGCGCCCGCGCGGCCGGTACGGCCGATGCGGTGCAGATAGGTCTTCTCGTCCTCGGGGGACTGGTAGTTGATGACGTGCGTGACGCCCTCGACGTCGATGCCGCGCGCGGCGACGTCGGTGCACACCAGCACGTCGACCTTGCCGTTGCGGAACGCGCGCAGCGCCTGCTCGCGCGCGCCCTGGCCGAGGTCGCCGTGGACCGCGCCCGCGGCGAAACCGCGCTGCATCAGCTGGTCGGCGATGTCGGCCGCGGTGCGCTTCGTGCGACAGAAGATCATCGCGAGCCCGCGGCCCTCGGCCTGCAGGATGCGGGAGACCATCTCCGGCTTGTCCATCGAGTGGGCGCGGTAGACGCGCTGCGTCGTGGCGGCGACCGTCGCGCCGGCGTCGTCGGGCGACGTGGCGCTGATGTGGGTCGGCTGCGTCATGTAACGGCGGGCCAGGCCGATCACCGCGCCCGGCATGGTCGCCGAGAACAGCATGGTCTGGCGGCGGGCCGGGAGGAACTGCATGATCTTCTCGACGTCGGGCAGGAAGCCCAGGTCGAGCATCTCGTCGGCCTCGTCGAGGACGAGCGCCCGCACGTCCGACAGGTCCAGCTTGCGCTGGCCCGCCAGGTCGAGCAGACGGCCCGGGGTGCCGACGATCACATCGACACCCTTCTTGAGGGCCTCGACCTGCGGTTCGTAGGCCCGGCCGCCGTAGATCGCGAGGACCCGCACATTGCGGACCTTGCCGGCGGTCAGCAGGTCGTTCGTCACCTGCGTGCACAGCTCGCGGGTGGGGACGACGACCAGGGCCTGCGGCGAGGTCGTCAGCTGTTCGGGCGTGGCCCGGCCAGCCTCGACGTCTGCGGGTACGGTCACGCGCTCCAGCAGCGGCAGACCGAAACCGAGGGTCTTGCCCGTGCCGGTCTTGGCCTGGCCGATGACGTCGGTGCCCGAGAGGGCGACCGGGAGCGTCATCTCCTGGATGGGAAACGGGGTCACGATGCCGACGGCTTCAAGAGCCTCGGCCGTCTCGGGAAGGATTCCGAGATCGCGGAACGTGGTAGTCAGGGTGCTGCCTCTTCCGTGAGGTGCGGTGCGAGGCGAACGCTGGGGGTCCTACCGCGCAACAGGTCCGCGCCGGTCGGCTCGGCCGGCCGTGGATTGACCGGATGGGCGCGGGACCCCTGCCGTCGCTCAAGCGCTCGTACCGCTCAGGGGGCCCCTCATGCATGGGTTCGTGTGCTTCCGTGCGCACGGACCGCGATGAGGGCGGTCAGGGCGGAGCCGATCGGGCCACCGACCGGGCATCCTCAGGGGGTCTGTCCGACGGCGTCCCGGATGTCACGCGCCGTGAGGGCGCCCGTCATCCGTGTCGACCCTCGGCCAAACACTGTGATGGCCCGCCGAATACTCGGCAGGCGCATTACCACTGTACCCCGGATTCGTGCACATGTGTCGGCCGAAGTTCACCGGCCGACCGTACGGGGCCGCGAGAGGGGCTCCTGGCCCGCTCCGGCGCGGACTATTGTGCGGTTACGCGGGTTGGGACGAGTACAGGAATCGGAAGGTTTGCCGTGGCGGACGCAGACAGCGAGAACACCGGGATCGCCGGACAGGACTGGGCCACGGCGTCCGCGCAGCCCCAGTACCGGGCGGCGGTGGTGGATCTCCTCGGCGCCCTCGCCTACGGCGAACTCGCGGCCTTCGAGCGGCTCGCCGAGGACGCGAAACTCGCTCCCACCCTGGCCGACAAGGCCGCGCTCGCCCGCATGGCGTCCGCCGAGTTCCACCACTTCGAGCGGCTCAACGAGCGGCTCAGCGCGATCGACATGACACCCACCGAGGCCATGGAGCCCTTCGCCAAGGCGCTCGACGAGTTCCACCGCCAGACCGCGCCGTCGGACTGGCTGGAGGGCCTGGTCAAGGCCTATGTCGGGGACTCGATCGCCAGCGACTTCTACCGCGAGGTCGCCGCGCGGCTCGACACCGACACCCGCGCCCTGGTCCTCGCGGTGCTGGACGACACCGGCCACGGCAACTTCGCCGTCGAGAAGGTGCGCGCCGCGATCGAGGCCGACCCGAGGCTCGGCGGCCGGCTCGCGCTGTGGGCGCGCCGCCTCATGGGTGAGGCGCTGTCCCAGGCCCAGCGGGTGGTGGCGGACCGGGACGCGCTGTCCACGATGCTGGTGGGCGGCGTCGCCGACGGTTTCGACCTCGCCGAGGTCGGCCGGATGTTCTCCCGCATCACCGAGGCGCACACCAAGCGCATGGCGGCCCTGGGTCTCGCCGCGTGACACACACCCCCTGACGCGCGCACACCCGGCCCACCGAACGACCGACGCACCGAACGCCGCCCCGCCCCACGGACACACCGCCGTGGGGCGGGGGCGTGTCAGGGTCGGGGGCCCGCTCGCTACGGAACGGCCCGGCGCACCGGGGCGGCGGCCGTCACCGCCGACGTCGGGCGCAGCAGCAGCGAGATCATGACGGCGGACACACCCGCCGCGCCCAGCAGCGTTATCAGCACATGACCGGGGCCGAGGGCCTCATGCGTCACATAGGCGCCGAACAGCGCGCCAGGACCGCCCATGAGCAGGACCAGTCGGCGGGCGGGCAGACGGCGCGACAACAGCAGGGCAGCGGCCGTGGACAGGCCGAGACCGAGCAGGGCAGAACCGAGAATCTCCAGGATCACGGTGATCACCTCGCGGCTTCCGGGCGGCGCGCCGGGCGAGTGACCGACGCGTCCAGCCCGTCATTACCCGGCGTGCACGGAACACAACCCTTCCGTGAGGAGTAACCCCGCCATCAGGTGACAGAACGCGGGAACGGCCCGGCGGGGAGACCCCTGCCGGACCGTTCCTGTGAGCGAGAAGCGCAGACGACCTAGAGCGGGCCGAAGCCGACCCGCCGCGTCGTCGGCTCGCCGATCTCCACGTAGGCCAGCCGGTCCGCCGGTACGAGGACCGTGCGGCCCTTCTCGTCCGTGAGGCTGAGCAGCTGCGCCTTGCCGGTCAGCGCGTCCGCCACGGAACGCTCGACGTCCTCGGCGGAGAGCCCGCTCTCCAGAACGATCTCCCGGGGCGCGTGCTGTACGCCGATCTTGACCTCCACGGCATGTCCCTCCGAACGGTCAGTGCGTTGCGCGGCCAGCCGCGCGGTACGCAGCACACATTAGCCCGCGTGGACGGCGGGGAAGACGCCGTACGGCAACGCCCGCAGCGAACACGCTGCGGCAGGTCCGAAACCCCGGCGGGGCTCCCGGCCCCCGCTCAGTGCTGCTCGTGGAGCGGGAAGCCCGCGATGCCCCGCCAGGCGAGGGACGTCAGCAGGGAGACCGCGCGCTCGCGCGGCACCGGGGACGCGCTGGAGAGCCAGTAGCGCGCCACCACCTGCGACACCCCGCCGAGGCCCGTGGCGAGCAGCATCGACTCGTCCCTGGACAGGCCGGTGTCCTCGGCGATCACGTCGGAGATGGCCTCGGCGCACTGCATGGCCACCCGGTCCACCCGCTCGCGCACGGCGCTCTCGTTGGTCAGGTCCGACTCGAAGACCAGCCGGAACGCGCCGCCCTCGTCCTCGACGTAGGCGAAGTACGCGTCCATCGTCGCCTCGACGCGCAGTTTGTTGTCCGTGGTCGACGCGAGCGCCGTACGGACGGCCTGCAAAAGCGCCTCGCAGTGCTGGTCGAGAAGCGCCAGATACAGCTCCAGCTTGCCCGGGAAGTGCTGGTAGAGCACCGGCTTGCTGACCCCGGCGCGCTCGGCGATGTCGTCCATCGCGGCCGCGTGGTACCCCTGGGCCACGAAGACTTCCTGAGCCGCGCCGAGCAGCTGGTTGCGCCGGGCGCGGCGCGGAAGCCGCGTCCCGCGCGGGCGTGCCGCCTCCGTCTGCTCCATGGCTGTCACGCCGCCTCCCAATCGTCTCTGCGCCCGCCGGGCCCGCCTACGTGGTCCGCAGGCGGCCGGGTGCGCTCCGGCCCCGACTGGCCATCGTACTTTTGAGTAACCCTCCGGCGCGCGGTGAGGGCGCAGAAATTCACGAACGGGTCCGCGGCCTTCAGCGGTAGTCGTCGTCCTCGTCGCCGTCTGCCGGACGCGCCTGCTCCGCCCGGTCCGCCTCATCGGCCTCGGCGTCCGAGCCCGGTGAGGCGTCCTCGTCGCCGTCGGCCGGGCGCAGGTCCGCCCGCTGCTCGGCGGCGTCGGCCTCCGGCGTCTCGGGGGAGAGCTCGTCCCCGCGCGGGTCCCGCGCGAAGGTGTCCGGATCTTCTGGGTCCTGGGGGCCAGTGGCGACCGACATGTGTGACCTTCCCGTATCGGGTCTCTCACGCCCGGATCCCCGCGCCGCGCCGCGCTCACGCCACAGCGCGGGCGCCCGTGCCGCGGCCCGGTCCTGCGGCCCCGGACGCGCCCGTGGGGTCCTGCGTGCTCCCGGGGGCTCCGCCTTCCCGGCTGCCCCGCTTCCGAGCCTAGAAGTCCCCCCGGCGCCACGCCACGCGGCTTGTGACCGCCGCCACACGATCCCCGGCGTGACTCTCTCGTAACATTGCGGGCATGTCTTCGACCGAGCTACCGGAATCCGTCGCTGTCGCCGCGGCTCCGCGGGTCGCTCCCGTCCGCGTGGTGGAGGGGGAGGAGCTGCGCTCGGTGGCGCTGCCCGGGCTCTCCCTGACCGTGCGCGCCCGCCCCGGCTCCCGGACCGGGCTGCCCCCGGCGCTGTACGTGCACGGGCTCGGCGGCTCCTCGCAGAACTGGTCGGCGCTGATGCCGCTGCTCGCGGACGTCGTCGACGGCGAGGCCCTCGACCTGCCCGGCTTCGGTGACTCGCCGCCGCCCGACGACGGCAACTACTCGGTCACCGGGCACGCGCGGGCCGTCATCAGGCTGCTGGACGCGCGCGGTCGCGGACCCGTGCACCTGTTCGCCAACTCGCTGGGCGGCTCCGTCGCCACCCGGGTCGCCGCCGCGCGCCCCGATCTCGTACGGACCCTCACCCTGATCTCGCCTGCCATGCCCGAGATCCGGGTGCAGCGCGGCGCGCTGCCCACCGCGCTGATGGCGCTGCCCGGTGTGACACCGCTGTTCGCGCGCCTCAGCAGGGACTGGACCGCGGAGGAGCGCACGCGCGGTGTGCTCGCGCTCTGTTACGGAAATCCCGCGTCGGTGAGCGAGGAAGAACTGGGAGCCGCGGTCGCCGAAACCGAACGCAGGCTCCAACTGCCCTATTTCTGGGATGCGATGACCTGCTCCGCGCGCGGTATCGTCAACGCGTACACCCTGGGCGGCCAGTACGGACTGTGGCGACAGGCCGAGCGGGTCCTCGCGCCGACGCTGCTCGTCTACGGCGGCCGGGACCAGCTCATCGCGTTCCGCATGGCACGCAAGGCGTCCAGGGCCTTTCGCGGCTCGCGCCTGCTGACACTGCCCGAGGCGGGCCACGTGGCCATGATGGAGTTCCCCCGCGAGGTGGCGGCAGCGGCGAGGGACCTCATCGCCGACAACGACGGGAGCTGATCCGGGGAGTGGGACGACACAGCCGCAGGGGCCCCGCCGGTCCCGCGCCCGAGGGCGAGCGGCCCGCCGGCGCCGAGCCGCGCGGGAGCGGGCGGCGCGAGGCCGACGGCACCGGCGCGGGACCGGCCGTTCCCGGCGCCGGACGCCGCAGACGCCCCGGCGAGGACCACGGCCGCGCGGCCGACGGTGCCGGGCGCGGCGAGCCGGGCACCCCGGCGCGGGGCGTGCCCCAGGTGCGTGGCGGACATCCCGAACACCCCGAACCCACCCCCCGGCCACCGTCCGGACCGTCCGGGCGGCAGCGCTACGGAGACTGGGTCGGCGGCCCGGTGGCCGGCTCCGGCACGGTCGGCACCGCGAGTGGAGCGCCGGGCGCGGCCGGCCGGCCCGGGCCCGCCGCGAGGTGGCGCACCGCGGGGGCGGCGGCCTCGCGGGTGCCGGGTCCCCGGCCCGAATACCTCGACGCCTTCGAGTCGTCGGACGCCCCCGGCGGACCAGCCCGGGGCGCGGTGCCGGGTCGCGGCGCACGGCCCGGGCCCGCGGACCGTACGGCACTGCCGTCCGGGGAGCCGGCCGTGCCCGCGCCGCCCGATGACGCGCGGCGCGGAGGCAGGGGACGCACGTTCGGCGGGGTCGCCGCGGCGGCCGTCACCACCGTCCTCGCCGTCGTCGTCGCCGGTCAACTCGTGCACGACCACGAGAACCGGGCCGTCGCCGCGCGGGCCGCGGGCGGCGCGGCGCGTGACGGCGCGGGCCACCCGGCCCCCGCCGCGAGCACCCGCGTGCGGACCGTGAAGGCCCCGGCGCCCACGTACGACCAGTTGATGGCGGAGCGCTTCCCGCTCTCGTCCCGCCTGAAGGGCTCCGGCCGCTTCAGCACCGTGCCGGGCTCCGCCGCGGCACCCGGCACCGGGCACCGCTACCGCTACCGCGTCGACATCGAGGCCGGACTCCCCCTGGACGGCGCTCTGTTCGCCGACGCCGTGCAGAAGACCCTCAACGACGACCGCAGCTGGGCCCACCACGGCGCGATGACCTTCGAGCGGATCTCCACCGGCACGCCCGATTTCGTGATCACCCTGGCGAGCCCGGGCACCACCGACCTCTGGTGTGCCAAGTCCGGCCTCGACACCAGCGAGGAGCTCGTCTCCTGCGACTCGGCCGCCACCCAGCGGGTCATGATCAACGCGTACCGGTGGGCGCGGGGCGCGGCGACGTACGGGCCCGACGCGATGCACGCGTACCGCCAGATGCTCATCAACCACGAGGTCGGCCACCGCCTCGGCCACGACCATGTGGCCTGCGCGACGCCCGGCGCGCTCGCGCCCGTGATGCAGCAGCAGACGAAGTCCCTGGACATCAACGGCATCAAGTGCCGAGCCAATCCCTGGGTGTACCCGAAGGGTTGACGCTCAGTCAGGCGCTGGGGGAGTCCGCCGCGCGGCCGGGGCGCGGACCGCCGCCGTGCGCCCCGGACGGGCGTGAACGCGCCCGGCCCAGGAAAGTTACGAGCATTCACCCCTTCCGGTGGCGCGATGGACAACCGTCCATCGTGCCCCCTTCGTATCCGCATACGGTCGTGCCGCAGCGGGTCGCCGGACCGACGGCGGCCTCCCACGGGGAGGAACGGGGGTGCGTTCGTGCGGATCGGACTGCTCACGGATGGTGGCCATCCGTACGCGACCGGTGAGTCCGGGCTCTGGTGCGAGCGGCTCGTCAGCGGGCTCGCGGACCACGGGTTCGACATCCACGCGCTCAGCCGGGGCCCCCGTCGGCGGCAGTGCCTCGTCGTCCTGCCGCCCCGGGTGCGCACCGCGGCCTGCCCCGGCGAGTTGCGCCGGCCCGTAGAGGCCCACGGCGAAGAAGTCGGCGCTCTCGTCACAGATGCCGAGCGGCGCGCAGGGCTGTACCGGACCCTGCGGTCCGAGACGGTGGTGCGCGTCCTGGAGTCCGCCTGCCGCGCCCCCGGCGCGCGCCGGGGCGTGCGGGACGGGACCGCGTCCGATCTGCCCGCCTTCGCCGCCGAGTTGGAGCGCGCTTCGCGCCCCCTCTCCGCCGACCGGTACGACGCCGAGGACGGCGACAGCGGCGATCCCGCCCGCGAGCCGGTCGGCGCGGGCGCGGCGGTGGGTGCGGGAGGCCGCGATGTCTGACGGAGGCACCACCATGGCACGCGACACCTCCGCCGTCCGCGGAACCACCGGGGCGTACGGCCCGCACACCGCCCCCGGTGCGGCAGGACACGGCGACACGCCCCCGCACGCCGACAAGACTTCGTACGGCGACAGGACCCCGCACGCCGACACGGCCCCGCACGCCGACACGGCCCCGCACGCCGACACGGCCCCGCACGCCGACAAGACCCCGTACATCCGGCCGCGTACTGGCGCGGCCCCTTACGCGGGACCGTGCACGGACAGCGCGGAGCACCTGGACGCGGTCGCATACCTGGATATACCGGCGGGACCCCCGGACACACCCACCGGCCTCCTGGACCCGCCGGAGCACGGCGGGGGCCGCCGCGGCGGTGCCAGGGCCGGTACCGGCTCCGACGTCGGCTGGGGAGACGGCGACAGTGACGCGGACAGCGACGCGGACCGTGACGGGGACACTGCCCCCGGCGACGGCGACGGCGACGGCGACGGCGAGAACGACAACGACGACGGGGAGAGCCGTACCGGGGCCCGCACGGCGCCCACGCCGCGGGACCGCACCGGAGCCGGGGGCGGCAGCGCCACCCTGGGCTCCGGCTTCCCCGGCGGGGTCCCCCGCGTCCCCGTCCGGCGCGGCACCGCCGACCCCGTGAGGCTCCTCCCGCACCGCCACCGGGAGCTGCGCCACGCGGCGGTGACCCTCGTCAGGGCTTCCGCGCACCCCTGAGGCCGCGCCGCCCGGCGCCGGCCCACCGCCCCGGTCCCCATGACCCCGATCCCTGTCCGCCCGAGATTCCGCGCCCCGGTTCCCCGCCGTCCCGTACCCCTCCATACCCGCAGACCCACGACCCGGCCTCATCCCTGACCCGGCTTCACCCACGACCCGGCTCCGTCCGGGCCGGCCCGTGCCGCACCACACGCGGGGCGGGCCGGCCCGGACGGCAGTCCCTGGCACCGCCACCCCGCGGCGCCGCCCGAGTCCGCACTCTCAAGGAGACGACCCGTCATGACCCCGCACTCCCGACACCAGGTCCACCGGGCCGCCCGACGCAGAGGGGCGGCGCGATGAGGGTCCTGCTGCTCGGTGCCAACGGTTTCCTCGGCCGCTTCGTCGCCGACCGCCTGCTCGCCGACCCCGCGGTGCACCTGACCGCGCTCGGCCGGGGGGACGACGCCGACGTGCGGTTCGACCTCGCGAGCGGCAGTCCCGGAGCGCTCACCCGTTTCATGGACGCGGTGCATCCCGGTGTCGTCGTCAACTGCGCGGGCTCGACCCGTGGCGGGGCACGCGACCTGATCCGCCACAACACCGTCTCCGTCGCGACCGTGTGCGAGGCGCTCCGCCGCAGCGGCTGCGGTGCGCGGCTCGTCCAGATCGGCTGCGCCTCCGAGTACGGGCCCTCGCAGCCCGGCTCGTCCACGGCCGAGGACGCGATGCCGCGCCCCGGCGGCCCGTACGGGGTCAGCAAGCTCTCGGCCACGGAGCTGGTGCTGGGCTCCGGCCTCGACGCCGTCGTGCTGCGGGTGTTCTCCCCGGTCGGCCCCGGTACGCCCGCGGGCTCGCCGCTCGGCCGGCTCGCCGAGGCGATGCGCCGCGCCATGCAGGCCGGCGACCCGGAGCTCAAGCTCGCGGGGCTCGGGGTGCAGCGCGACTTCGTGGATGTGCGGGACGTCGCGCGCGCCGTGCACGCCGCATCGCTGTCCGCCGCCCAGGGCATCGTCAACATCGGTACGGGCAGGGCCGTCAAGCTCAGGGACGCCGCCGCCGTCCTGGCCAGGGTCGCCGGATACGCGGGCGCGCTGAACGAACTGGACGCGCCCCCGCCGGGCGCGGGGCGCCCCCATGTGCACGGCCCGATCGGCGCCCCGCGCGGGGAGCCCGCCGTGGAGCACCTGGGCGTCGGCCCGTTCCCGTACCCCGACGGGTGCGGGCCCTGGCAGCAGGCCGACGTCCGCACGGCGCGCGACCGGCTCGGCTGGCGCCCGAGGATCGGTCTGGAGGAGTCACTGGCGGACATCTGGATGGAGGCGGCATGTCGCATCTGACCACCGCCGGGCGGCGACGCACGGGCACGGGGGCGGATCGCACCGGTTTCGGCGTGCCGGGATACGCGCACCCGCTGCTCGCGCCCGTCGAGTGGGCCGAACTGACCCGGCCCGGCACACCGCTGCACTGGGCCGTGCTCAACGTGGCGGACGGGCCGGGCGCCCGGCCCGACCCGCACTGCCTCCAGGCGGCCGGCCGCCTGACCAACGCGGGCGTGCGGGTGCTCGGCCACCTGGACCTCAAGCGCGGCGCGTACGACTTCGGTGACCTGGTCTGCGACGCCCAGCGGTACGTCGACTGGTACCGCGTGGGCGGTTTCTACCTGGACCGGGCACCCTGCGAGCGCAGCGAGCTGCCCGGGGTGAGAAGGGTCACCGCGACCCTGGAGGCGGTGCTCGACGGGGGCCATCTCGTCCTCGGGCACGGCGCCCACCCGTACGCCGGGTACGCCGAGGCCGCCGACCAGTTGGTGACGTACTCCGGCGCGTGGAGCGAGTACCGCTGGTCCCAGGCAGCCCCGTGGACGGCGGGCTATTCCCCCGACCACTTCGTCCACTTGGTGCACGGTGTGCCGCGCTCCCACCTGGACGAGGCGATGCGTGTCGCGCGCTGGCAGGGCGCGGGCACGATCTTCTTCACGGACCGGTCGGACCCGGGCGGCGCGAGCGCCCCCTTCGCGGCGCTGCCCGGGTACTGGGACGAGATCGTCTCGCTCGTCGGACCGGGTATCTCGGAATGAGAAAGGCCATGGCACTGTTGCAGGGAGAACAAGTCAGTTAATGACCTACCCCTGTAGAGGTCCCTGTGTCGTTGCCCCCCTTGGTCGAGCCCGCCGAAGGGCTCACCGTTGACGAGGTCCGCAGGTACTCCCGTCACCTGATCATCCCCGACGTGGGTATGGACGGGCAGAAGCGGCTGAAGAACGCGAAGGTACTGATCGTGGGCGCCGGTGGACTCGGTTCCCCGGCGCTGATGTACCTGGCGGCAGCCGGTGTCGGCACGCTCGGCATCGTGGAGTTCGACGAGGTCGACGAGTCGAACCTCCAGCGCCAGATCATCCACAGTCAGGCCGACATCGGCCGGTCCAAGGCGGAGTCCGCCAAGGACACGGTCACCGGCATCAACCCGTACGTGAACGTGGTCCTTCACGAGGAACGGCTCGAAGCCGAGAACGTGATGGACATCTTCGCCCAGTACGACCTGATCGTGGACGGAACGGATAATTTCGCCACCCGTTACCTGGTCAACGACGCCTGTGTACTGCTGAACAAGCCGTACATCTGGGGTTCGATCTACCGGTTCGACGGCCAGGCGAGTGTCTTCTGGTCCGAGCACGGCCCGTGCTACCGGTGCCTCTACCCCGAGCCGCCCCCGCCGGGCATGGTCCCGTCGTGCGCCGAGGGCGGCGTGCTGGGCGTGCTCTGCGCGTCCATCGGGTCCATCCAGGTCAACGAGGCCATCAAGCTCCTCGCGGGCATCGGCGAGCCGCTCCTCGGCCGTCTGATGATCTACGACGCCCTGGAGATGCAGTACCGCCAGGTCAAGGTCCGCAAAGACCCCGACTGCGCGGTGTGCGGCGAGAACCCGACCGTCACGGAACTCATCGACTACGAGGCGTTCTGCGGCGTCGTGTCGGAGGAGGCCCAGGAGGCGGCGGCCGGTTCGACGATCACTCCCAAGCAGCTCAAGGAGTGGATCGACGACGACGAGAACATCGAGATCATCGATGTCCGCGAGCCGAACGAGTACGAGATCGTCTCCATCCCCGGCGCGAAGCTGATCCCCAAGGACCGGTTCCTGATGGGCGACGCGCTGGAGACCCTGCCGCAGGACAAGAAGATCGTCCTGCACTGCAAGACGGGCGTCCGCAGTGCGGAGGTGCTGGCGGTGCTGAAGTCCGCGGGCTTCTCCGACGCGGTGCACGTCGGCGGGGGCGTCATCGGCTGGGTGAACCAGATCGAGCCGAGCAAGCCGATCTACTAGACCCCGGTGTCCCGGCCCGCCGGGAAGCCCGAGGCCACCGTGAGGGGCCGGTCCACGCGAGAGCGCGGACCGGCCCCTCACGCGTTCCCGTTCCCACGGCGTTCCCGTTCCCACGTGTTCCGGGGTTCGGGGCGGGTCGTGGACCGACCGCCGTCCCGCCGTCCCGCTGTCCCCGCCGCCTCGGGGGGCGGGGCCGCGCTCCGCCGTCGCGCCGGACCGGCGGCCGGGGCCGCCGTCCCCGCGGGTCAGGGGGCGGGCCGTGGGGACGGTTCCCGCCGGGTCAGCGGCAGACCGTGCCGGGCTTCGGCACCGTGCCGTCGAGGAAGTAGCTGTTGACGGTGCGCTGCACGCACGCGTTGCCGCTGTCGTAGGCGCCGTGGCCCTGGCCCTTGAACGTCAACTCGACCGCGACGCCCTTGCCGAGTGCCTTCTCCATCGCCTTGGCGCCCTCGTAGGGAGTGGCGGGGTCGCCCGTGTTGCCGACGACGAGGATGGGGCCCGCGCCGGGCGCGCTCACGTCGGGGTGCGTCCAGCGGCCGGCCACCGGCCACTTGGTGCAGCTGAGCATGCCCCAGCCGAGGAGGTCGCCGAAGACGGGCGACGCCTTGCGGAACTCCGGCAGGCTCTGCCGGGTCTGCGCCACGGTGAAACGCTGCGTGGAGTCGAGGCAGTTGACGGCGGCGTTGGCGGCCTGCGTGTTGCTGTAACGGCCGTGTTCGTCGCGGCCGTTGAGAGAGTCGGACAAGGCGAGCAGGAGAGCGCCGTTGCCGCCGTGCGCCTCGTCGAGGCCCTGTTCCAGCAGCGGCCAGAAGTCCTTGGAGTACAGGGCCTCCACGACGCCGTTGGTGCCCTCGGTCGCGGTGAGCTTGCGGACCCCGATGCCCATGATCGGACGGGTGTCGAGGCTGTGGAGGAGCTTGACGATGAAGGCCTCCACCTCCTTCGGCGTGGAGCCGGGCAGCTTGCACGCGTCGCCGCGCGCGACGCAGTTCTTCGCGAAGTTGTCCAGGGCGAGCTGGAAGCCCTTCGCCTGGCCGAGGGCCCCCTGCTGGGAGTTCTGCGTCGGGTCGACCACGCCGTCGAAGACCGCCCGGCCGACGCGGGTGGGGAAGAGGTGCGCGTAGACGCCGCCGAGTTCGGTCCCGTACGAGATGCCGAAGTAGGAGAGCTTCTTGTCGCCGAGCACCTGCCGCATCAGGTCCATGTCGCGGGCCGCCTCGGTGGTGCCGACGTGCGGCAGCTGCCGGGAGGAGCGGTGCTCGCAGGCGGCGGAGTACCGGGCGATGCTCGCGGCGTACGTCTTCTGCTCGGCGGCCGTGTCGGGGGTGGCGTCCTGCGCGTAGAACGCGTCGAGTTGCTGGTTGTTCTCGCATTCCACCGGGTCGCTGTCGCCGACGCCGCGCGGGTCGAAACTGACGAGGTCGTAGCGGGCGCGCAGCTTCTCGTAGTCCTTGGCGAAGGACGGCAGGCCGGTGACTCCGGAGCCGCCGGGCCCGCCGAAGTTGAAGACGAGCGAGCCGATGCGGTGCTTCTGGTCGGCGGCCTTGGCGCGGATGAGCGCGAGGCGGATCGTGCCCGCCGAGGGGTGCGCGTAGTCGAGCGGTACGGCCATGGTGGTGCACTGCCAGGTCACCCCGCCGGGCAGTGGCGAGGGGGAGGGGCCGCCGCCCTGCGCCACGCTGGGTGTGCCGCACGCCCGCCAGTCGAGCTTCTGCGAGCCGAGGTCGTGGGGTGCGGGGGAGGTCGCGGCGGAGCCCGTCGAGGAGGCTCCGGAGCTGCCGGCCCCGGTATCGGAACACCCGGCGACGGGGGCGACGAGGGCGAGAGCGGACACGGCGGCGACCAGGGATCTGCGCATGCCCCCATGCTCGTGCCGGGTCCGGGCACCCGCCCGTGGCCACGGTCCAAGCGGGTGGCGGCGGACGGTCCTGGCGCGGCGCGGCCACGAACGGGTGACGCCCGGTGCGCATGCCACGAACGAGTGACGCCCGGTCCGCCGGGCGGGAGACCGGGCCGGGCCGTCGCCCGGCGGACCGGGCGACGGTGACGACCGGTTACAACGCGCCTCTGCGGGTGAGTTGGCTGAAGCAGATCCAGCCCGGCAGCACCGGCAGCCACAGCGTCATCAGACGGAACAGCAGCACGGCCGGGGCCGCCACCTCCTTGGGCAGACCCACCGCCAGCAGTCCCAGCGTCAGCGCGCCGTCGATGGCACCCACACCGCCCGGTGTCGGCGCGGCCGAGCCGATCGCGTTGCCCGCGAGGAAGACCACCGCGATGCTCGCGTAGCTCAGCTGCTGGCTGCCGTCGTCGAAGGCACGGATCGACGCGTCGAGACACATCACGAACAGGCCCGTCAGCAGCAGCTGCCCGCCGATCCCCGTCACCAGCTTCATGGGCTGCTGCAGCACGTCCAGCATGCGCGGCACGACCCCCGCGAACAGCGACCGCAGCCGCGTCACGACCCACTTGCGCAGGAACGGGATCGCCGTCACCACCAGCACCAGCACCGCGACCGTCAGCAGGCCCGCGATCACTGTCCTGGACGGCGTGAGCGATGTCGTCTTCTCCGTGCCCGTCAGATAGCCGAAGGCCGCCAGCAGGACGATGTGCGCGCCGAGCCCGAACAGCTGCGACGCGCCCACGCTCGCCACCGCGAGCCCCGGGCGTACGCCGGACCGCTGCAGGAAACGCGTGTTCAGCGCGACACCGCCGACCGCGGCCGGCGCGACGATCTTCACGAACGACCCCGCGACCTGCGCGGACACCGTCCGCCGGAACGAGACCCGCTCCGGTACGAAGCCCAGCAGGCTCATCGCGGCCGCCACGTACGACACCGCGGAGAACGCCGCCGCCGCCGCCACCCAGCCCCAGTGCGCCTGGCTGACCACCATGCTGAAGTCGAGCTGTGTGAGCTGTGAGAGCAGGAAGTACGCGGCGATCGCGCCCGCGATGAACCCGATCAGGGTGCGCGGCCTGATCCGCTCCAGACGGACCGGCTCGACCGGCGCCTGCGGCCGGATCAACAGCACCTGCCTGCGGATCTGCGAGAGCAGGTCCTCCTCGCGCGCCTCGTCGAGGGCGTCGTCTATGGCCCGCTTCTCGGCCTGCTTCTCCAGCCGCAGCGACTTGCGGGCCGCCTTCTTGTCCTCGCCCTCGGTGGCCGCGGTCTCCGCGACCCGCGCCCTCTTGTTCGCGGCGGACGCCTCAAGGACGGCCTCGCGCTCCCGCTGGGCCCGCTCCCTCGCGAGCTTGCGCAGGGTCGCGCGGGAGGAACGGCTCAGCGCGATCGGCTGGAGCAGCGGCAGGGAGTCGGCGACCGCGTCCGGCCCGAGCACCTCCACCGCCGCCGCCACCGAGCGTTCCGCGCCCACCCGCAGACCGATCGTGGTGAGCAGTTGCGCGGTGTCCATGCGCAGGACGACGTCGCCCGCGGCGATCTCCCCGCCCCGCAGCTCGGTGAGGATGACCCCGCCGGCCCGGTCCACCAGCAGCGCGTCGCCGGTCAGGCTGCGGTGCGCGATGCGCCGCGACTGCAGGTGGCGCACCTGCTCCCAGGCGCCGCGCATCAGCTCGTCGGTGATCTCGCCGTTCGACAGCGTGTCGAGCGTGCGGCCGCCGAGGTGCTCGTATACCAGCATGACGGCGTCGGGGCCGAGCTCCGAGGTGGCGATGAGTTTCGGGGCGCGCGCGCCCGCGGCGATCGCCGCGTACGCCAGCAGCGCCTCCTGTTCCAGCGCCTGCCGCAGCGAGGGGATCGACCGGCGCGAGGTGATGGAGCGCAGCGTCAGCCGGCGCCACACCCGGTAGAAGAAGCCCTGAGCCTGCTGTTCCCGGTCGACGACCGTGACGTCCAGCGGCGGGCCGTCCTCCAGCGAGACGAAGTAGCGCCGCCCCCGGTCGCCCGCCTCGGTGGCTTCGGTGACGGGCTCCTCCGCGCGCATCGCGCTGACGGGGCGGAAACCGACCCGGCGCAGCCCCGCCATCAGGGTCTGCCCGGTGGGTCGCACGTTCGGCGAGCCGACCGCGTAGAGCGTGCCGTACGCGACGGTCCAGCCGATCATCACGGTCAGCAGGATCGAGAACGGTGTGGTGTAACCGGCGACCAGCATGGCGAACGCGTCGAGCAGCAGGACCGCCCACAGCACCACCCGCCAGCGCGGTCTGCGGGCCATCCCCACGGCCGTCATGTACGCGATCACGGGCGCGAGATACCCGTGCACGGGGTCCGTGGCGCCGCTGCCGACCTGTGGCAGCGTCAGCGCGTCCTGCAGCGCGTGCGGGGCGGCCCGCGCCACCCACAGGTCCGCGGCAAGGGTGACGCCGTGCGCGAGCACGGCCGCGAGCACACCGTCCGCGATCCGCAGGCCGTCGCGTTTGATGAGCCGCTCGATCGCGAAGGCCACGGGGACGAGCAGCACGGCGATGCTGGACAGCAGGCCCGCGAACTTCGCGAGCAGGTCGGGCGCCTGGCCCGTACCCCTGCTGATGTCGTGTTCGAGGCCCGACGTGGTGCCGTGGGCGAACGCCGCGAGGAACAGGATCACCGCGATCGCGAGCAGGCCCACGAGGAGGCGCAGCAGGTCCGAGGGGCGGTGCACCCGGGCGGCCAGCAGCGGCTCGTCGCCCGAGACGCGGTCGGTGTGCGGGACGCCGTCCTCGTCGCAGGCGGGTTCCGTCTCGGCGCGCACGATCTCGGGGTCGTCGGTGCCGGTGCCTTCGGTGATGTCGGCGTCGGCGGCGCCCGTACGGGGGCCCGAGTCGCCCGCGCCCGGGTCGCCGGTGTCGGAGCTGCCCGTACGTGAGCTGCCGGTACGTGAGCTGCCCGTGCCGTGGTTGCCGCCGTCGGAGCCGCCCGTGCTCGAGGCCCCGCCCCCGGCGCCCTCATCCCCGGTGTCCGAGCCGGAGTCCCCGGCCTCGTCGGACCCGGCCTTGGTGAGCCGGACCGGGTCCGGGTCATGGCGCGCGTCAGCGCCGGAGTGGCCCCCGGCCGTCGCAGACCGTCCGGCCTGCTCCTCCGTCGCGTCCGTGTCTTCTCGATCTTGTATCACCAGTCACCGCCCGCACGATGGTGGCACGTGAGACCCGCTGACGGGGGCAACAAAGGGCGTTGCGCGGACGGGGTCGGAGCGAAGATGATCTCTTTGTCCTTGTATGCGTGGAGTGTCCCCGTCTCGGGTCCCTGTCGGTGCCGTGAGGCAGGATGGGACGGATGAGGCGCCAGCAAGGTGAGCGGGACGGTGACGGTGCACACGGTCCGAGCGGGGAGCCGACGACCGGCGGGTCGCCGGACGCCGGTGAGCTGCCGGAGTACGCGGAGCGGGTGCTCGACGTCACGGAGCTGATTCCGCCGGGCAGAGTGATGACGTACGGCGACGTCGCCGAGTGGCTCGGCGAGAGCGGCCCCCGCCAGGTGGGCCGCGTCATGGCGCTGTACGGCGGCGGCGTGCCCTGGTGGCGGGTGGTGCGTTCCGACGGAGTGCTGCTGCAGGGGCACGAGCTGCGGGCCCTCGACGCCTACCGCGCGGAGGGCACGCCCCTGCGCGAGGCGTCGCGCGCCGCCGACGGGCACCTGCCGCGCCTCGACATGAAGCGGGCCAGGTGGGACGGCGGCGGCACGGGGGGCGACAGCGACGGGCAGGCCGCGGAGCGCACGGGCGATCGGTCTCACATATGACAGTTTCCGCCATCGTGGTGCGTGGTGGGGGCACCTGGGGTACCTCGTCGGTTCCGTACGGCGGCCCGCGCCTCGCGCGGGTGAGCGCGTAGCGTCTGCCGAACGGCCTCCGGCCGTCCGGCGGCCGGGCAGCCGGCCCGTCACGTTCGTCACACCGCCCACCCCACCCGTCCCGCCGTCGTGTCGTGATCCCGCCGCCCCGGGCTTGCACCCTCGGTGCTTCCCGTACCGCCCAGCCGTGCGGCCCCTGCCGCCGCCTCCCGGCGACTCCCGGCACTTTCCCGTAATTTCCCGCACCTTCCAGGACCGGCGATCCACGTGAGTTCCTCCTCCACCAGCACCGGCCGTGCCCCGCACCAGGGGGCGCGGCAGCGGGGCACCGGCACGTACCGGCTGGTGCGCAGCGCCCCGGTCCCGGCCATCCCCCCTGAGCTGGACGCGGCACAGCGGGCGGTGGTTGACCACGGCGCGGGTCCGCTGCTGGTACTGGCCGGACCCGGCACGGGCAAGACCACGACGCTCGTCGAGTCGGTCGCCGAGCGGGTCGCCCGGGGGACCGACCCCGCACGGATCCTGGTGCTCACCTTCAGCCGCAAGGCCGCCGTGGAACTGCGGGACCGGATGACCGGACGGCTCGGCGGAGTCCTCGCCCCGCAGGCGACGACCTTCCACTCGTTCTGCTACGCGCTGGTCCGCGCCCACCAGGACGCGGAACTGTTCACCGAGCCCCTGCGGCTGCTGTCGGGGCCCGAGCAGGACGTCGCCGTACGCGACCTGCTCGCTGGCCAGATCGGCCTCGCGCGCGAGGGACGCTCCCGGGTGCACTGGCCGGGCGACCTGCGGGCGTGCCTGACGACACGCGGATTCGCCGACGAGGTGCGGGCGGTCCTGGCGCGCAGCCGTGAACTCGGCCTCGGCCCGGACGCGCTCGCCGCGTTCGCGGCGCGCACCGGCCGCCCCGACTGGGGGGCCGCGGCGGCGTTCCTCGCCGAATACCTGGACGTGCTGGACCTCCAGGGCGTACTGGACTACGCGGAACTCGTGCACCGGGCCGCGCTGCTCGCGGAGCGGCCGGGGACCGGAGCGCGGCTCGCCGCGTCCTACGACGCGGTGTTCGTCGACGAGTACCAGGACACCGACCCGGCACAGGTCCGGCTCCTGCGGGCCCTGGCCAGCGGTGGGGCGACGCTCGTCGCCTTCGGCGACCCCGACCAGTCGATCTACGCGTTCCGCGGTGCGGACGTCAACGGCATCCTCGACTTCCCGCAGGTCTTCCCGCGCCGTGACGGCACGCCGGCGCCGGTGGCGGTGCTCACCCGTACCCGCCGCTCCGGCGCGCGCCTGCTGGCCGCGACCCGCGAGGTGGCCCGCCGGATGCCGCTGCCGCGCCTGCCCCAGCAGGCGGTACGGGCGCACCGCGAGCCGGAGCCCGTGCGGGACGGCGGCAGGGTCGAGGTGTACACCTACCCGACCCCCTCGACCGAGCTCGACAACATCGCGGACATCCTGCGCAGGGCGCACCTGGAGGACGGGATGCCCTGGAGCGACATGGCGGTACTGGTCCGGGCGGGCGGCCGCACGATCCCCTCGCTCCGCCGGGCCCTGACATCGGCGGGCGTACCGCTGGAGACCGACGGGGACGACGTACCGCTGCGGCACGAGCCCGCGGTGGCCCCGCTGCTTATGGCACTGCGCGCGGCGGCGACGGGCGCCCTGCGCGGGCCGGGCGAGCCGGGCCGCGTGGCGGGCGACGCACCGGGCTCGAAGGGGGCGGAAGCCTCGGGCGTGCCGGACTCGGGGCCCGGGACGTCCGGGGCGGCCGGAGGGACGGAGACGCCGGCCGGAGGGTCGGAGGCGTCGGCCGGAGGGTCGGAGGCGTCGGCCGGAGGGTCGAAGGCGCCGGGCGGGCCTCAGGCGGCCGGAGGGACCGAGGGGGCCGGTGAGTCCGGGGCAACTGATGAGTCCTGGGCGACCGGCGGGTCCTGGGCGCCCGGTGCGGACCTTGCGGACGGCGCGGCCGGCGGGGAGGACGCGCTGTCGACCGATGTCGCCCTCGCGCTGCTGACCTCGCCCCTCGGCGGCATGGACACGGCGGACCTGCGGCGGCTCGGCCGTGCCCTGCGCGACGACGAGCGCCTCGCGGGCGAGCGCCTGCCCCCGCCGTCCGACGTCCTGCTCGCCCGCGCGCTGGCCGAACCCGAACGGCTCGTCACCCACGACCCCGCCTACGCGCGCGGCGCGCAGCGTCTCGGCGAACTGCTGCGCGGGACGCGTGAGCTCCTCCGGGGCGGCGGCACCGCCGAGGAGGCGCTGTGGATCCTGTGGGACGGCACGCCCTGGCCCGGCAGGCTGGAGCGGTCCGCGCTGCGGGGCGGCCCCGCGGGCCGCAACGCGGACCGCGACCTCGACGCGGTCTGCGCGCTGTTCGACACCGCCGCCCGCGCCGAGGAGCGCACCGGCGGGCGCGGCGCACTCAACTTCCTGGAGGAGCTGGACGCCCAGGACATCGCCGCCGACACCCTCGGCCGGCGGGCCGTCCGGCCCGATGCCGTACGCCTGATGACGGCCCACCGCTCGAAGGGACTGGAGTGGCGCCTGGTGGTCGTCGCCGGCGTGCAGGACGGCCTCTGGCCCGACCTGCGCCGCCGCGGCTCGCTGCTGGAGGCGGACCGCATCGGCCGCGACGGTCTCGCGGAACCGCTCACGCCGGGGGCCCTGCTCACCGAGGAGCGCAGGCTGTTCTACGTGGCGGCCACCCGGGCCCGCGACCGGCTCGTCGTCACCGCCGTCAAGTCCGCGGCGGACGACGGCGATCAGCCCTCCCGTTTCGTCACCGAACTGGGCGTCGAGCCCCGCGACACGACGTCCCGGCCCCGCAGGCCGCTGGCCGTCGCCCCGCTCGTCGCGGAGCTGCGGGCGACGACCGTCGACCCGGACGCGAGCCCGGGGCTCAGGGACCAGGCCGCGCGCCGGCTCGCGCGCCTGGCCGCGCTCACGGACGAGGAGGGCACCCCGCTCGTCCCGGCGGCGCACCCGAACAGCTGGTGGGGCCTGTACGAGCCGACGCTCAGCGCCGTCCCGCTGCGGGAGCGCACGCAGCCCGTCGCGCTCTCCGGCAGTGCGCTGGACCAGCTGGTGAACACCTGCGCGCTCCAGTGGTTCCTCGGACGCGAGGTCAAGGCGGACGCCCCCGCCACCACCGCCCAGGGCTTCGGCAACGTGCTGCACGTCCTCGCGGACGAGGTCGCGTCCGGACGTACGCCCGCCGACCTGGCCGTTCTGATGGAGCGGCTGGACACCGTATGGGACGGTCTGGCCTTCGACGCGCCGTGGAAGTCGCGGCAGGAGAAGGACCAGGCCCGCTCCGCGCTCGAACGCTTCCTGCGGTGGCACATGAGCGACCGCGGGGACCGGCGGGTGGCCGCCACGGAGCACGAGTTCGACGTGACCCTCGGTGCGGGGGAGTACGAGGTCCGCGTCCGCGGCTCCATGGACCGCGTCGAACAGGACGCGGAAGGGCGTGCGTACGTCGTCGACTTCAAGACGGGCAAGCAGGCCCCCACCAAGGACGAGGTGGCCCACCACGCACAGCTCGCGGTGTACCAGCTCGCCGTCGGCGAGGGCGCGGTGGACGGCGCGTTCGAGGGGCGCCGCCCCGAGGCGGGCGGCGCGGAACTCGTCCAGCTCCGGCAGCCCGCGCCGCAGCGGGAAGGCGGCGACGCGCTGCCGAAGATCCAGTCGCAGGAACCGCTGTCCGGCGACTGGGCCGCGAGCCTGCTGGCCGAGGCGGCGGGCCGCGTCCTCGACGAGCGGTTCGGCCCCACCCCCGGCACGCACTGCGGGCACTGCGCGTTCCGGGCGTCGTGCAGCGCCCAGCCGCAGGGGCACCAGGTGGTGGAGTGAGGCGGCCGGCCCCCGCCCCGCATCCGCCCCGAACCCGCCCGGATCCTCCGACGCCCCGGATCCTCCGACGCACCTGACCGCGACGTATCTGACCGCGCCCGTCACGGCCCGCGGTCCTGTACCGCCCGGCCCGCGGTCCCGTACCGCCCGGCCGGCGGTCCGGGCGGGCTGTCGGTGGCGGCGGTTAGCCTTCCTGGATGGCCGCGCGCATCACCGACCCCGAGCAGCTCAAGCAGCTCCTCGGCATCCCCTTCACCCCGGAGCAGATGGCGTGCGTCACCGCACCGCCCGCCCCGCAGGTGATCGTGGCGGGCGCGGGCTCCGGCAAGACGACCGTCATGGCGGCGCGGGTGGTCTGGCTGGTCGGCACCGGGCAGGTGGCGCCCGAGCAGGTTCTCGGGCTCACCTTCACCAACAAGGCGGCGGGCGAGCTGGCCGAGCGGGTGCGGGCCGCGCTCGTTCGCGCGGGCGTCCTCGACCCCGACGTGAGCGACCCCGACGCCCCGGCCGGGGAACCCCGTATCTCCACGTACCACGCCTTCGCCGGGCAGCTCCTCACCGACCACGGCCTGCGCATCGGACTCGAACCGTCCTCCCGGCTGCTCGCCGACGCCACCCGCTTCCAGCTCGCCGCCCGGGTCCTGCGGGATGCGCCGGGCCCGTACCCCATGCTCACCAAGACGCTCCCCGCCCTGGTCAGCGACTTGCTCGCGCTGGACGCGGAACTGTCCGAGCACCTGGTGCGGCCGGAGGAGCTGGACGCGTACGACGCCCGGCTGCTCGCCACTCTCGGCGCCGCCCGCCTCACCAACGCCGACCTGCGCAAGGTTCCCGAGGCCGCCGCCGCCCGCCGCGAACTGACCGGCCTCGTCGGCCACTACCGCCGGGCCAAGCGCGCCCGGGACCTGTTCGACTTCGGCGACCAGATCGCCCTGTCCGCGGAACTCGCCCTCACCCGCCCCGAGGTGGGCCGGATACTGCGGGAGGAGTTCCGGGTCGTCCTGCTCGACGAGTACCAGGACACCTCCGTCGCCCAGCGGCGCCTGCTCGCCGGGCTGTTCGGCGGCGGCACCGGGCACGCCGTGACCGCGGTCGGCGACCCCTGCCAGGCGATCTACGGCTGGCGCGGCGCGTCCGTCGCCAACCTGGACGACTTCCCCGCGCACTTCCCGTACGGGGACGGCACGCCCGCCACCCGCTTCTCGCTGAGCGAGAACCGCCGCAGCGGCGGCCGGCTCCTCGACCTCGCCAACCGCCTCGCGGAGCCGCTGCGCGCGATGCACGCGGGCGTCGAGGCGCTGCGCCCGGCCCCCGGCGCCGAGCGTGACGGCGGCGTCCGCTGCGCCCTGCTCGCCACCCACGCGGAGGAGATCGAGTGGCTCGCCGACTCGGTCGCGCACCTCGTGCGGACGGGCACGGCACCCGGGGAGATCGCCGTCCTGTGTCGTACGGCAGGCGACTTCGCCACGATCCAGGGAGCGCTGGTGGCGCGCGACGTGCCGGTGGAGGTCGTCGGGCTGTCGGGGCTGGTCCACCTGCCGGAGGTGGCCGACCTGGTCGCCGTGTGCGAGGTGCTGCAGGATCCGGGCGCCAACGCCTCCCTCGTACGCCTGCTGACCGGCCCGCGCTGGCGTATCGGCCCGCGCGACCTGGCGCTGCTCGGGCGGCGGGCGCGGCTCCTCGTACGTACGTCGGCCGCCGGTGGGGAATCCGGCGGCGCCGACGACCATGCGGACGCGCGGCTGGCCGCCGCGGTGGAGGGCACGGACCCGGCTGAGGTCGTCTCGCTCGCGGACGCGCTCGACACGTTCCTCGACGGGGCGGGCCCGCCGGACGACGGCCTGCCGTTCTCGTCGGCCGCGCGCGTGCGCTTCGCGCGCCTCGCCCAGGAGCTGCGCGAGCTGCGCAGATCGCTCGCGGACCCGCTCATGGACGTGCTGCACCGGGTGCTCGCAACCACCGGCCTGGAGGTCGAACTGGCCGCGTCGCCGCACGCGCTGGCGGCTCGCCGCCGCGAGACGCTCGGCAACTTCCTCGACATGGCGGCGTCGTTCGCCGCGCTCGACGGCGAGGCGGGACTGCTGGCCTTCCTCGGCTTCCTGCGGACCGCGGTGCAGTACGAGAAGGGCCTCGACAACGCGCTGCCCGGCGGCGAGAACACCGTCAAGGTGCTCACCGCGCACAAGGCGAAGGGCCTGGAGTGGGACGTCGTCGCGGTGCCGGGTCTCGTCACGGGTCAGTTCCCGAGCACGAAGGCGCGCGAGGCGTGGACGTCCCAGGCGAAGGTCGTGCCCGGCGTCCTGCGGGGCGACGCGGAGACGCTGCCCGTCATCGGAGGATGGACGGCGCGCGACATGAAGGCCTTCAAAGAGGCCCTGCGCGACCACCAGGAGACGGAGGAACTGCGCCTCGGTTATGTGACGTTCACCCGCCCGCGCACCCTCCTCCTCGGCTCCGGCCACTGGTGGGGCCCCGACCAGAAGCGGCACCGGGGCCCGTCCGCCTTCCTGCGGGCGCTGTACGACCACTGCGCCGCCGGGTACGGGGAGATCGAGGCGTGGGCGGAGGAGCCCGGGCCGGACGCGGAGAACCCGGCGCTGCGGGCGCAGGCGGGCGCCCCGACGCCGTGGCCGCTGCCGCTGGACGAGGACGCGCTGCGCCGCCGCCGCGACGCGGCCCGCACGGTACGCGCGCACCTGGACGCCCTGACGCACGCGGCGGTGCCCCTGCCCTCGGCCCCGCCCGGTCCGCCGCGCCGGGTGGGACCGACGGCGGAGTCCGTCCCGTTCGACCTGTGGCCGCAGGAGGACGAGCCCCCGCCCGAGGACGACTCCCTCTACGAGAGCGCGCCGCCGCCGGAGGACGCGTTCCTGCCGGAGGGCGGGGCTCCGCCCGAGGACGGTGCCCCACCCGAGGAGAACCCCCCGCCTGAGGAGGACCCGCTCCACGGGAGCGGACCGCCGCCGGAGGGCGAGGTTCCGCCGGAGATCGGGGGGTCAGGCGCGGGCGACCGGTCGGCCGAGGACCCCGGCAGGGGCCCGGACGCCGAAGAGGTCCCGGACGCCGAAGACGCGCGTGAGGCTTCTCACGTCCATGACGCCCGGCAGGAGCGGCGCTCCCCGGGCGCCGCCGGGGCCGTCCCCGCACCCCGGACCGGACGCGGCCCCGCCCCGGAGGAACTGCGCACGCTCGCCTCCTGGGACCGCGACCTCGACGCCCTCGCCGGGGAACTCACCCGCGCCCGCGCGGCGGTGCGGGACGTCGTCGTGCCCGCTGCCCTCTCCGCCTCGGAGCTGCTGCGGCTCGCCGCCGACCCCGACGCGTACGCACGGGAGCTGGCCCGGCCCATGCCGCGTCCGCCGAAGCCCGCAGCGCGCAGGGGCACCCGGTTCCACGCCTGGGTCGAGTCGCGGTTCGAGGCGCTTCCGCTGCCCATGCTCGGCCCCGACGAACTGCCCGGCGCCGACGACGACGATCCCGGCATCGCCGACGAGCGTGACCTGGCGGCGCTCAAGGCCGCGTTCGAGCGTTCCGTGTACGCGCGGCGCACGCCGTACCGGGTGGAGGCGCCGTTCCAGCTGACCCTCGCCGGCCGCGTCGTCCGCGGCCGGATCGACGCGGTGTACCGGGAGCCCGCGGGGGAGGGCGCCCCGTACCCCTGGACGTACGAGATCGTCGACTGGAAGACCGGCAGGGACCGCGAGGCCGATCCGCTGCAGCTCGCCGTCTACCGCCTTGCCTGGGCCGAGCGGCACGGGCTGCCGCTCAGCGCCGTGAGCGCCGCGTTCGTGTACGTGCGCAGCGGCGAGACCGTACGGCCCGAGGGGCTGCTGGACCGCGCGGCGCTGGAGCGCCTGATGACCGGGGAGGCCGGGCCCGGCGGGAGCCCCCGGCCCGGGCCGGGGGCTCGCGGGGAGCACCGGCGGGGCGCGCGGGGGGAGCGCGGCCCCGGCCAACCGCCGGGAGGGGTTCGCGGCCGGGCCGGTTAGGCTCGACATCATGAGCGAGACCCCGGACAGCGCCGTCCGCACTCACCCCCCGTCCCACCGCGCGGCCCACGGCCGGTCACACGGCGCGGCGGGCGGCCGCTGACGGCCCACGCCGGTCCCTGCCGGGGCCGGGGCCCGGCCCGCCCTCGTCCGTCCGCCACCACCCAGAGAAGCCGCCCGCACCTTCAGGGGGAGTTGGAAGTACCCGTGTCCACCAGCAGCACCAGCCGTGACGACGCCGCACACCGCCCTATCGGACTCACCGCGGACAGCGGCATCGACCGCGCCGCCCACCACCGCCTCGACGAGGCGTGGCTCGCCGCCGCCTGGAGCCACCCCACGACCCGTGTCTTCGTCGTCTCCGGCGGACAGGCGCTGGTCGACGACACCCCCGACGGCCGCACCGAGCTGGTGATGACCCCCACCTTCGAGGCGCCGCTCACGGAGACGCACCGCTACTTCCTCGGCACCGACGAGGAGGGCGTCCGCTACTTCGCGCTGCAGAAGGACTCCCTCCCCGGCCGCCTCGACCAGTCCGCGCGGGCAGCGGGCCTGCGCGAGGCGGGCATGCTCCTGTCGGCGCGCGACGCGGGCCTGATGGCGCACGCGGTGGCGCTGGAGAACTGGCAGCGGCTGCACCGCTTCTGCTCGCGCTGCGGTGAGCGCACCATGATCGCGGCGGCGGGCCACATCCGCCGCTGCCCCGCCTGCGGCGCCGAGCACTACCCGCGTACCGACCCGGCAGTGATCATGCTGGTCACCGACGCGGAGGACCGCGCGCTGCTCGGCCGCCAGGTGCACTGGCCGAAGGGCCGCTTCTCGACGCTCGCCGGGTTCGTGGAGCCCGGCGAGTCCATCGAGAAGGCCGTCGCCCGCGAGGTGTGGGAGGAGGCCGGCATCGTCATCGGCGACGTCGAGTACGTGGCGAGCCAGCCGTGGCCCTTCCCGTCGAGCCTGATGCTCGGCTTCATGGCGCAGGCCACGGGCTCGGAGATCAACGTGGACGGCGAGGAGATCGAGGAGGCGCGCTGGTTCTCCCGCGAGGACCTGCGGACGGCCATCGAGAGCGGCGAGATCCTGCCGCCGATGGGCATCTCGATCGCCGCCCGGCTCATCGAGCTCTGGTACGGCAAGCCGATCCCCAAGCCCCTGCCGGAGCCCGGCCCGGCCGCGTGAACCGGGGCCCCGGCCGCATCGGCCGGGGCCACCCAGGGGCACGGCTGAGGTGAAGGCCCGCGCCGGAACGACGCGAAGGCGAGACCCCGCGCCGGAACAAGGTGAAGGCGAGGCCTCGCGCGGGACAAGAACAAGTGGAACAAGGTGAAGGCCCCGGAGCGTGCGAACGCTCCGGGGCCTTCACGCTGAACCCCGCCCGCCGCCGGGCACGCGCCCACCCGGCCGCGGAGCCCGGGCGGTACGGGCAGGGACCCATGGCCGCACGGACCGAGCCCTGCTCTCCGGAGCGCCAGGCGCTCACGTCCCGCGGGCTCGGCCCTGTCGGTCGGGGGTACCTTCGCCGCGGTCGCCCGCGTCCCCGCGCCGCCGTCGGATCAGGCGGCGATCTTCTGCTTGACCTGCGCGAGCGACGGGTTCGTCAGCGTGGAGC
Source organism: Streptomyces sp. NBC_01497 (assembly GCF_036250695.1). NCBI lineage: Bacteria > Bacillati > Actinomycetota > Actinomycetes > Kitasatosporales > Streptomycetaceae > Streptomyces > Streptomyces sp. NBC_01497. The sequence continues at coordinate 2,696,297 of NZ_CP109427.1, read as the reverse complement.
CGTCCGCGAAAAGTACGGTCGGCACCGTCTGGTTGCCTCCGTTGGCCTTCTCCACGAACGCGGCGGACGCCGGGTCCTGCTCGATGTTGATCTCGGTGTACGCGATCCCCTCGCGGTCCATCTGGCTCTTGAGCCGACGGCAATAGCCACACCACGTGGTGCTGTACATCGTCACATTGCCCGACATGTCCCTCGCGCTCCTCTGTCTTCTGCCCGCCCGGCAGGGGCTCCGGCGCGGCGCATCCTTGGAACGTACAACGTCTGTCCACCATTCCCGTAGGGCGCCTCCGCTTGCCTTTCACGTCCGGCGGTGTGACGCGAGGCTCATGGCGGCCGTAACCGGTACGACCATCACACCCCGCCTGTGGACACTCGCCCGCAGCCGCCTCACCCGACCTGGCAGCATGGCGGGGTGACAGCAGCAACGCACTCCTCACCCCTTCCGCCGCTCGACGCGGACGCCGTGCTCGCAGGTCTCGACCCCGAGCAGCGCGCCGTCGCGACGGCCTTCCAGGGACCCGTGTGCGTGCTCGCCGGAGCCGGTACGGGCAAGACCCGCGCCATCACCCACCGCGTCGCCTACGGGGTGCGCGCCGGGATACTCCAGCCCGCGAGCGTCCTCGCCGTCACCTTCACCAACCGGGCGGCGGGCGAGATGCGCGGCCGGCTGCGGCAGCTCGGCGCCGGCGGCGTGCAGGCGCGGACGTTCCACTCGGCGGCCCTGCGCCAGCTGCAGTTCTTCTGGCCGAAGGCCGTCGGCGGCGAGCTGCCCCGGATCGTCGACCGCAAGGCGCAGCTCGTCGCCGAGGCCGCCGCCCGCTGCCGCCTACGCCTCGACCGCAACGAACTGCGGGAGGTCACCGGAGAGATCGAGTGGGCGAAGGTCACCCAGACCGTCCCGGCGGACTACGTGGCCGTCATCGCGAAATCGGACCGCGAGAGCGCGCGCGACGCGGCCGAGACGGGCCAGATCTACGCGATGTACGAGCAGCTCAAACGCGACCGGTCGGTGATCGACTTCGAGGACGTGCTGCTGCTCACGGTCGCCATCCTCCAGGACCGGCACGACATCGCCGACCAGGTCCGCAGCCAGTACCAGCACTTCGTGGTGGACGAGTACCAGGACGTGAGCCCGCTCCAGCAGCGGCTGCTCGAACTGTGGGTGGGCGACCGCGAGACGCTCTGCGTGGTCGGCGACGCCAGTCAGACGATCTACTCGTTCACCGGCGCCACCCCCGACCACCTGATCAACTTCCGCACCCGCCATCCGAACGCGACGGTCGTCAAACTCGTCCGCGACTACCGCTCCACCCCGCAGGTCGTCCACCTCGCCAACGGACTGCTCTCCCAGGCGCGCGGACGCGCCGCCGAGCACCGGCTGGAACTCGTCTCGCAGCGCGAGAAGGGACCGGAGCCCGCCTACACGGAGTACGGGGATGAGCCGGCCGAGGCGGAGGGCACGGCCCGGCGCATCCGTGAGCTGATCGCGGCGGGCGTCCCGGCCGGCGAGATCGCCGTCCTGTTCCGCATCAACGCCCAGTCGGCCCTTTACGAAGGGGCCCTCGCGGACGCGGGCGTGCCGTACCAGCTGCGGGGGGCCGAACGCTTCTTCGAGCGGCAGGAGGTGCGCGAGGCAGGAGCCGCGCTGCGTGGCGCCGCCCGCTTCGGCGGCAACGACGCCCTGCTCGACGGGATGGTCGAACTGCCCTCCCAGGTCCGTGCCGTGCTGTCCGCGAAGGGCTGGACGGACCAGCCGCCGGCCGGCTCGGGTCCGGTCCGTGACCGGTGGGAGTCGCTGGCCGCGCTGGTCAGGCTCGCGGAGGACTTCGCGGGCGCCCGCCCAGGGGCCACGCTCGCCGACCTGGTCGCGGAGCTGGACGAGCGCGCGGCGGCGCAGCACGCGCCCACGGTCCAGGGCGTCACGCTCGCGTCGCTGCACGCGGCGAAGGGCCTCGAATGGGACGCGGTGTTCCTGGTGGGCCTCTCCGAGGGCACCATGCCGATCACGTACGCCAAGACGGACGCCCAGATCGAGGAGGAGCGCCGGCTGCTGTACGTCGGGGTGACCCGCGCACGGGTCCATCTCTCACTGTCCTGGTCGCTCTCCCGCGCGCCCGGCGGGCGGGCGTCCCGCAAGGCGACCCGTTTCCTGCAGGGCCTGCGGCCGGGCGGGGGCCGCGCCACCTGGACGGCGGCAGCCGGGGCGGCGGGCTCGGTGGAGCTCGGCACGGCCACGGCGCGCGCGGCCGGCGAGGAGCCGGTGCGGCGCCGGCGCGAGCGTAGGCCCGCCCGGTGCCGCGTCTGCGGGAGGACGCTGACGGAGGCGGGCGAGATGAAGCTGATGCGCTGCGAGGACTGCCCCTCCGACATGGACGAGGGCCTGTACGAGCGCCTGCACGCCTGGCGCGAGGTGCAGGCACGTGATCTCGGCCAGCCCGCGTACTGCGTCTTCACCGACAAGACGCTGATCGCCATCGCCGAGACCGTGCCGTCCGACGAGCGGGCGCTCTCGGGGATCTCGGGTGTCGTGCGCCGCAAACTCACCCGCTTCGGCCCTGACGTTCTGGCCATCTGCGCAGGTGAGGACCGCTCCGGCGGCGCGGGGGTGAGTTGATGCAAACTCGTCGCGAAAATAGTTTGCGCCCGCCAGGCGAATCCCCATAGGTTCTAACCACAGGAACGGCGGTCTTCTCCGAGGCCGACTTCCCGTGCTGTACTTGACATGCTCGGCTCTCGACCGGCCGAGCGCGTCGCCACACAACGACACTGTCCGCATACGTGAGGAACCGGCCCCGGCCGGATCCCGAGACGCCGAGAGGAGGCGATTCCCCGTGACCACCAAGACCAGCAACGTCATCAGCACCGGAAAACTGGCCGGTCATGTCTTCGCCTGTGCTCCCTCAGTCGGCTTCTCGACCCCGATTCTCAACGGCACCGGTGTGTCCGGCGTCTTTGGGATGCGGCCCGTCTCCCTGTCCGGCCTGGATCTGTCCCTGCTCCCCGTGCGCGAGCGCGGCGGCAATCAGCGACCGACCGGGGCACTGGCAGCAGGAGTAGTGGCGCAGGCAGAGGTGAAGGCCTATGCCTTCGCGGCGGCGGCCAGTGCCGGAGCACAGACGAAGCAGCAGACGACGCACCACCACGAAATGTGGGCCTTCCGTGGGCCTGAACCCTGGAGTCCTCCAGCCTGATCGGCAATCAGGCAGGCGCCTTCAGGGCCGCGGAACCCCACCCGGGATCCGCGGCCCTTCTGTTTGTCCCGACAGGGACGGGCGGAGCGAAGGGGCCTCGGGCACGAACACCCGGTACCAGACGCTGTCCGACCGACCGGCCGGACCGAATAAGACGAGGAAGAAACCCCGTGCAACTCGAAGCGCACGCCCCGTCCGTACCGCCTTCCGAAACGATCCCGCCGCCCGGCCTCACGGAGGACTCCGCCTTGATCCCGCTCACCCAGCTCACCGCCCTCGACGAGGCGATCGAGAACCTCGGTTCGCCCGTTCCCTGCCGCGCCTACGACCCGGAGGTCTTCTTCGCGGAGTCGCCGGCCGACGTCGAGTACGCCAAGTCGCTCTGCCGTACCTGCCCGCTGGTCGAGGCCTGCCTCGCCGGTGCCAAGGAGCGGCGCGAGCCGTGGGGTGTCTGGGGTGGCGAACTCTTCGTCCAGGGCGTCGTCGTGGCCCGCAAGCGGCCGCGTGGCCGTCCGCGCAAGAACCCGGTCGCGGCATGAACGCACGCGGAACGATCGACCGTCCCCTCACGCACGATCCCAAGAAGCAGGCTCCGATGACCTCTTCCCCCAGTGAGCCCCACGGCTCCACCACGATCGCTTTCAACACGAAGGGCGCGCACGAGGCGCGTCAGAACAGGACCCGCGAGATGCAACTCATCCCAGAAGCCCTGGCTCGCGCGCATATGGACGAGAGACTGCGCGACGCCGCCGCGAGCCGTCAGGCGGCGCACGTGCTGGTGGCGCGGCGCATGCAGCGGCGCGCCGAGCGCGTGTCGATGCGCGCCCGCCGCGCCCTGGCCATGGCGGTCATGCAGTAACGGACCGCCGTCCGCCGCGCCGCACCACCGCTCAGTCGCCGACAGCGGGTGCGGGTCCTTCGGGACCGGCACCCGCTTCGTCGTCCCCGGCGCCGCCCGCGCCGCGCGTCCTGTCCTGCTCGTCGGCCCCGGGCTCTGCCTCGGCCCCGGGCTCGCCTTCGCTCTCCGCCTCTTCGTCCTCGTAGACCCACTCGACGTAGAAGCCGGGCAGCCAGTCCTCCAGCTCGTCCCGCAGCCGCACCGTGGCACCCAGTTGGCACAGCACGCCGATGGTGCTCAGCGTGACGCGGTGGATCAGCAGGTACGACGGCGGGAGGTTCAGCTGCCGGCCCAGCTGGTGCGCGGGGGAGCGCGGATCGGCGATCCGCCCCGCCTGGTTGCGCATCCAGGCGCGGGTGAAGGTGAACTCGTCCACCCCGGCCGGCTCGATGATCGGCAGCAGGTAGTCGAGCACCGCCTCCGGTTCGAGATCGATGGTCTCCTTGACGAATCCCTCGGCGCGCAGCATCTCGTACACGGCGTCGGACTCGCCGTCGATCGTCATGCGCAGGGCGTCACCGATGATCTCCGGCAGCCCGCCGGGCAGCCGGTCCACCGTCCCGAAGTCGAGGACGCCGAGGCGCAGCTCGCCGCTCCCACCGGTGTCGCCGTCCGCGGCGTCGTCCCCGGGCCCGCCCGGAGCACTCTCACGGGGCGGCAGCAGGCGGAAATTGCCCGGGTGCGGGTCGGCGTGCAGCAGGCCCGTGCGCATCGGTCCGGAGAACAGGAACCGCGCCAGCAGCTGGCCCGCCCGGTCCCGCTGCTCCTGCGTGCCCGACGAGATGATCTCGGCGAGCGGTGTCCCGTCCATCCACTCCGTGACGAGGACCTGGTCGGCCTGGTGCACCACGTCCGGCACGACCACGTCCGGGTCGTCGGCGAACTCACGCGCGTGCTCGCGCTGCGCCTCCGCCTCCAGCGCGTAGTCCAGTTCCTCGGAGACCCGGTCACGCATCTCGGCGACCAGCGGCTTCATGTCCATGCCGGGGATCAGCGGTCCGAGCAGCCTGACGAACCGGCTCAGCTGGGTCAGGTCCGAGAGCAGCGCCTCACCGGCGCCCGGATACTGCACCTTGACCGCGACCTCGCGCCCGTCGTGCCACAGCGCCCGGTGCACCTGGCCGATCGACGCCGCGGCCGACGGCTTGTCCTCGAACTCCAGGAACAGCTCGCGCCAGTTTTCGCCGAGCTGGTCGGCGAGGACACCGTGCACCGTCTGCGTCGGCATCGGGGGCGCCGCGTCCTGGAGCTTCGTCAGCGCCGCCCGGTAGGGGCCCGCGACCTCCTCGGGCAGCGCCGACTCGAAGACGGACAGCAGCTGCCCGAACTTCATGGCTCCGCCCTTGAGCTCACCCAGCACCTTGAACAGCTGGTCGGCCGTCCGCTGCTGGAGCTCCTTGGTGACGATGTCGGCGGACTTCCCGCCGATCCGCCTGCCCAGACCCCAGGTCGCCCTGCCCGCGAAACCGATCGGCAGCGCGGCCAGCTTGGCAGTGCGGGTGACCGCCTTCCGGGGAAGATCAGACATTACGCCCCTCCTGGTACGGACAGCCTTGCCGTGGTGCGGCGGGCTACACCGCCATTGTGTCGCGCCCGGCCCCCGACGTGGCCGTGCGGACCCCCTCTGTCCTTCCCGCGGCGCCGCAGCGGCAGCCCGAATGGGGCGCTGTTGTTGTCGACCGCCAGTCCAGCAGCGGCAGCGAGACCTCCCAGCGGGTGCCGGTGCTCGTGGGCAGTTCCCCGTCGAGAAACGCCAGAGCATGTGCCGCCGTCAGCCCTGCCACCAGGGCGGCGAGTGGGCCGTCGCATGCCGTGACCGGCCGTGCGCCCCGCCCCGAGCGCCACTGCGCGAGCATGGCGGGCGCGTCCGGGTCGGCTTCCGCTCCCGCCAGCAGGAGGCAGCCCGCGCAGGCCGTGCCGCCCGGCAGGACCAGCGGTCCCACGAACCCTGTGGCTTCGATCACCCCGGCGAACAGATGGGGGACGCCGGCGGCGACCCACGGCTCGGTCACGGCCGGCTCCGGACGGTAGGCCGCCAGGGCGTCCCGGGGCGCCACCACGATCAGCGAGATCGGCGCGTCCCGCGCCCGGTCCGGCGCGCCGCGTGGGGCGGCGCCCGGCGCGCAGACCCGCACCAGCCGGGCCGCCGCCGCAGCCCTGCGCTCGCCCACGGCCGACGCGGGAAGCCCGCCCGGCGCCACGTCCGAGGCCTCCACCGAGCCGCCGTCCTGCACCTCGACGCAGCCGACGCCCGCCGCCGCGAGCGCCGCCGCCACCGCGGCACCGACCCGGCCCGCGCCCCGCACCCGGACCCGGCCCGCCCGGCGTGCCGCCAGCCGGGCGGCCCCTTCGCCCGGCGCCTGGTGCACCACCGACAACGACGCCAGATCCGGCCGCAGGCGCTCCAGCGCGCCCGGTGTCCGCCGCAACGCGTCGAACGCCTCGCCGCCGGCGCCGGGGTCGTCCACCACCCCGGCCGCCGCCAGCCGCCGCACCACCTCCTGCGCCCACTCCTCGGGCAGCCCCATCGCGCGGGCCTCGGCCCGCAGTACCGGCAGGGTCCGCGACCCGTCGAGCAGTTCGAGGAAACCGCCCGTCGCCGTGTCCATGGGGCCCATGCGCACCGCGTGCGCGGGTGTCACCCCGAACTGCACCGTCCGCCGTCCGCGCCAGGCCCGCCGCAACGCGGGCTTCACCATCGGTCGCATCACACATCCCCCGTCTCCCGGTGTCCTGCTCTCCGGCCCGTCCTACGTCCACATCCGTTCCCGCGCGGTCCTTTCCCCTCCCGTGCCGCGCCTCTGTTCCCGTGGGGCCGCGGGCCCCGACCCGCCGTGCACATCGGCCCCGCCGCGCCCCGTGTCCCGCGGTGACCGCCGCCCGCCTCCGTCACCACAGTGCCCGTCCCCGCGACACCGCGCCGGAAGTTGTCCACAGGCCGAGGTATCGGTCGTACCAATGGCTCATATCACCGACCGGCGCGGCCCGGCGGGGCCCGGCAACGGGTAACGTCGAGGCGTGCCCGCCGACCCCCGGCCCGACCAGGACCGCGCCCCGCGCGAAGCCGCCGCGTCCTCCGGCGCCGCGGTCCCCGATCTCGTCACCGGCGCCCCCGCGGCGCCCGGTGCCGTCGAAGTGCGCAGGAGCACCCGGCGCAGGCGGACGGTGTCCGCGTACCGGGAGGGCGAGCGGACGATCGTCCTCATCCCGGCCCGGATGTCGAAGGCCGAGGAGCGGCGCTGGGTGACGGTGATGCTCGACAAGCTCGCCACCCAGGAGAGCAAGCGACAGCTCGGCGACGAGGAGCTGACCACCCGGGCGGCCCACCTCTCGGACCGCTATTTCGAGGGCCGGGCGCGTCCCGCCTCGGTCCGCTGGGTCACCAACCAGAACACCCGCTGGGGATCGTGCACCCCGGCGGAGGGCAGCATCCGCCTCTCGCACCGGCTGCGCGGGATGCCGGAGTACGTCGTCGACTACGTACTCCTGCACGAGCTCGCACACCTGCTGGTGCCGGGCCACGGCCCCCGGTTCTGGGAGCTGCTGGAGGCGTATCCGCGCACGGAGCGCGCCCGCGGCTATCTCGAAGGGGTCGTGGCCGCCGAGCGGTTGCCGCATCCGCCGGCCGACGACGGGGAGTGAGCGGGGGAGTTGGCGCCCGCGCGTCCGGTTTTGCCGATCCTGTACCGAACGTGTACCGGACTGCCGCACCGCCCGGCACAGCCGTTAGCCTGACGCGACGCACGCAGGTTTCGGGATGGGGGACGGTCGTTACGCATGCCCAGGGAATTCCAGCGCGGCCACAAGGCCAAGGTCAGTGATCTCACGCCGGGGACGGACCTGTACGTCGGCGTGCAGATCGCGGGTCCCGGCCTGACGTTCGACATCAGCTGCTTCGGCCTCGACGCCGACGAGCGCCTCTCGGACGATCGTTACTTCATCTTCTTCAACCAGCCGAAGTCCCCCGAGGAGTCGGTGCAGCTGCTCGGTGCGCAGGCGGGTGACACCGAGTCGTTCCGGGTGACGCTCGACCGCGTCCCGGCCTCCGTCCACAAGCTCTCCTTCACGGCCACGCTGGACGGCGCGGGGCAGATGTCGGGGGTCGGTCCCGGCTGGATCCGGGTCGTCGCGGGTGGCGAGGAGGTCGTCAGGTACTCCTTCACCGGCGCCGAGTTCTCCACGGAACGCGCCGTGATGCTCGGGGACTTCTACCGCAAGGACGTGTGGCGGTTCGCCGCGGTCGGACAGGGCTTCGACGGCGGGCTGGACGCGCTGCTCAAGAACTTCGGCGGTGAGGTCGCGGAGGAGCAGGCACAGGACGCCCCGCCGGCCGCCGCCGGTCAGGCGCCGGGCTTCGCGCCGCCGCCGGGCGCCGGTCCGGCCGTCGCGGCCCCGGCCCCCGGGTTCGGCGCGCCCCCGGGCCCCGCCGCCCCGGGAACACCGGCCGCCCCCCAGGCACCGCTGCCGGTGTACGCCACGCCCACGCTGATCACGCCGATGCCGGACACCGCGCCGCCTCCCTACGGCCAGGTGCCGGGGCAGGCGCCGCCCGCACAGCCACCGGCTCCCGCAGCGCCGCCCGCATCCTCGGGCTTCGGCGGGCCCACCGCACCCGGCCAGCCCGCGCCGGGTCAGGCTCAGTACGGCCAGCCCGCTTCGGGTCAGGCTCCGTACGGTCAGCCCGCACCCGGTCAGGCTCCGTACGGTCAACCCGCGCCGGGTCAGCCGCCGTTCGGGCAGCCGCCGGCGGCCATGGGCAATCCGTTCTCCCAGCAGGCCCCGGGCGGGGGTGCTTTCGGTGGTCCGCCCGCCGGGGTCCAGGGCTTCGTGCCGGGTGGTGCGCCCCCCGGCGGAGCCGGCCTGCACGCCGCGCTCAACCCGTACAAGGAGACCCCCACCGGCCGGCGGTGGACCGCGCAGAACGGCCATCTGATGCGCGTGGACCTCACGATGGACGGCGGCGCGCCCGTGCTGGCCCGGCAGGGCAGCATGGTCATGTACCAGGGCAAGGTCGACTTCGGCTACAAGGGCGCCGGTTTCGCGGGCCGCGTCGTGGGCAACGCGACCGGCCAGGAGATGCAGCTGATGCGCTGCACGGGCCGTGGCCAGGTCTTCCTCGCCGAGAACAACGCCCACCTGCACCCGGTCGAACTGCAGGGCGACGGCATCTGCGTGTCCGCCGAGAACGTGCTCGCCTTCGACGAGTCCCTCCAGTACGAGGTGCGCCGCATCGAGGGCCATGGCATCCCGGGCGGCGCCCTGTTCACCATGCTGTTCCAGGGCACCGGCACCGTCGTCGTCAAGACGCACGGCACGCCCGTCGTCCTCCCGGTCACGCCCACGACCTTCGCCGACTGCAACGCTGTGGTCGCCTGGTCGGCGGCCTCGCAGGTGATCCTGTCCAGCCAGGTCAGGCTGCGCCGCAACGCGTATCCCGGGCACAGCGGGGAGACCGTGAACCTCCAGTTCCGCGGCGCTCCGGGGAACTTCATCGTCGTCCAGCCGTACGAGGTCTAGAGGGAGCCCGGCATGACGGAACAACAGCTCGCGGGCTACGCGCCGACCCCGGTCGCGGCCCGGATGGAGAACCACGGCCACACCATGCTGAAGGTGGCCATGGCGACCGGACACGACCTTTACGCGCGCACCGGCTCGATGGTCGCCTACGAGGGCTTCATCCAGTACGAGCCCAACCCGCCGTCCGTGCGGCACATCGCGGAGCACTGGGTCACCGGCGAGGGCACGCCGATCATGAAGTGCACCGGCGACGGCCTGCTCTACCTCGCCGACTACGGCGCGCACGTCGTGGTGGTCAACCTCGACAACGACGCGATCTCCGTCAACGGCACCAACGTCCTCGCCTTCGACGCCCACCTGCAGTGGGGTGTCGAACGGGTCAAGGGGCTCGCGAAGTTCACCGGCCAGGGCCTGTGGAACGTGGGGATCTCCGGTACCGGCTGGGTCGCGCTGACCTCGCGCGGCACTCCGGTCGTGGTCGACTGCGGGCGCGGCGAGGACGAGACGTACGTCGACCCCGACGCCCTCGTGGCCTGGTCACCGAACCTGAAGGTCAAGGGCAAGCGCAGCTTCAAGGCGGGTGCGCTGATCGGGCGCGGCAGCGGCGAGGCGTACCAGATGGCGTTCTCCGGTCAGGGGATCGTCGTCGTCCAGCCCAGCGAGGACAGCACCGACCGCCTGCGCATCCGCGGCTGAGGGGGGAGAGACACCACCATGCAGAGCCCGCTTTTCGCCTACACGGAAGTACAGACGCAGGACCGGTACGCGCTCCAGAACGGCCAGTTGCTGCGTGTCGCGCTCACCGGGCAGGACGACGTCCTGGCCCGCAAGGGCGCCATGGTCGCCTACCAGGGGCTGATGGAGTTCGACGGCGAGTACCGCAGTTCCGGTCAGCGCCGTGCGCGGGCGCACACGGGCGAGGGTCTCGACCTGATGCGCGTGTCCGGGCAGGGCACCGTCTATCTGGCGAACCTCGCGCAGTACGTCCATGTCGTGGACGTGGACCGGGACGGGCTGACCGTCGACAGCGCGTATGTGCTGGCGATGGACTCGACCCTGCACCACGAGGTGGTGGCGGTGGACAGCCAGTACGGCATCTCGGGCACCGGCAAGTACCAGTTGATCATCACCGGCACGGGCAAGGTGGCCCTGATGACGTCGGGCCAGCCGCTGATGATGCGGGTCACCCCTGACACGTACGTCAGCGCGGACGCCGACGCGATCGTCGCCTGGTCGTCGTCGCTGCGGGTGCAGATGCAGGCCCAGACGTACTCCTCGCCGGTACGGCGTCGGCGCGGCAGCACCGGTGAGGGCTGGGAACTGAGTTTCCTCGGCCAGGGGTTCGCCCTGGTGCAGCCCAGCGAGATGATGCCGCCGCAGGGCGCGGAGATCGGTGCGGGCATGGCCGCGCAGTTCGGCATGGGCCAGCACGGCGCGCACGGCCAGAACCGGGGCAACGCCTGGAGCTGACCGGGCAGCCGGCCGTGGGGAGGGGAGGGAGGGGAGCGGCCATCGGTTCTCTCCCCTCTCTCCTCACGTGCCGGGTCCTCTCCGGCGCCCGGGGCGCCGGCTGTCAGGGCCGTGACACGTGCTGCCCGAGCGCCAGCGGCGCGGGCGGGGGCAGCGGGCGGGCGCCCTCCGAGCGGAAGGCCTGGAGGAGATACCCCGCCAGGCGCCGGGACGCCGCCTCGGAGACCTCACGCGGCGCACCCGTCACACCGTTGTTGGCCAGCAGCAGGAGCGTGATGTCGGAGATCGCGAAGTCGGCGCGCAGCCGGCCGGTCTCCTTGGCCCGCCGTACGAGCTCCGCGAGGCCCTCCTCCGCCCGCCCGATCTCCCGTTCGTAGAGGGTGTCCTCGGCGAACTGCGCGAGGAACGCCTCGGTGAAACCGCGGTCGCAGGCCTGCATCGCGCACACCGCCTCGATCAGCGAACAGAACCCGCGCCACGGATCGGGGTCGTCGAGCGCCGCGTCCAGCGCGCCGGTGCACACGGCAAGCTGCTCGGAGAACGCCTCGGTCACGAGGGACGCGCGCGTCGGGAACCTCCGGTAGAGCGTGGCGACGCCGACGCCCGCCCGGCGGGCGATCGCGGTGAGCGGCACGTCGATCCCGTGCGCCGCGTACGCCTCGCGGGCGGCCCTGAGGATCCGCTCACGGTTGTGCCGGGCGTCGGCGCGCAGCGTCGCGTCCGGGGCGTTCTGATACGGCTGATCAGGCATGTCTCTCACTTCGGCGTAAGTGGAAGGGGTCGTCCGTATACCGGGTTAGCCTCGGTGGGACCAAGTGGAAGCCCTCCACCACTTACCGTGCCGGAGCCCTGTCCGGCAAGTGGCGGCCCGATCCGCTCCTTCCGCACCCTCCGCACCCTCCGCACCAGACGGGACAACGTACGTGAACGACATGCGCGCGGCTCTCTACGACAGCTACGGACCGCCCGAGGTGCTCTACGAGGGCACGGCGCCGGTGCCCGTCCCCGGCCCGGGCGAGGTGCTGGTCCGCGTCCGCGCCACCAGCGTCAACGGCGGCGAACTCGCGGGGCGGGCCGGCCGGCTGAAGATCGTCACCGGGCGCGCCTTTCCGAAACGTGTCGGACTCGACTTCGCGGGAGAGGTCGCCGGGAGCGGCGCGCAGGTCCGGGGGCCGCGCGAGGGCCTGCGCGTGTGGGGGCTGCTGCCGCGCGGCCGGTTCGGTGCCGCGGCCGAGTACGTCACGGTCCGCCCCGGCCGGCTCGCCCTCACCCCCGAGGGCCTCACGGACGCTCAGGCCGTATCGCTGCTCGCGGGCGGCACGACGGTGATCACGGCACTGGTGGACAAGGCACGGCTGCGGCCGGGCGAGCGCCTCCTCGTACGCGGCGGGGCCGGCGGTGTCGGCAGCGTCGCCGTCCAGCTCGGCGCGGCCCTCGGCGCCCGCGTCACCGCCCTCGCCGGCCCGAAGAACCTCGACTTCGTGCGCGGCCTCGGCGCCCACGAGGCCCTCAGCTACACCACATCGGGTCCGCACGACCTCGGCGCCTTCGACGTCGTCCTCGACACGGTCGGCACCGAGCACCGCGCCTACCGGGCCCTGCTCGCCCCCGGCGGGCGCATGGTCGCCATCGCCTTCGACATCGACCGCCCGCTGCCCAGCCTGGCCTACCTGCTCGGATCCACCGCGTACGGATCGCGCAGGGTGCGCTTCTTCAGCGGCGACCCCCACCACGACCTCCTCGCCCGGCTGGGCCGGTACGTGGAGGAGGGGGCGCTGCGCGAGGTCGTCGACACGGTCCATCCGCTCGCGGACATCGCCGCCGCGCACCGGGCCCTTGAGGCGGGCGGTGTGCGCGGCAAACACGTCGTACGGATCGACTGAGGCACGGCGGGGCACCGCCCACCGGGCGGGGCCGCTGCCGGGTGGGCGGTGCCCCGGGCGCGTCCAGGGCGTCGCCTGCTACCCCAGGCGCGACCGGGTCGCGGCCAGCAGGCGCAGGACGGACCCGTCGGCCACGTCCGCAACCTCGTCGTAGCCGAACCAGCGCAGGTCGAGCGACTCGTCACTGATCGTCTCGCGCGCGCCCGCGGGTGCGAGGGCCGCGTACTGCACGTCGAAGTGGCAGTGGCAGGGCGGCGGGATCGGATGCCGGTCCAGCCGTACCGGGCCGCCGGCCAGCAGGGTCAGGCCCGTGATGCCCGACTCCTCGTGGGCTTCCCGCAGCGCCGCGTCCTGAAGTGACGCGTCCTGCGGCTCGCAGTGCCCGCCCATCTGGAGCCACATGTTCAGCTTGCGGTGCAGCGTCAGCAGGACCCGCTCGCCGACGGGGTCGACGACGAGCGCACTCGCCGTCAGATGGCCGGCCCCGCAGGCCTTCCTCATCCCGTCGGGGTGGGCCGAGAGGTGGTCCAGATAATCCCGGCGCAGCGCTGCCTGCTCCGCCCCGGTGTGCTGTGTGTCGTCCTGTCCGGCGTCGGCGAGCCCGGCGCCCCGTGGTCCGTTCCCGTACTCCTTGAGTACGAGAACGGCGTCGTCGTACAGGCTCACTGGTCGGTGTCGTCCTTGCCGCCGCTGTCGCCGCCCTTGTCCTCGGGGCCCTTCGAGCCCTCGGGGCCCTCGTCGCCGGAGTCCTCGGAGTCCTCGGAGTCCTCGGAGCCTTCAGAAGTCCCGGAACCCTTGGCATCCCCGGCGTCCGCCGCGCCCGGTTCGGCCTTGCCGGTGCCGGGAGTGCCGTGAGTGCCGGAGCCGGACGCGGCGCTGTCCGAAGCGCCGGAGCCGCCGTCCTTCGGACCGCCGCCGGCCGCCTCACCGAGCATCGCGTCCAGCTCGGAGAAGTCGATCTGCTCGCGGTGCACGAAGCCGTCCGGGTCGTCCAGGTCGGACGCCGTCGGCAGCATGTCCGGGTGCTCCCACAGGTTGTCCCGCCCGTCCACGCCCCGCGCGTCCGTCAGCGACGCCCACAGCCGTGAGGCGTCCCGCAGCCTGCGCGGGCGCAGCTGGAGACCGATCAGCGTGGCGAAGGTCTGCTCGGCGGGGCCGCCGGAGGCGCGCCGCCTGCGCAGCGTCTCGCGGAGCGCGTCCGCCCCGGTCAGCCTGGACTTCGCGGCCTCGTGGACCACCGCGTCCACCCAGCCCTCGACCAGCGCGAGCGCCGTCTCCAGGCGGGCCAGTGCCGCCTTCTGCTCGGCGGTGTCCTCCGGCTGGAACATGCCCTGCTGGAGTGCTTCCTGAAGCTCCTCGGGGTGCGTCGGGTCGAACTGCCCGACCACGTCCTCCAGCTTCGACGTGTCGACCTTGATGCCGCGCGCGTAGCCCTCGACGGCACCGAAGATGTGCGACCGCAGCCACGGCACGTGCGTGAACAGGCGCTGGTGCGCCGCCTCGCGCAGCGCCAGGTACAGCCTCACCTCGTCCTGCGGCAGCCCGAGGTCCTTGCCGAACGCCTCGATGTTCAGCGGCAGCAGCGCCGCCTTGCCGACAGGGCCGAGGGGGAGGCCGATGTCGGTGGAGCCGACGACCTCGCCGGCGAGCACGCCGACGGCCTGGCCCAGCTGCTGGCCGAACATGGCGCCGCCCATGGAGCGCATCACGCCGATCAGCGGGCCCGCCACGTTCTGCATCTCGGGGGGCAGCACGTCGCCCATCGCCGCGCCGACCCGCTCGGCGACCGGGTCGACCAGTTGCTGCCAGGCAGGGAGCGTCGCCTCGACCCACTCGGCGCGGCTCCACGCCACCGCCGTGTTGGCGCCCGAGGGCAGGGACGTCACCCCGTCGAGCCAGAGGTCCGCCAGGCGCACCGCCTCACCCACCGCCGAACGGTCGGACGCGGTCACGCTCGCGTCCTTCGTACCGTCCTGGGTGCCCTGGGCAACGGTCTGCCGGGCGATCTGCTTCGCCATGTCCCAGTTGACCGGGCCGCCCTCGAAGCTCAGCATCTGCCCCAGCTGCTGGAACGCCTGCCCCAGGTCGTTCGGGCTCAAAGAGCCGAACATCGCCGCGAACGGGTTGTCGCCACCGCTCCCGCCCGGCAGTCCGAAACCGCCGAAACCGAAGGGGTTGCCTGGACCGCCCTGGCCGCCAGAACCCTGACCGCCTTCGGCAGGATCCTTCTTCTTGCCGTCGCCGTCCTCCGGCTCCTCCGGCGGAAGGCCGAATCCGAATGGGGTGTCACTCACGGGTTTCCTCGGCTCGTAAGGCCACCGGCTCCTGCCGGTGGCGGCTGCCCTGCACCATCCAGCCTATGCTTCACCGCGCTCTCGGGGCACGGCGTCGGAGGTGCCTTCCCCCGAGCACGCATTCGATGCGTCCCGACGTCCGGAATCGACACCCGGACGGCTTCCGGGCCGAACTCACACCTCCTGACGGTCTGCGGCAGGATGAACGTCACCTGGTACGTACGCGTCATTCACGTACGTACTGAACACAACCGCTGGAGACGCCCGGTGAGTTCCCCAGAGCCACAGGTTCGCGCTACGCGAAACCACGCAACCCCGAGCAGGTCCCGCGGCCCCGTCGTCGCCGTCACCGGCGCCGCCACCGGGGTCGGTGACCTGCTGACCCGCAGGCTCGCCGCATCGCAGGAGATCAAGCAGGTCATCGCGATCGACGAGCGCCGGGGCGAGGTCCAGGACGCCACCTGGCACATCCTCGACGTCCGCGACCCGGCCATCGCCGACCGGCTGCGCGGCGCCGACGTCGTGGTGCACCTCGCCCTCGACCTCGACCTGGAGAGCGACCCCGCCGCCCGCAGCGCCTACAACGTGCGCGGAGCGCAGACCGTGCTCACCGCCGCAGCCGCCGCCGGCGTGCACCGCGTGGTGCTGTGCACGTCCGCCATGGTCTACGGCGCGCTGCCCGACAACGACGTTCCGCTCTCCGAGGACGCGGAGCTGCGCGCGACCGCCGAGGCCACCGGTGTCGGCGACCTGCTGGAGATCGAACGGCTGGGCCGCCGGGCGCCGCGCGCCCACCCCGGCCTCAACGTCACCGTCGTCCGGCCCGCCGTCCTGGTCGGTGGCACGGACACCGCACTGACCCGCTACTTCGAGTCGCCGCGCCTCCTCGTCGTCGCCGGGTCCCGTCCGACCTGGCAGTTCTGCCACGTCGAGGACCTGGTCAGCGCGCTGGAGTACGCGGCGCTCGGCCGGGTCGAGGGCGAGTTCGCCGTCGGCTGCGACGGCTGGCTCGAACAGGAGCAGGTGGAGGAGCTGAGCGGCATCCGCCGCATGGAGCTGCCCTCCACCGTCGCCCTCGGTGCCGCCGCCAGGCTGCACCGCATCGGCCTGACCCCGTCACCGGCCGGGGACCTCGCGTACACGATGTACCCCTGGGTGGTCAGCGTGAGCGCCCTGCACGACGCCGGCTGGCGCCCCCGGTGGACGAACGAACAGGTGCTCGCGGCGCTGCTCGAAGAGGTCGAGGGCCGGCACACCGTGGCCGGCCGCAGGCTCGGCCGCAAGGACGCCACGGCGGCGGGAGCCGCGGGCGCGACCGTGGCACTCCTCGGCACCGCGGCGGTCGTCCGCAGGGTGCGCAAGGCCCGTCGCAGGCTGTAGCCGCCGATGACGCGTGCCGTGGGCGTACGGCACGATGGAGGACATGGCAACCACACAGGACCGGAAGGACCACCCCGGCGAGCGGCCGGGTGACGACCCGATCCGGCTACTGGCGATCCGCGACACACCGCTGAGCCTCGACGAGGTCTTCGCCGCGGTGGGGGACGCCGCCGCGGGCGGGACGGCCCTGTTCGTCGGCACGGTCCGTGACCACGACGGCGGCGCCGACGTCGACGCCCTCGGCTACTCGTGCCACCCCACGGCCGAGGCCGAGCTGCGGCGCGTCGCAGAGAAGGTGGCGGCCGACTTCCCGGTGCGCGGTCTCGCCGCCGTCCACCGTGTGGGGGAGCTGGGCATCGGGGATCTCGCGGTGATCGTCGCCGTGTCCTGCCCGCACCGCGCGGAGGCGTTCGCGGCGTGCCGCAGGTTCATCGACGACCTCAAGCACGAGGTCCCCATCTGGAAACACCAGAACTTCAGCGACGGCACCGAAGAATGGGTGGGGGCGTAGCCCCTCGATGAGGGGTGGCGGTCGGGTGACGGGTGGGCGGGTGGGGGCGTAGCCCCTCGATGAGGGGTGGCGGTCGGGTGACGGGTGGGCGGGTGGGGGGCGTAGCCCCTTCGTTGAGGGGTGGCGGTCGGGCCGGGGCTCGCCGGTTCGTGGCCACGGGCGTCAGGCGGGTGACTGGGCCCTTCGGCCCCCTCGATCGGGGTGACCTCCGGGCGTGTCGGGGCGGTGACGTAGTCCACCCGGGGCATACTGTCCGATTTGCGTAACCGGTCCACCCCCAGCAGCGTTAGCTCTGCAGAACGTAAATCTGTAGATCAAATCTGCTGACTGGGACGGGAGATCGCGATGGCCGTGCTCACCTGGTTGCTGATCCCTGTCGTCGCCGCCATCGGCGCCGCGATATGGGGAAGCTGGGTTTCCAAGGACCACACGGTGGGTGATATGGCCGAGCTCAACGGCTACGCCCGCTTCCGGGACGCCATGGAGCGCGATCCCGCCGAGTAGCCTCCGCCCGGACGGTGCGCTCACAGACGTTTCCCGTACTGTCGTTCCATGCCACGCCGTACCGTGACGATGCTCGCGTCCACCCTGGTCCTGATCGCGCTGCTCTGCGTCGGCGTCCTCACGAAGGTCCCGTACTCCGAGATGAGCCCGGGCCCGACGACGAACACACTGTCGAATCCGGGTGGCAAGCCGGTCCTGCAGATCTCGGGCCGCAAGACGTATCCCACGACCGGCAACCTGAACATGGTCACGGTCCGCGTCACGAGCGCCGACACGCACCTCAACATCGCTGAGGCTGTCTACGGGTGGCTCGCCCACGACGAGGTCGTCGTCCCGCACGACACGCTGTATCCCGAGGGGCAGACCGAGCAGCAGTCCACGCAGGAGAACGCCGAGGAGTTCAGCCAGTCCCAGGAGAGCGCCAAGGTCGCCGCGCTCAAGGTGCTGCACATCCCGGTGGTCGCGCACGTCGACGTCGCGAGCGTCCTGAAGGGCAGTCCGGCTGAGGGCAAGCTGCACGCCGGGGATCTGATCCTGGCCGTGGACGGTACGAAGGTCACGCGTCAGGACCAGGTGGCGAAGCTCGTCACGAAGCACAAGGCGGGCCAGGACGTCACCTTCACCGTGGTGCCGGCCGAGGACGCGGCCGCCGCGAAGAAGGCGGACAAGGAGCCCACGGCCAGCCGGCGGATCGTGGTGAAGACCGCCACCTCGCACGACGAGGGCGCATCGCGCGCCATCGTCGGCATCGCGGCCGGGACCGACCACACGTTCCCGTTCACCATGGACATCAAGCTGGCGGACGTCGGCGGCCCGAGCGCGGGCCTGATGTTCTCCCTCGGGCTCGTCGACAAGCTGACGCCCGGTTCGCTGACCGGCGGCAAGTTCATCGCCGGTACGGGCACGATCGACGACAGCGGCACGGTGGGTCCCATCGGCGGCATCGCCATGAAGCTGGTGGGCGCGCGGGCCGCGGGAGCCCGGTACTTCCTGACGCCGGCGGACAACTGCGCCGCCGCGGCCGACGACACCCCGAGCGGCCTGACGCTCGTCAAGGTCAAGAACATCTCGGACGCGAAGGCCTCGCTGGACAAGATCCGCAACGGTGACACGGCCGGCCTGCCGAGCTGCTCGGCAAGCTGACCGTGTCCTGTACGCACCGGACGGGCCGCCCTTCGCGGGCCCGGGCAAGGGCCCGCACCCGGACCGCGGCGGGCGGGCCGGGGCACGCCGCGCGCCGCGGCCCCCGTCCTCCTTACGAGTCGGAGGCCACCGCCCGCGGGAGAGCGGCCACCGCCTATGAGGCGAAGGTGGCCGACAGTGCCTCCGCGAGTCCCGGTACGAGGCCGGAACCGGTGAGCACCTCCGATGCGGCGTCCTTCTCGCGCAGCCGCAGTGCCGACTCGCGGGTTCCGTCGCGCAGCACGGCCACCGTCATGCGCACCTCCTGGCGGTCGGGGTGGCGGGCGACCCAGTCGCCGAGTGCGGCCTCGTCCAGCCCTTCGGGCAGGGCGGCCTCGGCGGAGGGCGGCAGCATCAGCCTTTCCACGGTGAGGGCACAGCCCGCGACCGCGTCGGGCCACGCGATGGTGGCGAGGAATTCGTCAAGGGCGGTGCCGGCAGGGATCTCGTCCTGCTCGACGGGGGTGAGGGGGGCGACTTCGTCGCCGTCGTCAAGACCCAGCTGGTTCGCGAGCTCGGGTTCGTCCGCGCGCATGCGCTCGCTGTCCACGAGTGCGAAGAGACGGGCGGGCTGGTCCCAGCCGAGGCCCGCCGCGTACTCGTCGATCTCGAGCACGGCCCGCGTGAGCGGGGTCGCGGCCATCGGGGTCCCTGAGGGGGAAACGTTCGACATGACCAATATCCTGCCTCCTCCGCACCCCCCGGCGGGAACTAGGTAAAGCCTCGGTAAGTTGCATGGAGGGGTCCTACGATCGCCTGGCCTGATGAACAGGTCCCGCCCGTAAGGCCCGCAGGTACGTCCCAGCTGACCGACCCATGACCTTTCCCCCGATTCCCACGGGGGTCTGTCCCCGGATTTTTCGAGGTGCGCACGTTGGCTTTCCAGATGCCGGACCGCGGCGGAGGCCCGACCGGGCCACGGACGAGGACGGGCCGGCCGTCAGGGCGGGTGCGCGGCCTGCTGATGGCCCTCGGACTGCTGGCCGTGCTCGCCATGGCGTTCGTGATGTTCTCCGGGTTCTGGACCGACTGGCTCTGGTACCGCTCGGTCGACTACGCGTCGGTGTTCACCACGACCCTGTGGACCAAGCTCGGTCTGTTCGCGGTCTTCGGCGCCGTCATGGCGGCGGCGGTCGGCTTCAACATCTGGCTCGCGCACCGGCTGCGGCCGCCGCTGAGCGCGATGTCGATGGAGCAGCAGAGCCTGGACCGCTACCGCATGGGGATCGCGCCGTACAAGAAGTGGGTGCTGTCCGCGATCACGGCCCTGGTCGGGCTGATCGCGGGTGCCTCCGCCTCCGGTGAGTGGCGCACGTGGCTGCTGTGGGTCAACGGCGTGCCGTTCGGCCAGAAGGACCCGCAGTTCCATCTGGACGTGTCGTTCTACGCGTTCGACCTGCCCTGGTACCGGTTCCTGCTGGGCTTCGGCTTCGCCGCGACGGTGCTGAGCGTGGTCGCCGCCGCCCTCACGCACTACCTGTACGGCGGGCTGCGGGTGACGAGTCCCGGCGCCCGGGCCACCACGGCGGCGACCGGGCATCTGTCCGTGCTCATCGGTCTGTTCGTCTCGCTCAAGGCGGTGGCGTACTGGCTCGACCGCTACGCGCTCGCCGTCAAGTCCAGCGACCTCAAGGCGACCGGCAACTGGACGGGCCTGCGGTACGTCGACGCGAACGCGTACCTCCCCGCGAAGACGATCCTGTTCTGCATCGCGGTCATCTGCGCGGTCCTGTTCTTCGCCACGCTCTGGCGCCGTACCTGGCAGCTGCCCGTCATCGGCCTCGGCCTGATGGTGCTCTCCGCGATCCTCATCGGCGGCCTCTACCCGGCGATCGTGCAGAAGTTCACGGTCCAGCCGAACGAGCAAGCCAAGGAGGCGCCGTACATCAAGAAGAACATCGACGCCACGCGCACCGCGTACGGCATCGACTCGGCGAAGGTGACGGACTACTCGGGCAAGGGCGGCTCGGCGTCGGATGCCGAGCAGCGCAAGGCGGCCGACTCGGCCGCGAGTTACCGGCTCGTCGACCCGAACGTGGTCTCGCCGGCCTTCCAGCAGGTCCAGCAGTCGCGCAAGTACTACCAGTTCCCGGCGACGCTCAACGTCGACCGGTACAAGGACCCCTCGACGGGCCTGCTGCAGGACACCATCGTGGGCCTGCGCGAGCTGAACATCGCCGGCATCCCCAAGCACAACTGGATCAACGACCACTTCACGTACACCCACGGTTTCGGGATGATCGCGGCCAAGGGCACCGGCACCGTCACCGACGCGGCGCAGGGCACGATCGGCTCGCCCGACTTCACCGAGTCCGGGCTGCCCACCACGGGTCAGCTCGGCCAGTACCAGCAGCGGATCTACTACGGCGAGAAGACGACGCAGTACTCGATCGTCGGCGGCCCGCAGAAGGAACTGGACTACGAGGCGAACGGCGAGAAGACCACCAGCTACCAGGGCAAGAGCGGCGTCTCGCTTGCCGGCCCGCTGAACCGGGCCGCGTACGCGGTGGCGTTCAGCGAGCCGCAGATGCTCTACTCCGGCGCCATCGGCAAGGGTTCCCGGATCCTCTACAACCGGACGCCGAAGGAGCGCGTGGAGGCCGTCGCGCCCTGGCTGACGCTGGACGGCGACGCCTATCCCGCCGTGGTCGACGGCCACATCCAGTGGATCGTGGACGCCTACACCACGACGGACGCGTACCCGTACTCCTCGCGCACCACGCTCGGGGACACCACGACCGACTCCCTCACCAGCAACTCCCGTGCGGTGGTGGCCCAGCAGAACCAGGTCAACTACATCCGCAACTCGGTGAAGGCCACCGTCGACGCGTACACCGGCAAGGTCACGCTCTACCAGTGGGACACCAAGGACCCCGTCCTCAAGACGTGGATGAAGGCGTTTCCCGGCACGGTCGAGCCGAAGAAGGACATTCCGGCCGACCTGGAGGCGCACATGCGCTATCCGCAGGACCTGTTCAAGGTCCAGCGGGAGCTGCTGACGCGCTACCACGTCACCGACGCGGCCCAGTTCTACAGCGGCAGCGACGCGTGGCAGGTGCCGGACGACCCGACGACCCGCGCGGGCAGCGCGGTTCCGCCGTACTACCTCAGCCTGAAGATGCCGGGGTCGACGAAGCAGACGTTCTCCCTGACGAGCACGCTGACGCCGAGCGGCCGGCCGAACCTGGGCGCGTTCATGTCCGTCGACGCGGACGCGACCAGTCCCGACTACGGCTCGATCAGGGTCCTCAGAGTCACCGGCAACAACGTGCAGGGCCCGCAGCAGATGCAGAGCGAGCTCAACGGCGGTGACGACGTGGCCGGGTTCGTGCGCGACATCAAGGGAACCGACTCGGACCTCGAGTACGGCAACATGCTGACGGTGCCGCTCGACAACGGCTTCCTGTACGTGGAGCCCGTCTACACCAGGGGTGGCAGTCAGAACTATCCCCTGCTGAAGAAGGTCGCCGCGTCGTACGCCGGGGGCAAGCCGGTCTTCGAGGACTCGCTGTCCAAGGCGCTCAACGCGGTGTTCGGGGTCGCCGGGGCGGAGCCGCCGTCGACCACGAAGCCACCGGGCCGGAACCAGACCAAGCCGCCGGCCACCGGGGACAACCCCGTGCTGCAGCAGGCCATCGAGGACGCGCAGAAGGCGTACGACCAGGGCCAGGCGGCGCTGAACAAGAAGCCCTCCACCGACTGGCAGGCCTACGGCGCGGCGCAGCAGGCACTGCAGGACGCCCTCGGCCGGGCCGCCGCGGCGGAGTCCGGGTCGGGCAAGGCGACGTCGGGCGCGAGCAGTGGGGGCTCCGGCTGACCGTTCGTCCCCGCACTGAGCAGGGGACACTCCGAACCGTGCTAGAGTTGATCACACAACGGCGCGGGGTGGAGCAGCTCGGTAGCTCGCTGGGCTCATAACCCAGAGGTCGCAGGTTCAAATCCTGTCCCCGCTACTGAAAGTCCGAGGGCCCGGGTGATCCGAAAGGATCACCCGGGCCCTCGGCACGTGTTTGTGCGAAGTGTGTAGTGGTCCGTGCGCGAACGCCCCTACCGTGTTTGACTTATCACTCCCAGGGCATGTCGACAAAACGCTGAAGTGACCTTGTGGGCCGCGATATACCGAGTGTGCGCGGGTAACAGGTAATGCGACGATGGGTTTTATGGGGGATAGGACAACTCTGTTGGAGACAGGGCGGTTTGCGCGGAGGCGTACCGATGTCGGGTCCGGCATCGGTACGCTCGGCTCGGCCGTCCCCACGGAGTCGGCCGGACCCATGGAGCCCACGGAGGTCATGGACCAGGTCGAGCAGACCGAGGCCGAGGCGGAAACACGTCATCGGGCCGCGGCACAAGCGGGTGACACAGCGGCAGCGAGCGCGCTCGGCGCGCTCCTGCTGCGCCGTGGCGACCTCGACGGCGCCGAGCCCCCTCTGCGCTCCGCCACCGCGGAGGGCGACCGCGCCGCCGCGAACAACCTCGGCGTCCTGCTCCACCAGCGCGGCTACGGCGACGAGGCCGCCGGCTGGTGGCGGGTCGCCGCCGTCGCGGGTTCAGCCGCCGCCGCGCACTCCCTCGGCACGTACTTCCGTGAGCGGGGCGACGAGCCCGGTGCCGAGTACTGGCTGCGTCAGTCCGCCGAGCAGGGCCACGCGTCCGGCGCGTACGCCCTCGCCGATCTCCTCGAACACCGCAGCGACGTCGGCGCGGAACGCTGGCTGCGGGCCGCGGCCGAACTCGGCCACCGCGAGGCCTCGTACCGTCTCGCCCTCACCCTGGAGCGGCGTGCCCGGGAGCGCGCCCGCCCGGCCGGCGACCCGGCGGGCCCCGCGCTGATCGAGGACGCCGTGCACTGGTACCGGCAGGCCGCCGCGCGCGGCCACCGGCGCGCCGCGCTGCACCTCGGCGCGATCCTGGAGCGCCGCGGCGAACTCAAGGAGGCCGGACGCTGGTACCTCAGCTCCGCCAAGGACGGTGAGGCGAAGGCCGCGAGCGCCCTCGCCTTCCTGCTGCGCGACGCGGGCGACGAGGAGTCCGCCGCCGTGTGGTGGCTGCGCGCCGCCCAGGACGGCGACGGCACCGCGGCCAACGCGCTGGGCGCGCTGCACGCGGCGCGCGGCGAGCAGCAGTCCGCCGAGCGGTGGTACCGCACGGCCATGGACGCGGGCGACGTCAACGGCGCCTACAACCTCGCGCTGCTGTGCGCCGCGCAGGACCGCGACGCGCAGGCCGAGCAGTGGTACCGGCGCGCCGCCTACGCGGGCCACCGCGAGGCGGCCAACGCGCTCGCCGTGCTGCTGCTCCAGGCCGGCGACGCGGGCGGCGCGGAGCCGTGGTTCTCCAAAGCGGCCGAGGCGGGCAGCGTCGACGCCGCCTTCAACCTCGGCATCCTGTACGCCAGTCGCGACGACGACGTCTCGGCCCTTCGGTGGTACGAGCGGGCCGCCTCGGCCGGCCACACCGAGGCCGCGCTGCAAGTCGCGATCGCCTGCCTCAGGGACGGCGACGAGCGCACCGCGGAGCGGCATCTGCGCTGCTCGGCGGGGGGTGGCAGCGTCGAGGCCGCGTACCGCCTCGCCATGCTGCTCGACGCCCGCAGGCCGCCCGCATCGCCCCCCGCCCTGGGCGAGTCGCAGCTGCGCACCGAGAAGACCGAGTGCGAGCTGTGGTACGAGCGCGCCGCCGAGCAGGGGCACGTACGCGCCCAGGTCCGCGCGGGCATGCTGGCGGCCCGCCGCGGCGACACCGAGGGCGCGGCCGGCTGGTACCGGCGGTCCGCCGAGGCGGGCAGCCGCAGCGGCGCGTTCAACCTGGGGCTGCTGCTCGTACGGGAGGGCAGCGAGCCGGAGGCGGTGCTGTGGTGGACGCGTGCCGCGCGGGCCGGGCACGGCAGGGCGGCGCTGCGGCTCGCACTGCTCGCGGCGCGCGGCGGCGAGCTGGCCGAGGGGCAGCGCTGGTGCGCCCGCGCGGTGGAGCTCGGTCCGGCCGAGGTCGCGGAGCGCGCGGCGAAGCTTCTGGACGCTCTGCAGCAGGAGTTGACGGCCTGAGCCGTCCCGGCGGAGCCGCTGGTCAGGGGCGCTCGGTAAGGGATTTGCCCATCCGGTGACTGTCACGTAATGTTCAGTTCATCGACGCGGGGTGGAGCAGCTCGGTAGCTCGCTGGGCTCATAACCCAGAGGTCGCAGGTTCAAATCCTGTCCCCGCTACTGATAGTCCGAAGGCCCGGATCTCCTGGAGATCCGGGCCTTCGGCGCGTTGATGCCCCCGCGTTGCCGCCGCGTTGGCGATGCGGCCTCCGCCACGGTGATCGCGGGGACGCGCGGCCGGCAGGTGTCGGGACGACGGGACCGGGCGCCGAAGCGACCGGACCCTCGCGCGCAGCCGGAAGGTCAGGCGGCCGTGGCCGAGCACGCGGGGCACAGGCCCCGGAACGTGACCTCGACGTCGGAGACGGTGAAGCCGAAGCGCTCGCCCGCCGGCAGCTGGCTCAGCGGGTCGCCCGAGGTGTGCACGTCGCGGATGGTCCCGCAGCGGGCGCAGACCAGGTGCTGGTGCGGGCGGTGCGCGTTCGGGTCGTACCGCTTGGCCCGGCGGTCGGTGGTCACTTCTATGACCTCGCCGAGCGAGACCATCTCGCCGAGCGTGTTGTACACCGTCGCCCGCGAGATCTCCGGCAGCCTGTCGACGGCACGCGCGTGCACCTCGTCGGCGGTCAGGTGGATGTGCTCCCCGTCGAGGACCTCGGCCACCACGCGGCGCTGCGCCGTCATGCGCCAACCGCGTTCGCGCAGCCGTTCCAACAGGTCACTCATGGGGTCAGCCTAACAGTGGGGGGACGGACGGTCCCGTGACGTGTATGACTTTGGATGTTCACTTGACTTAGACAATGTCCATTGTAGGATCAGGATCGGCAAACGCCAAGGGACAGAACTTCGCAGGAGGCGTACGTGACGCAGGGACCGCTGACCACGGAGGCCGGTGCTCCGGTCGCCGACAATCAGAACAGTGAGACCGCGGGCGCCGGCGGGCCCATGCTCATCCAGGACCAGGCTCTGCTGGAGAAGCTGGCCCACTTCAACCGCGAGCGCATCCCGGAGCGCATCGTCCACGCCCGTGGCGCCGGCGCGTACGGCACCTTCACGCTCACCCGCGACGTCTCGCAGTGGACGCGTGCGAGGTTCCTGTCCGAGGTCGGCAAGCAGACCGAGACGTTCCTGCGCTTCTCCACCGTCGCGGGCAACCTCGGCTCGGCGGACGCGGTGCGCGACCCCCGCGGCTTCGCGCTGAAGTTCTACACCGAGGACGGCAACTACGACCTCGTCGGCAACAACACCCCGGTGTTCTTCATCAAGGACGCCATCAAGTTCCCCGACTTCATCCACACCCAGAAGCGCGACCCGTACACGGGCTCGCAGGAGGCGGACAACGTCTGGGACTTCTGGGGTCTGTCGCCCGAGTCCACGCACCAGGTGACCTGGCTGTTCGGCGACCGCGGCATCCCCGCGACGCTGCGCCACATGAACGGCTACGGCTCGCACACCTACCAGTGGAACAACGAGGCCGGCGAGGTCTTCTGGGTCAAGTACCACTTCAAGACCGACCAGGGGATCAAGAACCTCACCACGGACGAGGCCAACCGCCTCTCCGGCGTCGACCCCGACAGCCACCAGCGCGACCTGCGCGAGGCCATCGAGCGCGGCGAGTTCCCGTCCTGGACCGTGCAGGTGCAGATCATGCCGGAGGCGGACGCCGCGACGTACCGCTTCAACCCGTTCGACCTGACCAAGGTCTGGCCGCACGCGGACTACCCGCCGATCGAGATCGGCAGGCTGGAGCTCAACCGCAACCCGGAGAACATCTTCGCCGAGGTCGAGCAGTCGATCTTCAGCCCGGCGCACTTCGTGCCCGGCATCGGCCCCTCCCCGGACAAGATGCTCCAGGGCCGGCTGTTCGCCTACGGCGACGCCCACCGCTACCGCGTCGGCATCAACGCCGACCACCTGCCGGTCAACCGCCCGCATGCCACCGAGGCGCGGACGAACAGCCGTGACGGCTACCTGTACGACGGCCGTCACAACGGCACGAAGAACTACGAGCCGAACAGCTTCGGCGGCCCGTTCCAGAGCGACCGTCCGCTGTGGCAGCCGACCCCGGTCAGCGGCTCCACCGGTCACCACGAGGCGCCCTCGCACGCCGAGGACAACGACTTCGTGCAGGCGGGCAACCTCTACCGGCAGCTGACGGAGGACGAGAAGGGCCGTCTCGTCGACAACCTCGCGCAGTTCATCGCGAAGGTGTCGCGCGCCGACATCGCCGAGCGCGCGGTGGACAACTTCCGTCAGGCCGACGGTGACTTCGGCAAGCGGCTGGAGTCCGCGGTCCAGGCCCTCCGCGGCTGACCCCGCTCGCCGGAAGCGGAGGAGGCCGGACCCCGAGCGGGGTCCGGCCTCCTCGTGCGTCCGGGGCCGTGGCGTCCGGGGCCGTGCCTCCGGAGCCGTTGTGCGGCCCGGCCTCCCGCGGGGGCCGGACGGGTTTCTCAGTAGCGCTCGTTGAGGTAGTCGAGCAGGGTGTCGTGCAGGACGCCGTTGGACGCCGCCGCGTTGCCGCTGTGCGGGCCCCTCCTGCCGTCGAGCCCGGTGAACCGCCCGCCCGCCTCCTGGACGACGATCGACGGCGCGGCCATGTCCCAGAGGGACAGCTCGGGTTCGGCGCACATGTCCACTGCGCCCTCCGCGACCATCATGTACTGCCAGAAGTCGCCGTAGCCGCGCGTGCGCCAGCAGGCCCGGGTCAGGTTCAGGAAGCCGTCGAGGCGGCCCTGCTCCTCCCAGCCGCTGAGCGAGGAGTACGCGAACGACGCGTCGCCCAGGCCCGACACGTCCGAGACCCGCAGCCGGGTGGCCGACGAGAGGCTGCGGCCGGTGTGCGCGCCCCCGCCGAGTTCGGCCCACCAGCGCCGGCCGAGCGCCGGCGCGGACACGACGCCCACGACCGGCTCGTAGCCGCCCTCACCCACGACCATCAGCGAGATCAGCGTGGCCCACACCGGAACGCCGCGCACGTAGTTCTTCGTCCCGTCGATCGGGTCGACGACCCAGCGGCGCGGGCCCGTGCCGTGCACGCCGAACTCCTCACCGTGGACCGCGTCCCGTGGCCGGGCCCGCTGGAGGCTGCCCCGGATCAGCTCCTCGGCGGCCTTGTCCGCCTCACTCACCGGCGTCATGTCGGGTTTCGTCTCGACCTTCAGATCGAGGGCCTTGAACCGGTTCATCGTCGCGGCGTCGGCGGTGTCGGCCAGGACGTGGGCCAGGCGGAGATCATCGTGGTAGTCGGACATGCCCGTCACAGTACCGGGGGCCCAGGGCGCCGGGCCCGCCCCACGTCAGTGGGCGGAGCCGGAGAGCTGCAGGCCGATGACGCCGACGATGACGAACGTGATCGACACGAGCTTCAGCGTGGAGACCACGTCGCCGAGGAAGACCATGCCGTAGATCGTCGTGCCGGCCGCGCCGATGCCCGTCCACACGGCGTACGCGGGGCCCACGTCCAGCTTCTTCAGCGCCAGCGTCAGCAGGCCGAAACTGCCGAGGGCGAAGCTCGCGAAGGCGATCGTCGGCCACAGCCGGGTGAAGCCGTGCGACAGCTTCAGGCAGACGGCGAAGCCCGTTTCCAGCAGTCCCGCGACCACGACCAGCAGCCACGCCATCGTCGATAGCCTCCCGGGTCGGTGACTGCTTCGTCTCGCTTGGTGCGATTATGCACTTACCAGCGCCGGGGGGAGGCAAACTTTTCGCGCGGACCCGTGTTCTGTCGGGGCGTCAGGCGCCGGGCACCGGCGCGCGCCGGGCGGGGTCAGTCGCCCTCGTGCCGCTCCCGCGTGGCGAGGAGCCTGCGCAGTGAGTAGAGCCGGGCCGGGTCCGCGTGGCCCTCGGCCACCCACGCGTCCAGCGCGCACTCCGGCTCGTCGTGGCTGCACGCGCGCGGGCAGCCCTCCGTGCCCGGCACGAGGTCGGGGAAGGCGAGGATCACGCGCGACGGGTCGATGTGCGCCAGCCCGAACGACCGGATGCCGGGCGTGTCGACGACCCAGCCGTCTGCCTTCGCGAGCGGCAGCGCGAGGGCGGAGACCGTCGTGTGCCTGCCGCGTCCCGTGACCGAGTTGACCAGCCCCGTGATCCGCTGCCTGTCGTCCGCCACCAGCGAGTTGACGAGTGTGGTCTTGCCGACGCCGGAGTGCCCGACGAACGCCGTCGTCCGGTCCTTGAGCAGTTCCCGTACCCGCTCGGCGTCCGCGCCGCCCGCCAGCTCGTCGTGTCGGGTGACGACGTAGCGCACGCCGAGCGGGCGGTACGTCTCCAGCAGCGGCTCCGCCGACGCGAGGTCCGACTTGGTCAGGACGAGCAGTGGTTCGAGCCCGCCGTCGTACGCGGCCACCAGCGCCCGGTCGATCAGCCGGGGGCGCGGCTCCGGGTCCGCGAGGGCCGTCACGATCGCGAGTTGGTCGGCGTTGGCGACGATCACCCGCTCGTAGGGGTCGTCGTCGTCCGCCGTGCGCCGCAGCAGCGAGGTGCGCGGCGCGATCCGCACGATCCGCGCGAGCGTGTCCTTCGCGCCGGTCAGGTCGCCGACGATACTCACCCGGTCACCCACGACCGCGGCCTTGCGGCCCAGCTCCCTGGCCTTCATCGCCATCACGACCCGCTCGCCGACCAGGCAGGTCAGCCGGCCCCGGTCCACGGTCAGCACCATGCCCTCGGACGCGTCCTCGTGCTTCGGCCTGATGTTCGTACGCGGTCGGCTGCCCTTCGGGTTCGGGCGGGTGCGGATGTCGTCCTCGTCGGGGTTCTTGCCGTAGCGGCGCATCGCGTCAGACCCCCGCGACCGCTGCGGCGCCCGCCAGCATCTCGGTCCACATGCGGGGGAAGTCGGGGAGGGTCTTCGCCGTCGTCGCCACGTTCTCGATCTCGATGCCGGGAACGGCGAGGCCGAGGACCGAGCCCGCCGTCGCCATCCGGTGGTCGTCGTACGTGTGGAAGACGCCGCCGTGCAGCGGGCGCGGCCGGATGACCAGGCCGTCGGGCGTCTCGGTGACGTCACCGCCCAGCTCGTTGATCTCCTTGGTCAGCGCGGCCAGCCGGTCCGTCTCGTGCATCCGCAGGTGCGCCACCCCGCGCAGTGTGGACGGGGAGTCCGCGAGCGCGGCCACGGCGGCGATGCCGGGGGCGAGCTCGCCGACCGCGCTGAGGTCGGCGTCGATGCCGTGCACGCGCCCCGAGCCGGCGAAGGTGAGCGCGGTGCCCTCGTGCGTGGACACGATGCCGCAGGATCCGCCCATCCGGGTGAAGATCGACCGCAGCGCGTCGCCCGGCTGCGTGGTGTTGGTGGGCCAGTCGGGGACGGTCACCCGGCCGCCGGTGATCAGCGCCGCGGCCAGGAACGGCTGCGCGTTGGACAGGTCGGGCTCGACCGTCAGGTCCCGGCCGAGCAGGGCCCCGCTGCGCACCCGCCAGACGTCCGGCTCCCCGCCGGTCTCCGGCTCGTCGACCCGCGCGCCCACGGCACGCAGCATGTCGACCGTCATCCGGATGTGCGGCAGCGACGGGAGGGCGCCGCCGACGTGCCGTACCTCCACGCCCTGGTTGAAGCGGGGCGCGGACAGCAGCAGTGCCGAGACGAACTGGGACGAGGCGGAGGCGTCGATCTCCACCCGCCCGCCGTCGAGTACGCCGCAGCCGTGCACGGTCAGCGGCAGTGAGCCCCGGTTGTGGTCGTCGATCCGCGCGCCCAGCGCCCGCAGCGCCTGGATGACGACGCCGAGGGGCCGCTCGTAGGACCGGGGGTCGCCGTCGAAGCTCACCGGGCCGTCCGCGAGGGCCGCCACCGGCGGCAGGAACCGCATCACGGTGCCCGCGTTGCCGACGTGGACGTCCGCCGGGCCGTGCAGGCCGGCCGGGATGATCCGCCACGCCTCGCCGGTGGTGGCGGCCTCGCCGGTGTCGCCCATGCCGCGTGAGGACTGCGAGGACGACGAGACCGTCTCCTCGATGCCCACGCCCATGGCCCGCAGCGCGTCGGCCATCAGCAGGGTGTCGCGCGACCTGAGCGGGCGGCGCAGCCACCCGGGCTCGGCGGCCAGGGCGGCGAGCACCAGCGCCCGGTTGGTGACCGACTTGGAACCGGGCACGGTGACCGTCGCTTCGACGGGCCCCGTCGCATGGGGGGCGGGCCAGAGGGCGGGCTGCGCGGGACTGTCGGTCATGGCCTTCACTTTAGTGGCTGCGCCCGAAGGGGGATTCCTGCCAAAAACGCCGAAACAGGGGCGTAATCCGGCCGTGGTAGCGCAGGGTGCGCGTTTGGGGCGGCCCGGTCGGGCCCGCCCTGCTGCCGTGGGCAGGTGCCGGGGCCCCTCACAGGCCGAGCAGCCAGCGCCCGCCGCCGATCAGGCAGCACAGGGACACCACGTGGAAGAGGAAGAACCAGAGGCCCGCACCCACCCCGGTCAGGCGCCCCAGCTGGTCCGCGTCCGAGTCGCCCGCCCCGCCCGCGCGCCGCTTGGCCTGCAGCTCGAAGGCCGGACGTATACCGCCCAGCAGCAGGAACCAGACGACCGTGTAGGTGAACGCCGCCTGCACCGCCGGCCCGGTCAGCCAGGAGACCAGGACGAACGCGGCTCCCGCGACGAGCACCGTCAGTACCCCGTACGCGTTGCGGATCATCACCAGCATCGCGACCAGCAGGACCGTCGCCGACCACAGCAGGAGCGTGATGTGGTGCGCCGCCAGCAGCCAGGCGCCGCCGAGGCCCAGCAGCGGCGGTGCCGTGTAACCCGCGGCGGCCGTGAGGATCATGCCGAGGCCGGTCGGCTTGCCCCGGCTCACGGTCAGGCCCGAGGTGTCCGAGTGCAGCCGGATGCCGTCCAGCTTGCGGCCCATGACCAGCGCGACGAGTCCGTGGCCGCCCTCGTGCGCGATCGTCACCGCGTTGCGGGTGACACGCCAGAGCCCGCGCGGTGTCACGCAGAGCAGCGCCAGCACCCCCGTCGCCACCACCAGCCAGATGTCGGGCCCCGGCTGGGTCCCGAAGATCCTGTCCCACAGATCGTCCATGGCGCGCTCCTGTCCGGGCGGGGTGGGTGAGCTGGCAGTGTGCCAGGGCCTCCCGGCAACGCCCGGGGCGGGGCTTTGGCTCCCGCCCCGGCGATGACCTAGCGTTGCGGCAGCAGGCCTGAGGGGTGGTGGACGGACATGTGCGGCCGGTACGCGGCGAGCAGGGCGCCCGAGGAGCTGCGGAGCGTGTTCGGGGTCGAGCGGTGGGACCCCGAGGAGAGCTTCGCGCCCGACTGGAACGTGGCGCCGACCAAGGAGGTACGGGCGATCCTGGAGCGCGTCCCCAAGGACGACCCGGGCGCCGGAGCGGTGCGCCAGCTGCGCACGCTGAAGTGGGGTCTCGTCCCCTCCTGGTCGAAGACGCCCGACGGCGGTGCCCGCCTGATCAACGCGCGCGCCGAGACCGTCCACGAGAAGTCCTCGTACCGGCGGCCCTTCGGGGCCCGGCGCTGCATCCTGCCCGCGGACGGCTACTACGAGTGGATGACCGGCGCCGACGAGCGGCAGCTGGAGGAGAAGGGGAAGAAGAAGCGCCCCCGCAAGCAGCCCTACTTCGTCACCCCCGCCGACGGGTCGGTCATGGCGCTCGCCGGCCTCTACGAGTTCTGGCGTGACACGACCCTGCCGGGGGACCATCCGCGCGCCTGGTGGGTCACCTGCACGGTGATCACGACGGAGGCGGAGACCGCGCCGCTGGCCGCCGCCCCGGAGCAGGGGCCGCGCTCGCTGTCCGACATCCACCCGAGGATGCCGCTGATGCTGACCCCCGACCGGTGGGACGCGTGGCTCGACCCGGCCAGGACCGACGTGGACGAGCTGCGGCCGCTGCTGGCACCGCCGCCGGCGGGGCTGATGCGCGCGTACCCCGTCAGGGCGGCCGTCTCCGACGTCCGCAACAACGGTCCCGAGCTGGTCGAGGAGCTGGAGGCACCGGAGGAGACCACCCTCTTCTGAGCCGCCGTGGCCGCGGCCAGTGGCCGTGTTCCCCCGCCCGCTCCCCGTCCGGGCGGTACGAGCGCGCGCCCGCGGGCGCGTGCACGCGGGCGCGGACGCCGCCACGGGCGCCTGCGAGGCACCATGGGGCGCATGAGCAGCCGTACCACCGCCCCCGTCGAACGCATCACCGTCGACACCCCCGCGGGACCCGCCAGAATCACCTGGTGCCCGTCGCACGACCCCCGGCTCGTCCTGACGCTCGGCCACGGCGCGGGCGGCGGCATCGAGGCGCGGGACCTGAGCGCGCTCGCCGCCGCGCTGCCGCTCGACGGGTTCACCGTGGCCCTCGTCGAGCAGCCCTGGCGTGTCGCGGGCAAGAAGGTGGCGCCCGCGCCCAGGACGCTGGACACCGCCTGGCGCGCCCTGTGGCCGACGCTCGTCGAGCGGGCCCGGGGGCTGCCCCTCGTCGCGGGTGGCCGCAGCGCGGGCGCGCGCGTCGCCTGCCGTACGGGTGCCGGGCTCGGCGCCCACGCGGTGCTCGCGCTCAGTTTCCCGCTGCACCCGCCGGGCCGGCCGGAGAAGTCACGGGACGAGGAACTGTTCTCCACCGACCTGCCCACCCTGGTGGTGCAGGGCGGCGCCGACCCTTTCGGCAAGCCCGCCGAGTATCCCGAGGGCGACTTCGAGCTGCTGGAGATCGCGTACGGCGACCACGGCTTCGCGGTCCCGAAACGGGCGCCCCTGACCCAGGACGACGCCCTGCGGACCCTCACCGAAGGGGTCGCCACGTGGCTCGCGGGACTGGGGAATGCCCGCTGAGTGACTGCTGTTGTGAGAGGCACCGGTACGGTCGGCCGGTGAACCGAGCAGGAAGAGGGAGTCCCGCCTCATGGGTTCCATCATGTGTCCCAGCCGCTCCGATGCCGCGCGCCCCGGTGCGAACGGCATGGACTGGGCGGTGATGTCCGCCGGGGCGAGCAGCCGAGTGCTGGGTGCCGCCACGCCGGACCAGCAGACCTCGAAGCACGATGGTCGACTATTCTCCGATGCGAGTGGGGTCGGGTTCGGCTCCGCGACCGCATTGGAGGAGGTGGGTCCGGTCACTGGGACTGAAGCAGGGACGACGGACGACGGACACATCGAAGAGACCGCTGCCGAGCGCAGCGCCCGCTTCGAGCGCGACGCCCTGGGCTACCTCGACCAGATGTACTCGGCCGCCCTGCGCATGACGCGCAACCCGGCGGACGCGGAGGACCTCGTGCAGGAAACGTACGCCAAGGCGTACGGCTCCTTCCACCAGTTCCGCGAGGGCACCAACCTCAAGGCGTGGATGTACCGCATCCTCACGAACACGTTCATCAACTCGTACCGCAAGAAGCAGCGCGAGCCCCAGCGCAGTGCCGCTGAGGAGATCGAGGACTGGCAGCTGGCGAGAGCTGAGTCGCACTCGTCCACCGGCCTTCGCTCCGCCGAGGCCGAGGCGCTCGACCGGCTGCCCGACTCGGACGTCAAGACGGCCCTCCAGGCGATCCCGGAGGAGTTCCGCATCGCGGTGTATCTCGCCGATGTCGAGGGCTTTGCCTACAAGGAGATCGCGGACATCATGGGAACACCCATCGGTACGGTGATGTCCAGGCTCCACCGTGGCCGCCGCCAGCTGCGCGGAATGCTGGAGGACTACGCCCGTGACCGGGGGCTCGTCCCGGCGGGTGCTGCCGGTAAGTCGTCCGACAACGGGAAAGGCGCGGACTCATGAGCTGCGGAGAGCCGCATGAGACGGATTGCGCCGAGGTACTCGACCACCTCTACGAGTTCCTCGACCACGAGATGCCCGCCGGCGAGGGGCACAAGCTGGAGGTGCACTTCGAGGAGTGCTCCCCCTGCCTGGAGAAGTACGGCCTGGAGCAGGCCGTCAAGAAGCTCGTGAAGCGCTGCTGCGGCCACGACGACGTCCCCTCGGACCTGCGCGACAAGGTCATGGGCCGGATCCAGCTGATCAGGTCGGGCCAGACCCCGCCGGACGTCGAGCTCTCCACCGACGCCGACTCCCACCGCGCCACCGCGGAATAGCGCCCTCCGCCACGGTCGGCCGGCGACCGTGCGGGGTACCGCGCCGACGTACACCACGTACAGCTCTCGAACGGCCGCGCGCAGGCGAACCGGGGCCCTTGTCACCCGAAGGTGCTAATCGGGCGCATCGGCCCACGGCGCCCCCGCCACGTCACTAGCCTGGCCCGTTGTTCGGTCCCGGATGCTCGCACCTCCGGTCGAGTCCGGACGGCGGGTGGGGACGACGAGGGGGCGGGGGACGCCGTGAAGGCCATTCCGGGCGCGGCGCGCGCGTATGTGCTGGGCACGGCGCTGCTGGCGGGCGTCTGCGTGCTGCCCGGCGCCCTCGGGGCCGGAACACCCTGGCGAGCGGTGATCCCGCTCGCCCTTCTTTATGCCCTGTGCGAGACGCCGGTCCCCACGCGCCTCCTTCTCCGGTTGCGGACCGCGGGCGGCTCCCCGGACGCCACGGCGCCGGTCGCCGCCGGATCGTTCTTCCCCGTACTGCTGGCGGCGGCGTTCCTGCTGCCGCCCGCCGCCGCCGCGCTGGTGGCCGTGCCGGGCGCGCTGCTCGGGCGGGTCGAGCGGCGCCCGTACGCGACGCGGCGCCTGTGGCGCGCCGCGCAGCTGGCGGTGGCGACCTGGGCCGCCGCCCGCGCCCAGACGGCCTTCGGCGGCCCCGTCGCGCTCGGCGGCGGGGGCTACGGGCTGACCACTCCCGACTTCCCGTACGTCCTGCTGCCCGCCGGTGTCGCCGCGCTCGCCTTCTGCCTGGTCCTCGCCGCACTCGACGCGGGCATCCTCGCCACGGCGGAGCGGGTGCCGCTGCGCGCCGCCTGGCACGGGCTGCTGCCGCGTTCCCTGGCCGCGCACGGCGTGCACGCACTGGCCGGCCTGATGATGGCGGTCCTGTGGCGGGGCCCCTACGGGCCGCTGTCGTCGCTGTTCGTGCTGCTGCCCATGTCCGTCTCCTGCTGGGTCTTCGCGCAGTACCACCGCGAGCGGGCCGCGCACCAGGCCACGATCAGGGCTCTCGTACAGGCCGTCGACATCAAGGACAAGTACACGCGCGGCCACAGCGAGCGGGTGGGGCGGGCCTCCGCGATGATCGCGGCGGAACTCGGCATGGACCGGGACCGGCTGGAGGCGCTCCGCTTCGCCGGGATCCTGCACGACGTGGGCAAGCTGGGCGTGCCGACGCGGGTGCTGCGCAAGGACGGGCCGCTCACCGAGCAGGAGCGCCGGGTCATCGAGCTGCACCCCGAGTACGGGCACGAGATCGTGCGCGGCATCGGGTTCCTCGGGCAGGCGCGGTCCGCGATCCTGCACCACCACGAGCGCCTGGACGGCACCGGCTACCCGCACGGGCTGTGCGGCGACGAGATCCCCGAGTTCGCGCGGGTGGTCGCGGTGGCCGACGCGTTCGACGCGATGACGTCGACCCGCTCGTACCGCAGGGCCCGGCCGGTGGGGACGGCCGTCGCGGAGCTGCGGCGGTGCGCGGGCACGCAGTTCGACCCGGCGATGGTCGGGGCGCTGGTACGGGCGCTGGCGCGGCACGGCTGGGAGACGACGGTCACGGCGGACGAGACGGGGGCGGGCGCTCCGGCTTCCGCTCGTACCGCGCCGGGCGTCGGGCGGCCGGGTGGCCGGGGCGCGGGTGCGGTGGGCACGACGGCGGCCACGACGGTGCCGGGCCCCGGCGCGCACACCGTGGAAGGGCCCGCTTCCGGTGAGGATTCCGGTGCCGGGACCGGGCCCGCCGCAGCCCCTGCCGGACGCGGCGGGGGGCCGGCGTGAGACGGGGGGACGGCGGGACATGGCGGGCGGACGGCGCACGCCGCGGGCGCGGAGACCGGGCGGAAGGCCCCCGGGAGCGGGGCCGGGGCGCGCGGGGAGCGGGGCGGGCGGCCTGGTCGGCGCGTCCCGGCCGCGGCCGCCGTTCGCGCGGGGGCGCGGCCGTGAGGGCCCGGCGCGGGGCGCTTTACACGGTGCGCGCGCCGGCCGGTGTCCTCGTCGCCCTGGCCCTGGCCGGGACCCTGTGGCACGGGATGGCGGATCCGCGCAACGCCCTGGCCTTCGGCCTCTTCATCGCCGTGGGGGAGGCCGCACGGTGGGGCGCGGGCCCCGGCGAGCGGGAGTCCGCGCCGCTCGGCGCTGCGGGCGCCCTCGCGTACGCGCTGCTCGGGGAGAGCGCGGGGCGCCTCGCCGGGCACGGCGTGCTGCAGACGGTCGCCGTGACGTTCGCCGCCACCCTCGCCGGGGGCGCCCCGCACGGGCTCTCCCTCGACCACCTCGCCCGCCGCGCCCTCACGGTCGGGTTCGCGGCGGCCTGCTTCCAGCCCTGGTACGTCCTCGGCGGGTCCTCCTACGTGGCCCTGCTCCTGCTGCTGCTCGTGCTGACCGCCCTGTGCGACGCCGTGCTCTCCGCCGTCCTGCGCCGGGCCCGGAGCACCGACCCCTTCGGGCCGCTGCTCCGCGAGGAGCTGCGCTCACTGGTCGGCATCGCGCCGGCGGTCTGCGCCACGGGGGTCGTGATAGCGCTCGGGGTGGCCGTGGCCGGGCTGTGGGCGCTGCCGGTGTTCTGTGTGCCGCTGCTGCTCACCCAGCTCTCCTTCCGCCGGTACGCGGCCATCCGCACCACCTACCGGCAGACGATCGCCTCGCTGGCGCGCGCGACCGAGATAGCCGGCTACACCCGGCAGGGCCACGCCCGCCGGGTCGCCGAGCTCAGCTGCGCCGTCGGGCGGGACCTCGGCCTGTCGGGACGCGAGCTGACCGTTCTGGAGTACGCGGCGCTGATGCACGATATCGGCCAGCTGTCGCTGGTCGACCCGGTGCCCGAGGGGGCGACCGCGTCGCTGCCCGCGGCCGAGCAGCGGCGGATCGCCCTGCTCGGCGGGGCTGTCGTGCGGCAGACCGGCGTGGCGCCCGCGGTGGCCGTCGTCGTCGAGCGGCAGGCCGATCCGTACGGTGAGCAGCCGCTGCCCGCCCGGATCGTCCGCGCCGTCAACGCGTACGACGACCTGGCAGGTGACAACCGCTGCCCGAGCGGGCCGCTGTACGCACTGGAGCGTCTGCGGCTGGGCACGGCGCGTGACTACCACCCCGACGTGGTGGAATCCCTCGCACGTGTCCTCGCACGAGGCGGTCTTACCGGGGCTCCGGCTGGGTAGCCCGTGAGTAGAGAGCACGCATCCGGCATGGTTGGATGCGAAGAAGACAGTGTCCTGGGGTAATGACCCGAGCGACCGGCAGGCGGGAATCGTGAGGATCTTCGGGAAGGTACGGCATCGGCCCTCCGCCTCGTGGCGGCAGGCCACCGACCGCGCGTTCACGCTGATCGGTGACGGCCGGTACGACGACGCGGGCGCGCTGCTGACCCGCGCGGCCGACATGGAGCCGTGGCTGTCGGAGTCCTGGTTCAACCTGGCGTTGCTGCACAAGTTCCGGCACGACTGGGACCAGGCGCGCGCGGCGGGACTGCGGGCCGTGGCGCTGCTGGACAAGGAGGCCGGGGCCCCCGACTGGTGGAACGTCGGCATCTCCGCCACCGCCCTGCAGGACTGGCCGCTGGCGCGCCGCGCCTGGCAGGCGTACGGCCTGAACGTGCCGGGCAGCCCGCACAGCGCGGAGGCGGCCGAGGAGCCGGAGGGCATGGACCTCGGCAGTGCGGCGGTGCGGCTCTCCCCGGAGGGCGAGGCCGAGGTCGTGTGGGGCCGCAGGCTCGATCCGGCGCGTATCGAGGTGCTGTCGATCCCGCTGCCGTCGTCCGGCAGGCGCTGGGGCGAGGTCGTCCTGCACGACGGGGTGCCGAACGGGGAGCGCACCACAGCCGGCTCCTCGGACGGATCGCCGCACGTGTATCCGGTGTTCGACGAGATCGAGCTGTGGGCCCCGTCGCCCGTGCCGACCTGGGTGGTGCTGCTGGAGGCGGCGGCCGAGGAGGACCGGGACGCGCTGGAGCAGCTCGCCGCGGACGCCGGGTTCGCCGCCGAGGACTGGTCGTCGTCGGTGCGGCTGCTGTGCCGTACGTGCTCGGAGAGCCGGATGCCGAGCGCCGAGGGCGAGGGCGAGTACCTCGACCCGCACGATCACAGTGAGCCGGGCCACCCCGGTCCGCTCGGGCACCGCACGCCCGGGGAGCTGTGGACGCCCGAGCGCGAGTGCGGCATCGCCGCGCCCCAGGGGCTGGTGCGCGGTCTGCTCGACGGCTGGGTGGCGGACAGCCCCGACAGCCGCGAGTGGCGCGACCTCGAAGAGGTCTGCTGACCTGGTCGGGCCCGGACGGCCGAGGCCGCGGTGGCCCGGCTTCAGGGACCTTCCGGGGCCCGTGGTGTCCTCGGCGGGCGCCGTCCCCTCGGACCTGCCCTTAGGCTGTACGGGCACATCGCGCGGCCCCGCGCGGGCCCGGGCGCGGTGCGCCAAGCGGCACAACGGTACCCAGGAAGGCAACTGCGGACATGACGCAGCAGGAGACGGACCAGCGGATCGGCGAGGGCGTCCTCGCGACGGACGAGGACGGGTTCGTCGTGGACACGGTGGACGCCGAGGAGCGCGAGAGCGCGCACCGGGAGCGCGGCACGTCCCGCCCGATCACCGTCGTGGGGCACCCGATGCTCCACCGTGAGTGCCGTACGGTCACCGCGTTCGACGCTGAGCTGGCCCAGCTGGTCGACGACATGTTCGCGAGCCAGCGGACCGCCGAGGGCGTCGGCCTCGCCGCCAACCAGATCGGCGTGGACTACAAGGTCTTCGTCTACGACTGCCAGGACGACGACGGTGTGCGCCACGTGGGCGCCGTCTGCAACCCGGTGCTGGTCGACCTGGACCCGGAACAGCGCCGGCTGGACGACTCCAACGAGGGCTGCCTGTCCGTGCCGACCGCGTACGCGGAGCTGGCCCGCACCGACTACGCGGAGGTGCGCGGACAGGACCTGCGGGGCAACGACATCGCGGTGCGCGGCACCGGCTACTTCGCGCGCTGCCTCCAGCACGAGACGGACCATCTGTACGGGTACCTGTACATCGACCGCCTCTCCAAGCGTGACCGCAAGGACGCCCTGAAGCAGATGGCCGAGGGCACCCCGCGCTACGAGACCGTCGCCAACGACTGACGCGGCCGGCCGGCGCCCGGGGTGAACGCCGGGCAACCGGTCCGGCGCTCAGGCCCGTTGGGGCGTTCGGCCGGCGACGGGCCGGGTGCCGTCCGGCGCGTCCGCGCCGCGGAACGTGCGCCGGTAGGCGTGCGGGGTCGTGCTCAGGGTCCGCAGGAAGTGGTGGCGCAGTGTCGCCGCGTTGCCGAAGCCGGCCCGGCCCGCCACCGCGTCCACCGTCTCTTCCGTACCCTCCAGCAACTCCTGTGCCAGCAGCACCCGTTGGCGCAGCAGCCAGCGGTACGGCGTGGTGCCCGTCTCCTGCTGGAAGCGACGGGCGAAGGTGCGCGGCGCCATGTGCGCCCGCTCCGCCAGCTGCTCGACGGTGATCTCCCGGTCCAGATGGCGCTCCATCCACGCCAGCACCCCGCCGACCGTGTCGCAACTGTTCCTCGGCACCGGCCGCTCGATGAACTGCGCCTGGCCGCCGTCGCGATGGGGCGGGACCACCATGCGGCGGGCGATGGCGTTGGCCACCTTGGGCCCGTGTTCGAGGCGGACGAGTTCGAGACAGGCGTCGATGCCCGCGGCGGTGCCCGCCGAGGTGATGACCGGGCCGTCCGCCACGTAGAGCACGTCCGGCTGGACGTCGGCGCGCGGGTGGGCCAGTCGCAGCTCGTCCGCCTGCCGCCAGTGCACCGAGCAGCGGCGGCCGTCGAGCAGGCCCGCCGCGCCGAGGGCGAAGACGCCCGTGCAGACGCTCAGGACCCAGGCGCCCCGGTCCACGGCCCGGCGCAGCGCGTCCAGCAGCTGCGGCGGGAACGTGCGGCGCGTGTAGTCGTTGCCCGCGGGCACGCAGATCAGGTCAGCGGCGTCGAGCCGGTCGAGGCCGTGCAGGTTCCCGATGGTGAAGCCGCAGTGGGTGGAGAGTGTCGGGCCCTCGGCTGACGCCACCGCGAACTCGTAGACGGGAAGCCCCTCGTCGCTGCGGTCGAGGCCGAACACCTCGCACACGACGCCGAGTTCGAAGGGGTGCACGCCGTCGAGCAGGACGGCGGCCACGTTGTTCAGCATGCCCACCAGTGTGCACGACGATGGCAGTAATGCGATGGTGCACGGCAGTTCTGCCACTGACGGTAAGGAGTCAGCGGCGGAACACTGGTGTTCATGAACGCAACTGTGGACAACTTCCTCGGCATCCTCATCGACCTCGGGATCTTCGTGCTCGTGGCGCTCCCGTCCCTGTTCGGACTCGCCCACGAGCGGCGGGTGGACCGTCAGCTCAGGGCCGCCGCCCGTCAGGACGCCGGGCGGCCACCGCGGACTCAGGCCCTCGTCACGACCACCGTGACGGTCCACTCCTGAAGTCCCCCGCAGGAGATCCGGCCCGGCTCGTGCGGGCACAACGGGCGGGACGAGGTCAGCCGGACCGTCCCGGCCGACACGGCCCGGTAGGCGGCGGACGCGTCCCCCGCCCGGTGGACGATGCCGCCGCTGGTCGGCTCCAGGCCGCTGCCGTCACGCGTGACGGGCTGCCAGGGCCTGGGAGTGGTGCCGTCCAGCAAGACGCGGATCGTGTCCCCGGCCGCCAGGCAGAAGGTATGACCGGTGTCGGCCGCCCCGAGTTCCCGCTGCGCCGTCGCGCAGCCCCGGCCGGGCGGGGACGAGGACGGTGGCGGTGTCGGGGGCGCGGACGACGGTGACGGCGAAGGGGGCGGTGACGACGAAGAGGGCGGTGAAGGCAGGGGCGATGACGCGGGCGGTCCCGGGGACGACGGTGATGCGGTGCCGCTGCTGCCCGCCTCACTTCCGCCCGGTGTTCCACAGCCCGCGAGGAGCAGGGTCAGAGCCGTGAGGGCGATGGTCCTGGCGCAGGTCGTTCGACGCATGGGGGTGGCCTCCTTGCGGGTGGGACGTGCCACCGGTGGATCAGGATCCATCGGGCCCGCGTGACGCGTGAGGGGGCCCCGGCCGCCGCTGCGGCCGGGGCCCCCTCCTGGCTCAGCCGGTCGTCAGGGCGGTGTCGTCCACGACGAAGCTGGTCTGCAGCGAGGAGTCCTCGACGCCGCTGAACTTCAGCGTGACGGTGGAACCGGCGAAGGAGGACAGGTCAAAGGTCTTCTGCGTGTAACCCGTGGCCTTGTTGAGGTTGGAGTAGGTCGCCAGCGTGCTGGAGCCGGCGGTGACGGTGAGCTTGTCGTAGGCCGTGCTGGTGCTGGTCTCCGACGTGTCGACGTGCAGGTAGAAGGTGAACTTGGCCGTGCAGCCCGCGGGGATTCTCACCGACTGGGACACCGTGTCGGTGTGCGTGGCGCCGTAGCCGTCCAGCCAGGCCTTGTAGGAGCCGGCGTGCGCCGCCTCACCGGAGTCGGTCGTGATGACGCCGCTCGACGCGGTCCACGAGGTGTTGCCCGACTCGAAGCCCGGGTTCGCGAGCAGCTGCGCCGAGGTGCAGCCGCCGCCGGAGGTGCTCACGGTCCAGGTGAACGAGGCCGAACCGGAGGCGCCCGTGCTGTCCTTCGCGGTGACGGTGACGGCGTAGGTGCCCGCGGTGCTCGCCGTGCCGGAGATCAGTCCGGTCGAGGCGTTGACCGACAGTCCGGTCGGCAGGCCGGTCGCGCTGTAGGTGAGGGCCGCGCCCGTGCTGTCGCTGGCCGCGATCTGCAGGCTCACCGAACTGCCCGTCGTCGTGGACTGGTTGCCGGGGCTGGTGACGCTCACGGTGCCGCCGGTGCTCGTGCCGGCGGTGAAGGCGGCCGTGCCGTTGGGGGTGCCCCAGCCGGTCGGGCCGTCGTAGCCGCT
This sequence comes from Streptomyces sp. NBC_01497, assembly GCF_036250695.1. NCBI lineage: Bacteria > Bacillati > Actinomycetota > Actinomycetes > Kitasatosporales > Streptomycetaceae > Streptomyces > Streptomyces sp. NBC_01497. Next base: position 2,653,481 of record NZ_CP109427.1, on the reverse strand, counting down.
GCCCGCGGTGCAGAAGTACGAGGGGGAGCAGGAGCCGTTGTTGCCGCTCGTCACGTCGTTCAGGTTCGACGTGTGGGTGTACGGGTACTTCGCCGGGTAGTCGGCGGAGCCGGGGGTGCCGGCCAGCGCGTAGACACCGGCGATGATCGGGGACGAGGCACTGGTGCCGCCGTAGACCGCCCAGCCGGAGCCGCCGTAGGTGTCGTAGACCGCCACGCCGGTGGCGGGGTCGGCGACCGCGGAGACGTCGGACTCCATACGCCGCGAGCAGCCGGTGTCGGTCTGCCAGGTGGGCTTCGCGTCGTACGCGGAGCAGCCGGAGCCGGTGCCCTCGGTGCTGTTGGTCTTCCAGACCGACTCGCTCCAGCCGCGGGTGCTGGACGAGGTGGTCAGCGCGGTGCCCCCGACGGCGGTCACGTACTGGGACGTGGCCGGGTACTCGGCACCGTAGGCCTCGTCACCCGAGGAGACGGTGATCGCGACGCCCGGGTGCTTGAAGTACGAGGTGTCCTCGCCGGTCTGCGAGGAGGACTCGTCGCCGCCCCAGCTGTTGGAGACGAACTTCGCGCCGAGCGCGACCGCTTCGTTCTCCGCCGCGCCGAGGTTGGCGTCGGTCGGCGAGTTGGCCTCGACCAGAATGATCTTGCAGTTCGGGCAGATCGCGCTGACCATGTCGATGTCGAGCGCTTCCTCGCCGGCCCAGCCGCTGTCGTTCGTCGGCAGCGAGGTGGTCGAACCGGTCTGGCTGACCTGCTTGAAGCAGCCGTTGGCGACCGTGCAGGCGGACAGGCCGAACTGCGAGCGGTACGTCGCCAGGTCGGAGGCGGCGTTGGGGTCGTTGTACGCGTCGACGAGGGCGACGGTCAGACCGGAGCCACCGGTCGAGGGCAGGTTGTAGGCGCTGTGCAGGTTGGCCGGGCTCAGGCCGGACACCGCGTTCGGGGAGACCGCGGCGGCGAGCTTCTGGGCGATGTCGGTCCTGCGCTGCGCGAAGCAGGACATCGTGCCGGGCCGGGTGGCCTCCGCGCACAGGTGCTCGGTCGCGACCTTCTGGCCGGGCGTGCCGGTCGCGTGCACCGCCTGCCGGGCGGGGTCGGTCAGGGCCCTGGCGTTCTGGGTGGTCTGGGAAACCTGGGAGACCTGGGGAGCCGGTGCGGGCTGCGCGCCGGCGGCCGGGGCCGCCGCGAAGCCGGCGAGGCCGAGGGCGAGGGCCGGAAGGGCCCTGGTGAGGAGTCTTCGCAGGCTCCGGGCGGGTCTGCCTGAGGGTATCGGGCGCTGGGAACGCATGGGGGTGTCGCCTCCATCGATTCGAGGCCGGTACCGCGAGGCCCGGGTGGGGCCGCGGTGCCACAGCCGGAAATGAGGGTTCTCGGCGCTCTGAAGGGCAGGCTCGTGACGCGCGTAGCGCGAACCGTCGGGAGACCGGTCCATATGCGTCATGGACATGCCAATTCAGTCGTCCTGCCGTGCCGCTGGGTGGCGACTCGGCGGGACGGCCAGAACGTAGCCGGACCCGGCGGCCTCGAACAGCCGTGCTGGCAGAACTTTGCCGCTCCATGGACGGGAATTGGAAAGGGTATTGGCGGCACGGGAGCGGCCGCGTGACGGCAGCCGGGCCGCCCGGGCGGCCCGGCTCCCACCGCCCCGCCCAGGCGGACCGGCTCTCATCAGTGACGTTCGGTCGACCCGTTCGGAACGGACGGTCAGAAATCCTCGTCGAGGTCGACCGAACCCTCCACCGCGACCTGGTACGCCGACGGACGGCGCTCGAAGAAGTTCGTCAGCTCCTGGACGCCCTGGAGCTCCATGAAGGAGAACGGGTTCTCGGAGCCGTACACCGGCGCGAAGCCCAGCCGCTCAAGGCGCTGGTCGGCGACACACTCCAGGTACTGCCGCATCGAGTCGGTGTTCATGCCCGGCAGGCCCTCGCCGCACAGGTCGCGACCGAACTGCAGCTCGGCCTCGACGGCCGCCCGCAGCATGGCGGTCACCTGCTCCTGGAGTTCGTCGTCGAAGAGGTCCGGCTCCTGGGCGCGGACGGTGTCGACGACGTCGAAGGCGAAGCTCATGTGCATCGTCTCGTCGCGGAAGACCCAGTTGGTGCCGGTCGCCAGGCCGTGCAGGAGACCGCGGCTGCGGAACCAGTAGACGTACGCGAAGGCCCCGTAGAAGAAGAGGCCCTCGATGCACGCGGCGAAGCAGATCAGGTTCAGCAGGAAGCGACGGCGGTCGGCCCTGCTCTCCAGCCGGTCCAGCTTCTCCACCGCGTCCATCCACTCGAAGCAGAACCGCGCCTTCTCGCGGATGGAGGGGATGTTCTCGACCGCGGCGAAGGCCGCCGTACGGTCCTGCGGATCGGGCAGGTACGTGTCCAGCAGCGTCAGGTAGAACTGCACGTGCACCGCCTCCTCGAACAGCTGCCGGGACAGGTACAGGCGCGCCTCGGGCGAGTTGATGTGCTTGTAGAGGGTCAGCACGAGGTTGTTGGAGACGATCGAGTCGCCCGTGGCGAAGAACGCGACGAGGCGGCCGATCATGTGCTGCTCGGCGGGGGAGAGCTTCGCCAGGTCGGCCACGTCGGAGTGCAGGTCGACCTCCTCCACGGTCCATGTGTTCTTGATCGCGTCGCGGTAGCGGTCGTAGAAGTCGGGGTAGCGCATCGGCCGCAGGGTCAGCTCGAACCCGGGATCGAGGAGGTTGCCCCTGCGCGGGGCCGCCGGCGATCCGGCGGGGCCGGCCGGGCCCGTGGCGGTGGTGGCGGGTGTGGCGGGGGGATTCACTGGCATGCCTCGCAGGATTCGGGGTTTTCGAGGGAGCAGGCGACGGCGTCCTGATCGGCGACGGGCGCGAGCGCGGGAACCGGGCCGGGGGCCGTCTGCGGCGGTACGGAAGCGGTGGTGGCGCGGGCCGTGGCCGCGCCCGCGATGCGGGTCGCCGGGCGCGAGCGTAGGTAGTAGGTCGTCTTCAGGCCCTGCCGCCAGGCGTACGCGTACATCGAGCTGAGTTTGCCGATGGTCGGTGTCTCCAGGAACAGGTTCAGCGACTGGGCCTGGTCGAGGTAGGGCGTACGGGCCGCCGCCAGGTCGATCAGCGCCCGCTGCGGCAGCTCCCACGCCGTGCGGTACAGCGCCCGCAGTCCGGCGGGCACCCCCTGGACGCCCGCCACCGAGCCGTTGGCGTCGCGCAGTTCCTGCCGGGTCGCCGCACTCCACAGCCCTAGCCGTTTGAGATCGGCCACCAGGTACGGGTTGACCTGGAGGAACTCGCCCGACAGCGTCTCGCGCTTGAACAGGTTGGAGACTTGCGGCTCGATGCACTCGTAGGCGCCCGCGATCGACGCGATGGTCGCGGTCGGGGCGATCGCGAGCAGCAGCGCGTTGCGCATCCCGGTCGTCGCGACGCGGGCACGCAGCGCCTGCCACCGCTCGGGCCAGTGGTGCGTGGTGGCGTAGTGGTCCGGGTGCAGCACACCGCGCGCCGCGCGGGTCTCCCGCCAGGCGGGCAACGGACCGTCCGCCGCGGCGAGGTCGCAGGACATCTCGTACGCGGTGAGCATGATCCGCTCCGCGATCCGGGTCGACAGTTCCCGGGCCGGGTCCGAGTCGAACGGCAGCCGCAGGGTGAAGAACACGTCCTGCAGGCCCATCACGCCCAGGGCGACCGGCCGCCAGCGGGAGTTGGACCGCCCGGCCTCCTCGGTCGGGTAGAAGTTCCGGTCAACGACGCGGTCGAGGAAGCGCACGGCGACGCGGACGGCCGCGTCGAGACGCACCCAGTCCAGGGCCGTGTCCACCCCGGCGTAAGGGCCGCTCGCGACGAACGCGCCCAGGTTGACCGAGCCGAGGTTGCACACGGCGGTCTCGGAGTCGTCCGTGACTTCGAGGATCTCGGTGCACAGGTTCGAGGAGTGGATGACCCGGCCCGGCTCCGCCGTCTGGTTGGCGGTGCGGTTCGCGGTGTCCTTGAAGGTCAGCCAGCCGTTGCCGGTCTGCGCGAGGGTGCGCATCATCCGGCCGTACAACTCCCGCGCGGGCAGCGACTTGCGGGCGAGACCGGCCTGCTCGGCGGCCAGGTACGCCGCGTCGAAGGCATCGCCCCACAGGTCGGTCAGCTCCGGCACGTCGGACGGCGAGAACAGCGACCAGTCCTCGTCGGCGGCGACCCGGCGCATGAACGCGTCCGGGATCCAGTGCGCCAGGTTCAGGTTGTGGGTGCGGCGGGCCTCCTCACCGGTGTTGTCCCGCAGTTCGAGGAACTCCTCGATGTCGGCGTGCCACGTCTCCAGGTAGACGGCGGCGGCGCCCTTGCGCCGGCCGCCCTGGTTCACGGCGGCGACGGAGGCGTCCAGGGTCCGCAGGAACGGGACGATGCCGTTCGACAGCCCGTTGGTGCCCCGGATCAGCGAACCACGCGCCCGCACCCGCGAGAACGGCAGCCCGATGCCGCCGGAGTGCTTCGAGAGCCGGGCCACCTGGTGGTATCGGGTGTAGATCGAGTCCAGTTCGTCCAGCGGCGAGTCCAGCAGGTAGCACGACGACATCTGCGGGTGGCTGGTGCCGGAGTTGAACAGCGTGGGGGAGGACGGCAGGTACTCCCGGCGCGACATCAGCCGGTACAGCTCCGCGACTTCGGCGAGCGCCGCCTCGGAGGTGTCCCGGGCGAGCCCGGCCGCCACCCGCAGCAGGAAGTGCTGGGGCGTCTCGATCACCCGGCGCGTCGTCGGATGGCGCAGCACGTAGCGCGTGTACACGGTCCGCAGGCCGAAGTACTCGAAACCGTCGTCCGCGTCCGGGTCCACCAACGCGTCCAGCGCCACCCGGTGGGCGGCGACGAACGCGGCGGTACGGTCCCCGATCAGCCCCTCGCGCAGGCCGACCGCGATCGACGCCGAGAACGACACGGCGCCCTCGCCCGCCGCTTCCTCCGTCACGGCGCGCGCCAGCAGCCGGGCCGCGAGGCGGCCGTACGCCGGGTCCTCGGGGATCAGCCCGGCGGCGGCCTCGGTCGCGAGGCCCCGCAGTTCGGCCGAGTCGGCGCGGGCGCTGCGGCCGCGCAGCGCGGCGGCGGCCACCCGCCCGGGCTCGACATCGGGCAGGTCGGCGCTGAGGTCGCCGAGGATCCTCAGCAGTCGCGCTGAGACGGGTTCCGCGGGTGCGATGGTCACGCTGAGAGCTCTCCTCGCTGGGCGGGCCAGGCGAGGCAGGGCGCGGCGACGGGGGCACCGGCCCGGGCAGGGCAGGGCACCACCGCGTCCACCGGCCCGCTCCACGAGACCCGGACGTCCTTGGCGGCCCCGGCACCGCGCCGGGGCGGCTGCCGTCAGGTACTCGGACTTGTGCGGGCGTGCCGGGGCACGCCGCGTACACCGTTGCGGGACAGTTCCGGAGTCACACCGGATTCCCCTGCGGCGGCAGCGGCATGAGCATACATCTGGGGGCGCAGCGCGCAACGACCACTAGATGTTGTGTCGCGTGGCGGTTCGCGTGCCGTGCCGTCGGCCCGCTGGGATATCGTTCGGAGCCGGAGGAGGTGCTTCCCGTGACCGCTCGCGACCCCGGGCCCGGCGCGTCCCGAGCGCTGCCTCGCGGTGCGGATGACGCCCGGGAACGAGCCGCCGGAGGACCGGACACGGGGGAGCGGGTGGGCTCCGCGCGGCGGGTGCGGCCCCTGGACGCGGCGCGTGCGGCCGAGGGTGTGTATGCCGCAACCGGGGTCCGGCTGACGGTCGAGGGGCCCTGCGGCGGCGGGGAGGTCGGGGCCGCGTACGTGCGGTGGCAGGACGGTCACCGGTCCGTGCTCACCTGGCGGCCGGACACCTCCGTGGCCGCTCTGCGCGCCGGACCGCTCGCCGTCTGCGAACTGCTGCGCGGCGACGGATTCCCGTGCCCCGCAACCGAATTGGCGGCCCGGACCGGTAACGCCGCGGTGATCGTCCAGGAGGTGCTGCCCGGCCGTGCCGTGCGGCGGTTCACCCGTACCGCCCTCGACCGGGCGCTCGCACTCAGCGAGTCGATGGCGGGCCGGCTGGCCGGCCGCCCGGACATCCCGCGGGTCGGCCTCCACCTCCAGGACGACGGCCCCGGCTTCTGTCTGCACGGGCCCCTGCGCGAGCACAGCCGGCGAACGGCCGCGCTGGAGCGGCGGGTACGTGCCGTCGCCGCGGGCCCCGGACCCCCGGACGACGCCGTGCACTTCGACTTCCATCCGGGCAACATGCTCGCCGCCCCCGACGGCTCGCTGAGCGGAGTGGTCGACTGGGACGGCGCCGGGCGGGGGGACCGGCGGCTCGACCTCGTCACCCTGCGCTTCGGACTCGAAGGACTGCAGTGCGAACCGGGCGTGGTGGAGCGCCTGGACGCCGTGCTCGACGCGCTGCCTCCCGCAGTCCTGCTGCCCCTGTGGGCCCACATGAGCCTGCGCCTCGCCGACTGGGCCGTCCGGCACCACGGCCCCGCCGACGTCGAGCGGTGGCTGGATCTCGCGCAGACCCGGCTGGGGCCCCTGGCCGTGTCCTGAGGGGCCGGGCCCGGCCGACGCGCTCCGGGCGCCCCGCGCGCCGGGGCCCGCCGGCGGCCCGTTCGGGTCCGCGACGCACGCGCCCGATACGGCAGGCTCGCGTCCCGGGGACCGGTCTAGGAGAACGCCAACGCGTAGACCAGCAGGTCCACTCCCGGGCGCGGCGACCAGTCGCGCGAGGGATCCCGGAGGAACCCGAGCCGCTCGTAGATCCGGTGCGCCGAGGTCATGCGGGCCTCCGTGGACAGCGCGACCCCCCGGTGGCCCGCCTCGCGCGCTCGCGTCAGGCAGGCGCGCACCAGCGCCTCGCCAACCCCGCGCCGGCGGGCCGCCGCCGCGACGACCAGCATCCGGAACTCCGCCTCGTCGGCCCGCGCGACCTCGGCCCAGGGGCCGCCGTCCCCCGCGTACGTCACCGCGCCGAGCAGGGTGCCGTCGGGGTCCGCCGCGACCAGCACCTCCGCCTCCCGCGCCCGTATCTCCACGGACCGCAACTGCTCTCCGTAGGGATTGTCCGGCGCCACCAGGCCCTCCCCGATGTACACGTCCACCGTCATCGCGCCGATGCGCGCGTACTCGCCCGGCTCCGCCCGCCTGATCGTGAAGTCCATGCCGTCCAGTGTGCGGGAGGGGTGTGACAGCGGGCCCGGGTGGGCGGCGGCGAAGAGACGCGGGAGGCCGGGGCGGTCCGGTGCCGGCGGCGCGGAGCCGCATCCACGCGAGCCGGCCCGCGCCGGGCGGCGCGGAGCTCCCCGAGCCGCGAGCCGGTCCGCTCCGGCGCACTCGGTACGCCTGGCCGGTGCGCCTCCCCGAAAGGGTGAACCAGCCTTCGAATACGGCGTGTTCCGGTGCGGCGGGCGGCACTGTGCGGTGGTGGGCGGGGCGGTGCCGTACCCGCCTGGAGCGCGGCGCAGGGCACAAAGGGCGGGGTGGGAGTGGGAAGACCGAAGGGGTCGCGGACGTCCGCGTTACGCGACCGGGCGCGTTACCGGTTCGACCGCACGCTGGCGCGCAGCACCGGCACCCTGATGGGCTGGCTGGTGATCACCTGCCTGGTCTTCGTGCTCCCGGTCAGCGCCGTACTGGTGTGGACGGACCCCACTTCGCCGCGGTCGCTGCCGGGCCGGCTGACGGCCGCGTGGCGGACCAGCGCGGAGACGCTGCGCCTGGGCACGGTGCCGGACACGCCGCTGGGCATGGTGCTGGCGGCTCTGCTCGGCACGGTCGCCCTGCTGTGCGTGTCCACCCTCGTCGGCGTGATCACCACGGGACTGACCGAGCGGATGGCGGAGTTGAGCCGTGGCCGGTCCACCGTCCTCGAACAGGGCCACGTCGTCGTGCTGGGCTGGTCGGACCAGGTGGCGACGGTGGTGGGTGAGTTGGTGGCCGCGCAGGCCGCGCACCGGCCCTCCGCCATCGTCGTGCTCGCCGACCGGGACAAGACCGAGATGGAGCGTGCGCTCGCGGCGAGGACCCGACCCGGCCGGCGTACCCGGATCATCTGCCGCAGCGGGCCCGCGAGCGATCCGGCCGTCCTCGCGGTGGTGAGCCCCCGCACCGCGCGCACGGTGCTCGTCCTGCCGTCCGGGGAGGCGACCGCCGACGCGGAGGTGCTGCGGATCCTGCTCGCCCTGCGAGCCGTTCTCGCCGACGGGCCGGTCGGGCCAGGCGGGCCGGTCGGATCGGGCGGGCCGGGCGGGCCGGTCGGATCGGGCGGGCCGGGCGGGCCTGGTGTGTCGGACGGATCAGTCGGGCCGCCGGTGCTGGCGATGGTGCGGGACGACCGCTACCGCGCTCCGGCCCGGCTTGCGGCGGGCCCGCGCGGCACGGTCCTCCAGAGCGACACGGTCACGGCCCGGCTGATCGCCCAGTGCGCCGGGCGCCCCGGCCTCTCCCTCGTCCTGCGCGACCTGCTCGACTTCGCCGGCGACGAGTTCCACCTCGCCGATGCGACCGGCTTCCACGGCCGTCCCTTCGGCGCGACCCTGCTCGCCCACGCGGAGTCGTGCGTACTCGGCCTGCGCACGCCCCAGGGACGAACGCTGCTGAATCCGCCCGCCGACACGGTCGTCGCGCCGGGCAGCAGCCTGATCGTCCTCGCCCAGGACGACGACACGACGCCGGTGGCGGACTGCCGGCACCTCGTCGACCGCTCGGCGATCACCTCGGGCCCGCCGAGCTCGGAGGCCGCCGCGCGCCTGCTGCTGCTGGGCTGGAACCGGCGGGCGCCCCTGGTCGTCGGCCAGTTGCGGCGCACGGCCCGGCCCGGTTCCGTGCTCGACGTGATCACGGACCAGGCCGTACCGGGCCCGAGGGAGCCGGCACCGGGGCCCGGGCCGGAACGGGCGCCGGAACCGGGGGCGGGCGCGCACGGCGGACCGGACACGGCCCCGCCGTCGCGGCCGGCCCCGGCGCCCGCGTCGGAGCCGGCCTCGGAGGTGGGGCCCGCGTCGGAGCCGGCCTCGGAGCCGGGGGACGCGGCGGCCGGCCAGCTGTGCGTGCGGTTCCACTCGGCCGCGCTGTCGCGGCCCGAAACCCTCCTCGGGCTCGACCTCGCCCCGTACGACGGCCTGGTGGTCCTCGGTCCCGATCCTGGTGAAGGGCCGGAGCGTCCCGACGACTGGACGCTGGTCACGCTGCTGGCCCTGCGGCTGCTGGAGGAGCGCACCGGGCGCGAGCTGGGCGTGGTCACCGAACTCACCGACGACCGCAACCGGCCGCTGGCGCCGGTCAATCCCGGCTCGGACGTCATCGTCAGCGGGCAGCTGACCGGACTGCTGATGGCGCAGATCGCGCAGAACCGGCATCTGGCGCCGGTGTTCGACGAGTTGTTCTCCGCCGAGGGCAGCACGGTCTGCCTGCGGGGGGCGGGGGCCTACGTCCGCCCGGGCCGGGAGGCCACCTTCGCCACCGTCGTGGCCGCCGCGCGCGACCGGGGCGAGTGCGCCATCGGCTACCGCCGTCACGACCGGCGGGCGATGGCGCCGGACCACGGGGTCCGGCTCAACCCGCACAAGGGCGAACGGCGTTCCTGGAGCGCGGAGGACGAGATCGTCGTCGTGGCGTCCGACACCGCCGACCCGGCCGTCCCCACGGCGCAGGCCGCCGCACCGGCCGCACCGGCCCACGCCCATGCCGCACCGGCCGGGCGGGCCGCCGTACCGGGGCAGAGCACGCAACCGCACGAGCCCCGTCCGGGCCCGGCCGACACGAGGGCGTGAGGCCCGCCCCGGGCGCGAAACGGCGGGCCGCCGGTTCCCCGGTGAGGGGGGACCGGCGGCCCGCCGCCGTACGTACCGCTACGAGCCTCGCGTACGGGGTCAGTTCACCGGCGCGGGCGGCAGCTCCACCACGACGTCCTTGTCGCCGGCGTCGGCCACGTAGTCGCTCGCCGTCGTCTCGTCCATGCCCTCCGGCGCCTTGAACGCCCTGAAGACGAACGTCAGGACGACCGCGACCACGACGTTCAGCACGAACGCGGTCATGCCGATGTAGCCGATCTGCCCGATGCCGGGGATCTCCGCGGACGAGCCGCCGAAGTGCTTCTGCGTCGGGCTCGCCACCCCGTAGGCGGCGAGCGTGCCGTACACCATGCCCGCCGCCCAGCCGACGAGCAGCGCCCAGCGGTGGAACCAGCGGGTGAACAGGCCACTGACGATCGCCGGCATGGTCTGGAGGATCCAGATACCGCCCAGCAGCTGGAAGTTGATCGCCACGGTCTGGTCCATGCCCAGCACGAAGACCAGCGCGCCGACCTTCACCAGCAGGGAGACCAGCTTGGAGACGCGGGTCTCCTGGGCGGGTGTCGCGTCGGGCTTGATGAAGTCGCGGTAGATGTTGCGCGTGAACAGGTTCGCCGCCGCGATCGACATGATCGCCGCCGGTACCAGCGCGCCGATGCCGATCGCCGCGAACGCCACGCCCGCGAACCAGCTCGGGAACATCTGCGCGAACAGGGTCGGGATCGCCAGCTGCCCGTTCGTCACCTTCACCCCGGCCGCGATCGCCATGAAGCCGAGGATCGCCAGCAGGCCCAGCATCAGCGAGTACAGCGGCAGCATGGTCGTGTTGCGCCGGATCACCTCACGGCTGCGGCTGGAGAGGGTCGCCGTGATGGAGTGCGGATACATGAACAGGGCGAGCGCCGAGCCCAGAGCCAGCGTCGCGTAACCCCACTGCCCGGTGGCCGCCGGCGCGAGGGCGCCCTTCGGCTTCCCGGTGGCCGGGTTCACCTGCGAGAAGGCGTGCGCGGCCTTGGCGAAGATGTCGTCGAAGCCGCCGAGCTTGATCGGGATGTAGATGATCGCGACCAGGATGACGATGTAGATCAGGCTGTCCTTGACGAACGCGATCAGCGCCGGGGCCCGCAGCCCGGACACGTACGTGTACGCGGCGAGCACGAGGAAGGCGATGAACAGCGGCAGGTCCTTGACGAACCAGTTGGTGTCCGCGCCACCGCCGATGCCCATCACGTCCAGGACGGCCTGGATGCCCACGAGCTGGAGCGCGATGTACGGCATGGTCGCGAGGATGCCGGTGACGGCGATCGCGAGCGAGAGGCCCTTCGAGCCGAACCGGCCGCGGACGAAGTCCGACGGCGTGACGTACCCGTGCCGGTGCGAGACCGACCACAGGCGCGGCAGGAACGTGAAGATCAGCGGGTACACGAGGATCGTGTACGGGACGGCGAAGAAGCCCGACGCGCCGGCGGCGTAGATCGCCGCGGGTACCGCGACGAACGTGTACGCCGTGTAGAGGTCGCCGCCGAGCAGGAACCAGGTCACCCAGGTGCCGAACGACCGGCCGCCCAGGCCCCATTCCTCCAGGCTGTTCTCGTTGGACGCCTTGCGCCAGCGTGCCGCGAGGAAGCCCAGGACGGTCACGGCGAGGAAGAAGAAGATGAAGACGCCGAGAGCGACGCCGTTGACACCGCCGTTCATCGTGCGGCACCTCCTTCACGCCCGGCGCGGGAGGCCGCGCGGGAACGCTGGTCGTGCTGCCAGAGCTTGTAGGCGGTCATCGTCAGTGCGGTGGTGATGAGCACCCACATCAGCTGGTACCAGTAGAAGAACGGGATCCCGATGAACGTCGGGTCGACCCGAGCGTAGGAACCCACCCAGAGCATGGCGACGAACGGGATCACCAGGCACACGCCGATGACGACGCGCAACGGCGTCACGGTCGGGGGCCGTTCGCCGCCCGCCGGGGTGTCGGGCTCCTGCGGAACTTCGGTCATGGGCTGCCGTCCCCCTTGCTTGATCAGCTGGTACTGCGGGGGCCATCCAATCGCGGGACAAGCGTCGCGTCACCCCCCGTCCGGGTATCGGAACGGCAACGGTCACCCGCGAGTCGACCAGCGGATCATCGGACAACCCCGGCGTGGCCCGCCGGGGGTCCGGTTCGGCGGTCTCTTTCAGAGCCGGCCGCGGCGGCCCCTCAGCCGGCCGGTCGTTCGAGCGTGGCAACGAACTTGTAGCGGTCGCCCCGGTAGACCGACCGCACCCACTCCACTGCCTCGCCCCGCTGGTCCACCGAATGACGCGAGAGCATCAGCATCGGCAGGCCGACGTCGGTGCCCAGCAGACCCGCCTCGCGCGGAGTGGCCAGCGAGGTCTCGATCGTCTCCTCGGCCCGGTCCAGGCGCACCCCGTAGACCTCGGCCAACGCCGTGTACAGAGAGGTGTACTTGACCAGTGAGCGGCGCAGCGCCGGGAACCTCTTCGCGGACAGGTGCGTGGTCTCGATCGCCATCGGCTCGCCGCTCGCGAGGCGCAGGCGTTCGATGCGCAGCACCCGGCCGCCGGTGGTGATCTCCAGCAGTCCGGCGAGGTTCTCGTCGGCCGTCACGTAGCCGATGTCCAGGAGCTGCGAGGTGGGTTCGAGGCCCTGCGCGCGCATGTCCTCGGTGTACGAGGTGAGTTGCAGGGCCTGCGAGACCTTGGGTTTCGCGACGAATGTGCCCTTGCCCTGGATGCGTTCGAGCCGGCCCTCGACCACCAGCTCCTGCAGTGCCTGGCGCACCGTGGTGCGGGAGGTGTCGAACTCGGCGGCGAGTGTGCGCTCCGGCGGTACGGGCGTGCCGGGCGGCATCGTCCGTGTCATGTCCAGCAGATGCCTCTTCAGGCGGTAATACTTTGGTACCCGGGCGGTGCGGGTGACGGCGGCGCCGCTACTCTCGGTCCCTGTGGTGCCGGTTCCCCCGTCCGCCATGACCTGCCTTCCCGGCTCCTGTGCTCCTGCCGTCACCGGCTCCTCCGTCTGTCGCGGCTCACATGGTGGCACGGCGCGGTGCTGGGACACGGCTCCGTGGTCGGGAGTTGGCCCGCGCTCCCTCAGGTGTCGGTCCGATAACGGACACGACAGCCCTTCTTATACACCCTTGACACCCCTAAAGGTCTAGGCCAAGCTCCCCGTACTGGTCTAAACCATTAAAGACCACGTCCCGGCCCGGGCAGCACGTGTCGTCAGTCTTCGCGGTGGGCGGGGGGTAGCGGGATTCCCTGAGGAGGGTGACGTGAAGCGGAAGCTCATAGGGGCGATCGGTGTCGCGGGGATCATGATCGGTGTCGCCGCGTGCGGCGGCTCCGGCGGCAGCGACAGCAAGGCGAGTGGTGGGGACGCCGGAAATACCATCACGGTGTGGTTGATGAGTGGTTCCAACCCTCCCAACTGGACGAAGCAGATCACCGCGGCGTACGAGAAGAAGTACCCCGGCAAGAAGGTCAAGATCGCGGTACAGCCGTGGGACGGCATCCAGCAGAAGCTGACCACCGCGCTGTCGGAGTCCACTCCGCCGGACGTCATCGAGGTCGGTAACACGCAGACCCCGTACTACGCCCAGACCGGCGGCCTGAAGGCGCTGGACAGCGACAAGGCGGCGCTCGGCGCCTCCGACTGGCTGCCCGCGATGGCCAAGTCCGCGGTCTTCGACGGCAAGCAGATCGCCGTGCCGTGGTACGCGGCCAGCCGCGTCGTGATCTACAACAAGAAGATCTGGGCGGGCGCGGGCATCACCGCCACGCCCAAGACGCAGGACGAGCTCTTCGCGGACCTCACCAAGATCAAGGCCAAGGGCACCAAGGACGCGCTGTACCTGCCCGGCCAGGACTGGTACGCCTTCGACGGTCTGCTGCTCGACTCGGGCGCCGACCTCGTCAAGAAGGACGGCGACACCTACAAGGCCAACCTGGACACGCCGCAGGCGGCGCAGGCCATCAACCTGTACAAGAAGCTCAACTCCTTCGGCACGGCGCCCAAGGACAAGGACGAGGCGACGCCCCAGCAGTCCGACGTCTTCGCCAAGGGCGACGTCGGCGCGTTCATCGGCCTCGGCTGGGAGGGCGCGGGCGCCCTCGCCAAGAACCCGGCGCTGAAGGACCAGATCGGCTACTTCCCGGTACCGGGCAAGACGGCCGACAAGACCGCCGCGGTCTTCCTCGGCGGTTCCAACCTCGCCATCTCGCAGGGGACCAAGAACCCCAAGGGTGCGCTGAACTTCCTCAAGCTGGCCATGTCCGACCAGTTCGAGGGCGCGCTCGCGAAGGAGGGTGGCGTCGTCCCGAACAAGTCGGCGCTCAACACCAACCTGGCGGGCAACGAGTTCGGCACCGTCTCCGCCGCGGCCGCGGCCAACGGCGGTACGACGCCGCTGATCCCGGCGTGGGGAAGCGTCGAGAACGCCCCCAACCCGATCACGACGCTCTTCATGACCGGCGTGCTCCAGGGGCAGTCCCCGTCGGCCGCCGCGCAGAAGGCCGACACCGAGATGGACAAGCGGCTCAGCCAGAAGTAGCAGGCCCGAACGTCCCTCCGCCCGCCGCGCGCCCCGCCTCCCCGCGGAGCGCGGCGGGCGGACGGCGGCGGGCTGACGCGTTCGCAGCGGACGGTACGAGGAAGCGAGAAGCATGGCCGCGCAGTACAGAGGCACCAAGACCAGGGGGCCCGATCCGGCGGTGACCCCGCCCGAGGCCGGCACCGCACTCACCGCGGGGAGCACGGCTCCCGGCAGACCCGTCCGCCCGTCGGGTACGGGGCGCGGCGCGCACTTCGTGCCGTACCTGCTCCTGCTGCCGACGCTCGTCGCCACGGCGCTGCTGCTCGGCTACCCGCTTCTCCGCAACCTGATCATCTCCTTCCAGACGCTCGAACCGTTCCAGCTCATCCAGCACACCACGGTGTGGAACGGCTTCGGCAACTACACCGACCAGCTGACGAGTTCCGAGTTCTGGCACACGGCGGGCCGTTCGGTCGCGTTCACCGCCGCCAACGTCGTCCTCATCATGGTGGCCGGCACGCTCATCGGGCTCCTGCTCAACCGGCTCGGCAAGCGGATGCGGCTGCTTCTCTCCCTCGGCCTCGTCTTCGCCTGGGCGATGCCGCAGGTCGCGGGCACCACGGTCTACCAGTGGCTGTTCGACACCCAGAACGGTGTCGTCAACTGGGGCCTGAACGGCATCGGTTGGCACTCCATGCACGGCTACAACTGGTTCAGTCACCAGCTCTCCACGTTCGCCGTGATCACCCTGATGATCGTCTGGGGTTCCATCCCCTTCGTGGCGCTCAACCTCTTCGCCGGGCTGACGACCGTCTCCGCGGAGATCTTCGAGGCGGCCAGGATGGACGGCGCGAGCGCCTGGCGCACCTTCTGGCAAGTGGTGTTCCCGATGCTCAAGCCGTTCTTCCTGAGCACCACGTTCCTGGAGATCATCTGGGTCTTCAAGGCGTTCACCCAGGTCTACGCGCTCAACGCGGGCGGTCCCGAGGGACTCACCGAGACGCTGCCGGTCTACGCGTACGTCGAGGGCTTCGGCAACCAGCACTTCGGCACCGGTGCCGCCATCTCCATGCTCACCATCGTCATCCTGGTGGCCCTGATGTCCTACTACTTCCGCGTCATCCTGAAAGAGGAGGACGAGCTGTGAGGCGCTCCCTGGCCGGCCGGCTCTGGCCCAACGTCATCGCCGTCGTCCTCTTCGTCTTCTTCATCTTCCCCATCTACTGGATGGTGACGACGGCCTTCAAGCCGGACCTGGACATCGTCTCCTCGACGCCGGTCCTCTTCCCGGTGCACGGCACGTTCAGCCACTTCACCAGGGCCGTGCACGCGCCGGGCTTCTGGACGTTCGTGCGCAACAGCTTCACCGTGACGATCGGCGCCGTACTGCTCTCCCTGATCGTCGCGACGCTCTCGGCGTTCGCGGTCGCGCGCATGCGCTTCAAGGGCCGCAAGGCGTTCATCCTGCTGATCATGGTCGCGCAGATGGCGCCCTGGGAGGTCCTCACGATCTCCGTCTACCTGATCGTCCGCGACTCCGACGCGCTCAACAGCCTGCTGCCGCTGACCCTCTTCTACATGATGATGGTCCTGCCCTTCACCGTCTGGACGCTGCGCGGGTTCATCGCCGCCGTGCCGAAGGAGCTGGAGGAGGCCGCCCTCGTCGACGGCTGCACCCGCTTCCAGGCGTTCGTCCGGGTGGTCCTGCCGCTGCTCGCGCCCGGCCTGATGGCCACCTCGCTGTTCGGCTACATCACGGCCTGGAACGAGTACGCGCTCGTGCTGATCCTGAACAAGGACAGCGGCCAGACGCTGACCCTCTGGCTCACCCAGTTCCAGACCAACTTCGGTGACGACTGGGGCGCCACGATGGCCGCCGCCAGCCTCTTCACCGTGCCCGTCGTGGTCGTCTTTCTCTTCATGCAGCGGCGCGCCGGCAGCGGCCTGACCGCGGGGGCGGTGAAGGGATGACCGCCGCGGCCACCGGCGTCACCGCCGCCGGCACCCTGGAGCGCGACGCGCTCGCCGTGCTCCAGCCGGGCTTCGCCGGATGGGACGTGCCCGACTGGGTACTGCGCCGCCTCGACGAAGGCCTCGCGTCCGTCGCCCTGTTCGGGCGCAACGTCGAGTCGGCCGCGCAGCTCGCCCGGCTTACCGCCCGGCTGCGCGCGGACCATCCTGGCCTGCTCGTCGCGGTGGACGAGGAGGGCGGCGACGTCACCCGGATCGAGGTCGGCCAGGGCTCGTCCGTGCCCGGCAACTACGCGCTCGGCACCGTGGACGACACGGCGCTGACCCGCGACGTCGCCGCCGAACTCGGGCGGGCGCTCACCGCGTGCGGCATCGACCTGGACTGGGCGCCCTCCGTGGACGTCAACTCCAACCCCGACAACCCGGTCATCGGCGTGCGCTCCTTCGGCGCCGACCCGGAGCTCGTGGCCCGGCACGCGGCCGCGTACGTCGAGGGCCTGCAGAGCGCCGGGGTCGCGGCGTCGGCCAAGCACTTCCCGGGGCACGGCGACACCGCCGTCGACTCCCACCACTCGCTGCCCCGCATCGACGTGGGCCTCGACACGCTCAACGCCCGCGACCTGCTGCCGTTCCGGGCCGCCGTCGCTGCGGGCGCGAAGGCCGTGATGAGCGCGCACATCATCTCCCCGGCCCTCGATCCCGACCGTCCGGCCACCCTCAGCGGACGCATCCTGACCGGGCTGCTCCGTGACGAACTGGGCTTCGACGGCCTGATCATCACGGACGGCATGGACATGCAGGCCATCGCCGCGACGTACGGCACCGAGCACGGCACCGCCCTCGCGATCGCGGCGGGCGCCGACGCCATCTGCGTCGGTGGCGGCCCCTTCGACGAGGGAACCGTGCTGCGGCTGCGCGACGCGCTGGTGGCGGCCGTACGCAGCGGGGAACTGCCCGAGGAGCGGCTGGCCGACGCGGCGGCCCGGGTGCGGGCGCTCGCCGAGTGGACGCTGCGGGCCAGGACCGCCAAGGACGCGGCGGCCGGGGCCGGCGCGACGGGCGATCCGGTCGGTCTGCTCGCCGCGCGCCGCGCGGTGCGGGTCACGGGCACGGTCACCCCGCTGAAGGGGCCCGCGTTCGTCGCGGTCCTCGGCGGGGAGGCCAACATCGCGGTCGGCACGCAGACCCCCTGGGGCGTCGGCCCGGAGCTCGCGGAGCTGCTCCCTGGCACCGGTACGGCGATGTACACCGAGGACACGTACAAGAAGGCCGTCGTACTCGGCGCGGCGGCCCAGCGGCCGCTGGTCGTCGCCGTACGGGACGCGCACCGCCACCCCTGGGCGGCCCGTGCGCTGGACGAACTCGTCGCGGCGCGGCCCGGCACCACCGTGGTCGAGATGGGCCTGAACGTGGCCCCGCCCCGGGGCGCCGTGCACATCGCCACGCACGGCGCGGCCCGCGTGTGCGCGCGGGCGGCCGCGGAGGTGATCGCCGGGCAGGCGCACTGAGCTCCGGCGGACAGCGCGACGGTGCCGGGCGGCCCTTGTGGGGCGGCCCGGCACCGTCATGCCGCGCCCGGGGCGCGGCGTGTCTCCTCCTGTGGGGGAGGAGCGTGAGCGGCGCGGGTTCGCGCGAGGCCCGCGGGCTCTAGAGGCCCTGCCACGCGGGCTTCGACGCGTACGTCGCGCGGAAGTAGTCCGCGAGCTTCAGCTTGGAGGCCGCGGCCTCGTCCACGACGACGGTGGCGTGCGGGTGCAGCTGGAGCGCCGAGGCCGGCACCACCGAGGCGACCGGGCCCTCGACGGCGAGCGCGACCGCGTCGGCCTTGTTCTCCCCGGTGGCGAGCAGCACCAGGTGGCGCGCCTCCAGGATCGTGCCGATGCCCTGGGTGATGACGTGGCGCGGGACCTGCTCGATGTCACCGTCGAAGAAGCGGGCGTTGTCGATCCGGGTCTGCTCGGTCAGCGTCTTGATCCGGGTACGCGAGGCGAGCGAGGAGCACGGCTCGTTGAAGCCGATGTGCCCGTCCGTGCCGATGCCCAGCAGCTGCAGGTCGACCCCGCCCGCGGCGGACAGCGCGCGGTCGTAGGCGACGCAGGCGGCCTGGACGTCCTCGGCGCTGCCGTCGGGGCCCGTGAAGGACGCCTCGCCGAGCCCGAGCGGCGCCACGACCTCGCGCAGGAGCACGGCGCGGTACGACTCCGGGTGGCCGGCAGGCAGGCCGACGTACTCGTCGAGCTGCGCTATGCGGGCGGCGGACACGTCGACCTCGCCCGCCTTCACCTTCGCGGTCAGCGCCCGGTAGACGGGGCCCGGCGTCGAGCCGGTGGCGACCCCGAGCAGGGCGTCCGGCTTGGCGCGCAGCAGCTGCGCGATGCTCTGAGCGACGGTCTCGCCGCCGGCGGCGGCATCCTGGACGATGACGACTTCCACGCTTTTCCTGCCCATCCCCGTAGCGGTCGAGCCCGCGTCCGACATGTGGTATAGACCAATTTAGCAGACCGGACCCCGCCGCCGGATGGCGGGTCCGCTTCCGTGCGTGGTCGACTGGGAGAACAGCGGAGGAACGCGCGTACCCGCGCGCCGGGGACCCGCGGCGACGCGTGTCGCCGGCCGCGCACGCGTGAGCGAGCGGGACGGACACCGTGGAGGCAGGCAGATGTCGCAGAGCGAGCAGCCCGGTGTGATCATGGCCGGCGAGATGGCGGAGCAGCCCCGAGTGCTGCGCCGGATCCTGGCCGAGGGCGCCGGACCCATCCGGCGGACCGCGCGGGAGATCGCCGCCCGGCGGCCCCGGTTCGTGCTGCTGTCGGCGCGCGGCACGTCGGACCACGCCGCGCTGTACGCCAAGTACCTGCTGGAGATCAGGCGCGGCATGCCCTGCGGACTCGCCTCCATGTCCACCATCACCGCCTACGGCGCGCAGCCCGACCTGACCGACGTCCTGGTGATCACGGTCAGCCAGTCCGGCGGCTCGCCGGACCTCGTGGCCTCGGCCCGCGCGGCCCGTGAGGCCGGCGCCGTCACGCTCGCCGTCACCAACAGTCCCGACTCGCCGCTGGCCGCCGTCTGCGAGTTCCACATCGACGTCCTCGCGGGCCCCGAGAAGGCCCTCCCCGCGACCAAGACGTACACGGCGACCCTGCTGGCCCTCTATCTCTTCGTGGAGGGTCTCGCGGGCGGTGACGGCGCCGCCGCGGCCGCCCTGCCCGACCGCGCCGAGCGGATCCTCGCCCGCCAGGGGGAGGTGCGCGACCTCGCCGCCCGCTACCGCTTCGCCGAGCGGATGGTCATCACCTCCCGCGGCTACGGCTACCCCACCGCCAAGGAGGCCGCGCTCAAGCTCATGGAGACGAGCTACATCCCCGCGCTGGCGTACTCCGGCGCGGACCTCCTGCACGGGCCGCTGGCCATGGTCGACAACATCTCCCCGGTGATCGCCGTCGTGCCCGACGGCCGGGGCGGGGACGTCCTGCGGCCGGTCCTGGAGCGGCTGCGCGGCCGGGGCGCCGACCTGTTCGCCGTCGGTACCGCCGCAGCGGTCGACGGCGCCTGTGCCGGGTTCGTCCTGCCGACGGAGGGCATCGCGGAGGAGGTCCAGCCGGTCCTGGAGATCCTGCCGCTCCAGCTCCTCGCGTACGAGGTGACGATCGCGCGCGGCCAGGACCCGGACGCCCCCCGCGCGCTGGCGAAGGTCACCGAGACCAGCTGAGCCGGCCGCTCCCCGCTCGGCCGCTCCCCGCCGGGCCGCTCCCCACCGGGCCCCTCCCACCGGTCCGCTCCCGGACGCTTCGGCCAGGGAAGCGCTTTCGGCCACGGCGTACGGAGCCCTGGACACCGAAGAATGGTCTAGTCCACAATGGAATGGCAAAGCGACCGTCCTTCACCGCACAGAAGGGCGGTAGGCGGCGACCGGCGCTCTCTGCCCTGACTGCGCCGGCGCCGGAAACGGCCGGTGGACCGCACACCGTCGGCCGTAGTGGCTCCGGGCTGCGGTGCCAGGCGGGCTGAGGGTCCCGCTCGGCGCCGCGGCCCGCGGGTACGCTCGCTGTGTGCCCTCCATGAACGATCTCGTACGGCAGCATGCCGCCCTCGACGAGTCGGACCTCGAATGGCTGCATCTCCTCGTCTCCGAGTGGCAGCTGCTGTCCGACCTGTCCTTCGCCGACCTGGTGCTGTGGATTCCCACCCGCGACGGCTCGCGCTACGTCTCCGTCGCCCAGATGCGCCCCAACACCGGCCCCACCTCCTACCAGGACGACATGGTCGGCCACCTGGTCCCGAGGGGCCGCAGGCCGCTCCTCGACGCTGCCCTGGACGGGGGCAGGATCGTGCGCGAGGGCGACCCCGAGTGGCGTGAGGAGGTGCCCGTACGGGTCGAGTCGATCCCGGTGCGCCGGGACGGCCGGGTACTCGGTGTGATCGCGCGCAACACCAACCTGCTGACCGTGCGCACGCCGAGCCGGCTGGAGCTGACCTATCTGCAGTCCGCGTCCGACCTCGCGCAGATGATCGCTGCCGGATCGTTTCCCTTCCCCGGCGAGCAGACCGACATGGACGCCTCGCCGCGCGTCGGCGACGGCCTGATCCGGCTGGACGCCGACGGCATCGTTCAGTACGCGAGCCCGAACGCGCTCTCCGCGTACCACCGGTTGGGACTCGCGTCCGACCTGGTGGGACAGCATCTCGGGCAGACCACCGACGAACTCGCGCCCGCGCGCGGCCCGGTGGACGAGGCGCTGGTCAAGCTCGCCAGCGGCTACGCGCCCCGGCAGACCGAGGTGGAGAGCGGCGTCGGCGTGATCCAGCTGCGCGCCATCCCGCTCAAGCCCAAGGGCGACCGGATCGGCTCCCTGGTGCTGCTGCGGGACGTGACGGAACTCCGGCGGCGCGAGCGCGAATTGATGACCAAGGACGCCACGATCCGGGAGATCCACCACCGGGTGAAGAACAACCTCCAGACGGTGGCGGCCCTGCTGAGGCTGCAGGCGCGGCGGATCGACTCCGCGCACGGCAGGGAGGCGCTCAACGAGGCCGTACGGCGCGTCGGTTCGATCGCCATCGTGCATGAGACGCTGTCCCAGAATCTGGACGAACGGGTCGAGTTCGACGAGATCGCCGACCGCGTCCTCGCCATGGTGGGCGAACTGTCCCCGGCGGTGCGCTGCCGAAGGTCGGGAAGGTTCGGCATTCTCGACGCGGATGTCGCCACTCCGCTGGCCATGGTGCTGACCGAGGTGCTCCAGAACGCGCTTGAGCACGCGTTCGGTCCGGGGGAGCAGGGCAGGGTCGAGGTCACCGCCCTGCGCGGTGAAGGCCCGGCCGGCGCGGGACGCGGCGGTGCCCGGCAGGGGGAGCGGTCCGAGGGGCGGCTGCTGATCACCGTTCAGGACGACGGACGGGGCCTGCCTGCGGGTTTCGATCCCAAACGGGCGGGAAACCTCGGCCTGCAGATCGTACGGACCCTGGTCGAAGGGGAGTTGGGCGGCAGTTTCGACATGCTGCGGGCGCCCGAGGGCGGTACCCAGGTGGTGCTCGACATACCGGTCGAGTCGCCGGAGTGAGCCGATGGGGCGTCCCGGCCCGCCGGTTGTCCCGGTGACGCACAGCAAAAGGCCCCGGACCGGTGAATCGGTCCGGGGCTCTGCTCGAAGCTCACGATGAGTTGCGCATCGGGGGGTACTGCGCGCTGCTTTTCGGGGGCGGAGATGTGTGCGTACGCGGTGTACGCTCCGCCGGCCTCAGGCTCGTGTCAGGGGGCTTCAGGCGCTCGCGTTGCGCGCCCGGTTGCGAGCGGCACGGCGCTTCATCGCGCGGCGCTCGTCCTCGCTGAGGCCACCCCAGACGCCGGAGTCCTGACCGGACTCGAGCGCCCACTGCAGGCACTGCTCCATGACGGGGCAGCGACGGCAGACGGCCTTGGCTTCCTCGATCTGCAGCAGCGCGGGACCGGTGTTGCCGATGGGGAAGAACAGCTCGGGGTCTTCCTCGCGGCAAACGGCGTTGTGACGCCAGTCCATGGCTGCTACCTCTCTTGGTTTGACGTGCAAATTGCTTGTGAATGTGAACGCTTTCACGAATCCCTCGACAAGTGAAGGGCCAAAAGCACCGGTGAATACCGGTGCGGTCCTGGTTCGAGGAGGGGTTCTGGTTCTCAGGGAGGCTGGTGTTACTGGAGCCGTCCCGATCGCCATGTAGAGATTCGCAAACCTCGGCGGCGGATACAACCCCTTCCGGAAACTTTTTTTGGATTCCTCGGTGTCGACTAGGTCACAGCCGTACATCGATGGGGTGGACTCCAGCCTAAACGTTCGAGTGAAAGGTATCCGGGGGGTTTCACTCACACAATCACACGCAGTGCACGGCGTACGCCTGTGAACGTCACGCTCGTACGCAGTCCCAGATGGTCGCCGTCCATCTGAAGGGGCAGTGGGACCTTCGAATGCAAGGTGAAGTCCGTGAGGTCGTGCAACGTGACCGCGTGCTTCCCGTGAAGGCCCTTGTCCGGGGTGGATCCGAGCAGTTGCGTCGCGTAACGGGTGGCCGCGGGCAGCGACAGTTTGGTGAGTCCGAGCACGTCGAGGGCACTGTCGAAGGACGAACCCGGCACCCCGTACACACCGCGGCTGCCCAGATAGGTCCAGGGAGCGGTGTTGCAGACCATCGACAGAACAAGGCCGTTGACCGGATCCTCGCCCGGCCGTTCGAGTGTGAGGGTTCCGTGTCCACGGTGCGGATCGCCGAGGAACTGCCGTACGACCTGGCGCAGATAGAGGGCGTGCGTGGAGCGTTTCCCGCGCTCACGCGCCTGTTCGACCCGCCCCACCACGCCGCCGACAAAACCGAAGCCCGCACAGAACGTGAACCACCGGGACGGTACGGCCTCGTCGTCGGTGCCCGCGGTGCCCGCGGTGCCGGACGCCAGACCGAGACCCACGGTGCGTTCGCTTCCGTCACGCAGCGCGTCCAGAATGGCGCCCGTCGCCTCGACCGCGTCGTTGGGCAGACCCAGAGCGCGGGCGAAGACATTGGTGGAACCGCCGGGGACCACCGCGAGCCGGGGCAGCCGGGTGGGATCGGGGCCGGCGTGCAGCAGCCCGTTCACCACCTCGTTGACCGTCCCGTCGCCACCGAGGGCGACCACCAGCTCGATGTCGTCGGACTCGGCTGCTCTGCGGCCCAGATCGCGCGCGTGCCCGCGGTACTCGGTCGTCACGGCCTCCAGCTTCATCTCGCTGGCGAGCGCGTGGATGAGGACGTCACGGGTGCGGGCACTGGTGGTGGTGGCCGCCGGGTTGACCACGAGAAGTGCGCGCATGCTTCGCACATTACCGGCCGGGCGCGGCGGGGGCGGAGTCCGGCCCGGAGGCGGCGGCTACGCTGCACGGGTGAGCAGCAGCGAAGGTACGTCCCCCGCCGGCCCCGACACCCGGGGCCCCCGTCCGCCCCGGCTGACCGCGGCGGCGGCCCTGACCGGGCTGGAGGCGCTGGCCCTCTTCGCCGCCGGCGTCTACCTGCTGGTGGCCGGGCTGACCGGCAAACCGGACGACCCGGGGCAGGCCGAGGCGCTCGGCGCGACGGTGATCGCCATCGGGATCCTGCCACTGGCCGCGGCCCGGGGCCTGCTCGGCCGGCGCGGCTGGAGCCGCGGTCCCGCCATGATCACCCACATCATCGCCCTGCCGGTGGCGTACGCCCTGATGAGCTCGGGCGGCTCGCTCGTCCCCGCGGGCATCGCGGTCGCGGCGGTCGCGATCGCGGGCCTCGTCCTCCTGGTCAACGCGGCGACGACGCAGGCCCTCGGCATCCGCCCGCCGGGCACGAGCGAACAGGGCTGATCCCGGCTTCCGGCCGTGCCCGCTCCGCGGACAGCGCGGCGATCACGCGGCGCAGCCGTACGAGCGGCACCACGACCCTGCGGCGGGGTCCAGGACAGCCGGATCACGTGGCGCGGTACACGGACGGCGTGGTACACGGACGGCGCGGCCCTCTTCCGAGGGCCGCGCCGTTCCTGGTTGTTCCGGTACCCGCCGCGTCACTCCTCGACGAGCAGGCGTTCCCGCAACTGCGCCAGGGTCCGCGCCAGCAGGCGCGAGACGTGCATCTGGGAGATGCCGACCTCCTGCGCGATCTGCGACTGCGTCATGTTCCCGAAGAACCGGAGCAGCAAAATCCGCTTCTCGCGCGGCGGGAGGTCCTCCAGCAGCGGCTTCAGCGACTCCCGGTACTCGACCCCCTCCAGCGCCTCGTCCTCGGCGCCGAGGGTGTCCGCCACCGCCGGGGACTCGTCGTCCGTGTCGGGGACGTCGAGCGACAGCGTCGAGTAGGCGTTCGCCGACTCCAGGCCCTCCAGGACCTCCTCCTCGGAGATCCCCAGCCGCTCGGCGAGCTCGTGAACGGTGGGGGAGCGGCCGTGCTGCTGCGACAGCTCCGCCGTCGCCGTCGTCAGCGACAGGCGCAGCTCCTGCAGACGGCGCGGCACCCGCACCGCCCAGCCCTTGTCCCGGAAGTGTCGCTTGATCTCGCCCACCACGGTGGGCGTCGCGTACGTGGAGAACTCGACGCCACGGTCGGGGTCGAAGCGGTCCACCGACTTGATCAGGCCGATCGTCGCGACCTGCGTCAGGTCGTCGAGCGGTTCGCCGCGGTTGCGGAACCGCCGCGCCAGATGCTCCACCAGCGGCAGGTGCATCCGGACGAGCCGGTTGCGCAGGTCGGCACGCTCCGCCGAACCGTCGGGCAGGGCGCGCAGCTCGATGAACAGGGCCCGCGCGCCCCCGCGGTCATGGGTGTCGACGGTGTGCCGCGCGCGCTCCAGATGCGCCGCCGCCTCGGCGGCCACGGCCGCTTCGGGGGCGGAGACCTCCCCGGCCCGCTCGGTCCTCTCGTCGCGCTGCTCGTCCTCGCCCTGCTTCTCGCTCATCCCGGCCGCCCGCTCCGCCCGCGCCTGCTCCCCCGTGGCCTCCTGGCCGTCGGACCCGTCCTCGGGATGGGGACGGGCCTGCTGCTCCGGTATGCCCACGGGCGCGGACCGCCCGGTGGGGCGCTGCCGCTCGCCGGGCCGCGCCGCGTGTTCCCCCGCGTCGTCCCCGACGACGCGTCCCTCGTCACGCACCGGCCCCTCCCCGTCGCTCACGCCGGGCCTGGTCCCGCGCCGCGCTGTTTGTACAGGCTGATGGAGACCGTACGGTCGTCCGCCACCGAGGAGTCGACCTTGCCGGCGAGTGCCGACAGCACCGTCCAGGCGAAGGTGTCGCGCTCGGGAGCGCGCCCGTCGGTGGTGGGCGCCGCGACGGTCACTTCGAGGGAGTCGTCGATCAGCCGGAAGACGCAACTGAGGACGGAGCCGGGCACGGCCTGCTGGAGCAGGATCGCGCACGCCTCGTCCACCGCGATGCGAAGGTCCTCGATCTCGTCGAGGGTGAAGTCCAACCGCGCCGCGAGGCCGGCCGTGGCCGTACGCAGCACGGACAGATAGGCACCCGCAGCGGGCAACCGGACTTCCACGAAGTCCTGGGTCCCGGGCTCGCCTGCGATCTGGGACACCCTCACCTCCAAGGTGGCACAAGCTTTTCGGGGCCCCGTGACGCCATGGGCGCCAGGGGCCACGCGGTACGTGGGTCGTACGCGCCGGTCTGGACTGGCGACGCTACCGCGCCCCATAGTGCCCTGTCGCAGGACCCCCGCCCGACCGGTGTCACTCATGGTAGGTCCTTGAGCACGGAAAGTGGCCAGGGGTGCGCGGGGCCCAAATCGGAACGTCCGGCGGAGCGTTGACGTACCCACCCCGCACCCTGTCGAACCACGCCAGGACCCGGGGATCGTCGCGGGTCGGGACCGGGGCGCGGGCCCGGGGCCGGGCGCGGCGGCGGCCCGGTGATCACGTACGGTCGCCGAGGGGGCGTGCCCGCACGCCCGGGGGGATCGCGCGGGGGGCGCGCCGTCAGACGACCGACACGTCGGCATAGCACCACCTCCACCTCTCACCGGGCTCGAAGGACCGCATCACCGCGTGCCCCGTCTCCTTGAAGTGCCGGGTCGCGTGCTGGTGCGGGGAGGAGTCGCAGCACGCGACGAGACCGCACACCAGACACATCCGCAGCTGAACCGGGTGACTGCCCGCCCTCAGGCAGTCCTGGCAGGTCTCGGTCAGCGGGGCGGGCTCGGGGCGCGGCAGTTCCCTGACGTGGGTGCACTCACTCATGATGGCCAGGTTACGACGGGTGTTGAGGAGTCGGGATGGACGTATTGCCGCTGGTCGCGCTCGTGGCCGGGAGCGCGGCGATCGCGGGGGCGGCACGCAGGACCTCGGTGCCGGCGCCGCTGCTGCTGGTGGCCGCGGGCCTGATCGCCGCGTATCTGCCGGGGGTGCCGGACTACACGCTGCACCCGCAGGTCGTTCTGCCGCTCGTCCTGCCCCCGCTGCTGTACACGTCCGCCGTCGACGCCTCGTACCTCGACCTGCGCGCCAACGCCCGCCCCGTCGCACTGCTGTCCGTCGGGTACGTCCTGTTCGCGACCCTCGCCGTCGGGTACCTGGCCTACCTGCTCGTCCCCGACCTGCCCCTGACCGCCGCGCTGGTGCTCGGCGCGGTGGTGGCGCCGCCGGACGCGGTCGCGGCCACCGCGATCGCCCGCAAGCTGGGGCTCCCGCACCGGATCACCACGATCCTGCAGGGGGAGTCGCTGGTCAACGACGCGACGGCGATCACCGCCTACAAGGTGGCCCTCGGCGCGGCGGTCGGCACCGGGGCCAGCTGGGGCGGCGGGATGCGGGAGTTCCTGCTCGCGTCCGGAGGCGGCGTCCTCGTCGGTCTGGTGCTGATGGTGCCGCTGCACTGGCTGCGCACCCACCTGCGCGAGGCGCTGCTCCAGAACACGCTGTCGCTGCTCATCCCGTTCGTCGCCTACGCCCTGGCCGAACAGTTCGGCGCCTCGGGTGTCCTCGCGGTCGTCGTCGTCGCGCTGTACCTCGGACACCACAACACCCAGGTCGACTTCGCGACCCGGCTGCAGGAGCACGCGGTCTGGAAGATGGTCGCCTTCGTCCTGGAGTCGGCGGTGTTCGCGCTGATCGGGCTCCAGGTGCCGTTCGTCCTGCGCGGGCTCGGACAGTACGGCGTCGGCGAGGCGTGCCTGTACGCGACTGGGGTCTTCGCCGCCGTCGTCCTCGCGCGGTTCGTCTGGGTCTATCCGGCGACGTTCCTGCCGCGCCTGCTGTCCGAGCGCATCAGACGCCGTGAACCCGACACCGACTGGCGGGCGCCGGTGATCGTCGGGTGGGCGGGGATGCGCGGCGTGGTCTCGATGGCGATCGCGTTCTCCATCCCGCTGCGGGTGCACGACGGCAGCCCGTTCCCCGGCCGCAACCTGGTGCTGTTCCTGACCTTCACCACCGTGATCGGCACGCTCGTGATCCAGGGCCTCACACTGCCGCCGCTGATCCGCCTGCTGCGCCTGCCCCCACGCGACGTGCAGGCGGAGACCCTCGCCGAGGCGCAGGCCCAGAGCGAGGCGTCGCGGGCCGCGGAGCAGCGCCTGAACGAGTTGCTGGCCGACGAGCGCAACGCGCTGCCCCAGCCCCTCGCCGACCGGCTGCGTACGGTCCTGGAGCGGCGCAGGAACTCCGTCTGGGAGCGCCTCGGAGGTGTCAACGAGGCGACGGGCGAGTCGGCCGACGCCACGTACACCCGGCTGTCCCGCACCGTCATCGAGATCGAGCGGTCGGTCTTCGTCGAACTCCGCGACCAGCGCAGCATCGACGACGAGATGATGCGGACCCTGCTGCGCCGGCTGGACCTGGAGGAGGCGGCGGCCTACCGGGAGGGAGGCGCGGACTGAGGCCCGCCCCGCGCCGCCCGGCCCGGGGCGCCGTGATCACGGCGCCGGGTCGGGCGGCCCCGTGATCACGGCCGCGACGGAGGTGCCCGGCGCGAACTCGCCCGCCGCCGCCATGGCGGTCAGCCCGTACAGCATCTTGGCGACGTAGACGCCCTCGGGCCGCAGCCCGTGCTCGCGCTCGAAGCCGTCGGCGAACGCGGCCAGCTCCGGGCCGGTGCGCGCGAAGCCGCCGCCGTGGAAGCGGTCGTCCACGCACCAGTCCCCCAACGGTCCGCCGAACGCGGCGCGCTGGAGCCCGGCCACCTCCGCACTGAGGAAGCCGCCCCGCAGGACGGCGATGCCGAGCGCCCGCTGGTCCGGGCCGAGACCCGCGGCGAGTCCCGCGAGCGTGCCGCCCGTGCCGCAGGCGACCGCGACCACGTCGGCCGCGCCCCGCAACTCCTCGCCGAGGCCCGCGCAGCCGCGCACGGCGGCCGCGTTGCTGCCGCCCTCCGGGATCACGTACGCCGAGCCGGGCGCGCGTCCCGAGCCCGCGAGGGCCTCCTCCACGAGGGCGGCCAGCACGTCCGGCTCGGCCTTGCGCCGGTAGGCCGCACGGTCCACGAAGCGCAGCCGCATCCCGTCCGCGGCGCAGCGGGCGAGCGACGGGTTCAGCGGCCGGTGCGCCAGTTCGTCACCGCGGACGACGCCGACCGTGGCGAGGCCGAGCAGACGGCCCGCGGCGGCGGTGGCGCGCAGGTGGTTGGAGTGCGCGCCACCGAACGTCACCAGGGTGTCCGCGCCCGCCGCACGGGCCGCGGACAGGTTCGGTGCGAGCTTGCGCCACTTGTTGCCCGGTACTTCGGGGTGGATCAGGTCGTCGCGCTTGAGTAGAAGACGTACGCCAGATGCGGCGAAGTGTCTGTCCGCCAGGGGCTGGAGGGGGGAGGGCAGGCGGGGGCGCAGCGCTTGCGGGAGGGGGCCGGGGGCGGACCCGTCGGTCGGTGTCACACCCCGCATTGTGCGCCGCGGGCCCGGTGCCGCGGCGGCGGACCGGGCCCGGGGCCTCGGCCGGGACTCGCGCACGGGCCCTTGAGGGCGGTGCCGCACCCGGCCGGGCGGGAGGGCGCCGGGGAGCCGGTGCGCCCCGTGCTTCCCGCCTGGCGCACGGTTCACTCCCACTCTTTTGTGTAGTGGTGCGACCACCCACCGTGCTGAAACGCTTTGCCCCGCAGGTCGGTACATGATCGAAGGGGAGTCTTCATGTCGGTTGCTGATGAGGTCCGTACGGAGCAGTCGCAGCCCCAGCAGAGTCTGGGTACGGCCGCCGCGCGGAACCTGGCGACCACCACCAAGTCGGTCCCGCAGATGCAGGAGATCACCTCCCGGTGGCTCCTGCGGATGCTGCCGTGGGTGCAGGTGCAGGGCGGTGCCTACCGGGTGAACCGCAGGCTGAGCTACTCGGTGGGGGACGGGCGGATCACCTTCGTCCAGACCGGGGACCGGGTCTCGGTCATCCCGGCGGAGCTGGGCGAGCTGCCCGCGCTGCGCCACTACGAGGACGAGGAGGCTCTCACAGAGCTGGCCAACCGGTGCGAGCAGCACGAGTTCCAGGCGGGCGAGGCCCTGGTCACCCAGGGCGAGTCCGCGGACCGGGTGTTCCTGCTCGCGCACGGCCGAGTCGAGAAGATGGGGCAGGGGCCGTACGGGGAAGAGGCCGTCCTCGAAGTCCTCGCCGACGGCGCCTACTTCGGTGACCACGCCCTTCTCGACGGGGACGCCACGTGGGAGTGGACGGCGCGCGCCGCCACCACCTGCACGGCACTGGTGCTCACCCGCCGTGATGTGCTGAACCTCGCCGAGCGGGCCGACTCCCTGGGCGCACACCTGCGGGCACAGGTCGCGCTGCCGCACCAGCGGACCAACAAGTACGGCGAGGCCGAGATCGACCTGTCGGCCGGCCACGTCGGCGAGGCCGTCGTGCCGCACACCTTCGTGGACTACGAGGGCGCGCCCCGCGAGTACGAACTGAGCGTCGCGCAGACCGTCCTGAAGGTCCACAGCCGCGTCGCCGACCTGTACAACCAGCCGATGAACCAGACCGAGCAGCAGTTGCGGCTGACGGTCGAGGCGCTGCGCGAGCGCCAGGAGTTCGAGCTGGTCAACAACCGCGAGTTCGGGCTGCTGCACAACTGCGACTACGAGCAGCGGCTCCAGCCGCACGACGGGGTGCCCAGCCCGGACGACATGGACGAACTGCTCTCCCGCAGGCGCGGATCGAAGCTGTTCCTCGCCCACCCGAAGGCGATCGCCGCGTTCGGCCGCGAGTGCAACCGGCGCGGGCTCGTGCCGGAGAGCGTGGAGGTCGCGGGCCACCACGTGCCCGCCTGGCGCGGTGTGCCGATCTTCCCGTCGAACAAGATCCCGATCTCGGACGCGCGGACGACCTCGATCATCTGCATGCGTACCGGTGAGCAGGAACAAGGCGTCATCGGCCTCCAGCAGGCCGGTATCCCGGACGAGATCGAGCCGAGCCTGTCGGTGCGCTTCATGGGCATCGACGAGCAGGCGATCATCTCGTACCTCGTCACGGCCTACTACTCGGCGGCCGTCCTCGTGCCGGACGCGCTCGGCGTCCTGGAGAACGTGGAGGTCAGCCGCTGGCGGTGAGGCGACCGTCACGGGGCGGGCCGGCTGCTTCGCAGGAGCCCTGCGGCCGGCCCGCCCCGGCGCACCGCGGCCGTCCGGTACGGCCCACTCGCCGCGTCATTCCCCAGTGTGGCCCACCGGCCCCAGCATCCTCCGGTGTGGCCCACCGGCCCCGGCATCCTCCGGTCCGGCCGACCCCTGCGGGCTTTCTCCGGCAGGGCCCACCCGGGCCCCGCCCCGGCTCCGTCCTCAGCGCCCGTGGCGCCGCCTGCGCGCACGCACAAGGAAAGCAGCACCCATGACCATGACCAGCCAGGACGCGGCGACGGGCGGCCACGAGGCGGTGGCGCTCCTGGAGCGGGCCCGCGACGTGGTCGGCCCCGAACTGCGTTCCGCCGTCGCGTCGTTGCCCGAACCGATACGTCGTGTCGCCCGGTACCACTTCGGCTGGGAGGACGAGCACGGCAGACCCGCCCGAGGAGGCGGCGGCAAGGTCATCAGGCCCGCCCTCGTCCTCGCCGCCACCCGCGCGCTCGGCGCCGATCCGCTCGGCGCGGTGTGCCCCGCCGTGGCGGTGGAGCTCACCCACAACTTCACCCTGCTCCACGACGACGTCATCGACGAGGACCCGACCCGCCGCCACCGGCCCACCGCCTGGGCGGTCTTCGGCGTTCCCGACGCGATCATCACCGGCGACGCGATGATGTCCCTCGCGGCCAGGCTGCTCGCCCAGGACCGGCACCCGGCGTCCGCCGCCGCCGTTGCCCGCCTCTCGGACTGCGTGATCGAACTGTGCGCGGGCCAGCAGACCGACTGTGCCTTCGAGGACCGCGCGCCCGACGCGGTCACGGTGGACGAGGTGCTGGCGATGGCGACCGCCAAGACCGGTGCGCTGCTGGGCAGTTCCTGCGCCCTCGGTGCCCTGTACGCGGGCGCGGACGACGGCGCGGTGGCGGCGCTCGACGCGTTCGGCCGGGAGGCCGGACTCGCCTTCCAGCTGATCGACGACCTGATCGGGATCTGGGGGGACCCCGAGCGCACCGGGAAGCCGGCCGGCGCGGACCTCGCGGCCCACAAGAAGTCCCTCCCCGTCGTCGCCGCCCTCGCCTCCGGTACCGAGGCGGCCGAGGAACTGGCCGAGCTGTACCGGCACCCGATGGACGCGGACGCGGTCCGCCGGGCCACGTCGGCGGTCGAGCGCGCGGGCGGGCGCGAATGGGCCCAGATCCAGGCCGCCGACCGGATGGCACGCGCGGTGCACGAACTGTCCACCGCCGTACCGGACCTGTCCGCGGCGGGCGACCTGCTCGCCCTCGCCGAGTTCGTCACACGCCGCACGCTCTGAGGCCCCTCCCGGCGCGGGCCCGGCCCCAACGTGACTCCTCGGAAGTGCTGTTGACGGTGGCCCCACCCCGTGAGGCATCGGCTCCGAGGATGGGCTCCGCCGACGGCGGGTGCCCCTCCGGCGGTCCCCCGGCACACCCGCGCGGGCCGGAGGTGACAGGGCGGCGGTGCCGCCCGGGCGGCGGTGTCAGCCCGTACAGCCGCCGCCCGCAGGGCTGTTGACCGGCTCGCCGGCCGCGTGAAGTGGCCCACACCGGTTTCGGGAGCGGCTCGTTGCGGGGCCACGATGCGGTGTGTTCCCGGTGCCGGTGTCCTCGCGACCGCCCGGCCGACCGCCCGGGGACCCGCCCTGCGGCCACCGTCCCCGGGCCGTCCGGGACCCGGCGTCCGCCGGTCCCGGTGGGCGGCTTCGGCCCGCCGGCGGTGCCGCCGCCGCGTCGATCGGTGCCCCGACCGGCCGGGGAAGATCCATTGCCGCTACAGTCCGCGCCATGACAGCGGAGTCGAGCGACACATGGGCGGGTTGGTACAGGGACCGCCAAGGCGCGGAAGCGATCACTTTTCTCTCCGGCGGTGGGCACGTGCGCACCGAGGTACGGGGAGTCGCGTACCAGGGTGCGGATTTCGCGACCCTGGGGCCGGTGGGCGGCGGACCGGATCTCGCCGCGTGCGTCATGGAGTGGGACATGCCCTTGCGTGTCCTGGCTTCGGGAAATCCCCAACAGGCCACTCTGAGCTGTCTTCTGACGCTCGGTGACAAGGGACCGGAGCTGTCACTCACACTGCACTGGGGCGGTACGTCCTATGCGTCGGGCATCGCGGGAGGCGGCTTCGAGGAGGCCCTCGTCCGCATCGGGCACCAGCTCCCGGCGGACACCGAACTGGCCGACCGCTCCCTGGTGGGTGCCTGACGGCCCACTCCCGAGGGCACACTGCTGACGTGTTCTGACGCACCGTCATGACGAGGACGCGTGACGCGCCCGTCCCACTCCCGTCGGGTGTGGGACACGGGCTTCCCGCGGCCGGCCACCCGACGGGCGCGCGAGGTGCGAGTCGTCCTTACGCCCCGTCACGTGCCGAGGCCGTGGCCCGTGGCCCGTGGCCCGCGGAAAAGATCCCGGAACGCGGTGAGTCGTCCCTACGCCCCGCTACGGGCTGAGTCGTGGCCCTCGGCCGGGAAAAGGCCCAGGAACGCCCCGGAAAAGGCCGTCGTGTCCGTGAACGGCGCCTCGCGACGCCCTCGGAGCCCGGCCGACGCGCCCGCACCGGGATCACAGGAGACCGGAGGGGCCGTCGTCGTAGACCACGTACGCCTCTTCGACGTCCATCGCGCGCAGCCCGGCATCGGCCAGCCCGCCGAGCAGCCCCTCCAGCCGTAGCCGGGCGCTCTGACGGCCCACCTCCCGCACGCACTGCACCAGCACCCGGTCCTGCGCGCCCCGCGTGGGGATCGTCCGCGCCTGACGTGAAAGGCGCGCCGAGTGCCGGCCCGCCACGGCGGAGAGCCGCCGGGTGTCGTACGGGATGGGCAGCCGCACGGTCACCCGCTGCGCGAACCAGCGGGGCGGTGAGGTGGCGGCCTCGTCGTCCGTCTGCGGCACGCCGTCGTTCCACGGTGCCGCCTCGATGCGGGTCCGCACGACCCGGAAGCCGTCCGCGGCGAGCCGCTGCGCCCACTGCGCCGCGATGGCGTGCTGCCCGGGAAGATCCCCGGCGCTCTCCCGCACCACGGTCGGCCGTCCCGGCGTGCGCCCCCGGTCGAGCACACCGCCCTCGACGTCGAACCCCCACTGCCGGGCCCACCCGGCCACCTCCCGGGCGCGCCCCACTCCGACGGTGAGACGCAGCCGGAAGTCCCCGACGACCTGTCCGCCGACCCGGCGGGCGGAGAAGGAACTGATGTCCATGGCGCAAAGTACCAAGCCCACCCGCCCCGGGGTGTCACGTCGGGGTGACTGTGCGGAAAACCCGTGGCGCACGGCTGACGGAACCCTCCACGATGACCCGGGTTCGGCTCCGGGCAGCCCTCCGTCCGGACCTTCACGAGAGGGGGCGCCGTGGCGCACCGCACCGTCGTACCCGGGCTGTTCCCGCCGCCCGGATACGCCCACACCGCCGTCGTCGGGGGCGGGCGCCGGCTGGTGTTCCTGGCGGGCGCCATGCCGCTCGACGCGCAGGGGCGACTCGTGGGGGAGGGGGACTTCGCGGCGCAGACGCGGCAGGTCCTCGTCAACATGGAGGCGGCGCTCGGCGCCGCGGGCTGCGGGCCCGCCGACGTCGTGACGACCAGTGTGTACGTCGTGTCGGCGCGGCCGGACGACCTGGGACGGGTGTGGGAGGTCGTGCTCGGCAGCGGGCTCAGCCTCGGGCCGCACACGTCGACGCTGCTCGGCGTCGCCTGCCTCGGACTGCCCGGGCAGCTGGTGGAGATCACCGCGGTGGCGGAGGCGCCGGAGGACCCCGTCGCGCCGGGGGCTTGAACCCGACGTGGCGTGAGGATGCACCGTGGACGTATGACGACACCCTCACCCACGTGGAAGGTGGGTCCGCTGGCCGAGGCCTGCGGACTCACCGTCCGTACGCTGCACCACTGGGACAGCATCGGGCTGCTCAGCCCCTCCCGCCGCACCGCGGGCGGCCACCGGGAGTACACCGGGGACGATGTCGCCCGGCTCTACCAGGTGCTGGCGCTGCGGGGCCTCGGCCTCGGACTCGACACCGTCGCCCTGTGCCTGGACCGCGGTGTCGATCCCGTACGGCTGGTGGGCGACCATCTCGCGCACGTCGAGGCGTCCCTGGCCGAACTGGAACTGCTGCGTGGCCGGCTCGTCCGGCTGGCGGCCGAGCTGGACACGGCGGACGGGCCGTCGCCCGGGGCGCTGTTCGACGCGCTCGCCGCCGTGCGCGGCGCGGGGCGCGAGGGCGAGCGGGCCTTGAGCGGCCGGCTGGATCCCGGTCAGCTCGACGTGCTGCGGGACCGTGCGCAGGCGCTCGGACCGGCCGCGCACTACCTGCTGGAGATCGAGTGGCCCGAGCTGTACCGGCGGGCGGAGCGGCTGCGCAGGGACGGGGTCACTCCGGCGGACGCACGCGTGCGCCGGATCGTGGCCCGCATGGACGAGCTGAGTGCGCTGTTCAGCGGGGGCGACCCGGCCATCGGCGCCGGGGTACGCGCCGCCTGGCGGGCGGACCCGGCCGCCCTGTCCGGGGATCCCGGCGCTCCCGCCGAGGCCTACCGCGCCCTCGCCGGCTATCTCGACCGCGCCCGCGCGGCGGGGGCGGACGCGTGAGCCGCCGGGAGCGGTGGCGGGCCGCCGTACTCCGGGCCGGGCCGCTGCTGCCCGTGCTCGCCCTGTACGCGGCGCTGGCGGGCTGGGGTGTGGTGCCGCCGGGCGCGCTGCCCGCGCTCGGTGTGGCGCTCGTGGTGCGGGTGGGGTTCGCCTATGTCACCGCGCCCGCCCGCGCACCGGGGACGGGCCGCTGCGCGGAGGTCGGCGAGCGGGACTCGCGGCACGGGACTGAGGGCCGGGGTACGTCCTGCCACCTGCGTCGGCGGACGGTGACGGGCTGCCGGTGACAGGCGGCCGGCGACCGGTGAGGACGGCCGCCACCCCTGCCGGGTCCGGTCCTCAGCGCACGGGATCGGGCCTGCCGCGTGTGCCGATCGGGTCGGCGGGGCGCGGGGCGTCGGTACCGGCCGGCGGCGCGGTGTCCGGGGGCGTCGCGCCGGCCGTCAGGCGGGCCACCGCCGCCGCGTCGGGGGTGCCCGGCCGCGCGGTACCCACCAGGAGGTGCTGTCCGGGAGTGCTCTGCACGTCGAACGCCTGGTAGGTGAGGGAGAACCGGCC
Organism: Streptomyces sp. NBC_01497; assembly: GCF_036250695.1. Taxonomy (NCBI): domain Bacteria; kingdom Bacillati; phylum Actinomycetota; class Actinomycetes; order Kitasatosporales; family Streptomycetaceae; genus Streptomyces; species Streptomyces sp. NBC_01497. Next base: position 2,617,559 of record NZ_CP109427.1, on the reverse strand, counting down.
CGCCACGGGATGCTCGAACCTCTTGGTCCTCGTGCCCAGGCGCGCCACCTTGTGCTGCTCCCACAGTTGCGCGAACTCCGGGCTGTCGTCGAGCAGTTCGGCGACGAGTGCGGCCAGTGCCCGATCGCCGGGCGCCTGCCCCGCCGCCAGCCGCAGCACCGCGACCGAGTCGCTCACGACGTCGTGCCAGTCGACGTACAGGGAGCGGGTGGCCGGGTCGTGGAAGAGGGCGTGGAGCATGTTGCGGCCGATGGTCAGGGGCGCGCAGAGGGCCGCCGCGGGGGCGTTCCAGGCGAGCAGGTCGAGCCGGCTGTTGATGATGTACGCGGCGGCGGTGGGGAATCCGTCCATCAGCTGGAGCAGCGCGGGGTCGACCGGCTCCCCGGCCTCGGCCCGTACACCGGGAGCGGCCGTCCGCGCCGGAACCGGAGCCGCCGCGCCCTGAGCCGCCGTATGCGGGCCGGCCAGGTCCCGGGGCGCCGCCGGCTGCGGCCTCGGCAGCAGCCCCGCGAGCCGGTACGCGTGCCAGCGGGCGTCCGTCCCCAGCCGCAGCGCGTCCGCGATGGCGTCCACGACCTGACCCGAAGGGCTGCGCTCCCGTCCCTGTTCGAGCCGCGTGTAGTAGTCGGCGCTCACCCCGGCGAGCACCGCGACCTCCTCACGCCGCAGCCCCGCCACCCGGCGCGCGCCGGACACCGGCAGGCCGACGTCGCCGGGCCCGACGCGGGAGCGTCGCGCGCGCAGGAATTCGCCCAGTGTGCTGCCGTCCATCGTCACAGCGTACGTCCGCGGCTCCGCGGGCCACCGGTCCCAGGAGCGCCGCACCCAGGAAGACACGTCCTGGCACGCGGTGGGCGACGGGCGCAGGATCAGAAGCGCGACCACGGGCGGACCGGCCGCGGCATCCGTCGCGGGGCGCCCGTCGCGCACCGGGCATCGACCGCGCGCAGTGGGCCCGTAGCCGCCCCCGCGGGTGCGGGCACGCGACTTCGGCACGCGCACCTCCCGCACCACCCGCACCTCCCGCACCACCGTGAAGGCAGGCAATGAACACCACCGGCTCCCCGTACACCGTCCCGTCCCTGGTCGCCCTCGTCACCGGCGCGAGCGGCGGCATCGGCGAGGCCACCGCCCGCCGTCTCGCGGCGGCCGGTCACCGGGTGGTCCTCGGTGCCCGCCGCACCGAGCGGATCGCCGCCGTGGCCGAGAGCATCGTGGCGGACGGCGGCACGGCCGACCACCACCCCCTCGACGTGACCGATCCCGCGAGCATGCGGGCCTTCGTCGACGCGGCCCGTGACCGCCATGGCCGCGTCGACGTGCTCGTCAACAACGCCGGTCTGATGGCCCTGGGGCCACTCGACGCCCTGCTGGTCGACGAGTGGGACCGGATGATCGACGTCAATGTCCGCGGTGTCCTGCACGGCATCGCCGCGGTGCTGCCGCTGATGCGGGAACAGGGCCACGGGCACATCGTCACCGTCGCGTCCGTCTCCGGCCTGCGGGTGGACCCGACGGCCGCCGTCTACAGCGCCACCAAGTTCGCCGTACGGGCGATCTCCGAAGGGCTGCGCCAGGAGAGCCGCGAGGTGCGGGTCACCGTCGTCAGCCCCGGCTTCACCCGCACCGATCTGGCCGAGGGCAGCAGCCAGCCGGCCGCGCGCGAGGCGGTGCGGGCCGGGATGGAGATCGCGATCCCCGCGGAGGCCATCGCCGACGCGATCGTGTACGCGGTGGGACAGCCGCCGGCGGTGGATGTCAACGAGGTGGTCGTCCGGCCCACGCTGCAGGGCTGAACCGCCTGCGGGCGCTCGCACGCGGGGGCGCGCACGCCGCCCGGATGGTCGACTGCGGCGGATGTGCGGGCGCACCGGACACACGGGCGAGGCGGGAGCCCGCGCTCGGTGGACGCCCGCGTCATGCCAGGCGGGCCACGCCCGCGTACAGGCCGATGTCCGCGGCCGCCGGGCCCGGCTCGTCGCGGTACCACTGGGACACGGTGACGAGGCCGGGCTCCACGATCCGCAGGCCGTCGAAGAACCGCGCGCACGACGCCCGGTCGCGGGGCGTCAGGTGGACGCCGCCGCTCGCGTACGCCGCAACGACGGCCCGCGCGCTCTCCATGTACAGGTCCGACGCGGCGTGCGTCAGGGTCAGGAAGCTGCCCGGCGGCAGTCCGGCCACCAGGGCGGCGACCAGCGCGTGCGGGTCGGCGTCGTCCGGCAGGAAGTGCAGCAGCCCGATGACGGACAGGGCGACGGGGCGGGTGAAGTCCAGGGTGGCGCGGGCGTGTTCGAGGATGGCGGCGGGATCGCGCAGATCGGCCTGCAGGTAGTCCGTCGCGCCGTCCGGGTGGCTCACGAGCAGCGCCTCGGCGTACCGCAGGATGATCCGGTTGTTGTCGGTGTAGAGCACGCGGGCGGCCGGATTGACGCCCTGGACCACCTGGTGGAGGTTCGGCTCGGCCGGAAAGCCCGTCCCGATGTCCAGGAACTGGTCGACCCCCTGGCGGGCCAGCCAGCCACTGGCGCGGTGCATGAACTCCCGGTTGTGCCGGGCCCCTTCGCGGGTGAGCGGCGGCAGCCGGTCGCCGATCTCGCGGTCGGCGCGGTAGTGCTCGTGGCCGCCGAGGAGGTAGTCGTACACCCCGGCGGTGCGCGGTCTGGTGCTGTCGATCGCCGCGTGCGGCATGGCCGTCATGGAATGTGACCCTATGTCAGCCTCGAACGCCCGCGCGAGGTGTTGCGCCATACTTTCCGGCACTTTCGGGTGGCACGTGCCGACATGAGGACGACGCGGGACGGTCCGGCGACCCGCGCGTGAACCCCGGGCGGCCCCGGCGGGGTGTCCGCACGCACTCGCGGGGGCGGCGCGACCGGGCGGGTGCGGGCCTGTGCCCGCCACGCGCCCGCCGGAAAACGCCGCACCCGGACCGCTGTGGCGCGCCGTGTACGGCGGCCTGCGGGCCGGGTGCGGAGAAAAGACCAGGCGACCGATGCGAATCGCAGGTCAAGCGGCATGATCGAAGATCACGCCTTCTTGGTCTCCCAGAAGATCTTGTCGATCTGGGCGATGTAGTCCAGGGCCTTCTGGCCGGTGGCCGGGTCCTTGGAGCCCTTGGCGGCCGAGAGGGCCTTGAGGGTGTCGTTGACGAGCTGGTGCAGCTCCGGGTACTTCTCGAAGTGCGGCGGCTTGAAGTAGTCGCTCCACAGCACCGAGACGTGGTGCTTGGCGAGCTCGGCGCGCTGCTCCTTGATGACCGTGGCGCGCGCCTGGAAGTGGGCGTCGTCGTTGCCGGCCATCTTCTCCTGGACGGCCTTGACGGACTCCGCCTCGATACGGGCCTGAGCGGGGTCGTAGACGCCGCAGGGGAGGTCGCAGTGGGCGCTGACCTTCACCTTGGGGGCAAACAGGCGGGAGAGCATGAGCTGTCCTTCCTCGTGATCGTCTTCTCTGGTGCGACATTACTCTGTAAGAAGCCCGATTTCGCGAGTGCCCCCTGGGGCTTAGGACAAAAGTCCGGCATCAGAATCGGACCGATGACGGAGCGCAGGAGTGAGCGGGAGGTGCCGGATGACGCAACAGGGGCGTGACCCACGGGAGGCGAGGGTGCCGCTGGGCATCGCCGAGGTGACGGGTCCGTCCATGTATCCGACGCTCAAACACGGCGACCAGCTCCTCGTTCAGTACAAGGCGCCGGTGAAGACCGGTGATGTGGCCGTGCTGAAGCATCCGCTCCAGCAGGATCTGCTCATCGTCAAGCGACTGGTCGAACGGCGTGACGGCGGCTGGTGGGTGCTCGGGGACAACCCCGCCGCCGAGGGCGACAGCCGGCTGTTCGGCACGGTGCCCGACGAACTGCTGCTGGCCCGGGTCCTCGGCCGCTACCGGCCGCGCGGCGAGGCTCACCGTTCGATCGGCGCCACCGTCTCCTGGCTGGCCTCGGCACTGCGTCCGGTGCTCGCGGACCGCTCCGTCTCCAGGCGCTTGCGGGCCCGGTAGGCCGCCACGTTGGCCCGGGTGGCGCACCGGTCGGAGCAGTAGCGGCGGGAGCGGTTGGTCGACGTGTCGAGGTAGGCGTTGCGGCAGGGCGCCGCCTCGCACAGGCCGAGCCGGTCGACGCCGTACCCGGTGAGATGGAAGGCGAGGCCCATCGCGGCCGTCGCCGCGTAGGCGGCGGTGGCGTTCGACGTGTGCTCCGCGAGGTGCATGTGCCAGTCGGGCCGGCCCTCGTCGTTGAGGGTGTCGTGCCCGGACACCTTGGGGCTGACGGGGAAGTCCAGCAGCAGCGCGTTGAGCAGGTCCACGGCCAGCGTCTCGTCGCTCTCGTCGGCCGCCGTGAAGACGGCGCGCAGCCGCGCCCGTACGGACCGCAGGCGGGTGACGTCCGCGTCCGTGGCCCTGCGCGCCACCTGGGACGCCGTGCCGAACAGGGTCCGTACGGCCTCGACCGAGGTGAGCGTGTCGGTGCCACGCAAAGGCTCCTCGGTGTTGACGAGGCGCACCGCGTAGTCCGAGTAAGAGGCCAGATCCACTTGTAGTCCTTACGGCGGCGGTCTAGGGTTCTGCACGTCGGGGAGTAATAGGTGTTTCCCCGAACAGACTATTACATGCGTCGGTGCGAGGTGGAGGGTTTCCATGCTGGAAGTACGGGAAACGGGAAGCGGTACCGACTGGCGGGCCTGGCAGCGGAGCTGGGACCGCCAGCAGGAGTGGTTCATGCCCGACCGGGAGGACCGCTTCCGGGTCATGCTCGACATGGTCGAAGCCCTGACCGGGTCCGCGCCGCGCGTGCTGGACCTCGCCTGCGGCACCGGAAGCATCACCGCCCGGCTGCTGGAGAGGTTCCCCGGGGCCACCAGTACGGGCGTCGACCTCGACCCCGCGCTGCTGGCCATCGCGCGCGGCACCTTCGCGGGCGACGCGCGGGTCTCGTTCGTCGCCGCCGACCTCACGGACCCCGACTGGACGAGCGCGCTGCCGTACACCGAGTACGACGCGGTGCTCACCGCGACCGCCCTGCACTGGCTGCACGCCGAACCGCTCGCCGAGCTGTACGGGCGGATCGCCGGTCTCACCCGCGAGGGCGGCGTCTTCGCCAACGCGGACCACATGGCTCACGAGGACACCCCCCGCATCGACGCGGCGGAGCGCGCCCACCGGCACGCCCGGATGGACCGGGAGAAGAAGGACGGCGCCCTCGACTGGGCCGCCTGGTGGGAGACCGCGGCCGCCGACCCGGCGCTCGCGGAGGCGACCGCCGAACGGTTCCGGATCTACGGCAGCCACGCCGACGGCGGGACGCCCCCGCTCCAGTGGCACGTGGCGGCGCTGCGCGCGGCCGGATTCGGCGAGGCGCGCGCGGTGTGGGCCTCCCCGGCGGACACGGTCGTCCTCGCGCTCAAGTGACGCACGGCGGCACATGAGCGCGGCGAGGGGTACGCGGACGGCGGTGTGCGCCGTACCCGTACCCCTCGTGCGCGTCAGGGCCGCCTCACAGAACCTTGGACAGGAACGCCTTCGTGCGTTCGTGCCGCGGCTTCGTCAGGACCTCCCGCGGGTGGCCCGACTCCACGACCACGCCGTCGTCCATGAACACCAGCGCGTCCCCGACCTCGCGGGCGAAGCCCATCTCGTGGGTGACGACGATCATCGTCATGCCGTCGGACGCCAGGTCGCGCATCACGTCCAGGACATCGCCCACGAGCTCCGGGTCGAGCGCCGACGTCGGCTCGTCGAACAGCATCAGCTTCGGCTCCATGGCCAGCGCGCGGGCGATCGCGACGCGCTGCTGCTGGCCGCCGGACAGCTGCGACGGGTAGTTGTCCGACTTGTCGGACAGACCGACCCGGTCCAGCAGCCGCACGGCGTTCGCGCGGGCCGTGGCCCTGCTCTGCCGCCTGACCCGGACGGGCGCCTCCATGACGTTCTCGATGGCCGTCATGTGGGGGAACAGGTTGAAGCGCTGGAACACCATGCCGATGTCGCGGCGCTTGAGTGCCACCTCGCTGTCGCGCAGCTCGTACAGCTTGTCGCCGTGCTGCCGGTAGCCGACCAGCTCGCCGTCGACGTACAGCCGGCCGGCGTTGATCTTCTCCAGGTGGTTGATGCAGCGCAGGAACGTCGACTTGCCCGAGCCGGACGGACCGACCAGGCAGAACACCTCCTGCGGCGCGACCTCCAGGTCGATGCCCTTGAGCACCTCCACGGCGCCGAAGGACTTGTGCACGCCCTGGGCCCTCACCATCGCGGTCATGCGGCACCTCCTCCGGCACGGTTGCTCAGCGAGAGCATGTTCGCCCTGACCTTCTGCCAGGGCGTCGGCGGCAGCGCCCGGCTCGACCCGCGCGCGTAGTACCGCTCCAGGTAGAACTGGCCGACGCTGAAGACCGTCGTCAGGATCAGGTACCAGGCCGCCGCCAGGAACAGCATCTCCGCCGCGGCGCCCGAGGTCTGCCCGATGTCCTGCGCGACCCGCAGCAGCTCCGAGTACTGCACCGCGGAGACCAGCGAGGTCGTCTTCAGCATGTTGATGACCTCGTTGCCCGTAGGCGGCACGATCACCCGCATCGCCTGCGGGATGACGATCCGCCGCAGGGTCTTGCCGTGGCTCATGCCGAGCGCCTGGGACGCCTCCGTCTGGCCCTCGTCCACCGAGAGCAGACCGGCGCGGCAGATCTCCGCCATGTACGCGGCCTCGTTGAGGCCGAGGCCGAGCAGGGCCGTCAGGAACGGCGTCATGAACGACGACCAGTAGTCCTTGTAGATCGGTCCGAGGTTGATGTACTCGAAGACCAGGCCCAGGTTGAACCAGACCAGCAGTTGCACGTAGACCGGCGTACCCCGGAAGAACCAGATGTAGAACCACGAGATGGCCGAGGTCACCGGGTTCTTCGACAGGCGCATCACGGAGAGGATGACGCCGAGCACGACGCCCATCACCATCGCGAGCACCGTCAGGAGCAGGGTCTTGCCGACGCCGCCGAGCACGCGCGAGTCGAAGAAGAAGTCGGGGATCGCACCCCAGTTCACCTTGCCCTGCGAGAAGGCGTAGATGATCAGGACGAGTACGGCGACGGCGATCACGCCGGAGACGTACCGCCCGTAGTGCTTCACCGGGATGGCGCGGATGGCCTCCGGTGGTGCGGGCACGGCGTCGGCGGGTTCCGCCTTGTTGTTGATGTCGACACTCACAGGTCTTCTCTGCCTCTCGGTCCTCTCGGCCCTCGGTCCCCCCTCGGTCCGCGGCGCCCCGGCGCGTACGCCCCCGCCCCCGGGGTGGCCGGGGACGCGGAGCGGGCGGGGCGCCCGTCCACCGCGGGTCAGCTGCCGGCGTTGATCGCCGCCGAGGTGACGGCGCCGCTGTCGGCACCCCACTTCTGGAGGATCTTCTGGTATTCGCCGTTCTTGATGATCGCGTCCAGGGCCTGCTGGAGCGCCTGGGTCAGCTGGGTGTCGCCCTTCGTCACCGCGATGCCGTACGGCGCCGCCTCGACGGTCTTGCCGACCAGCTGGAAGTCGTTGCCGCCGCCGGAGGTCTTCACCGCGTAGGCGGCGATCGGGGAGTCCGACGAACCGGCGTCCGCGCCACCGCTCTTGAGGCGGACCTGCGCCTGCTGGTCGGTGTCGAACGACTCGATCTTGACCTTCTTGCCGGCCGGGCACTTCTTCGCCTCGGACTTGGAGAGGTCCTCGGAGACGGTGCCGCGCTCCACCACGATGGTCTTGCCGCAGAGGTCGTTCCAGCCGCTGATGCCCTGGGTCTTGCCCTTCTGCGTGTAGATCGAGACGCCCGCGCTGTAGTAGTCGACGAAGTCGACGCCGGCGCCGACCTTCTTGCCGTCCTCGACGCCGTTCTGCCGGTCCTTGGTGTCCGTCATCGCCGACATGATCATGTCGTAGCGCTTGGCGCGCAGGCCGGTCACCAGCGAGTCGAAGGTGCCGTTCTCGAACTCCACCCTCACGCCGAGCTGCTTGCCGATGGCCGCGCCGATGTCCGGGTCCATGCCCGCCGTCTTGCCCGACTTGTCGGTGAATTCGACCGGTGCGTACGCGATGTCGGATCCGACCTTGAGAACGCCCTGGTCCTTGATCTGCTGCGGCAGCTTGTCGTGCAGGGAGGGCGCGGCGCTCGTGCTGGCGGCACCGCTGCTCCCGCTGTCCTTCTTCGTCTGGTCGCCGCAGCCGGTCAGGACGAGGGCGCCCGCGACCGCGAGCGCGCCGACAGCGGCGACCCGGGACCTCACGGCGATGGTGCGAGGGGTGGTACTCATGTTCGGGTCCTCCGAGATGGGTCACCGTGTTGGGACGGCAAAGGGGTGGCTGCCAGGTGGACGTGCACGCGTCTTCGGGTGTCGCGACCGTGTGTGATTACGGCATCCTGCCATTTGGACAGGCGGCTACAGGCCGCCGGGCATGTCAAAATCGGATAACGGGTCACCCCCGAACCGACACCCGCCCGCCTCGCGCGGCGGGGCTCCCTTCCGGGACGCCTCCTGCCGGCCGGAGAATCTCCGGCTGCCCACGCCGTGGTCAGGCGCGCGTGGCGACGCCACCCGTCGGGTATGAATGACTTTTCCCCCACCGGGACTTGAGGACGCGCGTGCGGCGCGTCGAACCACCCCTCGACCAGGGGCGGACTCCCGGCACACCCTCGAACGAACAACCCAAAGGGGACACATCAGATGGCAGCGGAGATCGTCAACCCGCGCAGTGACGCGGAGACGGACACCGAATCCGACGAGCCCTTCGATCCCGTCTTCGCCCTGCACCGGGGCGGCAAGCTGGCCGTGCAGGCCACGGTCCCGGTGCGGGACCGGGACGAACTCTCCCTCGCGTACACCCCCGGGGTTGCGCGCGTGTGCACGGCGATCGCCGAGAATCCCGAGCTGGTGCACGACTACACCTGGAAGTCCCAGGTCGTCGCGGTCGTGACTGACGGTACGGCGGTGCTGGGACTCGGCGACATCGGCCCGGAGGCCTCGCTCCCCGTCATGGAGGGCAAGGCCATCCTGTTCAAGCAGTTCGGCGGCGTCGACGCGGTGCCGATCGCGCTCGCCACCACCGACGCGGACGAGATCGTCGAGACGGTCGTGCGCCTGGCCCCGTCGTTCGGCGGGGTGAATCTGGAGGACATCGCGGCACCCCGCTGCTTCGAGATCGAGCGCAAGCTCCAGGAGCGGCTGGACATCCCGGTCTTCCACGACGACCAGCACGGCACGGCCGTCGTCACGCTCGCCGCGCTGCGCAACGCCGCGAAGCTCACCGGACGCGAGCTCGGCGACCTGCGCGCGGTCATCTCGGGCGCCGGCGCGGCCGGCGTCGCGATCGCCAAGTTCCTGCTGGCGGCGGGGATCGGCGACGTGGCCGTCACGGACCGCAAGGGCGTCGTCAGCACCGACCGAGACGACCTGACGGACGTCAAGCGGGAGATCGCCGGACTGACGAACAAGGCGGGCCTGTCCGGTTCGCTGGAGTCCGCGCTCAAGGGCGCCGACGTGTTCATCGGCGTGTCCGGCGGGACGGTGCCCGAGGCGGCCGTCGCCTCGATGGCGCAGGACGCGTTCGTCTTCGCCATGGCGAACCCGGACCCGGAGGTGCACCCGGATGTCGCCCACCGGTACGCGGCGGTCGTCGCGACCGGGCGCAGCGACTTCCCGAACCAGATCAACAACGTGCTGGCCTTCCCCGGCATCTTCGCCGGAGCGCTCCAGGTGCGGGCGTCCCGGATCACCGAGGGCATGAAGATCGCCGCGGCCGAGGCGCTGGCCGCCGTCGTCGGCGACGACCTGGCCGCCGACTTCGTGATCCCGTCCCCGTTCGACGAGCGGGTGGCCCCCGCGGTGACGGCCGCGGTGGCCGCCGCCGCCCGGCTGGACGGCGTGGCGCGCCGCTAGGGGTTGTCCGCGACCTCGCGCCCGCTCCCGGCGGGCGCGAGGTCGCGGACCCCGGCCGGGCGGAGCCGCCGGGCCGGCAGGCCCGTCGTCCCTACGGTGTCCCCGGGGCCAACCGCTTCTCGAACCAGTGGTCGGCGTAGGGCTCGGCGTTGAAGGCTGTGACCTCGCGGTAGCCGCTCTCGCGGTAGAGGCGGGTGGCTGCTTCGAGGGCTCTGTTGGTGTCGAGCCGGACCCGCCGGCTGCCGTGCAGCGCGGCGCGTTCCTCCAGTTCCGACAGCAGGCGCCGGGCCAGGCCGAGCCCCCGCACGTGGGGGGAGACCCACAGTCGCTTGATCTCCGCGGGCGCTCCGGCCGGCAGCTTGATCCCACCGCAGCCCACCGGCTCGCCGTGCAGTGTGGCGACGAGGAACAGGCCGCCGGGTGGGCGCAGTTCCCCGGGGTCGGGCAGGAGGCTGCGTGCGGGATCGAAGCCGCCCTCGAAGAGTTCCCCCAGTTCGGCGGCGTAGGAGCGCAGGCAGTGCACGGCGTCCGGGTGGCCGGGGTCCCGGGCGGTCAGGGAGACCACCGAGGCGGTCAGCAGGCGCTCGACCTCGGCCATGGCCGAGGTCAGCCTCTCGCGCTTCCGGGCGTCGAGCGGAGCGAGGAGCGACGCGGCGAGTGCGTCGCTGCGGTCGTCGAGGAGAGCTCGCTCCCGCTGCCCGGCCGCGGTCAGCCGCACGGTGCGCACCCTGCGGTCGCGGGGGTGGGCAGCGACGGTGACGAGGCCGTCGCGTTCGAGCGCCCGCAGGAGCCGGCTCACATAGCCGGAATCGAGGTCGAGCCGGTCGCGCACGCCGCGCACATCGTGCGTGCCGCCGTCTCCGATCTCCCAGAGCAGCCGGGCCTGCCCGTAGGGGCGGGCACCGCCCAGATAGTGGTCGTGCAGCACTCCCACGCGTTCGGCGACCGTCCGGTTGAAGCGCCGTACCCGTTCCACCTGCTCCGGTTCCATTCTCTGACCTTAGTCAGGTAAGGAAATCGGGGGCAACCGGGCAGGGTGCGGGAGTGCGGGGGTGCGACGTGACGCGGCCGGCGGGTCCCCGTGCGCGTTCGGACGCCTCGGCGGGGTGCGGCGGATCGGAGTCAGGGGGGCGGAACGTGCCCGGGTGACCGGGCCGACGACGCTGGCCCCGGGGCCGCCCGGGTGCGGGGTGTGTGTCACATCGGCGGTGTGTTCCCCGCCGCGCGGGAGCGCGCCTATCGTCGTGGCATGTTCGCCGTCTACGCAGCACGCATCGACAAGGATCAGCCCCTCAACGGCCTTGAGCTGGGTGAGCGTCCGGAGCCCGCGGCGCGGCCCGGCTGGAGCACCGTCACCGTGAAGGCCGCGTCGCTCAACCACCACGACCTGTGGTCGTTGCGCGGTGTGGGCCTGCCGGCCGACCGCCTGCCGATGATCCTCGGCTGCGACGCCGCGGGCGTCGACGAGGACGGCAACGAGGTCGTCGTCCACTCCGTCATCGGCGAGAGCGGCCACGGCGTCGGGCCGAAGGAACGCCGGTCGATACTCACCGAGGTCTACGACGGGACGTTCGCGGAACGGGTCACCGTACCGACCTGGAACGTGGTGCCGAAACCGAAGGAGCTCAGCTTCGAACAGGCGGCCTGCCTGCCGACCGCGTGGCTCACCGCGTACCGGATGCTGTTCACCAACGCTGGGGTACGGCCCGGGGATTCGGTGCTCGTGCAGGGTGCGGGCGGCGGCGTCGCCACCGCGTGCGTGGTACTCGGCAGCGCGGCCGGGCTGCGGGTGTACGCGACGAGCCGGGACGCGGCGAAGCGGCGGCGGGCCGTCGAACTGGGCGCGGTGGAGGCCTTCGAGCCGGGCGCGCGGCTGCCGCAGCGGGTCGACGCGGTGATCGAGACGGTGGGCGCCGCCACCTGGTCGCACTCCGTCAAGTCGCTCCGGCCCGGCGGCACGGTGGTGATCTCCGGCGCGACGAGCGGCGACCGGCCGGCGAACGCGGAGCTGACCCGGATCTTCTTCCTCGAACTCAAGGTCGTCGGCTCGACCATGGGCTCGCGTGACGAACTGGAGGACCTGCTGTCGTTCTGTGCGACGGCCGGCGTCCGGCCGGTGATCGACGACATCCTGCCGGTGGGCCGGGCGCGCGAGGCGTTCGAGCGGATGGAGGCCGGGAACCTGTTCGGGAAGATCGTCCTGACGATGTGACGATGTGACGGTCTGACGTGAAGGCGGCCCGCGCGGCGCCCGTATGCGCGGCGGCCGTCCGACGCGGGTGGTCGCCCGCACTCCCCGCCTGTCAATGTTGGTTGACGGCCGCGTTCTGTCAACGTACATTGACAGACATGACGGAGGCGACAGACCTGGCCGCCCGAGCGGGTGACCGGGACCCACGGATCGGACTGCGGGCCGTCGCCGCGCTGCGGCGGCTGCTCGAACAACTGGAAGCCGTACAGGTGCGCGGAGCCCGTGGCCAGGGCTGGTCGTGGCAGGAGATCGCGGACGAACTGGGCGTGAGCCGCCAGGCGGCACACAAGAAGCACGGGAGGCAGTGATGTTCGAACGCTTCACCCCGGACGCGCGCCGCGTGGTGGCGGAGGCGACGCGGCACGCGGCGCTCCGGTCGGCGGACACGGTGACCGAGGAACACCTGCTGCTCGCCCTGCTGGATCAGCGCGGTACGGGCGCCGCGGACCTCCTCGCCGTCCTCGGCGTCACCGCCCGGCGCGCGTCGGTCGAACGCGGACTGGGCGAGGCGCACCGGCGCGCGGGCCTGACTCGCGCGGACGCCGAGGCCCTCGCCGGCCTCGGCATCGACGTGGCGGAGATCGTCGGCCGCGTCGAGGCGGCGCACGGGGAGGGCGTGCTCCAGGGCGACGTGACGTCGAAGCGGTGGCGAAGCGGCCACCGCGCGTTCTCCCGTGAGGCGAAGTCGGTCCTCGAACGGTCCCTGCGGATCGCCCTGGCCCACAAGGACAGGACCATCCCCGACGTGTACATCCTGCTGGCGCTGACGGCCCGTCCGGGGGTCGCGGCCGAAGTGCTGGCCGACCACGGCGCGACCCACGGGGCCCTGCAGCAGGCCCTGGCCGAACGCCGGGCGGCGGCCGGAGCGGCCTGACAGGTGGGCCGCGCCCGCGGCGCGGGGGAACGGGACGAGAGAACGAGACGAACGGAGCACCATGCCCGACCGCTTTCTTCACGAGCCCTACTGGTCCCGGATGGATCCCGCCCGGCACCCCTTCGACCGGGAGGCCGCGCCCGACGAGGTGCGGGCGATGTACCTCGCGGTCTCCGAGGCCGAGGCGGAGCAGGGCGCGGAGGCGGACCCCGACGCCTTCCCCCGCGCGGTCGTCGAGCGCTACGGGCACTGGGCAGCGTGGTGGCCCGCCGAGGCGGAGGGCGAGGGGGACAGCGAGGACCAGGGGGCCATCCTGCGGGACCTCCCGCCGGCCGGCACGGACCTGGACGGCCAGGTGCGGCGGTACACCGCCGGACTGCTCCAGTGGCGTGACTGGCTGGAGGAACTGGCCGGCCTCTACGCCGGGTTCGCGCCTCCCGACGGCGCCGACGACGAGGAGGTCAGACGCTGCCGCGAGCGGGGCGTCGCACCCCTGGTGGCGAAGGTCGCGGAGCGCGCGAGGGCCGGGTCCGCCGACACCTGGGTGCACTCCTGTGGGCACCCGCTGGCCTGGTTCCTGGAGTCGACGGGTGTACCGGCGCGGTACGCGGAGGACTTCGCCGACCGGGTACTGGACCGGTACTTCCAGGACTGGGTAGCGCCCGACGAGGTCGCCGTGGCGCGCGTGGCCGCCGCCGTACGGGACTACGTTCCCGGGGAGTGAGGTCCCGGGGGAGTGACACCGCTGCCGCCGGGCGCCGGACCTTCGGCTCCCGGCTCCCGGACAGCGGGGCCGGCGCGCCGGCCGCTGGGCACCGGTCCCTTACGCCGCGTCACGGGCCCCGGTCCCGGCCGCGCGTCTCCACCAGCCCGGCCTGGACCGCCCGGCCCGACGATGTCGTGGCCGCATGCCCGCGTACCTGCGTCATCGCATGCCCGCATGCCCGCATGCCCGCGTACCGGACGATCGACGTCTCGCTCCCGACGCGCGGCCTACCGCCCCCGACCAGCCCCCGGGGTCGCGGCTCCGGTGGTGGGTGCGAGCCCGTCAGGCGCCCGGCTCCTGCCTGCCGCCGGTGTGCAGGAGCGCGGTGACATGGGCCGCCGCCGTGGAGAGGTGGCGGCGGATCTCGCCGAGCTGGGGCGCCGTCACACCCTGGTCGCGGGCCGCGTCGCGCACGTCGTCGCGGAAGCGGTCGAGCAGGCGTTCCAGGTCGCGCTCCGGGTTGTCCGTCGACGGGGTGTCGGCGGCCCACTCGGGGGCGCTGTCCGTGGCCGTGTCCGCCGCCGCTCGCGGCCGGTGCGACGGGCCGGTGCCGGCGGGGCCGGTCGCCTCGTCCGCCGGGTCGTGCCGGTCCGCCGGCTCGTGCGGGACGCCGTGCGAGGGCCAGCCGCCCTTCGCGAGGCCGCCCAACTGGCCGGCGAGCTCCGACAGGCCCTCCCGTACGCCCGTGGGCCAGTCGCCCCGTGCGAAGTGCACCTGCACCTGGTCCTGTACCTGCCGGGCCACCCGCAGGACCTCGTCGCGCGCGAACTCCTGCGCCTCCTTCGCCTGCCGGCGGGCCCGCTGGGCCTCCTCGCGTGCCCTGCGCGACTCGTCCTTCGCCCGGCGCGCCTGTTCCTTCCACTCCTGCTTCGCGCGCCGCATCTCCTCGCGCGTCGTGCGCCACGCCTCCTGCTCGGCGCCCGGTCCGGCGCCGCCGGCGTCCGCCCCGGGAGGCGGCGCGTCGTCACGCGAGGCCTTCGTCGCCGCGCGCATCTCGTTGCGCAGCCGGCCCGCCGCGCCCCGCACGTCCTCGCGGATCTCCGCCGCCAGTTCGGAGACCGACTCGCGGATCTCCAGCTCCAGTTCGGCCAGCTCGCCGCTGCGGCCCGCCAGCTCGGCGCGGCCCGCGTCCGTGATCGAGTAGACCTTGCGGCCGCCCTCGGTGGCGTGCGTGACGAGCCCTTCGGACTCCAGCTTCGCCAGGCGCGGGTAGACGGTGCCGGCCGAGGGCGCGTACAGGCCCTGGAAGCGCTCCTCCAGCAGTCTGATCACCTCGTACCCGTGGCGCGGTGCCTCGTCGAGGAGCTTCAGCAGGTACAGGCGCAGGCGGCCGTGGGCGAAGACGGGCGGCATGTCAGAGCTCCTTGCTGTGGGCGGGTGCGGCGTCCGAGGCGTCCTCGGAGGGGGGCCGGCGCAGCAGCGCGATCGAGCCGGAGACCGTGGCGGCGCGCAGGGTCCCGTTGCCGGAGCCGAGCGTGCCGGTGATCTTCTTCGCGCCCCACGTGCCGGTCACCCGCAGGTCCTCGAAGGCGCTGCTGACCCGGCCGCTCGCCGTGTTCGCCACCACCTCGGTGTCCGCGGGGTGCGGCAGCCGGATCGCCACGTCACCGGAGACGGTGCCCAGCCGGATGTCCGTCGGGGCGCCCGCCGGGTCGAGGTCCAGCACCACGTTCCCGCTGACCGAGTCGGCCCGTACGGAGGAGCCCGCGCCCTCGACCACCGTGAGGTCGCCCGACACCGAGTGGAACCGCAGCGCGCCGGTGACGGCCTGCGCCTCGATGGTGCCGGAGACCGTCTCGGCGAGCACTGCGCCGGCCAGCCCGACCAGGGTCGCGTCGCCGGTGACGCTCCTCACCTCCGTACGCCCCCGCACGCCGGAGATCACGGCGGCCGCGCCCACGAAGCCGACCTCCACGGAGGCGGACGACGGCACGGCGAGGGAGACGACGGCGCTGCGCCGGTGCCGCTTGTGGTCGAACCAGCCGAGGAAGCTCTGCCACGACAGGTCCTCGTAGCCGACGGTGAGGGTGTCCCCGTCGCGAGTGACGATCAGCGGCGGACCCTCGACCTCGGTGATCTCCAGGCGGGTGCCGCCCCGCGCGGCGAGGGTGGCGGGGTCGGTGCCGACGACGTTGACCGCGCCGCCCTCGATGCGGACGCTCAGCGCGCCGACCGGATCGTCGAAGGTGAACTGGCGTGGCTCCGCCACCCTCCAGGTCGACTGTGACATCGATGACCCCCGTATCCGTTCGGAGCGCCCGGCGGGGCGGGCACTCTTCAGGAAGAGAACCCGGCACGGCGGAACGCGGCGTGGCACGACGCAACACAACATATCGCGTCTCTTGGAGAACACGATATATCGTGGATGTGGGAAGTCAATCGCGAGTGCCCCGGCCGTATCGCGAGTGCACCCGGCCGACGTGCCCGGCCAGGGCCGTCAGGGGCGTCCGGCCGCCTCGGCCGCTCCCGTCGCCTCCTGGTCTGCCGTCACACGTACCGACGCGTCACTCGTCGTCCTCGTCGTCCAGCCGGGCCAGCCAGGTCGCGAGACGTTCCACCGGCACCTCGAAGTCGGGGTTGAGGTCGACGAACACCCGCAGTTGCTCGGCCAGCCATTCGAAGGTGACTTCTTCCTCGCCCCTGCGGGAGGCGAGCTCCTCGATGCCCCGATCGGTGAAGTACATGCTCGTCAGCCTAGATCCCCCAGGTCGGGGCCCAGAACCGGACGCCGCTCCCCGGCGTCCCCCCGGATGGCGGCCCGTGTGATCTCGCGTCCCCGTATCCACTGCCGCTACCCTGCGGGCCTCGGGGTCGGCACGGACGGGGCGTCAGGAACGGGGGATGTCGTGGTGGACACCGGTGGTCGCGTCACGCTTGTGGAAATGCCCGACGGGACGCCCGTATGGGCCAGGATCTCGGGGGCCGAGATGCTGGAGCAGCCCTCGGGCGAGCTGCGGTTCTCGGACGTCGGCGCGGGGCAGCAGGTGGCGGCGCGCGTCGAGGACCTCAAGGAACTGGTGGGGAGCGTGGCCCGGTCGCTGGCCGGACCGCTGCGCGCGGTACGGCCCGACGAGGTCACCGTGGAGTTCTCGATCGAACTGACCGCGAAACCCGGCAAGGTGGTCGGCCTGATCGCGGACGGCGAGGCCAAGGGCGGCATCACCGTCACCCTCGGCTGGCACGGCTCACCGCCCGACCTCACCGAACCGCCCGCGCCCCCCGCCGCGCCGGCGACCGCCCCCGTACCACCCCAAGCGCCTCCGCCCGCCGGAGCGGGACCCGGCGCGGCGGCGCATCCCGGCGGCGGTGCGCCCGGCGCGGGGAGCGGGGCGTGACGTACGACGACGGGGACGGCGCGTTCTACGCGCCGGACGAACCCCTCGCCGCCCTCGCGAGCCTCGTTGCGGCCGCGACCGTGCGCATCCATCGGCCCACCCACGGGTATGACCCCCACGGGCCGGGATCCTTTCTGGGCAGCGGGTTCTTCGTCGCTCCCAACTGGGTCCTGACGTGCGCCCACGTCGGTCTGATGGGCGAGAGGCAGGGGGAGGTGTGCCAGGTGGACGTGGTGTTCGCGGCCCCCGGCGGCGAGGGCGTCACAGCGGTGGGGGGCACCCTCGCGGCGGTCCTGCCCGAGGGGCTGACCGCGCTCCCGGCCCGCGGCGTCCGCGTGCCCTCACCCGACCTGGCGCTGATCCGCCTGGACAGCCCCACCGAGCACCCCTGCGTCCACCTGGCGGAGCGCGTGGCCAGACGCCTCGACGGCGGCAGGGTCGTCTGGGCCGGCTGGGCCGAGGTGGACGGGGGACTCGAACTCGTCGTCAGCGCCCGCGGGCACGACTCGGGTTCGGTCGGCTCGCAGATCCAGCTCGGAGACGGGATGCTGACGGAGGGCATGTCGGGCGGCCCCGTCATCGATCCGCGGCGCGGCCAGGTCGTCGGGGTGATCAAGTCGCGCACGGTCGGCGCGAGCGGCGGAACCGCCGTCGGGATCGAGGCGCTGCGGACGCTTCCCGGCCCGGCCGGCCTGCTGCGGGACGAGGCCCACGACACGTACCAGGCGGTCTGCCACGCGCACGACCGCTATCACCGCGACCGCCACCACCACCCGGGCCCCGAGGAGAGCTGGACCGACGTGCAGACCCGGCTGGAGAAGAGCGCGGGACGCGTGCTCGGCCCCGCCCAGCGCGCCGAACTGCTCGGCAGGCTCGCCGAACTGCCGCCGCCCGTCAGCACGGCGGCCCTGCTGGACCTGATCGCCCGGGCCGAGGGGCGGCGCGGCGGGCGCGGTGCCCAGCCCGTCCCCGCGCCGCGCAGCTGGCGCGACGGCCTCGGCGAACTGCGCGAGACGCACGGCGGCCCGGCCGACCTCGAACTGGTGCTGCGCTACTGCATGAGCGCCGTCGCCGCCGAACGCCCCTACGTCACCGCGGACACCCCGCAGGCCGAGCAGGAGCTGTGGCAGTGGGTGCGCGAACTCGCCAGGGACCGGCTGACCCGTTCCTTCCGCGGCGAACTGCGCCAGCTGTGGGCCGAGAGCCGCGAGCGCACCGACCGCGAGCAGCGCCGTACAGTCCCCGCGTACGGGGAGCGGCCGAGGCCCGGCGAGCGCGCCGGCGTCCTGCTGGAGCTGGAGCCGCGCGGCTGGGAGCGCGACAGCTACGACTGGCGCGTGGGTGTCGCCCACTTCAACGGCGAGGTCGACGCCATAGGCGACGGCACGGGAACCCCGCTGGAGGATTTGACCGGCTCGCTGGCCGGGCCCCTCAGCGAGGCGTTCCGGCAGTGCGACGAGCCGGACGAGCCCGCGGTGCTCCAGGTCGCGCTGGCGCAGGCCGAGTTGGGGCTCGACGTGGAGCGGTGGAGCCTGGTCCCCGGTGGGCTGCCGCTGGGCGTGCAGCGGCCCGTGGTGGTGCGCTGCCTGGACCCCGAGCCGTCCGACGCCGCGGCGGAGGAACAGGCCAGGTGGGACCACCTGCACACGGTGGGCATGCGGGCGGAGGACGTCGACTGCCAGGACGGCGACTGGGTACCCGTCGAGGGGGAGGAGCGGCTGCGTTCCCTCGCGCACGAGACGGTGCCCCTCCTGTGCCACTACGCGCAGCGGCCGGACGGGGAGACCGCCGAGGGCTTCGGCCGGCTCGCCAGGACCGGGTACCGGGTGCTCCTGCTGCGCCGCTCGCCGGGTACGGGCCCCGAGACGCTCTGCGCCGACGTCCACCGCAGGGCGGCGCGCGTACTGACGGAAGCCCGCACGGCCAGTCAGTTGCCGGGTAAAATCCATGAGTTGCGCAAGGGCGTCTGGGACAAGCGGACCGAGACGTACTGGTCGGACCGGGTGGCGCTGCTGTACGACGATCCACGTCACCCGCTGCCCGGCCCCGGCCTGCTCCTGAACGCGCCGTGAGCGGGCCGGACGGGAGCCGGCCCGTCGCACGGGGCGGGGGGTCCGCCGCGCACCGCGCCCTGTGTCACCCGAGACCGGACGGCCCAGCGACGACGACCACGAGGAACACGCTATGAGCGAAACCAGCGAGTGGCTCATCTACCGCGGCGCGGGCGAACCGCACGAGGGCATCACCCGGCTGCCGCCGCCCCCGCCCTGGCGGGACTTCACGGGACACGACGCGGCCTCGCACGAGACGGACGGCGACGAGTCCGCCGACCGTCGCCTCGGCGTGCACCGGCACCGGGCGGAGCTGCACCGGCCCGGCGCCGAGGAACTCGAAATGATCAACGCGGCGCTGTACCTGCGGCGCCCGCTGCTCGTCACGGGCAGCCCCGGCGCGGGCAAGAGCACCCTGGCGCACTCCGTGGCCGCCGAACTCGGTCTCGGCCGCGTCCTGCGCTGGCCCATCGTCAGCAGGACCCGCCTGGTCGACGGCCTCTACCACTACGACGCGATCGCCCGGCTCCAGGACGTCCAGGTCGCCTCCCACCTCGCGGCGCCCGGCACGGACCCGACCGCCGACATCGGCAGCTACATCCGGCTCGGCCCGCTCGGCACGGCACTGCTGCCCTCGGACACCCCGCGCGTCCTGCTCATCGACGAGCTCGACAAGAGCGACATCGACCTGCCCAACGACCTGCTGAACGTGCTGGAGGAGGGCGAATTCGCCATCCCCGAACTGGAGCGCATCGCCGACCGGCTGCCGGGCGGCGAGGCGCAGGTCCTCACCCACGACGGTACGAAGGTCGCCGTCAAGGGCGGCCGGGTGCAGTGCCGCGCCTTCCCGTTCGTCGTCCTGACCAGCAACGGCGAGCGGGACTTCCCCGCCCCCCTGCTGCGCCGGTGCATCCACCTGGAGCTCGGCCGCCCCGACCACCAGCGGCTCTCCACCTTCGTCACCGCGCATCTGGGCGAGGACGCGGCACGTGCGGGCAGCGATCTGATCTCGCAGTTCTTCGAGCGCTCCCAGCGCCAGCAGATCGCCACCGACCAGCTGCTCAACGCCGTGTACCTCACGGGGATAGCGGCCCCGCAGAGCCGCGAGCGCCTGGCCGACCTGCTGATCCAGCGCCTCGACCGGCCGAGGTGACGCGCTGATGTCCGGCGTACCGGCCGAGGCCGGCGGCACCGACCACGGCACACCCGCCGACGGCCCGGGCGAGCGGCAGGAGGACCAGCGCCGCCCGGTCGGGGGCGGGGGCCGCGGGGCACTGCCCGGGTTCGTCGCGCGGCTGCGCCAGGCCGGTCTGGACCCGGACGCGCGCCAGGTCTGCGACGCGCTCTGGCTCGCCGGACATCTCCCTGGCGCCACCGGGGCGGGCCGGCCGCGCGCCGGAGACACACGCCCGGGCGAAAAGCGCGTGGACGACGTGACAGGCTCCACCGACGGCGGGAACACTGCGCCCGTGAACGGCACCCCCCAGAACCCCGGCCGCCCCGCGGCCGACCCCCGGGTCGCCCTCGGCGCGCCCCGCCCGGCCGCCGGGGACGGCTCGCGCGCCACCGTGGCGGAAGCGGGCACGTACCGCTCGGGACGCGGCGCGGGCGGCGGCCCGGCGACCGGCGCCGGCGCGCTGCTGCCGCTCGGTGTGCCCGTGGCGAGCGCGCTGCCCGGCACGCTCGAACTCCAGCGCGCCCTGCGCCCGTTGCAGCGCTACCGGCGATCGGCCGCGCCCGTGGAGACGACACTCGACGAGGCCGCTACGGCCGACCTCAGCGCCCGTGCCGGCGGTCTCGTCGTACCGGTGTACCGCGCGTCCACCCGGGCGGAGGTCGACCTCCAACTGGTGATGGACGTGTCCTCCTCGATGCTCGTATGGCAGCGGCTGGTCATCGAACTGGAAGACATATTCAGCCATTTGGGAGCCTTCCGCGATGTGCGGGTGCGCTATCTCCACAAGGGCCCGGACGGCGAGCCCGCCGTCTCCACCAGCCTCGATCCGCGCGCGGCGGCCCTCGGCCCGGCCGAGCGGCTGAGCGATCCCACCGGCAGCCGGATCACCGTCCTCCTCAGCGACTGCGCGGGGCCCCTCTGGTACAGCGGCCAGGCCCACCGGCTGCTCCACCGGCTTTCGGGGCAGGCCCCTGTCGCCGTGCTCCAGCCCCTGCCGCAACGGCTGTGGGGCCGTACGGGCCTGCCCGTGACGTACGGGGTACTCGCGCGCGGCGAGGGTACGGGCTCCACCGCGCTGCGGCTGGTCGGCCGGAGTGCGCCGGCGCACGCGGCGGGCGCCGTCGCCGTGCCCGTCCTGCCGCCGGTCGCCGCGTCGCTCGGTGCCTGGGCGGGGCTGCTGTCGGGCGCGGGCGCGGGACACACGGACGGCGCGGTCGGCTGGGTGCGCCCCGACCAGGCCGCCACACCCGTACCGCGCGGCGGCCGGCCCCTGCAGGCGGCGCAGGTGGTGCGCAGGTTCCGCTCGGCGGCGTCGCGGGACGCGGGCCGGCTCGCCGGGTACCTGGCGGCCGCGCCGCTGTGGATGCCGGTGATGCAGCTCGTGCAGCGCACGATGCTGCCCGACTCCGGCCCGGCGGAACTGGCCGAGGTGCTGCTCGGCGGCCTGATGCGGCTCGACCGGGACGCACCGGCCGAGGGCGGCCCCTGGTACGCGTTCGAGCCCGGTGTGCAGGACGAACTGCTGGCCCCGCTCACCCGCGAGGAGGCCATGCTGGTCCTGAAGCACTGCTCGGACTACATCGAGCGGCACTTCGGCAAGGGCAGCTGGAACTTCCCCGCCGTCGCCGCGGCCCAGCTCGACCGGGGGCGCTCCGGCATCGACTGGCCGGTCCCGCACCACGCGGGCACGGCCGCGCCGGTCTTCCCCGACGGGGCGGAGGACCCGGAGGAGGCGCGGCGTGCCAGATCCGCGGTGCCGCACCCGTTCGCGGAGGTCGCGGCGCATGTGCTGGAGCAGTTCATGGCGCCGCCCGAGCCCCCGGCCTGGGGCGAGGTCCACCGGCCGCCGGACGCCGTGCGCTCGGCCTGGTCCCTCGTGCGCGACTACGAGGCCGACGGCATGATGCAGCACCTCATCGACGCCGTACAGCTGCTGCGTGGGGCGGTGGCCAACGACGACCGGGCGGACGCCGGGGACCATGGCGAGGAGGCCGAGGGGGAGGAGGGACGTACCGAGGTCCGTACCACCCTCGCGACGTCCCTGCTGAGGCTCTGGCAGGTCCAGGGCGGTGCGGCCCTCCTGGAGGAGGCCGAGGAGGCCGCCCGGTGGGCGATCGACCACTCCGGGGGCGTACGCGGGCGCGCGGTGCTCGCCGGGATCCTGCACGCGGCGGCCGACGACCGGCTCCGGCGCGGTGACGAACGCGGGGCCCTCCAACTGCTGCAGCGGGCCGACCGGGAGTACACGGCCGCCTGCGCGGCCCCCGGCATGGCCCCGGCTGACGCGCTGCGGCTGACCCTGGAGCGGGTGCGCGCCCTGGAGAGCGAGTGGCGGCTCGGCCACGACAGCGCCCTCCTGCAGAACGCCGTCGGCACGCTGGAGGCGTTCTCCGATGCCTGGCCCGACCAGCGCAGCCGCCCCGCGGCCCTGCCGCTGGCCCTCGGGCGGATGCTGCTGCGGCTGTCCGGTGCCACCGAGGACGGCGAACAGGCGCAGCTGTACGCGAAGCAGGCGGCCAGGTCGCTGCGCACCGCGCTCGGCGAGCAGAACGCCGGGCGCCAGACCGGCGGCACGCAGGCGGGGACCGTACTCGACCTCGCGGACGCCCTGCTGGCGTCCGGCGACGGCCTGGACGACGGCCTCACCCTCGTCGGCCGCGCGCTCGGGATCGTCCGCGACGAACGGCTCAGCGCGCAGCTCAGACTCAGGGAGGGGCGTCTCAGACTCGCCAGGTACGAGACGGGGGCGGGCGCCGGGCCCGCCGGTGATCCCGCCGAACTCCACGAAGCCATCAGATCGTTCGAGCTCGCCACCCGGGGCGTGCCGCGTGACACCGCCGCGCACGCGGACGTGCTCGCCGAGTGGGGGAGCGCACTGCTGCGGCGCGCGAGCCTGCCGGACGGCTCCGGGCAGGTGCACAAGGCGGTCCAGGTGCTGCGTGACTGCCGGGCGGAGACGGCCCCGGACGACCCGTTCCAGGCCGACCGGCTGCTGATGCTCGGGCGGGCGCTGATGATCCGGCACCGGATCGCCGAGGACCGGGTCGACCTGCGGGAGGCGGAGTACCTGTTCGGGCTGGCGGCGCGCGAGGCGCGCGACCCGCTGACGCAGGCGCGCTGCTGGCTCGACCTGGGCGACGCTCGCTTCGACGCACACCGGGTGCTGCACCGGCCGACCCGTCTCGACGAGGCGGCGGAGGCGTTTCGCGACGCGGCGGAGGCCGCACGCCGGGCGCAGGAGGGAGCGGGTGACGCGACGCCCGCCCTGACCGCCAGGTCGGAGGAGGCCGTGGCCCTCCAGGCGCGCGCCCACCACGGACGCGGCAGGACGTATGCGGAGGCTGCCCGTCCGCGGGCGGCCCGGGACGCCTACCGGGCCGCCCGCGAGCAGTGGCGCAAACTGCCCGGCGGCGGTGGCGAGGAGGCCCAGGAGACGCTGGAACGGCTGGCGGAGCTGGAGAGTTGAGCGCCCTCGGGGGAAGCAGTCGCAATTGATCGAAAATGAAGGCAGTTGGCCGCGCCCCGATCGAATGCGACTGATTGTCAGGTGTGTTGACCGGGCGTCCGTACGGGTACCCACAAGGCACGGCACGAACGAGCACCGCGACGGGCCGGGCGGGGCCGCGACGGATCGCGACGCGGACGGGTAGCGCGCGAACGGGCACGGCGCAGCGGGGGCACCGTACGGGCACCGCACGGCACAACAGCACGGCACGGCACAGCACGGTACGAACGAGCACAGCACGGCACGGCACAGCACGGGACGAACGAGCACAGCACGGCACGGCACGAACGAGCACGGCACGACCGGAAGACCGCGAACGGGCTCAAAGGCGAGTGCCGCACGGGCAGGTGGAGCACGCACCGCGACACACGCACGGCGACCACGGGGAGAGACGATGACCGATCCGCTGAGCCCTGACACCGGCGGCCGCACCGACGCCGGCCACCCCACGGACCCGCACGCCCCCACGGACACGGACGGAGCACGAGGGGACGGCGAGGCGCCGGGTGTCCCACTGCCGCCGCTGCCCGACCTCTGCGAGGTCGACCTGGAGACCCTGCGCACGCTCGACCACCCCGTCCTCGCGGAGATGGTCACCGAACTGCGCGAGCGAGCCGAGCGCCCGCGGGAGATGCTCTGGGGCTTCAGCAACTCGCCGTTCTGACGGCTCCGGGGGCGCGGGCTCCGCGGCGGCGCGGTGCGGAACGGACGGGTGGCCACCGCGGGCATGTGCCTCGTGCCCATGCCTGCCCCGGGCACCCGCACGAATCCGGACCGCGCTGCTCGGGAACCGGACAACATCGTCCGGACACGGTTCGAGCCCGCCCGTCGCAGACATATCCCGTCTCGGGGTCCCCGTTCCGTTCCCGGGCCGGCCCGCACCGCAGCGACGGGACCCACAGGTCCGTGAGACGCAGAGCATCGGGGGTTCGTCCGTGCCTCGCAGAGGGACGCCGTTGGGCGCCGGCGTGCGCGTCCCCTTCGCGCAGTTCATCGTCAAGGTGCACGGGCGGTGCAACCTCGCGTGCCGCTACTGCTACCTGTACGCGGGCCCCGACCACTCCTGGCGCGCCCGTCCCGCCCGCGCGGGCGACGACGTCCTGGACCGCACGGCCGCCCGCATCGCGGAGCACGCGCGCACCCACGCCCTGCCGGCCCTCTCGCTCGTCCTGCACGGCGGGGAGCCGCTGCTCGCCGGGGCGGACCGGCTCGGGGCCTTCGCCGACCTCGTACGGGAACGGGTGCCGGACGGCTGCTGGGTGGACGCGGCCGTGCAGACCAACGCCACCCTGCTGGACGCCGCCGGGACCGACACCCTCGCGCGCCACGGCATCAGGGTCGGCATCAGCCTCGACGGCGGCCTGCCCGAGCACAACGCGGCCCGCGTGGACCACGCGGGAAGGCCCTCCTGGGCCGCCGCGACCCGCGGCGCCCGGCTGCTCGCCGAACGGGCGCCCCAGGCGTACGCGGGTGTCCTGACGGTCGTGGACCCGAGCACGGACCCGGTCGCGGTGTACGAGTCGCTGCTCGCTCTCGACCCGCCCGCGCTCGACCTGCTGCTGCCGCACGGCAACTGGAGTGTCCCGCCGCCCGGCATCCCGGGAGGCGACCCGGCGGGAGCGCCCGGCACCCCGCGCCGCACCCCGTACGGCGACTGGCTCTGCGCCGTCTTCGACCGGTGGTGGGACGCGGGACGGCGCGAGGTGCGCGTCCGGTTGTTCCAGGAGTGCATCGGCCTGCTGTTCGGCCTGCCCGGCGCCACCGAGTCCCTGGGACTCGACCCGCTGGGCGCGATCGTCGTGGAGACGGACGGCGCCATCGAGCAGGTCGACTCGCTCAAGTCCGCCTACGACGGCGCCGCGGGGACGGGCCTCGACGTCTTCCGGCACACCTTCGACGACGCCCTGGGCCACCCGGCCGTTCTCGCGCGGCAGGCCGGCGCCGCCGCGCTCGCGCCCGCCTGCCGTGCCTGTCCGCTGCTCGCCGTCTGCGGGGGTGGCCACTACGCCCACCGCTACCGTGCGGGCGGCGGCTTCGGGCATCCATCCGTCTACTGCGCCGACCTCGACCGGCTGATCCGGCACATCGCGGCGCGGCTCGCGGCCGTCACCGTCGGGAGCGGCACGTGAGGTCCCCCGTGAACGCCACCTCCACAGCCGCCGCCCCGGCCCCCGCCGTGTCCGAGACGCTGTTGCGCGAACTCGGCCGTACCGAGGGTGGCGACGCCATCGGGCTGCTGGTCCGCGACCAGCACGCGCGCCGACTCGTGCGCCTGCGGGCGGTGCTCGACGCCGCGGCGGCGCTGCCCGCGGCCCTCGGCCCGCCCGGCGCGCTCGACCGGCTGCGTGCCGACTGGTCGCTGCTGGAGGCGGCCGAGCGCGCCGACCGGGATGCCGTACGGACCGTCCTGCTGCATCCGCTGATCGGCCCCTGGTCGCAGCGCTGCCTGTACGGGCTCGCCGCGGCCGGCGGCGGCGCGGGCGACCGCACCGGCACCGGCACCGGCCGTGAGCATGCCGGCGACGGGGAGCGCGGGGCCGGCGCGGCCGGGGAGCTCGCCGCCGACCTCGGCCACTTCGGCGCGATCGCCGCCGCGGCGGCCGTCCACGCCGGACTCGCCTTCACCGCCCGGCTCACCGCGTACGGCGACCTGCTCGCCCTGCCCACTATCGGCGCACTGCGCACCCACCCGGGCGCCCGGGTGGACCTCCGCCTGGCCGACGGTGTCCTGACCCTGAGCCAGGGAGCGGCGGCACCGCCCGTCGTGGTCCACCCGGTCCCCGCGCCGCCGGACCGGCAGCACCGAAGGGACACGAACGCGGCACGCCGGGCCGGCGCCAGTGCCGCGTCCACCCGCTCCGACGACCCGCGCTGGCTGCCGCTGGGCACCCTGCCCGCCCTGGTGCCCGGTGCCGCCCCCGTGCTCCTGGACGACCTCGACCCGTACCGCACCGCGGGAAGCGGCCTCGAACGGCACGGCCTCGGCGCCGTCACGCGGCTCGACCCAGCCAGCCGGGCCGCCTGGGCGGCGTCATGGGCGGGCACGGAGCCCGTCCTGCGGGTCGGCGGCGCGCACCGCACGGCCGAGGCGGCCCTGCTGCTGCGCTGCCTCGTGCCGCTGGCGCCGCCGCCGGGGCAGGGCCCGGCGGGGGAGAGCGCGTCCCACTGCAGCGGCACCCGGCGCGAGGCGTTCGGCGCCGTCCTCAGCAGCCGCCCCGCCACGCCCGCCTACTTCGCGGCCACGCTCGTCCACGAACTGCAGCACACCAAACTGTCCGCGTTGAGCACCCTCGTCCGGTTGCACGAGGCGGGTCCGGCCGAAGCGTACTTCGCGCCCTGGCGCACTGATCCGCGCCCCTTCGACGGGCTCCTCCAGGGTGCCTACTCGCACCTCGCGCTCGCGGACTACTGGCATCGCTACGCTCTGACCGCGCACAGCACGGCGGAGCGCGACCTGGCGTGGGCGGAGCACGCGCGCTGCGCCGAACAGGTGGGGGCGGTCCTGCCGGTCCTCACGACCGCGGACACCCTGACCACGCAAGGCCGGGTCCTGGTGGGCGAGATGACGGCCACGTACGACCGGCTCGCGAAGGAGCCGCCGCCTCCCGGGCACGCGGCACGGGCCCGCGCCTACGTCAGCACGGCGCACACCCTGTGGCGCCAGCGACGGCACACCGCCGTGCGGCCCCGGACCGCACGCGAGAGCGTCGCGGACACGCCCGCAGAGGTGCGCGGGGAGGCGGAGAAGCGACCGGACGCATGAATCTTGCCGCCCATCCACGTGGTTCGCTTCCCGGTCCGATTCCACACCGTCAGGATCGAATCGCGGGGTCCCGGCAGGGCCTAAGCTCGACGGCATGTCAGGCGCGCCCATCACGACGCAGGGGAGACGGTTGAATGCCCGGAACACGTAAGAGGGTTGCCGCGTCCGGGCCGCTGACCGTGACGATCAGCTTCGCCGGATACAACCGTGTGTGGGCGGCCTGGATAGGAGACCGGCTGGAGCGCCGCGGACACACGGTCTCGTACCAGCGGTGGGACCCCCAGGGGGGTACTCCGCTCGTCGACTCGCTGCGCGCCCTGACCCTCGCGCCGGGACCCGTCCTCGTCATCCTCAGCACCTGGTACTTCCAGATGGGGCCGCGTACGCACGCCGAGTGGAACAGCGCCCTGACCGAGGTGGTCGGTGCCGACCCCGGCCGGTTCGCCGGGGTCTCCGTCACCACCGACGCGCTGCCGCCCGCCACGTCGGTGTTCGCCGCCGCGGACCTCACCGCGGTCGGTGAGCAGGAGGCCGAGCGGCGTGTCCTGACGAGGCTCGGCCTGCCCGCCGACCCGCTCCCCGCCGGCACCCGCAAGGGGCCCCGCTTCCCCAACGACCCGTCCGACGTGTGGGGCGGTGTGCCCCGCCGGAACACTCGCTTCACCGGACGGGAGCGGCTGCTCAACGACACCTACCACGCCCTTCGCGACGCCGAGGAAGGCGCCCGCGTCGTGACGCTGCACGGCATGTCGGGCGTGGGAAAGACACAGCTCGCCGCCGAGTACGTGTACCGCTTCGGCGGCGAGTACGACGTGGTGTGGTGGGCCGCCGCCGACAAGCGGGCGGTGTGCCGCCAGCGGCTCGCCCAACTCGCCCCGGAACTCGGCCTGTCGACGGGTGTCGACTACGGCGAGCGGCTCCGCGCGACCCACATCGCGCTGCGCAGGGGCGACCCGTACGGCCGGTGGCTGATCGTGTTCGACGGCGCGGACGACCCCGACGCGGTCTGGGACCTGGTGCCCGACGGCCCGGGCGATGTGCTCATCACGGCTCGCAACCCTGACTGGGCGCAGCACAACAGCCTCCTGATCGAGGTGCCCGAGTACAACCGCGACGAGTCGGTGGCGTTCGTCCTGCGCCGCGCCCCGCGCCTGAGCGCGCGCGAGGCCGACCGGCTCGCCGAGGCACTGGAGGACCTGCCGCTGCTGCTCGACCAGACAGCGGGCTGGCTCAACGACTCCGACATGTCGGTGGACGAGTACATCGCGCTGCTGGAGCAGGAGGGCATCGACGAGGACGTCGTCCGGGTCTCGCGCGACTTCCCGACGCCCTTCAGGACCAGTTGGTCGATACTGCTCAACAGGCTCAGGGAGACCGTTCCAGAGGCCGTCTCGCTGCTGCGGCTGTGCGCGTTCTTCGCGCCCGGCTCCATCCCCGTGCGCCTGGTGCGCGACCTGCCGGCCGCCGAGCTGCCGGAAAGCCTGCGGGGACTGGTGAGCAACTCCGTCAGCTGGGCCACCGCCATCAACAAGCTCCGCCAGTACGCGGTCGTACGAGCGGTCGGCGTCGGTGACCGGGAGATCCACGAGACCATGCCGGAGGCTGTCGGCACGGTGCCGGGCGACACCCTCTACATGCACCGGCTGGTGCACCAGATCATCCGCCAGGACATGCCCGAGGAGGAGTACGAGGAGCTCATCGAGGTCGTGCGCCGCGCCCTCGCCGCCGCCGACCCCGGCCAGCCGACGGACTCCCGGATGTGGCCGGAGTACGCGGAGATCACGCCCCACCTCAAGTGGGCGGACGTCCTGCAGAGCACCAGCCCGGCCATGCACACCCTGGTGCTCAACTGCCTGCAGTACATGCTGAACTCGGGTGAGTACCAGGCAGGTCTGACGCTCGGTACCCGCGCCATGAAGGCGTGGAAGGAGCAGCTGGGGGAGACCCACCCGCGCATCTGGGACCTCACCCACCACTACGCCAACCTGCTGCGCGCCGTGGGCGACTACGCGCACACGGAGGCCATCGAGCGCACCGCGGTCAACCACCTCAGGGAGGCCCACGGCGCCAGGGACCTCACCCATCTGCGGGCCGCCAGCGGACTCGCCGCCGACCTGCGCGGCCTCGGCCGCTACGACGAGGCGCGCACCATCTCGGGGTGGGTCCTCGACGCCTACCGGGAACTGCTGGGCGAGCAGGACGCGCGCACCCTGAACGCGCAGAACAACGTGGCCGTCTCGCTGCGGCTGCTGGGCCGGTACGAGGAAGCCCTTGAGCTGGACATGAAAACCCTGATCGAGCGGCGGCGCCTGCTGCGGCCCCGCCACCGCTGGTCGCTCTTCTCCGAAGTGCACGTCTCGACCGACCAGCGCCTGCTGGGCCGCTACAACGAGGCCGAGTCGCTCCAGACGCAGAGCGTGCGGGTGCACCGCAGCATCCTCGGGCCCGACAACCCGCAGACGCTGAACGCGGAGCACAGCCTGGCACTCGCGCTCTACCGCATCGGGCGGCGCCGTGAGGCCGCCGAACTGTTCACCGGCGTCCTCGAACGCAGCGAGCGCGTCCTCGGCGAGGGCGACCCCGACACCCTGCGCTTCGCGGCAGGACAGAGCTGCTTCGCCCGCGAACACGGGGACATCGACCAGGCCAGGGAAATAAGCGAACGCGTCGTCGAGGGCTACACCCTGCTGCTCGGACCGGCGCACCCGTTCCCGATGGGCGCCAGGTCCAACCAGGCGCTCATCATGCGGGCGGTCGGCGAGCGCGAGCAGGCGTACGAACTGGCCGAGCAGGCACTCGCCGGGATGCGGGCCGCGGTGGGCCCCGACCACCCGTGGACGCTGGGCTGCGCCATCAACGCCTCCGAGATGCGCACCCTGCGCGGCGATGTGGAGTCGGCGGCCGCGCTGAACGCGGACACCGCCGCGCGGGCGGCCGAGGTGCTGGGCCGTACGCACCCGATGACTCTCTCCGCCCGCATCGCCATGGCGGCGGACCTGCGGACGCTCGGCGACCGGCAGGCGGCCGACAAGGCCGAGACGGAGGCGCTGGAGGACCTGACCTCGACGCTGGGGCCGCAGCACCCGCACACGATGTCGGCGCGGGCGCGGACGAGGCCGTACTGGGACTTCGAGCCGCAGATCATCTGACGGCCGGAGTGCCCGGCCCGTCCGCGGCGTCCGGCGAGCGCGCCGCCGTACGGGAAGGGCCCCGGTTCCGCGAGAGTGTCGCGGAACCGGGGCCCTTCCTTCACCGAGCGGACGGGTCTTCGCCGTCAGGCGTCGAAGACCTCGCTGACCAGCTGTTCCTGCTCCTGCTCGTGACGCTTCTTCGAACCCACCGCCGGGGACGACGAGTGCGGGCGCGAGATGCGGCGCAGGCGCTCGTCGTGCGGGACGTCCGCGCCGACGGCCAGGTCCAGGTGGTCGATCAGGTTGAGCGCGACGAACGGCCAGGCACCCTGGTTCGCCGGCTCCTCCTGCGCCCACAGGTACTTCTCCGCGTTCGGGAACTTCGCGATCTCGGCCTGCAGCTCCGCACCCGGCAGCGGGTACAGCCGCTCCAGGCGGATGATCGCGGTGTCCGTCACGCCGCGCTTCTTCCGCCCGGCGTCGAGGTCGTAGTAGACCTTGCCGGCCGTGAAGACGACCTTGCGGACCTGTGCGGGATCGACGCTGTCGTCGCCGATCACCGGGCGGAAGCCGCCGGTGGTGAACTCCTCGGCCTTCGACTGCGCCGCCTTGAGCCGGAGCATCGACTTCGGGGTGAAGACGATCAGCGGCTTGTGGTGCGGGTTGTGCACCTGCCAGCGCAGCAGGTGGAAGTAGTTCGACGGCAGCGTCGGCACGGCAACGGTCATGTTGCCCTGCGCGCAGAGCGCCATGAACCGCTCGATGCGGGCCGACGAGTGGTCCGGGCCCTGGCCCTCGTAGCCGTGCGGCAGCAGCAGGGTGACGCCGGACGTCTGGCCCCACTTCTGCTCGGCGGCCGAGATGTACTCGTCCACGATGGACTGCGCGCCGTTGGCGAAGTCACCGAACTGCGCCTCCCACATGACCAGCGCGTCCGGGCGGGCCAGCGAGTAGCCGTACTCGAAGCCCATCGCCGCGTACTCGCTGAGCAGGGAGTCGTAGACGTTGTAGCGGGCCTGCTCCTCCGTCAGGTACTGCAGCGGCGTGTACTCCTCGCCGGACTGCTGGTCGACGAGGACCGCGTGGCGCTGGCCGAACGTGCCGCGGCGGGTGTCCTGGCCCGCCAGGCGGACCGGGGTGCCCTCCATCAGCAGCGAGCCGATGGCCAGCGTCTCGCCGGTGCCCCAGTCGATCGTGCCGTCGTCGACGGAGGCCGCGCGGCGCTGGAGCTGCGGCATGAGCCGCGGGTGGACGTGGATCCCGTCGGGGATGTTGACCTGCGACTCGGCGATCCGCTTGACGACCTCCTGGGAGACCCCGGTCGTGACGCTCACCGGGAACTCGGCCTGCGCGCCCGGGACGACCGCCTCGGACGGCTGCGAGGTGGCCTCGCGGACCTCCGCGAAGACCTTCTCCAGCTGTCCCTGGAAGTCCTGGAGCGCCTGCTCGGCCTCCTCCAGCGTGATGTCGCCCCGGCCGATCAGCGACTCGGTGTACAGCTTGCGCACCGAGCGCTTGTTGTCGATCAGGTTGTACATCTGCGGGTTCGTGAACTGCGGGTTGTCGCCCTCGTTGTGACCGCGGCGGCGGTAGCAGATCATGTCGATGACGATGTCCTTGTTGAACGCCTGACGGAACTCGAAGGCCAGCCGCGCGACGCGGACCACGGCCTCCGGGTCGTCACCGTTCACGTGGATGATCGGCGCCTCGATCATGCGGGCCACGTCCGTCGCGTACATCGACGAGCGGGACGCCTCCGGGGCGGCGGTGAAGCCGACCTGGTTGTTGATGACGATGTGCACGGTGCCGCCGGTGCGGTAGCCGCGCAGCTGCGACATGTTCAGCGTCTCCGCGACGACGCCCTGGCCCGCGAAGGCCGCGTCGCCGTGCAGGGCCACCGGCAGGACCGTGAAGTCCGTGCCCGCCTTGTTGATGATGTCCTGCTTGGCGCGGGCGATGCCCTCGATGACCGGGTCGACGGTCTCCAGGTGCGAGGGGTTCGCCGCCAGCGACACCTTGATCTGCTCGCCGTCCAGGCCCGTGAACGTGCCCTCGGCGCCCAGGTGGTACTTCACGTCGCCGGAGCCGTGCATCGACTTCGGGTCGAGGTTGCCCTCGAACTCGCGGAAGATCTGCGCGTACGACTTGCCGACGATGTTCGCCAGCACGTTGAGCCGGCCACGGTGCGACATGCCGACGACGACCTCGTCGAGACGCGACTCGGCCGCCGCGTCCAGCACCGCGTCCAGCAGCGGGATGACGGACTCGCCGCCCTCCAGCGAGAAGCGCTTCTGGCCGACGTACTTCGTCTGAAGGAACGTCTCGAACGCCTCGGCGGCGTTCAGCCGGCGCAGGATCCGCAGCTGCTCCTCGCGCTCGGGGTTCGAGTGCGGGCGCTCCACCCGGTCCTGCAGCCACTTGCGCTGCTTCGGGTCCTGGATGTGCATGTACTCGATGCCGATGGTGCGGCAGTACGAGTCGCGCAGGACGCCCAGGATGTCGCGCAGCGTCATGGTGGACTTGCCCGCGAAGCCGCCGACGGCGAAGTCCCGCTCCAGGTCCCACAGGGTGAGGCCGTGCTCGGTGACGTCGAGGTCGGGGTGCTTGCGCTGGCGGTACTCCAGCGGGTCGGTGTCGGCCATGACGTGGCCGCGCACCCGGTAGGAGTGGATCAGCTCGAAGACGCGCGCGGCCTTCGTGACGTCGTCGTCGTGCGACGCGTCGATGTCCTTCATCCAGCGGACCGGCTCGTACGGGATCCGCAGCGACTCGAAGATCTCGTCGTAGAAGCCGTTCTCGCCCAGCAGCAGCTGGTTGACGATCCGCAGGAACTCGCCGGACGCCGCACCCTGGATGACCCGGTGGTCGTACGTCGAGGTCAGCGTCATGACCTTCGAGATGCCCAGCTGGTTCAGGGTGTCCTGGGACGTGCCCTGGAACTCGGCCGGGTACTCCATGGCACCGACGCCGAGGATGACGCTCTGGCCGGGCATCAGGCGAGGCACGGAGTGGACCGTGCCGATACCGCCCGGGTTCGTCAGCGAGACCGTGACGCCCGTGAAGTCGTCCATCGTGAGCTTGCCGTTGCGGGCGCGCCTGACGATGTCCTCGTACGCCTGCCAGAACTCGAAGAAACCGAGCGTCTCGGCCTTCTTGATGCCGGCGACGACGAGCTGACGGTCGCCGTTCGGCTTCACCAGGTCGATGGCGAGGCCGAGGTTCACGTGCGCCGGCTTGACCAGGGTCGGCTTGCCGTCCTTCTGGACGAACGAGTGGTTCATCGACGGCATGGCCTTGATGGCCTGCACCATCGCGTACCCGATGAGGTGCGTGAAAGAGATCTTCCCGCCGCGGGCGCGCTTGAGGTGGTTGTTGATGACGATGCGGTTGTCGAACAGCAGCTTCACCGGAACCGCGCGCACGGACGTCGCCGTGGGCAGTTCGAGCGAGGCCGCCATGTTCTTCGCGACGGCGGCCGACGGGCCACGCAGCGTCACGTACTCCGGGCCGGTCTCCGCCTCGTCGGCCGGTGCGGCCTTCGGAGCGGCCTTGGCGGCCGGCTTCGCGGCCGAGGCCGGCTGCGCGGGGGCGGCCGGTGCCTGCACGGGCGCTGACGGCGCGGGAGGCGGCGTCTGGGCCTGCGGTGCGGCGGGAGCCGCCGGAGCCTGCGCGGGAGCGGCCTGTGCGGGTGCCGACGGCGCGGGCGACGGGGCCTGCGCGGCGGCGGGCGCGGCCGGAGCCGGCGCCGACGGCTGCGCGGGAGCGGGTGCCGGCTGCGCGGGAGCCGCGGTGTCCGCGGCTGCGGTCTGCGTGGTCTTGTCCGCCGAGCCGGTGCCACCCGGCTTGTAGTCGGCGAAGAAGTCCCACCAGGCACGGTCGACGGAGTTCGGGTCCTGGAGGTACTGCTGGTAGATCTCGTCGACAAGCCACTCATTGGGGCCGAAGGCGGCGGCAGGGTTTTGACCCTGCCCGTCTTGGCCATCGGTCGAGATGCTCGCGTTACTGGTGGACTGAGACGACACGGCGTGAACCGCCCTCTTCCGCTTCACAAGGTGATGGACAGCGGAAATCAAGGCTACGCCTACCGGGCTGCCAGATGCAGGCCGGACGGGTCATCGTCGCGCACGTCACATCTCAGGAGGTGTTTCGGCGCGCGATTTGGCGGGAATCTAACGTGTTTTGCCAGGCCACGGTCGTACGGCTTCCCGAACAACCAGAGGTGTCGTGGCCCTGGCCGCTCCGGTCGCCGATGTACCGGTCCTGAACTGGTAGTACCCAGGTGGCGGCATACGCCAACCACGCCATCCGGTATTTTTCGGGTTCATTCCGGCGCATCGGGGTGACAGGACCGTCTCCGCCCCTGTCACCCCGATGGACGCGAGCCGTCAATCCCGCTGCCGCGGCACTCCCGGAAGGGTGACCCGTATGCGGCAGCCACGGGCCGATTCGGCCACACCTATCCGGCCGCCGTGGAGATCCACGGCCCAGCGGGCGATCGCGAGCCCGAGCCCCGTGCCGCCGTCGTTCCCGCCGCCCTGGCTGCCGCCGGACGTGATCCGGCCGCGGTTGAAGCGCTCGAAGACCCTGCTGCGCTCCTCTTCCGGGATCCCCGGGCCCTCGTCCTGGACCTCCAGATGCAGCGACTCCGGCGCGGTGCCCCGCCGCGCCCGGACGGTCACCCGGCCGTGCGGCGGGCTGTGCTTGACCGCGTTGTCGATGAGATTCGCCACGACCTGGTGCAGGCGCTCCGCGTCCGCGTACGCCGTCAGCTCCGGCGGCGAGACGTCCAGGTGCAGATGGACGTCGGTCCTCGTGTGCAGCCCCGAACCGCTGCTGAGGCCGCGCTGCGCGGCGGCGAGGTTCGCCTCCTTGAGGACACCCGACAGATACGGCCACACCTCGAAACGGGTGGCCTTCAGCGGGACGACGCCGTTGTCGATGCGCGACAGGTCGAGCAGCGTCTCCACCAGGCGGCCGAGCCGCTCCGTCTGGCTCAGTGCCGTGCGCATCGTCTCCGGATCCGCCGCGGAGACGCCGTCCACGACGTTCTCCAGGACGGCCCGCAACGCGGCGATCGGCGTGCGCAGCTCGTGCGAGACGTTCGCGACCAGCTCTTTCCTGTGCCGGTCCACGTCCTCAAGATCGTCCGCCATGCGGTTGATCGTCGAGGCCAGGTCGCCCAGCTCGTCGCGCCGGTCCGCCCCGCTGACCCGGCGGGTGTACTCGCCGTGGGAGATGCCCTTGGCGACCGTGTTCATCTCGTCCAGCGGAGCGGTCAGGCCGTGCGCCACGAACTGCGTGATCAGCAGGGTCGCGATCACCGAGAAGACCGTGATGAACCGCAGCTCGGTCTTGGTCCGCAGCGCCACCATCAGCAGCCCGGTCGTGATGAAGACCGAGACCACGACCAGAGTGCCGAGCTTCGCCTTGATCGAGAAGGGCCGGACGCCGTACCGGTCACCCCGGCGCGGGCCGGCCCGGCCCTTTCCCACTCGCTCCACGCTCCGTCCGCCGCCGTCCCCCGGCCGGCCCGCCAGGTTCATGGCGCCGGGGTCTCCAGGGCGTACCCGACGCCGTGGACCGTGCGGATCCGCTCCGCGCCGATCTTGCGGCGCAGCGCCTTGATGTGACTGTCGACCGTCCTCGTGCCCGACGCGTCGGCCCAGTCCCACACCTCGGCGAGCAGCTGCTCGCGCGAGAGGACCGCCCGCGGCGTGTTCGCCAGGCACACCAGCAGATCGAACTCCGTCGGCGTCAGGTGCACGTCGTCACCGCGCACCCGCACCCGGCGCTGGGCGTGGTCGACCTCCAGTTCGCCCAGCCTGAGAATGCCGCTGCGCGGAGTCACGGCCGCCAGCGCGGCCCGCTCCACCCGCCGCAGCAGCACATGCACGCGCGCCGCCAGTTCCCGCATGGAGAACGGCTTCGTCATGTAGTCGTCCGCGCCGACGCCGAGCCCGACGAGCATGTCCGTCTCGTCGTCGCGTGCCGTCAGCATCAGGACGGGAACCGGTCGCTGTGCCTGCACACGCCGGCACACCTCCAGCCCGTCGAACCCCGGCAGCATCACGTCGAGCACCATCAGATCCGGCTGCCACGCCTCCGCCGCGTCCACCGCGGCGGGGCCGTCGACAGCCGTCTGGACGAGGAAGCCCTCGGCCCGCAAGCGGGCCGCGATGGCGTCGACGATCGTGGCGTCGTCCTCGACGACGAGGACCCGACGCTGGGCGCCCGGCGTGGCCGCCACTCCGTTGTGGCTGGTATGTGTCTGCTCCATCGCCCGCCCCTGGTACGCGTTCTTCCGCGCTCCGTATGCCCTCGATCCGCCGATCTACGTCGGTTTACTGCCTGGGGGGTGTCGTAGATCGTCGAATCCTGTATTTCGTGGAGCAGCGTAGAGGTACGGGCGGCCTTTCGGCTACGCAGTGCGAACAGCGAGATGGACGACGTCGGGCTCTCCCCGGGCAACCCCTGCCTCTTCATGCGTTACCCCAGTGAATCCGGCATTCCGCAATGCATCGGCAAAGGTCGGAGAGGGTTGCGCGGACCAGACGGCAAGTACCCCCGAGGGGTTCAACAGGGCCTGGCAGGCGGCAAGTCCTTCCTCTGCGTAGAGGATTTCGTTGCTCTCGGTGACCGGTCGGTCCGGCCCGTTGTCGATGTCCAGACACAGTGCGTCATACCTGTCGGAGGTGGTACGTACATAGTCCAGAAGATCGGTGTGCAGAATCACAGTTCTCGGATCGATCAGCGCGGCCTTCGAGATCCGCGCGAGCGGCCCCTCGTGGTGCCAGTCGATGATGGCCTGCTCCCGTTCGACCACCGTGATCCGGCCCCACCGGGGGTCGGCGACCGCGTGCGCGAGGGAGAAGCCGACGCCGAGACCGCCGATCAGCACCGACGGCAGCATGCTCTGCCGCTCCTCGGGCAGCGCGCGGAACGCGGCGTCGACGAGGAGCCGCTCGGAGCGCCCGTCCGAGGTGTCCATCAGGAAGGTGCCGTTGGCGATGATCTCCAGAACGTCCGCGCCGTCCCCCTCGACGGGCCGCCGCCGCAGCACGATCTCGCCGTAGGGCCCCTCCCGCCGGTCCAGCGTGACGGGCGGTCCTGCTGCGCTGCCCTGGGCAGCGGCCGGATCGGGCACGTCGGCACTCCTGTCTCTCTGTCTCTCGTGGGTCGTCGCCCGGCGCACCCGTACCGCGCGCCACCGGACGTCATGACGGGCACGGTCCGCCGCGGCACGCCCCATCCTGGCAGCGCACCGGGCGCCGGCCGGCCCGGCGGGGGGCGCGCCGCACGTGCGGCGCCCCGCGGCACCCGTATGCCCCCGACGTATGCCCCCGCAACCGCCGCGCACGCCCCCGCCCCGCGGCGCCGGGCCGCTCACGCGCGGCGCCATGGGCCGTCCACCCCACCCCGCGCGGCGGTGGTGGAGGGGCGTCGCGGGTGTGCGGTTCGCCGCCAACAGATGGCGGCGGCGGACCGAGCCCCGGATTCTGCCCTGGGAGGACGCGGTGGAGACGCTGACGGCCGCCGTCGAGGTGGAGTGGGAGGCGCCCGGGGCCTGCGGCGCGGGCACCGAGGCGCCCTGAGCTTGCGGGCCGGGGCGCCGTCGACGGTGCCCCGGCCCGTGCGTGGAGGCGTTCCGTCCGGAATGCGCGGACCCCACCCGGCGTTCCCGACTCACCGGCTGTCCGCCGGGCAGGTTCGCAGGGGCGTGCGCGGGTGCTGGTGAAGCGGCCGCGAAACCGCAGGTGGGGACGGAGCCGCGGCGCTCGGGGGAGCCGGGGGCCGGGGAGGGATGATCGCCCACGGCGAACACCCGGCACCACCGGGAACATCCGGGCACTCATAAGCATTGAGCCTGCATAGCTCAACTTGATTGCCGAAGGGGAGATCATGGCTGTTATTTCCACACCACTCACGCTTCCCGTGCTGCCGCTCGACGACGAGGTCGTGCTCCCCGGCATGGTGGTACCTCTGGACCTGTCCGACGCCGAAGCCCGGGCTGCCGTCGAGGCCGCACAGGCCGCCGCGCGTGCGGACGGTGACGGTGCCGGAAAGCCGCGGGTGCTGCTCGTGCCGCGGATCGACGGTTCGTACGCGGCGACCGGCGTGCTCGGTACGGTCGAGCAGGTGGGCCGGCTCTCCGACGGGGACCCCGGTGCCCTGATCCGCGGACGCGGACGGGTGCAGATCGGGGCCGGTACGAGTGGTCCCGGCGCGGCCCTGTGGGTCGAGGGCATCAGCATCGACGAGGAGGTGCCCGAGCCGCTGCCCGGTTCCGTGACGGAACTCGTGAAGGAGTACAAGGCGCTCGCCACCGACTGGCTGAAGAAGCGTGGCGCCTGGCAGGTGGTGGACCGCGTCCAGCAGATCGACGACGTGTCCGCCCTCGCCGACAACTCCGGTTACTCGCCCTTCCTGTCCACCGCCCAGAAGGTGGAACTGCTGGAGACGGCCGAGCCGGTCGCCCGGCTGAAGCTCGCCACGCAGCAGCTGCGGGAGCACCTGGCCGAGCAGGACGTCGCCGAGTCCATCGCGAAGGATGTCCAGGAAGGCGTCGACAAGCAGCAGCGCGAGTTCCTGCTGCGGCGCCAGCTGGAGGCCGTACGCAAGGAACTGCGCGATCTCGACGGCGGTGGCGAGGACGACGAGTCCGACGACTACCGCTCGCGTGTCGAGGCCGCCGACCTGCCGGAGAAGGTCCGGGAGGCGGCCCTCAAGGAGGTCGAGAAGCTGGAGCGGTCCAGCGACCAGAGCCCCGAGGGCTCCTGGATCCGCACCTGGCTCGACACCGTCCTCGAACTGCCGTGGAGCGAGCGCACCGAGGACGCCTACGACATCCAGGGCGCCCAGCGGATCCTCGACGAGGAGCACGCGGGCCTTGAGGACGTGAAGGAACGCATCACCGAGTACCTGGCGGTGCGCAAACGCCGCGACGACCGGGGGCTCGGCGTCGTCGGAGGCCGCCGCGGCGGCGCCGTGCTGGCCCTCGTGGGTCCGCCCGGGGTCGGCAAGACGTCCCTCGGCGAGTCCGTCGCGCACGCGATGGGCCGGAAGTTCGTCCGCGTCGCGCTCGGCGGCGTGCGGGACGAGGCGGAGATCCGGGGCCACCGGCGTACGTACGTCGGCGCGCTGCCCGGCCGTATCGTCCGCGCCATCAAGGAGGCCGGGTCCATGAACCCGGTGGTCCTGCTGGACGAGATCGACAAGGTCGGCTCCGACTTCCGGGGCGACCCGGCCGCGGCCCTGCTGGAGGTCCTCGACCCCGCACAGAACCACACGTTCCGCGACCACTACCTGGAGGTCGAACTCGACCTCTCCGACGTGGTCTTCCTGGCCACCGCCAACGTGCTCGACGCCATCCCCGAGGCCCTGCTGGACCGCATGGAGCTCGTCACGCTCGACGGCTACACGGAGGACGAGAAGGTCGTCATCGCCCGCGACCACCTGCTGCCCCGGCAGCTGGAGCGCGCGGGTCTGGAGACCGGCGAGGTCTCCATCGGCGACGACGCGCTGCGCAAGCTGGCAGGGGAGTACACCCGCGAGGCGGGCGTGCGGAACCTGGAGCGGGCCATCGCGCGGCTGCTGCGCAAGGTCGCGGCGCAGCACGAACTCGGTGAGCGCGAGCTGCCGTTCGCACTGGGCGCCGACCACCTGCGCAAGCTGATCGGCAGGCCGCACCACGTGCCCGAGTCCGCGACGGACCCGGCCGAGCGCCGCACCGCGGTACCCGGCGTGGCGACGGGCCTCGCGGTCACCGGAGCCGGAGGTGACGTCCTCTTCGTGGAGGCGTCGCTGGCGGACCCGGAGACCGGTGGCGCGGGGCTGACCCTGACCGGTCAGCTCGGTGACGTGATGAAGGAGTCGGCGCAGATCGCCCTCTCGTACCTGCGCTCGCACGGTGCGGAGTTCGAACTGCCGGTCGGTGACCTGAAGGACCGGGGTGTGCACATCCACTTCCCGGCCGGAGCGGTCCCGAAGGACGGCCCCAGCGCGGGCATCACGATGACGACGGCCCTCGCGTCGCTGCTCAGCGGCCGCCAGGTCCGCAACGACGTCGCGATGACCGGCGAGGTCTCCCTGACCGGCCGGGTCCTGCCCATCGGCGGCCTGAAGCAGAAGCTGCTGGCCGCGCACCGCGCGGGCGTCACGACGGTCGTGATCCCGAAGCGGAACGAGGCCGACCTGGACGACGTGCCCGCCGAGGTCCTGGAGAAGCTGGAGGTCCACCCGGTAACGGACGTCCGCCAGGTCCTGGAGATCGCCCTGTCCCCGGCGGAGCTCCCGGTCTCGGCCGCGGCCTGACCGGCGCCCCGCGAGAACAGCAAGCCCCCACCGCCCGGAAGCCCCGCTTCCGGGCGGTGGCGCGCGTGGCGGCCCCGGGGGCGGCGCTCAGGCCGGGGGCGGCGCCTGCGGGGTGACGGGATGCTCGGGGTGGAACTCGTACCGCAGCTGGTAGAGGTGCCCGGCCTTGGCCATCACGGTGGCCTCCACGGGCCGCTCGCCCTCGGGACAGGCGGCGTACGCCACCCGGAGCGTCCGCAGGACGGGAAGATCACCGGGCAGGCGCAGGTTCTCATACTGCTCCTGCGTCGGTACCCGGGCGGAAACGAGATCCACACACCGGAGGACCCGGTGGCCGAGGTCCGCCAGGAGGGCCGGCGTCCCACCCTTGATGCGCCGCCGTTCCGCGAGCGGAGTGCCGCGGGCCAGGTCCGGCGGGTAGTACGAGTGAACGAGTTCGACCGGCTCGCCGTCGACCGTCAGCACCTGGCTCCGCCGCAGCGCCAGGGCTTCACCGGCCAGACGCAGTACGGCGGCCACGTCCGCGGGCGGCACGGTCTCACCGACGTCCAGAAGCCTGCTTTTGGCCGCGCCCGCGGAGCGGATCCCGGGCAGCCAGGGGTACGGTCCGTCCCCCGGGCCAGGGATCATGGAGGCCTCGGGCCGGACCGTCTGCTGCTGATGCTCCCGGACGGTCACGGCCGCACCTGCCCGGCCCACGACGAGGTGTTCGTCCTTGAGCAGCTGAAGTGCCTTCTGGATGGTCGCGTTCGAGGCGGAGAACCGCTCCTTGAGCTGGGCTGTGGAGGGCAGCTTGGCGCCTGGTGCCAGATCGCCGGTCATGATCTCGTCGCGCAGATCGGCCGCGATGCGCTCGTGCAATGAGCGGCGGTCGAGGAGGCCCTCCTCAGTCCGGGGCACGGTCAGTTCATCCAATCCGGGTCTCGTAGCGCAGGCGTTGCAGATGGGCGGGCATGGTCATGAGGTCCGCTTGAACCGGGGCGCCCTCGTCGTCGAAGGTGACGCGGGCGATGGTAAGGACCGGTTGGTCCGGTGTCAGAAGAAGGGTGTTCTGCTCCTTGTCGGTCGGCAGCCTCGCGGTCACGTCCTCGACCACACGGACGCCCGTGTGTCCCAGTTCGGCCAGGAGCCGGACGGCGCCACCCCGGATCTTCGCGGTGGAGGCGAGGCCCGTGCCACGTGCGATGCGCACCGGGTAATACGTGTCCGTCAGCTCGCACGGCCGTTCCTCCACGAACATGACGCGTCTGCGCACCACGACGCTCTCGCCGACAGCGAGACCCAGCAGAGCTGCCGCTTCGGCCGGGGACGGGACCTCGCCCGCCTGGACGATCCGTTGGCTGCCTCTGCGCCCCCGGCGCTCGAGTTCGGCGCTCCAGGCCTCGCGTCCTGGGTCCTTCGGTGGCGCCAGGTACGCCGCCGAGCTGCTGATCCACTCCCTGTCCGCCATGCCGCCCTCCAGAGCCGCTGATCCCTGCCGGGTCCTGCCTACACGTTAAGTGACGGTGTGGGAAGCCTCGTCAACCTTGCTGCTTTTCGCGAAAGGCGGTACGTTCGCGGCACCTGGTGGTCATGAGCAAGGTGGTGATGTTCCGTGCCCTTGTCACGGCAACGGCTCTTTTCGCGGGCACGACGATCGGTTCCGGAGGCGCGCGACTTCGCAGTGGGGACGCTCACCCTCTGGGAGATCGAGGAGCGAGTGGACGATCTGCGCCTCGGAGTCTCCGAGCTCGCCGCGAACGCTGTGGCGCACGGGGTCCCTGCCGGTCGGCAGTTCTGCGTGCGACTCGCGCGCGACGGCGACTTGGTGCGTTTGGAGGTTCGCGACAGCGGGGGCGGCCTCCCCCTGGTCCACCCGCCGAGCGGGGACCTGTGCTCGGGGCGTGGACTCTGGCTCGCGCGAGCCGTGGCCGACGGCTTCGGAGTCATCCCGCACCGGGTAGGCAAGACCGTGTGGCTGACGTTCGAGGTCGCGTCGGCCCCGCCTCGCTCGCGAGCCGCCGACACGCCGGGGGTGGCGCCCGTCAGCGCGGACGTCCCCCTGGCCTGACGGGGAGGCCGTCGGCGCGGACGCCCCCGCGAGACCCGGCGACTGGGCCGTCCCGAGGCATGGCGGCGCCCCGGCGGCCCGGCCGGAGGAGGTCCGGGCGGGGCCGCCGGGGGTTCGGGACGCGCCGGGCGTCGCGCGGTGCGTCCGGTCGGCGTCGGGTCAGCCGTTGGCCAGGGCCTTGAGGCGGTCCAGGGCGCCGTTGAACTTGTCGCGGTCGCCGACCGCCGGACCCGTCGACGTGTACTGCCAGATCGTCTGGAAGCCCCAGCCCTTCGGCAGGACGCCGGGCGAGGTGTTGTAGCGGGCGACCCAGAGCGGGTTGGTCTTCGCGAAGCCCGCGTAGTCGCCGGTGCACTCCTTCCACCAGC
The DNA here is from genome assembly GCF_036250695.1 of Streptomyces sp. NBC_01497. Classification (NCBI taxonomy): domain Bacteria; kingdom Bacillati; phylum Actinomycetota; class Actinomycetes; order Kitasatosporales; family Streptomycetaceae; genus Streptomyces; species Streptomyces sp. NBC_01497. Next base: position 2,574,081 of record NZ_CP109427.1, on the reverse strand, counting down.
TGGTGGCCGTGTAGATCACCGCGTCGCGGCCCGTGCGGGACTTGTACGTCTTCACGAAGTCCTTGATCCACGAGACCATCGCGGACGTCGATAGGCCGTAGCAGGACGCCCCGTACGGGTTCCACTCGATGTCCAGGACGCCCGGCAGGGTCTTGCCGTCCTTGGACCAGGCACCTCCGTGGTCGGCGAAGTAGCCGGCCTGGTTGGCGCCGCTGGAGACGTCCGGGGCGGCGAAGTGGTACGAGCCGCGGATCATGCCCGCCTTGTACGAGCCGGTGTACTGCTGGTTGAACGTGGTGCTCCGGTAGTAGTTGCCTTCGGTCGCCTTGACGTAGGCCCACTTCACGCCGGTGCTGTAGAGCGAGGGCCAGTTCACCTCGCCCTGGTGGCTGGAGACGTCGACGCCCTCCGTCTGGGCGATGGCGGCGCTGCGCCGGTTGACGGGCCTGCGGCCCTGTCCGTCATGGGCGAGGACACCCATGCCCATGTAGGCGGTGCCGCGCACGGGAGCCGTGCCCGCGGGCGCGGCGGCGCCGGCGTGGTGCGGCACGGGGGAGACGTCGGCGCTGGCGACGCCGGGGAGGGTCAGGGGGAGGGCGAAGGTGGCCAGGAGAGCCGCCGACGCCGCGTACAGGGTGCGGCGGCTGCTGCTCGTTCCGGGTCTCTGCACGGGCATTGCGTGCCTCCGAAAAGCGTTGTGGGGGGTCTCGCGCCGTATCGACAAGTCGTCAAAATGGACACGGCACCGTGAAACGCTACGTATGCGGCCCGTCGGTGGCAGGACGCCACGCTGCTGCTGATGGACTAAACCTGCGAAAATACGGAGAGGTGCGGCAATGGCCGTAGCTTTGGGAAACCTCAGGAGCGGGAAAGCGCGCAATGGCTGCTGACGTGCACGGTAGCGGTACGGAGAAGGACGCCGCGGTGACGGACGGCGAAGCGGTGACCTCCGAATTCCTCGATCTGGAGCGCGAACTCGCGGTCTTCCTCCGCCGGGCCAGGGCGAATTCGGGCGAGATGGCCCGCGAGGTGCATCCCGACCTCGAACCCTCCGCGTACGGGCTGCTGGTCCGTCTCGAAGAGACCGGACAGCAGCGGGCGACGGAGCTGTCCGTCTATTTCGGGGTCGGCAAGGCGACCATGAGCCGACAGTTGCGGACCCTCCAGGAGATCGGACTCATCGCGCGCGAGCCGGACCCCGCCGACGGCCGCGCGTCCCTGGTCCGCATCACGGACGAGGGACTGGACCGCTTCCGGCGCGTACGGGATGCCCGCAGGGGCCGCTACGTGCAGAAACTCGCCGACTGGGACCGCAACGAGATCGCTGGGCTGGCCCGTCTCCTGCACCAGCTCAACGCCCGCTTCGCGAGCTGACACGGCCCGGTGGGCGGGCGCCGGGAGCGCCGTAGGGACGGGTGCCGGGACCTTGCCGGTGTCCCGGCCCGCGACCGCGGGAACGGGTAGCTCGAACGAGTGACGGGACCTCTCGTACGCCCGGGTGAGGAGCCGCGCCGCAAACGTCCCGTACGGGTGAGCGTGGCGGTCGATCAGGGACCGGCGCGTGAGGCGGTGTGGCGGTCGATCAGGGAGGCGCGTGAGGCGGTGTGGCGGTCGACGACCCCGTGGCGGTCACCGGCAGTCACTGGCGGCCGCCACGGTGCCCGCCGGCCGGTGCGCGGGGGCCGGGCCTGGAATCCCGCCGATCGGTGCGTGCGGGGCGGGGTCCGGAATTCCGGTGGGTGACGCGTGCGGACGGGGGCCGGAGTCCCTCCGAGCGGTGCGTGCGGGCCGGGGCCGAGGTTGCTCCGAGCGGTGCGCGCTATGCCGGGGGCCGGAGTCCCGACGGCCGGCCGGGCCGCCCCGTCAGAGTTCCGCGAAGGCCGCCGTCGCGTCGTCGTGCCTCTTGCCGCGTATGTGCTGCGCGCCGTCCTCAAGCGCCCGTACCCGGTCGATCAGCTCGCGCGTCCCGCTCTTGCGGACCAGGGACAGGCACTGGGCCCAGTCGCCCTCGCCGAACATCTCGACCCAGCGTGCCGCCCCGTCCGTGAGCGCCAGCAGGGACCGTACCTCCGCGAGGGGGATGCTTCCCGTCACCGCTTTCGATGCCGCCGACGGGTCGGCCGCGGCGGTGAAGAATCCGCCTTCCGCGTTCCGCAGCGCGTCCGTCGACGCCACGGAGCGCTTGACCTCCGCCGGGACGCGGTCCAGCCGGTCGTCGACGAGGGCCCGTACCTCCCCGTCCTGGCTCTCCACCAGGAGCGTCGAGTCCGACAGGACCAGGTGTTCGACGGTGCCGTCGGGCCCGGACCCCCACCGGGCGAGGACCACGGTCGCCTGGGGGGTACGTACGTGAGAAAGGTCACAAGTGTCACGATGTTTGCCGGCTGTCGCGGTGATCGCGGCGGCGAGGATCTCTTCCAGGGTCATGTCGCGCCGTGAACCGCACAGTTCGGCCAGTGCGCCCCCCAGCCGCGCGGTGAACCAGGGAACACCGTGCACACAACCGTCGTCCCCGGCCGGCGGTGTGACTCCGTCGAGGAGGACCAGCGCGCCGCCCTCGCCCGCCGCGGGCGTGATCGCCGAAGTCCAGTCCTCGTTGGGCCGTCCGGCCGTTCCGGGTGTTGTCGCGAGTTCGAAGCGCATGGGTCCCAGTGTGCCGGAGTGGAGGGACGGGGAAGGGGGCGTGGGGGAGCGAGGGATGCGGCTCATCATGTGTTCACGTTCCCCGCACACCGGGCCCCTGTGTCCGCGTTCCACCGCGTGCGACGGCCGTGCGGCTGAAAAGTGATCACTCGGACCACGCACCGTGCGATGCGGGCGGGCATCTTTCCAAAGCGTGGCCCCGAGGTCCATTCGACCCACCGGGAACGCTCCCCCGACCTGTCAAGCGAAGTTGATGGTCAACTCCTTCGTGATGTTCACTCGTTCAGGTGGCGGGTCGGCCGATGTGCGTCTTCCTCCTGAGAGCACTGGAATGGTCGGAAGCCGTGCCAGGGGCTGGGGGTGGCTCGTCGTGACCCGCCGTCACCTCTGCTTCATGGGCGGACGAGTCGAGAATGCGAGCACCGGTGCAGAAGAAGCGGCCTCGGGGGAACGGCGGTGTGCGCAGCGGCACTCCGATGGGGCGCCCCAAGCGGGTGCGCACCCGGCTCGTCGCCGGCGTCCTGGTCTCCGGCATCGTCGTGATCGCCGCGGGGACCCCCGCCCTCCTGCACGCCTCGGCGCAGCTCGACGACGCGCAGCGCTCCCTCACCCTCGCCCGGCTCGGGCGGCAGGCCGTCTCCCTTTCCCGCTCCCTGGCCGACGAGCGCGACCAGGCCGTCGTCTTCGTCGCCGCGGGCCGCCCGGCCAAGGGCACCAAGAGGGACGGGAACGGCAAGGCCGGGGACGACGACAGCCTCCAGGCCGCCGGGGACCGGGTGGACCAGCAGATCACCGAGATCCACGCGGCCCTCGCCGGATCCTCGGTCCCCGCGTCCTTCTCCACGCCCCTCAAGGACATCGGTGAGATCCCGGCGATCCGCCGCACCGCCCTGACGGGCAAGGGCTCCGCGATCGCCGCGTACACCTCGTACTCCCAGGTCATCACCTCGCTGCACCGCCTCACCGAGCAGCTCGCCGACCGCGCGCCCGCGAGCGCGGCGCCCGGCGCGCGCGCCGACGCCGCCCTCGACCGCGCCGTCGACCAGGCGTCGGCCACCCGCGGCCTGCTGCTGGGCGCCCTCAGCGTTCCGGCCGACAAGCCCACGATCAACCCCCTGACCGGGCTGCCCATGGAAGGCTCGGACTCGGCGACGGCCGACGGCAGGGCCCGGGACGCGCTCAGCGCCGCCGCCCAGCTGGCCCGGGTACGGGAACTCGCCGCGCTCGACGACTTCGACGCCGCGGCGGACGCCGCGGAGCGCACCTCGTTCATGGACACCGTCACCGGCCCCGACGTGAAGTCGGCCGAGGACTCCCTGGGCAAGCTCACCGCCGGCCCGCAGCTGTCGAGCGCGGATCTCGACACCGATCCGGACAAGCTCAACACCGCGCTCACCGCCAGGATCGACCAGATGCGCGGCGCGGAGTCCGCACTCGCCGCCGAAGGGCTGAAGGGCTTCGGCAAGGACCGCGACGACGCCGTGCGGGACCTGGAGCTGCGTGCCGCGCTGGCCGCCGGGTGCCTGCTGGTCGTTGTCGCCGTCTCGACATCGGTGGCCCGGACCCTCACCAGGCCGCTCGCGGCCGTGCGGCGGGGCGCGGCCAGGGTCGCCGACGCGCCCGCCACGGCGGAGCCCGTGCGCTTCACGGGCCGCAACGACGAGTTCGCGGACGTCGTACGGTCTCTCAACGCGCTGCACTCCACCGTGCTCGCCCTGACCGGCCGGGCCGCGACGGCGCCGGGCGGCACCGGTGCGGCCGTCGCCACGGGGGCCACCGCCTCGGGCTCGGGCATCTCGACGCTGTCGCCCGCCGCCCACGCCACGACCGGCGCGGCGCTCCCGCCCGCCACGGACGATGAAGGCGTCGGGGGAGGCCGGGCCGCCGGGGACCCCGGGGACGCGGCCGAGGCCCGGGTGCGGGCCGCCGAGGCCGCCGCCGTCTCCGCCCTCACCGCCGAGGAGCGGGCCGCGCTCCAGGCGCAGATCGACGAGGTCGCGGGAGACCTGCGGCGGATGCGCCACAGCGTCCGCCACACCTTCGTCAACCTCTCGCTGCGCAACCTGGGCCTGGTCGAGCGTCAACTCGGTGTCATTGAATCGCTGGAGGAGAGCGAGCAGGACCCCGAGCGCCTCGCCACGCTCTACAAGCTCGACCACATGGCCACGGTCATGCGCCGGCACAGCGAGAACCTGCTCGTTCTCGCCGAGCACGAGCAGAGCCACGCGCACGCCGGTCCCGTCCCGCTGGTGGACGTGCTCCGCGCCGCCGTGAGCGAGATCGAACGGTACGAACGCATCACCATCCAGACCCTCCCGCCCCACGCCCAGGTCGCCGGGTACGCGGCGGACGACCTCAGCCACCTCGTGGCGGAACTCCTGGAGAACGCGGCGTCGTTCTCGCCCCCGGACGCCTCGGTCGAACTGTCGGGCTGGCTCCTGGAGACCGGTGAGGTGATGCTCTCCGTCGTGGACCAGGGCATCGGGGTCGCGGACGACCGGCTGGAGGCGCTCAACGGACGTCTGGCCGCCACCACGGCCGACCCGGCCGCGGCCGACGGGCGCGGCGGGAATCCGACCGAGGGCCTCGGCCTGCGGGTGATCGCGCTGCTGGCGGCCCGCCACGGCGTACGGGTCGAGCTGCGCAGGCAGCAGCAGGACGGTGGTGTCACAGCCGTCGTGATAGTGCCGCAGCAGCTGATGCCGTCGGAGCCGCCCGCCGTGAGTGAGGTGGGAACCGGTCCGGCCGGCGGGTCCGGGATGACCCTGCCGGGCTCGGTCGCCGAGGCCAACTCCCATGTGCTGCCGGTACGCCCCGGTGCGGCCGGTCCGCACGATCCGCTGATCGCCGCGGCCGAGGCGTCCGTACGGGCGGCAGAGCGCGCGGGGACCATCATCCCGGCGCATGCGGGAGGCGACCTGGCTCCTGAGGCCGGCGACGCGCTGCCGGGCAGCGTCGGAGCCGCGCAGCCCGCGGGTGCCGGAGCGCCCCGGGTGCCCGGGGCCCGGCTGCCGGAACCGCGGCGGCCCCGGTCCGCCGCGTCCGCTTCCGACCCGTACGCCATCGGGCCGGACTCCCACGAGCGGGCGGCCGGTGACGAGACCGGGGACCTCGACTCGGACACCTTCACCATGCGCCTGCCGGGCCCGCCCGCGCCGGCCGGCCGCGGGCTGCCCAAGCGGGTACCCAAGGAGGTCAGGACGGCGGGCGCCCCTCTGGTGCGCAAGCGCGTTGTGGACCCGGAGGAGTTGCGTCGTAGACTCGGCGGCTTCCACCAGGGAGCGAAGGCGGGCCGGCACGACGCCGAGGAGGAGATCCGCGGGAGTGCGGGAGCGCGGGCGGTGCCGGAGGGGCAGCCTGACGGCCAGTCGGTCGGGCAGTCGCAGAATGAGTCGCCCTACGGGCAACAGCCTTACCGGCAGGCGTCGTTCGGGCAGTCACCGTTCGATCGTTCGCCGTTCGGGCCGTCGGGGTCCGTGCCCGGGATCCCCCAGGGTTACGGGCAGCAGGCGTACGGGCAGGCGCAGGACCCGGCCGGTCCTGCCGGTCCGCACCCGGACGGCACCCACGATCAGCGGCACCAGGACCAGCGGCACCAGCACGGTCAGCAGGACGAGAACACCCCGCAGCAGCACGCTGAGCGACACCAGAACGATCAGCAACACCGGGAAACCCAGCAACACCCAGCGTCACAGCGACACACCGAAGCGGCGGGGGAGACAGTCGAGGAGGCACACAGGTGACGGCGACGGGCACGTTCGGACTGAGCAGCGAGGCGCGCAACCTGCACTGGTTGTTGAACAACCTCGTGGAGGAGGTACCAGGCGTACTGTCCGTCGCCGTCGTGTCGTCCGACGGGCTCCTGCTGCTCTCCTCAGACCCGGAGCGCACGGAGGCGGCCACCGCGCCCGAGCCCACCGGGCGCCGGGCGGGCCCGCGCGGTTCGAGCGCCGACCTCGCCACCGTGGTCTCCGGCATCGGCAGTCTCACCATCGGCGCGGCCAAGCTGATGGAGGGCGGCCCGGTCAAACAGACCATGGTCGCGATGGAGGACGGCAGCCTGTTCGTCATGGCGATCAGCGACGGGTCCCTCCTCGGCGTCCATGCCACGCCCGACTGCGACATGAGCGTGGTCGCCTACCACATGGCGCTGTTCGTGGGCCGGGCCGGACACGTCCTCACCCCCGAGCTGAGGGGCGAACTGCGCCGGTCGCTGGAGGGCGGCGCGGTGAGCGGCGGCACGATCGACCTGGGGAGCGGCCGGTGACCCGGTCGTACGCCCGGCGCGGTCAACTGCCGGACGAAACGGCCACGGACGGTACCGTCGCGGAGGGGGCCGTCACGGACGGGAACGGCTGGGGCGGGTCCGGCGCTGACCGGACCGGCACGTACGGAATCGGGACCCACGCGTGGTCGGTCGGCGCGGAGGCCCCCGACGAGCTGGTGCCGTTAGAGAGGGCGCCGGAACCCGCGGGTCCCGCCCCCGGTGGGGGGCGGCGCCGGCGCGGCGCGGCGCCAGGTCTGCCGGTACGGGGCTCAGGCCGCCGCGCGTCACGTGTGCGCCCGTACTCGCTCACCGGTGGCCGGACACGGGCCGAACACGTCCTGCAGGTCGAGACGTTCGTGGCGGCCCTGGAGGCGCCGGAAGAGCGCAAGGAGCTGCCGCGCCGCGGCTCGTCGCGGGTGATGCCGGAGATGCGCGCGATCGTCGAACTGTGCCGCCGGATGCGGACGGTCGCGGAGGTGGCGGCGCTGTTGAAGATGCCGCTCGGTGTGGTGAGGGTGCTGCTGAGCGACCTCGCGGATCAGGGAAAGATCAGGGTTTACGGGACCGGGCACGGCACCGAACAGCCGGACCATGCACTGCTGGAAAGGGTATTGAGTGGACTCCGCCGTCTCTGACGACACCGCGGTCGCCGAGGGCAAGGCTGCCGCCGAGGGCAACGCCGCCGCCGGTAAGGGGGCCGCCGCCGGGACCGGGGCCGTCGCCGAGGAGAGAGCCGCGAGTGCCGCGGGCACCGACTCGGGTGCGGACGCGGCCGTCGAGGTCATGGCCGTCTCCGAGCCGGAGGAGAGCCTGAAGGCCTGGCAGCTCGATCGGACCCGGGCGCCCGTCGCCACGAAGATAGTGATCGCGGGTGGGTTCGGCGTCGGCAAGACGACGTTCGTCGGGGCGGTGTCCGAGATCCCGCCGCTGCGCACGGAATCGCTGATGACGGCGGCGAGCGCGGCCACGGACGACCTCACGGCCGTACCGAACAAGGTCACGACGACCGTCGCCATGGACTACGGCCGCATCACCCTCGACAACGACCTGGTGCTCTACCTCTTCGGTACACCGGGCCAGCAGCGTTTCTGGTTCATGTGGGACGACATCGTGCGGGGCGCGATCGGCGCCGTAGTCCTCGTGGACGTGCGCCGTATCGACGACTGCTTTCCCGCGCTCGACTATTTCGAGACCTGCGGTCTGCCCTATATCGTCGCGGTGAATCACTTCGAGGGAGCCGAGGCGTTCGACCCGTCGGCCGTCAGGAACGCGCTGTCCGTCGCGGACAACGTGCCCCTGCTGGTCATGGACGCGCGCCAGCGGGTGTCGGCCGTGGAGTCGCTCATGACCCTCGTACGGCACGCGCTCGTCGCGGGCACATAGGGGGCCCTAGGGCCGGTGCCGGCGTACGGCTCCGGGTGCCGGAACCCGGACCGGCGCGGGTTCCGTACGGGGTCTTCCCCGCGAACTCGCGTGCCGCTGCCGGGTCACGGCCGTGCGCCCGGGCGGTCCGCGGTCCGACCCGCGGTCCGTTCGCCGGACGCAAGGAACGTACGGATCGGCGTACGCGAGGACACGGGGGGAGCCCTGCATGCGGAAAGTGCTCATCGTCGGCGCGGGACAGTCCGGGCTCCACCTGGCCCTGGGCCTGCAGGCGCACGGCTACGCGGTCACGCTGATGTCCAACAGGACGCCCGACGAGATCAGGAACGGCCGGGTGATGTCCACCCAGGTCATGTTCCACACCGCACTGCAGCACGAGCGCGACCTCGGCCTCGGCGTGTGGGAGTCGCAGACGCCCAGGCTGGAAGGGCTCGGCGTGTCGGTCGCGGCACCCGACCACAGCCGCGCCGTCGACTGGCTCGGGAAGCTGGAGCACCACGCGCAGTCCGTGGACCAGCGCGTCAAGATGGCCGGCTGGACGGAGATGTTCGCGCAGCGCGGCGGCCAGTTGGTCATACACGGCTGCGCTGTCTCCGACCTCGACTACTTCGCCGACAGCTACGACCTCGTCCTCGTCTCGGCGGGCAAGGGCGAACTCGTCTCGATGTTCGGGCGCGACCCGGCCCGTTCGACGTTCACCTCACCGCAGCGGGCTCTCGCCGTCGCGTACGTGCACGGTCTCGCGCCGCGTCCCGAACACCCGGGCGTGGACGCCGTGCGCTGCAATCTCGTGCCCGGTGTGGGGGAACTGTTCGTCATCCCGGTCCTGACGGTCGGCGGGCGCGCGGACATCCTGTTCTGGGAGGGCCTGCCGGGCGGTCCGCTGGACGCGTTCCAGGGGGCCGGGGACCCGGGCGGCCATCTCGCGCTGACGCTGCGGCTGATGGAGGAGTTCACGCCCTGGGAGTACGCGCGTGCCACGAACGTCGAACTGACCGACGCGGGAGCCGTGCTGGCCGGCCGCTTCGTGCCGACCGTACGCAAGCCGGTGGCGGCCCTGCCGGGCGGCGGGCTGGCGCTCGGCGTGGCCGACGTGGTCGTCGCCAACGACCCGGTGACGGGTCAGGGCTCCAACTCGGCGGCCAAGTGCGCGGCCGCCTATCTGGACGCGATCCTGGCCCGGGGCGAGGAGCCGTTCGACGAGGAGTGGATGCGCGCCACGTTCGAGACGTACTGGCAGCAGGCGCGGCACGTCACGAAGTGGACCAACGCGCTCCTCGGCCCGCCGCCGGAGCATGTGCGCAGGCTCCTCGGCGCGGCCGGCGGGCTGCCCGCCGTGGCGAACCGGATCGCGAACGGCTTCGACGACCCGTCGGACTTCGAGAACTACTTCTACGACCCGGCGAAGACGGACGCGTACCTCACCGAGGCGGCAGCGGCGGCAGAGACAGCGGCGGCGCCGGGGGCCGCGGGGGCCGCGCCCGCGTGACCGGGTTCTGTTCGGGCGGCTCCGAGCGCCTCTGCGCCTCTGCGCCTCTGCGCCCCGGTGGCGGGGCGCAGCGGCGCTCGCGGGTCCCTGACGGTCCGCCCGTCAGACCGGCGGAGCGGCGGTGTCACTGACGGTGTCCGGCCCGTCCTCGGCGCCCGCCGGCAGGACGGGGGGCCGGTACGCGGACGGGCTGAGCGCGACACCCGTCGGGTCCGGCCGCACGGCTCCGAGCAGCGGGTTGGCGGCGATCGGTGACACCTTGACGCGCGCACCCGGGCGCGGGACCTGGACCACCTTGCCGTTCCCGAGATAGACCGCCACGTGCGTGGCCCTCGGGAAGTACACGACGAGGTCCCCGGGGCGCAGCCGGTCGAGCGGCACCCGGGGGAGCGTGCGCCACTGCTCCTCGCTCGTACGCGGCACCGGCACGCCGGCGTGCGCCCAGGCCCCCGAGGCCAGCCCCGAGCCGTCGTAGGCGGTGGGCCCGGCCGCGCCCCACGCGTACGGCTTGCCGATCTGCTCCACGGCGTAGCGCAGGGCCGCGGCCCCGGCGGCGGTGGGGAGCGCGGGGCGGGCCGCGCGGCCCTGGGGACCGAGCGCACCGGAGTCCACCAGGTTCTGCTGCGCCTGCTCGGTCCCGCTGCGGTCGAGTGCGGCGAGCTGGGCGAGCCGGTCCGCGGGAAGCGCGGCGAGCAGCGACTCGACCTGCCGGAGCTTGGACTCGGCGGTGTCGCGCTGCTGCCTCTTCAACGCGGTGAGCCGCTGCTGCGTGGCGAGCGCGGCGCCGGAGGCGGCGGCAGCGGCGTCCGCCCGCTGCTTGCCGACCGCGAGCCGGCCCTCGGTCGCGAGCGTGCCGCGGGCGGCGCGCGCGAGCATGTGCTGCTGCTCGACGGCGCGTTCGGGGTCGTCGGAGAGGAGGAGCTGGAGGTAGCCGGAGAGTTCGGGGGTGCCCCGGTACTGCGCGCGGGCGAGGGCACCGGCCGCGCTGCGGCTGCGCTCCAGCGCGGCGCGTGCCTCGGCGAGCCCGCCACCCGCCCGCGCGGTCTTGGCCCGTTGCACCAGGAGCGCCTGCTCGGTGGTGTTGTACGCCTCGCCGGCCGCCTCGGCCTGCTGGTAGAGGGTCTTGAGCTGGGTGAGCAGTGCTGCCACCCCGCCGGGCTCGGGGGCGGCGCTGCTGGGGACGGCGGCCAGTACGGTGACCGCGGCGGTCGCCATCGCCGTGGTGCAGGCGGCTCGCAGACGTGACATGCCTTTCACCTCCGGTGGTGAGCGCGCCGGGGGCGGGTGGGGGCGTGCGGTGCGGTGGGTGGGGGACGGATCGGGTGCGGACAGGTCCGGCGCTCGGCGGAATGATGAACGCCACACCATGCGATTACCTGACGAGTCGTCGCAATGGCGGCGAAATTTCACTCGTGCGGGGAGGCCGACCCCCCACCCGGCGCCACCGCGGGCCTCCCACCGGACTCACCGGCGAGCCCGGGCCCACGGGCCCCCGCACCGCGCCGGCGAACCCCCGGTCGCAGACCCTGATCCGCAACGGCGAACGCGGTCGGCCCGGGCGACACCGACGCCGCCCGCGGCCCTCGACTCGCGCGGCGAACCCGCACAGGACGCCAGGCAAGGGCGCCGCCCGGCGCCGCCTCCGCACGGGCCGGGGCGTACCGGGGCGGGGGCGTACCGGGGCCTGCCGTGCCGGAGCGGGCCTGCCGTGCCGTGCTCCGCCGCACCGGGACGGCCTTCTGGAAGGCTCCCGGGCGGCTCAGCTCTCCGGGCGCGGTCGGCGCGTCCACGGCCAGCGCGGACCGTCCGCCACGTGCCCCTCCGGGGCGAACTCGTACTTCCAGCCGCGCTGGATCCCCAGCCGCCGGCTGTAACCGGCGGGCGCCCGGCGGTACGCGTACACCGTGGGCGGCGCCCCCGACTCGTTGGGCACCGGGACGTCGTACCACTTCGGCGGCTGGCCGGTCAGGCCCGTCAGGACGGGCAGCACACGCCCGTCCAGCGGCCCGCCGACGAACAGCGTGTCCTCGCTTCTCACGCGCCCAGTCTCACCCGGGCCGCATCGACTCCACCAGCGGGGCCAGCCTGCGGGCCAGCGTCGCGACCGCGCCGTCCGTCTTCTCGGCCGCGGCCATCGAGGCGACCGCCTCGGCGGTCTCCGCGTCCCGCGTGGCCGTCGTCGCCAGCAGTGCGACCAGATGGTCGACCAGCCAGTCGCGCAGTTCGACCGCGTCCGGCAGCTTGCCCTCGTCCAGCCACGTCAGCGAGGCGGACTCGACCACCGCGATCCAGGTGCGCACCAGCATCCGCAGCCGCGGGCCCGGCCGCACCGCGCCCAGGTGCCGGAGTATCTCCTCGGCCGCGGTGCGGCGCACCTCGTCGACGATCGCCGTCGTACGCGACGTCTCGCAGACACCGCCGCCGCGCAGCAGGGCGCTGAAACCCGTGCCGTGCTCGTCCACGAAGGCGAGGTAGCGGTCCAGGACGCGCTGCACCCGTTCCGTGGGCGGGCCGGTGGGCGGCTCGATGAAGCAACGTTCCAGCTGGTCGGCCGAGGAACGCACCGCGGCCTCGTACAACTGCTGCTTGCCGCCGGGGAAGTAGCGGTACACGAGCGGCCTGGACACCCCGGCCGCCGCCGCCACGTCCTCCGGCGTCACTTCCTCGGGCGCCCGGTGCGCGAACAACGTGAGGGCGGCTTCGAGGAGTTGAGAGCGGCGCTGCTCCACGCTGAGCCGACGGTACGCGGGAGGCGGTGCGGGCGTCGCAGCGGTCATACCCGCAGGGTAACCACAGCTGCCGCGCGACGCGTTCAGGCGAGGAGACCCGAACTGCGCCACAGCGCACGCCCCGGACCGTTCAGCACGCCGATGTCGTCGAGGAAATCGGTGAGTTTGCGCGCTCCGGACTGCATGACCTCACGCCGGTGCCCACTGGCCTTGACCTGGACGAGCGCCTCGCGGCGGTCGAGGCCCACGTTCTCGTAGACCTGCGGGTTGACGAAGCAGACCGAGAACACGCGTGCGGAGTGGCCGCTCGTCAGCCGGGTGAACTGACGTTCCCAGCGCGGCGCCGTCACCATCTGGCGGCGCAACTCCTCACGGGCATAGCGCACATGACGCGATTCCTCGATGACATGGATGCGCGTGACGCCCCGCACGAGCGTCTGCACCCGCTCGTCGGGGAAGGTGAGGCGCTGCATCCAGTCGAGGATCTCCTCGCCGAGCAGTGTCGCCGCGAACGAACCCGGCGTGGTGGAGGCCGTCTTCAGCACCCGTGCCATGTTGTGGTAGACGCGCGGCACCGGATACGCGGGCGCGCCACCCTTCTTGATCAGGCGCGCGAACATCTTCGAGTGCCGGCACTCGTCCGCTATCTCGGTCAGGGCGTACCGCACATGGTCGCTGACCACGGACTTGTCGTAGATGTGCCGTACCAGGAGCTGCATCAGGATGATCTCGAACCAGATGCCGAGCGACGCCAGCGCGGCGGCCTCGTGACGGGCGAGGTCCATCCGCTGCTCCTCCGACATGCGCCGCCACATCGGCGTGTCGTAGAGGGAGACGAGTTCCGGCGGCCAGAACCACTTGCCTTCCTCGATCGGCGCGTCCCAGTCGAGCTCCGTGTCGGGGTCGAACGAGTGCTTGGCCGAGGACTCCAGCAGCCGTTTCGCTGTCTGTTCGCGGTCCTTGAGCGGCCCCAACGCGTCCTGGAGCACGGGGTCGTTCATCAGCGATTCACGGCTGGTGCGAGCGGGCGCGGTCGTCATGGTGCGAGCCTCCTCGGGCGGTCGGGGGCCGAGTTACCGGCGGTCACCCCCTATGAGACTGCTTGTCAGCAGAGGCGTCAATCCCTCGCGGGCCGGTTGTTGACTTCTTGTCTAGCAAGCGGAACCGGGTCGAACTCCCGCTCCGCGCGCCCCCGTAGTGCGCCTTCAACGCGCCCCCTGCGCCGCCCCCGGCGCGCGTAGGCCCGCCGCCGGGGACCGGGGATGGCCGGAAAGCGATGGATCGGGCCGGAAACGTGGGGTGTCTTCCGGCCCCGGCGCGTCAGGATGGTCGTATGACTGCGATCTCCCCCACCGGTGGTCCCGAGGCCGCCCGCCGCAGCCTCGAAGGACTCGCCATGGGTGACGCCTTCGGCGAGCGGTGGTTCTCCCGCTTCCGCGAACCGGAGCAGGCCCGCGCCCAGATCAAGGACCGAAGACCGCCCGAGGAACCCGAATGGCTCTGGACGGACGACACCGCCCTCGCCCTCGCCGTGCACCAGGTACTCATCGAACGCGGAACCGTCGACCAGGACCGCCTCGCCGCCTGCTTCGGCCTCGCCTACGACGCCCACTCCGGCCGCGGCTACGGCTACGGCATGCATGTCCTGCTCCCCGAGCTCCTCGCCGACCCCGCGTCGTGGCGGCGGCTCGCACCGGACCTCTTCGACGGCGGCAGCCTCGGCAACGGAGCGGCCATGCGCGTCGCCCCGCTCGGCGCCTGGTTCGCCGCCGACCTCGACCGTACGGCGCGGGAGGCGGCCCTCTCCGCGCGGGTGACCCACGCCCACCCGCAGGGCGTGGCCGGCGCGGTGGCGGTGGCGGTGGCCGCCGCGCTGTCCGCCCGGGGTGAGCTGAGTCTCGACGCCGTCGTCGACGCGACCCCCGGCGGTGCCGTGCGCGAGGGGCTCGCGCGAGCCGCCGCCATCCCCTTCTCGGCCGAACCCGTCCACGCCGCCGCCGCACTGGGCAACGGCAGCGGGATACGGGCCGACGACACCGTGCCCTTCGCGGTGTGGACGGCGGCCCGGCACCACGACGACCTGCAGTCCGCGCTGTGGGCGACCGCCGAGGCGCTCGGCGACGTCGACACGACCTGCGCGATCACCGGCGGCATCGTCGGCGCCCGTACGGGCATCACCGGCGCACCCGCCGACTGGCGCCGCCGCCGCGAGCCGCTTTCCCCCGCCTGACCGGGCCGGGCCGCGGGGCTTCGACCGGACCCGCGAAACACCGACGGCCGCGCGAGACCTCGCCGGGACAGCGGGCTCCGACAGCACAGCCCGGCTCCGGCCGGGACGGTTCGCTTCGACCGGGCGGGCTTCGACCCGGCCACCGGGCTCCGACTGCCGCACGGGGGCCGCGGCGGAGTGGCCGCGCTGCGGCGCACCGGGAGGAGGTGACCATGCCGGACGGGCGTCGTGGTCCCGCGTGAGGACCGCGTCTCCCGTCCTCACCCGGCCGCCGACGGAGGGAGAGGGGGCCGTCCACCGTCGTCGGCCCGTGACCGGCGCAGGCGCGTCACCCCGCCGCGCTCCGCCGCCCGCGCCACGTCGAGGAGCAGGGCCTCCCGGCCCCGGTCCGCCACGAGGTGCAGCCCCACGGGGCAACCGTCCTTCGTCCACCCCACGGGGATGCTCATGGCCGGATGGCCGCTCACATTGAACGCCCACGTCAGCGCCGTCGAGTACCGTGCGCCCGGCCCCTCGTGGCCGTGCGGCACGTTGGGCGTGACGGGGGTGAGCAGCAGCGGGGTCCGGGCGAACAGCCGGTCCAACCGACGGTCGTTCTCCGCCCGTATCTCCTGAGCGAGAGCACCCGCACCGTCCGGTCCGGCACCCGGGGCCGCCTCGCCGCCGCGGATCGCGAACCAGGCCTCGCGCGGATCGAGCAGCGTGAAGTCCGCCCGCTCACCGCCGAACCGCCCCCGTCGCCGACGGACGACGCCCGCCGCCACCAGCCGCCCGGCCCCCGCCCGAGCCACGGCCGCCACCCCCGGGTCCACGTCCGCGAACCCCAGATCCGGCGCGTACACGGCATCCACCGGCCTCCAGGGCCCGGTGCCTCGGCTCTCCTCGCCCCTTCCGCCCCACCCTGCCACCCCGTCCAGCACACAGCGGAGATACGCCTCCGCGAGCGCCACCCTCCTCGTCAGAACGCCCGCCGACGCGAGCCCTGTCCGATCAGGCGACGGCAGCAGGCCGTTGGTGGTCTTCAGCCCCAACACCCCGCACCACGCCGCCGGGATCCGCACCGACCCGGCCCCGTCGCTCCCCGTGGCCAGCGGGACCATCCCGGTCGCGACCGCCACCGCGGAACCCGCCGACGAGCCGCCCGGCGTGCGGTCCGCGCGATACGGGTTCACGGTCGGGCCGTACCTGCCGAGCCCCCAGGTCCCCCAGTGCGTGCCCCCTCCCGGCACCGCGGTCGCCCCCACCGGCACCGCGCCCGCCTCGATCAGCCGCACCGCCGCGTACGAGCGGATCCCGGACGGTCCCTTCACGGCGAACGGCAGCCCCGCCAGCGCAAGCGCGGTGTCGACCGCCCGTGCGCGCTCCCTCGCGTCGTCCTCCCACACCTCGGTGAAGGCACGGAACTTCGGATCGAGCCGCCTGATCCGCCGCAACGCCCCCTCGACCCGTCCGACCACCACGGCCCGCGTCACCATGCCGTCGCCCCCGTCGCCCCCGTCGCCCCCGTCGCCCCGTCGCCCCCGCGCCGTTCGTCCTCCGGGTCCGTCCCCCCTGCCGTCACTTCCGCCGTCTCGTCACCTCGGCCCGCACGCCCCGTTCACAGCCGCATCAGAACTCCCCCTGGAACCCGGGATCAGAAACAGACGGCAGAAATGACCGACCACCCGAAATCACCGACCCGAAATCGGGGACCCCCACCCGAGGGCGTGCGCGACCCGCGTCGGCTCGCTCCCGCCGCTCGAAAAAACAGTAGCGGGCCCCACTGACAACGCCGCTGGACGAGGACCTCCTACCGTCCCGTGTCCCTCAGCGCCGCTTCCATCACCGATCTCGCGATGGGAGCCGCCACCCCGCCCCCGGTGATGTCGGCCCGGTCCGCCTCCGCGTCCTCCACCACGACCGCCACCGCGACCGCGGGCGACGCGGCGTCCTCGGCCCGCGCCCAGGCGATGAACCAGGCGTACGGCAGGCCCGCGTTGTCCACGCCGTGCTGGGCCGTCCCCGTCTTGCCGCCCACGCTCACGTCGTCGATGGCCGCCCTGCCGCCCGTGCCGGACCGCACCACGTCGATCATCATGTGCCGCAGCCTGCGTGCCGTCGCCGGGCTCATGACGCGTGCGTACGTACGGTCCGGCGCGCGCGAGAGGGTCCCACCGCCGGGGGTGGTCGTACGGTCCACGAGGTGCGGGTACCTGAGGACACCGCCGTTCGCGACCGCCGCCGAGACCATGGCCATCTGGAGCGGCGTCGCCGTCGTGTCGAACTGCCCGATCGACGAGAGCGCCAGCTCGTCCGGGCTCATGTGCCGGTCGAAGTTGGACTTCTCGACCGGCGACGGTACGCGGAGGTCCCTGTCGTTGAAGCCGAACTTCTCCACCGTGTCGAGCATCCCCGTGAGCCCCACCTTCACCCCGAGTCCCGCCATCACCGTGTTGCAGGACCAGGTGATCGCGTACTCCAGCGACGCGTTCCCGCACCCCGCCGCCTCGTTGGGCAGGTCCGTGCGGGTGCCGGGCAGCCGGTAGGGGGACGCGATCCTCGTGGGGGCCTCGACGTCCTTGACGACGCCCGCCTGCAGGGCGGCCGCCGCCGTCACGATCTTGAACGTGGACCCCGGCGGATAGCTCTGCCGCAGCGCGCGGTTGAGCATGGGCTGCGTCGCGGCGCTGTTCAGTCGGGTCCAGGCGTCCTTGACCCCGGTGCCCGTACCGGACAGCACCCCCGGGTCGTACGAGGGGCTGCTGACGAGCGCGAGGATGCGCCCGCTCGACGGCTCGACGGCCACCACGGCGCCGCGCCGCCCGGCGAGCCCCGCGTACGCGGCGCGCTGCATCGACTGCTTGAGGGTCGTGACGACCCGGCCGCCACGGCCCTGGTCGTGGGAGGCGCCGCCGTCCAGCAGGGAACCGGCCAGCCGCGGGTCGGCGCCGGAGAGGACACCGTCCTCGGCGTTCTCCAGGTCCGTCGAGCCGTAGGTCTGGGACAGGTAGCCGGTGACGGGTGCGTACAACGGGCCCTGCGGATAGACGCGTTCGTAGCGCAGCCGCTGACGGGTGTCCCGCGAACCGGTGATGGCGGACGCGCCGACGAGGATGTCGCCCCGCGGCTGGCCGAAGCGCGCGACCGTGGGCCGGCCGTTCCCCGGGTGCTTGTCGAGTTGCCCGGCCTGGACGCCCTGCACCCGTACGGCGTTGGCCAGCAACGCGACCAGGAGCAGCAGGCAGAAGACGGCGGCGTGCCGGATCTGGCGGGTCACCGGCCTCCCTCCGGCGCCGGATCGGCGTCACGGGGCACCCCATGTCCCGGAGCGGGCCACCCGACGGCGTAACGGCCGCGCCACCAGGGCCGGGTGACACGCCGGAACCCGGTCACGGGCGAGGCGGGCCCGAGGAGGGGTTTCCCGGCGGGGGCCGCCCCGGGGCTACGGCCCGACGCGGACGCCGTGGCCGTCGCGGGCGCGGGCCGCTTCGTGGCAGGGGCGCTCGCGGGCACGGGCGCGGGGGCCGGAGGGGGCTGGTGCGGCGGGGCGGAAGCGGGCGCGATCGCGGGTCGCTCGGCGGCCGGTGCGGGTACCGGATCCGGTGCGGGGCCCCGCACATCGGGGGTCCGCTCCGTCAGCGCCAGCCGCAGGAGCGGGGTACGGGGTGACGGATCGTCGTCGGCGGTGGCGGGATCGCCCCCGGCGTCGGCGGGGCGCGGTCTGCGGGCCGAGTCGCTGATCCGCAGGAGCAGAGCCACGATCACCCAGTTGGTGACGACGGAGGAGCCGCCCTGCGCGAGGAACGGCATGGCCATGCCTGTCAGCGGGATCAGCCCCATCACCCCGCCCGCGATCACGAACACCTGGAGCGCGAGCAGCGACGCGAGGCCCACCGCGAGCAGCCGCCCGAACGGATCGCGCAGGACGATGCCGGACCCGAAGCCCCGCGCGACGATCAGCGCGTACAGCAGGAAGATCGCGGTCAGGCCGAGCAGCCCCAGCTCCTCGCCCGCCGTGGCCAGGATGAAGTCCGACTTCGCGGCGAAACCGATGAGGATCGAATGGCCGAGCCCGAGACCCGTCCCGGTGATGCCGCCCGCGGCGAACGCGAAAAGCGACTGGGCCAGTTGGCTCGGCCCGATCCCCGCGTCGATCGAGGCGAACGGGTGCAGCCAGTCCTCCACCCGGCTGTGCACATGGGGTTCGAAGGATCCCACCGCGTACGCACCGGCGCCGGCGAGGACCAGACCCACCGCGATCCAGCCGGTCCGGCCCGTCGCGACGTACAGGAGGATCACGAACACGCCGAAGAACAGCAGCGACGTCCCCAGGTCGCGCTCGAACACGAGGACGACGACGCTCAGCAGCCAGACCGTGACCAGCGGCCCGAGGACTCGGCCGCTCGGCAGCTGGAACCGCCAGATCCGGCGGCCGGTGGAGGCGAGGGCCCGGTGGTTGGAGGCGAGGTACGCGGCGAAGAACAGCGCGAGCAGCACCTTCGCGAACTCACCGGGCTGGATCGAGAGGTCCCCGACCCGGATCCAGATCTTGGCGCCGTTGACGGAGGGAAAGAGGACCGGCACCACCATCAGGACCAGCGCGCCGACGACGGAGACGTACGCGTACCGCTGGAGCACCCGGTGGTCCCGCAGGGTCAGGACGACCACCACGAACAGCGCGATGCCCAGCGCCGACCAGACGAGCTGTGTCGGGGCCGCGCGATCGCCCGGCGTCTCCAGGTCGAGGCGGTAGATGAGGACGAGACCGAGGCCGTTGAGGAGGACGGCGATGGGCAGCAGCAGGGGATCGCCGTAACGCGCGCGGAACCGTACCGCCAGATGCGCGAGCAGCGACAGCACGCTGAGTCCCACCGCGTACCCGGTGACGTCGGGCGGAACGGCCCCGTCCCTGCCGAGGCCCACCGCCGCGTACCCGAACACCGAGATCAGGACGGCGCACAGGAGGAGCAGCAGCTCGATGCCCCGGCCGGTCGCGGCGCGGGGCGGGGCAGGGGCGGGCTGCGTCGGTGCGGACATGGCAGGCAACGTAGCAAGTAGACATGCCTTATGTCTGTTTATGTCATGATGTAAGGCATGTCGACGCGGTACGGGCTCCGCGGCGCGGTCCGCCCCGTGCGGGACGGAGGGCGGCAGTTGCGGCGCGGTGCCCGTCCGGCCCGTGCGGTGGCCTCAGGTGTCGGCGCGTCAGCACCAGCGCGGTGCGGCCCCGATGTTCTCGATGTACCTCGCGGAGCCCCAGGCCCAGGTGCCGTCGGTGAGCAGGTACCAGCGGTTGTCGCCCGCCACGTTGTCGCCGCGCGTCTTGCAGAAGATGTGCACGACGGTGCCGTACCGCGCGAAGCCGATGACCCGGCTGCTGCGGGTGGGCTTGTCGCGCAGGTACAGGCCGCCCCTGGCGATGACGCGGCCCTTGTACCCGCGCGCCGGGGGTTTGACTGCCGCCTGCTCGTGCGAGGCCGCCGAAGTCACCGGCACCGGCTGGACGTGCTGGGTCTGCGGGCCCTGCGTGGTGTGGTCCGCGGGAGACCCGTCGGCGGCCGCGGGGACGGTGGTCAGGACCGCGGCCGCGGTGAGCGTGATGGCGGCGAGGGTGGTGGCGCGGAAGCCGAGGGAACGCAGGGGCATCGTTACTCCTGGTGGCCTGAGGGGCGAGGAGCCGGTGAATCCGACAACGGGCTCGCCCGATTCAGCCTAGGTTCGCCACGGAGAGTCCGCAAAACATCACACAGGGCGTTCGGTGACGGTGGGATGCCCTGGACCGGCCGGGACCAGCGGCTCCGGCGCGGGACCGGCGGCTCCGGCGCGGGACCCGCGAAGCCCCGTCCCGCCCCGGGCCCGGGCCCCTGCCCTCCGCTCGGGCCGTCCGCTCGGCCGCCACCCCGGCGCCCCGGCCCCAGGGCCCCCGGATCCCGCGCTCGCTGCCCGTGGCCCGCGTCAGTTCTGGTAGGGGTTCCGCTGCTGGGGCGCGGGCGCGCCGCCGCCCTGCTGACCGTAAGGACCGCCCTGCTGCCCGTGGCCCGTCCGCTGCGCGGGGGCCGCCGCTCCGGGCTGCCCCGCGGGAACTGCCGTGCCGGCGTCCTGGGCGATCGTGGCGAGCAGGCCCTCGGCCTGCTGCTTCGGCACCTGCTGTTCGGCACCGCAGAAGCTGCACTGCGTCGCGTGCTTCGTCGATATCGGGAACAGCGGGATGAAGAACAGCGTGAACTTCATGACGCGCTTGCGCAGCGTGTGCGAGGCGGGGTTGCCGCACCGCCCGCAGACGAGCGTGAGGATCGCCAGCTGGTACAGGTACGTTCTGGTGCCGAACAGAATGATCACTGCTGTGACTCCTTCGGAGCGGGGCACCGTCGGCGCCCTCGGCAGAAGTGTGCCGTATCACACAGACGCAAGAAGCATGGGGGCGAATCGCGGAAGGAGCGCGTACCCCGGCGTTCTGGTTGCACGGGTGGCCCACCTGCTGGTCCCATGGTCGGGGGGTGATGTGTGATGGCCCGTCTCCGCGTCGCACCGGCGCAGCACCAAGGCCACGAACGGCTCTACGTCACGCTTGCCGACGGCACCAGCGTCGCCTGGTACGACCGGGACGCGGACAGGATCAGCCTGGTCCGAGCCGATCGCGAGGACGAGGTGATGGTGGTCCTCGCGCCCTATGTGACGGGTGAGGTGACGGTCGGGCCGCCGCCCGTGCCGACAGCCGCCGAGCTCGACCGGCTCTGCCTGCACCCCGACGACGACCTCGCCCCGAACCGCCCGGGCGAGGCCCTGTACGCGGACCTCGACGCCGTACCCGCCTCCGCGCCGGCGCGGCTCCTGCGGCGCGACGGACGCCAGGAGGCGCTGACCGCGCAGCGCCTGGTGGGGGAGGCGCTGGACGCGCTGGAAGGCGCGGGCTGGCGGGTGCTGCACGCGGTGCCGCTGCCGGGTGCCGCGTTCATCGACCACCTGGCGATCGGGCCCGCCGGAGTGCTCGCCGTGCGGACACTCGCCGCGCGCAAGCAGCGTGTGCGCATCGCGGATCCCATGGTCCGCCTGGGCCGCTCGGCGCCCGTACCGCATCTGCGCTGGGCGCGCCGCGCGGCGGAGGGAGCCTCGCTGGCCCTCGCTCTCACGGTCGCGCCCGCCCTGGTCGTCACCGGAGCGTCGCGGCTGGAGACGCTGTCGACGTCGCCGGGCGCCCTGGACGTACGCATCCTCAGGGACGACGCGTTGCCGGCGCTCGGGCGGCTCGGCGGCGTACTGAAACCGGCCGACGTGGAGTCGGTGTACGCCACCGCGCGGAACAGGAAAACGTGGATACGCGCGTGACTACGCGCGTGGCGAGGAAACGGACCCACGAGTCCCGCCCCTACCTCGCGGCGCCCGCGTCCGGAGGCCGGCCCGGCAGCGGCGGATGCCCCTGCCCGAACAGCGGCGCCATCAGATCCCCGTACGCCTCCAGGCGCCCCGGCATGTCGTCGAGGACGAACCGCAGCGGCGCGCCCCCCTCGGCGCAGGCGGCGACCTCGTCCCAGGTCACGGGCGCGGAGACGGTGGGTTCGGTGCGGGCGCGAACCGTGTAGGGGGTCGCGGTGGTCTTCGCGGCGCTGTTCTGGCTGTGGTCGACGAACACCTTGCCGGGCCGCAGGTCGCGCCGCATGCGATGCACGACGAGCGACGGCAGCGCCCCCTCGGCCTCGCGCGCGAGCTTCTTCGCATACGCGGAGACATCGGCGGACGGCGTCGGCGCGACGGCGATCAGCAGATGCAGTCCCTTGGCACCGGAGGTCTTGGCGTACGCGTCGAGTCCGTCGCCCGTCAGGCGTTCGCGCAGCCACAGCGCGACACGGCAGCAGTCGCCGACCGTGGCCGGGGCGCCGGGGTCGAGGTCGAACACCAGGCGGTCGGCGACGGCGGGGGCCACGGCGAGCCACTGCGGCGTGTGGAACTCCACGACCAGGTTCGCCGCCCACATCAGCGACGCGAGCCCGTCCACGACGACCTGCCGGCCCCGGTCCTCCCCGCGTCGGGCGGAGCGCGGGACCTCCACCGATTTCACCCAGTCCGGCGTACCCGGCGGGGGATTCTTGGTGAAGAACGCCTGGCCCTGCGCGCCGTCCGGATAGCGCAGGAAAGAGACGGGGCGGCCCGCGAGATGGGCGAGCAGCGGCGCCGCGGTACGGGCGTAGTGATGCAGGAGCTCACCCTTGGTGGTGCCGGTGGCGGGGTACAGCACCTTGTCCAGGTTGCTGAGCGTGAGCCGCCGCCCCTCCACTTCGGTGATAGGCGTCATAAAATAAGAATCCCATGCATGCCGCTCATAGCTCGCGAAAGGGATGAACTGTGCGATCGATATGGAACGGCGCCATCTCCTTCGGACTGGTCAGCATCCCGATCAAGCTGATGAACGCGACGGAGAACCACGGGGTCTCCTTCCGCCAGATCCATCTGGAGGACGGCGGGCGCATCCGCTACCGCAAGGTGTGCGAGATCGACGACCAGGAAGTGACGACGGCGGAGATCGGCAAGGCGTACGAGGACGCGGACGGCGCACTCGTCCCGATCACCGACGAGGACCTGGAGGCGCTGCCGCTGCACACGGCGAAGACGATCGAGATCGTCGCGTTCGTGACGGCGGACACCATCGACCCGCTCCAGATGGAGACGGCGTACTACCTCCAGGCCAACGGCGCACCGGCCGCCAAGCCCTACACCCTGCTCCGCGAGGCGCTGAAGCGCAGCGAGAAGGCCGCCGTCGCGAAGTTCGCCCTCAGGGGCCGCGAGCGGCTCGGCATGCTGCGCGTCGTCGACGACGTCATCGCCATGCACGGCCTGCTCTGGCCGGACGAGATCCGCGCGGCGGACGGCGTGGCCCCCGAAGCCGATGTGACCGTCCGCGACGCCGAACTCGACCTGGCCGACGCCCTGATGAACACCCTCGGCGACATCGACCTGGAGAGCCTGCACGACGACTACCGCGAAGCCGTCGAAGAACTCGTCAGGGCCAAGGCACAAGGCGCGCCGGCCCCCGCACCCGCCCGCCCCGACGAGGACGGCGGCAAGGTCATCGACCTGATGGCCGCCCTGGAGAACAGCGTGCGCGCGGCCCAAGCGGCGGCAGGCGACGAAGGCGCCGAGGTCACCCACCTCAAGGACCGCCCGAAACCCCGCAAACGCACCCCCGGCAAGCGAGGCAAGCGCGCCTCCGCCTGAGCGCGAAATACCAGTTCACGACCGACCCCCGGAAGCTGGTAAGGTTCCTGACGTCGCCCCGAGGGGCGGCAGCGCCCCCGTAGCTCAGGGGATAGAGCATCGGCCTCCGGAGCCGTGTGCGCAGGTTCGAATCCTGCCGGGGGCACCTTGTACGAGGTGCCCAAAGACCCCGCCACCAGCGATCTCGCTGAGTGCGGGGTCTTCGCGTATGTACGGGCGGCCGGGCGACGTGAGCAGTCGTCGCAGGCCCTGCATCGTGGACGGTTCGGGAATGAGAATCCGGAGCATCAATGCAGTCGGTCCGTCGCTTCTGTATTGGCTCCTACCCGACGTCGCGCCATTCCCCCTGCGGGCGTGGCGGTTGCGGCTGCTCCTGTCGCTCCGCTTGCCGCGCGTTCTCCGCTCGTAGCGCCGTCAGCCACGGCCAAAGGTCCGGGAGTATTCGTGCCGAGCAGACCAGACGGTGCGCGATGCGGCACCGCTGAGAGGTATCGGGAGGGCACACGCCGTAGATCGTTACCCGGCCATCCGACAGTTCGATCCACCGGTACTCAACCGGCACGGTGTGTGCAAGCGGTCTCATCTGCGGCTCTAACAAAACCCAGTCGTGATCGAGCGTAGCCACTTGATCCTTCAACAGGCCGCAGTCCGGGCAACGCGATTGCCCAGGGCCCAGCCGACGCGGTTGTTCTCTGGCAGCCCCCATACCGTAAGGGTCGGCAACGAGGTGGCACATGCGTAGAGACTGAACCGGACGCAACGCCTGGGGCTGCTGTCCACTGGCGCAACGCAACACGACATGGCAGGTGCGCGCAGCAACCCGACCACCGATGACGCTTGGCCGAGAGACGATGAAGTCTCCAGCTTGTGCCCCGGTTCTTGTGGTCCGGCTGTCTCACACCTGGCGATCGCCCGATACAGCGGAGCTTCCGGCTTCTACTTGTTCTCCTGCTTCGCCGACTGGGAAGTCCTGACGGACACATGGCACGCGACGAAGCAGCAAGCCGTGGACCAGGCGCACTTCGAGTTTCTGAACGTGTTGTTCGTTGCGCGCGCCGGCCGACCTGATCCAGGATGAGAGTGCGGCCGGCTGGGGCGACGTGTGTGCGGCCCTCGCGATCGGGGCTGGGCCGCCTGCCTGTTGGGCACGGACAGGGGAGCCGCTACGCGTTTGTCTCCCTCATCGAAGCGCTGGGCTGAGCTCCCCTCCCGGCTTCGGCCCGCGCCGCGCACCATCCGGTGTGAGCCTCGCGGTCCGTCGCGCTCAAGTTGTGGGCCTGCGCCGCCTGAGGGGGAGCAGCAGCCCGAGCCCCCACACCACGAGCCCTGCCATCACGGGTACGGCGGGAGGCACGATCCACCAGGGGATACCCGTCGACATCGCCGTGATTCCCGCCACGAGGCAGCTGAGGAGAATGACGGCGATCATCCACCCGCCGTACGGGAACCAGGCGAAAAGCCGGTACGAACGCGGCCGGGCGAGGCGGATCACTCCGTACACGCAGGCCTGAACCGCGACGAGCCCGGCGAGCGTGCCCAGCGCGGCATAGATCGGGAGCGCGTCCCGGGGCGCGTCGCTGGTGTCCTGGCGGACGCCGCCCCTGCTGAGCACGACGATGTCGCGGCGCCAGACGGTGGCGGTGACCTGCTCGCCCGGCTTCAGTCGCTTGAAGAGCGGCCCCGTGTCCTCGAAGTCCACGACTCCCCGCCAGGAGCCCTCGCCCTTGAGGGTCACCTCGTGGCGGCGGGTTTTGCCGGCGTTCTCCGTGGCCGTCTTGACGACGGCGAAATGCCAGGTGCTCAGGCAGTTCTTCCGTACCCGCGCCGTCGGGTGAGCGGGGCATGCCCGGGCCGCCCGGTAGTCGTCGTAGTGGTCCCTGTCGTTGGGCAACCACAGGGCGAACGTGAGGCAGCAAGCCACCACGGATATCAGGGACAGCAGGATCAGCAGTATGCCGATGAACCGCGTCCTGCCCGGCGACTGCCGGCCGGTGCTGCCCTTGCTCGGTGGTCTGCCCGTACTGTGAGCCCTCGCCCGTGCTGACATCGGCTCCCCCCGTCTTCCCTAAGCCGAAGTCAGAGTACGACGCGGCCGAACTGCCCGCCCAGGCGCCCGTCTTGCGGACCTCGACCATGCAGCGAGCAGCGAGTTCCGAGTGCTGCGCACCGGGCGCTGCGCACCGATCTCACCGGCGCCGCGTGTGAGGGGCGTGTGCGTCACACGCCCCGATCCCGCTATCCGGTCCACCTCATCACCTCCGCGGCGGGAGTCACGGTGTCCCGGCGTCACCCGTCGCGCGGGTCCTGGGCACGAGTACGGCGATGAGCCCAGGCCACGCGCCCGTGCGCCCCGAGCGCCACCTGTCAGGCGGTCGGCACCCGGCGGACCGTCGAGTGCATGGGGGAGACGCACGATCGGGAGTGCTACCGGGACGACTGTCCGGGGGAGGGGGGCTGGGAGATCGCGGAACACCCTGGTGTCTTTCTGTGCGACAACCACCGCGACCAGTACGAGATGGACCGGCACGTGTGGGTGCGGCGATGGCGCGCCGACGACTCGTTCACCCGGGCCACGGGCGATCCGGGTGAGGCGACGCACGGCGGCGGTGCGGCATGACCAGCCCAACGCGAGCCGCCTCTCACCCTGTTCGCGCCGGAACGTGGCCGGAAACGGCCCGGCCTGTCGCCGGAGCCGGTGCGTCGGGGACGTCCACGAGCCGGGACGTGAGGTGTGGTGGTGAGGGTACGGGCGGGGGCGGCCCGCGGCTCACCCGGGGGGCGGTTCGGCAGGTGGCTTCGCGGGCGCTTCGTCGGGCGGTGCGGTGGGCGCCGTCGTCCGGGACACCGCGATCATCGCCATGTCATCGTCGATGCGGCCCTGCGCGTACTCCAGCAGGTCCTGCGTGAGGTGGTCGAGGAGGGCGCGCGGGCCGCCCGCGGACCAGACCGATACGCGGTCCGCCGTGGCGGCACGCTCGGGCAGCGGGTAGAAGACCCCCTCGGCGTCGCGCGCCTCCGAGACCCCGTCCGTGTACAGGAGCAGCTGATCGCCGGGCGCGAAGGGGAAGGTCTGCATGACGTACGGGGTGTCCGCGAGGCCCCCGAGGAGCCCTGCGAGGCCCAGCGGCGGCGCGGGCCGCTGGACCACCAGAGGGGTCGCCCGGCCGTCGGACAGCAGGATCGGCGGCGGATGGCCACAGGTCACGAGGTGGAGGACGGGTTCCTTGTCCGGGATGTCGAGCACGGCCGCCGTCACGAAGCGTTCGCCGACGTCGGCTTCCATGTCCGCCATCTCGGCGAGCCCCCAGCGCACGCTGCCCTCCAGGTACGTGACCAGCTCGGGCAGTGACGCCTGCCGGTGCGCGGCCGCCCGGAAGGCGCCCAGCATGATGGTCGTGTCGGAGATCGAGTCCAGCCCCTTGCCGCGTACGTCCCCGATGAGCAGGCGGGTCGAGCTCGCGGTGCGGGCCAGCGCGAAGAGGTCTCCGCCGATACGGGTGTCGGACTCGGCGGGCCGGTACTCCGTGGCGATGCGCAGGGGCCCCGCGTCCGTGGGCAGGGGGCGCAGTACGGCGGACTGCGCGCGGTCGGAGATGAGCCGGACCCGTCTCAGCTGGTCCTGGTGCCGTTCGCGCAGGTAGCAGAAGATGACGAGGAGTACGGACACCAGCACCAGGGCCGACAGTTCGAGGATGACCTGTTCCGAGCTGAGCGAGTGCCGTTCGAGCCCGGCCACGATCTGCGCCACCACGGCCAGCCCGGCGACGGCGGCAGTGGTGCGGGGGCCGGCGAAGGCAGCCGTGAAGGTGGGCGCCACCGTCAGCAGCGGCGCGATGTGCACGTTCCCCGGCAGGAAGTAGTCGGCGACCGGGATCGCCACGATCAGTACCAGGGGCGCGATGATCAGCATCATCCCGTCGGCCTGCTCCGCGTCCGGCGAGGCGGTGAAGTAATACCGGAAGGGCATCCTCCCTGCTTACACCTCCGAGCTCGGCGATGCCCGCTTTCGCCGGGCGATACGGTCGCGTGCCGTGCGAATCGCCGCCCGGGCCGTTCCTCGGGCCCTGAGCGTGGCGGGACCCAGGTGGAAGCCAGACGCAACCCAGGTGGAACCCGGGCGGGACCCGGGCGGGGGTGTGGCGGGAGGGGGCCGCGAGCGGCGGGTGTGGCAGCGTTCGGGGTCCGACCCGGCGGTGGCGCTCGCGCCGCGACACGTATCGCGCCCGGTTCCGGGGTGCGACCTGGAGGAGGTCCTGTGGGTGCGGTCGACTACCTCGCGGGCACGGACACCGTGCACATCGTCACCGGGCTGCCCGACGGCAGGGAGGTCGTGACCAGGATCTGGGCGGTGGTCGTCGACGGCGTCCCGTACGTGCGCAACGGATTCGGCGAGCGGTCCCAGTGGTACGCCCGCGTCCGGCGTGCCGGGGGCCGGGCCGCGTTCCTCGACGGGGACAGCCGCTACGCGGTGACGCTCGCGCCCCTCGACGACGCCGATGTGAACACGCGGGTCGACGCCGCGTACCGCGACAAGTACGCGAGCGCGGGTGACGCGCTGCGCGAGGCGGTGTCGCCGGAGGTGCGGGCGAACACGCTGCGGGTCACCGTCACGGCGGAGTGACAGGGGGTCGAGAGGCCGCGACCGGGCCGCCCCCCGGCCACTCCGCGATCGGGCCGCCGCTCCACGGCCAGCGGGTCCCCCCGCGACCGTGCCGCCCCGGCCGGCGGGTCCTCTCCCGCGAACGGGCCGCCTCCCGCGAGCGGGCCTGCCCCCGCGACCGTGCCTCCCCCGGCCAGGGCGCCCGCGACCGTGCCGCCCCCCGACGCGTCCCCGCTTCGCGGGGCGACAGCGACGTCCTGCGGGGGCTCGTACGCCGGGGGGACCAGGATGCCGGAGGGGCTCGCGGCAACCGTCGCCCACAGCGCTGTCACAGCTGGCGCGAATGTGTCTTGTGAGCGTGGCGGTGGCTGCGGGAGAGTGCGCGCGCCAACCTCAGGAGGTAGTGCGTGCGGAAATCACTCCGGCGAAGAGGACTCGCGTCCCTCGCCCTCACGGCAGCGCTCGCGGCGGCGGGCATGCCCGCCGCCCACGCGGCGCAGAAACCTTCCATCAAGGTCACCGCCGACGGGACGCAGCCCGTCTTCTCCTACCAGGACGCCATCCGCGAGTACGTCAACGTGCAGTCGAGCGTGGACTCCGACGGCGACGGCAAGAAGGACCTCATCCGGGTCGACATCATCCGGCCCCGGGAGAGCGGTCCCCGCTTCAAGGTCCCGGTCATCATGGACGAGAGCCCTTACTACGACAATCTCGGGCGGGGCAACGAGTCCGAGCGCAAGACCTACGACGCGCAGGGCGACCCCGCCAAGTTCCCCCTTTACTACGACAACTACTTCGTGCCGCGCGGGTACGCCGTGCTGGAAGTCGACATGGACGGCACCACCAAGTCGCAGGGCTGCCCGACCTCCGGCGGCGCCTCCGACGTCCTCGGCGGCAAGGCCGTCGTGGACTGGCTGAACGGCCGGGCCAAGGCCTTCGACGCCCAGGGCAAGCAGGTCGGCGCCGACTGGACCAACGGCCGGACCGGCATGATCGGCAAGTCGTACGACGGCACCCTGGCCAACGCCGTCGCCGCGACCGGCGTCAAGGGGCTGGAAACGATCGTCCCGATCTCGGGCATCAGCTCCTGGTACGACTACAGCCGCACGAACGGCACCCTGCTCAGCCGTGGTGAGGAGGACGGCCTGGCCGACACCGTCGACACGGATCCGCCCGCCAAGTGCGCGGCCGTGCAGAAGCAACTGGCCGCCGGGCAGGACGACGCGACCGGGAACTACAACGCCTTCTGGAACGAACGGAACTACCGCACCGGCTCCGTCGCCGACGTGCGCAAGGTGCACGCGGCGGTCTTCGCGACCCAGGGCCTCAACGACCTGAACGTCAAGCCGAGCCAGTTCTCCACCTGGTGGTCCGCGCTCGCGAAGCAGGGCGTGCCGCGAAAGGTGTGGCTGTCGCAGTACGGGCACGTCGACCCGTTCGACTACCGGCGCGACGCCTGGGTGGACACCCTGCACCAGTGGTTCGACCACTGGCTCTGGAAGATACCCAACGACATCATGAAGCAGCCCCGCGCCGATGTGGAGACCGGTCCCGACCAGTGGACCACGCAGGCCGACTGGCCCGCGCCGGGCGCCGCCCCCGTCACGCTGCGCCCGCAGAAGGACGGCTCCCTCGGCCTGAAGGCCTCCTCGGGCACCGGCACGTACGCCGACACGGAGCAGTCCGAGTCCACCGTTGTGAGCGACCCGGCGACGTCCGCGCCGTACCGTCTCGCCTACGCCACGGCGCCGCTCACCCACGACGTGCGGGTCTCGGGTACGCCGAAGGTCAGTCTGCGGGTCAAGCTCGACAAGCCCACCGCGAACCTCGGCGCGCTCCTCGTGGACTACGGAACGGACACCCGGGTGAACTACCTGGGCAACGGTGAGGGTGTGAAGACGCTCACCACCGAGGACTGCCACGGCGCGAGCACCGCCGTCGACGACGCCTGCTACAAGCAGGTCGCCACCGACACGGTGACCTCGGACGTCAACGTCGTCGCCCGCGGCTACCTCGACGCCCAGAACCGGAACTCGCTCAGCCACCCGAGCGCGCTGCGGCCCGGCGCGTACTACTCGGTCAGCTGGGACACCCTTCCGCAGGACTACCGCTTCAAGGCCGGCCACCGGCTCGCCGTCGTGCTCATCGGCACGGACGGCGACGTACAGGGGGACAAGGCCACCGGGGCGTCGGTGACCGTGGACCTCGCGGCGAGCGGGATCACCCTGCCCGTCGTGGGCGGTGCCGGAGCACTGGCGGGCCTGCCGGCGCCGTCGGGCACCTGGCGGGCGCCGTCGCACGTCGTCCTGCCGTCGCCGCACCGGTCCTTCCGGTGACGGTGTGACGGTGAAGGCCCGGCGTGGACCTCGCAGGTCCTGCGCCTTCGCCTGACACCGGGACGGGACCGCCCGGGCCGCCGAAGCCGCCGGCCCGGGCGGTCCCGTCCCCCGTGGGTGCCGCAGGTGTGCGGGCCGCGCCCGGTCAGGGCGTCCGGGCGTCCCCCGTCCTCGTCGGGTCCGCCGATGTGCCGTCGTCACCGCGGTGGCCGGTCGCGTAGCGGGCGATCGCGACCACGATGCCCAGCGCGAGCCAGCACGCGCCGACGATCAGCGCCAGATGGCTCGCCTCGACGAGCAGCGCGATGATGATCGCCACGCCCAGGACGGGCACGACCACCGCCGCGACCCGTGCGCCCGTCGACTGCGCCCGGCTCTCGGGGCGCACCACGAAGTAGCCGAACACCGACACGTGCAGCAGGGCGAAGGCCACCAGCGCGCCCACCGTCACCATGGACGAGAGCGTGTCCAGTCCGTCGGGCTGGTTCGCGGCCCAGACGGAGAGGGCCAGGGTCGCGCCGGCCGACAGCAGGATCGCGGGGCGCGGCGTCTGCGTGCGGGGGTTGAGGCGGCCGAGCCAGGAGGGCAGGTGCCCCTGGCGGGCCATCCCGTACATCAGGCGGCTCGCGGCGGCCTGCGCGACCAGCGCGGAGAAGATCGGGCCGACCGCCTTGACGGCGCTGACCGTCGTGTCGAACCAGCCGCCGATCGCGGCGCGGATGATCGAGTAGAAGGCCGAGCCCTGCTCCGCCGGGTGCGCGGCCAGGTGCTCCGGGCTCACGTTGCTGATCAGGTCCGCGAGGTAGGTCTGCGCCACGAACAGCAGTCCCGCGAGCGCCAGGCAGAACAGCACGGCCCGGCCGACCCCCCGGGAGTCGCCGGTGCTCTCCTCGGCGAAGCTGGCGATCGCGTCGAAGCCGAGGAAGGACAGGACAGCGACGGACACCGCCCCCAGCACCCCGCCGATCGCGAGGTTCGAGGTACTGCTCAAGGGCGTCAGCCAGCCCCTGCTGGGGCCGTCGTGCACGAGGACGACGATCGCGCCGACGATGAACATGGCCAGCACCACGACCTCGATGATCAACATGATCATGCCCACGCGCGCGGCGATGCCGACCCCGGCGAGATTCAGGGCGGTGAACACGATGATGGCCACGCCGGTCGCCAGCCATGTCGGGATGCCGGACACCAGCGAGTGCGTCGCGATGCCCGTGAACAGGGCCGCCACCGCGGGGATGAACAGGTAGTCGAGGCTCGCCATCCATCCGGCGAAGAACCCGGGCCAGCGGCCGAGGCCCGCCGTCGCGTACGCGGAGACCGAACCCGCTCTCGGCACGGCCGCCGACATGCGGGCGTACGACCAGGCGGTGAAGCCCATGGCGACGGTGGCGACGACGAACACGAGCGCGGTCGCCCCGCCGCTCTTGGCGTCCAGCACGCCGAACACGCCGATGGGCGCGGTCGGGCCGATGAACAGCAGACCGTAGACGATCAGGTCCTTCACCGACAGGGTCCGTCGGAGATGGGTCGGGGCCTCGGGTGGCATGGCGGTGCTCCAGGTCGGGGACGTACGGAGCGTGCGCGGTGGCCGGTCCGCGAACGGTGGTGCGTACACACAC
Organism: Streptomyces sp. NBC_01497; assembly: GCF_036250695.1. Taxonomy (NCBI): domain Bacteria; kingdom Bacillati; phylum Actinomycetota; class Actinomycetes; order Kitasatosporales; family Streptomycetaceae; genus Streptomyces; species Streptomyces sp. NBC_01497. Next base: position 2,541,596 of record NZ_CP109427.1, on the reverse strand, counting down.
TCCGGGTCAAGCGGCAACGCGTGCCCGCCTCGCGTTCATTCCGGGACGGTGTCGAGGAGGGTACGAAATGGTGGATATGCCATAAGGAGTGAGAGGTGCGTTGAGAAGCACCGTACCGGGACGCGTGGCGGCGGTGGTCAGGGGACGCCTGGGCGGCCGGGGCCGGTCCGGCCGGGTCGGGGGATGCCGTGGCGTGCGCGGGGCGGCGGGGGAGTGGGTCGCCGCCGGAGGTGTCCGGCGGGAACAAAAGGGCCCTCGGGCCGGTTCCGACCGACGACGGGACGGCGACGGCGGGGAAAAGAAAAGAGTTCGGGACAGTCATGGCTGAGCTGGAGATCGAGCGGACCGGATCGCACGAGTTCACCGCACGCAACGCGCGCGGCGCGGTGGTGACGATCGGACGGGTCGGCGGCGAGGGTTCGTTCACCCCGGGCGAGCTGCTGCAGCTCGCGGCGGCGGGCTGCGCGGCGGTGACGGTCGAGGAGCTGGTGGTACGCCGTTCCGGCGAGGACGCGCGCTTCCTGGCGAGCGTGAGCAACGACCGGCGTCCCGGCAGTCACGAGTACGACGCTCTGCACGTCGGGCTCGATGTGGACCTTTCGGCGCTCGACGAGGCCGCGCGCGAGCGGGTCGCGGCCGCGATCCGTACGGCGGTGGAGCGGGAGTGCACCGTGAGCCGCACGATCGAGAAGGGCACCCCTGTCACGCTCGACATCGTGACGGACGGCGGGGCGTCGGCGGCCTCGGGTGCGGCTCCGGCGGGCGCGGCCGCCACAACCGACTGACGTCCCGCGCGTCAGGCCTGGCGCTGCGCGGGCCCCGCGGCCCGGTCCCGCGCCGGACGGGCCTGCCGGGGCGGGAGCGGCGCCCGGCGCGCGAAGGCGGGTGCGTGTTCCGGCCTGAGCCCCACCCCCAGCACGTGGGCAGAGGCGACGGTCAGCGCGGGGAAGCGGTCCAGGAGGCCGGTCACGGCAGCGGGCGGGGCGCTTCGCCGGCCGGCCATCACCGGGCCGATGAGCGTTCGGTGCATGGCGCGTTGTACGGACTGGGCCGCCGCGACCGGCGCCAGCCGCCGCGCGCGCACCGTGGCCAGCTCCGCCCGCGTCACCCGGCCGCGCAGCAGCGGAGAAGCGAGCAGGGCCGCCGCGGCGACGGCGTCCTGCACGGCGAGATTGATGCCGACGCCGCCCACCGGTGACATGGCGTGCGCCGCGTCGCCGACGCAGAGCAGGCCGTCGGTGTGCCAGCGGTGCAGCCGGTCCATCCGGACGTCCAGGAACGAGACGTCGTCCATCGAGGCGAGCTGGTCGACCCGGTCGCCGAGCGAGGGACACAGGCGGGCGACGTCCCGCCGGAACGCCTCGATGCCGAGCTCCCTCAGATCCTCGCCCTTGGGTGTGAGGTACGCGATCTGGTAGGAGCCGACGCGGGGGATGAGCACCGCGAAGCGGCGGGACGCCATCCGGGGCACCAGGCCGACGCTGTCCTCGTGGGCGGGACGCGGCAGCCGGAACCACCACGCGTCGAACGGGACGGGGAAGGTGGCCGGGCGCAGTCCCGCCGAGCGCCTCGTCGCCGACCGGCGGCCGTCCGCCGCGACCACGAGGTCGGCGTGCAGCGTCCCCTCGGCACCGTCCGGCGTCCGGTAGTTGACTCCGGCGATCCGGTCGCGCTCGCGCAGGAGGCCCGTCACCTCGTGGCGCATCGCGAGGTGGAAGGACGGCTCGCGGGCGGCCGCCTCCGCGAGCAGGTCGAGGAGATCCCACTGCGGCGCCATGGCGATGTAGGGGTGGGCGATGTTCAGGCGGGACAGGTCGGCAAGGGTCGTCGTGCGGCCGCCTGTTCCGGGTAGCTCGACGCGGTCGACCCTGCTGTGGGGCAGTGCCTCGAACCAGCCCCCGAGGCCCAGTTCGTCCAGCAGCGTGAGGGTCGACGGGTGAACCGTGTCGCCGCGGAAATCACGCAGGAAGTCCGCGTGCTTCTCCAGGACGGTGACGTCGACCCCGCCGCGCGCGAGCAGCAGGCCGAGCACCATGCCGGCGGGGCCGCCCCCTACGACGACGCATCGCGTGCTGCCGGCCATGTGGACCGCCTCCGTCCGATCGGGCGTCCGTCCAGGTTTTCGACGGTCATTATTCATCGAGAGCTGAATAAATCCAGACTCGCCCTGCCCGGACGAGGTGTCAAGACGCCCCGCGCGTACGGGTGCGAGCCGAGGCGCACGACGAAGCCGGCCGGATACGGGGACGAGGCGGCCGTGCGCGGCGCCCCGGCAAACCCGGGGCGGGTCATATCGCGTCCAAGGAAGGGTCTGTTCCACCCCAAGGATGGTTTCGCGGCCGCCGCGGCGGGAGCCCTCGTGGCATCCTCGGTAGATCTGTGCCACCGCGCGACGAGGGGAGCCGCCATGCAGAGCGGCAGGATGCGCGTCACGTTCACCACCCTGCTGGACGCCCAGACCGAACTCAACGCGATCGCCACCGACCTCGACCGCCACCTCACGGCGCTCGACGGCGTGGTCACGTCGCTCGCGGAGAAATGGCGGGGCGAGACGCGGGGCGCCTTCGAGACGACGTACGCCGACTGGACCAAGCAGTCCGCCGAACTGCACGCGGCGCTCAAGGCGTTGCACGCCATCGTCGGCACGGCACACGGCAACTACACCGCCGCGAAGCAGGCCAACCACGCCATGTGGAACGGCCGGTGAGCGGTGCGGCGGTGCCCGGCGGTACGCCGACGTGACACCATCGCACCGCCCGTGACCGGGATGCGTGACGGATTCGGGGAGAAGCCCGGTCAGGCGCGCACCTCGGGCGCGGCGCCTGAGGCGTCCGGGGCCTCCGGGTGCGGCAGTTCGTCCAGCCGGCCCGGCAGGCGGCGCCGGCACAGGGTGTACGCGATGAGCGCGGCGAGCGCCACGCTCAGGGCGATCTCCAGGTCGCGCGGGTGCTGTTGGGTGAGGGCCACGACGACGCCCGCGATCGCGAGCAGCGGCGGCAGGGGCCACAGCGGCATGCGGAAGGCACGGGGCAGGGACCGGTCGCGCACCCGGCACACCAGGGCGGACACCGCGACCAGCAGGTAGACGGTGACGATCACCACGCCGGTGAAGGTGATCAGATCGTTCAGCGAACTGAACACGCACAACAGGCCGTTGCCGACGAACAGGAAGGCGATGGCCGCCACCGGGACACGCGAACCGGCCGACACCCGGCCGAAGAAACGGCTCAGGGGGCCGGGGAGCATGCCGTCGCGGGCGGCCGCGTAGTAGACGCGGGCATAGCCCAGGTTGGCGGCGAGGCCGGTGTCGAACATCGCGATCACCACGCCCGACAGCAGGATCGTGGCGCCGGTCGGACCCATCACCTGATGGGCGATCAGGGACAGGGGTGAGGCGTCCGCCGCGGTGGTGCCGAGGTCGTGCACCGCGTACGTGGCGGCGATCACGGCCGCCACCTCGACCACTACGGCCACCAGCGCCGCGACGACCACGGCCCGGGGCAGCGCGCGCCGGGGACCGCGTGACTCCTCGGCGAAGTAGAGCGGCCAGTCGTAGCCGTTGAACGCGAAGAGGGCGGGGACCACGGCGGCCAGGAGGCCCGCCGCGCCGACACCGGTCACCACCCCGCCGGCGCTCCCGTCGTGCACGGCCACGGCGGGCGCGGTGAACGGCGCGTTCTGTCCCGACGCGTGGGCGAAGGCGAAGCCGGTGAACACCAGCACCACCGCCAGCTCCAGGACGAGCATCGCGCCCGCGACCCAGCTCGCCGGCGCGATCTTCCCCAGTGACAGGGCGGTGACCAGCACCATCATGCCGAGCGCCACCCAGCCGACGGGCAGCCCGCCGGGCACCAGCGACGAGAGGTACGTCGCCGACGACACGAGGATCGACGCCGTCGACACCAGTGCGAGAAGCAGGAACAGCACCCCGGCGACGCCCCCGGACACAGGCCCCAGCGCCCGCCGCACGATGGTGTACGCGCCGCCGGCCGACGGGAACACCGAGCCGGTCTCCGCGTAACACAGCGACATCGCGAGGGCGATGACGGCGCCGATGACGAACGCCCACACCACGCCGGTACCCGCCGAGCCGAGGCCGGAGCCGTAGACGAGGAAGACGGAGGTGGTGGGCGAGATGGCGGAGATGGCGATGGCGAGCACGTTCCATGGCCGCAGTGCCGAGGCCCGCAACCGCCGTGGTGGCGCTCCCTCTTCGGCGCCGCCCTCGTTCGGGCCCCGCTCCTCGTCCGTCGTCCTGAGCACCATGCGGGCGCCTCCTGAAGTCGGGGCGCCCGGGAATGGGGGGAGGGGCGCCGCTACGGGCCGCGGCGGCGACCGTACCGCAGCGGGGCGCGGCCCTCGGGGGAGCACGCCGGTACGGGGTGGGCGCCTTCCGGGGTGACACCGTCAAAGAGCGGCCGACTGGCCCGTGGACGGGCGGAGTTGAGGGTGTCAGGGGCGGCTGGTCGCCGCCCGGCGCGTGCGCCCGCCCGGCGTCTACCGGGTTCGCGACGCCAGCGCGATCAGGTCACGGACCGGGCCCTGGGGCGGCTGCGGGCCGCCCGCCCAGACGGCCCGCAGGTCGCGGACCAGGTTCACCCCCGCGACCGGTACGGCGTGCAGCCGGCCGAGGGTGAGGTCGTCCGCCACGGCGAGCGAGGACAGGGCGCCGGGCCCCGCGCCCGCGACGATCGCCGACTTCACCGACGCCGTGCCGGTCAGTTCGAGCGCGGGCTCCGCCTGGGGACTGTCGGGGAGGGCCGCGTCGAGCGCCGCCGCGAGCGCCTCGCGGGTGCCCGACCCGGCCTCGCGCGTGACGAGCGGCGTCGCGGCGAGTTCGGACGCGGTGATCGGGGACGTACGGCGGGCCCACGGGTGCCCGGGATCGACGACGACCAGCAGTTCGTCGCGCGCGACCGTGCGGGAGCGCAGCCCGAGGGGGGCGCGGGGGCCCTCGACGAAGCCGACATCGGCTGTGCCGTGTTCCACCGCTTCGGCGACGGCGACGCTGTTGGTGGCCTCCAGTTCGATGTTCGTCGCGGAGGTACCCGTCAGGCGCTGCTGGTCCCGCAGCGCGACCAGCCAGCGCGGCAGCAGGTGGCCCGCGACCGTGAGGGAGGCCGCGACCTTCAGGTGGCTCGCGCGGTCGGTGCGCAACGCGGTGATCCCCGCGTCGAGTTCGGCCGCCGCGTCGAGTACGCGCGTCGCCCACTGCTCCACGAGCCGGCCTGCGGCCGTGAGGTGGGAACCGCGCGGACCCCGGCTCAGCAGGGCGAAGCCGACCCGTCCCTCCAGCGCCCGTACCCGCTGCGAGAGTGCCTGCTGCGAGACGCCGAGTTCGCCCGCGGCGAGCCGCAGGCTGCCGGTCGCGGCCACGGCCGCCAGCATCTGGAGGTCGGGGAGGTCGGGGACGTGCGTGCTGAGCATGGGCGGGTCTTTCCGTCGGTCTTCTCGTCGCGCGGGGATCTCTCCTGTGACAAGGTCTGCTTGTTGCTGCCACAAGCAATTGCAGACTACTCCGCCGGGCGGGCGCCGCGCACGGTGGAGGGGTGAAGAATTCCCTGGTCCGCCCCCTGGGAGGCCACCGCAGTGGGCGAGGAGGTCACGGCCCCGAACCGGGCCATGACGCCGGACGTGCCCCCGGTCCCGATCTGGACCACGACGCCGGACGCGCCCCCGGTCCCGAACCGGACCGGCGTCCCGGGCAGGGCCACCCACCCGGGCAGGGCCACGCACCCGGACGTGAGCGCGCCGCTTCGGTGGAGCGCCGTCCGCGGCGGTGGTCGCGTCCGCGCTGGGGGCCGGGCATCGCCGCGGCGGCCCTCGCCACCGTCGTCGCGTACGCGGTGGCGCACTGGGTGCCGGGGCTCAACCCGTCCATCGTGGCCGTGCTGCTCGGCGCGCTCGTGACGAACCTGGGGCTGCACCGGCCGGTGCTGCACGCGGGCACCCGGCTCGCCGGGAAACGGATCCTGCGGTGGGCCGTGGTCCTGCTCGGGCTCCAGCTCTCGCTGCCGGAGCTGGCGCGGCTCGGCGCGCGGGGGCTCGCCGTGGTCGCGCTGACGGTCGCCGTCACCTTCGTCGGCACCCAACTGCTGGCCCGGCTGCTCGGGGTGTCGCCCGCGCGCGGGCTGCTCGTCGCCACGGGCTTCTCCATCTGCGGTGCGTCCGCCGTGGCCGCGATGGAGCCCGTCGCGGGCGGCGACGACGAGGACACCGGAGTGGCGGTCGCGCTCGTCACCCTCTGCGGGACCCTCGCCATCGTCGTCCTGCCCGCCCTGCGCGGGCCGCTCGGCCTGGACGTCGCGGACTTCGGGTCCTGGGTGGGCGCGAGCGTCCACGACGTCGGGCAGACGGTGGCGACCGCGCAGCGCGTGCCGGGCGCGCTGACGACGGCCGTCGTGGTGAAGCTGACGCGGGTGGTGCTGCTGGCGCCGCTGGTCGCCTCGGTCGGCCTGTCGGCGCGGCGCCGCCGTCACGGCTCCGGGCCGCCGGCCGGTTCGCCGGCCGAACGCCGGATGCCGCCGCCTGTGCCGCTGTTCGTCGCGGGTTTCCTCGCGGCCATCGCGCTGACCAGCACGGGCCTGCTGCCCGAAAGCGTCCTTGCGGTCGCGAAGTCGGTCCAGTCGGCGCTCCTGGTGGCCGCTCTCTTCGGCCTGGGCACCGGCATCCATGTCCCGGCCCTCGTCCGCACGGGCCGCCGCTCGCTGGTGCTGGGCCTCGCGTCCTGGGTGCTGGTGGCGACGGTCGCGTACGCGGGGGTGCGGGTCGCGGCACTCTGAGCCGGGCGGGAAACGGAACCCGCGCGAACCCCGCGCGCTCCGCCCGGGAAGCCCGCGTCGGCCGCCCGGGGCCTGGGACCCGCTGGTCACGGCGCGTGCCGGATGCCATCATGCGGTCCTATGGCGATCGAGCGGCAGACCTACAAGGAACAGGCGTACCGCGAGATCCGCCAGATGCTCGTGGACGGTGAACTGGCGCCGGGCGCGAAGGTGGTGGTGCGGCTGCTGTCCGAACGGCTCGCCCTGTCGCCCACGCCCATCAAGTCCGCGCTCGCCGGCCTTGAGCGCGACGGATTCCTCGTCGCGGTGCCGCACCGCGGCTACTTCGTGCCCGAGGTCGCGGTCGCGGACATGCGGGAGATCTACGAGCTGCGCGAGGCGCTCGACGGAGTCGCCGCGCGCAACGCCGCCGGGGCGCCGGACGCCGAGGAGTTCGTGCGCCGCACCCTGCGGCCGCTGTACGAGGAGCAGCGGCGGCTGCTCGACGAGCACGCGGGCGAGGGGTACAGCGCGGTGGACGTCGCGTTCCACCGCGCCATCTGGCACGCGTCGGGCAACGACCGCCTCGCGCGGATCCTCGACAACCTGGGCGGGCAGCTGCGGTTCGCCTCCGGCTCGTCGTCCAAGGTCCCGGGCCGCATCCCGGAGGCGCTGGACGAGCACGCCGCGATCATGGCGGCGCTCGCCGCCGGGGACGCCCCGCTCGCCGAGCGGCTCTCACGGGAGCACGTCCGCAGGGCGGCGGAGGCGTTCGGCGGCGTCGTCGCGCACGGCTCGCCGACCCCGTACCGCCCGGCGCACTGAACCACGCCCGGTCATCCGGCACCCGCGGGCCCGGCCCGTCGTACCGCACCCGCAGGCCCGGACCCGTCGTACGTGCCGGTTCGACCGGGCCGTCGTACCGCGCGCGTCGTACCGGGCCGTCGTAGGGTGCCCGCCGTACCGCGCGCGCCGTACCGGGCGCGGGTGGCGCGGCACCCGCGCCCGACCTGGCCCGTGTCCGCCCTGTGCCCCGAATCGGGTGTTTTCCGCGTTGTGTGAACGCGCTGTTAAGTCTCAGAGGGACATGACAAGGGATGAGACAGACCCTTGACGGGCCGCAAACTTGGATCCAAAATCCAAACCACTCCTGCCCGCCCTTACGAGGAGACCCATGCCGTACTCCGCCCTCAGCCACCTCGACTGCTCGAAGACCGGCAAGCGCTATGACGCCGACCAGGTCCAGGGGGTGAGTGACGCCGGTGTCCCGCTGCTGGCGCGCTACGACCTCGAACGGGTCGCGGCGAGCGTCACCCCGGCCGACATCGCGAGCCGCCCCGCCACCCTCTGGCGCTACCACGAGGTGCTGCCCGTGCGGAACGAGACGAACGTCGTCTCGCTCGGCGAGGGCATGACCCCGCTGCTGCCCCTCCCGTCGTACGGCGCCGCCATCGGCGTCCCGGGCCTGCTGATGAAGGACGAGGGCCTGATCCCCACCGGCACCTTCAAGGCGCGCGGCGCGGCCGTCGGTGTGTCCCGGGCCAAGGAGCTCGGTGTGACCGGTGTCGCGATGCCCACCAACGGCAACGCGGGCGCCGCCTGGGCCGTGTACGCCGCGCGCGCCGAGATGAAGAGCCTGATCGCCATGCCCGTCGACGCGCCGTCCATCACGCGCGCCGAGTGTGTGGTGTCCGGGGCCGAGCTGTACCTCGTGGACGGGCTCATCGGTGACGCGGGCAAGCTCGTGGCCGGTGCCGTCGCCGAACGCACGGGCTACCAGGAGGTCTCCACGCTGAAGGAGCCCTACCGGCTCGAAGGCAAGAAGACCATGGGCTACGAGATCGTCGAGCAGCTCGGCTGGCGCGCGCCCGACGTGATCCTCTACCCGGCGGGCGGCGGGGTCGGCCTCATCGGCATCTACAAGGCCCTGCTGGAGATGCGCGAACTGGGCTGGCTCAAGGGTGACCTGCCCCGGCTCGTGGCCGTACAGGCGGAGGGCTGCGCGCCCATCGTCGAGGCGTACAAGGCGGGCAAGGACGAGAGTGTGGCGTTCCCCGACGCGCACACCGTGGCGTTCGGCATCACCGTGCCCAAGGCGCTCGGCGACTTCCTCGTCCTGGACGCGGTACGCAGGACCGAGGGCACGGCGATCGCCGTGAGCGACGCCGAACTCCTCGCCGAGCAGGCCGAACTCGCCCGCCGCGAGGGCGCGTTCATCTGCCCCGAGGGTGCTGCCTGCATGGCGGCGGCCAAGCAGCTGCGCGCGTCCGGCTGGCTGCGCGAGGGCGACCGCACGGTCATCCTCAACACCGGCGCCGGCATCAAGTACCCGGAGACCGTCACGGTCGACGTCCCGACGCTCGCCGTCGATTCCCGTATCCCCTTCCCGTCGGCCGGCTGACCGCCCTCCCGGCGGCGGCCCCCGGCATTTCCCGGCAGGAGACGAACCTTGCGTCCTCCTCGGATTCCCCGGACTCCCCGAATACGTGCCGTACTTCGGGGGCTCCGGGCGCCCCGGGCGGTGACCTCCGGCGCACTCGCGACGCTCCTCGCGGCGACGCTCACCGCCTGCGCACTGCCCACCACCACCGGCGGGTCGGCGCCCGGGTCCGCCCGCCTCACGGCGGACCTGGCCAGTTACCCGGCGAGCCTCGACCCGGGGCTCCAGTACGACACCGACTCCTACTCGGTGTACCGCAACATCTTCGACCAGCTGCTGCACCGCGACGCGAAGACCAACAAGCCCGTCCCGTGGCTCGCCACCCGCTGGCGCCAAGCCACCCCCACTACTTGGGTGTTCACCCTCCGCGACGGTGTGCGCTTCAGTGACGGCAGCCCGCTGACGGCCGCCGACGCCGCGTTCAGCATCGAGCGCATCCTCGACCCGAAGCTCGGCAGTCAGCAGAACGCCAACTTCTCCGCCATCGCCTCCGCTTCGGGCCACGGCGACACGCTCACCATCAGGACCAAGTACCCGTCACCGACGCTGCTCACCTACCTCACCACGCTCTCCGTCGTGCCCGAGGCGTACGTCAAGAAGGTCGGCAACGCGCAGTTCAACCTGCGGCCGATGGGCTCCGGCCCTTACGCCTTCGTCTCCGCGATCCCCGGCTCGCAGGTCGTGCTGAAGCGCAACGAGTCCTACTGGGGCCATGAACCGCCCATCCGGCAGGTCACGTTCCGCGCCGTGCCGTCCCCGGCCAGCCGGGTCGCGGACCTCACCTCCGGCAAGGCCGACATCGCGGACTCGATGACACCGGACACGGCCATCCAGATGAAGAGCGCCAGCAACCTCGACGTCCGCTCCGCACCCACCGAGCGGGTCAGCTACCTCGCCTTCAACACGCTCAAGGGGGGACCCACCGACGATCCCCGGGTGCGCAAGGCCATCAGTCTCGCCATCGACTACAGGTCGCTGATCGGCGCGCTGGAGCAGGGCTACGGCAAGCGCGTGGACAGTGTCCTCACGCCGCTCGCGGTCGGCTACCCGAAGCAGCTGCACCCCTACGCGTACGACCCCGCGCAGGCGCGCAGGCTCGTCAAGGAGGCCGGCGCCGAGGGCAAGACCGTGGTGATGGCGACGTCACCCACGTACGACCCGCAGATCGTGCAAGTCATCCAGGCGAACATCGAGGACGCCGGGCTGAAGGTGTCCATCGACAACACCGACCAGGCCACCTACCTGAAGAAGGTGCAGGGCCCCTCGCACGACTGGGGGTCCATCCGCTTCGGCCAGTGGTCCTGCTCCTGCCTCGACGCGGACGGTGTCGCCTACCCGCTCTTCCGCACCGGCACGGTGTGGAGCTCGTACCACAACACCTCCTTCGACGCCCTGGTCGACCGGGCCCGGCAGACCATCGACCCGGCGGCGCGCGACCGGCTCTACGCGCAGGCGTACGCCATCCTCGACAAGGACCTGCCCGGCATCGGACTGTTCCAGATCTACTCCATCTACGGCGCCAACAAACGGCTCATCTGGCACCCCGACGCCCAACAGAGCTTCTACGTGGCGGACATGAGGTTCGCGTCATGAACCGTGGCACACTCACCACCGCCGCCGGCTACCTCGGTACCCGTCTCGGCCAGGCACTGATCGCCCTGTGGGGCGTGACCACCGCCGTCTTCTTCGCCCTGCGGCTGTCCGGCGACCCGGCCCAGCTGCTGGCGCCGCAGGGCGCCACCCAGGCCGACATCGCCCGGCTGCGACGGCAGTTGGGGCTCGACGTGTCGGTGTGGCACCAGTACCTGAGCTACCTTGACGGACTGCTGCACGGCGACCTCGGCTACTCCTACGTGCAGCACGAGCCCGCCCTCACACTCATCACGCAGCGCGTGCCGTACACCGTCGACCTGGCGCTCGCGGCGCTGGTCCTCTCGGTGGTGTTCGGCGTGGGCGCCGGGATGGTGATGGCCCTGAACCGGGGCCGCTGGCCGGAGCGCGCCCTGATGCCGGTGGTGCTCATCGGACAGGCCATGCCGGCCTTCTGGACGGGCATCCTGCTGATCCTGCTGTTCTCCGTCACCTTCCGGATCCTGCCGTCCACCGGCTACGGCGGCCTCACCTCGCTGATCCTGCCCGCCGTGACCCTGGCCTCGCTGTCCGCGGCCACCGTCGCCCGCATCACCCGCGGCGCGGTGCTGGAGCAACTCGGCCGCGACTACGTCCGCACCGCCCGGTCCAAGGGCGCGGGCACCGGCCGGCTCGTGGTGCGCCACCTCGCGCGCAACGTGTCCGTGCCGATCCTCACGGTCCTCGCGCTGGAGGTCGCGAACCTGCTGGGCGGGTCCGTGGTGACCGAGCTGATCTTCGCCTGGCCGGGGCTCGGCCAGCTCACCGTGCAGTCCGTGGACGGCCGGGACTTCCCCCTCGTCCAGGCCATCGTGATCCTCGCGGCGCTCGTCTACATCGTGGTCAACCTGCTCACGGACATCGCGTACGCGTTCCTCGACCCGCGCATCAGCACAGTCGGAAAGGCAGCCGGGGCATGAGCGAGGCGACGACGACCAGGCCCGGCACCGGAGCGGCACCCGCCGTACCGGTACCGGTCAGCGGTCCCCGCGCACGGCCGGGGCGGCGGCGCGGCCTGCTCCCCGCCGCCGTGGTGGTCCTGTACGTACTGGTGGCGCTGTGCGCGCCGCTGATCTCCCCGTACGACCCGAACCACGCGGATCTGGTGGCCCGGCTGAGCGAGCCGTTCACCACCGTCCACGGCCACTTCCATCTGTTCGGGACCGACGCGCTCGGCCGCGACGTCCTCAGCCGGGCCTTCTACGGCTCCCGGGTGTCGATCGCCGTCGCGGCGGCCACCGTCCTGGTGTCCGGCGCGTTCGGTGTGCTCGTCGGTGTGCTCGCGGGCTGGTACCGGGGCTGGGTCGGTGTGCTCGTGATGCGGGTCGCCGACATCGCGCTGTCGGTGCCGTTCTTCCTCCTCGCGATCCTCGTGGTGGCCGTCCTCGGCCCGAGTCTGGTCAACGTGGTGATCTGCCTCGCGCTGGTGCGCTGGCCCCGCTACACCCGCATCGCCTACGCGAGCGTGCTGGAGACCCGCGAACGGGGCTTCGTACGGGGTGCGGTGGCGATCGGCGCGCCCGGCCGGTGGATCGTCACCCGGCACGTGCTGCCCGAGGTGCTGCCGCTGGCCGTGGTGGTCGCGACACTGGAACTCGGCCTGATGGTCGTCTTCGAGGCGTCGCTGTCGTTCATCGGCCTCGGGGTGCAGCCGCCGACCGCGTCCTGGGGCTCGATGCTCTCCGACGGGCAGAGCTATGTGGCCACCGCCTGGTGGCTCGTCACCTTCCCCGGCCTCGCGCTGTTCGGCCTCGTCCTCGCGGTGAACCTGCTCGGCGACACCGTGCGCGACCGGCTCGACCCCAAGCGCAGTGTGCCCAAGCGGCCGTTCAAGCGCCGCGGCCCGGGCCGCGGCGGCCGCGCACCGGGCTGGCTGCGCGCGGGCCGCGGCGACGCGGCCACTCCCGCCGGCACCGCCGGGGAGCCCTCCGACGGCGCGGCGCCGTCCGGCACTTCACAGGAGGCATGACCGTGCGCGACTACCGGGACGAATTCACCGGCACCCGAGTGGTGGTGACGGGCGCCGCCGGCATCTTCGGTACGTGGATCGCCGAGGCGTTCGCCGCCGCGGGTGCCGACCTGCTGCTCAGCGACGCCCGCGCGGAACCCCTCGCCGCGCTCGCCGAACGCCTCGGCGCCCGCGGCGCCGTGGCGGACCTGGCCGACCCGGACGGGCTGCGTACCCTCGGCGACGCCGTCGCGGACACCTGGCGGGCACCGGACGTGCTGGTCAACAACGCCGGGCTGTACCCGCGCACCCCGCTCGCCACCACCGGCCCGGAGGACGTGCGGCGCATCCTCGACGTCAACGTCGTCGCCCCCTTCGAGCTGTCGCGGCGCGCCATCGCCGCGATGATCGAGGCCGGGGTGCCCGGCCGCATCGTCAACATCTCCTCGGGGGCCGCCGTACGCCCCGGCGCGGGCGGTTCCGTGTACGCGGCGAGCAAGGCCGCCGTGGAGACGCTGACCCGGTCGATGGCGCTCGAAGTCGCGCGGCACGGCATCCGGATCAACACCGTCCAGCCGGGGTTCGCACCCGGCAGCGAGGTCAGCGCCCTGACCGAGGACCACATCCGGGCGATGCGGAACAGGATCCCGCTCGGCCGCACCTCCGGCCCGTACGACGCGCCCGCCGCGGTGCTCTGGCTGGCCTCCGACGACGCGTCGTTCGTGACCGGCACGACCGTCGCCGTGGACGGCGGGCGGACGGCGGGCGACTACACACCGCCGCCCCTGGCACGTACCGAGGAGGACGGCCGATGAGCGACACCTACCCCTGGCCCGACGGCCACCGCGCGGGCCTGTGCGTGACGTTCGACTTCGACGGCGAGTCCCCGCTGCTGTGGCGGCGCAGGGACGACCCGCCCGGCGACGTCGCCGAGCTGGAGCAGCGCCGCTACGGGCCGCGCCGGGGCGTGCACCACATCCTCGACACACTGGACCGTACGGGCGTCCGCGCCACGTTCTTCGTCCCCGGCTGGATCGCGGCCACCTACCGCTCCTCCGTCGCCGAGATCCACGCGGCCGGACACGAACTGGCCCTGCACGGCTGGTGCCACGAGCCGCCCGCCGACCTCGGCGCGGGCGAACTGCGCGACACCCTCACCCGCGCCTCGGACCTCCTCGCGGAGATCAGCGGCGTGCGGCCGGCCGGCTACCGCTCGCCCAGCTTCCGCATGTCGCCCGAGGGGTTCGAGGTCCTGGCAGGCCTCGGGCTCACCTACGACAGCTCCGTGATGGGCGACGACCGGCCGTACCGCATCGGGGACCTCGTCGAGATACCCGTCGACTGGGCCACCGACGACGCCGTGTACTACCGCTACACCGGCGGCGAGTCCCGCCCGCCCTACGGCGCCGGCGACCTGTACGACGCGTGGCACGCGGAGCTGGCCGGGGCCCGCGAGGCCGGCACCCTGGTGAACCTGACCATGCACCCCTGGCAGTCCGGCCGTCCGGCCCGCGCCCTGTGGCTACGGCAACTCCTGCGCGACGCACAGGACTTCGGGGACCTCTGGATCGGTACGGCGGGCGACCTCGCCGCCCACCACCGGGACACGGCCCAAGGCGCCGCCGGTGTGCTCGACGTCCCCACCGACACCCTGGGATGGCCGCTGTGACGACGACACCGCACACCGCGGCAGTACGGGAACGCGTGGGGGAGACCGTCCTCGACGTGAGTGACCTGCGGGTCTCCTTCGGGCCGGGCCTCGACGCCGTGGACGGACTGACCCTGACCGCGCGCCGGGGCGAGACGGTCGCCGTCGTCGGCGAGTCCGGTTGCGGCAAGACACTGAGCGCCCTCGCCCTGAGCGGACTGCTGCCCGAGGGCGCCACCGTCACCGGTTCCGCCGTCCTCGACGGCCACCAACTCGTCGGCAGGGGCGAGCGGCAGTGGCGCCGGCTGCGTGGCGCCAAGGTCAGCATGATCTTCCAGGACGCGGCGACCGCCCTGAACCCGCTGATGTCCGTGGGCGCCCAGATCGAGGAGGTCATGGCGATCCACGGCACCCACCGCAGGGCGGCCCGGCGCGCCCGCGCCGTGGAACTCCTGACCTCCGTGGGCGTACCGGACGCGGAGACCCGCGCCCGCAGCCACCCGCACCAGCTCTCCGGCGGCCTGCGGCAGCGCGTGATGATCGCGATCGCCCTCGCCGGGTCACCCGACCTCGTCGTCGCGGACGAACCCACCACCGCCCTCGACGTCACCGTGCAGGCGCAGGTCCTGGCGCTGCTGCGGGAGTCCACACGGGACGCGGCGGTGCTGTTCATCACGCACGACATGGGCGTGGTCGCGGAGATCGCGGACCGTGTCGTCGTCATGTACGCGGGCAGCGTGGTCGAGGCCGGGCCGCTCGACGAGGTGCTGGAGCGTCCCCACCACCCGTACACCGGAGCCCTGTTGGCGTCCGTGCCGGACCCGGACGCACCCCATGCCGGCGAACTGCCCACGATCCCCGGCCGGGTGCCGCCGCTCGGGCAGCGCTCCGCCGGTTGCCCGTTCCGCGACCGCTGCCCGAAGGCCCGCGACCGGTGCGCCGAGCGTCCCCCGCTGAGCGAGGTGACACCGGGCGGTTCCGCCGCGGCCTGCTGGTACCCGGACCACACCGACGCGGCTCCCGGCACCGGCCCTGCCCCGGGCGTGCGACCCACCGGGGCGGCCCGCCCCGACGCCCCCACCACCCCGTACGAGGAGGGCACAGCATGACGGTGCGACCCACGGGCGCCGGCCCCGGCACGGCCCCCGCCGCGAACCCGGCCGAACCGCTCGTCACAGCGCGCGGACTGACCAAGCGGTACACCGTCCGCACCCGTGCGGGGCGGCGCTCCCTGACCGCCGTGGACCGGGTCGACCTCACCGTGGGCGCGGGCCGCATCGTCGCGGTGGTCGGCGAGTCCGGCTGCGGCAAGTCCACCACGGGGCGGCTGCTGCTCGCCCTGGAGCGGCCCAGCGAGGGCACCGTCGCCGTCGGGGGCCGGGACGTGAACCGGCTGGGCACGAAGGAACTCCGGCTGCTGCGCCGGGACATCCAGCCGGTGTTCCAGGACCCGTACGACTCGCTCAACGGCCGCATGAGCGTCGAGCGCATCCTCTCCGAGCCGGCGAGGGTGCACGGCGTCCCGCTGGGCGGGCCCGGCGGGGCGCGGCCCGTCGCCGAACTGCTCGACCTGGTGGGGCTCGGCTCCGCCTACGCCGAGCGCCACCCGCACGAGCTCTCCGGTGGTCAGCGCCAGCGCGTCGCCATCGCCCGCGCCCTGGCGCTCGACCCGAAGTTCGTGGTGTGCGACGAGGCGGTGTCCGCGCTCGACGTGTCGGTGCAGGCGCAGGTGATCAACCTGCTCAGCAGGCTGCAGCGGGAACTCGGCCTCGCCTACCTGTTCATCAGCCACGACCTCGCGCTGGTGCGCCACCTCGCCCATGAGACGGCCGTCATGTACCTGGGCCGGATCGTCGAACAGGGGCCCACGGCCACGCTGTTCGCCGACCCGCGCCACCCGTACACCCAGCTGCTGCTGGCCGCCGTACCCCGGCCGCGGGCCCGGCGCGGCGCTGAGCGGCGCGCCGTGGTCGCGGCGGGTGACCTGCCGAGCCCGCTGGAGCGGCCCCGGGGATGCGTGTTCTCGACGCGCTGCCCGCTCGCGACGGACCTGTGCAGGACCGAGGAGCCGGTGCTGCGGCCCGTGGGCGACTCGGGCAGGACCGCCGCCTGCCACTACGCCGAGACGGCGGAGGCCGCGGCATGAGCGGCACCGCGAGCCCCGGTCCGCGCACGGCCGCGGACGCCGGCACGGGTGCCACCGCGACGGGGGCGGGACCGCTCGCCGTCGCGGCGCGCGCCCGCACCGAGGAACTGCGCTGCGAACTGCTGGCCCTGAGCCACGCCGTGCACGCCGAACCCGAGACGCGCTTCGAGGAGCACGCGGCCTCCGCCCGGCTGCGCGCCGCGCTCGACGCCCACGGGTTCTCGGTCGAGGCCGGCGTCGGCGGCCTGCCCACCGCCTTCCGAGCCACCCGCGAGTTCGGCGCTCCCGGCGGCGGCCCGACGCTCGCCGTGTTCTGCGAGTACGACGCGCTGCCCGGCCTCGGCCACGGCTGCGGACACAACGTCATCGCTGCGGCGGGCGTCGGGGCCGCCCTGGCCACGGCCGCCCTCCTCGCCGAACAGGGCGCCCCCGGGCGGCTGCTGGTGATCGGCAGCCCCGGCGAGGAAGGCGGCGGCGGCAAGGTGCGGCTCATCGAAGCGGGCGTCCTCGACGGCGTGGACGCCGCCGTCATGACCCACGCCGCCGGGTACGACGCGGTCTCGCGCACCAACCTCGGCCGGCTCTCCCTCGAAGCGGTCTTCACCGGCCGCGCCTCGCACGCCTCGGCCGCCCCCGAAGGCGGCAGGAACGCGCTCGACGCGGCGACCCTTCTCCTCGTCGCGATCGGCCTGCTGCGCCAGCAGATCACCCCGGACGCCCGCATCCACGCGAGGGTCGCGGAAGGCGGGCAGTCCATCAACATCATTCCGGAACGCTCCCGGGTCGAGCTGTTCGTACGCTCCCTGGACAGCGGATACCTGCGCGGCCGGCTGCTGGAGGCCGTACGGGACTGCGTGCGCGGCGCCGCGATCGCCACCGGCACGACGTACGAGTTCGCCGAAGTGGCGCCCGCGTACGACCCGGTGCTGGCGAACCCGGTGCTCGCCGCCCTGGCGGCGGAGGCGTTCGCCGCGCTCGGCCGGCCGATCCCGCACGGCACAGGCTGGTCGGGGGCGGCGGGCTCGACCGACATGGGCAACGTCAGCCAGCGCATGCCCGCGCTGCATCCCTACGTGTGTGCCGTGCCCGGAGTCGCCCTGCACACAAGGGACTTCGCGGCGGGCGCGGCGGGCCCCGAGGCGGACGCGGCGGTGCTGGACGGCGGTGCGATGCTGGCGGCCGTGCTCACCGCGCTGTTCACCGATCCGGACCGACTCGCCCAGGCGAAAGCCGAGTTCGAGGCGGCTACCGGAGCGGGGGCGCGGCGGTGAGCGGCGGACCGGCCGAGAGCGTGGGTGCGCGGAGCGGACCGGCCGGGAGCGGGGGAACGGCCCCGAGCGGGTCGACGGCCCGCCGCTGCGGCATCGTGCCCGGCGACCTGGCCGCCCTCGCCCTGGCCGGAGCTCCGGACCTGGCACCCGACGGCACGTGGGCGGTGGCCTCCGTACAGAGCGTCGAGCCGTCCCTGGCCCGCTACCGCGCCAGGCTCTGGCGCTTCGGTACCGCCGAGCCGGCGGGCGTGCCGCGCCCGCTGACCCACGACGAGGGCTCCTGGACCGACGCCGCGCCGGCGATCTCGCCCGACGGGAGCCGTGTCGCCTTCACCAGCGACCGCGACGGGGCGTCCCGCCTATGGCTCGTGGCGGCCGGGGGAGGCGTGCCCGCGGCGCTGGACGGCGCGCCCGAGGGCCGCCCGGCCGAACACCTCTGGCTGGACGCCGAACGGCTGCTCGTGCGGTACGCGCGACGCCCGGACGGCACCTCCGCGTCCGCACCGCGCGTGGTGGACTGGCTGCGCTACAAGAGCGACGGCGCGCCGGGGCCCGTCGAACCCGTCGACACGCTGTGGGTCCTGCGGCCCGGCCCCGCCGGCACCGCCTGCGAGGCGCGCCGCGTCCGCGACGGCGGCACGGAGCTCCGGCTCGGCTGCCCGGCGCCGGACGGCCGGGGCGGCCTGTTCTACGCGGCCCACCCGCGCCACAGCGACACGGCACACCCCGGCGGCGAGGTGCGCCACCTCGACCTGGCGAGCGGCGAGGACGTACGGGTGTGGCGGTGCGCGTCGCAGGTGCATGCCCTCGCCGTGACGGCCTCCGGCCGGCCGGTCGCGGTGGCCAGCGGCGTACCGGGACAGAGCGTGGACCCGCCGCGCCTGTGGTGGGCGGACGAGGGCAGCCGGATCTTCCCGGACCAGGACCTGGAGTGCGAGCGCGCGCTGCTCGCCGACTCCCGCGCCCTCGGCTCGCCCCGGCTGCTGGCGACGGCGGGGGAGCGGATCCTCTTCGCCGCGACGGTCGGTGGCGAGGTCGCGCTGTACGAGGGCGGTACGGGGGACGACGCGGCACGCCGTATCAGCCCGCGGGGCCGGTCGGTGGCGGACTTCGCGGTGGCGGCGGACGGCACCACCGCGATGTGCCTGGAGTCGGCGACGGAACCGGTCGAGCTGTACCTGGCGGGCCGCCGTGTCTCGGCGTTCAACACCGCCTGGACGGCCGAGGCCCGGCCGGTCGCCCCCGAGAACGTCACGGCCACGTCGGCCGACGGGCTCACCGTGCGGGCCGCGCTGTACCGCTCGCCCCACGCGCGAGCGGGCGCGGGGCGGGGCGACGTCCTGCTGCGCGTCCACGGCGGACCGCACATGACCTACGGGAACGCCTTCGACCTGGAGACGCAGGCCTACGTGGCCGCGGGCTTCCACGTGCTGCTGCCGGAAGTACGCGGCGGCGCGGGCCGGGGCACCTCCTTCCGCGCGCTCAGCGTCGACGGCTGGGGGCGCGGCGACCTCGACGACCTCATGGCGTTCGCGGACCTGGCCGTGGACGCGGGCCTCGCCGCTCCGGACCGGCTCTACCTCACCGGCGGCAGCTACGGCGGCTACCTCACCAACTGGACCCTGACCCGGACGAGCCGCTTCCGGGCCGCCGTCTCGGAGCGGTCCGTCTCCAACCTGATCTCCAAGTACGGCACGTCCGACAACGGCTTCACCGTCAACCGCCACGAGTTCGGCGGCGCGGACCTCTACGACCCGGCGGGCGCGGCGTGGCTGTGGGAGCGGTCACCGCTCGCGCACGCGGCGGCCGTGACGACCCCGCTGCTGCTGATCCACGGCGAGAGCGACCAGCGCTGCCCCATCGAGCAGTCCGAGCAGTTCTACGCCGCGCTGCGCCGCCGGGGCCACGAGGTCGTCCTCGCCCGCTACCCGAACGCGTCCCACGGCTTCGCGACCTCGGGCCGGCCCGAGCACCGGCTGCACCGCCTGGAGCTCATCCTCGACTGGCTCCGCACCCACGCGGCGGACCCGGGTGAGGTGACCGGCGGCGGGGACGACACCGGCGCACCACCGCGGGGCCCGGGGGGCGCGGGGCCGACCGGGGGGCCCTAAGGACACATCGCGTGCCGAGGGCGCGTACGGCACCGCGCGTACGGAGCCGCCTCAGCCCGCGGCGTAGCAGTGGAGGGTCACCACCTGGCCCGGTCCCCACTCCTGACCGGCCGTGCCGAGCGGGCGCCAGCCGAGCCGTTCGTACAGGGCGCGCGCCGACGTGTCCGAGGCGAGCACGTCCAGCACCGGGTGGCGCCCCGCCGCGCGCGCCGCGTCCACCGCCGCCGCCAGCAGCCGCGCCCCGGCGCCCCGGCCGCGGGCGGCGGGGGAGACGAAGAGGCGGCTGACGACCGCGGTGGCGGACGGGTCCGTCCCGGTCCGCTCGCTCCACAGGTGCGCGGCGAGGTCGTCGGGTGTGGCCCGGCACAGCACCACGTGCCCGATGACGGCACCGTCGCCCCCGTCCGCGCCGCTCACCGCCACCCAGGCCGCTTCGAGGGCCGGCGGGGACAGCCACCCGGCCGGATCGGCGGGCCAGTTCGCGGGGTACGAGCTGTGGGCGTGGACCGCGGCCAGCACGTCGGCACAGGCGTCGAGATCGGCGCCGGTCCTGGGGCGTACCAGCAGGGGCACGGCCGGGGAGCCGGGGCGGGGCCCGGAAGGGGGCGTGTCGTGGGCGCGCATCGGCGTAGCCAACCACGCCCCGGCGCCGCACCGCACGCGTTTTGTGGGGCCGCCGGCCGCCGCCGGCGCCCGGGCCGTTGACGCGGACCGCCCGCGTCAAGGGGAGCGTTGAGGCGACGAGCGCGGACCGCCCGCGTCACGAACGCGGACGGCCGAGGCCGCGAACGGGGCTCTCCCGCGCCGCGAACGCCGACCGGCCGGGCCCCATCGGCGTGGGCCCGGCCGGTTCATGCGGTGCGCCGCTGTGCGGTGCGCCGCTGTGCGGTGCGCGACGGCGTCGCGCACCGCGGCGAGGAGCTGCCTTACGCCGTGGCGGCCGGCTTGCTCTCCTCGTCCTTGGAGAACGCCGCCGCCGTCGTGCGGAGCGGGACCTCCTTGATCAGCAGGGACAGGAGGAACGCGACGACCAGTACCGCCGCGCCGACCAGGAAGGCCACCGAGATGGCGCCGGTGAAGCCGACCTTGAACGGGTGCGCGAGCGCCGGGTCCAGCTTGGCGAGGAAGGACGTGTCGTTCAGCGCGCCGGTGTTGGCGTGCGTCAGCTGCTTCAGCTGGTCCGGGTGGGCCTGCGCTGCCTTCTGGAAGGCGGGCGTGTGCTGCGCCGAGGTGAACGCGTCCGAGATCTTGCCGACCACGATCGAGTACACGATCGAGAGGAACACCGCGACACCGACGGTGCCGCCCATCTGCCGGAAGAACGTCGTGGACGAGGTCGCCACACCGATGTCGCGCGGCGGTACCGCGTTCTGCATGGCCAGCACGATCGTCTGCATGTTCAGGCCGAGACCCGCGCCGACGATGAACATCGCGAAGTCGATGTAGACCAGACCGCTGTCGGCCGTCATGCGCCACAGGAGCAGCATGCCGACGACCAGCAGCACGCAGCCGATGATCGGGAAGATCTTGTACTTGCCGGTCCGGGACGTGACCTGGCCGGAGACCAGCGACAGCAGCATGATGCCGAGGACGAGCGGGAGCGTCAGCAGACCGGCCTTGGTGGGCGAGTTGCCCTTGACCAGCTGGAGGTAGAGCGGCAGCAGGGTGATGCCGCCGAACATGCCGATACCGATGATGAACGACTGCGCCGTACCGACGGCGAACATGCGGTTCTTGAACAGCCGCATCGGCAGCAGGGCGTCGTCGCCCGCGCGGCGCTCGGCCAGCAGGAACAGCACGATGCCGATGGCGCCGATGATGTATCCGGCGAGCGAGCGGCCGGAGCCCCAGCCCCACTCCCTGCCCTGCTCGGCGACGACCAGCAGCGGCACCAGCGCGATCACCAGGGAGGTCGCGCCCTGGTAGTCGATCTTGTGGTCGCGGCGGACGTGGTCGAGGTGGAGGACCTTCGCGACGACGATGAGAGCGGCGGCGCCGATCGGGACGTTGATGAGGAAGATCCAGCGCCAGCCGTCGATGCCCGCGACCGTGCCCGCACCGGCGAGCGCGCCGCCGATGACCGGGCCCAGCACGCTGGACGTACCGAAGACGGCCATGAAGTAGCCCTGGTACTTGGCGCGCTCACGCGGCGGGATGATGTCGCCGATGATCGCGAGAGCCAGGGAGAACAGACCACCGGCGCCGATGCCCTGGAAGGCACGGAACGCGGCGAGCATGTACATCGACGTCGACAGCGTGCACAGCATCGAGCCGAGCACGAAGACGGATATCGCGAACATGAAGAACGGCTTGCGGCCGTACTGGTCGGACAGCTTGCCGTACAGCGGCGTCGCGATCGTCGAGGTGATGAGGAACGCGGTGGTGACCCAGGCCTGGGCGGTGAGGCCGTGCAGGCTCTCGCCGATCTTGTAGATCGCCGTGGAGACGACGGTCTGGTCCAGCGCGGCCAGGAACATGCCCAGCAGCAGACCGGAGAGGATCACCATGATCTGGCGGTGGGTGTAACCGGTCGGTCTCGGCTCCTCGGAGCTGCCCGGGCCGACGTTGGCCGACGCGGCGTCGGCGGTGGACGTCATTGCGTGGTTTCCTTTCGAGTCGCCGGACGGACGGTCCAGTCCGTATCGGCGAGCGTGGTCTTGTAGGCGAGGAAGTCGTCGGTGAAGCGGGAGACCAGCGCGGCGAGCTGGCCGCGTTCCCCGTCCTCCCAGGCGAGCAGCATCTGCTCGTAGTGCAGGTTCCTGCGCTGCTTGCGTTCGTCGACCGCCTCCCGCGCCTTCGCGGTGGCGGTCAGCAGGCTGGCACGGCCGTCGACGGCGTCCGCGTGGCGTTCCAGGAACCCGTCCCGTACGAGTTGGGCGACGTGCCTGCTCACCGTGGACGGATCGGACTGCACCTGCTCGGCGAGTTCCTTCACGCGCAGCGGTCCCTGGGTCACCACGGCGCTCATCAGAAGGAACGTCGACCAGTCGACATCCCTGCGGGCCTTGTCGAGCATGTGCTGACGGGCTTTGAGGAACAGGTGCATCAGCCGCTCCATGCCTTCGGCCAACTGCGAGGTGGGATCGGCGAACGCGGGTTCGCCCGATGGTGCGCACATCGATTCTGACCCCTGCTGCGGGGGCACGCCGCTCATGCCCTGCCCTCCCGTGGCTGTGTCATGCAACTGCATGCGTCATGCAAGTGCTTGCCTCACACAACCATATCGCGGAACTGGCGTTCATATGACCACGAGAGGGGGCGCGTGGAGGCGCGGGTGCCCGCGAGGGTGCGGCGCGGAGCGCGCGCGGGCGCGCCCCCGGGCGGTGCGCGCAGCGATGCCCTGCGGTGGCCAGGAGGCATGGCTGCCGCGCCTGCGGCCAGAACTCGCCTTCCCACCTCGCATACGACGGGACGGAATCGCATTTCGGGTGGCTTTTGAGGTTCTCCGACCGCGCCGACGGGCATCACCCGGTAGGACCGAGCGGACGACCCCGTCCCGGTCCGCACGTGCGGACCTCCCGAGGGGGAACCATGAGCCGACTCCTCACCGCCTCCTTCACCCTCACCGGCGAGGTGGCACGCCCAGTCAGGCTGACCGTGGGGGACCTGAGATCGCGCTGGCGGCAGCGGCGAGCCGAGGTCGTCTTCCACTGCCTCAAAGAGGGCCCGCGGCGGCACTCCTTCGCCGGCCCGCTGCTCCGGGAGGTCGTCGCCGACGCGGGCCCCGCCTTCGGGGCGCCGGGGCGCAAGGCGCGCGCGGGCCTCCTGCTCGGCGTCAACGGCGGTGACGGGCATCACACCGTGCTGTCCTGGGCGGAGATCGACGCCGACTTCGGTGACGTGCCGATGCTGCTGGCGACCGACATGGACGGCCGGGCCCTGGAGTCCGAGGGCACGCAGCTCGTCGTGCCCTCGGACCACTGCGGGGCGCGGTACGTCAGCGCGGTCACGTCCGTACGGGTGATGGCGTGGTCCAGGGTGGCCGCGCTGCTCCCCGGGCCGTTGCCTTCTCCGGCGCTCGCGCTCGCGCCCGCTGCCCTGCCGGGGCAGGCCGGGTCAGGCGACGGCCAGTGAGATCTCCGTCGACTTGATCAGCGCGACCACACTGCTGCCCGCGCCGAGCTCCAGGTCCGCCACGGCGTCACGGGTGATGGCCGAGGTCAGCACGGTGCCCTCGACGGCCGCCTTCACGCTCGCCATGGCGCCCCCGACTGCCACTTCGGTGACCGTGCCCGGGAGCTGGTTGCGGATCGACAGGCCCGTGACGACTCCGGTCGCCAGGGACACCTCGGTCGACTTGATCAGCGCGCGTACGGCGGATCCCGGCTCGATCCCGAGGTCACGTACCGCCTCCCGCGTGACGGCCGCCGTCAAGGTCCGGCCGCCGTCGAGACGCAGTTTCACGACGGCCATCACCTCGCCGTGGGTCACCGTGGAGACGGTGCCGGGAAGCTGGTTGCGGATGCTCAGGTTCATGGGACGCCTCGTTGCGTGGGGTGCGTGGGGTGCGTGGGGTGCGTGGGGTGCGTGGGGTGCGTGGGGGGAGTCGGACGGAGCGGTGTCATGTGTGTTCTTGGCCGTTATGTCAGACTTCGCGCACTCTAGCGCCCGACCAGGGGAGCCCCGGGTCCCGCCTCGACGCCTTCCGCGTTCCTCACCTCCCCGTCCCGTGGCGGGGGAGCGCGAGTCCGCCCTCCGGCGGCCCGAGGGCCACGTGCCAGAATCGCGGGGCCGGGGGTGAGCGGGAGCGGAAGGGGTGGTCAGCGGCGATGAGCGGCACGGAGACGACCGAGGGGGCCGGCGGCGCCGGCGGGAACGGTCAGGAACCCTGGCAGTGGGAAGAGTCGACCTGGCGGGGCCACGTCGGCGCGGTACGGGCGGGCCGCCCGCTGCGCCCCGCGCGCTGGCCGGGCGGCGCGCGCGTCGCCGTCGCGCTCTCCTTCGACTCCGACCACGAGACGATCCCGCTCAGGAACGACGAGACGCAGCCGGGCAAGCTCTCGCAGGGTGAGTACGGCGCCCGCGCGGGCGTGCCCCGCATCCTGCGGCTGCTGCGCGACCGGTCGATCCCGGCCACCTTCTTCATGCCCGCCGTCTCCGCGCTGCTCCACCCCGAAGAGGTACGGGCGTACGTCGACGCGGGCCACGAGGTGGCGCTGCACGGCTGGATCCACGAGCGGAACATGCAGCTCGCGGCGGCCGACGAGCGCGAACTGGCCTTCCGGGCCGCCGACACCCTGGAGTCCCTGACCGGCCGGCGCCCCGTCGGCATCAGGACGCCCTCCTGGGACTTCTCGGACAACACCCTGGCGATCTCACGCGAGTTGGGACTGCTGTACGACTCGTCGCTGATGGCGGACGACGAACCGTACGAGATCCTCGACCACGGCGAACCCACCGGCATGGTGGAGATCCCGGTCGAATGGATCCGCGACGACGCCCCGTACTTCACGATGGACCGCTACACGGGCTCCCGCCCCTACACCCCGCCGCGCGGTGTCCTGTCCCTGTGGCGCGACGAGTTCGACCTGGCGGTGGAGGAGGGTGGCGTCTTCCAGCTGACGATGCACCCCCACGTCATCGGCCACCGCTCCCGCTTCGCGGTCCTGCGCGAACTCCTGGATCACATCGGCACGCACAACGTCTGGTACGCCACCCACGAAGAACTCGCCACGTACGTCAACCGGGAGTGCCCACCGGCCGCGTGAGCCACGGAAGAGGTGCGGGAACGACAAGAATGCTGCCATGTCTATGCCCGAGCTGGCCCCGGAGATCACCGAGTTCTACGCACGGACCATCGACGAGGCCGACCGGCTGATCGGGTCGGCCGACGGGCGGTTGGAGCTGCTGCGCACCCAGGAGTTGCTGCGGCGGTACCTGCCGCGGGCGCCGGCGCGCGTGCTGGATGTCGGGGGCGGGCCCGGGGCGCACGCGCGGTGGCTGGTGGAGGACGGGTACGACGTTCACCTGGTGGACCCGATCGCCCGGCACGTGGAGGCGGCCGGACAGTTCGGCTGCACGGTCGAGCTGGGCGATGCCCGCCGGTTGACGGCCGAGGACGCCTCCTACGACGTGGTCCTCGTGCTCGGGCCGCTGTACCACCTCCTCGACGCGGCGGACCGGCACCGCGCGCTCGCCGAGGCGTACCGGGTGGTGCGGCCCGGTGGGCTCGTCGCCGCCGCCGGGATCAACCGGTACGCGTCGCTTTTCGAGCACACCGCGTTCGCGCACCTCGACCAGGAGCGGCTGCGGAATTCGGTGGGTGCCATCCTGGCCACGGCCCGGCACGACGGGAAGCGCGGCTTCACCGCGGCCTACTTCCACCGCGGCGAGGAGTTGGCGGACGAGGTCCGGGCCGCCGGGTTCGAGGAGACCCAGGTCTTCGGGGTCGAGGGGCCGGCGTGGTCGCTGCTGAAGGCGGTGGAGCAGCACACGGGTCAACCGGTCACCGGTACCGACCTGTTCGATTCCGCGCTCGCCGCCGCGCGGATGGCGGAGCCGTATCCGGAGCTGCTCGCGGCCAGTTCGCACCTGCTGGCGGTGGGGCGGCGGCCGGGTCCCGAGTAACCGGCCGGACGGCCCTGCCGCCCTGCGGCCTTACCGGCCCACGGCCCGGCGATGCGACGCCCCGACGTCACGACGGGAGGCGGCCCCGGAACGTGGTCCGGGGGCCGCCTCGTCGCGCGGCGCGCTGCGGTGCGCCGGTCCTGGGGTGGTCAGCAGCTGAGGTTGCCGCCCGCGGGGACGCCCAGGATGCCGACGAAGCGCTGGTAGTTGTCGACGCGGCTCTGCACCTGCGCCGGGTTGCCGCCGTTGCACTCGATGGAGCCGTTGATGGAGCGGATCGTCTCGCCGAAGCCGCGGCCGTTGACCATCGCGTCGTGCGGCGTCATCGTGCCGGGGCCGGTCTGCGTGTCCCAGTACCAGAGGCCGGTCTTCCAGGCGATCGCCGCGTCCTGCTGCACCAGGTTCGGGTTGTCCAGCAGGTCGATGCCGAGCGCGTCGCCCGCCGCCTTGTAGTTGAAGTTCCAGCTGAGCTGGATCGGGCCGCGGCCGTAATACGCGGACTGGCCGGCGGGGCAGCCGTAGGGCTGGCTCGTGTCGCAGTAGTGCGGGTAGTTCGCGGTGTTCTGCTCGACGACGTACTGGAGGTTGCCCGTCTCGTGTGCGACGTTGGCGAGGAAGGCGGCGGCCTCCTGCTTCTGCGTCGTGTCGCTGCCGGTGCGGGTGAAGCCCGGGTACGCGCCGAGGGCGTTGACCAGGCCCTGGTAGGTGTAGAAGCCGTTCCGGTTCGGGAACATCTGGTTGAACTGGTTCTCGCTGACGACGAATCCGCTCGGGGTCCCGCCGCCACCGCCGTTGGTGCCGGCCGCGTTCCACTTCTGGTTCGACTGGCCCGAACAGGTCCAGATCTGCAGGCGGGTGCCGTTCGCCGTGGAACGGTCCTTCACGTCGAGGCACTTGCCGGCGCTCAGGCTGACGATGTCCTGCGCGCTGTTGACGGACCACTTCTGGTTCGGTGCGCCCGTGCAGTCCCACAGCTGGACCAGGGCTCCGTCGCCGGTGCCGGCGTCGACGACGTCAAGGCACTTGCCGAGTGCGCGGACCGTGCCGTCGCCCGCGACCGTCCACTGCTGCGCGGCGGTTCCGTTGCAGTCGTAGAGCTGGACGGCGGTGCCGTTGGCGTTGCTTGCCGCGGCGACGTCGACGCACTTGCCGCCCAGGCCGGTGATCTGGCCCACCGGGTCGGCGGCGGAGGCGGGCACGGTGAACAGGACGGACAGGAGCGCCGCGACCGCGAACGCGGCGACGGATCTGACGAGCAGGAGACCTCGTGGGGGTTGCCTCAGCATGTCCGGGTCCTTCTTCCTTCACTCCGGGAACGCGTGGTGCCGCGGGCGCCGCGCCGTGCGGGACACGGTGCGGCGGTGCGGACGTGGCGGCGGGTTGCGGAAAAGTGCACGGGAGGTTCGCTTGGATTGAAAGGGAAGGTCTAGACCTTGTCAAGTATCTGACAAAAACCGGACGTCGACGCGGGCGTCGGATGTTCGTGCGGTGGAGGAGCGGACGCCAACGCCCGGCGGCGAAGGGGGTGTTGGATACCGTGCTCGGACGATTCCTGGCCCGCACCCCGCACCCCGCATCCCGCCGTGCCAAGCCACGCCGGGCACGGTAGTTGGCCGGTCGGTGATTCGCGGGTCGGCCGGTTCGCCGGGTCGTGGCTTCGCCGGGCGTACGGTCGTCTGTCCGGAATCAGTCGGCCTCTGTAGCCGGACGACGACTCTCAGCCATAAGGCGGGTGCGTTCCGTACGACCTTTCATTCCTCAGCCCGTCGCGGGTAGCCGGAGCGTACGTATCCGGCAGCGGTGCCCGGCGTGGGGGAGCGGCGCCGCTGCCACCGGAGAAAGGGACGACGCCCGTGGAACCGGACATGCCGTCAACAGTCTTACGCGGGGGGCGCGCAGCCATCAGTTTCCGCGTCTTCGACGCCCATCACCACCGCCTCTGGCTGCGTTACGCGCACACCCAGGCCGGCGGTGCCCGGGCCGCGGGAGTGATCGTGGACGCGACCCGCGCCCGGCTCGCGGCCGACTGGGCGCACGTGCGGGAGCAGCCGTCCGTCTCGGGCCACGCCTGGGCCCTGCTCAGGCAGGAGGTGGCCGGCTGGCTGGACCGGCACGAAAGGGAGCCGGTGATCGCCGGCACGGCGGCCTTCCGGGCCGCGCTCCGCGGGCTGCTGCTGTACGAGACGCGGGACGCGTTCACGGTGCTGGAGGGCGGGATCGGGCTGTACGGGGCGATCGCCGCGCTGCCCGAGCGGCAGTACGACGTGGTGGTCCTGCGCTACGTGCTGCGGGCACCGGACGAGGACGTCGCCGCGTACCTCGGCATCGAGCTGTCCACCGTACGATCGCACGTGCGGCATGCCAGGCGGCGCCTCGCGCGCATGCTCGACATCCCCGAGACGGCGTGATCGCCGGTGCGGCGTCGGCGAGACGGCGTGCCACCCGGCGTGGCCCCATCGACGGCTGCCACAGCGCCGTGCGGCCCGGGCGCGACCGTGACGCGTCCCGGCACCGTGAACGGCCCAGGGCCGCGGTCCTGCTGACGGACGCGGTCGAATGAGCGCGCGGGTGGCCGTGCGCCGGTCCGCAGCCCTCGCGGCGGCCTCGTCAGCCCGTCGTCACGGTGAACAGCCCGCCGTCAGGATCCCGCAACGTCGCCGTCACCGCCGTGCCGTGCGCCGGATCAGGCGCCGGCGACGTGGCCACCGATCCACCCGCCGCCGTCGCGGCCCGGATCACCGCCGTGATGTCCTCCACCCGGAAATGCACCTCCCAGCGGGGCCGTACCCGGGGGTCCGGTGGCGACTCCAGCGCGCCGCCGTACAGTTCCGCCACCGTCCGCCCGCCCTCCGTCACGCGGACGTGGTCCTCCTCGTACCGCACGTCGCAGCCCGCGTCGGGGGTGGCCGCCCAGCCCAGCACCTCCGCGTAGAAGATCGCGGCGGCGAACGCGTCCCGGGTCCGCAGCCGCAGGGTGGCGGGCGCGTCGCCGAGCCCGACGGACCAGCCCTCCATCGTCATCCCGGCCCAGAACCCGAAGATCGCGCCCTGCGGATCGGCGGCCAGTGCCGCGCGCCCCGTCGTCATCGCCAGCGGCCCCACTGCGACGGTCGCGCTGCGCTCCCTGATCCGGGACGCGGTGGCGTCGGCGTCCGCGACGGCGAAGTACGGGATCCAGGCGACCCCGGCCCGCAGGTTGCTCGCGAGCGCGCCGATGCCCGCGACCGGCGAGCCGTTCTCGGCAAGCGCGACGCCGAACTCCCTGCCGAGCGGAGAGGTGCGGAACCGCCAGCCGAGCACCTGGCTGTAGAAGTCCTGGGCCGCGCCGAGCTCGTGGGTCATCAGGCTCACCCAGCAGGGCGCCCCGGACAGGGCACTCGACGCGACCGGGGTGTGGGGTGACCGCTCCATGGTGACGTTCCTCAAGACCTTCCTCCGAGGGGGAGCCGCGGCGGAGCGCCGGCGGATACGCGGGGGGATCAGCCTTCTCCTTCCCCGACGCTCTGTCCGGACGGCTCGCCGGTGCGGGCGGCGTGAGAAACGGTGTCCATGATGCGAGCGGCTCGTGCACGGACTCCGCCGGGGCCGGCACATCGCGTGGCCACCGCGAGGTGAGCACGTCAACCTCCGGGATCCGCACGATCCTTGCGGACCCGCGTCCGCCGGGCGCGGACGGAGCCCCGACGGGTGCCGGTGCACCGGCGGCCCACATCCTGGGATCTTTGTTCGCCATACGGGCGGCCGGGCGCATCGGGTCCCGGGTGGGGGCCGGCCCCGGGCAGGCGCCGGCGCCGGTGTCGATCACCGGGCATAGGTTGGGGGCGCAGGCATCCATTTCGTCGACGACAGTGAGCGCACGATGACGGAGTACCGCCCGTTCGGACGCACAGGCGTCCAGGTCAGCCCGCTGTGCCTGGGCACGATGATGT
Organism: Streptomyces sp. NBC_01497; assembly: GCF_036250695.1. NCBI lineage: Bacteria > Bacillati > Actinomycetota > Actinomycetes > Kitasatosporales > Streptomycetaceae > Streptomyces > Streptomyces sp. NBC_01497. The sequence continues at coordinate 2,511,146 of NZ_CP109427.1, read as the reverse complement.
TCGGTTCCCGGGGGAACCCGGACCACGACGACAGCATTCGGATCATCCACCGCGCCCTCGACTCGGGCATCAATTTCATCGACACGGCCGACGTGTACTCGCGGGGCGAGTCGGAGACGATCGTCGGCAAGGCCCTCGCCGGCGGGCGGCGCGACGACGTCGTCCTCGCCACCAAGTTCCACGGCGACATGGACGACGGGATCAACCACCGGGGCAACAGCCGCCGATGGATCTTCCAGGAGGTGGAGAACAGCCTCCGTCGCCTCGGCACCGACTGGATCGACCTCTACCAGGTGCACCGGCCGGAGCCGGGGACCGACATCGACGAGACGCTCGGCGCCCTCTCCGACCTGGTCCGGCAGGGCAAGATCCGCTACATCGGCACCTCCACCTACCAGCCCTCGGAGATCGTCCAGGCGCAGTGGACGGCCGAACGGCGGGGTCGCGAACGCGTGGTTTCCGAGCAGCCGCCGTACTCGCTGCTCGTGCGCGGCATCGAGCGGGAGATGCTGCCGGTCGCGCAGCAGTACGGCATGGCCGTCATCCCGTGGAGTCCGCTCGCGGGCGGCTGGCTCTCCGGCCGCTACCGCAAGGGCGCGGAGCAGCCGTCATCGAGCCGTGCCGACCAGGGCGTGCGCTTCGACATCGGCGCGGCGGAGAACGCGGCCAAACTGGCCGCCGCCGACGCGCTCGCGCAGCTCGCGGACGAGGCGGGGATGTCGCTGGTCAGGCTCGCCCTCGCGTTCGTCCTCGAACACCCCGCGATCACCTCGGCGATCATCGGGCCGCGCACGATGGAACAGCTGGAGACGCAGCTCGGCGCGGACAGGATCCGGCTCGGTCAGGACGTCCTGGACCGGATCGACGAGATCGTGCCGCCCGGCACCAACCTGTCGCAGCGGGACGTCGGTTACACCCCGCCGTCCCTGTCCGACGCGGGCCTGCGCCGCCGGTCCCGGTGAGCGGTCGCCGGGACCGGCGGACGGCGCGGGACTCCCGTGCCGCTCGCCGGTCCGGGCGCTGCCCCTCCCCGCCCGCCGCCGGAGCTCCGGCGGCCCCGGTGCCCCTGGCGGATCGGGAAGTTCGGGTGGTTCGCGTGGGTCGGTCCAACTAGCGCGCTGTCATGTTCAGTTGGTCCCATGGTGTAGTGCGTGCCGGGTTCCGCCCCGGGCGTCGGCCGCCGCCGGAAACCGGCAAAGCCCGGACGCCGAAGCGGAGTCCGTCCTACTCTCTAGCTGTGTCAGGCGAGTCGGGTCGGGTGCTCGTTGTCGACGACAACCGAGTCATCCGGCAGCTGATCAGGGTCAATCTCGAACTGGAGGGTTTCGAGGTCGTGACCGCGGCCGACGGCGTCGAATGCCTGGAGGTCGTGCACGAGGTCGCACCCGACGTCGTCACACTCGATGTCGTGATGCCGCGCCTCGACGGCCTGCGGACGGCCGCCGTCCTGCGCGCCGACCCCCGTACCCGCGATGTGCCGCTCGCGATCATCAGCGCGGGCATCCAGCACGAGGCAGGCTCCGTCCGCGGGGCCGCCGCCGACGCCTTCCTCGCGAAGCCCTTCGAGCCCGCCGAACTGGTCCGTCTCGTACGGCGGCTGGCCCGCGCGGACCGGCGTACGGGCATACGCGGCGGCGCGCAGTCCGCTCCCGGCGCCCGCGGCTGAGACACCACGCCCGAAAACCGCACTCCGCCTGCCCCGGCACCCCGGAGTCCCGGCCCACGGCCCGCACACGACGCCCGGCGGTCGCCCCCGCCGGAGAGCGATCGGCTCCCGCCGGTGAGCCGCTCCCGCCGGTGAAAGAGCGCCCCGGAATCCGCGCTAGGCCCGCGGCCCCCGCCCCTCGCTCCGCCCGGGCACGACCGTCGCGTGGAACACGTCGTCCGGGTCGTACTCGTCCTTGACGGCGGCCAGCCTCGCGTAGTGGTCGCGGTAGTTGGCCCTGACATGGTCCTGGCCCTCGCCGGCGCCCATGAAGTTGACGTATCCGCCGCCCATGGAACTCGGCCGCAGCGCGTTCCAGTACTCCACGCACCACCGCTTGAGGACGTCGGCGTTGGCCGGATCGGGGTCGATGCCCGCCACCACGCACGACCACGTCGCATCCCGGTAGGGCCAGGCGGTCGCGTCGGGCCCCGGGCGGTGTGCCGCGCCGTCCACGGGATACAGGTGCATCGTCGACAGGGGCGTCGGGATGTCGTTTCCGTACCGCTGGTGGACATCGATGGCCTCGTCCGTGATCCGGTCGAAGAAGGCGCCGCGCCAGTACCACTGCATCCCGGGCGCCAGCAGGGGGTCGAACATGCTTTGCAGCGCGGGGTACGGCATGGGCGTCGTGAAGTGGAAGGCCGGCGTGCCCGCTTCGCGCACGGCGCCGACGGCGTCGTCGAGGTCGCCGAGGTCCCCCGTCCAGCACCAGATGACACCGCACATCCTGCGGCCGTGGATCTCCTCGGGGAACGGGGGCGCCGGCGGCACGCGGAGCACCGCGAAGAAGCCGCTCAGGTCCTCCGCGGCCCGGGGCAGGAACTCGCGGTACCACCGCAGGACGTCAGGTGTCCGCTCGATGGGCCACAGCGTCATGGCCACCCCCACCGTGTCCACGGGATGCAGGCGGAACGTGAAGGACGTGGCGACGCCGAAGTTCCCGCCGCCGCCCCGCAGGGCCCAGAACAGGTCGGGGTGCTCACGCTCGTTCGCCGTGACGAAGCTGCCGTCCGCGAGCACGACGTCCGCCTCCAGCAGGTTGTCGGACGTCAGGCCGTATTTCCGGGTGAGGTGTCCGTGGCCGCCACCGAGGGTGAGGCCCCCGACGCCCGTCGTCGACTGGATGCCCGCAGGGGTGGCGAGGCCGAAGGCGTGGGTCGCGTGGTCGAGGTCGCCCAGCAGGCTGCCGCCCCCCACCGTGGCCGTCCGCTTCGCCGGGTCCACCTGGGCGAAGCGCATCGGGGCGAGGTCGAGGACGACGGCGTCGTCCGCCACGCTCAGGCCCGCGCCGCTGTGGCCGCCTCCACGGACCGTGGTCCGCAGCCCGTGCTCGCGGACGAAGCGGATCGCGTCCTTGACGTCCCCGGCGTCCGAGCACCGCAGGATCGCCGCCGGCCGGCGGTCGATCATCGCGTTGTGCACCGCGCGTTGGCGCGCGTAGTCCGGATCGTCGGGACCGGTGACGGGGCCACGCAGCCCGGTCCTCATTTCTTCGAGCGTCGTGCCGTCCATGACGACCTCCATCGGGGGCGGGCCCGGCCCGGCGCACGCGCGGTCCGGGCAGCCCGCATCGAGCGTTGTCCGCCGGCGTCCCGGCATCCTCGAACGAGGCGTGCACGCGAGGTCGCCGCGGGGACCGCCCCCTCCATGCTCCCGCCGGTGCGGAAGCGGCGCAAACGGCCCGGAACGCCCTCGCGCGTACGGGGAGCCGGGCCCCGTGGGCGGGGTGCCCGCGGTCCGACGGCCGGACGGCGCGCTCCCGACGGGCCCGGGGCCCCGGACCGCGCGTGCGGGAGGCGTCGAGGGGCCGTACCTCCGTGTCCCGGGCGGCACGCCGGCGCCGCGCGTGCCTCGGCCGCAGGTCGGGCGATGGCGCGGCGCCGCTCGCACGCGGGGGAGACGAAGGCGGGAGGGCCGGCCCCGCGGTGGCGTCGACCGGCCCGGCGGGGGCGGGCGGCGGGGGAGCGGAGGGGAAACCGGCTGGCGGGACCCACCCGGTCCTCCCATACGCTTGTCCCGTGACCCCGGCTGAACTCTCCCGCACCGTACGGCACGCCGTGTGCCGCGCGGTGCGCGACGGTGAGCTCAGCGTGACGATCCCGGAGAGTGTCCGTGTCGAGCGGCCGCGCCCCGGCGGCACCGGCGACTGGACGACGAACGCGGCGCTGCGCCTGGCCGCCGAGGCCCGCCGTGCGCCGCGCGAGGTCGCCGAGGTGCTCCGGGCACGGCTCCTGGGCGCCCCCGCGATCGGCCGTGTCGACATCACGGGCCCCGGATTCCTCAACTTCACGCTCGCGGCCCCGGCCGGGAGCGCCGCACTCGCGCGCGTCCTCACCGAAGGCGACCGATACGGTCACGGCGACGCCCTCGTGGGCCGCACCGTCGTCTTCGCCCCCGCCACCGAGGCGCGCGCCGTGGCCTGGACCGAGGCCGTGGTGCGCCTGCTGCGCACCCAGGGCGCCGACGCCTTCGCCACGCCGGGCGGTACCGAGACCGTACGGGTCACCCCGGCACCACCGGCGTACGACCCGGGCGCGCTCGGCACGGACGCCGCGCGCTGGGCCCTGTTGCGGCCCGCCGCGCACGACCGGCCGCGGACCGACGCGGCCGCACTGCTGGCGCAGCGGGAGACGAATCCGCTGTTCACCGTCCGTTACGCGCACGCGCGCGCCCGCGCCGCGCTGCGCGAGGCCCGCGCCTTCGACCTCACCCCCGTCGTCCCGGACACCCTCGCCGACGCCCTGGGCGCCCCCGACGTCCCGGCGGCGGCCGGCGCCGCCCGTGCCCCGCTCGCCCCCGGCCCCACCGGCCACGGCGCGACCCCGGACGGGCTCGGCGACGAGCCGGCCCGTACGCTGCTGGACGTTCTCGCGGACCACCCCCGCGTGCTCGCGGCCTCCGGCCATCACCGCGCGCCCGACCGGCTCGCGCGGCACCTCGAAGCGACAGCGGAGAACACCCTGCGCTTCCTCACGGAGTGCCCCCCGCTGCCCATCGGTGACGAGAAACCCGTCGCCGCCCACCGCACCCGGCTCGCGCTCGCCGAAGCCGCCGGGACGGTGCTGGCCGGCGGCCTGACCCTGCTCGGCATCGACGCACCCGCACATCTCTGAAAGAGCACACCAGCCATGACCGCTTCCGCCCAGTCCGCCACCTCAGCGCAGGCGTCCGACGCCGTACCCGGGGACCTCGACGCGCTCGACGAGAAGGTGTGGGCGCAGAGCGTCCGCCGGGGCGCCGACGGCGTCGTCACCGTCCAGGACCTCGCCGTGACCCGCCTCGCCGAGGAGTTCGGCACCCCCGCCTACATCATGGACGAGGCCGACTTCCGGGCCCGCTGCCGCGCCTGGAAGGACGCCTTCGGACCCGGCGCCGACGTCTACTACGCGGGCAAGGCGTTCCTGTCGAAGGCCATCGTCCGCTGGCTCGCCGAGGAGGGCCTGCACCTCGACGTGTGCTCCGCGGGCGAGCTGACGACCGCGCTGAGCGCGGGCATGCCCGCCGGGCGGATCGGCTACCACGGCAACAACAAGACACCCGACGAGATCGAGCGGGCCGTCGAGGCCGGGGTGGGCCGGATCGTCGTCGACTCCTTCCAGGAGATCGCGCGGGTCGCGCACATCGCCCGCCGCCTGGGTGTCCGGCAGAAGGTGCAGGTCAGGATCACCGTCGGGGTGGAGGCGCACACCCACGAGTTCATCGCCACCGCCCACGAGGACCAGAAGTTCGGACTCGCCCTCGCCGGCGGGCAGGCGGAGGAGGCGGTCCGCCGCATCCTCGGCCTCGACAGCCTGGAACTGACCGGTGTGCACTCCCACATCGGATCGCAGATCTTCGACATGGCCGGCTTCGAGGTCTCCGCCCGCCGCGTCGTGGAACTCCTCGGCCGCATCCGCGATGAGCACGGCGTGGAACTCCCGGAGATCGACCTCGGCGGCGGCCTCGGCATCGCCTACACGTCGGCGGACGACCCGCGCGAGCCGCACGAGGTCGCCAAGCGCCTGGCCGAGATCGTCAGCCACGAGTGCGAGGCCACCGGGCTCGCCACCCCGCGCATCTCCGTCGAGCCGGGCCGCGCCATCGTGGGCCCCACCGCGTTCACGCTCTACGAGGTCGGCACGGTCAAGCCGCTCGAAGGCCTGCGCACGTACGTCAGCGTCGACGGCGGCATGTCGGACAACATCCGTACCGCCCTGTACGACGCCGAGTACAGCGTCGCGCTCGTCTCCCGCAGCTCCGACGCGGAGCCGATGCTCGTCCGCGTCGTCGGCAAGCACTGCGAGAGCGGCGACATCCTCGTACGGGACGCGTACCTGCCCGCCGACCTCGCGCCGGGCGACCTCGTCGCGATCCCGGCGACCGGCGCGTACTGCCGTTCGCTCGCCAGCAACTACAACCACGCCCTGAAGCCGCCGGTCGTCGCCGTGCGCGACGGCGAGGCGCGGGTGATCGTCCGACGGGAGACGGAAGAAGATCTTCTCCGTCTGGACGTGGGCTGACGAGATAAACATCTCGGATTCTGGACGGCGGCAGGAAACCTCCTTCCCTTGCGTGAGACTGGTCAACATCCCCGCTCATGACCGCGGGGCTCGACGAAAGGCGTAGTCGGATGATGCGTACGCGTCCGCTGAAGGTGGCGCTGCTGGGCTGTGGCGTGGTCGGCACAGAGGTGGCCCGCATCATGACGACGCACGCGGACGACCTCGCGGCCAGGATCGGCGCGCCGATCGAACTCGCCGGGATCGCCGTCCGCCGGCCCGGCAAGGTCCGCGACGGCGTCGACCCGGCCCTCGTCACCACCGACGCGACCGCCCTGGTCAAGCGCGGCGACATCGACGTGGTCATCGAGGTCATCGGCGGCATCGAACCCGCCAGGACACTGATCACCACCGCCTTCGAGCACGGCGCGTCCGTCGTCTCCGCCAACAAGGCACTGCTCGCCGAGGACGGCACCACGCTGTACGAGGCGGCCGAGCGGCACGAGCGCGACCTCTACTTCGAGGCGGCCGTGGCGGGCGCCATCCCGCTGATCCGCCCGCTGCGCGAGTCCCTCGCGGGCGACCACGTCAACCGCGTCCTCGGCATCGTCAACGGCACCACGAACTTCATCCTCGACCGGATGGACTCCGCGGGCGCCGGCTACTCCGAGGCGCTCGACGAGGCCACCGCGCTCGGCTACGCGGAAGCCGACCCCACCGCCGACGTCGAGGGCTTCGACGCGGCCGCGAAGGCGTCCATCCTCGCGGGCATCGCCTTCCACACCCGCGTACGCCTCGACGACGTGCACCGCGAGGGCATCACCGAGGTCACCTCGGCGGACCTGGCCTCCGCCAAACGCATGGGCTGCACGGTCAAACTCCTCGCGATCTGCGAGCGGGCCGCCGACGGCAAGTCCGTCACCGCCCGCGTCCACCCGGCGATGATCCCCCTCAGCCACCCCCTCGCCTCCGTGCGCGAGGCCTACAACGCGGTCTTCGTCGAAGCCGAGGCCGCGGGGCAGCTGATGTTCTACGGCCCCGGCGCGGGCGGTTCACCCACCGCGTCCGCCGTCCTCGGCGACCTCGTCGCCGTGTGCCGCAACCGGCTCGCCGAGGCGAAGGGCCCCGGCGAATCCGCGTACACCCGGCTGCCGGTGAGCCCCATGGGCGATGTCGTGACGCGCTATCACATCAGCCTCGACGTCGCTGACAAACCGGGTGTACTCGCCCAAGTGGCCATGGTCTTCGCCGAACACGGTGTTTCCATCGATACCGTCCGTCAGAAGGGCAAGGACGGCGAGGCATCGCTCGTCGTGGTCACGCACCGCGCCCCCGACGCGGCCCTCTCGGGCACCGTCGAGGCGCTGCGCGGACTCGACACCGTGCGCGGTGTCGCCAGCATCATGCGTGTTGAAGGGGAGTAGGGACCCATGACCATCGCAGTCGACCGCGGCCCCGCACAGGGCACCCACCAGTGGCGCGGCGTCATCGAGGAATACCGCGACCGGCTTCCGGTCGAGCCCACGACCGAGATCGTCACGCTCAGGGAGGGCGGCACGCCGCTCGTCCCCGCGCAGGTGCTCTCCGAGCGCACGGGCTGCGAGGTGCACCTCAAGGTCGAGGGCGCGAACCCCACCGGGTCCTTCAAGGACCGGGGCATGACCATGGCCATCACCCGGGCGAAGGCCGAGGGCGCGCAGGCCGTCATCTGCGCCTCCACCGGCAACACCTCCGCGTCGGCCGCCGCCTACGCCGTGCGCGCGGGGATGGTCTGCGCCGTCCTCGTACCGCAGGGCAAGATCGCGCTGGGCAAGATGGGCCAGGCCCTCGTCCACGGCGCGCGCATCCTGCAGGTCGACGGGAACTTCGACGACTGCCTCACCCTGGCCCGCTCCCTCGCGGACAACTACCCGGTGTCGCTGGTCAATTCGGTCAATCCGGTCAGGATCGAAGGCCAGAAGACCGCAGCCTTCGAAATCGTGGACGCGCTCGGCGACGCCCCCGACATCCACGTACTGCCCGTCGGGAACGCCGGCAACATCACGGCGTACTGGAAGGGGTACCGCGAGTACGCCGCCGACGGCCCGGCCGCCCGCACCCCCCGCATGTGGGGCTTCCAGGCGTCCGGCTCCGCGCCGATCGTACGCGGCGAGATCGTGAAGGAGCCGCACACGGTCGCCACCGCGATCCGCATCGGCAACCCCGCGTCCTGGCAGTTCGCACTGAACGCGCGCGACGAGTCCGGCGGCTTCATCGACGAGGTGACCGACCGCCAGATCCTGCGCGCGTACCGGCTGCTGGCCGCGCAGGAGGGCGTCTTCGTGGAGCCCGCGTCCGCCGCCTCCGTCGCCGGCCTGCTCAAGGCCGCCGAGGAGGGCAAGGTCGACCGCGGCCAGCGCATCGTCTGCACGGTCACGGGCAACGGCCTCAAGGACCCCGACTGGGCCGTCCAGGGGGCTCCGCAGCCCGTCACCGTCCCCGTCGACGCCGCGGCCGCAGCGAACCAACTCGGCCTGGCCTGACGGCATCGGCCCTGCGAGCGGCGGCGCGAACGCCGCCCGCAGGGCCGCGGCGCACGGCGCCTCCCGCGACACGCATCGTGCGCCTCCTGTGCGCCCTATGTCGCGGCGCTTCCATCCTTCGATAGGGTGTGGGCACCCACCCCGCCGCACCTGCCGCGGTGTTGCCGCGCGCCGCGGCGACCGTCCCGTGTGGGCAGCCTCCCGTGAACACCGCACGAGAGCACCAAGCCGATCCCCACGCAGGCACAAGGAGAGTCGTCAGAGCGATGGCCGGTCCCGCCTTCCGCGCCGCCGCCGTACGGGTGCGCACCCCCGCCACCAGCGCCAACCTCGGCCCCGGCTTCGACGCCTTCGGCCTGTCGCTGGGGCTCTACGACGACGTCGTCGTCCGCGTCGCCGACGCGGGACTGCACATCGACATCGCCGGCGAGGGCGCGCGGTCGCTGCCACGCGACGAGAACCACCTGTTGGTACGCGCGCTGCGCACCGCCTTCGACCTGCTGGGCGGCCAGCCCAGGGGACTTGAGGTCGTGTGCGCCAACCGCATTCCGCACGGCCGCGGCCTCGGCTCCTCGTCCGCCGCCATCTGCGCGGGCATCGTCGCCGCCCGCGCGGTGACCATAGGCGGCGACACCCGGCTCGACGACAGCGCGCTGCTGGAGGTGGCCACCGAGATCGAGGGACATCCCGACAACGTGGCGGCCTGCCTGCTCGGCGGGTTCACCCTGGCGTGGACGGAGAACGGCGCGGCGCGCGCCATCCGGATGGACCCCGCGTCGTCCGTCGTCCCGGTGGTCTTCGTACCGGAGGAGGCCGTACTGACGGAGACCGCGCGGGGCCTGCTGCCGCGGACCGTCCCGCACATCGACGCCGCGGTCAACGCGGGCCGCGCGGCGCTGCTGGTCGAGGCGTTGACCCGGCGGCCCGAACTGCTGCTGCCCGCCACGGAGGACCGCATCCACCAGGAGTACCGGCAGCCGGCCATGCCGGGGAGTGTCGCCCTCGTCAACAGGCTTCGCGGGGACGGCGTACCGGCCATGATCTCCGGCGCGGGACCCACGGTCATCGCGCTGGTCGAGGACGGTGCGGCCGACAAGGTCGCACGGCTGGCGGGCGAGGGGTGGGCCGCGAACCGGCTGTCCCTCGACGCCGCGGGCACGAGCGTTCTGCCGCTGGGTTCATAAGGGAGTGCCGGGGAATCGACGAAATCTCGAATCGCGATTGCCGGTGTGCGAGAGGGGGAATGTTTGTTGGAGCCGGTAGTGTTAACCTCAATACCGCATCCGGAGTCTTCGTGGCCCGGTGCTTTGCGTCCCGCTTCGGGACCACCCTTCTTCCGGGAGCCTCCTCAACTGCCTGAGCAGCCTGCCTGAGCAGTTTTGAGCACGCACCGGAACCGGCACGGCTTCCCGCGCTCATCCCCGTAGTGGGCCGAGCAGGGGCTTCGGGGCCGGGACCCAGCGCACGTACGCATGTTTCTCCGCCGCATCCGGCGGAACCACCGCCCCGGCACGGTCCACAAGCAAGGGCCGCAGCCGGACAGCACAACCGGTCGCCGAGCCAGAAGGCCGACGTCCGCTCCAGGGAAGGACCCTTCGTGAGCGACACCACCGATCTGATGGGCGTGACTGCCGACGACAACGTCGACACGAACGCGCCCGCCGCAGGTGCTGCCTCCGGCACCACCGCACGGCGCCGCCGCTCCGGCACCGGCCTCGACGGCATGGTCCTGGCCGAGCTGCAGCAGGTCGCGTCCGGCCTCGGCATCAGGGGCACCGCGCGGATGCGCAAGAGCCAGCTGATCGAGGTCATCAAGGAGGCGCAAGCCGGCGGCGGTGCGCCGGCGGCCAAGTCGTCCGACGAGGCTGCGGGCGCGGAGACCAAGCCCAAGCGTCGCAGCACGTCCCGCGCGCGCACGGGTGAGGCGAAGGCTGAGGCCGCCGCCGACGCGGCGCAGCAGCAGATCGACATCCCGGGTCAGCCCGCCAACGACGAGCCGGCCACCGGCGAGCGCCGCAGGCGCCGCGCCACGGCCCCCGCGGGCGCCCCCGAGCAGGGCACGGACACCAAGGCCGAGCCGCAGGCGGAGGCCGCGACGGCGACGCCCGAGACCGACGGCAAGCGTGACGGCGGCCAGGGCCGCCAGGACCGCGCCCAGCAGGGTGGCCGCGACGGCCAGGGCCGTGCCGACCGCCAGGAGCGCGGCCAGCGCGGCGACGGCCAGGGCGGCCAGGAGCGCGGCCAGCGCGGGGACGGTCAGGGCCGCGACGGTCAGGGCCGCGACGGCCAGCAGGACCGCGGCGACCGCAGGGACCGCCAGCGTGAGCGCCGCGGCAAGACGGACGGCGACCAGCAGGGCGGCGCCCAGCAGGGCCGCAGGGACCGTGACAGGGACCGCGACCGTGACCGCGGGGAGCGCGGCGACCGCGGCCCGCAGGGAGACCGCGGCCCGCAGGGCGGCGGCGGCCCCCAGGACGACTTCGACGACGACGGCACCGGCCGCCGTGGCCGGCGCGGTCGCTACCGCGACCGCCGCGGGCGCCGTGGCCGCGAGGACTTCGGCCCCGAGCCGCAGGTCGCCGACGACGATGTGCTGATCCCGGTCGCGGGCATCCTCGACATCCTCGACAACTACGCCTTCATCCGGACCTCCGGCTACCTGCCGGGCCCGAACGACGTCTACGTCTCGCTCGCCCAGGTCCGTAAGAACGGCCTGCGCAAGGGTGACCACGTCACCGGCGCCGTGCGCCAGCCCAAGGAGGGCGAGCGCCGCGAGAAGTTCAACGCGCTCGTGCGCCTCGACTCGGTCAACGGCATGGCGCCCGAGAGCGGCCGCGGCCGCGCCGAGTTCCAGAAGCTGACGCCGCTCTACCCGCAGGACAGGCTCCGTCTGGAGACCGACCCGGGCGTGCTGACGACGCGGATCATCGACCTCGTCGCCCCGATCGGCAAGGGCCAGCGAGGCCTGATCGTCGCCCCGCCGAAGACCGGCAAGACGATGATCCTGCAGGCCATCGCCAACGCGATCACGGTCAACAGCCCCGAGTGCCACCTGATGGTCGTCCTCGTCGACGAGCGGCCTGAAGAGGTCACCGACATGCAGCGGTCGGTCAAGGGCGAGGTCATCTCCTCGACCTTCGACCGTCCGGCCGAGGACCACACCACGGTCGCGGAGCTCGCCATCGAGCGCGCCAAGCGCCTCGTGGAGCTCGGGCACGACGTCGTCGTGCTGCTGGACTCCATCACCCGTCTGGGCCGCGCGTACAACCTGGCGGCGCCCGCCTCCGGCCGCATCCTGTCCGGTGGTGTCGACTCGACGGCGCTCTACCCGCCGAAGCGCTTCTTCGGTGCCGCGCGCAACATCGAGGACGGCGGCTCGCTGACGATCCTCGCGACCGCGCTGGTCGAGACCGGCTCCCGGATGGACGAGGTCATCTTCGAGGAGTTCAAGGGCACCGGCAACATGGAGCTCCGCCTCGACCGCAAGCTCTCGGACAAGCGCATCTTCCCCGCGGTGGACGTCGACGCGTCCAGCACCCGCAAGGAGGAGATCCTGCTCAGCCCGGACGAGCTGGGCATCGTCTGGAAGCTCCGCAGGGTGCTGCACGCCCTGGACCAGCAGCAGGCCATCGAGCTCCTGCTGGACAAGATGAAGCAGACGAAGTCCAACGCGGAGTTCCTGCTCCAGATCCAGAAGACCACGCCGATGCCGGGCAACGGCAACGACTGACGGTCCTGGTCGCACGGTAGGTGACGACGGTGCCCCCTCGCGCTCGGGAAGCGCGGGGGGGCACCTTCGTGCAACCCTTTTGAGAGCCTCACCGTCGAGAAGCCGACGCCGGGCACCGGCGCGGCACAAGAGCACAAGAGGGGTGCGTTGCCTGAGCGCCGCGGCAAGGGGTAGCAGAACCGGGCCGAAAGCCGAGGGAGACCATGACCGCCGACCGGAGCAGCCGTCGCCGCACGGTAAGGGGCGTCATCTGGACTGTCGCCGTGCTGGTCGCCGTCATCCTGGCCGGTCTGGGGTACGTGTACGCGCGGCTGAACGGCAACCTCAGCGGTGTCGACATCAACGCGCAGCTGGGCTCCCACCGTCCCGCGAACGTCGACAACGGCTCCGAGGACATCCTCGTGCTCGGCTCGGACTCCCGCGCCGGCTCGAACGCGGAGTACGGCAGGAGTACCGGCGCCCGCTCCGACACCGCGATGGTCGTGCACGTCTTCAAGGGCCACAAGAAGGCGAGCGTCGTCTCCATACCGCGCGACACCCTCGTCGCGCGCCCCGCGTGCGCCGGCAAGAAGGGCCGCACGGCCCCGGCCGCCCCGTCGGCCATGTTCAACAGCGCCTACGAGGTCGGCGGGCCCGCCTGCGCGGTGAAGACCGTCGAGCGGATGACCGGCATCCGGATGGACCACTACATCGAGGTCGACTTCACCGGGTTCAAGAAGCTCATCAACCAGCTCGGCGGCGTGAAGGTGACCACCACCAAGGCCATCCACGACAAGGACAGCCATCTCAACCTGGCCCCCGGCACGCACACCCTCGACGGGGAACAGGCACTCGGCCTGGTCCGTACCCGGCACGCGGTCGGCGACGGCAGCGACCTCGGCCGCATCCAGCTCCAGCAGGCGTTCATCAAGGCGCTGATCCACCAGGTGAGGGGGGTCGGCGTCTTCAGCGACCCGAAGAAGCTGTTCGACCTTGCCGACACCGCTACGAAATCCATCACGCCGGACTCCCAGCTCGACAGCGTCGACAAGCTGATCGGCTTCACCGGGAGCCTGCAGAACCTGTCGTCGCAGGACGTGACAATGATCACGCTGCCGGTGAAGTACGACCCCTCCGACCCGAACCGCGTCGTACCGCTGGAGCCCGGGGCCCGCACGGTCTGGAACGCGCTGCGCCAGGACCGCCCGATCCCCCGCTCCGCCACGAAGGGCTCGGCGGGCGACACCACCGGCGATGCCAACGGCGTCATCAAGAGCGCCCACTGACGCGTCCCGCCGTGCACCCCCCGGCGGCGCGCGGCAGCGGGCCCGCGCGGGCGCACAGGCCCGCGTGCGCGAGGCGGCCGGCGGCCCGGAGGTGACGGGCGTCGGCCGGCGGGGAGCGTCGGGCGGACGGCGGCCACAAGCCCGGGGCGGCAGCGGGAACAAGACGGCCGGGGCTCCGGTTTTGGGAGATGCGGCCAGTGCTGGCAGACTGGTCCGTCGGTCCCGGTTCACGTACGAGCAATCCGCCCGTGCGACCCGGTACCCTCCGCGATCTAGGAGACACCCGTGAAGAACGAGATTCACCCCAAGTACGTCGAGACGCAGGTCAGCTGCACCTGTGGCGCGTCGTTCACGACCCGGAGCACCATTGACTCCGGCACCATCCGTGCCGACCTGTGCTCCGAGTGCCACCCGTTCTACACGGGCAAGCAGAAGATCCTCGACACCGGTGGCCGTGTGGCCCGCTTCGAGGCCCGCTTCGGCAAGGGCGCGACGGCCGGCAAGGCCGCGGCAGCCAAGAAGTAGCGAGCACCACGCGCCGGCCCCCGGCGCCCCGCTCAGGGGCGTCGAGGCCGGCGCTTTGGCGTCCCAGGCGGGCCAGTGGGCCCGCGCCGTCGGGCGCCCCCCTGCGTTGCCCGCTCCACGCGGTACCCGCTACTCCCGAAGCACCTTTCACCACCCCAGGAGCCCCCGATGTTCGAGGCGGTCGAGGACCTGGTCGGCGAGCATGCCGACCTGGAGAAGAAGCTGGCCGACCCGTCGGTCCACAGCGACCAGGCCAACGCGCGCAGGCTCGGCAAGCGGTATGCCGAACTGACGCCGATCATCGGCGCGTACCAGTCCTGGAAGCGCACCGGGGACGACATCGGGACGGCCCGCGAGTTCGCCGCCGAGGACCCCGAGTTCGCCGCGGAGGTCAAGGACCTGGAGCGGCGCCGCGCCGAGCTCACCGAGCGCTTGCGGCTGCTGCTCGTGCCCCGTGACCCCAGCGACGACAAGGACGTCATCCTGGAGGTCAAGGCCGGCGCGGGCGGCGACGAGTCGGCGCTGTTCGCGGGCGACCTGCTGCGCATGTACCTGCGCTACGCGGAGCGCGTCGGCTGGAAGGCCGAGATCATCGACTCCACCGACTCCGAGCTCGGCGGCTACAAGGACGTCCAGGTCGCGGTGAAGACCAAGGGCGGCAACGGTGCCACGGAGCCCGGGCAGGGTGTCTGGGCCCGGCTGAAGTACGAGGGCGGCGTGCACCGCGTGCAGCGCGTGCCCGCGACCGAGTCCCAGGGCCGTATCCACACCTCGGCCGCCGGAGTCCTCGTGACGCCCGAGGCCGAGGAGATCGACGTCGAGGTCAACCCGAACGACCTGCGCATCGACGTCTACCGCTCCTCGGGCCCCGGCGGGCAGTCCGTCAACACGACCGACTCCGCGGTCCGCATCACGCACCTGCCGACCGGTGTCGTCGCCTCCTGCCAGAACGAGAAGAGCCAGCTCCAGAACAAGGAGCAGGCCCTGCGCATCCTGCGCTCGCGGCTGCTGGCCGCGGCCCAGGAGGAGGCCGAGTCGAAGGCGGCGGACGCCCGGCGCAGCCAGGTGCGCACCGTGGACCGCTCGGAGAAGATCCGGACGTACAACTTCCCCGAGAACCGCATTTCGGACCACCGCGTCGGCTTCAAGGCGTACAACTTGGACCAGGTGCTCGACGGTGATCTCGATGCCGTGATCCAGGCCTGTGTGGACGCCGACTCGGCCGCGAAACTCGCCGCCGCGCAGTAACGCGGAAACGCTGCCGTACCGGGCTCATGGCCATCGACGGCGCCCAGCCCAGCAACCCTTTGACGCAGTCCGGAGGAACCAGCGTGCAGGCACCACACGGCGGGTCGGCCGGGGAGAGCGGCGACCCTCGGGGCGGCCGCCGCGGACCCGCGCCGCGCAGCCTGCTGCTCGCGGAGGTCGCCCAGGCGACCCGTCGGCTCGCCGACGCCGGCGTCCCCTCACCGCGCTTCGACGCGGAGGAACTCGCCGCGTACGTGCACGCGGTCAAGCGCGGCGAGCTGCACACGGTCCAGGACGGCGACTTCGACGCCCGCTACTGGGAGACCATCGCCCGCCGCGAGGCCCGTGAACCGCTCCAGCACATCACCGGCCGCGTCTTCTTCCGCTACCTCGAACTCCAGGTGGGGCCGGGTGTCTTCGTACCGCGTCCCGAGACGGAGTCCGTCGTCGGCTGGGCGATAGACGCCGTGCGCGCGATGGACGTCGTCGAGCCGGTCGTCGTGGACCTGTGCGCGGGCTCCGGCGCGATCGCGCTCGCCATCGCCCAGGAAGTGCCGCGCTCCACGGTGCACGCCGTCGAACTGTCCGAGGACGCGCTCGTGTGGACTCGCAGGAACGCGGCGGAATCCCGCGTCACCGTGCACGCGGGCGACGCGTTCGGCGCGCTCCCCGAGCTGGACGGCCAGGTCGACCTGGTCATCTCCAACCCGCCGTACATCCCCCTCACCGAGTGGGAGTACGTGGCGCCCGAGGCCCGCGACCACGACCCCGAGATGGCCCTGTTCTCCGGCGAGGACGGCCTCGACACGATCCGCGGTATCGAACGCACCGCGCACCGGCTGCTGCGGCCGGGCGGCCTCGTCGTGATCGAGCACGCCGACACCCAGGGCGGCCAGGTCCCGTGGATCTTCAGCGAGGAGTCCGGCTGGGCGGACGCGGCGGACCACCCGGATCTCAACAACCGTCCCCGCTTCGCGACAGCCCGCAAGGCACTGCCGTGACGGGCGGGGGGCAGAATGTGCCCGCGCCCCCGAGGAGCGCCCCGCGACGCCGGGCGGTCCGTTCGGCAGGACGGCTCCGCCCGCCCCGCCCGCCGGCCGCGCGGCGAACCGAGCCCGTGAGAAGAAGGAGCCTGTGACCATGGCACGGCGTTACGACACCAACGACGCTACCGACCGCACCACCGGTCTGCGGGAGGCCGCGTCCGCCGTGCGGCGTGGCGAACTGGTCGTGCTGCCCACCGACACCGTGTACGGGATCGGCGCCGACGCGTTCGCCGCCGAGGCCGTCGGCGACCTGCTCGGCGCCAAGGGCCGCGGCCGTGCCATGCCCAGCCCCGTGCTGATCGGCTCGCCCAACACCCTGCACGGCCTCGTCACGGACTTCTCCGAGCAGGCGTGGGAGCTCGTCGACGCGTTCTGGCCCGGCGCGCTCACGCTCGTCGCCAAGCACCAGCCGTCGCTGCAGTGGGACCTCGGGGAGACCCGGGGCACCGTCGCCGTGCGCATGCCGCTGCACCCGGTCGCCATCGAGCTGTTGACCGAGGTCGGCCCGATGGCGGTGTCCAGCGCCAACCTCACGGGGCACCCGGCGCCCGAGGACTGCGACGCCGCACAGAACATGCTGGGTGACTCCGTCTCCGTCTACCTCGACGGCGGCCCGACCCCCGGGATCGTGCCCTCGTCCATCGTGGACGTCACCGGCAAGGTTCCGGTGCTGCTGCGCGCGGGCGCGCTCGGCGCCGAGGAACTGCGCAAGGTGGTACCCGACCTCGAGGTGGCCAATTGACCACCCCGCAGGGGCGTGGCATAGCGGACACCGCACAGCGGGGCGAGCAGACGTTCCGCATCCTCCACGTCAGCACCGGCAACGTCTGCCGCTCGCCGATCACCGAGCGGCTGAACCGGCATGCCCTGAGCGTGCGCCTCGGGGAGCAGCTCGCCGACGGGCTGATCGTGGAGAGCGCGGGCACCTGGGGGCACGAGGGTGCCCCCATGGAGGCCAACGCGGAGGCCGTCCTCGCCGACTTCGGCGCGGACGCCTCCGGCTTCGTCGGGCGGGAACTGCTCGACGAACATGTCATCAGGGCCGATCTGGTCCTGACGGCCACACGCGACCACCGTGCCCAGGTCATCTCGATGGGCCACTCGGCCGGGCTGCGCACGTTCACGCTGAAGGAGTTCACCCGGCTCGTACGGGCCATAGACCCGGCCACCCTGCCCGACCCGCTGGACGAGGGCGTCGTGGAGAGGGCCCGGGCCCTGGTCCGGGCGGCCGCCGCACTGCGCGGCTGGCTGCTCGCGCCGACCGCCGAGGCGGACGAGGTCTACGACCCGTACGGCGCGCCGATCACGCTGTTCCGCTCAATCGGCGACGAGATCAACCAGGCGCTCGACCCGGTGGTCACCGCCCTGACGGGCGTGCCGGCCACCCTGTGACCCGGAGGGCCCAGGGCTCTCCCACGACCGCGCCGCGGGCCGGTGCCCCGGTCGTCGTCCTGCGATGTCTCCCGCACCCGTGCCCGCCCGAATCACGCACGCCGTCGGCTGCCGCCGCGCCGTAACCCCGCCGTCCCCGCGCGCTCGCCGTGCGCCCCGGCCTCGTACGCTCCCTCGCGCCGACCCGCTCGCACCGGCCGCCACCGGGACACCGCAGCGGCCGCTGCGGCCCCGTCAGGCCCCCCGGGGGCCCTCCCCGGACTTCCCGGACGGGCCCCGCCGGCCGCGGCCCGTGCGCGGACGTCCAGGGCGGCGCACGGCGTCCACCGCGGCCGCCCCGCCCCCGCGCGGGGGCCGACTTGGCGGCCTAGGGTGTACATACCCCTACACAGTCCACCGGAGCACCGCATGTCGGTCATTCCATCCGTGCACTCGTCGGGCACCCCACCCGTCGATGTGCTGAGGCACCAGGACCCCGAACTCGCCGACGTCCTTCTCGGTGAGGCGCGCCGGCAGGCCGACAGCCTGCAGCTGAGCGCGGCCGAGAACTTCACGTCCGCGGCCGTGCTCGCCGCGCTCTCCTCGCCGCTCGCCAACAAGTACGCGGAGGGCTACCCGGGCGCCCGCCACCACGGCGGCTGCGAGATGGCCGACGCGGCCGAGCGGATCGCGATCGACCGCGCGAGCGGCCTGTTCGGGGCGGCGCACGCCAATGTGCAGCCGCACTCAGGTTCCTCCGCCGTGCTGGCGGCGTACGCGGCCCTGCTGCGGCCCGGCGACACCGTGCTGGCGCTGGGCCTGCCCTACGGGGGACACCTCACGCACGGCGCCCCGGTGAACTTCTCCGGCCGCTGGTTCGACTTCGTCGCCTACGGCGTCGATCCCGGCACGGGCCTCGTCGACTACGCGCAGGTGCGCACACTCGCCCGTACCCACCGGCCCAAGGCGATCGTGTGCGGTTCCATCGCCTCTCCCCGGCACATGGACCACGCCGCGTTCCGGGAGATCGCCGACGACGTCGGCGCGTACCTGATCGCCGACGAGGCCCACCCGATGGGCCTCGTCGCGGGCGGTGCCGCGCCGAACCCGGTGCCGTACGCGGACCTCGTCTGCGCCACCACGCACAAGGTGCTGCGGGGCCCGCGCGGCGGGATGATCCTGTGCGGCGGGGAACTGGCCGAACGGGTCGACCGCGCGGTGTTCCCGTTCAGCCAGGGCGGCGCGCAGATGCACGTGATCGCGGCGAAGGCCGTCGCGTTCGGCGAGGCGGCCACGCCCGCCTTCGCCGCGTACGCCCACCGGGTCGTCGCGAACGCGCGCGTCCTCGCGAGCGCCCTCGCGGCCGAGGGCCTGGACATCACCACGGGCGGTACCGATACCCACCTCGTCAGCGCGGACCCCGCACCGCTCGGGATGGACGGCAGGGCCGCGCGGGGCCGGCTGGCCGCGGCCGGGATGGTCCTGGAGACCTGCGGACTCGCGCCCGGGCTGGGACGAGGCCTTCGCCTCGGTACGGCCGCCGTCACCACCCAGGGCATGGGGGAGGGGGAGATGCGCGGCATCGCCGGGCTCGTGGGCAGGGCCCTGACGGGCGACGACCGGCAGGTCCGGGCGGTGCGTGCGGACGTTCGCGATCTCACCGGGCGCTTCCCGCCCTATACTGCGTAACCTCCCGCGCTCCTGGGCGCGGCGGCCCCGGGGGCCGGCATGGATCCCCGCCTCCCGGGCACCTGTGCAACCATCGCCACCGACGGGATGTCCTTGGCTGTGTGGTGACCCCGAAGCGACGCGGTTTCCGGCGCCGGGCGCGGCGAGGGCTAGGGTGTGGGGCTGATATGGCCAGCGATTCCTGTGGGGCAGCCCGTGCGTGATTATCTGCTGACGCTCTGTGTGACGGCTGCGGTGACCTATCTGCTGACCGGCCCGGTGCGGAAATTCGCCGTCGCGGTCGGCGCGATGACTGCGATCCGCTCCCGCGACGTGCACCGCGAGCCCACACCGCGGCTCGGTGGCGTGGCGATGTTCATCGGCCTGTGTGCGGGACTGCTGGTCGCCGACAACCTCCACAACCTCAACGGGGTCTTCGCGCAGTCCAACGAGCCGCGGGCGCTGCTCTCCGGTGCCGCCCTGATCTGGCTGATCGGTGTCCTCGACGACAAGTTCGAGATCGACGCGCTGATCAAACTGGGCGGCCAGATGATCGCCGCCGGCGTCATGGTCATGCAGGGCCTGACGATCCTGTGGCTGCCGGTCCCCGGGGTCGGCACCGTCTCGCTGACCCAGTGGCAGTCCACACTGCTCACCGTGGCCGTCGTGGTGATCACCATCAACGCGGTGAACTTCGTCGACGGCCTCGACGGCCTCGCCGCCGGCGTGGTGTGCATCGCCGCCGCCGCGTTCTTCCTGCACGCCTACCACCTCTGGTACGGCTACGGCATCGAGGCCGCGGCCCCTGCGACGCTGTTCGCCGCGATCCTCATGGGCATGTGCCTCGGCTTCCTGCCGCACAACATGAGCCCCGCGCGGATCTTCATGGGTGACTCGGGCTCGATGCTCATCGGGCTCGTCCTGGCCGCCGGCCCGATCTCGGTGACCGGTCAGGTCGACCCCGACACCCTGAAGCTGTTCGAGGGCGGCACCCGCAGTGCGACCCACGCCGCGCTGCCGGTGTTCATTCCCCTGCTGCTGCCGCTGACGATCATCGCCATCCCGCTCGCCGACCTGCTGCTCGCCGTGGTGCGCCGTGCCTGGAACGGGCAGTCGCCGTTCGCCGCGGACCGGGGCCACCTGCACCACCGGCTGCTGGACATCGGGCACTCCAAGACCCGCGCGGTGCTGATCATGTACTTCTGGTCCGCGCTGATCGCGTTCGGCGTCGTCCTCTACTCGGTCATGTACTCCACGCAGGGCTCGAACTGGGTCCTGCCGATGCTGGTCGGGCTGAGCGCGGTCGGCCTGGTGCTCCTGCTGCTGCCGCGGTTCAAACCCCGCGTCCCGCGCTGGGCGCAGTCGTTCGTACCGCCCCGCTACCGGCGCCGGTCGCGACGGTTCGCGGCGGACGGCGACGAGCCGGGTGCTCAGGGTGACGCCGGGCCCGAAGGGGCCCCGGCCGGCGCGGTCTTCGCGGACGCGGGGACGGGCGGCGCGGTGGAGGGCGAACCGCCCGCGGTGCCGGCGGGCGTCAACGGCGCGACCGCGCTGGGTGCCCGGTCGCGCTTCACCGATCGCGGTAAAGCTGAATCAACTCGTTGACTTCTACAAGTACAGATCAGGTAAATTCGGAAATCACGGGGCATTAGCACACCGGTAGCTGTCGTGTCTTGCACACGCGAGCGGACTCACCCTCACGTGTGACGGTCAGCACACTGAAGAGGTAAAGACCTCATCAAATAGTTTGTGATACCGTTCACTACCAGGTGAGGGACACCGAAAGGCCTTGGCAGGACAGGCCCTTCGGCCGGGGTGCACCCGAGGCGCGGTAGTGCCGGGGAGCTAACCTCTGTTCGACGTCGGAGAGTCGACGAGTCGCGTCCTCCACCGTCTGCACACCCACCCCCAAGTCCCGCTGGAGCTGTCCTCATGCAGTCCAACGACGCCCGGATTCTCCGGGGTTCGGCGATCATCGCCGCCCCCGTGGGAGTTGTAGCCACCGTTGTGAGCGCCATCGTCGCCGGTGAGAAGGGCCTGATCGGCGGACTTGTGGCGTTTGCCGTCGTCGCCGTCTTCTTCGGCCTCGGCACCGCCGCACTCATGCGCCTGACCCGGGACAACCCGCAGGTGGCCATGACGGCGGGACTCCTGGTCTACGCGGTGCAGATCCTGCTCATCGGCGTCTTCATCATCGTCTTCCAGAACACAACGCTGTTCAACGCGCGCGCGTTCGCCCTGACACTGCTGGTGACGGCGCTGTCCTGGGTCGGCGGGCAGGTCAAGCAGAGCCTCACCGCGAAGATGCTCTACGTCGACCCCGATGCGACGTTCGCCGCCAAGTCCGGTGCCGACAAGGGGGCCGGGCGCGCGTCGAAGGCGAAGTCCTACGATGCGGCGTAAGGGTGGCGTGAAGAGGCCAGATCGCGATCTGCTATCGTCCAAAATCGCTTCCGGCCGCGGAGGCCGCTCCCTGCCCACGGGCGGAACGGAACATACTCCAGACGGCCTGCGGCATCCCCGAGTTGACGGGGCTGACGGCTGTGGCGACCGCGAGGCTTCGGGACTGTCCGGTCCTCGACCGATACTTCCAGTGGATCGCGGCGGCACCGCCACACCACATTCCCCGTGCCGAACCGCGGCTCCACCAGCCGCGCTCACACACAAGGTTGCCGTTTCTCATGCATCACGACGAAGGAGTCACGGGTGAGTGCCCACACGCTGCTCGCTGAGAGCGGATGCCACCTCTTCACGGGTTGTGGCTTCCCTGCGCCGGGCCTTGACGCGTTCGACTTCAAGCCCTTTCTCACGATTGGCGGCGTGAGCTTCACCAAGCCGATGCTCCTGGCGGTCATCTGCATGGTGATCGTGGTCGGTTTCTTCTGGCTCGCCTTCCGCAAGCCGAAGTTGGTCCCCGGCAAGCTGCAGCTGATCGGCGAGATCGGCTACAACTTCATCGCGCGCAGCATCGCCCGAGAAGTGATCGGCAAGGAGGGTGCCAAGTACGTGCCCTTCCTGGCGTCGATCTTCTTCTTCGTCTGGATCATGAACATCATGTCGGTGATCCCACTGGCACAGTTCCCGTCCGCGTCGCGGTTCGCCTACCCCGTCGTGCTCGCGGCCTGCGTGTGGATCACGTACATCTTCCTGACGTTCAAGAAGCACGGCTTCAAGGGCGGTGTGAAGAACCTCGTGTGGATCGAGGGGCTGCCCAAGCCGCTCATCCCGCTGATCGTGCTGCTGGAGTTCATCCAGAACGTCATCACCCGCCCGTTCACGCTCGCGGTACGACTGTGGGCCAACATGTTCGCCGGGCACATGCTGATCCTCGTATTCAGCATCGCCAGTTGGTACCTGCTCACGCCGTCGATCATGTCGGCGGTGGCAGCCGGATCCTTCATCCTGGCAGCGGGCATGACGGCCTTCGAGGTGCTGATCCAGTTCCTCCAGGCCTATATCTTCACTCTGCTGACCTCGATCTACATCAGCGGAGCGATCGAAGAGGGTCACTGACCTCCGCGATCAACTGCTGTTCCTCCCACCCGACTTCCGCCGGGAAGCCTCCCGGTGGACCCACATCACTTAAGGAAGACAGGAAGATGTCTGCCGAGCTTGTCAATCTCGCCGCCAGCAACGTCACGGGCAGCCTGGGCGCCGTCGCGTACGGTCTCGCCGCCATCGGCCCCGGTGTCGGTATCGGTGTGGTCTTCGGTCACTCCATCGAGGCCATGGCCCGTCAGCCCGAAGCCATGCCGATCATCCGGACCAACATGTTCCTGGGCTTCGCCCTCTGTGAGGTGCTGGCCCTTCTCGGTCTGGTCGCCCCCTTCATCTTCGGCAAGTAGCCGAACCGACGAAAGGTTCAGACATGATGACCTTCCTGGCCGCTGAGGGGGCGCAGAACCCCCTCATTCCGGACACGACGGAACTTGTCGTCGGCATCCTCTGTTTCCTGATCGTCTTCGGTTTCCTCGGTAAGAAGCTCCTGCCGAACATCCAGAAGACGCTGGAGGAGCGGCACGACGCGATCGAGGGCGGCCTGGAGCGTGCGGCCGAGGCACAGGCCGAGGCCAACCAGACCCTTGACCAGTACAAGGCCCAGCTCGCCGAGGCCAGGCACGAGGCCGCGCGTCTCCGCCAGGAGGCGACCGAGCAGGGTGCCACGATCATCCAGCAGATGCGGGAAGAGGGTCAGCGGCAGCGCGAGGAGATCGTCGCCGCCGGTCACACCCAGATCGAGGCGGACCGCAAGGCCGCCGCGGTCGCGCTGCGCCAGGACGTGGGCAAGCTCGCCACCGTACTGGCCGGCAAGCTCGTCGGCGAGTCCCTTGAGGACCACGCCCGGCAGAGCCGCACCATCGACCGGTTCCTCGACCAGCTGGAGAACAACGCGGCGAACGCGGAGGCCACGCGATGAACGGCGCCAGCCGTGAAGCGCTGTCCGCCGCACGTGAGCGCCTCGACGCACTGACCGACAACGCGTCGGTCGACGCGGCGAGCCTCGCCGAGGACCTGGCGTCCGTCACCGCGCTGCTCGACCGTGAAACGTCGCTGCGCCGCGTGCTGACCGACCCGGTCCAGAGCGAGGAGGCCAAGGCCGCACTCGTGGGCCGGCTGCTGAACGGCCAGGTCCAGGGCAGTGCGGTCGACCTTGTCTCCGGCATGGTCCGGTCGCGCTGGTCGCAGTCGCGTGACCTCGTCGACGCCCTGGAGGAGCTCGCCGCCACCGCGGATCTCACCGCGGCCCAGCGTGCGGGTCACCTGGACGACGTCGAGGACGAGCTGTTCCGCTTCGGCCGCATCGTCGAGTCCGACACCGGCCTGCGGGCCGCGCTCACCGACAAGGCGGCGCCGGCCTCCGCCAAGGCCGCGCTCCTGACCCGGCTCCTCGGCTCTCGCGCCGACGCCGTCACCGAGCGTCTGGTCATCCGTCTCGTGTCCCGGCCCCGTGGCCGTAGCCTGGAAGACGGACTCAGGTCCCTCTCCGGGCTCGCGGCAGCACGCCGTGACCGGATGGTCGCCGTGGTCACCTCTGCGGTCCCGCTCACGGACGCGCAGCAGGAACGGCTCGGCGCCGTGCTGGCCAGGATCTACGGCCGGCAGACGCACCTGAATCTGGACGTGGACCCCGAGGTCCTCGGCGGGATCTCGGTGCGTGTCGGTGACGAGATCATCGACGGCACGATCCAGGAGCGCCTCGACGAGGTGAACCGGCAGCTCGGCAGTCGCTGACGGTACACAGCCGGCGGCGGTGAGCCGCCGGCAGCAGAACACAGCAGGACACAGCAGGACACAGCACGACAGCGGCCCGGTTGGGCCGTGCAGCAACTGCGGAAGATTCCTGGGGGTCGCCCCCAGACCCCAAAGAAACTTCGGGCCCAACAAGGAGAGCAGGGAACCCAGATGGCGGAGCTCACGATCCGGCCGGAGGAGATCCGGGACGCGCTGGAGAACTTTGTCCAGTCGTACCAGCCGGACGCGGCCTCGCGCGAGGAGGTCGGTACGGTCAGCGTGGCCGGCGACGGCATCGCCCGGGTGGAGGGTCTGCCCTCCGCCATGGCGAACGAGCTGCTGAAGTTCGAGGACGGCACCCTCGGTCTCGCCCTGAACCTCGAGGAGCGCGAGATCGGCGCGATCGTCCTCGGCGAGTTCGACGGCATCGAGGAAGGCCAGCCCGTCACCCGTACCGGAGAGGTTCTCTCCGTGGCGGTCGGCGACGGCTACCTGGGTCGCGTCGTCGACCCGCTCGGCGCCCCGATCGACGGCCTCGGCGAGATCGAGACCGAGGGACGGCGCGCGCTGGAGCTGCAGGCTCCCGGCGTCATGGTCCGCAAGTCGGTGCACGAGCCGATGCAGACCGGCTACAAGGCCGTCGACTCGATGGTGCCGATCGGCCGTGGCCAGCGTCAGCTGATCATCGGTGACCGCGGCACCGGCAAGACGGCCCTCGCGGTCGACACGATCATCAACCAGCGTGACAACTGGCGCTCCGGCGACGCGAAGAAGCAGGTCCGCTGCATCTACGTCGCCATCGGCCAGAAGGGCTCCACCATCGCGTCCGTGCGCGGCGCCCTGGAGGAGGCCGGCGCGCTGGAGTACACGACGATCGTGGCCTCTCCCGCGTCCGACCCGGCCGGCTTCAAGTACCTCGCCCCGTACACCGGCTCGGCCATCGGCCAGCACTGGATGTACCAGGGCAAGCACGTCCTGATCATCTTCGACGACCTCTCGAAGCAGGCCGACGCCTACCGCGCCGTGTCGCTGCTGCTGCGCCGCCCGCCGGGCCGCGAGGCCTACCCGGGTGACGTCTTCTACCTGCACTCCCGTCTGCTGGAGCGCTGCGCGAAGCTCTCCGACGACATGGGCGCGGGCTCGATGACCGGTCTGCCGATCGTCGAGACGAAGGCGAACGACGTCTCGGCGTTCATCCCGACCAACGTCATCTCCATCACCGACGGCCAGTGCTTCCTGGAGTCCGACCTGTTCAACGCGGGCCAGCGGCCCGCGCTGAACGTCGGTATCTCGGTCTCCCGCGTCGGTGGTTCCGCCCAGCACAAGGCGATGCGCCAGGTCTCCGGCCGTCTGCGTGTGGACCTCGCCCAGTACCGCGAGCTGGAGGCGTTCGCGTCCTTCGGCTCCGACCTGGACGCGGCCTCCAAGCAGCAGATGGAGCGCGGCAAGCGGATGGTCGAGCTGCTCAAGCAGGCCCAGTACCGTCCGATGCCCGTCGAGGAGCAGGTCGTCTCCATCTGGGCCGGCACCAACGGCAAGCTGGACACCGTCCCCGTCGAGGACATCCGCCGCTTCGAGGCGGAGCTGCACGAGCACCTGCGCCGCGAGCGCAAGGAACTGCTCACCAGCATCGCCGAGGGCGCCAAGATGTCCGACGACACCATCACCGCCATCGGTGACGCCGTCGACAGCTTCAAGCGCCAGTTCGAGACGTCGGACGGCAAGCTGCTCGACGACTCCCCGGCCGACGCGGCCAAGTGACGACGGAAGGGACCTGACTCATGGGAGCGCAGCTCCGGGTCTACAAGCGTCGCATCAAATCCGTCACCGCGACCAAGAAGATCACCAAGGCGATGGAGATGATCGCGGCCTCGCGGATCATCAAGGCTCAGCGCCAGGTGACGGCCTCATCGCCGTACGCGACGGAGCTGACGCGCGCCGTCACGGCGGTGGCGACCGGGTCGAACACCAAACACGCGCTGACGACGGAAGCGGCGTCGCCGACCCGTGCCGCGCTGCTGCTCGTCACCAGCGACCGCGGTCTGGCCGGCGGCTACTCCGCCAACGTCATCAAGGCGGCGGAGCGGCTCACCGAGCAGCTCCGCGGTGAGGGCAAGGAGGTCGACGCCTACATCGTCGGCCGCAAGGGTGTCGCGTACTACGGCTTCCGCGAGCGCAAGGTCGAGGAGTCGTGGAGCGGTTTCACCGACAACCCCACCTACGCGGACGCCAAGGCGGTCGCGGCCCCGCTGATCGCGGCGGTGCAGCTGGACACGGCCGAGGGCGGTGTGGACGAACTCCACATCGTGTTCACCGAGTTCGAGTCCATGCTGACGCAGACCCCGGTAGCGAACCGGCTGCTGCCGCTGCGGCTTGACCAGGACCCGTCGGCCGAGGCGGTCGGGAAGCCCGAGGCGCTGCCGCTGTTCGAGTTCGAGCCGTCGGCCGAGGGCGTCCTGGACGCCCTGCTGCCGCGCTATGTGGAGAGCCGCATCTACAACGCGCTCCTCCAGGCCGCCGCCTCCAAGCACGCGGCCACCCGCCGCGCGATGAAGGCGGCGACCGACAACGCCGGCGAGCTGATCAAATCGCTCGGACGGCTTGCCAACGCGGCCCGACAGGCCGAAATCACCCAGGAAATCAGCGAGATCGTCGGTGGCTCCAGTGCCCTGGCCGACGCGAACGCGGGGAGTGACAAGTAATGACGACCACAGCTGAGGCACCGACCACCACGGGCCGCGTCGCCCGGGTCATCGGCCCGGTCGTCGACGTGGAGTTCCCCGTCGACGCGATGCCGGAGATCTACAACGCTCTGACGGTCGAGGTCGACGACCCGGCCGAGGCGGGCAAGCGCAAGACGCTGACGCTCGAAGTCGCCCAGCACCTGGGTGACGGCGTCGTCCGCGCCATCTCCATGCAGCCCACCGACGGTCTGGTCCGCCAGTCCCCGGTGACCAACACCGGCTCCGGCATCACGGTGCCCGTCGGCGACGTCACCAAGGGCCGGGTGTTCAACACGCTCGGCGAGGTGCTGAACGACCCGACCGCCGAGGCGCAGATCACCGAGCGCTGGCCCATCCACCGCAAGGCGCCGAACTTCGACCAGCTCGAGTCGAAGACCGAGATGTTCGAGACCGGCATCAAGGTCATCGACCTGCTGACCCCGTACGTCAAGGGCGGCAAGATCGGCCTGTTCGGCGGCGCCGGCGTGGGCAAGACGGTGCTCATCCAGGAGATGATCTACCGCGTCGCCAACAACCACGACGGTGTGTCGGTGTTCGCGGGCGTCGGTGAGCGTACCCGTGAGGGCAACGACCTCATCGAGGAGATGACGGAGTCCGGCGTCATCGACAAGACCGCACTGGTCTTCGGTCAGATGGACGAGCCGCCGGGCACGCGTCTGCGGGTCGCCCTGGCCGGTCTGACCATGGCGGAGTACTTCCGCGATGTGCAGGGCCAGGACGTGCTGTTCTTCATCGACAACATCTTCCGGTTCACGCAGGCCGGTTCCGAGGTCTCCACCCTGCTCGGCCGGATGCCCTCCGCGGTGGGTTACCAGCCGAACCTGGCGGACGAGATGGGCCTCCTCCAGGAGCGCATCACCTCGACGCGCGGTCACTCGATCACCTCGATGCAGGCGATCTACGTGCCGGCCGACGACCTCACCGACCCGGCCCCGGCGACGACGTTCGCGCACCTCGACGCGACGACGACGCTGTCCCGGCCGATCTCGGAGAAGGGCATCTACCCGGCGGTGGACCCGCTGGACTCGACGTCCCGCATCCTGGACCCGCGCTACATCGCGCAGGAGCACTACGACACGGCCAGCCGCGTCAAGGCGATCCTGCAGAAGTACAAGGACCTCCAGGACATCATCGCGATCCTCGGTATGGACGAGCTGGGCGAGGACGACAAGCTCACGGTCTACCGTGCCCGCCGTGTCGAGCGCTTCCTGTCGCAGAACACGCACGTCGCCAAGCAGTTCACCGGCGTCGACGGCTCGGACGTCCCGCTCGACGAGTCGATCGCCGCGTTCAACGCGATCTGCGACGGCGACTACGACCACTTCCCCGAGCAGGCATTCTTCATGTGCGGCGGTATCGAGGACCTGAAGAAGAACGCGAAGGAGCTCGGCGTCTCCTGACGCTCCGGGCCACGGGAACGCGTGGTGGGTCAGGGGCGGCCGGTCAACTCGGCCGCCCCGCTCCCCCCGCGCTCCCGAGCACCCCATAGAATTGACATCGACACCCGGAGGAACCGCCGGGTGCTGACCCGAGGAGCCACCCTTGGCTGATCTGCACGTCGAGCTGGTCGCAGCCGACCGTAACGTGTGGTCCGGCGAGGCCCACCTGGTCGTCGCGCGCACCAGCTCCGGCGACATCGGCATCATGGCCGGCCACCAGCCGGTCCTCGGTGTGCTGGAGTCGGGCCCGGTGACCATTCGTACGAGTGACGGCGGCACGGTCGTCGCCGCGGTGCACGGCGGATTCCTGTCGTTCGCCGACAACAAGCTTTCGCTGCTCGCCGAAGTCGCCGAGCTCGCGGACGAGATCGACCCCCAGCGCGCCGAGCGCGCGCTGGCCCGCGCGAAGTCGGACGACGACGACGCCGCCGAGCGGCGCGCCGACGTCCGGATGCGTGCGGTGGCGGCGAAGTAGAGGCCGCGCGACTGCTTTACCCCTCAGCCGCGGCCCGTTCCGGAACCTTCCGGAACGGGCCGCGGCTGAGGCGATGCGGTGGACGAACGGGCAGTTCAGGTGCGTGACCGGTTGAGGCGAGGAGGTCGGTACAGATGACCCTCTCGCTGCTTGTCGCGGCACTGGTCGTCGTCCTGGTTGCGTTGGGTCTCTTCGTGTTCGGCCTGCGCCGGCGCCTGATCCAGCGCTCCGGCGGGACGTTCGACTGCAGCCTGCGCTGGGACCTGCCCGAGCAGCCCGACCCGTCAGGCAAGGGCTGGGTGTACGGGGTGGCCCGGTACAACGGTGACCAGATCAACTGGTTCCGGGTCTTCTCCTACGCACCGCGCCCGCGCCGTTCACTGGAACGGTCCGCGATCGAGGTGGTGGCCCGCCGCGCCCCCGAGGGCGAGGAGGAGATGGCCCTGCTGTCCGACGCGGTCGTGCTGGCGTGCCGGCACCGGGGCGTCCAGCTGGAGCTGGCCATGAGCGACGACGCCCTGACAGGCTTCCTGGCCTGGCTGGAAGCAGCCCCACCGGGCCAGAGGGTGAATGTGGCCTGATAGGCGTCCCTCTGGGTGGGGGTCCCCCCGGACGGAGTCTGGGGGAGGGTCCCCCGCTCGGAGAGTGGGGGAGAATGTGGCCTGATAGGCGCCCGGTCGACGCTTCTCGAACGACGAGGGGGGCGGCACCCCGCCGGGTGCCGCCCCCTCGTCCCGATGGCGTCGCGGATCCGTCAGCCGAGGCCGTTGGACAGCGCCGTCACCAGCTCACCGTTGGACGTGTCGCCGCTGAACTCCCAGAAGAACGCTCCTCCCAGGCCCTGCTGCTTCGCCCAGGACATCTTGGAGCCGATCGTCGCGGGTGTGTCGTAGCTCCACCAGTTGGTGCCGCAGTGGGCGTACGCGGTGCCGGCGACGGTCCCGGTCGCCGGGCAGGTGGTCTTGAGGACCTTGTAGTCCTCGATGCCCTGCTCGTAGGTGCCGGGGGCGGGCCCCGTGGCGGTGCCGCCGGGGGCGTCCTGGGTGACGCCCGTCCAGCCGCGGCCGTAGAAGCCGATGCCGAGCAGCAGCTTGTTCGCGGGGACGCCCTGCGCCCTGAACGCGGCGATCGCGTCCGCCGAGTCGAATCCCGCGGTGGGGATGCCCGGGTACGACGTCAGCGGCGAGTGCGGGGCTGTCGGGCCCTGTGGGCTGAAGCCGCCGAAGAAGTCGTACGTCATCACGTTGTACCAGTCGAGGTACTGCGCGGCCCCCGCGTAGTCGGTCTTCGTGATCTTTCCGTCGGGGGAGGCGTCGGCCGTGGTGGCCGCGGTGACGAGCGCGCTGCTGCCGAACTTGGCGCGCAGCGCCTGGGTCAGGTTCTTCAGGGCCGCCGGGCCGCTGCTGTCACAGGACAGGCCGCACGCGTTGGGGTACTCCCAGTCGATGTCGATGCCGTCGAAGACGTCGGCCCAGCGGGGGTCCTTGACCAGGTCGTAGCAGGACTGCGCGAAGGCCGCGGGGTTCTGCGCGGCCTGGCCGAAGCCGCCGGACCAGGTCCAGCCGCCGAACGACCACAGGATCTTGAGGTTCGGGTACTTCTTCTTCAGCTCGCGCAGCTGGTTGATGTTGCCGGCGACCGGCTGGTCCCAGGTGTCGGCGGTACCGTCGACGCTGGTGTCGGCGGTGAAGGTCTTCTGGTAGTCCGCGTACGCGTCGCCGATGGCGCACTTGCCGCCGGTGACGTTGCCGAACGCGTAGTTTATGGTGTTGATCTTGGCGGCGGAGCCGGACGTCACCAGGTTCTTGACCTGGTAGTTGCGCTCGTAGGTGCCCCAGTCGGTGAGGTAGCCGAGCTTGACCTTGCCGGAGGTGCCGGGGTTGCCCGGGTCGGTGGAGCCGCCGGTGGTGTGCACCGCCGTGGAGCCGCTGACCGGGCCCATCTGGCCCGCGGTGTCCCGTGCCTGCACGGTGTACGAGTAGTCGGTGCCCGCGCTCAGTGCGCTGTCCGTGTACGTCGTGCCGGTGACGGTCGCGACCTTGGCGCCGTTGCGCAGGACGTCGTAGTTCGTGACGCCGTGGTCGTCACTCGCGGCGGTCCAGCTGAGGTTCACCGAGGTGTTCGTGACGCCCGAGGCCGTGGGCGTGCCGGGGGCGGACGGCGGGTTGTCGCCGGGGGCCGACGGGCCGCCGTCGCAGGACGCGCCGTTGAGCTTGCAGCCGCTGGGGGAGCCGGGGCCGCTGCCGTTGAAGCCGAAGCTGATGGAGGCGCCCGGTGCCAGCGTCCCGTTGTAGCTCTTGTTCTTCCCGGTCCAGTGGTTGCCGGAGTTGGTGACGTCGGCGTCCCACGCGGAGGTGACGGCGGTGCCGGTGGGGAAGTCCCATTCGACGGTCCACGACGACAGGGCGGTGGTGCCGGTGTTCTTCACCGTCCACTGGCCGCCGAAGCCGGTGCCCCAGTCCTGGGTCTTGGTGAAGGTGGCGGTGGCGGAGGTGGCCGCGTGTGCGGGGGCCGCGAGCCCCACCAGGGCCGCGAGCGGCAGGAGCAGCGCGGTGAGCGCGCCGGCTGCGCGGGATCTGAACCGCGGAGGGAACGAAGGAAGGGAACGGAGAAGCATCAAGGGGTGCTCCTAGGAATGCGTACCGGACAGTTCGGGGTGGGTCCGTGCACGGTGCGTCGCCGCGTGGAGCCTCGGCGTGTCCGGTGAGAGTAAGGAGGTCTGGACCACTCGTCAATAGGTCCAGACCAAAGTCGGCGCGGGGGTGGCGCCCCCTCCGCCCGGCCGCCGTGTCCGGGCTCCGGCGCCAACTCCCCTTCCCATGGCCTTACTTGGGACTCCCCACGTCGTCAGCGCTCGCCGCCCGGCACCCACAGCACGTCGCCGACCTGCTTGTTCGCCACCCGCGCGAGGATGAAGAGGAGGTCGGACAGCCGGTTCAGGTATGTCGCCGCGAGCGGATTCATCGTCTCGCCGTGCACCTCGAACGCGGCCCAGGTCGAGCGTTCCGCACGCCGGACGACCGTGCACGCCTGGTGCAGCAGGGCGGCGCCGGGTGTGCCGCCCGGGAGGATGAAGCTGCGCAGCTTGTCCAGGCCCTCCAGGTAGTGGTCGCAGTCCGCCTCCAGCTTGTCGACGTAGCCCTGCTCGACGCGCAGCGGCGGGTACTCGGGGTCGGCCACGACGGGGGTGGACAGGTCGGCGCCGACGTCGAACAGGTCGTTCTGCACCCGGACCAGTACCTTCACCACGTCCTCGGGCAGGTGCCCGAGCGCGATCGCCGTGCCGATGGCGGCGTTGGCCTCGTTGGCGTCGGCGTAGGCACCGATGCGCGGATCGGTCTTGGGCGCACGGCTCATGTCGCCGAGCGCGGTGGTGCCCTTGTCGCCGGTGCGGGTGTAGATGCGCGTCAGATTGACCATGTGCCCAGGGTAGGCATCCGCCCGCCGCGCGCGCTCGGGCGGCGCACCGCACGCGGGCGCCCGTCACCGCCGGGGCGGTGGTGTGGTCGGGGGCCACGACGCCGTGCGGCGACCCGGGACCCGGGCGGGAGAGTGCGGGCCGGGGGTGCGGGTCCGGGGGTGCGTGGTGGCGGGCTTCTTCCCGTTCGTGCGCGGCCGGCACGCGGGCGGGCCGCGTCGCGCGGCCGTGCCGTGGGGGAGTACGTCGAGGCCGGGGCGGGGCTCGCCCCTGGGAGGGCCCGGTCGAGGGCGACAGCCGTTTCCCGCGGATCGTGGGCGGGGGCGCCCACGGGGACGGCCGTTCCCGCCGGTCGTGGGCGGGGCAGCACGACGCACGCGCCGCTCCGGTCCGTCCGGTGGGAGGCCGTCGCCGCATCGAGCGCTCCCGGCGCGAGGAGACCGGCGCCTCGGAGAGTGAGCTGCCGTTCCGCCGCTGCCCTCCGCCGCCGCTGGTGGACGGTCAGTTGGCCGGGCCACAGGGCACCCTGAGGACGTCCGGCTGCGGCGGAAGGGTGAAGACCCGTACGCCGGGAGCCGTTTCGCGCGACGCGCTGGTCCTGCTGGACGACATCGAGGACATCCGGGGTGGGACCGCCCTCACCTACGCGGGTCCGCGCCGCCCGGCCCGGGGCCGGCCGGAGTCCCGGTGTGATGTCCGTCATCTGAGACGTGACGCGTGTCTCTCCGCCGCCACATGGCCGCCCCAGACCGCTAACCTCCGCTAAGCGCCGCGTTCGTAAGGGCGCGTTAAAGAGCCGCGCGCCGCCACAGGCCCGGCTGCTCGCCAAGAGAACCGAGAGGTGTGTCGTGGCCAGGAAGCTCGCCGTCATCGGCGCCGGACTCATGGGGTCCGGCATCGCACAGGTCTCCGCCCAGGCCGGCTGGGAGGTCGTGCTGCGGGATGTCACCGACGCGGCGCTGACGCGCGGAACCGACACCATCAAGGCCTCGTACGAGCGGTTCACCGCCAAGGGCAAGCTGGAGGCGGCGGACGCGGAGGCGGCGCTCGGCCGCATCACGACGACCACCGACCTCGACGCCGTCGCCGACGCGGACCTCGTCGTCGAGGCCGTCTTCGAACAGCTCGACGTGAAGCACGAGATCTTCCGCGCCCTCGACAAGATCACGAGCCCGGAGACCGTGCTCGCGTCCAACACCTCCGCGATCCCCATCACCAAGATCGCGGCGGCGACCGAGCACCCCGAACGCGTCGTCGGCGCCCACTTCTTCTCGCCCGTGCCGATGATGCAGCTGTGCGAACTGGTGCGCGGCTACAAGACCAGCGACGAGACCCTCGCCACCGCGCGGGAGTTCGCCGAGTCCGTCGGCAAGACCTGTGTGGTCGTCAACCGTGACGTGGCGGGCTTCGTCACGACCCGGCTGATCTCCGCGCTCGTGGTGGAGGCGGTCAAGCTCTACGAGTCGGGCGTCGCCACCGCCGAGGACATCGACCTCGCGTGCAAGCTCGGCTTCGGGCATGCCATGGGCCCGCTCGCGACGGCTGACCTGACCGGCGTCGACATCCTGCTGCACGCCACCGGCAACATCTACACCGAGTCGCAGGACGAGAAGTTCGCGCCGCCCGAGTTGATGCGCCGGATGGTGGACGCGGGTGACATCGGCCGCAAGAGCGGGCAGGGGTTCTACAAGCACTGATTTCCGCACGGAACCGCCGAGGACCAACGGCTCTCACCTGATGGGGTGAGAAGTGGCCGCGTCCGATATCGGTTCGCTTACGGGCAACAACCGCTCGCCCCTTCGGGCCGTCAGTTGTTGCGTCGGCAATCCGCCGGCACCGGCGCGTACGGCACGACCGTTTTGACGCACGACGCAGACGCTGTCAGGACACAGCGGTACCGCACTCTCGGGGAGCGCATATGCACATCAGGGGCGACCACGCCGAGCTGGTCGTCGGGGGCCGCCTCGACGTTCGCAGCGCGGCGGACGCCCGTACGGTTCTGCACGCGGCCGTGGACGACGGAGTCGGCGACCTCGTGCTGGACCTGACCGAGCTGGACTCCTGGGACGCCACCGGACTGGGCGTCATCATGGGCGTCCACCGGCGCGCCGGGCGGTGCGGCCGCAGACTCGTGCTCCGGGGCGTACCGCCGCAGATGCAGCGCCTGCTCGTGGCCACCCGCCTGCACCGCATCCTCGCCATCGAGGGCGGGATCGCGGCGGAGTCGCTGCCCCGCGTCTGACGGTGCGCCGGGTGGTGGCCGGCCCCGGCCGGCCCACGGCCTGCCGGGCGCCGCTGTCCGGCCGCCTCCCCCTTCGCGGGGAGGGGCTGTGCCGGCCCGCGTCGCGTGGTCCCCGCACCCCGCCGGCGGCCGGACCGCCGTGGCGTCACCCCCGGTAAGGCTCTGAGCTGCGCTCTCCCCGCGGCCAGGGGCCGGCTCCCCGCTCGTACCCCACCTGCCTCCGGCGGCCCCGGAGTTCCTGGATACAGTGCGGGGGTCTATGGTTCGGCCCCGCACGCCACTATCTGGGGGATTTGCCGATGGACCCGATGAGCGCGGGACCCGAGGAGCACGGACGCGACGAGGACCGGCGCCCCGGTTTCCCGGAGCGCAGGCCGCAACGGCGTGAGGCGATCACGCCCGCGCTGGCGTCCCCTGCGGGCGGCGGCGCCGGTGGTGCGCCCGTCCGCACCACCGAACTGGTGTCCGGTGACCTCCTCATCACCGTCAACCCCGTGGACGGCAGTGAGATCGAGCCCTGCACACCGGGCCGCCGCCCGGGCCGCCCCGAGCGCCGAGGCCCCCGCGAGCGCGCCGCGCTCCAGCGCGCCGGGCGTCCTTCCGTACCGCCGGGACCCGCTGCCCCCGCGCTGCCCCTGCTGGAGCGCGAGGCCGAACACGACCAGCTCGTCGAGCTGCTGGGCCAGGGCCGCTCCGCCCGGCTGCTGGGCGTGCCGGGATCCGGCCGCACCGCGCTCCTCGACGCCGTCGCCGCGCGCTGCGGGACCCTCGCACCCGACGGACTCATACGTCTGAACGGCTACCGCCGCACCGCGACCGAGCTGCTCCACGACCTGTACACCGTGGTCTTCCACAGCGAGGGGGAACACCGCCCCGACCGGGCCGAACTGCGCGCCCGCGTCGCGGAGGTGGGCGCCGTCGTCGTCGTGGACGACCTGGAACTCGGCGGTGAGGCGCTGGACGACCTGCTGTCCGCCACCCCCGAGTGCGCCTTCCTCTTCGCCGTCTCCCCCGAGGTGTCCGCGCCGTCGCCCGGCGCCGCCGTCGTGGACGTCCTGCTCGCGGGACTCGGCAGGGCCGCCTCGCTGGAACTCCTGGAGCGGGCCGCCGGACGGCCGCTGAGCGAGGTGGAGCGGAACTGGGCGGGCGACCTCTGGTTCGAGTCCGAGGGCCTGCCGCTGCGCTTCGTCCAGGCGGGTGCGCTGCTGCGGCAGCGCGACCAGCTCCGCCGCGACCCGCAGGTGTTCGACGAGTTCGAGGCGTTCGCCAAGCCCTCGGGGCCGACCGCCACGGGGACGACCGCGGAGACCGCGTTCGACCCGGCCTTCGACGGGGCCCCCGGCACGGAGGGCACGTACGACATCCCCCTGCCGACCCTCGGCGAGGGAGCGGCCCCCGCCGCCCTGCTCGCCTCGCGGCTGAGCGAATCGGCGCGGGCGACCCTGCGGTTCGCGGTCGCGCTCGGCGGCGAGGTGCCGCACCAGGCGCACCTGCCCGCGCTGGTCGGCGACACCCACGCGGACGCCGCCCTCGGGGAGTTGATGAGCTGTGCGCTGCTCAGCCCGGTCGGCGCGCGCTACCGCCTGGCCCCCGGCGTCCTGACCCAGCTGCGCGCCGCGGGGTACGCCGACGACGCGGTGCGCGACGCCCGCAGCGCCGCCGAGCACTACACCTGGTGGACCGGCCACCCCTCGGTCACGCCGCAGCGGATCACCGCGGAGGCGGACGCCGTCCTCGCCTCGATGGGCCCGCTGTTGCCCGAGGCCGCCGACACGGCCCTGCGCCTGGCGCGCAGCGCCGCACCGGCGCTGCTCGCCGGGCTGCGGTGGAGCGCCTGGGAGAAGGCACTCAGGGCCGGGCAGTCCGCGGCACGCGCGGCCGGAGAGGTCGCCGAAGAAGCTTATTTCCACCACGAGTTGGGCGTGCTCGCGCTCTGCGCCGGCAACCTGGACCGGGCGCGGGCCGAGCTGGAGGCGTCCATCGGGATGCGGGGCGTCGTCGCCGACCGCAGCGGCACGGTGGCCGGCCGACGGGCGCTGGCCCTGGTGTCCGACCTGGAGAGGGGGGTGACGCCCGTCGCGGCGATCGCGCCGCCACCGCAGCCCGCGGGAGCACCCGTGACCCAGCCGACGCCCATCGTGGCGGCGCTGCCGTCCCGGTCGGCCGAGCCGCCGCTGCGGCAGCAGCCGGTGCGGATCACGCAGGTACCCGCTCGCGCGGCCACCGGCCGGCGCCTGCTCGGCGGCGCGCGGCGCAACGTGGTCGCCGCCGGCGCGGGAGCCGTGCTCGCCGCCGTGATGGGTACGGTGGTGGGCCTCGGGCTCACCTCCGGCAACGGCTCCCAGGGCACCGACCACACCGCGACCGAGCGGAGCGACGGCGACGGCGATGCCCTGCCGCCCCAGGAACCCGCGGGCGGATCGAGCTCGGCGGGGACGCACGCGCCCGCGGGCCGCGGCTCCGCGGCCGGGGCGCCGGCGCCTTCGGCGTCCGGATCGTCGGGCGTTTCCGGGGCGCCGTCGTCGCCCGGCGCGGGATCGCCCTCCGGCGGCACACCGCAGGGACCGTCGGACAGCGGGCAGGCCGGACACGGGCCGGGCTCGCCGTCCCACTCGGGCGGCCAGGCACCGTCCTCGCCGGGCGGTACCGGCTCCGGCGGCTCGCCCGGCGGCCCCACCTCCCCGCCGCCGTCGTCGCCGGACGACCCGACGAGCCCGCCGAGCTCGCCCGGCAGCCCCACGTCCCCGCCGCCGTCGTCGCCGGACGACCCGACGAGCCCGCCGAGTTCACCCGACAGCCCCACGTCCCCGACGCCCTCGGGTGACGGCTCCGGGTCGGCGCAGTCCGCCTCCGTCACGGTGTCGCAGCCGACGAGCTGACACCGACGCGCACGGAGGCCCGTCGGCCGGCCGGCGCGCCGAGGCGTGCCGCTTCCGGCCGACGGGCCTCCGTGCGGAGGGTCACGGACGGCGGAGTTGACGGGTCGTCACCGTCAACGTGCGTTCTACAGCTGCGCCATGACACGCAGGCGGTCGGCGAACGCGCGACGTGAGACATCCGCGTCGGGTGCGAGGCGATCGAATCCGTGCGGTACGCCGGGATGGACGTGGAGTTCCACAGGAACTCCGGCCGAGGCGAGCGTGGCCGCGAAAGCCATGTTCTCGTCGCGGAATATGTCGAGGTCCCCGACCTCGACATAGGCAGGCGCCAGGCCCGATGCCTCTTCGAGCCGGGCGGGTGCCGCGATCGGCGACACGGCCGCCGTGCCGCGGGCTTCCCCCAGCACGGCACTCCAGGCCGTCCAGTTGTTGTCGTAGGTCCACGTCGCGTACGGCGCCAGCGCGGGATCCGCGTCGGTGTTGCGATCGTCGAGCATCGCGTACACGAGGATCTGCCGGGCCAGCGGAATCCCGCGGTCCCTGGCCAGGATGGCCGCGCCGGCGGCGGGTGCGCCCCCGCCGCTGTCCCCCATGACGGCGATGCGACCGGGGTCGACGCCGAGCTCGCCGGCGTGCGCGCGCAGCCACGACAGGGCCGCGCAGACGTCCTCGGCAAGGGCTGTACCGCCCGACTCCGGGGCCAGGCGGTAGCCGACCGAGAGGAACGGCACCCCGCTGCGGGCCACGTACCAGTCGAGCAACCTGTCGTAACTGTCGAGGCTGCCCAGGACCATGCCGCCCCCGTGCGCGTAGACCACGGCGGACCCCGGGGCCTCGTCGCCGCGGCGATACCACCGCAGTTCCATCCGGGCCCCGTCCGGCGCCTCGGCCCAGTGGCCGGTCCGGGAGACTCCCGAGACCGCCGGCGTCAGAGTCGACATGTACCGCTGGCCCGCGTTGCCGCTCTCACGCAGTGCCCTCCAGTCGCCCCGCGCCACGACCGGCGCGGGGCCGGCGGCGGCCACCCGGGCCAGGGCCGCGCCGACCTCGGCGTCGAGCCGGTGGCTCACGCTCCGGCCTCGTCGTACGGGGAGGGCTGGTTGCGGATGACCACCAGCGAGATGATCTTCCCCTCCCGCACCGAGAAGTAGTTGCTCATCACGAGTTCGTCCGGGAGGCCGGTCTTGTCGTACGTTCCGTCGTAACGGCCGCGGACGATCGTGTCGCCGTGGTGATCGAGCACCTCGACGGGTTCGACGGTGACGCTGTCGTCCACCATCTCCTTCTCCACCCAGCGGCGGATCGCTTCGACACCTCGTATCTCGCGGTGGTTGTCATTCACGTAGGCGTCCTCGGCGAAAGTGCCGACGATCGCGTCCACGTCGAACGAGTTGACGGCGCGGACATGATCGGCGACAACGCCGACGAGTTCGATGGATGTGGCCACGGAATTCTCTCTTTCTGTTCGTCCGGTCGAGCACCTCGACCGTCCTCCGTGACCGTGCGGGAGGGTCAAGGGATCAGTCCTGGCTTGACTCTCCCGCTGGGGAAGGGTTCACACTTGTCGCGTGAACACGACCCTGTCCATCGGTGACTTTGCCCGCGCCACGCACCTGAGCGTGAAGGCGCTGCGGCACTACCACCAGGAAGGGCTGCTCGAACCGGCCGAGATCGACTTCAGGTCCGGCTACCGCAGGTACGACCTCGCGCAGATTCCATCGGCGCAGGTCATCCGGAGGCTCCGCGCCCTCGACATGCCCTTGGAGGACATCCGGAGCATCCTGCGTGCGGAGGACGTCGCGGAGCGTAGTGACCTGATCGCCCGGCATCTGCTCCGGCTGGAGGGGGAGCTGGAGCGTACGAGGGCGGCTGCCGCGTCCCTCCGCGACCTGCTCGAGCACCCGAAGTCGGAATTCCCCGTCGAACATCGCCACATCCCGGAGATGCGGGCGGCGGCCATCGCCAAGGAGGTCGACGCCGAGGAGTTCGGTGCGTGGTACAACGGAGCCCTTGGCGAGCTGTACGCGACTCTTTCCGCGCAAAGCGTCCCGCTCGCCGGTGAAGCAGGGGGAATGTACGCGGATTCCCTGTTCCGTGAGGGACACGGGATGGCCACGGTCTACCTTCCGGTGGAAGGTTCCCCACCCACCGCGGGCCGGATCCAGCTGATCGACCTGCCTTCGGCGGAATTGGCGGTCATTCTCCACAAGGGGCCGGTGCAGGGGATCGATCGCGCTTACGGAACTCTCGCCGATTATGTGACGCGCCATGCGCTGTCGACAGCCGGGCCCATTCGGGAGTTCTATCCGGTCAATCGGCACCACACCGGCGACTCTTCCCA
This sequence comes from Streptomyces sp. NBC_01497, assembly GCF_036250695.1. NCBI lineage: Bacteria > Bacillati > Actinomycetota > Actinomycetes > Kitasatosporales > Streptomycetaceae > Streptomyces > Streptomyces sp. NBC_01497. The sequence continues at coordinate 2,470,815 of NZ_CP109427.1, read as the reverse complement.
CTGGTGCACCATGATCGGATGGCCGGTCTTCCGGACGAAGCCGTCCTTCTGAGGCGGAGGGCCGGCGCCTGTAGCTGTCGCTGCCCCGGTCGCCAGTCGCCCGCCCGTCGGCCGGCCCCGGTACCGGACCGGTGGCGGGACGCCGCGTGGCGAAGGCGTGGGCAGGGTCCGCGTGTCAGAGGCGCGGAGAGCTGTGCCGCCGGGCGGCGAGGGCCGTCAGGCCGCTGAGCAGGACGTCCAGGCCGAACTCGAACCGCTCCTCGGGCGAAGCCTCAGGCGGCGGTCCGGTCAGGTCGGCGAGGCCGCCGTAACGCGCGATGTACGGACCCGGTGGACGCCGGTCCCCGCGCCCGCGGCCGGAACGACCGGCATGGTCCCTCTGCCGCTCCAGGGCATCCGTCGCGGCCGGAAGGGCCGTCGCGCCGATGTGTCCCAGCAGCAGCCCGGCCGCGTGGGAGGCGGCGTCCGGGAGCAGTCCGCCCGCCGTCAGGACCGCCGGCAGCCACCGACACACCGCGGCCGCGCCGGGGCCCGGCGGTGTGTCGCCGAACGGCGCGGCCACCAGGGCCGGGTGGCTGCGGAGCAGCGCATGGAGCGAGCGAGCGAACTCCCTCGTCCGAGCGACCCAGTTCTCCGGATCCACCGCGGGCAGCCGCAGCCCGGCCAGCGGGCGGTCGAGGGCCAGCCGGACCAACTGCTCCTTGCTCTCCACATGGGCGTAGAGAGCACTCGGGCCGGCCGACAGGCGGTCGCCGACCTTCCGCATGGTCAGCCCGTCGAGGCCCTCGTCGTCGATCACGCCGAGCGCGGCGTCCACGACGGCGTTCCGGCTCAACGGGGGGCGGGCCGGCCGTCCCGCGCGGTCCGGGCCGGCCGGGACGGTCGCGGGAGGGCCGGCGTCACCGCCGGGAGCAGCCGCAGGGGACGCGTTCACGGCTCCGGATCGTACGCCGGGTCCCGTGATCGGGCGCCGTCAGAACAGCCGCAGTTTGTCGTCCTCGATGCCGCGCAGCGCGTTGTAGTCGAGCACCACGCAGCCGATCCCGCGGTCCGTCGCCAGGACGCGGGCCTGCGGCTTGATCTCCTGGGCCGCGAACACGCCCTTGACGGGAGCCAGATGGGGATCGCGGTTCAGCAGATCGAGGTAGCGCGTCAACTGCTCGACACCGTCGATCTCGCCGCGCCGCTTGATCTCCACCGCGACCGTGCCGCCGTCGGAGTCACGGCACAGGATGTCCACCGGGCCGATCGCCGTGGGGTACTCGCGGCGGATGAGGCTGTAGCCCTGGCCCAGGGTCTCGATGCGGTCGGCGAGCAGTTCCTGGAGGTGTGCCTCCACGCCGTCCTTGATCAGGCCGGGGTCCACGCCCAGCTCGTGCGACGAGTCGTGCAGGACCTCTTCCATGGTGATGATCAGTTTCTCGCCCGCTTTGTTGACGACGGTCCACGTGCCGTCCCCCTCCTTGAGGGTGCAGGGCGGTGACATCCAGTTGAGAGGCTTGTACGCACGGTCGTCGGCATGGATCGACACACTGCCGTCCGCCTTGACCAGGATGAGACGGGGTGCGGAGGGCAGATGAGCGGTGAGCCTGCCCGCGTAGTCCACGGAGCAGCGGGCGATGACGAGACGCATGGTCGGCAACGCTACTCGACAGGCGTCGCAGTACGCGATTCGCCCCACAAGCCCCGTTCGGTTGTGGCCGGTTGTGCTCCCATCTGCCTGGTGCCCTTCTGGCCGCACGCCTAACGTGTAAGCAGGAGGTTGTCGCGCGTGCACGCTGCGTCGCCACCCCTCCCCCTTCCCTGCCCGTAAGACCCCGGTCGCGGGGTCGCGAGAGGAGAACCCCATGTCGCTCGACGTCTCACCGGCGCTCTTGGAGCAGGCCGAGCGAGGCGAGGTCGACGAAGCCGACTTCGTCGACTGCGTCCGGACCTCCCTGCCCTACGCGTGGGAGATGATCAGTTCCCTGGTGGCCCAGCTGAAGGTCGACGGCGGCCCGTTCGCCGACAACCAGACGCCGCCGCCGGACGAGTACGCCCGTGGTCAGCTGCTGCGCGCGCTCGCCAGCGATGCCATACGGGGGGCGCTCCAGCGCCACTTCGGAGTGCGTCTCGCCTTCCAGAACTGCCACCGTGTGGCCGTGTTCCCGCTCGACGAGGCGTCCGACGCGCGCCTCACGCGCTTCACGTCCGTGCGGGCCCAGCTGCTCAACCAGTCGCCCGAACTCCGGGACTGCTGACGGGATCGCCGCCGCGCCGCCGCCGTTCCGCACCGACGGGGGTGATCGGTGCGGAACGGCGGCGTCCGTGCCCTCGGGGCGTGGCGTAGCACCCGCCGGCGCGCTCGCTCCGGCCCGCGCCGGGCGCACACGCCGGCGCTCACCCGCGACATTCGGCCACCCCGAGTGCGCTACGCCAGATGCGGCAGGACTTCGGCGCCCAGCCGTCGTACGTTCTCCTCCGTCGAGGCCAGGTCCCCCGACCCCTCCACGAGGAGCGCGAAGCGCGTGATGCCCGTACGCTCCGACGTCGCCGCCAGCCGGTCGACGGCGAGCCGCGGCGGCCCGACCGGATGCAGGGAGCACAGCCGCTCGGTGTAGTCCACCGGGTCCCGCATCGAGCGGGCCCTGCCGTCCACGGTGACGTGCGCGCCCAGTCCCTGCCGCAGCCAGCCCGGCATGGCCTTGATCAGCGCCTCCGCGGCCTCGGCGCGGTCGTCCGCGACCTGGGCGACCCCCACCGACACATGGGCTCCCTGCGGGTCGTGGCCGGCCGCCAGTGCGTGCGTGCGCCACAGGGCGACCATCGCGGCCTTCTCCTCGTCGTCCGCGTGCATCCCGAGCAGCATCGGCAGGCCGCGCTCGCCCGCCAGCCGTACGGTCCTCGGAGAGGTGCAGGCCACGACGACCTCGGGGCCCGGCACGTCCAGCAGTTCGTCGGGACGGGGCACCACGGGCACCTCGCGGAACGTGTACCGCGGCCCGAGCGCGTCGACGCGCGGTTCCCGCAGCCATCGCAGCAGCAGGTCGAGCGATTCGGGGAAGTCCCGTTCGAAGGCCGCGAGTCCCGCCCCGAACACCTCCAGATCGACCCAGGGCCCGCCCCGGCCCACGCCGAGGGAGAACCGGCCGTCGGAGAGTATGTGCAGCAGCGCGGTCTGCTCGCCGAGTGTCACCGGATGGGTGTTCGGCAACACACTGATCGCGGTGCCCACCCGGATGCGCCGGGTCCTTCCGAGCAGCAGCCCGGCCAGGGTCACCGCCGACGGGCACACCCCGTACGGCACGAAGTGGTGCTCGGCCAGCCACACCTCGTCGAGCCCGGCGCTCTCCACGGCCTGCGCGGTGCGCACCGCGCGGTGCAGCGCCTCGCCCTGGCCCTGTCCCGGGAACTGTGCTGCCAGCACGAATGTCCCCAGACGTGTCCTCGTACGCGTCGCATTCCGCACACGCATCGCCTTCTGCCTCCTCGCGGCCGACGCGACTCCCCTCTCCGGCAGTAACGCCTGACACGTGCCAAAGGCACGGCTACGGACCAAGATCTTGCGATTGTCCGGTAATTGCCCCTTGCGCGTGGCGGATTCCGGCCGCCGACCGGGCATGCGCCCGTAGGGCCCCCGGCCACGCGGGCCTTACGCTGGAAGGCAGCCCTGCCGTCTGCCCCGTGAGGTGTGTCATGTCCCCGCGCCGCAACCGCCCCCGAGGCGGCGAGAAAGCGACCGGCCAGGACGTCGGCGATCCCGGCGCGCGATACGGCGGCTTCCAGCGCACCGAGTCCTGGCAGGGCGAGGAGTGGTCGGTGCGGCACGTGGCGGGCGCGAGCGCGGCGGGCAAGCGCTACCGCTGCCCCGGCTGCGACCAGGAGATCCCCTCGCATGCGCCGCACGTCGTGGCCTGGCCCGAGTACGGCGGTGTGGAGGACAGGCGCCACTGGCACCAGGCGTGCTGGAACGCGAAGGACCGGCGCGGGGCCCGCGTCCAGCGCTCCCGCAACGCCCCGCGGTACTGAGACGGCGAAGGCCGGCGCGCCCCCGGGCCGCTCGCGGCGCGGCCGGCCCCGATGACCGCGCACCCCGGGCGGTACGTGTCAGGCGTCGCGCCGCTCCAGCGTCGCGTACGCGCCGCCCATCGCCACCGCCGTCACACCGAGCAGGATCCACAGCGAGACCCAGCCGGTGGGCGCCGGGCCCGACGCGATCCCGCCGAGGCTCGGGTAGAAGGACGCCAGCTGGCTCGGGATCGAGTACGTCAGCAGCGCACTGCTCACCTTCTCCAGGGGTGTGATCAGGAACAGCGAGAGGACCAGCGGCAGCAGCAGCACGCCCAGCATCGCCGTGATGGCACCAACCGCGTGCTTGACCAGCGCGCCGAGCGCCTGCGACAGGACGCCCAGCAACGCCATGTACAGGCTCACTCCGAGCGTCGCGGAGACCCACTGGGCGCCCGTCGGGCTCGCCGTGTCGAGGATCACCACCTGGAGCACGGACGTGATCAGGGTGAGCCCCAGCATCAGCGTGAAGACCAGCGAGAAGTACACCGTGGCCTTCGCGGTCAGCACCCGCGCCCGGCTCGGACAGGCGGTCAGCGTCGCACGGATCAGCCCGGTGCTGAACTCGCTGGAGAACGTCAGCACTCCGAGCGTGATCACGCACATCGTGCCGGGAAGCACGCCGAAGAACCCGAAGGACAGCGCCGTGCCGGGGCTCCGGGTGCCGCCCACCGATGTCGCGGTCACGCCCCACGCGATCAGCAGCCCGGTACCGAGGACCAGCACGATCAGGCCGCCGAGCGTCCACACCGTGGACCGCACCGTCCGGATCTTGGTCCACTCGGCGACGACGGCGTCTCCCAGGTGGGCCCTGCGCACCGGGATCGGCGACACATAGCCGCCGCGCCCAGTACTGGGGTCGAGGTCCTGTCCTGCGGCGCCGCTCGGGTACGGGGCGGTCATCGTGCGTCCTTGTCCGGGGCGGGGGCGGAGTCCGTGGTGCGGCCGGAGCCGGAGTCGTCGCGAACGTCGCCGGGCGCCGGATCCTGGTCGTGGCGGAACCGCGGATCCCGGTGGTGCGCGAACCGGGGGTCCTCCGCGGGCGGCACGTACCAGCCCTGCTGCGGCACGTCGGGCACGGCGGGTGGCTCGTAGCCGGGCTCCTCCTGCTCGAAGCCGGCCAGCTCGTCGTCCGTGGAGCGGTAGTCGACCGTGGCCTGCGTCATCCGCATGTAGGCCTCCTCCAGCGAGGCGTGGTGCGGGGAGAGCTCCCACAGCCGGATGTCGGCCTTGTGCGCGAGGTCGCTGACCCGGGGGAGCGGCAGCCCCGTCACCCGCAGCGCCCCGTCCGGCTCGGACAGCGTCCCGCCGCCCGCGTCGCCGAGCACGGCGGCGAGCCGCTCCCGCTGCCCGTGGTCGTCGTCGGCGACCCGTACCCGCGCGAAGCCGGACGAGTTGCGCGAGATGAACTCGCGGACGCTCATGTCGGCGAGCAGCCGGCCCCGGCCGATCACGATCAGATGGTCCGCGGTGACGGCCATCTCGCTCATCAGGTGCGACGAGACGAGGACGGTGCGGCCCTCGGACGCCAGCCGTCTCATCAGCGTGCGGACCCAGTAGATGCCCTCCGGGTCGAGACCGTTGACGGGCTCGTCGAACAGCAGCACCTCCGGGTCGCCGAGCAGCGCGGCGGCGATGCCGAGCCGCTGCCCCATGCCCAGCGAGAACCCCTTGGACCGCTTGCCGGCCACGTCCCGCAGCCCGACGACGCCGAGCACCTCCTCGACGCGCGAGGCGGGGATGCCGGAGAGCTGGGCGAGCGCGAGGAGATGGCTGCGGGCGCTCCGGCCGCCGTGCACGGACTTGGCGTCGAGCAGCGCCCCGAGCTCGCGGGGCGCGTTCGGCGTCTGCCGGAAGGGCTGCCCGCCCACGGTGACGACACCGCTGGTCGGCCGGTCGAGTCCCACGATCATGCGCATGGTCGTGGACTTGCCGGAGCCGTTGGGACCGAGGAACCCGGTGACATGGCCGGGGCGTACCTGGAACGACAGATCGTCCACCGCGGTCTTGGCACCGAAGCGCTTGGTCAGGTGGACTGCCTCGATCATCTCCAGCCCCATCGACGGGTCGGGTCCCTGCCTCATCGGCGGGCGGGGCCTTGGAACAGAGAGGATATCCGCACCGCGAAGGCAGAGGCCAAGGGTGGGTACGGGAGGTCGCGGCCGGACCTCACCGCCGGACCTCACCACCGCACCGGGCGCGGCCCGGCAGGCGGCCGGCGGCGGAGCCCGGTCCGCGGGGTCCGGGCGCCGGGCGGGCCCCCGCCCGGCGAACCCCGCTCACGCGTCGCGCTTGCGCAGCACCAGGTAACCGCCGACGAGCGCGGCGACGACCCAGAGCGCCATGATCGCGAACCCGGCCCAGGGCCCGTACGGTGCGTCGTTGCCGCCCGCGGCGTCCGGCACCACCTGGAGGATCTTGGAGCCGGCCTGGTCGGGGAAGTACCGCGCGACGTCCTTGGCCTTCGGCACCACCGAGAGGATGTTCGAGACCAGGAAGAAGAACGGCATCAGGATCCCGAGCGACAGCATCGAGCTGCGCAGCATGGTCGTGACGCCCATCGAGAAGACCGCGATCAGGCACATGTACAGACCGCTGCCGACCACGGCGCGCAGCACGTTCGGCGCCCCGAGGGTCGTCCCGTCGTCACCCAGCAGTGCCTGGCCGAGGAAGAACGTGACGAAGCCGGTGATGAGGCCGACCACCAGCGCGAGCAGGCCCGCCACGCCGATCTTGCCGAAGAGGAAGGTGGCGCGGCGCGGGACCGCCGCGAGCGACGTGCGGATCATGCCCGAGCTGTACTCGGAGCCGACGACGAGCACCCCGAACACGACCATGGCCAACTGGCCGAGCGTCATGCCGGAGAAACTGATGAACGTCGGGTCGAAGTGGTCCCCCGGGTTGACCAGCGTGGTCGCCACGGCGCCGAAGCCGGCGGTCACGACGAAGGCCAGAACGAGTGTCCACGTGGTGGAGGAGACCGTGCGGATCTTGGTCCACTCGGACTCCAGGACGGCCGGTACCGAAGACATCGTTCAGACTCCCTTGTTGCGCTGGTCTCGGCTCTGGTCCCAGTCCTGTCCCCAGGTCCCGGGCTCCGCGGGGGGCTGGGTGCCCTCACCAGGTCCCCGGCCCTGCCCGGCCCCGGGGGCCTGGCCGGCGGGAACCCCTCCCGGCGCCGCCTGACCGGCGGGAACCCGGTCCGGCGGGACCTGCCCGGCCTGGACCTGCCCCGGGGCAATCCTCTCGCCGGGGCCCGCGTGGGCGTGGTACTCCACCGAATCCGCCGTCATCTGCATGAACGCCTCCTCCAGGGAGGCCCGCTGGGCGCTCAGTTCGTGCAGCGTGATCCGGTGCGTGGCCGCCAGCTCGCCGAGCGCCTCGGTCTCCGCCCCGTCGACCTCGAACGCCCCGCCGTCCACCTCGGCCGCCGCGATCCCCGCCTCGCGCAGCGCGTCCCGCAGCTGCTCCGGCTGAGGAGTGCGGACGCGGGCGAAACTGCGCGAGTTCTGGTGGATGAAGTCGGCCATCGACGTGTTCGCCAGCAGCCGGCCCTGACCGATCACGATGAGGTGGTCCGCGGTCAGCGCCATCTCACTCATCAGGTGACTCGACACGAAGATCGTGCGGCCCTCGGCGGCCAGAGCCTTCATCAGCGTGCGGATCCAGTGGATGCCCTCCGGGTCCAGGCCGTTGACGGGTTCGTCGAACATCAGGATCTCGGGGTTGCCGAGCAGGGCCGACGCGATACCGAGCCGCTGGCCCATGCCGAGCGAGAAGCCCTTCGACTTGCGCTTGGCGACCGCCGTCAGCCCGACCATGTCGAGGACCTCGTCGACCCGCCGGCGCGGGATGCGGTTGCTCTGCGCGAGACACAGCAGGTTGTTGTACGCGGTGCGGCCGCCGTGCATCGCCTTCGCTTCGAGCAACGCCCCGATGTGCTTCAGCGGGTCGGTCAGCTCGTGGTACTTCCTGCCGTCGATACGGACCGAGCCGCTGGTCGGGTTGTCGAGGTCCAGCATCATCCGCATGGTGGTCGACTTGCCCGCGCCGTTGGGCCCCAGAAAACCGGTCACCACGCCCGGCCTTACCTGGAACGAAAGATGATCGACCGCCAGTTTGCGGCCGTAGCGTTTGGTGAGCCCCTCGACCTCGATCATGTGGCCCAACCTAGGCGCGCGCAAAGCCCCCCGCCACCTGAGTGGCGGGGGGCTGACACAACCGTTACCGAACGGACTCGTCCGGTTCTCCGGGCCGTCAGCGCGTCTGCTGCGCCGGCACCCCGCGGGAGATCGGCTCGTCGTCGGCCGGGGAACCGGCGGCGGCGACCGCGGCACCCGTCAGCGACGCCAGCATCTCGCGGACGTTGGTCAGCTGCGCGTTGATGGAGTCGCGGCGGTTGGTGAGGGCCGCCAGCTCGCGCTCGGAGTCGCTGCGGATCCGGTCGGCCTTCGCGTTCGCGTCGGCGACGATGTCCTCGGACTGGCGCTGGGCCGTCTCCACCGTCTGGCGCGCCCTGCGCTCCGCGTCCGTGCGCAGCTTCTCGGCCTCCAGGCGCAGCTGCTCGGCGCGGTGCTCGATCTCCGCCAGGCGCTTCTCCGCCTTCGCCTGACGCGATGCCAGGTCGCGCTCCGACTGCTCGCGGCGCTTGGCGAGGTTCGTCTCGAAGTCCGCGGCCGCCTGGGCGGCCTTGGCGCGGGTCTCCTCGAACAGCGCGTCGGCCTCGTCACGCTTGGACTGTGCGTCCTTCGTGGCGTCGTTGCGCAGCGTGGAGGCGTCGCTCTTCGCCTTGTCGACGATACGGGAGCCCTCGTCCTCCGCCTTCGACTTGCGCTCGGCGGCGAACGCCTCGGCGTCGTTGCGCACCTGCTGAGCCGCCGACTCGGCGAGCTCGCGGTGCTGCTCGGCGGCCCTGCGGGCCTCTTCTCGCAGGTCCTTGGCCTCTTCCTCGGCGAGGCGGAGGATCTTCTCGACCCGGGCGCCGAGACCGGCGTACGACGGCTCGGCGTCGGTGGCCTGTGCCTGGGCGTTCTGCGTTTCGAGGTGGAGCTCCTCGATGCGCTTTTCCAGAGCGGTGATCCGGGACAGCGCGCTGTCCCGGTCGGCGACGAGTTTGGTAATGCGGTCGTCCACCTGACCGCGGTCGTAACCACGCCGCACGAGCTCGAAGCCGAAGGGAGAGGAAGTGTCGCTCATGGGGTTCCTGTCGAAAGAGAGCGGTGAGGTGATAGAGGGAATCCTAGGGGTGCTTACGGCGTGTCAACGCGTCGATGCAGCTTTGATATGCAGAATGACCAGCCTTTCGAGTGGTTCAGTCCTGACTAGCCGTCCGACGGCTTACCGTTCGAACGCGTTGTCCCCGCGGACGCCCCCGCCTTGACGGGGCCGTCCTTGCCGGAGGCGCCCGGGGCCTCGAACGACAGCGCTTCCAGCACGTCCTGCACCCGGGAGATCTCGGCCTGGATGTCGGAGTGTCTGCGCGCCAGGATGTCGAGCTCGCGCTTGCCCTCCGAGACCATCCGCTCGGCGTCCCGGTCGGCTTCGGCGCGCAGCTGCTCGGCCTCCCGGACGAGTCCGGCCTTCTTCTGCTCGGCTTCCTTGAGCAGACCCTCGGCCTTCTTCACCGCGGCGATCCTGACCTTGCTCGCCTCCGAATTGGCTTCGGCCAGCAGCTCCTTGGCCTTGTGGTCGGCCTCGGCGCGCTGCTCGCTCGCCGCCTTCATCAGAGTATCCACCCGCTCACCGACCGTCTTCAGCTGCTCGGAGGTTTCTCTCCTCGCCCGCTCGTGCAGCTCCTCGATCTCGGCGTCGACCCGGGCACGCGCCTCCTCGGCGCGCTCCCGCAGCGCCGCGGCGTCCCCGCGCGCCCCGACCAGCAGTTCGTCCGCGTCGGCGCGGGCCCGCTCCACCCTCGTGTTGCCCTCGATGGTGGCCTCCGCCGTGACCCGCTCGGCCTCCTTGCGGGCGGCGCCGACCATCAGGTCCGCGTTGGCCTCGGCCTCGGTGGCGACGCGCAGCGCCTCCTCCTGGGCCTTGTTCATCAACTGGTCGGCCTGCTCGGCCGCGTCGGAGCGGCGCTTGGCCGCGCTCGTGCGCGCCTCGTCGAGGAGCCGGTCGGCCTCCTGCTGCGCCTCGCTCCGCAGCCGCTCGGCCTCCGCGTGGGCCTCGGCGCGTACCTGCTCGGCCTCGGCGCGCATCCGCTCGGCTGCCTGCTGTGCGGAGCCGACCGTCTCGGCAGCCCCGGCGCGCATGCGCTCCGTCTCGGCGGTGGCCTCCGTGACGAGCCGGTCAGCCTGCGTCGCCGCCTCGGACCGCATGCGGTTCGCGTCGTCACGCGCCTCGGCGCGCGTCCTCGACGCGTCCTGCTCGGCCGCCGCGCGGGCGTCGGACGCCTCGGTCCGCAGCCGCTGGGCGTGCACGGTCGCCTCGGTGCGCAGCCGGTCCGATTCCGCCGCCGCCTCGTTGACGGTCTGCTCCGCGAGCGCCTGCGCCGCGTCGGACTCGCCCTGGGCCCGGGTACGGATCCGGTTCGCGTCCTCGCCGGCCCGTTCCCGCTCGGCGTAGGCGTCGGCGCGTACGCGCTCCGACTCCTCCTGCGCCTCGGCGCGCGTGCGCTCCGCCGCGTGCTCGGCCGCCGAACGCAGCCCGGCGATCTCCTGCTCCGCCTGGTCGTGCAGGCCCGCGACCGACTCGCGGACCTCCCGGGCGGTCTGCTCGGCCGCCGAGACGGTCTCGCTCGCGCCGCGGTCGGCCTCCTCGGCCAGTCGCTGCGCCTCCGCCTGCGCGTCCTCCACCCGCTTGCGGGCGGCGGCGAGCAACTCCTCGCTCTGCTCCCGGGCGAGCTCGCGCTCCTGGTCGGCCTCGGAGCGCGCCGACTCCAGCAGCTCCTCGGCCTCGCGGCGCCGCCTGAGGGCCTCCTCCTGCGCGGCGGACAGCGCCTCCGCGGCCTCGGTGCCCACCCGTTCGGCGGCGGCCGCGGCCTCGCGCCTGATGCGGTCCGCGCTCTCCTGCGCCTCGGTCTTGAGCCGCTCGGCCTCCGTCACGGCCTCGGTACGCATGCGGACGGCCGCGTTCTCCGCCTCGGCGCGGTAGGCCGACGCGTCCCCCGCCGCCTCGTCGCGCAGCCGCCCGGCCTCCTGCTCGGCCTGCTCCCGCAGCGACTTGATGCGCTCCGCGTTCTCCGCGCGCAGCCGCTCCGTCTCCTCGGCGGCCTCGCGACGCAGCCGCCCGCTCTCCGCCCGCGCCTCGGTCAGCGCCGACTCGGCGGACTCCAGGCGCTGTTCGGCCTCGCTCTGGAGCCTCGTCAGCTCGGCGGCCGCCTCCGACTTGCGCGTCTCGACGGCGCGTTCGGTCTCGTCACGCAGCCGGCCTGCGGCCTCCTCGGCGGCGCTCCGTGTCGCTTCGGCCTGCTCCTCGCCCTCGGCGAGCAGCCGTTCGGCCTCGGTACGGGTGCGCTCCAGGGTCTCCTCGGCCTGCCGGCGCAGCGATGTGGCGCGTTCGATGGCCTCGGTGCGCACCCGCTCGCTCTCGGCGGTGGCGCCGGAGCGCAGCTCGTCGGCGTCCGCGCGGGCCTTCGTCAGCAGCTCCTCGGCCGACTTGGCGGCCTCCTCGATCTGCTGGACGGCCTCCCTGCGGGCCTCGCCCCGGATCTGCTCGCCCTCGGCGACCGCCTCGGAACGCAGCTGCTCGGCCTCGCCGCGCAGCCGTCGTGCCTCCTCCTGGAGTTCGACGGTCTTGGCGCGGTACTCCTTGGTGTCGTCCTTCGCGGCGCCCTTGAGCTGGTCGGCCTGTTCCGCGGCCTCCGCGCGCAGCCGGTCCGCCTCGGCCTCCGCCTCGCGGCGGACGCGCTCAGCCTCCTCGACCGCCTTGCGCCGGGTGCCCTGGGCGTCGTCCGACGCCTTCGTGAGCACCTCGTCCGCGGTCCTGGCGGCCTTCGCGAGCTGGGCGGCCGTGTCCTCGGCCGCGGCGGACCGCGCCTTGTCGGCGGCCTCCGCGACGAGCTTGTCCGCCTCGGCGCGCGCGTCCGCGAGGACCTGCTCGGCCTCCGCCTTCGCGGCCTCGGCCTCCTCGGTGGCCTCGCCGACGAGCCGGGCGATCTCCGCCTTCGCGGTGCGGGTGCGCTGTTCGTTCTGCGACTCGGCGCCCGCGAGCCGCTTGACCGCGGCCTCCTTGGACTCCGAGACGATCTTGTCGGCCTCGGTGCGGGCCTCCCGCATCCGCTCCTCGGCCGCCTGCATCCGCTGCTCGGCGGTGCGCCCGAGCTCCGCGGCCTGCTGGCGTGCCTGGTCGGATTCCGCGGCGGTGCTCGTGCGCAGCGCTTCCGCGTGGCTCGTGGCCTCCTGGGCCTGGTTGGACGCCGCGTTCAGCAGGCGCTCCGCGTCCCTGCGGGCGCGCAGCAGCAGCGCCTCGGCCTCGGCGCGCGCCGACTCCGCGTCGGCGGTAAGGCGCTGGCGGGCCTCGTCCGCGACCCGGGCGGCCTCGGCGCGCGCGGCGGACAGGGAGCGCTCCGCCTCGCTGCGGGACTCCTCCATCAGGCGGCGGGCCTGCGACTCCGTACGGGCACGCAGCTGCTCGGCCCACGCGACGTTCTCGTTGACGTGGGACTCGACGGTCTGCCGGCGCTCCGCGAGCTCCTGGTCGAGGCGCTGGCGGCGCTGAACGGCCTCGGCGTGCAGTTCCGCCTGCAGGCGCGCCTGGTGCTCGGCGTGCTCCTGGAGGATGCGCTGCGTCTGGGCGCGCGCGTCCCGCAGCTCGCGCTCGGCGTCCGAGCGCAGCTGGTCGGCCTGGATCTGGGCGTTGCGGAGCATCTGTTCCGCCTGGTAGCCCAGATCGCCACCGTCATAGGAGGAGGGCCTCATGGCGAGGTTGCGGCGCGCTTCGTGGAGCTTCGCGCGCAACACCTCGACCTGGTAACCGAGGTCCTCGGCGTGCTGGACGGCCTTCTCCCGCGCGGTCCGCAGCCGGTCCATCTCGGCTTCGATCCGCGAGAGCTGGTCGTCAGCCCGGTGGCTCTCCTGGCGTTCGTAGCCCCGCACTGCGCGGTCCCATCCGTCCCCTGGTCGCAACTCTGCTGAGCGAGCACCGTTCAAGGTGAACGGCCCCCCGGGGGAATGGTGTCAGATCATCAGTGGGGGCGCCGCCCCGGCCCGGCCCCGGCCCGGAGCGGCCCACTCTACCGGGCCCGGGATGCCCGGGGTCAGTCCTGCGGGAGGGAGGTGACCAGTTCTGTGAGGACTCCGTGGCAGTCCTTCGGGTGAAGAAAGGTGATACGTGACCCCATCGTGCCCGTCCTCGGCTCGTCGTACAGGACGCGGACGCCCTTGTCCCTGATGGCCTCGGAGTCGCCGTCGACGTCGGGGGTCCCGAACGCGATGTGGTGCACGCCCTCCCCGTTCTTGGCCAGCCACTTGCCGACGGCCGAGTCCTCCCGGACCGGTTCGAGCAGTTGGAGGCAGGAGGAGCCGCCGTCCGACGTGCCGTTGACGCGCAGCATCGCCTCGCGCACGCCCTGCTCCTCGTTGACTTCCTCGTGGAAGACCTCGAACCCGTAGGTCGACCGGTAGAACTCGACAGTTGTGTCAAGGTCGTGACAGGCGATTCCGATGTGATCGATACGCGTCAGCATGGGACCCAGTCCAGCGCGCAGCGGGCCGTCACGCAACGTGCGCGCCGTCACACGGACCGGCCGATGACCGATGTCCCTACCCGCCGGTACATTGGAAGTTAACCGTCGTTCACGGCGTTCACCTGCCGAGACCGATGCGGCCGGCCGCACCGCGTCCGGCACGCCGCACGCACCGTCGCATGCAAAGGGGTCCCCGCTCATGTCCGGTTCGCACACCACCACGTCAGTGATCCTCGCGGGCGCGCGCACGCCCATGGGCCGCCTCCTCGGCTCGCTCAAGTCGTTCTCCGGCGCCGACCTCGGGGGCTTCGCCATCAAGGCCGCGCTGGAGCGGGCCGGCGTCGGCGCCGGGCAGGTGGAGTACGTGATCATGGGGCAGGTGCTCCAGGCGGGCGCGGGCCAGCTGCCCGCCCGGCAGGCGGCGGTCAAGGCCGGCATCCCGATGACGGTCCCGGCCCTGACGATCAACAAGGTCTGCCTCTCCGGCCTCGACGCGATCGCCCTGGCCGACCAGCTGATTCGCGCCGGTGAGTTCGACATCGTCGTCGCGGGCGGCCAGGAGTCCATGACGAACGCGCCGCACCTGCTGCCGAAGTCCCGCGAGGGCTACAAGTACGGATCGCTCGAAGTCCTCGACTCCATGGCGCACGACGGCCTCACCGACGCGTACGAGGACATCGCCATGGGCGCCTCGACGGAGAAGCACAACACCCGCCTGGGCATCGAGCGGGCCCCGCAGGACGAGTTCGGCGCGCGCTCGCACCAGCGGGCGGCGGCCGCGCAGAAGAACGGCGTGTTCGAGGCGGAGATCGTGCCGGTGGAGGTCCCGCAGCGCAGGGGCGAGCCGATCCTGTTCGCCGCGGACGAGGGCATCCGCCCGGACACCACCGCCGAGGGCCTCGCCAAGCTGCGCCCGGCGTTCTCCCCGGACGGCACCATCACGGCGGGCACGGCCTCGCAGATCTCCGACGGCGCGGCGGCCGTCGTCGTCATGAGCAAGGCCAAGGCCGAGGAGCTCGGGCTCGACTGGCTGGCGGAGATCGGCGCCCACGGCAATGTCGCGGGCCCCGACAACTCGCTGCAGTCCCAGCCGTCCCACGCGATCGAGCAGGCCCTCGCCAAGGAGGGGCTGACCGTCGGCGACCTCGATCTCATCGAGATCAACGAGGCGTTCGCCGCGGTCGCCGTGCAGTCCATGAAGGACCTGGGCGTGTCCCCCGACCTGGTGAACGTCAACGGCGGCGCAATCGCCCTCGGCCACCCGATCGGGATGTCGGGCGCGCGCCTCGTGCTCCACCTCGCGCTGGAGCTCAAGCGGCGCGGCGGCGGGGTGGGCGCGGCGGCGCTGTGCGGTGGCGGCGGGCAGGGCGACGCGTTGATCGTGCGCGTGGCCAAGTAGCGTCACGGTCGGCCGCAGTCGGGAGCCCGGGGCAGTGGACAGCGGCCGCTCGGGCCCCCGGGGGCCCGGTGGGCGGCGGCCGGTGAGCGGCCGGTGGCAAGGACCGACAAGCAAGCAGGCGGACGGCGAAGCAGCCGGAGCGGGCAGCGGCCATCGGCCGGTGCCGAGGACCGGCCGGTGCACGGGAGGATCAGGGCTGTGATGGACGTCTCCGAGCTCGTGGAGCAGGCGCGGGCGGGCAGGCCACGCGCCGTGGCGCGGCTGATCTCCCTGGTCGAAGGGGCGTCACCGCAGTTGCGTGAGGTGATGGCGGCGCTCGCACCGCTGACCGGCCGCGCGTACGTGGTGGGGCTGACGGGCTCGCCCGGCGTCGGCAAGTCCACGTCGACGTCCGCGCTCGTCACGGCGTACCGCAAGGCGGGCCGGCGGGTCGGGGTGCTGGCGGTCGACCCGTCGTCGCCGTTCTCCGGCGGCGCCCTGCTCGGCGACCGCGTCCGCATGTCGGAGCACGCGTCGGACCCGGGTGTCTACATCCGCTCGATGGCCACACGCGGGCATCTCGGGGGGCTCGCCTGGGCCGCGCCGCAGGCGATCCGGGTGCTGGACGCGGCCGGGTGCGAGGTGATCCTGGTCGAGACGGTCGGGGTCGGCCAGTCCGAGGTCGAGATCGCCTCGCAGGCCGACACCTCGGTGGTGCTGCTGGCACCCGGCATGGGCGACGGGATCCAGGCGGCCAAGGCCGGGATCCTGGAGATCGGGGACGTGTACGTGGTCAACAAGGCCGACCGGGACGGCGCCGACGCGACGGCCCGCGAGCTGAACCACATGCTCGGCCTCGGTGAGTCCCGTGCGGCGGGTGACTGGCGGCCCCCGATCGTCAAGACGGTCGCCGCGCGCGGGGAGGGGATCGACGAGGTCGTCGAGGCGCTGGAGAAGCACCGCGCCTGGATGGAGGAGCACGGGGCGCTGTCCGCGCGCCGGACCCGGCGGGCCGCGCACGAGGTGGAGACCATCGCCGTCACGTCGCTGCGCGAGCGCATCGCGGACCTGCGGGGTGACACGCGTCTGGAGGCCCTGGCGGGCCGGGTGGCCGCCGGTGAGCTGGACCCGTACACGGCGGCGGACGAGCTGGTCGCGGGCGTCACGGGCACCCCCGGCCGGTAGCCCCCGAAGAGGCGGCGCCCACGAGCGGGTGCGCGGACGGGCGCCCCGTCGTCGGGGCAGCGGGTTTCAGCGCCTCATGGGCGGCAGGGCTTCAGTGCGGCGCGCGCAGCCAAGCCGCCGCGTGGGCGGGAGCGCTCAGGCGCACCACTCGCAGGGGTGCGAAATGCTCCGCGCGGGTGCGGCGGGTGATCTCCGCGCGGCGCTCCGCGTGGCCCCTCCACGCGGACCAGGCGGGGTGGTCACGCGTCAGCCAGTCGGCCCAGGCCTCCCGGTTCCCGCCGAAGATCCGTTCCCGCAGCAGTGACCTGCGCAGGGAGCGGCGCAGCACCCTCGGCATGATCACGCGGCGCGGGTAGTCCAGCCAGACGATCGTGTCGGCCTTGTCCCACAGCACGTCCCTGACCGCCGGGTAGCCGATCGAGTCGATGATCCAGCCGGTGCCGCCCGCGATCCGCGCGACGTCCTCGGCGAAGTTCTCGTTCACCCGCCAGCCGGGACCGCCGAAATACAGCGCGTCCATCTCGTGATACGGCAGTCCCAGTGCCTGGGACAGAGCCCGGGCCATGGTCGACTTGCCCGCACCGGTGCTGCCGACGACCAGGACCCGCCGGGGGGAGGGCACTTCGCCTCCCGCTCCGGTGCCGTGCGGCACGGGCGGGGGCGGGCCGCCGCTCAGTTCTTGCCGCGCCGCTTGCGCAGCTGGTCGGCGACGGGCGTGAGCGAGGCCCGCAGCTGCGTCAGCTGCTCCGGTGCCAGCATGTCGATGAAGTGCCTGCGCACGGACGCGACATGGTGCGGGGCGACCTTGCGCATGGTCTCCATCCCCTGGTCCGTGAGGACCGCGAACAGTCCGCGCCGGTCGGACTCGCAGTGCTCCCGCTTGACGAGGCCCGCGCTCTCCATCCGGGTGACCTGGTGGGAGAGGCGGCTCTTGGACTGGAGCGTGGCCGCGGCCAGATCGGTCATGCGCAGTCTTCGCTCCTCCGCCTCGGAGAGGTTCACCAGGATCTCGTAGTCGTTCATGGTCAGGCCGAACGGCTGGAGGTCCTTCTCCATCTGGTACGTCAGCAACCGGTTGACATCCAGGTGTGTACGCCAGGCGCACTGTTCCGCCTCGGTCAGCCAGGGGCCGTCGGTCTCCTGGGGGGCGGTCTGTGTCTCGGTCTCCATGGCGACATTCTACCTAAGAAGTTGAATTTTGTACGAAGGATGGCCGCCGCGTCCGCCCCGCACGCCGCCCCGTCCCGCGAGCGCCGTCAGAGGCCGAAGCGTCGTTGCAGGTCACCGAGCTGTCCGCCGAGCCGGGGCAGCCCCGCCGCCCCGCCCGCAGGACCGCCGCCCTGCTGGCCGCCGCCGGGAATCCCCGCCTCGCCGGGCACGGTGCCCGTCGGCCGCTCCGCCATCAGGACCTCGGTGGACTGGACCAGTACAGTACCTGCCCCGACGAACTCGAACTGATGCTCCTCGCCGGACGCGCCCCCGATGCCTGTCATGGCCCGGACACCCCCGAGGATCCCCCGCATGTAGCCGAAGTCGTAGTGGTGGCAGGGGGAGGGGCAGTCGGCCCAGCCGACCAGCGCCTGCGGGTCCACCCGCAGCGGCGGCTCCATGAACACCACGGGACCGTTCGACACCGCCACGAACTTGCCCGTGCCGATGAGCGTCAGGAACCCCGGCACGATCGACTGCTTCAACGCGAGCGAGGGCTGGTAGGCCAGCAGATTGCCCGACCGGATGGTCAGGTTCCCTTCCTCCAGGTCGTACGAGTTCACATCGAAGGCCCGGTCGGCGAGGAGCATCTTGCCGCTGCCCTGCGCCACCACCCAGTCCGCCACGTGCAGCGGCGAGTGGAAGCTCGTGCGCAGCAGGCCCTCGAAGCGGCCGTGGCCGACGCCGTCGAAGGAGATCTGGCCGTAGTAGGCGACCATCTTCCCCTTCTGCAGGAGCCACTGGTCGCCGCGCAGTTCGACGCAGAACATGTACTTGTTGACGTTGTCGTCGCTCGGCAGCGTCAAGGGGTCGAGGACCACGGGCCCGGTCACAGCTTCTCCTCCGACGCCTGGACGAACACCGCACCGTTGCCGCTCAGCTCCAGCTGGAACGCCTCGCCCGAGCCGCGGCCCACCATCTCGCGCCAGCCGAGGGCGGCCGACAGCTTGTTGCGTACGTCGCCGTGGTGCGCCACGTACGCCTGCGGGTCGACGTGCACCGTGCGGCCCGGCGTGATCGGCAGTTCGACCACCCCGCCGTGCGCCATGACCGCGACCGCGCCGTGGCCCCTGAGGGTGGTGGTGAACAGGCCCTGGCCGCTGACCTGTCCGCGCACCATGCCCATCACCCCGCCCTGCGAGCCCATGAACATCGTGCCCTGTTCCAGGGCGCCGTCGAAGGCGAGCAGCCGGTCGGCCTCCACGTACAGCGTGTCCCCGCTCAGGTTGATCACCTGGATGTGGTGCCCCCCGTGGCCGAACAGCACGGTGCCGTCGCCCTCGACCGTCATCAGCGGTGTCGCCTCGTTCGCGACGCGGCGGCCGATCATGGACATCACCCCGCCCTGACCACCCCCGATGTTCGGCGTGAAGCTGACGTC
Source organism: Streptomyces sp. NBC_01497 (assembly GCF_036250695.1). NCBI lineage: Bacteria > Bacillati > Actinomycetota > Actinomycetes > Kitasatosporales > Streptomycetaceae > Streptomyces > Streptomyces sp. NBC_01497. Next base: position 2,451,990 of record NZ_CP109427.1, on the reverse strand, counting down.
CCCGCGGTAGGCGACCATCGCGCCGCGCTGACTGAACATCCGCTGCCCCGGGCGGAGTGTCGCCTCCACCAGCTTGTCGTTGATCTCTCGGAACGGCATGGCCTAGATGTCACCCCCGATCGTGTTCCGTTCACTGGGCTGTACGTAGACGAGTCCTTCGCCCTCGAACCTGATCTGGAACGACTCGCCCGAGCCCTCGCCCATGAAGGTGCGGAACGAGACCCCGGACTGGAAGTTCTGCCGCAGGGCGCCCTGGTGGGCGATGTACGCGCCGGGGTCGACGGACAGCGGGTACTGGGGGCTGACCCGCAGCACCACGGCCGGCCCGTCCGACATGATCGCCGCCTGGCCCGTGCCCTCGACCGTCGTCGTGAACAGGCCGTTGCCGCCGGCCGCGCCGCGCAGCCCGGTGAACGAGGTGCCGGTGCGCAGGCCCGCGTCGGTGCACAGCAGGTTGGACGCCTCCACGTAGAGCTTGTCGCCGTGGAGCGTGACGAGGTTGATCTCACTCGCCCGGTCCGCGAAGAAGCACGTGCCCTGACCGCGCACCTCCATCACCGTCATCGCCTCGCCGGTGATTCTGCGCGTGACCATCCCGCGCAGGCCCTCACCGCCGCCGGACATCTTCTTGAAGGACATCTGGCCGTCGTAGGCGACCATCGAACCGTTCTTCGCCTTCACCGCGTCGCCGGCCATGTCGACCGCGAGCATCTTGCTTCCCTGGAGTCGGAACTGAGCCACGGAACGAAGGTATCGGGCCCGGCGCCCCCGCGAACAGCACCTCTCCGGTCCGGCCCGGCGCGGACCGCCCCGGCAGGGCCCGCGGGGCGCCCCTGACACGGACCGCATGACCACGGCTGCCACAATGGACCCGGTTTGTGCGCGCGTTCACAAACGACACCCCGACCGAAAGCGAAGCACCCGTGGACATCAGAGCCGGATCCGCACTCCACCGACTACGCCTCGTCTCCGCGCCCGAGGCGGTGTCCTTCCTGCTGTTGCTCGTCTGCTCGGTGCTCAAGCGCACCACGGACTTCAACGCCGTGCCCGCCATGGGGATGATCCACGGGATCCTGTTCATCCTCTACGTGCTGTTCTGGCTGGACGCCTGGCGGTGCGCGCGCTGGCAGCTGCCCACGGCCGCGTTCTACTTCATCCTCTCCGTCCTGCCCACCGGCGGTTTCTTCGCGGAGCGCAAGCTCAAGCGCGCCTCCGAGGACATGGTCATCGCCGCCAGGGCCCGTCGCGAGGGCACGGTGAACGCATGATCGTCGCCTTCTCCGTCTCGCCGCTCGGTGTCGGCGAGGACGTCGGGGAGTACGTCGCCGACGCGGTCCGCGTGGTCCGCGAGTCCGGCCTGCCGAACCGTACGGATGCCATGTTCACCTCGATCGAGGGGGAGTGGGACGAGGTGATGGACGTGGTCAAGCGGGCGGTCGCCGCCGTCGAGGCACGGTCCTCGCGCGTCTCCCTCGTCCTCAAGGCCGACATCCGCCAGGGCGTCACGGACGGCCTGAGCGCCAAGGTGGAGACCGTCGAGCGGCACCTGCGCGAGGGTGGCGCCACGGCCTGAGCGGCTCCCGGCCCCGCCCGTCCGGCGTGGGCCCGCGCGGCGCCCGTACGAGGCGGTGAGCGGTGCCCGGCGCGGGCGGGCGCGCGGCCCCGCGGACGGCGGGCGCGCGGCCCCGCGGACGGCGGGGGAGCGGCCCCGCGGACGGCGGGGGAGCGGCCCGGGAAGACCGGCCGGGGCTGGGCATATCATCGCTCGGTAGGGTCGGGGTTGTGCCGAAGCCGTTGAGTCTCCCCTTCGACCCCATCGCCCGCGCGGACGATCTGTGGCAGCAGCGCTGGGGGCCCGTCCCCTCCATGGTCGCCATCACCTCCATCATGCGGGCGCAGCAGATCCTCCTGTCCGAGGTCGATTCGGTGGTCAGACCCCACGGGCTGACGTTCGCGCGCTACGAGGCGCTGGTCCTGCTCACCTTCTCCAAGGCGGGCGAGCTGCCGATGTCCAAGATCGGTGAGCGCCTGATGGTCCACCCCACCTCGGTGACCAACACCGTGGACCGGCTGGTGCGCGCGGGCTTCGTCGACAAACGCCCGAACCCCAACGACGGCCGGGGCACCCTCGCGTCCATCACCGACCAGGGGCGCGAGGTGGTGGAGGCCGCCACCCGCGACCTGATGGCCATGGACTTCGGGCTCGGCGTGTACGACGCGGAGGAGTGCGCCGAGATCTTCGCGATGCTGCGCCCGCTGAGGCTGGCGGCCGAGGACTTCGAGGAGCGCAGGCCGCCGGGGCGCGGCGGCGAGGAGTGGTGAGAGGGGCCCGGCGAGGGGTGACCCGCGCGAAGATCGCCCGGTTGGTGCCACTACGCTCTCCGGCATGAAACGAAGCGTGCTGACCCGTTACCGGGTGATGGCGTACGTCACCGGCGTACTGCTCATCCTGCTCACCCTCGGTGTCATCGCCAAGTACGTGCTCGACATCAACGGAGCGGCGAGCTTCGTGGAGATCGTGGGTATCGCACACGGCTGGCTCTACATCGTCTACCTGGTCTTCGCGTTCGATCTGGGTTCCAAGGCCAAGTACCCGGTCATGCGCCAGCTCTGGGTGCTGCTAGCCGGGACGATCCCCACGGCCGCCTTCTTCGTCGAGCGCCGGGTCTCCCGTGAGCTCCAGGCCAAGGTCGTCACGCCCGTCCCTGTCACCGCGAAGGTCTGACGGCGGCGTCCGGCCGCACCCCCGGTCCGGGCGCGCGTACGCGCGCTCCCGGACCGCGCGTACGCCGTGCCGGGCCGCCCCGGACCGGTCCTGCCGGGCCGCCGTCCGCCCCGGTGCCAGGCCGCCCGGGCGGGTTCGTGTCCCATCCGTAGCGGTTCTCCATCGACATTTACTTGGACGTCCTAGTAAATTCAAGGGTATGGACGCTGACGCGATCGACGAGGGCCGCAGCCGCTGGCAGGCCCGGTACGACAAGGCCCGCAAGCGTGAAGCGGACTTCTCCACACTCTCCGGTGACGACGTGGAGCCGGTGTACGGGCCCCGGCCCGGCGACACCTACGACGGCTTCGAGCGCATCGGCTGGCCCGGTGAGTACCCCTTTACCCGGGGCCTGTACCCGACCGGCTACCGGGGCCGTACCTGGACCATCCGCCAGTTCGCCGGCTTCGGCAACGCGCGCCAGACCAACGAGCGGTACAAGACCATCCTCGCCAACGGCGGCGGCGGCCTCTCGGTGGCCTTCGACATGCCGACCCTGATGGGCCGCGACTCGGACGACGACCGCTCGCTCGGCGAGGTCGGCCACTGCGGCGTCGCGATCGACTCGGCCGCCGACATGGAGGTCCTGTTCGACGGCATCCCGCTCGGCGACGTGACGACGTCGATGACGATCAGCGGCCCGGCCGTCCCCGTGTTCTGCATGTACCTCGTCGCGGCGGAGCGCCAGGGCGTCGACCCGGGCGTACTGAACGGGACGCTCCAGACGGACATCTTCAAGGAGTACATCGCCCAGAAGGAGTGGCTCTTCCAGCCGGAGCCGCACCTGCGCCTCATCGGGGACCTGATGGAGCACTGCGCGAGCGCGATCCCCGCGTACAAGCCGCTGTCGGTCTCCGGATACCACATCCGCGAGGCGGGGGCGACGGCCGCGCAGGAGCTCGCCTACACGCTCGCCGACGGGTTCGGTTACGTGGAACTGGGCGTCGCCCGCGGCCTCGACGTGGACGTCTTCGCGCCGGGCCTGTCGTTCTTCTTCGACGCGCACGTCGACTTCTTCGAGGAGATCGCCAAGTTCCGCGCGGCCCGCCGCATCTGGGCCCGCTGGCTGCGGGACGTCTACGGGGCGAAGACCGACAAGGCGCAGTGGCTGCGGTTCCACACCCAGACCGCGGGCGTCTCGCTCACCGCGCAGCAGCCGTACAACAACGTCGTCCGCACCGCGGTCGAGGCGCTCGCGGCCGTACTCGGCGGCACCAACTCGCTGCACACCAACGCCCTCGACGAGACCCTGGCACTGCCCAGCGAGCAGGCCGCGGAGATCGCGCTGCGCACGCAGCAGGTGCTGATGGAGGAGACCGGGGTGGCGAACGTCGCCGACCCGCTGGGCGGCTCCTGGTTCGTGGAACAGCTGACCGACCGGATCGAGGCGGACGCCGAGAAGATCTTCGAGCAGATCACCGAGCGCGGGCGGCGCGCCCACCCGGACGGGCAGCACCCCGTGGGGCCCATCACCTCCGGCATCCTGCGCGGCATCGAGGACGGCTGGTTCACCGGCGAGATCGCCGAATCGGCCTTCCAGTACCAGCGCGCGCTGGAGAAGGGCGACAAGCGGGTCGTCGGCGTCAACGTCCACCACGGCTCGGTGACCGGCGATCTGGAGATCCTGCGGGTCAGCCACGAGGTCGAGCGGGACCAGGTCAGTGCGCTGGCCGAGCGCAAGGCCGCGCGGGACGACGGCGAGGTCACCGCCGCCCTCGGCGCCATGCTGTCCGCCGCCCGCGACGGCTCGAACATGATCCCGTCGATGCTGGAGGCGGTGCGCGCGGAGGCCACCCTCGGCGAGATCTGCGGTGTCCTGCGCGACGAGTGGGGCACGTACACGGAGCCGCCGGGCTTCTGAGGACCGCCCACCGCCGCCGCGAGACGTCGGGTGGTGGAGGCCGGGTACGACGTGGAGTACGACGTGGGGCCGTTTCCCGGCAGGGAGCGGCCCCGCCGTCGTGCGTGCGCCGCGCCGGGCTCCGGGGCCGCCGCACCCGCGGGCGCCCGGCAACGCGGCGCCGGGCCTCCTGTGCGGCGGGTGCCGCGCCCGGCGAGGGGTGGCGCCGGTGGCGTCACACCCCGTGGCCGGGGGTCCGCTGGGCCGTGAGACCCGCGAGGACCAGCTGGGCGAGGCGGTGCGCCCAGTCGGCGTCCACCGGCTCCGCGCTGACCAGGGTGCGGTGCACCACCGCGCCCGCCACGACGTCGAAGATCAGGTCGGTGTCCCGCGCCGCCGTCTCGGTGTCGGGCGGGGGCGGGAGCTCCCCGCGCTCCTCGGCGCGCCGCCGGCCTGCCACCACGAGGCGCTTTTGCCGGTCCACGATCGCCGTGCGGATCCGCTGCCGCAGTGCCGCGTCACGGGTGGCCTCGGCGACGACGGCCATCAGCGCGGTCTTCGCCTCGGGCCGGTCGAGCAGTGCGCCGAACTGCCGGACGACGGACTCGACGTCCGCCGACAGGGTGCCGAGGTCCGGGAGTTCGAGTTCGTCGAAGAGGACGGCGACCGCGTCCACGACCAGCTCGTTGCGGCCGGGCCAGCGCCGGTAGAGCGTCGTCTTGGCCACGCCCGCGCGGGTCGCGACGTCCCCCATCGTCAGCTTCGACCAGCCGACCTCGACGAGTGCCTGCCGGGTCGCCGCCAGGATGGCCGCGTCGGCCCCGGGGCTGCGGGGGCGGCCGGTGCGTCCCTGGTGCATACCTTCGGGGCCGGTACGGGTAGACATGGGCCGACCCTACCGGCCGGTCGTTGTGAGCCAGGTCATGTGATGATCCGCCCCGCGGCCCCTCCGGGACAGTTACGCTACGAGTCGTAGCGAAAGGCCCTTCCGAGGACCTGAGTGACAGCCATCCGGCGCCCGGTGGGGACCAGGCGCCACAGCAGGGCGGGCGGGGCGCCGTGGGGGCGTCCCGCCCGCGGCCCGGGGCGGAACCCGGGAAGTTTCGCAGCCGGGTGCGGAAGGGGGAGGATGTACTCATGCAGCCTAGGAACATGTCCATGAGCGGCGTCGTCGACCTCGCCGCGGTGAAGGCGGCCGGCGAGGCCAAGACCAAGGCGGAGCAGGCCCGCGCCGAGGCCGCCCGCAACGGCGGCACCCCTGCCGTCTCCCCGTCCGCCCTCGTGATCGACGTCGACGAGGCGGGCTTCGAGCGGGACGTCCTCCAGCGCTCCGCCGAGGTGCCCGTCGTCATCGACTTCTGGGCCGAGTGGTGCGAGCCGTGCAAGCAGCTCAGCCCCCTCCTCGAACGCCTGACGCGTGAGTACAACGGCCGGTTCGTTCTGGCCAAGATCGACGTCGACGCCAACCAGATGCTGATGCAGCAGTTCGGCATCCAGGGGATCCCCGCCGTCTTCGCGGTGGTCGCCGGCCAGGCGCTGCCGCTGTTCCAGGGGGCCGCCCCCGAGGAGCAGATCCGGCAGACGCTCGACCAGCTCATCCAGGTCGGTGAGGAGCGCTTCGGGCTCACCGGGATCCCGGTGGACGCCGACGCCGCCGAGCCGGAGCCGGACGAGGTGCCCGTGGCACCCCCCGGCCCGTACGACGCGCTCCTGGAGGCGGCCGTCGGTGCGCTCGACGCGGGCGACTTCGCGGGAGCCGTCCAGGCGTACCGCAACGTGCTGTCCGACGACCCGGCCAACACCGAGGCCAAGCTCGGCCTCGCGCAGGCGGAACTGCTGAACCGGGTGGGCGCGCTGGACCCCCAGCAGGTGCGGCAGGACGCGGCCGGCAAGCCCGGGGACGTCGACGCGCAACTGGCCGTCGCCGACCTGGACCTGGCCGGGGGGCACGTGGAGGACGCGTTCGCGCGCCTCGTCGAGACGGTGCGGGGATCGGTGGGTGACGACCGGGAGAAGGCGCGGCTGCGACTGCTCGAACTCTTCGAGGTCATCGGGGCGGACGACCCGCGGGTGAGCGCCGCGCGCACCGCACTCGCGCGGGTGCTGTTCTGATCCGCTGCCGGTTCTCCCGGTGTCCTGACCGTGGGGTCAGGACACAGGCGGTTTACGACTGCGGCGCCCGTGACGCATGTGACGAGAGCGTACTTGGCGGACTCGTGAGGCGGATGTGCCGATTTGGTGCCGCCGGAGGGTCCGCCTCCGCTTTGCTGGTGCGGATTTGGCGACAAGGCGACGACGGTGGCTGATCTTTATCAAGACTTGACCTATACAGCCGCTGTTACTCGCAGTAAACCGAGCTTTCCTGTCTGTCCCTTTTTGACCATGATTCCCGCCAGTCGTACCGGTGGGTATTGACACCGAGTGTGGCCGGATGATGCCGCTCGGTCGCCGTGCGGTTATCCGTCCGTTACTGGCTGGTAACGAGACCCCTTGTGCCGTCGCCCCGAATGGACCAGCATCGTCGACGCTCGGTCCGAAAACGCACCGGCACGGCGAACCAGTCGTGTCCCCTAGGTCTTTGGGTCCCCACCGAGCGGGTCGGCGGGCCCGTGGACGCCGATTCCCCCGGACAGGGGGGAACCCGCCCAACCGGCGGGGCCTGTCCGAAGGCCGTGCGACAGCGCGGCCGGTGGTTGTCGCTCGGGGGTGATCGACCGGTGGACCGGGCGCGGCTCGCGCACGGCACGGCGGGCGCTCTCCTTCCGAGGACGTAGCACTTCTCCCCATCCCATGACGGTCCCCACGTCCGCATGGTGATGTACGTCCGAGAAGGAGGAAATACATGGAGTCCCCAGTACGTGGTGGGACCAGATGGAAGCGCTTCGCGGTGGTCTTGGTGCCGAGCGTGGCCGCTACGGCCGCGATCGGTGTCGCCCTGTCGCAGGGGGCGCTCGCCGCGTCCTTCAGCGTCTCGGGGCAGGACTTCAAGGTCAAGGCCGAGAAGCTCGACGGTACGGGCTTCACCCAGTACGCCGCGGTCGACTACGGCGTCGAGGGCAAGGACGGCAAGAAGGCCGCCCACCCCGTCGCGGTCAACGGGTTCAAGTCGGCGTCCATCACGGACCTCTGCCAGTCGGTGGTCGCACCGATCCCGGGGTTCGGCGACGTCACCATGACGCTGACCGCCGGTGACAAGGGCACGGATGTCCAGGCGACCAACCTGTACATCGACCTGGACGACCTGGACAGCACCAACGCGACCTTCACCAACATCAACATCGGCCAGTCGGCCGGGTCGACGAGTGACGGTTCGCACGCGGGCATCGCGCCGGGCGACAAGGACAAGGTCGACGCCGGCTCGTTCGCCCAGGACGCGGACCGCGCGGTCCTGACGGGTGTGCAGCAGCGGGCCTGGGCCACCACGGCCGGCACGTTCAACCTGAGCGGGCTGCACATGGCCCTGGCCGCGGGTGACAAGGGGTGCTACTAGGCACCCGCCGACGGACGGGGCGAGCGGAACGTGGGACATCCGTCCCGCGCAGGCCGCGCGCCCCGTCCGCCACCCCCTTCATCTCATGGCATTCCGTCAAGGCAATGCCGGTTCCAGGGAGCTGTTTTCCATGAGCGCCGAGACCGCGGACACCCTCGTGACCCCGGAGCGCGACGGCGGGTTCAGGT